>NZ_BDAZ01000134.1 GCF_001612725.1 Nocardia anaemiae NBRC 100462 | reverse complement strand
CTGCTCGGGGGCCGTCTTCCTGAGGAGCAGTGGCCCGCGTTCAAGAAGGTGTTCCGCGGGTACCGGTACGACGAGGTCTGCGGCGACTACAAGCCCTACGAGCAGATCCTTCAGGATTCCTTTGACCGGGTGTGTAAGCGGTGGGGCATTGGGCCGACCGAAGGCGCCGGGGCGCAGTTCGCTGAGGCTGTACGCGGCTGGGTCGCGCACGAGGACGTGCCGGCTGCGCTGAAGCTCATGGGCGAGAACTACAAGCTGGTGATCCTGTCCAACGCAGACGACAGCTTCCTGGACATCAGCGTTCCGAAGCTCGGGGCAGACTTCCACGCCGTCCATACCGCCGAGCAGGCCCAGGCCTACAAGCCGCGCTACCAGGCCTTCGAGTACATGCTCGACACCCTCAACGCCACGCCGCAGGACTTCCTGCACGTCTCCTCGCACACCCGCTACGACCTGATGCCCATGCACGACATGGGCTTCCGGAACCTGGTGCTGCTGGACCGAGGCTACGACCCCGTCACCGCGGGCTACGACTACACCACCGTCGATTCTCTCGACGAGCTCAAC
>NZ_BDAZ01000133.1 GCF_001612725.1 Nocardia anaemiae NBRC 100462 | reverse complement strand
GCGTTCTTTCCAGGCAAGATGACGACGAGATTGGGCCGCAGTCATACCGGCTTCTTCGGAAGTGCTGGTGCTGCATCGGGTTTCAGTCTTGTGTGTTGTTTGAGAACTGCACAGTGGACGCGAGCATCTTTGTTTGTAAGTGTTTAAGAGCGTTCGGTGGATGCCTTGGCACCAGGAGCCGATGAAGGACGTAGGAGGCTGCGATAAGCCTCGGGGAGCTGTCAACCGAGCTGAGATCCGAGGATTTCCGAATGGGGAAACCCAGCACGAGTGATGTCGTGTTACCCGCATCTGAATATATAGGGTGTGTGGAGGGAACGTGGGGAAGTGAAACATCTCAGTACCCACAGGAAGAGAAAACAATAGTGATTCCGTGAGTAGTGGCGAGCGAAAGCGGATGAGGCTAAACCAGTTAGATGTGATAGACGGCAGTCGTTGTCTAGCTGGGGTAGTGGGGCTCACTTTCTTGATTCTGCCGAGTCGAGCAACAGTCAGAAAAGTTCGTGTTAGTCGAAGTGGTCTGGAACGGCCCGCCGTAGACGGTGATAGCCCGGTAGGTGAAAACATGTGCT
>NZ_BDAZ01000132.1 GCF_001612725.1 Nocardia anaemiae NBRC 100462 | reverse complement strand
TTTCCGGCCGAGATGCCCGGCGGTGTCTGGGTGTCCGGCGAGTTTCGAGCCCCGCAAAGCCAGGGCTGGGTGCAACTGCAGGCAGCGACCGGCGGGCAGCCGATCACCGAAGGGTTCAGCGGCGCCGCCGTTTGGGACACCGAGGCGCATGCCGTGACCGGAATGGCGGTCGCCGCCGACCGCCGCCGCTATACCCGCACCGCGTTCATGCTTCCCATCGACGAGGTGCTGCGGCTGAATCCGGCGCTGCTGTCGAGCCCGTATCGCGGTATGGCGCCGTTCGACGAGGAGCACGCAGAGTTCTTCTACGGGCGGGACGACGATATCGCGCGGGTACGGGAGACGCTGCGGCAGAGCGGTTTCGCCGCGGTGGTCGGACGTTCCGGTACCGGGAAGTCCTCGTTGATCCGAGCCGGGGTGATACCGCGATTGCGGCAGCAGGGGTGGCAGGTCGCCGCATTCCGGCTCAGCGGCGACGCCGCGACGGAATCCGGTGTGCGCGCGATCGGCTCCGGCATCGCCGCGGACGAGCCACTGTCGACCTGGTTGATCGAGCAGGCCGCGACCGCGCCCGACGCCGATGACGTGGCCCTACTGCTGCAACAACTTCCGCCGCAAGGCAC
>NZ_BDAZ01000131.1 GCF_001612725.1 Nocardia anaemiae NBRC 100462 | reverse complement strand
CGGTCGGTGCGTCGGAGGCGGATGTGTTGCCGCTGCTTATCGGTGGGGTGTCGATCGCGGCGGTGAATGGTCCATCGTCGGTGGTGCTTTCCGGTGTCGAAGATGATGTCGCCGCTGTTGTCGAGGCGTGTGTCGAGCGTGGGTGGCGCACACACCGATTGCGGGTTTCGCATGCTTTCCATTCGGTGTTGATGGAGCCGATGCTGGCCGAATTCGCCTCGGCGATAGAAGGTTTGACGTTCGCGCCACCGAGCATTCCACTGGTGTCGACGGTCACAGGTGCCCGAATCACCGATGAGATGACTGATCCGTCGTATTGGGTGGGGCAGGTTCGTGAGACGGTGCGATTCGCTGATGCGGTCGCCGCGATGGCGGATTCGGGTGTTTCGAGGTTTGCCGAGGTCGGGCCTGATGCGGTGCTGACTCCGATGATCGCCCAGACACTCGACGACGCGCAGGCGGGTGCGGGTGCTGTGGCTCCTGTGCTGGCGCCTTTGGCACGTCGTGGTCGGGCGGATGTGTCGGCTGCGTTGGGCGGGGTTGCCGGATTGTTTGTTGCTGGTGCTCACGTTGATTGGGCCGGTTTGTATACCGGTACCGGTGCTCAGCGGATCGATTTGCCCACCTATGCCTTCCAGCGCCAGCGGTACT
>NZ_BDAZ01000130.1 GCF_001612725.1 Nocardia anaemiae NBRC 100462 | reverse complement strand
GGCTTTTTGTAGTGCGTTGGTGAGGATTTGGTGGACCTTCTGGCGTCCGGCCTTGGTGTAGGCCTGCGGGCCGAGTTCGGCCAGGGCGACGTTGACCTCGCGGATGAGCGCGGTGACCGCTTTCTTGTCGACCTTGTGGTTACCGGCCAAACCGGTGATGTAGGAAGCCAATTGGTTGTCGAGGTTGTTGAACGCGGTCGCCGCGTTTTTCTGGAACAACTGCCGCGCTTTGATCGCGGTCGCTCCCGAACCGGTCCCGTTGATCCCCAACTGCTGACGTAACTGCTTGACCTCCGGATCATCGGTCTTACCGTCACCATAGACAGCGGCAAGCAACTTCAACGCCTGCAACGCTTTCTGCGCCTCCGGCGACAACCCACCCTCGGACCCATCCGCACCACCATCGGCACCGGTACCGGTCCCCGAACCAGCACCATTGCCGCCCCCGCTACCGAGCCCGGCCAACGCCGAGGCCAGCATCGGCAACACACCCAACGCCATCGCCCCCGCCGACAACGCCGCAGGAGCCAACGCCGCCACCGTATCCGGATCCACCAAAGGCGGCGCAGCCTCAGCAGGCGCAGCCTGAGCCTGCGGCGCCGGTTGCCCAGCAGGCGGCTGCCCCTGACCCGCCCCCGGAGCAGGCGGCGCCACAACATTGCCCTGCGGCACAACCGCCGAACCCGAA
>NZ_BDAZ01000129.1 GCF_001612725.1 Nocardia anaemiae NBRC 100462 | reverse complement strand
GGCAGCCAGTGCAGCTCGTGGGCTAGGGTTTTGGCGACGGCACGGATGCGGCGGTGTACTGGCGACTGCTCGCGGGGGAGGACCAGGTGGAGCGTCAGGCTGGGCGCGCCCCGCAGCGGTCGCCAGGTGAGGCCGACCGGTTGTGTCGCGACCGCGGCTTCTCCGGCCGGGGCGAGGGTGAGTCCGTCGTGTAGGTCGCGCTGAGACATGTCGAAAGAGACTGCGGGCGTGTGGAATCGGGGGCTCGGCCGGGTGTCTCGGAACAGTGCGGACAGCTGATCGTGGATCACGGGGTTGGCCGCACGGTCCGGGAGCCGCAGCGGATACGCGGCCGCATCGGCGATCTCGATCTCCGGATGTTCGGCCAGCGGATGATGCTGCGCCAGCTGGACTCCGACGCGCATACGCCGCAGCAGGAACCGGCGCACGCCACGGCCCGGCTGTTCACCGCGGGTGATCCCCGCATCGATGCGGCCCTCGGCGACCGCGGGGGAGATCTCCGGTGTCGCCATCGGGACCGCGCCGACCTCGAGTCCCGGGCTGCTGCGAATCAGCCTGTCCACCAGAGCCGGTGCCGTCTCGGCCCCCGCGCTGAGGCTGTATCCGATACGCAGCGTGCCGAGTTCACCAGCCGCCGCATTCCGGGCGATGTCCCATGCCCGGTCCAGCGCCGCCAACGCGGGCGGCGCGGACTCCGCCAAAGCCGCACCGGCCGTGGTCAACACGACGCTACGGGTGTCGCGGACCAGCAGGGCCGTACCGAGTTCCGCCTCCAATCGGCGCATCCGGGCGCTGAGTGCGGGCTGTGCGATTCCGATCCGTGTGGCCGCGCGGGTGAATTCAACTCCTGCGCCAGCACCAGGAAGTACCGCAGGCTCACCGTATCCGGCGCCACGTGCCCTCCCTGCCGATTGATAACGATCCGTTCTGAGTCTATCGCG
>NZ_BDAZ01000128.1 GCF_001612725.1 Nocardia anaemiae NBRC 100462 | reverse complement strand
GGCGCTGGGATGGTTCGGGTTGATGTTCGGGCGATGGGGGTCAACTTCCGGGACGTGTTGGTGTGTCTGGGGGTGGTTGCTGATGGGGCGGGCCTGGTGTCGGATGTGGCCGGTGTTGTGGTCGAGGTCGGCGCGGAGGTCTCGGATCTTCGGGTCGGTGATGCCGTGATGGGGCTTGCGCCCGCCGGTGGGTCGATGGTGGTCACGGATCGTCGCCTGCTGACGCGCATCCCGTCGGGCTGGTCGTTCAGCGAAGCCGCCGGTGTCCCCACGGTTTATTTGACGGCGTGGTTGGCGTTGGTGGAGGTTGCCGAAGTTCGGGCGGGGCAGCGGTTGTTGGTTCATGCCGCCGCTGGCGGGGTCGGCATGGCGGCGGTGGCGTTGGCGCGACACCTGGGACTCGAGGTGTATGCGACGGCGAGCCGTGGCAAATGGGCGACGGTGCGCGGCCTGGGTGTCGATGTTGATCGGATTGCCGATTCGCGGACCACGGATTTCGAGCAGCGGTTCCTGGCGGCGACCGGCGGTGCCGGGATGGATGTCGTGTTGGATTCGCTGGCGGGCGAGTTCGTCGATGCAGGACTCCGGTTGCTACCACGCGGTGGTTGGTTCGTGGAGATGGGTAAGACCGACATACGCGACCCGCACACGATCGGTGACGTTTATCCCGGTGTGCGCTATCAGGCGATTGATCTGACCCGAGTGGACGCCGATCGGGTCGCGGGGATGTTCGGGAAGTTAGCCGAACTGTTCGAAAAGGGTGGCCTGGCTCCGTTGCCGGTTTCGGCGTGGGATGTGCGGCAGGCTCGTGAGGCGTTCCGTTATTTCGGGCAGGCACGCCATGTCGGCAAGATTGTGCTGACGGTGCCGCGGCGGCCGGATCCGGATGGGACGGTGCTGATCACCGGTGGTACGGGTGGTTTGGGTGCGCTGCTGGCACGGCATCTGGTGACCACACACGGAGTGCGCCACCTGGTCCT
>NZ_BDAZ01000127.1 GCF_001612725.1 Nocardia anaemiae NBRC 100462 | reverse complement strand
GGGTGGATGCGGTGGCGCTGACTGAGGCTGTTCGGTGTGGCTCGGTGCCGGGTGAGCTGGTGGCGGGGATGTCGAATATCGTTGCAGCCGAATGATGTTCGTGTCGGCGTGGCATTCCTTGGACATGAAGAACTCCTGGTAGATCAACGGTTGTCGAGACCAGATCGCCAGGAGTTCGAGTGCCAGTATTGCCTACCTGCTTGTGTTCGTCATGCCCAGCCCACGACGGCATCTCACCGGTACATCCGTGTCCGGTCTACCCGTCCTCGTGCAGCGATGAGCAGTGGGCGCTGCTCGAGCCGTTGCTGCCGCCGCCGGGCAACACCGGTGGCAAGGGTGGCCGCGCGGAGAAGCATCCCCGCCGCCTGGTCCTGGACGCGGTGTTCTACATGGTGCGAGGCGGGATCGCCTGGCGGGCGCTGCCCAACGACTTCCCGCCCCCGACGACGGTGTACGACATCTTCTGCCGATGGACGAAAGCCGGTGTGTGGCAACGGATCAACGACGTACTACGTGAGCGGATCCGCATCCGCGCCGGGCGCAAGCCGACCCCGACCGCGGCGATCATCGACTCCCAATCGGTGCGCGGCGCTGACACCGTGCCCACTCGATCACGCGGATGGGATAACGGCAAGAAAGTCGGAGGCCGTAAACGCCACATCGCGGTGGACACGATGGGATTGTTGCTGGCCGTCGTGGTCACCGCGGCCAGCATCCAGGACCGCGACGGTGCTGTCGGGCTGCTGGCGCTGATGCGGGAACGGTTCTTCACCATCACCCTGGCCTGGGCCGATGCCGGCTATACCGGCAGGCTGGTGATCTGGGCCGAGAAAGTCCTGCATCTGGCAGTGGCCATCGTCAAACGCACCGATCCCGGCTTCGTTGTGCTACCGCGCAGGTGGGTGGTCGAGCGGAGTTTCGCCTGGATCAGCAAACACCGACGCTGCGTCCGGGACTACGAAACCCTTCCCACCAACCACGAAGCCATGGTCTACATCGCCATGATCATGACCATGTCACGCCGACTCACACGCCCATAGCC
>NZ_BDAZ01000126.1 GCF_001612725.1 Nocardia anaemiae NBRC 100462 | reverse complement strand
GTACTGCCCTGAGAGGTTGGTGACGCGGCTGGCTGGCGGATGGCCGCCGAGTGCGGTGTGGCCGCGGTGGTGATTGTAGGTGTGGAGCCACTCGGTGAAGGCTGCGCATCGTTCGATGTCGCTGCGGTAGGGATGGGCGTAGGCCCATTCGTCGGCGAGGGTGCGGTGGAAGCGTTCGACCTTGCCGTTGGTTTGCGGCCGGTAGGGGCGGGTTCGCTTGTGCTTCACGGTGCCCAAGGCTGCGGCGAAGAGGTGGGATCGATAGCAGGAACCGTTGTCGGTCAACACTGTTCGGATGGTGATGCCGTTGCCTGCGAACCAGGCCTCGGCGCGGGCCCAGAACGCGGCGGCGGTTTCCTTGCGTTCGTCGGTGAGTAGTTCGGTGTAGGCCAGTCGAGAGTGGTCGTCGAGCGCGGTGTGTAGGTAGTGGTAGCCGACCACGGTGTGGCGGCTGGCACTGCGGATTGTGCTGTGCGCGTGAGAATTCCGCTTTCCGGTGGCCTTTCCCAGAACACGCCATCCACCGCCGTCGGGGATTTTGCCGAGTTTCTTGACATCGATATGGACCAGATCACCGGGTTCGGGGTGTTCGTAGCGGCGTACCACCTGGCCGGTGGCTCGGTCCAGCCACCGCAGCCGGGCCAGGCGGTAGCGGGTCAGTACCCGGTGCACCGTCGAGGGCTGCAGCCCCAGCAAGTAAGCGATGCGAGCTGGCCCCCATCGACGCAGGACACGAACCTTGATGATGCGGCGTTCGGTGCGTGTGGGTGTCCGGCGTGGACTGCGGTGCGGTCGTGAGGACCGATCCGCCATCCCGGCCTCACCGGCCAACCGGTAGCGACCAGCCCAGCGCGCTGCGGTGGTCGCCGAGACCTGGAATCGTTCGGCTGCCCGCCGCAACGGCCAACCCTGCTCGACAACACAGCGCGCAAGACGCAAACGACCCAGTTCCGACAGCGGGGTATTACGGTGAGACACGAAGACCTCCGGTGAGTTCGGTGCGTTCCTAGACAGCTCGCACTTCACTCGGAGGTCTTCGCTATGTCAGCTCGCCACGCCGTCACCAACGTCTGTGGTCAGTACAGCTAG
>NZ_BDAZ01000125.1 GCF_001612725.1 Nocardia anaemiae NBRC 100462 | reverse complement strand
TGGCGAGTCCCCGATATCGAGTCCGCCCGGTAGTAGAGCCGGGTGGTATTCGATCCAGGTTCAGTTGATGTCGCAGGCCACGGGGTGGTGGGTGTGGCCGCAGCGGGCAGCGTACTCGGCCGGGGTGAGATAGCCCAGCGCCGAATGCCGATGCCGTCGATTGTGTTCGAGCTTGAAGTCGCCGATCACCACCCGGGCCTCGAGCAGACTCGTCCAGTGATTGCGGTTGAGGCACTCGGCCCGCAGTCGACGGTTGAACGACTCGATGAATCCGTTGTTCCACGGCGTGCCCGGCGGGATGTAGACGATCCCGACCCGATCGGAGCAAAACTGTTGCAACGCGTGGGAAATCATTTCCGGACCGTTGTCCATCCGCAGTACCTTCGGCGGGCCGCCGCGCGCGGTGAACACCTTCTCCAGTTCGGCGACCAGCTTCTCGGCGGTGATCGACCGCTCCACCAGATGCAGCAGCGACTCACGGGTGTGCTCGTCGATCATCGACGCGATCTTCACCACCCGCCCGTCGACGGTGGAGTCGAACTGGAAATCCAACGCCCACACCACCTTTGGTGCGTCGGCGTCGACCAGCGGCACCGACGAGCACCCGGCCCGCTTGCGCGGCGAATGCTCGCGCACCTGCAAGCCTTCCTCGCGCCAGAGCCGATGCACCTTCTTCTTGTTCACCGAGCTGCCCTCGTCGAACCGCAGCGCCGCCCACGCGCGGCGGAACCCATGGCCTTGATGTTTCGTGGCGTAGCCGCGCAGCCAGGCCCGCAAACCAGCGTCGGGATCGGCTTGGGTCTGCGCGACCGGCAGCCGCCGATACGTGGACCGATACAGCCCAACCACCTTGCACGCGAACCGTTCCGACACGCTCATCACGTCCTTGAGCATGTCCACAGCGCGGCGCTTGGCCGCTGGGCTCAGAATTTTCCCTTCGCGATCTCCCGCAGCGCGTCCTTCTCCAACTCCGCATCGGCCAGCAGTCGCTTCAACCGCGCGTTCTGTTCCCGCAACTCCTTGAGCTCTTTCGCCGCGTCGGTGTCCACACCGCCGTACTGGCGGCGCCAGTTGTACATCGTCGCCGCCGAGATCCCCAGCTCCGCGGCGATCTCCTCCCCGGACCTACCCGCCGCCGCCAACTCGTCGGCACGGCGCAGCTTCCGCACGATCTCCTCCGCAGAATGCCGCTTCCGTCCAGCCATGTCACTCATCGTCCCTTCCAGCCCTCACCAGGGCCAACAGGACTCTAATACCGAGCGGTCTCATTCATTGGGGACGCGCCA
>NZ_BDAZ01000124.1 GCF_001612725.1 Nocardia anaemiae NBRC 100462 | reverse complement strand
GCTGCAGCTGCTGTTTTTCGTCGTCCGTCAGCGCGGTCGCCGGTCGCATCATCCAGCCGGCGACGTCACGCGGTGTCGGCGCCGCGAGGGTTTTCGTCGCTGGCGGTGGTGTGGCGGTGCGCCAGGTCTGCACCAGCCGCCGCACCGAGCGGTGGCTGCCGTTGTAGCCGCGTTCCCGCAGCTCTTCGAGCAGGCGCAGCGCGTTGGTGCATCCCTCGTCCCAGCGTTGCCGCAGATAGGGCGTGTGCTCATCGAGAGCGCTGCCGCGTTTGGGGACAGGGGTGAGCAGATGCTCGACGTCTTCGGCCTGCAGGTAGCGGCGAACTGTCTTGCGGTCCAGCTGTAACCGCTCGCTGATGACGGTGATGTTCACACCGCGGGCGAACAACTCGTGGATGTCGGTATACCTCTGCCGGATCGTCTCGGCCCGGAATCCCGAGTTCGCAGGCTCAGCCTCCAGCGTCACCGGTTCATGGCCGGAAACAGGTGTATCCTCTTGCAGGACAAGGCATTTACGATGCGCACGAACGACTCGATCGACCGCAGTGGTGAGGTTGTGCAACAAATGCCACCGATCGGCGACCTGGATCGCAGCGGGTGCACCGCGGCTGGCGCCATCGGCGTAGGGGCCTCCGCGGTCGCGGCAGACGACCCGGACCTCCGGATGCTCGCGCAGCCAGTCGGCGACTGTGTCGGAGGTGCGGGTCTTCGAGCAGATCGACCGGTTGCCGAGTGGCCATGTCGACGATGATCGTGCCGTAGATGCGCCCCCGCCGGATGGCGAAGTCGTCGATGCCAACGGCAGGCAGCGCGCCGACTTGCGGCAACGGGATTGCTCGGACCAGGCGCAACAACGTGGACCGCGACACCTCCGTTGCGAGGTGGCGGGTCATCCGGTGACCGCCCCGACCGCCCAGCGCCAGTCCGACCTTGGTCAGCAGCGTGGTCAGCATGTTGCTGCGGCGCTGATACCACCCGGCCAGCTCGCCGAGTTGCTCCGCGAAAATCACCTGGGCACACTGCCGGTCAAGGCATCGGAATCGCCGTACCTGCAAGCGAATACGTACTGCACGCCCGCCCACGCTGCAATCGGACAGATACCGGACGTATCGGCTGTGAACCCGCTCGGATGCTGTCCCGCACCTCGGGCATGTGGCGGTGCCCGTGTCGGTGCGGGCATCGAACCAGATCGTCGCTCCGCGGGCCTCCACGCCGTCGACTCGAACCCCCGACAAATGCGGGAACAGCACGCCACACACCGACTCCACCACGCTCACAGCCACCAGCAGCATCTACAACGGAACTACCAGCACCGCAACGCGATTGCCGAG
>NZ_BDAZ01000123.1 GCF_001612725.1 Nocardia anaemiae NBRC 100462 | reverse complement strand
GGGGACTATCTCGCCAAGGGTGTTTCCGGCGGTTTCTTTCAGTAGGTTTGGGCGTCGGGCCAGCGGTCGGCGAAGGTGATCGCGAAGGCGTTGACCGCGGGTTTCCAGCGCATGGTCCATCGTGCCCGACCCGCCCCGGTCGGGTCCAACGATCGGGTGACCAGGTACAGGCATTTCAGGGCGGCTTGCTCGGTGGGGAAATGACCACGCGCCTTGATCGCACGCCGGTAACGCGCGTTCAACGACTCGATCGCGTTCGTCGAGCAGATGACCCGCCGTATCTCGATGTCGTAGTCGAGGAAGGGTATGAATTCCTCCCACGCATTCTCCCAAAGATGCGTGATCGCAATGTATTTCGTGCCCCACTTCTCGGTGAGCTCGTCCAGTGCCGCTCGGGCCGCGTCGGCGTTGGGTGCGGTGTAGATCGGTTTCACGTCCCGGCGCAACGCGTCCCAATGCTGACGGCCCGCCAGCCGGAACGTGTTGCGAATCAGATGGATGATGCAGGTCTGGACCGTCGCCAGCGGCCACACGTTGCCGACCGCGTCGGGCAGCCCTTTCAACCCGTCGCAGACCAGGAAGAACACATCCTTGACCCCGCGGTTGCGGATGTCGGTGAGCACGGCGAGCCAGAATTTGGCGCCTTCACCACCAGTGCCGGCCCACAATCCGAGGATGTCCTTCTCGCCGTTGACGGTGACTCCGATCGCGGCGTAGATCGGCCGGTTGGCGACTTGGCCGTCGCGGACCTTGACCACGATGGCGTCGATGAACACGGCCACATAGATTTCGTCCAGCGGCCGGGCCGACCATTCCTGCATCTCGGCGATCACCTTGTCGGTGATCCGAGACACCGTCTCCTTCGACACCGATGCCCCGTAGATCTCGGCGAAATGCGCCGAAATCTCGCCGGTGGTAAGTCCTTTCGCATACAGCGACAACACGATCTCGTCCACCCCGGTCAAACGGCGTTGGCGTTTCCTGACGATCTGCGGCTCGAAAGACCCGTCCCGATCTCGGGGCACCTCGATCTGCACCTGCCCGGTCGCCTCGGTCAACACCGTCTTCGAACGAGTCCCGTTTCGCACATTGTTCGATTCGCGCTCGGCCGGTGCCTGACCCTTGTCGAAGCCGAGGTGTTCGGTCATCTCCTCGTTCAACGCCGTCTCCAGCACGGTCTTGGTGAACTGTTTGAGCAGCCCGTTCGGCCCCGTCAGCGACAGGCCCTGTTCCTTGGCCATCCGGACCAGCTCCTGAGCGGCCAACTCCTCAGCCGAAGCCTCGGCCGGCTTCTTCTTCCTCGTCACTGGATCAAGTGTCGTCATCATCGACCCTTCCCGCTGAGCATCACTCAGCGAATCAGGCCGGAAACACCCCTAAATCCACAGTCCCGA
>NZ_BDAZ01000122.1 GCF_001612725.1 Nocardia anaemiae NBRC 100462 | reverse complement strand
CTCTTCGGCGGCCAGCGGGTAAGAGTTCCCTTGGCGGCCCGGCACTGGCGTAGACCGATTGAGAGGATCTGAACCTTGAGCGATCTTTCTCGCCGTGACCTGTTCAGGACGTCGGCGGCCGCTGGCGTCGGAGCAGTCGTCGTCTCGGGTCTTACGGCCGCAGACACGCCGGATATTGCGGACGCAAGCGCCCCGGGAATCGACGCCTCGGACCACCCGAGTAAAGGCCCGGGATGCCCACCCGCGACGCTGACCGGCCACATCGTCGGTCCCGGTGACGCGGCGTACACGGATGCGCGACTCGGCTGGGACCAGCTCTTTTCTCACTATCCGCTGGTCATCGTCTTCGCACAGGAAACCCAGGATGTGGTGAACGCTCTGACGTGGGCGCGCCGGCAAAACGTCGCGTTGCGGGTGCGCAGCGGCCGCCACGCCCTCGAAGGCTGGTCGAATGTCGACAACGGCATCGTGATCGACGTCAGCGGGCTGAAATCGGTCCAGATCGACCCCGGCGCTCGTATCGCGACGGTCGGTGCCGGGCTGAACCAACTGGAAGCGGTGACGACGCTCGCGAAGCAGAACTTTGCGGTCACCACCGGGAGCGAGGGCAGCGTGAGCCTGTGCGGTGCGACACTCGGCGGTGGCCTCGGGCCCCTCAACCGCTGGCTCGGCATGGCCTGCGACAGCCTGATGGCGGCCGAGGTCGTCGTCCCATCGGGTGACGATTGCGCCGAGGTGATCAACGCGGACGTGCAGCACCACTCGGACCTGCTCTGGGCGCTTCGCGGGGCGGGAAACGGCAACTTCGGGATCGTCACACACCTCACCTATCAGGTGCATCCGCTCGAGCATCTCGCCTATGTGCAGGCGACATGGGATGGACTCGGGGACCTGTACGGGGTCTTCGAAGCATGGCAGCGTACGGTACCGTCCGCCGACAGCCGTCTAGGATCCGAGCTCGAGATCCACAAGTCCCAGATCCTGCTGTCCGCGTGGCTTGCCGACGGTGCAGCGGCACAGGCCACAGAGATGCTGGCTCCGATCCTGTCGGTCGGCACGCCCGATGTCACGGCGCAGGTCGGTAACTGGGGCGACTTCTTTGCCGGAGCCCAGGTCCCGCTCGCGCAAGAGCCCGCGAACTGGAAGTTCTTCTCACAGTTCGTCAAAGAGCCGTTCCCGAAGCAGGCGATCGACATCATCGGCGACTTCATGCGACACGCTCCCACAGAGGAGAGCAACTACTTCGTCGATGCCTTCGGTGGGGCGATCAAGACGGAGCCCCCGGGCGGCACGGCGTTCGCGCATCGCGACGCGCTTTTCTACGGCGAGATCGGCGCAGCCTGGGGGACTCGTTCAACACAACCAGGCGTCGGCGACCCGCTGACCTCGCAGGCCCAGGCCTGGACCGCCGAGTTCAGTCAGGCGCTGCGGCCCTACACCGACGGCGCCTACGTCAACGTGCCGAATCTCGGAATGCAAGAGTGGCAGACCGCCTACTGGGGGAGCGAGCGCTTCGAGCGGCTGCGCAGGATCAAGGCGGAGTACGACCCCCACAACGTCTTCCAGTACGAGCAGAGCATCCC
>NZ_BDAZ01000121.1 GCF_001612725.1 Nocardia anaemiae NBRC 100462 | reverse complement strand
AAGAAGGAGGAGGTGTTACGTCGATAGTTACGTTCAGCCGGAACCGAATCCGAAACGATGGCCGCGAATCGACTCTGATTCTTTTATCAGATACGATTCCGATAACGGAATCGAGGGAAGAGGACATGGTGACAGGTGTGGTGGGCAACCGCATCGACCGGCGGCGTGAGCGGACGCGCAATGCGTTGATCGGGGCGGCGCGGAAGTTCTTGTCGGAGGGGCGATCCGCGGTGAGCATCCAGGAGATCACCGATGCGGCGGATGTCGGATTCGGCTCGTTCTACAACCACTTCCAATCCAAGGAGCAGTTGTTCGACGAGGCCGTGCGGTCGGTACTGCAGATCTATAGCGAGATGCGCGACGAGATCGTCGCCTTGTACGAAGATCCCGCCGAAGTTTTCGCGGTGAGCTTCCGGATGACCGGGCGGCTGCAGCGCCAGATCCCCGAGGGCGTGCGGGTGATCCTGAATTCCGGTACGTCGGTGCTGCTGCGTGACGAGGGCCTGGCCCCGCGCGCCCGCCGCGACATCATGGCTGCCCAAGCGGCGGGCCGGTTCGAGCCGATGGACCCGGATATGGCGATCATGGCCGCGGGTGGGGCACTGTTGGGACTGCTGCAACTGCTCGACGCCCGACCCGAAGCCGACGCCGGAGCGCTCACCGACGAGATGACCCTGCATGTGCTGCGGATGTTCGGCATGAACAAGCGCAGCGCGCAGAAGCTGGTATCCAGTGAATTGCCGCCGCAACCCCAGCTGTGATCAGCCGTTGACGGCCGCGGCCAGTCGTGGCAGTTGCCGCAGCGGATTGTGGTGTTCGACCTCCATGCGCTGATCGGCATCGAAGATATCGCTGAGCCCCGGCGCGGGATCGTGTGAACCGCTCTGCGGGAGCGTGAGCGCGCTGAAGGGCCAGTCGGAGCCGAAGACGATGTGATCACGGTTCGTCACGGCGAGCACCCCGGACATCGCGGCGGCCGAACCACTGAGCGCGGTGTCGTAGTAGAACCGCGAGATCTGGTTCCGCATATCCAGCACCGACGGTTTCGGCAGATCTTGCGGCCACAATTCGCCGATTACCGTTTGCGACGCGACACTGATGCGCCAGGACAGGAACGGTACGGTGCCGCCCGCATGCGCGAGTTGGAAGCGAATGTCGGGATAGCGCTGGGTCATTCCGGTGACCATCATCATCGTCGCCGCCCGTGTGGTGTCGAAGGTGAACTCCTCCAGGAAGTCCGGCAGCGGCAGCTTCGGCTTGGCCGTATCCGGAATCGCGGCCGGATGCACGAAGACGTAGGCATTGCGCTGATTCAACGCGATCATCAGCGGTTCGAAGCGGGGATCACCCAGGTAGACACCGTCATAGGCCGACAGCAGGATCACACCGTCGAGGTGCAGTTCATCCAGTGCGTAGATCGCCTCCGCGATCGAGGCCGCGATATCGGGCATCGGCAGCACGGCGAACGCACCGAACCGCGTCGGATTCGACCGGAACAGCGCCGCGGCATAGGTATTGCAATAGCGGGCCATATCGCTGGCCTCTTTACCGGCCAGGAACGACACCCCCGGATCCGACACCGATAATGCCTGCGCCTGGATGCCGTAATAGTCCATGAAGGCCACCGCGGCCTCCGGCGACCACTGCGGTGTCGGGT
>NZ_BDAZ01000120.1 GCF_001612725.1 Nocardia anaemiae NBRC 100462 | reverse complement strand
CGTTCGCCCGATCTCGGGAGGAGCACCATTCCGCGATGACGATGACGACGAGCGATACCTACGAGCGCCGCGCGTACGGGCTGTGGCAGAAGCCGCGCAGCGCAGGCCTTTTCGGTCTGCGCTGGGAAGAGACCGTCATCGGCTTCGTCGTCGTGATCACGGCCCTGATCTGTGCGATGGTCGGCGGGTTCAAGTGGGGTCTGATCGTTGGCGGCACCGGTGTCGTCGTGATGGTTCCACTGGTGTGGCGGACCGGGGGCCGCTCCGGATACGAGAACGGATTGATGATGTTCAACTGGATGCGCTCCCGCAGCCGCGGCGAGCATGTGTATCGCGGCGGCCGGTTCTCCCGGATCCCGGGTGGTGTCACGCGGCTACCCGGTCTGCTCGCACCCTCGAAGCTCTACGAGGGCATCGATGCGGGCGGTTACAGCTTCGGCATGATCCACCTACCGCAATTCGCCCAGTACACAGTGGTTTTGCGGGCTTGGCCGCAGGGGCACGAGGCGGTGGATCAGCCGGTCATCGACCGCTGGGTCTCGGCCTGGGGCACCTTCCTCGCCTCGGTCGGCCAGACCAGTGACATCGTCGCCGTCGTCCCGGTGATCGATACCGTGCCCGAGACCGGTAACCGGCTGCTCACCGAGGTCGCCACGATCACCCGTCCGGAGGCGCCGGAGCTGGCGCAGCAGGTGATGTACGAACTCGCCACCGAGCTGCCGCAGGAACGCGTGCAGCTGCTGCCGCGCGTCGCGATCACCTTCAAGGCGACCACCGCAGAGCGCCGTAAGAATCCGGCCGAGGAGGCCGTCGAGATCGGGCGCAGGCTCCCCGGCATCTGTGCCGCGCTGGCCGAGGCGGGCGTGCGCGCCCAGCCGATGTCGGCCGATGAGGTCATCTCGTTCATTAGGCGCAGCTACGATCCGGCCTCGCAGGCCGATCTCGAGGTCGCGGCGGGCGAACCCGAAGGGCACGGACTGGATTGGGCCGATGCCGGACCGGTTTCGCACGACGAGAAGTGGGATCATCTGGTGCACGACGGTGGCCGCTCGGTCACCTGGGAGATGGATGCCGCACCCGAGGGCGCGGTGGACGAGCGGGTGCTGCAGCGGCTGCTCGCACCGAATCCCGAAGTGCCGCGCAAGCGCATCGCCATCGTGTACCGTCCGCATTCGGCCGCCGACGCCGCCGAAATCGTCGACGACGATTTCAAGAACGCGCTGGTGGCCCAGCAGAGCGAACGCGGCGTCGTCTCGGCGGCCGCGACCCTGCGGGTGGGCGCCACCCAGCAGGCCCGTGAGGAACAAGCCCGGGGTCACGGTGTGACCCGCTTCGGGGCGCTGGTCACCATCACCGAGCCCCTGCGCGGTGATCTGCCGCGCATCGAAGCCATTACCCGCGACCTGTCCACGCAGGCGCGGTTGAAGATCCGGCGGTGCTACCGCTATCAGGCGGCGGCCTTCGCGGCCTCGCTCGGTTGCGGGGTGATCCTGCCGGAGCACGCGACAATTCCGAAAGCCTTGGCGGGGTGAGCAATACATGGCAGGTGAGTACGAGCCACCCGTGCGCGAACGGGACGAGGCGCCGGTGCGACGCAAGCGGCGCCCCGAGGACGCGGCATGGGAGCGGCCCGCGGAAGAGCGCGCGCAGCGGCCCACCGGGGACCGGGTCGAGCGCTCGGATATCGAGGAGATGTCCGACCGGGATCGGCGGTCCGCGCGGGGCCCGGCGCGGGTGAGCGGCGGCGAGCGGACCGGCATCGGCGAAACGTCCGATCGAGAGCGGCGAC
>NZ_BDAZ01000119.1 GCF_001612725.1 Nocardia anaemiae NBRC 100462 | reverse complement strand
GGCCAGATCGTCACCGGCAGCAACGCCAATGCCAACGCTACTGCCAATGCGATCAATCGACTGACCAATCAATATCTGTACAACATCGCCGGGAAAAAGTACTCGGGTGGTACCACTACTGGCCAGATGCCCGGCGGAACGGTCGGTGACTGGATCCAGCAGGCATTGCAGGTGCTGCAGCAGATGGGCTACGACATCAGCAAGATCGATCCGCAGGCCATCGCGATCATCATCCAGCACGAATCGGGCGGCAATCCCAATGCCACCAATAACTGGGACAGCAACGCCGCTAAGGGCACACCGTCGATCGGCCTCATGCAGACCATCGGCCCGACGTTCAATTCTTACGCTGCACCCGGGCACACGAACATCTACAACCCGGTCGACAATATTGTCGCCGGGGTTCGCTACTCGATCAGCCGATACGGCTCGGTCAGTAATGTGCCGGGTGTCAAGGCAGTACGCGCTGGCCGACCATATGAGCCGTACTGATGGCACCCCCAGAGCGAAACCCGCCGGATCCGAGCCTCGACAACACCCACGAGACCCGGCCCGGCACAACGACATCCGCACCACGCCGGAACGCGACGCGAGGCAGTCCGGCGCGGACACCGACCGGAACACCGGCCGCTCTCGCACAGCAGCCTGCCGCAAACGCGGCGGCGCGCAGTCCAGCCGGGACGCCGATCGCCGAATCGGCAACCGCGGCAACCGGATCACCGGTCGGCGCCCGCCCCGACGCGCTCGCCGGATTCGGTGCGGGCGCACCGTACGCGGCGGCGGCGCTCGGTGCGCTGGCATCCATGGCCGCCCAGTACGGCAACACCAACCCGACCGCGGATACCGGTCAGCCGTACGCACCACCCGCGCTCGGCGGCGGACAACCGACCTCATGGCCCGGCGAATCGGGCACACAGTATGCGGCGAACAATCTCGACACCGCGCGGCGCGGGCAATCGACGCAATCGTTGAACGCAGAACTCGGCCGCCTGCTCGGCGGCGCCGCCGATAGCACCATCCGGGGCCGCGCCGCCATCGATGGCATTATCGCCGAGGTGAATACGGCCATGACCGCGCTCGGTGGCGTCGCCGATACCACCGCCGGGCGGCAAATGCTGATCACCACACTCAGCAATGCCTTACAGCGTGCGGGCACCGTACTCGGACAGGGGCAGACCGCGGCGGCGATCACCGCGGACAAGGTTGCCGCGCTAGCGGACCGGTTCCTACAGAACGCACGCCCGACCCGGCAGCCGCAGCGCCGAGCCCAGCCGAGCACCAGCGGCTCGAGTGCACGTCCGCCGCGCACGCGCCCGTCCGGTCGTCAGGGTCAGTGGATCAACGACGCCCTGCGCATCCTGGCCGCCAACGGCTACGACACCCGGTACATCAATCCCGCCGATATCGCCGCGATCATCCAGCACGAATCCGCGGGCGATCCGAATGCGATCAATCTCTGGGACAGCAATGCCGCCAAGGGAACTCCGTCCAAGGGTCTGATGCAGACCATCGATCCCACCTTCAACGCCTACGCGCTGCCGGGCCACCGCGATATCTGGAATCCGGTCGACAACATCATCGCGGGCGTGCGCTATGCCATCGCCCGCTACGGTTCGGTCAGCAATGTTCCGGGCATCCAGGCGATGCACCAAGGCGGGCATTACGTAGGCTACTGAAAGGCCGATGAGATCGGCGTTCGCCTGTCAAGACCAGCGGGTGGCGTGATAACCGCGCGGCAGATTGACCACTTTCACGACATCGCCACTATGCGGCGCCTCGACGCACTGACCGTTTCCGATGTACATCATGACGTGACCAGGATTGCCGTTGTTGAATTGGGCGTCGGGGAAGATCAGGTCACCGGGGCGGATGTCGGCCGGATTGACCTTCGGCAACTGCTTATACTGATCAGACGCCACGCGTGGAATCTTCACGCCCGCCTGAGCCGCGGCGTACTGCATGAGCCCGGAGCAGTCGAAGGAATTCGGACCTTCGGCGCCCCACACATACGGATCGCCCTGTTGGGCCATCGCGACCTCGACTGCCTTCTGCCCGGCCGCAGACGCCCCGGCGGCCGAGCCAGCGTATTTCTTTCCGGCGATGTTGTAGAGGTACTGGTTCGTGAGCCGATTGATGGCGGCCGCGGTGTCGGTGGCGCTTGCGTTGCTGCCGGTGACGATCTGGCT
>NZ_BDAZ01000118.1 GCF_001612725.1 Nocardia anaemiae NBRC 100462 | reverse complement strand
CGGGTGCGCCGTGAGGCGCTGTTATCCATGTTGGAGGTGAGATGACTCCGAAGTGATTGTGTCGCAGCATGATCGCTGTAGCTGAGGGCAGTCTGATCCGGGAGACGCCGGGGAGGATGGGAGCAGCCCTGACAAAGCCGGGACGTGTCAGTACCGCCGAATGATGCGGGTCCGGCAAGCGTGGGACAAAGGTGGACGTGAGGAACCAGCGTGTAAAGCCCCTCAAGCGTCCCGTCAGCTCGAAACTCGGTGGATCTGGGCTGAATTGCGGTGCGCACCGTCGTTGCGGATTCGTTCGCGGCGGCGGGAACTCCTGTGGCCGGTAAACGAATGTCGGCAGGGAGGTCACGGTGAAGGTCTGCGGCGTAGTCGTGACGATGCCGCAGGGGCAGAGCTGGCCACCTCCTGTCCCGAATGGATGGCAGTGAACACGGGAACCACTCCGCTTCGTCCCTCGGTGACCATGGCCAGTGGTCGTCGAGGGGAAGGCTCGTCGTCGGCTGATGGGGGTGTGAGTGGGGCGGAGGGGTCGTAGTAGTCCGAGGCCGGGAAAGCCGGTCACATGGCGAAGGACCCCAGTGGATATCGCGGTTTGGAGCTGTAATGGACGGAGGCACTTGTGAATACGGGTGAGTTGTGGCCGGACTTCGACGAAGCCTGGCTGCGGGTACGTCGGATGCAGTCCAAGCTGCACTGGTGGGCGACCCGTGATGCGGGTCGGCTGTTCGATGATCTGCACAACCTTGTGTACGATCCTGCGTTTCTGGTGCATGCCTGGGAAAGGGTCCACGGCAACAAAGGCGGGCGAACGGCGGGTGTCGACGGGGTGGTTCCTCGTTCGATCCCGAAGGAGTCGGTCGCGTTGTTGTCGCAGGTGCGGACCGCGCTGAAGGAACGGGTGTTTCGCCCGGATCCGGTGCGTGAGAAGCTGATTCCGAAACCGGGTAATCCCACGAAGAAGCGCAGGCTGGGGATACCGACAACAGCGGACCGGGTAGTACAGGCGTCGCTGAAGTTGGTGCTCGAGCCGATTTTCGAGGCCGATTTCCAGCCCAGTTCGTATGGGTTCCGGCCGCGCAGACGCGCTCAGGACGCGATCGCCGAGATCCATTACCTGGGCACCCGTGGTTATCAGTGGGTGCTGGAGGCGGATATCGAGGCTTGTTTCGACCGGATCGACCACACCGCTCTAGTGGATCGGATGCGTCACCGGATCGCCGACAATCGTGTCCTTGCCCTGGTCAAATCCTTCCTCAAGGCCGGAGTGCTGTCCGAGGACGGAACCGACCGGGACACCCCGACGGGGACCCCGCAGGGCGGAATCCTTTCGCCGCTCCTGGCGAATATCGCTCTGTCGGTGCTGGATGTCTATTTCCAAGAGAAGTGGGACGGCGACGTGGCTGGGCGGAAAGCCCCCGCTGCGCGTCGGAAATACCTGCGCCGGAAGGGATTCGCGACCTATCGCCTCGTCCGTTATGCGGACGACTTCGTTGTCCTGGTTTATGGGGCAGAACACCACGCCCACGAGATCAGGACCGAGGTCGCTGATGTGCTCTGGCCGATGGGGCTGTCCCTGTCGCCGGAGAAAACCCGTGTCGTGCACATGGATTCGGGGTTCGACTTCCTCGGCTGGCGCATCCAGCGCCGGAAGAAGGCTGGCACGAACCACATGATGGTCTACACCTACCCCTCGAAGAAGGCATTGCACTCGATCGTCGGGAAGGTCAGATTCATCACCCGCAGAAAAGGATCACCCTACAAAACGCTCGAGGGACTACTCAAACACCTGAACACCGTCGTTCGGGGTTGGTGTATCTATTTCCGACACGGGGTCTCCACAGCCACCTTCAGCTACCTCGACCACTACACGTGGTGGGCGGTGGCCCGATGGCTCAAGAACAGACATCCGCGCCTGGGCTGGCGAAAGATCAAACGCCGATTCCTCACCGAGAAACCGGTGCAGCGCCCAGAAGAGAATGGGACCGTGCTCTACAACCCCTGCGATATCGCCATCGAGCGATACCGGTACCGGGGGAACACGATTCCGACACCCTGGAGTGTCCGCGCAGCGCAACTCGAACAAGCAGCCACGCCAGCATGATCTCCATGGAGAGCCGGATGCGGGGAAACTCGCACGTCCGGTTCGGCGGGCGGCCACGAGAAACGGACCGGGAGCAATCCCGGCACCGCGCTCGTGGTCGACCCGACCACGA
>NZ_BDAZ01000117.1 GCF_001612725.1 Nocardia anaemiae NBRC 100462 | reverse complement strand
TGGAGCGTTCGGTCGCGGTCCGGCATGCCTGGCAGACGGGCCGTAGTTTGCGGGCGCGGATGTTGCGGGTCAGCGATTGATACGACAGCGGGTAACCGAGGGGTTCCAACTCGTCCATCAGCGTCTGCGCCCACAGGTGCGGGTCCTCGCTCAAGCGGGCGGTTACGTAGTCGACGAACGGTTCGAACGGGTCCGACCTATGCCGTTTCCGCACGCCGGGGGGTGCGCTTCCCGGCCAGATACGCGCGAATGGTTTTGCGGTCACGGCCGGTGCCAGGCGATCTGGGAGATCGTCCAGCCTCGTACGCGTAGGGCACTGATTTCCACATCTTCCTCACGTGTCAGCATGGAAAAGCGGGCTTCCTCCGATCGAAAGCGTCGGATGTAGATATCGAACCGTCGATGGCGCATCTCGGGAACCCTCCGCGGTGGTGCCGGAAACTGTGCGAGGCTATTCGCGCGACGCGACGCGAGACGGGTCGGAAAATGAAGGGTGGGGGAGTTCCTCGCGATGCACGGCCATCCCAAACGGTTGGTCTGTGGTCCGTGAGCTGGTGTCGGATCGCCTGAGGACGGGGGCTACGCCGGTGGGCCGTCCTCGAGGTGGTCGCTGGGCTCGCTGGTATCCGTAAGCGGTGCGACCAAAGGGTGCTAGGGATCGCGAAGGTCCAACACGCTCGCGAGACGGCGGCGCGCGCGACCGGTGGACGTTCAGGCTCGGACCTTCTCGCCATACTCATACGCAGCCTTCGCGGCATTTGCGCGCCACTCCTTCCCGGCGTCTTTCCTGCGGGCGGCACGCTGCGCATAGTCATGCACGGCCTACCGACCGAGATCAGTGTGCAATGCGGCGGCGCCACTCATGGCTAGCTCGCGCCCGTCGTAACCGGGAATCAGGGGCAGCAATGAAGCGTGGAGCCACGATGTCTCGCGATAAATCTGCTCGAGATCCTGGCAAAGCTCCGCAGTTTCCCTGTCGTCGATTCCCACCAAGATAAAGGTGCGGCGTTCAGTAGCCGACAGTCCCGCGTTCTGCAGAATCCGGGTGAGCTGAGCAAGTGCGACACCATCTGTGCCGGTCTCCTGGCGTACTGCGGCTATCAACGAACGCACGCGGCTCCAGTCGACTGTCTCGCTGATGACATCCGGACCATGCACAGCGGCAGCAGATTTCAGATGCTGATCGACGAACACCACCTTGCACGTGGGATCGATGGACTTCGAGGCGGCGACGATGTCATCGAACTCCATGAGGAGTGGCGGTGCGATGCGGTCACGGGTCTTGTCGTAGAAGCGCCACAATTCTCGCTTGTCCCTGTGACCGGCGGCACCGAGCCGATCGATCACAGGCCGAACGGCACGGCGTCGCTCCGCGGCCCTGTCGCGCCGTTCGAACGTGAGCAGGCCGAAACCGGCAGCGGCGGCGCCGGATAGGACCGTGGCGACCTCGGCGCCGATGTGCCCTGAATCGCGTGCATTTGCGGCGACCACCGGATAGAAAAGGAAGACACCGCCGACCGTGCCGACCCCCAGGATCATGGACTTCACGCCGAGGGTAACGCCCAGCGCTGGGGGGTCTGCTCCTGTGCACCGCTCCATGGCGTAGGCGTCGGGACTCGTGGGGGCTGACCAGAAGACGTTTCATCCTGTGTACCCGCTTCAGTGCCACGGTTGACACGCATATTGGCGTCGGATGGCTGACCAACGGCGGGTGGAATCGATTGGGGGGGTGATGCGGTAGTGCGTGTGGGCTTGCCAGCCGCTCCGTCGCCCAAGCGGTCATTCCTCTCTGATGGCGGAGGGGACGCGTGTGGATCGAAGCGATTGAAACTGTGCTGGTCTTTGCCAGGCCCGGTCACACTGTATGGTTGATCTTCGAGCGAATCGCGTGTCCACGGAGTTCGGCGTGCCTCCGTTCCCGGGCTTGTATCCGGATCGAAATAGGCATCGACGATCCGGGGGTGGGTGCCAGCTGCCGACGGCATACGTCCGTCCTTGCGCTCTACGGTCACCGATGCGTCCTCGCCCCCTGATCCGCGAACGGATTCGTCGCCGGCGTCGAGTTGTCGCGTATCCGAGATTCCCGTCGCAGCTGAGTTGGAGCCATCGGTGCCAGCGAACGGTGAGAGCGCAGGGTTATGCGGTACTGGTTGCAATTCGCTCTGCCCGAGCACCGGTCTACCTGCTGCCCATGCTGCGTGGTTGCCAGGTGGGTTGTTTGTCATCCACAGCGGGTTGCCCGATTCCGCCCACTGGGGGGCTTCGGGGTCGGTATGGAAGAGACGGTGTTCAGGCTCGCGTGCGAAGTCTGGAGCCCAGGTGGGTGTGAAAGGTCGACTGATCAGCCGGGAGGGGTGGGCGACCGTGCCGAGTGCTCGTTCCAGAGCGTCGCGCTCCTGTCTGGTAAATGCTCCGAGATCGTCGCGGTGCAACAGTCTTTCGAGAACTGTCAGTTTGAGGTGATTGTCGGGTGTTGGAGCCAGCCGGTCTTCACCGGTGAGAATCGCATCTATATCAAATCGCCAATTAGCTATTACGCGCTCTAGGAGCGGGTGCATTTCGTCGAGATATCGCACTAGAAACAGGGTACGGAGAGCCTTGGCATCGGCGCGTGGCGGCAGAGTGCCCTGAATTACTTCTCGCCTTCGCCAATTATCGTTCCATTGCGGGGAGCTAAACGTTACTGTCCAGCCGACCTCCGCGAAAGGCCAGTATCTGGAGGGGGGTGTAAACCAGCCCTCGTAATGGTCTACCCACTGTAGTAGAGGCCGACCTGATTTACCCCCACTTGTGGTGTACCGAATTGCGGCATTCGCGGACTCGTCTGTCTGTGTTATCGAGACCGTCAACAATGCGGGTTCCTGGCGCGTATCGGCGTCGATCATCATCTGGCGTGCGATCGTGATTGCGGCGAGTCGCTCCCGCAACGGTGCTCCTGAGAACATCGCCGATATCTGTTGTATCGCCACATCGAGATCGAAATCTCTGTCCTCGGGTCTGATCAACCTGCTCCACATGGTGCCCCTTTCCGGCAGGGGCACGACCGGATCATTCTCGGAATATGGCATATTCTCGTGCACGCGTGATGCGTTGGTCGGCCACGCTCGTGATTCATTCTCAACATGATCAGATTCCGGCCGATTCTGTGCCGCGCTGTGAGCGACAATAGCCGGAGCGTCGGTCACAATCGCTGCAATCCGACTGTCACGAAGATCGATCACCTTGCCCGAAGAATCGAGGACCCACCCGGGTGCCGTGCTTCCCGGCCGTCGGCGCTGGCCGGCAAGCGCGGCAACCACAAAAGTTGCTG
>NZ_BDAZ01000116.1 GCF_001612725.1 Nocardia anaemiae NBRC 100462 | reverse complement strand
CGTCGCAGTGGTTCGGGTCCGGATTTCGCTCGTAGGTGACAAGTTCGGGGTGCAGATAGCTGATGAGCATGGCCGCCCAGTGCTGTCGGTGGGCGCGTTGGTTTCTCGGCCGGTGTCTACCGATCGTCTGAGTGCGAACCCGGTATCGGATGCCTTGTACGGCGTGGATTGGGTCGCTGTTGCGCCGTCGGTGGCGAGCGTCGAGCGGAGCCGTGTGGCGGTGCTCGGTGCTGGCTGGAGCTGTGGTGGTCAAGGCTCTGGTGAGGTGCGCGGCTATGGTGATCTTGCGGCGTTGATCGCCGATCTCGATGCTCCTGATTCGGTTGTTCCTGACTTTGTGTTGTTGGAGTGCGCGCGCTACGACGGTGTGGTGCCAGAGGCCGCGCGGCAGGTCGTGACGGGAGTCCTCGATACGGTCCAGGGGTGGTTGGCTGATTCGCGTTTGACTGATTCCCGTCTGGTTGTTGTGACCAGACAGGCTGTGTCTGTTGCTGATTCGGAGCAGGTGAACCTCGGGCATGCGCCGGTGTGGGGTTTGTTGCGTGCCGCGCAGGCCGAGCACCCGGGTCGGTTCCAGCTTCTGGACCTGGATCAACCCGACCAGGACCCGGTCTCCGTCGCGACCGTGGCCGCGGCTGCTGCGTTGGAACCGGAGGCCGCGCTGCGTGGCTCGGCGCTGTTCGTGCCGCGGTTGAGCCGTCACGCACCGGGCACGATCGCTCGGCTGTCCGAGCCGGGTACCGTTCTGGTGACTGGTGGTACTGGTGGTTTGGGTGCGGTGATTGCTCGGCATCTGGTGACCGAACATGGTGTGCGCCAGCTGGTTTTGACGTCTCGTCGTGGTCTGGATGCTCCTGGCGCTGCTGAGTTGCGTGCGGAGTTGGTCGAGCTCGGTGCGCAGGTGACCATCGCCGCGTGTGATGTGTCTGATCGGGACGCACTGGCGGCACTACTGGACACCATCCCGGCCGAGCATCCGCTGGTGGGTGTGGTGCATGCCGCCGGAACCGGTGACAATGGTCTGATCGAGTCGATTACCGCGGACCGGATTGATTATGTGTTCCGGCCGAAGGCCGATGCGGCGTGGCATCTTCACGAGCTCACGCGGGATCATTCGTTGTCGTTGTTCATGTTGTTGTCGTCGGCGGGCGGGCTTGTTCTAGCGGCTGGTCAAGCGA
This sequence comes from Nocardia anaemiae NBRC 100462, assembly GCF_001612725.1. GTDB lineage: Bacteria > Actinomycetota > Actinomycetes > Mycobacteriales > Mycobacteriaceae > Nocardia > Nocardia anaemiae. Next base: position 2,197 of record NZ_BDAZ01000116.1, on the reverse strand, counting down.
ATTATGCTGCGGCGAATGTTTTCCTGGATGCATTAGCGGCGTATCGCCACAGCTTGGGGCTGCCTGCGACGTCTGTGGATTACGGATTGTGGGCGACGGCTACCGGCCTCGGGGGCTTGCTGTCCGAGGCTGATATCGAGCGGATACGTCGCCAGGGTTTCCCGCCGCTGACCGAAGCCGAAGGTCTCGCGCTGTTCGATGCGGCGATATCCACCGATACCGCTCAGCTGGTGGCGTTGCAAGTCGATCCGGCGGTACTACGCACTCGGGGTGAGCAGATTCCGGCCCTGCTGCGTGCGATTGTGCCGGTCCCGGTGCGTCGCCGGACTCGAACTCCGGGGGTGGATCACGCATTTGCCCAGAAGCTGGCCGGTCTTTCGGATGCTGACCGTCACAGTGCTGTGCTCGAATTGGTTCGATCGGTAGCCGCTGGAATTCTTGGGCATACTTCTGCTGATGCTATCGAGCCGCAGCGGGCTTTCCAGGAGCTGGGGTTTGATTCGCTCGGTGCTGTCGAGTTCCGAAATAGGCTCAATTCCCTGACCGGTCTGCGGCTTCCGGCCACGCTTATTTTTGATTATCCGAACGCACATATTGTTGCCGAGTTCATCGGCTCGGAGCTCAGCGGCACGGTGGCTGTTGATGAGGTTGTGGTCAGTCGGGTTCGGGTCGATGATGATCCGATCGCGATTGTCGCGATGAGTTGTCGGTATCCAGGTGGCGTCGCCTCGCCGGAAGACCTGTGGCGGTTGGTTGCCGACGGGATCGATGCCAACGGTGCGTTGCCGGTCGATCGTGGCTGGGATATCGACGGTATCTACGACCCCGAGCCGGGTAAGGCGGGCAAGACGTATACCCGTCAGGGTGGATTCCTTTATTCGGCAGCCGAATTCGATGCGGATTTCTTCGGGATCAGTCCCAAGGAAGCGACGATGATGGATCCGCAGCAGCGGTTGCTGTTGGAGACTTCGTGGGAGGCGTTGGAGCGCGCCGGTATTGATCCGGCGGTATTGCGGGGCAGTCCAACCGGTGTGTTCACCGGCGTGATGTACCACGACTACGCCCAAGGGGCTGACCTCGGTACTAGCGCTGCCGGAAGCTTGGTTTCGGGTCGGGTTGCCTACACGTTGGGGTTGGAGGGTCCAGCCGTCTCGGTGGATACGGCGTGTTCGTCGTCGCTGGTGGCGCTGCATTTGGCCGCGCAGTCGTTGCGGTCGGGTGAGTGCGATTTGGCCTTGGCCGGTGGTGTGGCGGTGATGGCCACGCCGGATATGTTCCTCGAGTTCAGTCGTCAGCGGGGTTTGTCTCCGGATGGACGCTGTAAGTCGTTCGCGGACTCGGCCGATGGTGTGGGTTGGTCCGAGGGCGTCGGTGTGTTGGTGTTGGAGCGGTTGTCCGACGCTCAGCGCAATGGTCATCAGGTTTTGGCGGTGGTTGCTGGTTCGGCGGTGAATCAGGATGGTGCGTCGAATGGTTTGACCGCGCCGAATGGTCCGTCGCAGCGGCGGGTGATTCGCCAAGCGTTGGCCAATGCCGGGGTGTCTGCGGTCGATGTCGATGTGGTTGAAGCTCACGGCACCGGTACGACTTTGGGTGATCCGATTGAGGCGCAAGCGCTTTTGGCCACGTATGGGCAGGACCGTGATCCGGATAGTCCGTTGTGGTTGGGGTCGTTGAAGTCCAATATCGGTCACGCTCAGGCCGCGGCCGGTGTCGGTGGTGTGATCAAGATGGTCATGGCGATGCGCCACGGTGTGCTGCCGAAGACGTTGCATGTTGATCAGCCCTCGACGAAGGTCGATTGGTCCGAAGGCCATATCGAGTTGTTGACCGAGCCGGTGGCGTGGCCGGTGGTGGATCGGCCGCGTCGTGCTGGTGTGTCCTCCTTCGGGCTCAGTGGCACGAATGCTCACGTCATCGTTGAGCAAGGACCGGCCACAGCGGTGCAGCCGGTGTCGGTGGTGAAGACTGTCCCGGCTGGTGGGGTGTTGCCGTGGGTGGTTTCGGCGCGTAGTGGTGAGGCTCTTGCTGATCAGGCCAGGCGCTTGGCTTCGGTTGTCGAGGACCATGATCCGATTGATGTCGGGTTCTCGTTGGTGACTTCGAGGGTGTTGTTCGAGCATCGTGCTGTGGTGTTGGCGCCCGAGCGTGACGGTCTGTTGGCCGGTATACAAGCGTTGGGTCGTGGTGAGGCCAC
>NZ_BDAZ01000115.1 GCF_001612725.1 Nocardia anaemiae NBRC 100462 | reverse complement strand
GGCGGCGGTGGCCGCGATTCCGGCCCGGACCTGTCGGCAGCGCCGACCCATGTGCGGTGGCAGCCGTTCCAAGGCGTGGCACTGCCGAGTACCGACCAGGGGCCGAAGCAGGTATCCGACGGTGCCGCAACGGGTTTCGAGCATTCGCCGATCGGTGCCGCGCTGGCCGCGATAGTGCACACGGTGCGCTTGTCGGTGGCCGCCGACAGTCAATGGGCCGATATCGTGCGCCAAGAGGTGGTGCCGAACAAGGCCAGAGACGAGTGGGCGGTCAACCGGGTGCAGCTCTCGATCACCGGTCCGGCCGCGTCCGAATACGCGCCGAGAGTGCTCGGATACAAGATCACCAGCTATACCGATGCGGCCTCCGCCGTCGATGTCTATACCGAATATTCGGACAATTCGAAGGCGGTGAACCACACCACTGTCGAATGGTTCGGCAACGATTGGAGATTGCGACTGCCGGATCCCGACTCGACCGCTCGGCCCATCGAGGCGGTCGATGAATTGCCCACGGACATAGTGAAATTGGAGGCGCCGATATGAGCGAGCGCAGCGAGCGAATCATGTCGCAGCGTGCTTCGCTCATGACGGAGCCGAGCGCTAGCGAGGCGGAGTCATGAGTGAGAAGGAGTCGTACGCGCGCGATCGCGTCTCCTTCGGTGCTGTCGCGTCCGCTGCCGTGCTGGTACTCATCGTGGTCGTCGGCGTATTCGTGTACGTGAGCCGGGACGACTCGGGTTCGGGTGGTGACAAGGCCGCCGCCGCGGCCGATTCCGGCGGTGCGGGCTTCGCGACCCCCGAGGTGGATATTCTCGGCAGGCGCGTCGATATCCCGAACAATTCTGCCGGACAACCACTTCCGCAGGATCCGACTCGGCAGCGCAGGCCGTCGGACGCGGACTGGCTGACCGCGGCGCCCGAGGGCACCACCGCACCACACGGTTGGCAGCGGGTCTTCGGCGCCTCGGTTCCGTTCTCCACCTCCGACGGACCGACCCGCATCGAAGACGGTCTGGCCGTTGGCTATTCGCACACACCGCAGGGCGCGGTGCTTGCGGCCGCCCAGATTACCTACCGTCTCAACGCCCGCCCCGCCGACCGCGACCTCTACGTCCGCCAGGTCCGCGTCTCGGCCCAGCAGATCGCCGCCTACGACAAGGCCCTGTCCCAGGACAAACTCCCCGAACAGCAGCCGGAAAAGGTGACCAAGTATTTCGTCGCCTCGGATGCGTTCAAGGTCGAGAACTATGCCGATGATCTGGCGATCATCCAGCTGGCCACCCGTGGCCAGGTGGTCGATGGCAAGCAGCTGTGGGCGGCTTTGCGATTGGTGATGATCTGGGACGCGGGGGACTGGCGGCTGAAACCGGCAACCTCCAATAGCCCGCAGACCGAATACATCGAGTCCTTGAACGGGTGGACCAAATGGTGACCACAGGGCCCGGATCCGGTCCGGCAGGCAAACGTTCGCCGCTTGCGATGCTGGGCGTAGGCGCGGTGCTGGCCGTTGTCGTCGCGGTCGCGGTGACCGTGGTCGCGATGCGAGACAACGCCGCCGGGGGTGACCAGGTATCGAAGACCGGCACGAGTTCGGGCAGTGCGCCGATCAGTGCCTCCGCCACCGTGGGGGGCGGCGGATTCAGCGGCTCCGATGTGGATTCGTTCGGCCATCGTTTCGATATTCCGGAAAACCCTGCCGGACAACCGCTCTCGAATTCCGTTGCGCCGCGTCAGCCCGCCGATGGCGATTGGCTGTCCGGCGCTCCGGGCGGCACGGGTCAGCAGGGTGGTTGGCAGCGTGTGTACAGCGGCCCGGTGATTCCGTTCTCGACCACCGACGGCCCGACCCGCATCGACAATGACATTCCGGTCGGCTTCACTCGGACCCCTCAGGGCGCCGCGCTCGCGGCCGAGCAGATCTACTGGCGGACCGTGGCACGTCCGATGGATCGGGCCCTGTGGCAGCAGCTGGTGATCCTGTCCGACCAGGAGCAGGCCGATCGCGACCGAAAGATCGCCGACGGCAAGATCCCGAATGAACTACCCGACAACATCAAACCGTTGTTGTTCGCCTCCGACGCATTCCGAATCGAAAGCTATGGTGACGATTTCGCTGTGGTACGTATCGCCCGCAAGACCCGTGATTTCCTGCACGGCGGGCGCAGTTGGGTGGCCATGAGACTGAATGTGCTCTGGCGCGATGGTGGTTGGAAACTCAAGTCGTCCACGAGTGATGCACAGCCACTCGAGACGATCGACTCGATCGATGGGTGGACAAAATGGTGAGGCGCGTCGTCACGATCCTCGCGGTCATCTTCACTGTCATGATTGCGACACCGACGGTGGCATACGGTCAGACTTACGGATTCGACGATACGTGCAACGAATTGCACGACACGCTCGACAACGTGGGCCTGCCCGGCTTCTCGCTCGGTGACGCCGCGTCGGCCGCGTGCAAGGCGGGCAATGCCGCCTCGCACCCGGGCAGCGCCGCGAACGCGGTCAAGGACAAGGCCTGGGATTCGACCTTCGGCAAGGTCGTCGATTCGCTGATGAACGGCCTCGGCGAGGCCATCATCCTCGCGCTGACCTTCTGGATGAAGGTCCCCAACGAGGCGGCCAGCGATTCGGGTTCGTTGTTCGTCAAGATCAACGACTACACCTATCAAGCGCAGATATTGCTGCTCATAGCCTCGGTGATACTGTCCGGCGCCAGATTGGCCGAGGCCAGACGCGGCGCCGTCATGAACGAGGCGGCCGAATCGTTCCGCATGTTCACCCGGGTGGTTTTCAGCTCCTGGATGCTGGGCGCGGTCATCGTCGCGGGCACGCAGGCCTCGGATCGCTTCTCCGAGTGGATCATCAACGATTCGACCAATGGCAATGCCAAGGATCTGGCCGAGCTGATGGTGAAAACCAGTAAGCTGCAGGCCTTCTCGCCGGGTCTTGTGTTGATCATCGCGATCGTCGGACTGCTCGGTGCGCTGGCGCAGATCGTGCTGGCCATCGTGCGTCAGGGTCTGCTGATCATCGCGGCGGGTGTGCTGCCACTGGCCGCGGCCGCATCGGGGATGAATATCGGCAAACAGTCGTATCAGAAGCTGATCGGCTGGATCATCGCGTTCATGCTCTGGAAGCCGGTGGCCGCCATCGTCTACATGATCGCGTTCACCACCGCGGGCCACGTGGATTCGCTGACCGATACCGGTGGACTGCCCGAAGGTGAACAGGCACAACGGATGTTGGTCGCCATCGTGCTGCTGTGCAGCGTCGCGTTCGTGCTGCCCGCGCTGATGCGGTTGGCCACGCCCGCGGTCGCGATCGTCGGTAGCGGTGGTTCCGGTCTCACGGCCGCGGGCGGAACCTTGCTCGCGGTGGGCGCTTTGGGCGCGATGGGCACCAAGGCCACCTCGGTCCGGGGCGCCGCACCGGGTTCGGCGGGTTACGTCGGTGGCACCTCCACCGGTCCGCGTCCGCCGGGTGGTGCGGGCGGTCC
>NZ_BDAZ01000114.1 GCF_001612725.1 Nocardia anaemiae NBRC 100462 | reverse complement strand
GCGCCAGCGTTATTGGATGCCCGAAGGGTCTTCCGGCAGTGGCGATGCCCGGGCCATGGGTCTGGTGGCTACCGGACACCCGCTGGTCTCGGCGGTGGTGTCGCAACCGGATTCCGATGTGGTCGCCGTCAGCGGCAGGTTGTCGTTGCAGACGCACCCCTGGCTGACCGACCACCGGGTCATGGACACCGTGCTGTTCCCAGGCACCGGTTTTGTCGAGCTCGCCCTGCACGCCGGAGAGCGAGTGGGCTCCGCCAGTCTGGACGAGTTGATTCTGCGGGCTCCGCTGATGCTGCCGGATTCGGCGGGTGTTGCGGTGCGTGTCGTTGTCGGTGGCGAGGACAACGCAGGGCGTCGCGGGGTGCGGATCTTCTCCCGCCCCGACGACGACGTCGATTCGGTGCCGTCGTGGACATTGAATGCCGAGGGCCTACTCGCGCCCGAAATCGATAGTGCCGCTGCGGATCTGGCGCAGTGGCCGCCCACGGGTGCCACTGCGGTCGATATCGATGGGGTCTATGACTCCCTCGATGCGCAGGGCTACCACTACGGGCCGGTGTTCCAGGCACTGCGGTCGGTCTGGCGGGGATCCGATGGGCTCTACGCCGAGATCGAATTGCCCGAGCAGGCTCGCACCGAGGCGGAGCGGTTCGGTGTGCATCCGGCCTTGCTGGATGCGGCGTTGCACGCGTTGCGTTTTGCCGACGACACCTCGGCGGATGGAACCGGATTGGCGTTGCCGTTCGAGTGGTCCGGTGTCACCGTGCATGCGGCCGGTGCCGACGCGTTGCGTGTCCGGATCACCCGCCTCGGCGAGCACGCGATCGCTCTGGATCTCGCGGACTCGACCGGTGCTCCGGTGGCGACGGTGCGGCAGCTGGCTTCCCGGCCGATCGATCCCGCACAGCTCACCGCCAGCGCACCCATTACGCGCACCGCTGTGTTCGATGTCGACTGGACACCGATCTCGGTGTCCGAGACCGAGGCCGCCGCAGTGTCGTGGGCGGATCTCGGTGACGAGGTTCCGGCGGCGGTGGTGCTGGACTGTCCGACGGGTAATGACACCGTCGCCGTTCGTGCCGCGACTCACGATGTGCTGCGGGTGATTCAGTCCTGGATTGCCGATCAGCGGTTCGGTGAGTCGATGCTGGTGGTTCGGACCCGTGGTGCGGTATCGGTTGCGGGAGAGGATATTACGAACCTGTCCGGTGCCGCGGTGAGTGGTCTGGTTCGTTCCGCGCAAGCGGAGAGTCCTGGCCGGATCGTGTTGATCGATACCGATTCCGAAGATGACGGTCCCGAACTCGGTGGACTGCTCGGCGGGATTCTGGCTGCGGATGAGCCGCAGCTGGCCGTGCGTGCCGGGCAGGTGCACAGAGCGCGGCTCACCCGCGTCGTCTCCACTGCCGGGGCCGCTCCCGCGACCGACTCCTTCGAACCGGAAGACACTGTTCTGATCACCGGTGCCAGCGGCTACCTCGGTGGGTTGTTCGCGCGGCACCTGGTCAACGCGCATGGTGTGCGCCGACTCCTGTTGTTGAGCCGCCGCGGCGAATCAGCCCCTGGCGCCGCCGAATTGCGGGCGGAGTTGCGGGGTCTCGGCGCCGAGGTCGAGTTCGTCGCCTGCGATGTCGCAGACCGCGGCGCGCTCGCCGACGTACTGGCGGATGTGCCTGCCGATCACCCGCTCACCGGCGTGTTCCACATGGCTGGTGTGCTCGACGACGGTGCCATCGCTTCGCTGACCCCGGCCCGGATGGATACGGTGTTGGGCCCCAAGGTCGATGCCGCGTTGCACCTGCACGAATTGACCGCCGATCTGCCGTTGAAGGCCTTCGTGCTGTTCAGCTCGGTGGCCGGTGCGTTCGGTAACCCGGGGCAGGGCAACTATGCCGCGGCCAACGCGTGCCTGGATGCCCTTGCGGCACACCGCCGCGCGACCGGGCTCCACGGCAAGTCGTTCGCCTGGGGCCTGTGGAGCATGGACGGCGGGATGGCCGCCGAGCTCAGCGATGTCGACCGGCGCCGGATGTCGCGCTCGGGCTTGCTGCCGCTCTCGCAGGAGCAGGGCCTCGCGCTGTTCGATGCCGCGACAGGGATCGATACCGCCGCCGTCGTCCTTGCCCGTTTGGACCTGGATGCCATGCGTAGCGCGGGATCCGCCACGCCCGCATTGTTTTCCGCGCTGATCCCGCATCGCCGCAAAGCGGCCTCGGGTGCATCCACGGCACTACGCGCTCGTTTGGCGAATACTCCCGACAGTGAACGCCTCGGCGTTCTCGTGGACATCGTTCGTGCTCAGGTCGCCGCAATCCTCGGTCACCAGAACGCGAATGCGGTTGCGGCGGATAAGGCTTTCAATGAGCTGGGCTTCGATTCGGTCACCGCGATCGAGTTCCGCAATGCCATGCAAACCGTCACAGCTCTGCGGCTGCCTGCGACTTTGGTGTTCGATTACCCGTCACCGCTGGCGCTGGCGAAGTATCTGGCCGACGAGTTCGCTGGCATACGCCAGGACGGCGTGGTCACCGCCAGCAGAGCCGTTGACGACGAGCCGATCGCTGTCGTTGCGATGGCCTGTCGTTATCCGGGTGGGGTCGCCTCGCCGGAAGATTTGTGGCGTCTGGTCGTGTCGGGTACCGATACCACCGGTGAGTTGCCGGTGGATCGTGGCTGGGACATCGACGGGATCTACGATCCCGAACCCGGCAAGGTGGGCAAGACGTATACCCGTCAGGGTGGATTCCTTTATTCGGCAGCCGAATTCGACGCGGATTTCTTCGGGATCAGCCCCAATGAAGCCACGATGATGGATCCCCAGCAGCGGTTGTTGCTGGAGGTATCTTGGGAGGCGCTGGAACGCGCCGGTGTCGATCCTGCGGTCCTGCGCGGCAGCTCGACCGGTGTCTTTTCCGGTGTGATGTACCACGACTACGCGGCGGGGAGCGGGAGTAGCGCGACCGGCAGTTTGGTGTCGGGGCGGATCGCCTACACGCTCGGGTTGGAGGGTCCGGCCGTGTCGGTGGATACGGCGTGTTCGTCGTCGCTGGTGGCGATGCATCTGGCTGCGCAGTCGCTGCGGTCGGGCGAATCCGATCTGGCCTTGGCCGGTGGTGTGACGGTGATGTCGACCCCGGAGACTTTCGTGGAGTTCAGTCGCCAGCGAGGGTTGTCTCCTGATGGGCGGTGCAAGTCCTTCGCCGATGCCGCCGATGGTGTGGGTTGGTCCGAGGGCGTCGGTGTGTTGGTGTTGGAGCGGTTGTCCGATGCGCGCCGTAATGGTCATCAGGTTTTGGCGGTGGTTGCTGGTTCGGCGGTGAATCAGGATGGTGCGTCGAATGGTTTGACCGCGCCGAATGGTCCGTCGCAGCGGCGGGTGATCCGCCAAGCGTTGGCCAATGCCGGGTTGTCGCCGGTCGAGGTGGATGCGGTTGAAGCTCACGGCACCGGTACGACTTTGGGTGATCCGATTGAGGCGCAGGCGTTGCTGGCCACTTATGGGCAGGACCGTGATGCGGATAGTCCCCTGTGGTTGGGTTCGTTGAAGTCCAACATCGGTCACGCTCAGGCCGCGGCCGGTGTCGGTGGCGTCATCAAGATGGTCATGGCGATGCGGCACGGGGTGTTGCCCCGAACGCTGCATGTTGATCAGCCCTCGACGAAGGTTGATTGGTCCGAGGGTCATGTGCGGTTGTTGACCGATTCGGTGGCGTGGCCGGAGGTTGATCGGCCGCGTCGTGCTGGTGTGTCCTCGTTCGGTATCAGTGGCACGAACGCTCACGTCATCATCGAGCAGGCCCCGGATATGGAACTGGTCCCGGCGCCGGTGGTCGAGACTGTCCCGGCTGTGTTGCCGTGGGTGCTCTCGGCGCGCAGTGGCGAGGCTCTTGCCGGTCAGGCTGCCCGGCTGGTGTCGTATGCGCTCGATCACGACTCGGATCCGCTGGATGTGGGTTTCTCGCTGGCGGCCACGCGTGCTGTTTTCGAGCATCGTGCTGTGGTCGTGGCCGAGGGGCGTGACGGTCTGCTCGCGGGAGCACAAGCGTTGGGTCGGGGCGAGACGAT
>NZ_BDAZ01000113.1 GCF_001612725.1 Nocardia anaemiae NBRC 100462 | reverse complement strand
AACCGGTCTTTCCCTCGCCCGCACATCAAGCCCTAACCTGCGCATATGACGATTCAACCGACCGCAGTACCCGTCGCCGGGATCGATCGATCCGAGTGTCGATTCGAAGTCGGACGTGTCCGGCCGAACACAGGAGGTTTCCATGGCTAAGGGCTACTGGGTCAGTGTCTACCCCGCCATTTCCGACCCTGAGAGGCTGACTGCCTACAACAAGCTGGCCCGTCCGGCTGTCCAGGCTGGGGGCGGGCGCGTCCTGTCCCGTGGCGGTCGAGTCGTCGCCCACGAGGCCGGAATCACGCAACGCGTCGTTCTGATCGAGTTCGACAGCTTTGAACAGGCCGTCGCGGCATACAAGAGCGAGGCATACCAGAAGGCGCTGGTGGCCTTCCCCGACGGCGTCGAGCGCGACTTCCGAATCATCGAAGGCATCGACTGACCGGCGGGCCCAGCCATCGCTGAGCATCGGTCACCTGATACGCACACGGTGCCGAACGACGACTCTGTCGTTGACGTAGCCGTCCAGAGACACGCCGAACGCGTAGATCGGTTCCTCATGACTGGGCCGACCGCTCGGACGCCGATAATTCATTCATCGGACAAGGACGAGGCGCTGGCGGTGACTGGCCGCCGCGCTCGGGCTCCCCGAAGGGATCACGTCCCATAGCTTGCGCAAACACCTTGGTACCGAGGGCATCTCGGCCGGACTCGACGTAACCGGGGTCGCCGACCACCTCGGCAACACCTCCCGCGTACACAAATCGTACGTGCGTCGGCGCCAGCCACACGCCGACGTGACCGCACACATCGGCGACAAGCTCGGCCCTGCACTCAACGAGGTCGCACGCGGCCGCTCCAGCTAGCGTGTCCTCCGCCGCGAGATCGACCGCCTGCACGTGGGCACCTTCACCGGCCCCGCTGGCACCTTCCGCCGCCTCACCGAGCTGACCAAGTCCCAACGCAACATGCTCAGCCGCCTCGGCGCCCTGCCTGGAGACACGCTCGCCAGGCACGCATCTCACTGTCACCCCAGCTCACGCCATAAGACATGGCTCCAGGCGCTCGGAATCTGCGAAACCCAGGACAGTGCAATGACAGTATGTCGGTACGTCGCGACACGTAGCCGAGGTGTCGCTTCGCTACGGATGCGCCAGCAGAGTGCGGGCTGGTTGAGTCCAGCGTATGAACGCGATCGAGCACCGCACTCTCACCGTCAACGGTTTATCGATGCATATCGCCGAGGCTGGTCGTGGGCCGCTCGTGGTACTGCTGCACGGATTTCCCGAGGTGTGGTACTCGTGGCGGCACCAACTGCCCGCCTTGGCGGCCGCCGGCTACCATGCCGTCGCCCCGGACGTCCGCGCTCACGGCCGCACCGACTCCCCCGCTCGGATCGAGGACCACGGCATGCTCGAACATGTCGCCGACGTCATCGCACTGCTGGACGCACTCGACGCACCCAACGTTGTACTGATCGGCCACGACTGGGGCGCGAACACCGCTTGGGCGGCCGCCGAACTGCACCCCGAACGCATCCGCGCGATCGCCGCACTCAGCGTGCCCTACCGGCCGCGCCCGGCGGATCCTCCCATCGTCGAACTCCGGCGATGGAGCGGAAACCGATTCAACTGGATGCTGCACTTCCAACAACTCGGCATCGCTGACGCCGAACTCGCCGCCGACCCCGCCCGCACCTTGCGGCTGATCCTCACCGCGCTCGCCGGCGAGGCAGGCGAACTCGGCACTCACCTGCTCACCGAACTGCCCCGTGGGGCGGACCTGCTCGACGCGATCCCCGAGCCCGCCGCGCTACCACCCTGGCTGTCGGCCGCCGACCTCGCCTACTACGTCGACGAATACCGGCGCACCGGATTCACCGGCGGACTGAACCGATACCGCAACGCCGACCGCGACTGGCACCGCGTCCCCCACCTTGGCACCACCGTCCTGCATCAGCCCGCCCTGTTCATCGGAGGTGCGTACGACAGCGCCGTCCGCTTCGCAAACCACACCGCCAGCAAGCACTACGTCCCCAACCAAGCCGAACCTGTCATCCTGCCCGGCTGCGGCCACTGGATACAGCAGGAACGACCGACTGCGGTCAACGACGCCATACTGGCCTTCCTTGCCTCCCTGCGCAACTAATCGGCTGCAATATTTCATCGCCTGAGCAAGGAGGAACAGTGTCACCACATGACGTCATCACCAAGGTTTGTGAAGTAATGTCCGGCTGGGCGGCCGCCGAGCGAGACGCCGATACCGCGGCGCTGGATGCGCTGCTGGCCGAGGACTTTCGCGCGGTCGGTCCGCGCGGTTTCCTGTTGAACAAGTCTCAATGGTTGCAGCGGTACGAGACCGGCGACCTGGTCAACGAGTCCTTCGATATCGACGATGTCGACGTCCGCATGTACTCGACAACTGCCGTCGTGAACGCCGTGCAAATGCAGACCGCGACCCATCAAGGTCATCCCGCGTCCGGCCGATTCCGTATCACGGTCGTGATGATTGGTGGCGAAGAAGCCTGGCGGATCGTGAATATCCAGCTCTCTGCAATGGCCCAGAACTAGAAAGCAGGTGTCGGTTCGAGTAGCGAGCCGATCCCTCCGGCCAAGGGCAATCGTGGCAAACAGATCACCCAGATGGACCGGTTGCTCACCCGGCTTGTCACCGGTATCCATCGCGGCATTCTGCGGTTGACGAAGGGCCCAGCACGCGTCCAGGAGGGATTCGGGCCCCTCCGGGAGCACCGACTGTTTCCTCCTGTGCGCCAAATCCTCTCGGCCCGCACGATCCCCGGTCGCCGAAAAATAGCACCCGGCAACCACGTTACGACGTGCAGAACAAGACCAGCGATACCCCAAACCAAACCCCCGGGCCCCAATCCCGGCGTTAGCTGAAAACTCGAGATAAGGACATGTTCGAATGAGAAGCTTTGTCGTCGCGTTGACGTGCATGATGGCAGCGACGCTCGTTGCCAGCACGTTCGGGACTGCGTCCGCGGATCCGGTGGCGGACAAATCGCGCGAGGTCGTCACCGACGATGGTTGGCAGGTGCGAGTCACCAAGGTCGCGGAAAATTTGGATCGCGTTCCAAACCTGGCCGACTCTCCGTTCACCCGTGAGGGGTTCGTCGGACTGGAGGCAATCGCCGACATCACCGGACACGGTCGGGTACCGGTCAGCTCGGGGAGCCTGACCGTGGGATATCAGATCGGTTGCCAGGTTGATGTGTCCAATGGGCTGACCGTCGGACTGTCTGCGGCGATCGGACCTAACGTGGGGATCTCGGTGGGAGGTGTGAACGTCGGTGCGAGCGCACTGGCGATTCCGAGCGTGTCCTTCTCACCGAAGCCGGGCGCGATCACCACCGTGCCTCTGGGGACAAAGGCCCTCGCCGGCGCGCATTCCTCGATCACCGTCGATCAGGTGCAGATCAAAATCGACTCCTGTCTGGGGCCGGCGAGCTTGCGCTCGTATGCGATCGTGTCCACCTCGACCGCCGACGCCGACAACTCCGTCGCCGTGTACGGCGACCCGATTTGGCTGTGACACCGATGCGTGCCAGGTGCTTCCACTCGATCACGGTCGCGCTGGCGATCGCCGCATGCTCGGTCTCCATTGCCCGAGCCGACACTGCAGTGCCCACCAGCACCTGCAGCGGCACACAATCCGGTTCACAAGCGTGCCCGCCCAAGCCAACGGAAGGCGGCCCTCAATCCCCGGTTCTGTCTCTGTCACAGCTGGTTCCGCCGCCTCGGAGCCCGAATCGACCGAGCCCGGCGGGTCTGGCCTCTGCGCTGACCCCGCCCCCATCCGGCCCACCCGCGGCCCAGCCCATCGTCCAGTAGCCGAATCCCGTTCCCGCAGCGGGATCAGGACACTCGATCGACGTGATTTCCGCGCAGTTACCCCGCTCACTGGTCATGCCGCGTTCCGTCTGCTGCCGGACGATCTCTAGCCGATCTGTCGGTGCTCACATCGAAACCTTCTTTGTCGCCCCTTGCCACCAGCATCATAGGATTCGTCACCGAAGTTGTTGTTTCTGCTGCATGATCCAGATCGGCACCTGTGGGGTATGTGCCCGTGGTTCGCTCAGTCTGGCGTGGACGGCGATTGGCCGGTATTGCGAACGCTGGTGTCGTGCGACTGTTTCGATAGTCCGC
>NZ_BDAZ01000112.1 GCF_001612725.1 Nocardia anaemiae NBRC 100462 | reverse complement strand
CACATGCGCCGCAGCCACCTCACCGATCGAATGACCCGCCACAACGTCAGCGCGCACACCCCACGATTCGAGCAAACGGAACAACGCCACCTCGAAGGCGAACAAACCCGCCTGAGCGAACACCGTCTGATCAACCAGATCACCATCGGCCAACGCCACACTCAGCGAAACCGGTTGCCCCAGAAGCGGATCCAGCTCAGCAACGATCGCGTCGAAATGCTCGGCAAACACCGGATACGCACCATGAAGCCCAGCGGCCATGCCCGCCCACTGCGCACCCTGACCCGAAAACACCACACCCGTCGAACCCGACACCACACGACCCGACACCACACCCGGAGTGGCCTCACCACGACCCAACGCTTGTATACCGGCCAACAGACCGTCACGCTCGGGCGCCAACACCACAGCACGATGCTCGAACAACACCCTCGAAGTCACCAACGAGAACCCGACATCAATCGGATCATGGTCCTCGACATGCGCGGCCAGACGCCTGGCCTGTTCAGCAAGAGCCTCACTCTTGTGCGCCGAAACCACCCACGGCAGCAGCCCACCAGCCGGAACGGTCTTGACCACCGGTACGAGAGCCGGGTCCGCGACCGGCCCCTGTTCCACAATGAGGTGAGCATTGGTACCGCTGAGGCCGAACGAGGACACACCCGCACGACGCGGCCGATCGCCCGCAGGCCACGCCACCGAATCGGCCAGCAACCGGATATGGCCTTGGGTCCAATCGACTTTGGTGCTGGGCTGATCGACGTGCAGCGTTTTCGGCAGCACGCCGTGGCGCATCGCCATGACCATCTTGATCACACCACCGACACCGGCCGCGGCCTGAGCGTGACCGATATTGGACTTCAACGACCCCAACCACAACGGACTATCCGGATCACGGTCCTGCCCATACGTGGCCAAAAGCGCTTGCGCCTCAATGGGATCACCCAAAGTGGTCCCCGTGCCGTGGGCTTCAACCGCATCGACCTCGACCGGCGACAGCCCGGCATTCGCCAAAGCCTGACGGATCACCCGCCGCTGCGAGGGACCATTCGGTGCAGTCAAACCATTCGAGGCACCATCCTGATTCACCGCCGAACCAGCAACCACCGCCAAAACCTGATGACCATTGCGCTGAGCATCGGACAAACGCTCCAACACCAGAACACCCGCACCCTCGGCCCAACCCACACCATCGGCCGAGTCCGCGAACGACTTACAGCGTCCATCCGGGGACAGACCCCGCTGACGACTGAACTCGAGGAACATGTCGGGCGTGGCCATCACCGCCACACCACCGGCCAAGGCCAGATCGCATTCACCCGACCGCAACGACTGCGCGGCCAAATGCAGCGCCACCAGCGATGACGAACACGCCGTATCCACCGAGACGGCCGGACCCTCCAACCCGAGCGTGTAGGCGATGCGACCGGAGACCAAGCTTCCGCCCGCGTTATTACCGGTGCCGGTTCCCTGGGCGTAATCGTGATACATCACGCCGGTGAACACACCGGTCGAACTGCCACGCAGGACATCTGGATCGACACCGGCGCGTTCCAATGCCTCCCACGAGACCTCCAGCAGCAACCGCTGCTGGGGATCCATCATCGTCGCTTCATTAGGGCTGATCCCGAAGAAATCCGCGTCGAATTCGGCTGCCGAATAAAGGAATCCACCCTGACGGGTATACGTCTTGCCCACCTTGCCGGGCTCCGGATCGTAGATCGCCTCGATATCCCAGCCACGATCCGTCGGCATCGCACCGTTGGCATCGATCCCGTCGACGACCAACCGCCACAGGTCTTCCGGCGAGGCGACGCCACCCGGATAGCGGCAGCTCATCGCCACCACGGCAATCGGGTCGTCGTCGACAGTTCTGCTGGCAGTGACCTCGATGTCCTGGTGGGTGCCGGTGAGTTGGGAATCGATGAACTCGGCGACGATCTGCGGGTTGGGCTGATCGAAGACCAGCGTGGCAGGCAACTGCAGACCCGTCGCGGCATTGAGCTTATTGCGGAACTCGACAGCGCTAAGCGAGTCGAACCCGAGTTGCTGAAAGGCCTGCTGGGGCTCGACGGCATCGATGGATGCGTGTCCGAGGATCTCGGCGGCTACCGATCGAACGAGGTCGAGCAGAGCACTCCTGCGATCGGTATCGGATAGACCTGCCAGCTTGCGCGCAAATGCTTGTCCCGCTGGGGTTCGATTGTTGCGGCGCACCGGTGCCGGTGCGATCGCGCGGACGAGAGCGGGAATCTGCTCACCCCGGGTTCGAAGCACAGCCGGGTCAACCCGCAACCCCACCAACTGGGCAGCATCGGTAGTGATCGCCGCATCGAACAACGCCAAACCATCGACCTCGGAAAGCGGCGGGAAACCCTGCCTACGCATCCGATCGAAATCATCCTCGGACAACTCGACACCAAGACCGCTCGACCGCGCCCACAGGCCGTAATCGATAGCGGTCGCAGGCAGCCCCAAACTGTGGCGATACGCCGCTAACGCATCCAGGAAGACATTCGCCGCGGCATAATTCGCTTGACCAGCCGCTAGAACAAGCCCACCCGCCGACGACAACAGCACGAACAACGACAGCGGGTGCTGGCGAGTGAGTTCGTGCAGATGCCACGCCGCATCGACCTTGGGTCCGAAGACATGGTCGATCCGGTCCGCGGTGATCGACTCGATCACACCGTTATCGGCGGTTCCAGCCGCATGCACCACACCCACCAGCGGATGCTCGGCCGGGATGGTGTCCAGCAACGCCGCGAGTGCTTCACGATCAGACACATCACACGCGGCAATACGCACCAGCGCGCCGAGCTCCACCAACTCATCCCGCAACTGGATAGCACCGGGAGCATACAGGCCACGACGAGACGTCAAAACCAGCTGGCGCACACCATGTTCGGTCACCAGATGCCGAGCAATCACCGCACCCAAACCACCCGTGCCACCAGTCACCAGAACGGTGCCCGGCTCGGACAGTCGCGCGATCGTGCCCGGTGCGTGACGGCTCAACCGCGGCACGAACAGCGCCGAGCCGCGTACTGCAGCCTCCGGTTCCATCACAGCGGTCGCTGCCACCGTTGCGACAGCGACCGCGTCACGGTCCTGGTCGGGCTGACCCAGGTCCAGAAGCTGGAACCGACCCGGATGCTCAGCCTGCGCGGCACGCAACAAACCCCACACCGGCGCCTGACCCAGATCCACCCGCTCCGAAACAGCAACAGACACAGCCTGCCTGGTCAACACAACCAAACGAGAGTCAGCGAAGCGACTATCGCTCAACCACAGTTGGACCGTATCGAGAACCCCCGTGACAACCTGCCGCGCCGCCTCCGGCGCCACACCGTCATAGCGCGGGCACTCCAACAACACAAAGTCGGGGACAACCGAATCAGCAGCCGCATCGAGATCAGCGATCAACGCCGCGAGATCGCGATAACCCCGCACCGCACCGGAATTCTGGCTCCCACCCAGTACCGCCACACGGCCCGGCTCGATCGTCCCTGCCGAAACCGTCGGAGCGGTAACCCATTCCACGCCGAACAGAGCATCCGACACCCGGTCGGCGCTCAGGCGCTCAGCCGACACCGGCCGAGTAACCAAGGACCCCACCGACATCACCGGTTGGCCCTGCTCATCGGCTATCTGTACGGCGAACCTGTCACCCTGAACCACGATTCGGACCCGCACCGCGCCAGCGGCAGCCGAGTACGACACCACTTTGTTCCAGGTGAACGGCAGCGCCGGGAAACGCTCGACACCACCGCGAAGACCGTGCACTATCCCGGCATGCAAAGCCGAGTCGAACAATGCCGGATGGATCCCGAAACCCTTGGCCTCCTGCGGATCCGGCAGCGCGACCTCGGCGAACAACTCATCACCGCGCTGCCACGCCGCCCGCAAACCCTGGAAGAACGGACCATACCCGTACCCGATATCGAGCAGCTCGTCGTAGGCACCGTCAACGGGCACCGGCTGGGCACCGGTCGGAGGCCACGAAGTCAGATCGAAGTCGGCCATCACTTCATCCGGGGCGAGAACACCCTCGGCGTGCAGCGCCCACGGACCCTCGACCGTCTGCCGAGAATGGATACTCAACCGCCGACGACCAGCATCATCCGCGGCGGCCACCACCACCTGCACCGAGACACTGCCCTCCCCCGGCAACGTCAACGGCGTCTGCAGAACGAGTTCGTCCACCACGGCACAGCCCAACAGGCCACCGACATAGCTGGCCAGCTCCACGAACCCGGTGCCGGGGAGCAATACGGTACCGAGCACGCTGTGGTCGGCCAGCCATTCGAGAGAACTCACCGACCACCGGCCGGTGAAGCTGACCCCACCCGAATCCGGATGCGGCACAACCGCACCCAGCAATGGATGATCCACCACATCCAGGCCGACAGAGCTGACCCCACCCAGCTCGGCTCCCAGCCAGGACTGCGAAAGCATGTGCTTGGCGTCGAGCCAGAAACGCTCGTGT
>NZ_BDAZ01000111.1 GCF_001612725.1 Nocardia anaemiae NBRC 100462 | reverse complement strand
CAGCTCACCGCTCAGAGATGAATCACTCACCACCCCAACGCCATCCAGCACACCACTGTTGGTCACCGCCAGCCGCCAGTCACCCTCCGGTAGCACCAGCGCACCGTTACCCGCCGGTGCCAACCTGGGCACGAACATCTCGCCGTCGTGGATCGCCACCTCCGGCTCCCCCAACGCCCACAGTCCCGCGAGGTCCACCGCACCGGCATCGCCGCGCAGGTGCACCAACAGGATTCGCCCCGGCTCCTCCGCTTGGGCGCAGCGCACCAGACCGCGCACCGCACCGCCGGTGAGTCCACCGGTCACGACGACCAGCCGCGCATGGTTCACCTGTCCATCGGCCACGAACCACTGCACGAGCTCCAGCGCGTCGACGACAGTGTCGGAAATGCTCTCCCCGCCAAAACAATTCACCACTAGCATGTCCGACGCCGCCGCGCCGTCGACGCCCGACCGCCAGTCGGCCAGGTCCACGATCCGAACGAGGCCGCTGTCGGCGCCGTCGTGCCGACCGGTCACCGCGAGCCACTGCACCTGTTGCAGCGCAACCGATTCCCGATCGGCACCAAAAGTCAGTTGGTCCACGGTGACCGGTCGCGTCACCAATCGCCGCACCGACACCACCGGACGTCCAGCACCGTCGAAGCCATCCAGTTCCCCGAAATCGTTGCCCGACAAGGCAATCCGGACACGGAGCCGACGCGCTTCACCGGCCGAGAGTGCGGTTCCCTCCCACGCGAACGGCAGCCGCAACTCCGCGCCCGAATCCACCGATCCCAGCGCGGCCGCATGCACCGCGGCGTCGAGCAGCGCCGGATGGATACCGAACCCGCCGACCTGCACCGAATCGGGTAGGGCCACCTCCGCGAACAGTGCCTCCTGGTTACGCCAGAGACGTTGCACCGCACGGAAAGCCGGGCCGTATCCGTACCCGGCTGCCGCCAGCCGCTCATACCCGGCCTGCGCGTCCAGTTCCGTCGCATCGGCGGGCGGCCATGCGGGGGCCATCGGCACCGATACCGTCTGTTCGGTGGCCAGCAGCCCTTCGGCGTGGCGCACCCACCCGCCGTCGCCGCCTTCGACCCGCGAATACACCGACAACGAACGCTGGCCAGCACCGGTGTCTCCGCCGACGACGACTTGCACAGCTACCGCACCCCGATCCGGAATGACCAGGGGCGCTTGCAGTGTCAACTCGCGAACGACCGGGCACTCGCACGCCGAACCGGCCTGCAATGCCAGCTCCACGAAACCCGTTGCGGGAAACAGCACGTACCCCAGCATCCGGTGATCGGCCAACCACGGCTGGCCCGCCAACGAGAGGCGGCCGGTCAGGCGCAGCCCGCCCGAATCCGGTTCCGCCAACCCGGCAGCCAACACCGGATGCCGCAACTCGATGAGCCCCGAACCCGAAGCATCACCGCGCGACGCGGTCAGCCAATAATGCTGCCGCTGGAACGCGTACGTCGGCAGATCCACCCTCCGCGCACCTGTTCCCGCGAAGCAAGCGACCCAGTCGACCGCACCGCCCGCGGTGCACAGTCGACCCACGCCGGATATCACCGAGCGCGCTTCCGGCTGTCCGTGCCGCAGCAGCGGGATCGTCGTCGCCGCGGCGGGGTCCACCGTTTCGGCGACCATCGCCGACGCCGAACTGCCGGGTCCCAATTCCACGAATCGGGTGCCACCGGCGGCCACTGCCGCTGTCACGCCGTCGGCGAACCGCACCGGTTCACGCACATGCCGCACCCAGTATTCGACCGTGCCGTACTCGGCGTCGGCCAACCGTCCGGTCACATTCGACACCACCGGGATTCGCGCGCGTTCCGGCCTGATCTCGGCGATTGCCGCCGCGAACTCGTCGAGCATCGGCTCCATGAGCTCGGAATGGAATGCGTGACTGACCCGCAGCCGCTTGGGGCCGCGTTCGGCCCAACGCCGCTCGAGTTCGGCGATCCCGGCCTCCGGACCCGACACCACCACCGACCCGGCCGTATTCGCCGCCGCAATCGACACACCCGCGGGCAGCTCACCGATCTCGTCGGCCGCCACCGCGATCGAAGCCATGGCACCGCCGCTCGGCAGCCCGGCCATCAACCGGGCACGCACGCCGACCACGCGTGCCGCATCCGCGAGCGACAGCACCCCGGCGATGTGGGCAGCGGTGATCTCCCCCACCGAATGCCCGATCGCGAGCGCGGGCCGGACACCCCACGCGGCCAGCAGTCGCGAGAACCCCACGCCCATCGCGAACAGCCCGCACTGCGCGACAATCGTCGCCGCAACCCCTTGTTCGTCATTGCCCCACAGCGTTTTTCGCACGGGAACGCCGCCGACGAACGGCTCGACCGCGGCCAGCGCGGCGTCGAAGCCGTCCGCGAATGCCGGGAACACCTCGGCGAGCTCGCGGCCCATGTCCGCCCATTGCGCACCCTGACCGGGAAAGACGAATACCGTTTCACCGGAAACGCCGCGCGCCGCGGCGATATCGGCCAAACCGGCGACCAGTTCCGCGCGGTCCTCGCCCACGATCACCGCGCGATGTCCGAGCTGAGCTCGTCCGGCGAGCGAGATTCCGACATCGAGCGCCGTCGCCGCGGGGTTCGCGGACAGCCAGGTCCGCAGCCGATCGACCTGGGCGGCAACCGCCTGCGGTGAACGACCGGACAGTACCCACGGCACCACGGGTAGCACCGCCACCGGTTCCGATTCGAGAGCCGGTGCCGCAGCCTCCTCGAGGATCACATGCGCGTTCGTGCCACTGATCCCGAACGACGATACGGCCGCCCGCCGCGGCCGCTCCGGCGACTCCCACGTCCGCGGCTCGGTGAGCAGTTCCACATTGCCCGTGCCCCAATCCACGCGCGAGGTCGGCGCGTCCACGTGCAGCGTGCGCGGCATCACCCGATGGCGCATCGCCTCCACCATCTTGATCACTCCGGCGATGCCAGCCGCACCCTGAGTGTGGCCCATATTCGACTTCACCGAACCCAGCCACACGGGCTGATCCCGATTGCTTCCGTAGGTGGCCAGCAACGCCTGCGCCTCGATCGGATCGCCCAGCCGCGTCCCGGTCCCGTGTGCTTCGACGAGATCGATGTCGTCGGGCGACAGACCCGCATTCGCCAATGCCGTGCGGATGACTCGTTCTTGCGACGGACCGTTCGGCGCGGTCAAGCCGTTGCTCGCACCGTCCTGGTTGACCGCACTCCCGCGGATCACGCCCAATACCCGGTGTCCCTCGGCTTCGGCGCGCGACAGCCGTTCCAGCACGACGATCCCCGCGCCCTCGCCCCACGCCACGCCGTCGGCGGACTCCGCGAACGATTTACATCGTCCGTCGGGCGCCAGCGCGCCCTGCCTGCTGAATTCGACGAACATCGGCTCGGCCGTTGCCATCACGGTGACGCCACCGGCCAGCGCCATATCGCAGTCACCGGAGCGCACCGCCTGACATGCCTGGTGCAGTGCCACCAGCGAGGACGAACACGCGGTATCGACCGTCACGGCCGGGCCGATGAGGCCCAGTGTGTAGGCCACTCGCCCCGATACCACGCTTGCCGTCCCGCCGACCGTGATATAGCCCGCCACTTCGTCGCGGCGGTCACTGCGTAATGCCGCGAATCCGTAGTCGTGCTGCATTACCCCGGCGAATACGCCGGTGTCGCTACCGCGCAACGAGTGCGGATCGATGCCCGCGTCTTCTAGTGCCTCCCAAGAGGTTTCGAGCAGCAACCGTTGTTGCGGGTCCATCGCCGCCGCCTCGCGCGGGTTGATACCGAAGAACTCGGCATCGAATTCGGCAGCGTCATAAAGGAATCCACCGGTCCGGGTGTATGACTTGCCGCGTGCCCTGGGATCGGGGTCGTACAGGTCATCGGCCCAGCCGCGGTCGGCCGGGAACTCGCCGACGACATCGCGGCCCTCGGCAACCAGATCCCACAGACCGTGCCGCGACGACACCGCACCCGGGAACCGGCAGCCGATACCGACGATCGCGACCGGCTCCCGCGCGGCGTCGAGCAGCTCACGCTCGCGCTGGCGAACCTTGCGCAGTTCGGCCGTGACCCACCGCAGATTCTCGAGCAGTTCGTTGTCGGTGACCACTACCGTGCACTTCCCTTTCCCACTGCGTGCGCGCCGGTCATGACTTGCCGAACTCGCGTCGGATCATGTCGACGAGTTCGTCCGCACTCGCCGACCGCAGATCGTCGTCGTCCGGCTTCGGCCGCCCGCGGGCCGCGATTTGCCCCATGAGCGCCTCCAGCCGAGCCGACACCTCCGTCAGGACATCGTCGTCCGGCTCGAGCTGTGCCAGCGACGCCTCCAGACGCGTCAGCTCCCGCAGCACCCCTTCCGGTCGCGCACCGACCACCTGCCGGTGTAGGTACT
The DNA here is from genome assembly GCF_001612725.1 of Nocardia anaemiae NBRC 100462. GTDB lineage: Bacteria > Actinomycetota > Actinomycetes > Mycobacteriales > Mycobacteriaceae > Nocardia > Nocardia anaemiae. The sequence goes on along the minus strand of NZ_BDAZ01000111.1, from coordinate 922 downwards.
GCGCGAGCGCGGTTGGCGTCGGATGGTCGTAGACCGCGGTTGCCGGAAGTTGCAGTCCGGTCACGGATTTGACGCGGTTGCGAAGTTCGACCGAGGTCAGTGAATCGAATCCGAGGTCGCGGAAGTTCGCGCCCGAATCGATCCGGTCGGACCGCCCATGCCCGAGCACGATTGCGATCTGTGTCCGAACGGTTTCCAGCAACTGCCTGGCCTGTGCATCGGCGGTGAGCCCGGCAAGGTCCGACGGAGCGGGCGCAACGGATCCGTGCGCCGCGGCTGGGCGGCCGCCGACGATGTCACCGAGAATCGGCGCCACGCGCGCGGCCGCGCGCAGTGCGGCCCGATCGAAGTCGGCCGCGACCACGACAGGATCGGCCTGTGCCACAGCGGCATCGAACAAAGCCAGCCCCGCCTCGGTGGACAATGGCCGCACGCCGTCGCGCCCGATGCGGGCGGTGTCGGCGGTGTCGAGGGTGCCACCCATGCCAGCCTCAGCGGCCCACAGGCCCCAATCGATCGACACCGCCGCCAGCCCCGACCGCTGCCGCAACGCCGCCAGCTCGTCCAAAAAGGCATTCGCCGCCGCGTAATTCGCCTGTCCGGGCGAACCGAGCACACCGGCGACCGAGGAGAACAGCACGAACCACGCCAAGTCCAGGTCACGCGTCAACTCGTGCAGATACCACGCGGCGTCGACCTTCGGCGCCAATACATTTCGCAATCGCTTCGGATTCAGTGCACCGAGCACACCGTCGTCGAGCACGCCTGCCGTGTGGACCAGTGCGGTCAGCGGGTGCTCGCGCGGTACCTGCGCCAACAACTGCCGACACGAATCGCGGTCGGCGATATCGCATTCCACAATGCGCACCTGCGCGCCTAGCTCGGTCAATTCGGCCTGTAACTGTTGCGCGCCTGGTGCCGC
>NZ_BDAZ01000110.1 GCF_001612725.1 Nocardia anaemiae NBRC 100462 | reverse complement strand
CCGCGCTCGAGGCCGCCGCCGAGCGGATCGCCGCCGCGTGCCCGGACACCGCTTTGGCCGGGGTCGGGTATTCCCAAGGCGCGCAGGTGGTGTCGGAATTCGCGCGAGCTGTCGGCGCGGGGGAGGGACCGGTGGGACCGGAGAAGATCGCGGGTGTAGCGCTGTATTCCGATCCCGATCGCGCCCCGGGATCGCCTGTGATCCCCGGCCGTCCTGGACAACTCACTCCCGACCCGGCCCCCGGCACAACGGGGGCGGCGGTGGCGGGTGTGGCGATCACCACCGCACCCGCGTCCGGCAGCGGGATCGCCACGGACGACGGCGTCGATTACGGGGCGCTGACCGGTCGGGTGGCCGATATCTGCGTCGAGGGCGATTTGAGTTGCGCGGCACCCGATCACGCCGCCCTGTTGCGGATGGCCGCCGAGATCGCCGCCCAGGCCGACCTGCGTGATCCCCTAGCAGCGCTCGGCTCGATCCAGGCCCTGCTCTCGGGCGTGCTCGGTGACGCCTGGACCACCGTGGTGAACCACGACTTCCGCCTCGGTCCCGGCGTCGTCGACTATGTGCCCGAGGCCAGTCTCGCCGAGCGGCTCACCACTGCCGCCGACCCCCGCACACCTCCACCGTCCACGGAGGAGACAGCTGCGGCGACGGCCCGGTGGGCGCAGATCACTGCGGTCGTGGCGGGGGACCCGGTCGGGCAGTTGCCGAAACTGGCCGCCCAGCTCTCTGGTGCGTGGGGGCAGTTGGTCGCCGACAACGCCGATCTGATGAATCCGGCTGTGTGGCTTCGATACTCCGATCTGGTTGGCCGCCACACTGGTTACGCCGCCGCCGGGCAACTCGCCAGCGGGATCGCGTGGATGACCGCACTGGCCCACGACCTCGCCGGGAGCCAACGATGACCAGTGACTTCTACGATGTCCCGACCCTCGACGGCCGCCATGCCGGGGATCTAGTGCGGACGCGGCCGGTGTTCGTTCCGCAACTAACCGGGGCGGCGGGAGCATGGCAGATCATCTACATCTCCACCAATTCCCGCTCCGAACTCATCCCCGCTTCGGGGATCGTGCTGATTCCTGAGACGGTCGCGGAGCCCGGTGCCACCGCGATCTTGTTGTACTGCCCGGAGTTTCGCGGACTTGGCGGGGTGTGCGCGCCGTCGCAGCTGTTGGCGATCGGCGCCGAGCCCGACACCTCCGGGATCGAGGCGGCCTTGCGGCGGGGGTGGGTGGTGGCGATACCCGACGGCGAGGGACTCGGCCTCACCGGTGCCGGGCCGCATACCTTCCTCGCCGCCCGTGCCGGGGGCCGGATTGTGCTCGATCTCGCGCGCGCGGTCTATCGGGGCGCGGACCTCGGTACTCCGGTCGCGCCGGTGGTGGCCTGGGGATATGCCGACGGTGGGCGAGCGGTCGCCGCAGCCGGTGAACTGCACCCCTGGTACGCGCCCGAGCTGGATCTACGCGGAATCGCCGCCGGAGCCGTCGCCTCCGACCTCGCCGCGCTGGCGCCCGCGTTCAGCCAGGGCGCGGGCGCGGCAGTGGGGCTGGCTGGGCTGATCGGACTCTCACGAGCCTACGAGCACATCCCGCTGCGTCACGTCCTGAACGAGGACGGAGTGCAGGCCGTCGCCGAGGCGCAGCACCTCACCGGAAACGAACTGCTGCAACGGTTCCCGCAACCTCTGGCGCACTGGTGCCGCCGGCCCGACCCGTGGAACGACCTGTGGTGGCGGCGTGTGCTGGCTTTGGAAACCCTCGCCCACACCAAGCCGGTGATGCCGCTGCACCTGTATCACGGCGGCCTCGACGCGATCGTTCCGGTGCAGGCCGGGCGTCGCACACTCATCGCCTACCGGCAACGCGGAGCCGAGGTCAGCTGGCGCGAGTACGACGCCGATCACCGCAACACCGCAGCCGCCGCAACCAGCGATGTCCTCGCCAGACTCGGCGAGGACATCACCGGCGGGCCACCGCCTCCCGAGCCCGGCCATCCGATCGGCGAGGGCGAGCACGCTGCCCGCTCCTAGACCCCTCCGGGGAACCCTGCCCGCACCCCGAACCCCCCTCCCCGGGTGCGGGCAGGCCCGGCGAATCATCCGTTGCGAGAACTACTCCCAATGAGGGGAGGTGAATGATGTTGCGCAAGAAGCCCAAGCCCAGTGAGGCCGACCCGTGGGCCTGGCTCGAGCAGCCGCGAATGGCACCGGCCCTGCACCTCGTGTCCGACCCCGACCCCGATCTCGAGTCCGAGACCGGGGTCGAGGCGAGTCCGCAACCATCGGCACAGGAGGGCCGCTGGCTGGTGGCGTTGCCGCAGACTCGGGACGCGGCAGATACAGCGGTAGCACGGCCACTGTGGAACAGGGCCGGGTATCAGGTGCCGGGGCGTGGGTGGGCCGCGCTGGCGGCCACTGCGGCCGTGATGATCGGCGTGGTGGCCGTATGGGCCCACGATCCACGCGAGAACGGTGATCCGGTGCATGTCACGGCGGTAGCGCCGAGCGCGACAGCGGCTGTTGAGGGTGCGTGCACCGGGTTGTCGGGCACCGTGGTCACCGACCGCCTGGCAGACACCACCACGACCCTTGCGGGAGTGATCGCGGCGTTCGAGGCGGCCTACTACATCGATCGCAGCGCCGAGGCCGCAATGCGGCTGCTGGCACCGGAGTCCGGGATCACCGCCGACGGGCTCGCCGCCGGGATCGCCTCGATCCCGATAGGCAGCACCCATTGCGTGGCGATCACCCCGATCTCGGAGACGACCGCGAACGTGCACGTGGTCGAGCTGCACCCCGACCGCCAACGGGTGGACTATCTCCAGGTCATCAACACCCGCCCCGTTGAGGGCGGTGGCTTGCTGATCAGCAACGTCCAGGGGCAGGGATGACCACGACGCCAGCACAGACCCCCGCCCGCCGAATCCTCCTGCTACGTCGGAGGTTTGAGTGCCGTCGAACACTGTCTGTCGCGGCGGGCACGAGCGTGTCCTCATGACGGCGACACCGGCGGCCTCGGGCTCGCAGGCGCCGCTGCTGATCGCGGTCGCGGGTCTGGGGCCGCGTGCCGGGACCACGACCACCGCGGTGGCTCTGGCCCGAGCCTGGCCCGGTCGCGAGGCTGCGCTGGTGGTGGAGGCCGACCCCGCAGGCGGGCAACTGGCCGAATTGGTGGGCGGTGACCCGTATCTGGGGTTGGCGAGCCTGGCTCGCACCATCGACCCGAACGCACCCGTGCAGGCCGACCGAATGCTCGAGCACGTGCAGTTCCTGCCCAACGGCGTGCCAGTCCTGGCCGCACCACCAGGCCCAGACGCAACTCGCGCGGGATTGACCGCCTCACTGCTGGCCGGTACGCACGCGAGCTGGCGAGCCCTCGGGGCGAGCGTGTTCGCCGATTGCGGTGCCCCCGAGCCGGATTCGGCTCTGGCCCCGGTCCTGGCTGCCGCCGACGCCTGCCTGGTCGTCGTCCGCACCGATCACATCGACCCCGCACGCGCCGCCCACCGCATCCTGGCGCTCACCGAGGGTTGCCGTCACCGTGGAGTGCTGCTCATCGGGGACAGCCCGCACAACGACTTCGCCACGGCACTCGCCCTCCCGGTGTTGGGAGTCCTGCCCGCCGCACGGGACTCAGCCGTCGCGCTGGTGCACGGGACTCGGCAGCCGCGTCGCGGTCGGCGTCTGCTTCCAGCCGCCCGCACCATCACCGCGGCCCTGCGCGAGCAGCTCCGTCCGACCCGACCGGCCACGACCGGGCAGCAACGGCGCACCCGCCCGCCGACCCACCACACCACCACCGCGGTCGCTCGCCGCCGGTCGGCCCCGCTGCCCACGGTGTACCGGCTCGACCCAGCCACCACCACACCCGCACCCGCGCCCAGACCTGCGCGCTCGCAACCGGATACGGATGCTGCCCACCCCCAAGGGCATACTGCGCCCGCGCGTGTACCGGGACCGCAGGACACCGCACCTGACGGCAGCGAAGAGCAGATCCGCCCACGCGAGGACGACCGAGCCACCGATCCCCAAGCCCCTCAACACGACCCCGCACCGTCGAGCCCGTCTCGTGAGCAGGCCGAGCCTGTGTTGGCGATCCGGGTGTTCGGCCCGACCCGGGTCCTGTGGCGCGCACCCGAGGGCGGTGAGGCGGTGGAGATCACGGGCCAGTTGCGGCCACGCAGCCGGGAAGTCCTGGCTGTGCTCGCCCTGCATCCGGACGGGCTCAGCAGGACAGAGCTGATCGATGTGCTCTGGGACGAGCACCCCCCGGCCAAGCTCACCGCCGCACTCGCCAACACGTTGAGCCGCGTGCGCACCGGCATCACCTCCGCGACCGGCGGCCAGGTCACCGCGCCGCTGGCCGATGACCACATGCGCTACCGGCTCTCACCCCAGGCGATCACCGTCGACTATTGGGAGTTCACCGCGGCCGTGGCCCAACGCCGCCGCGCCAGCAGCGAGCAGGACCAGGCCGCCGCGTGCGAGCGGATCGCGGGTCTGGCCACCACCGTGCTGGCCACCGACCTCACCGACACGTGGGTCGAACCACTGCGCGAAGCCGCGCGCCGCGAGGCCCTCAACGCGTTGGGCTGGCTGGCTGCCCGCACCGCCGACAACGATCCCCGCGCCACCCTGGGCCTGCTCGAGACAATCATCGAGATCGACCCCTACAACGAAACCGTCTGGCAAGACATTCTGCGCCTGCACGCCCGCCTCGGCGAACACGCCGCCCTCACCCGCACCTATTCACTGCTCACCCACAAACTCGCCGAAATCGACCAGACCCCGAGCCCCCGAACACGCCAACTCCTCGAACACCTGCACCGCACCACCAAATAGGGACCACCATCAATACGAGACGATGTCCGGGACGCGAGAAGAACACGACCACCTCTCGGTTCGTTATTGGCTGTCGTCATTATTTGAATTCGCTGACCGGTCATGCTTGGAAAATTGCCCTGTATGATGAAATGCTGATACGTTGCGGCCCCCGAATGAATGCGCGAAAAAGACTATTTGCATCACCTCGAGTGTCTGCTTTTTTCTTATTCCAGTGGCTTTGTCGCCGTATCGGATAACGCGCGAAATTTATCGTGATCTTGAAGAGGCCGATCCGGGGGGCGTTCGGTGGTGGTATTCCGTGTGGCGTTCGGTGGCGTGGTCAAATCACGCCACCCTATCGCAGCATATCCGCAGGTGAAGCGGCATCTATCCAGCCAGGGCCTACTCGGGATTGTCTATATACAAAGCTATATAGACATGCGTCGCCGTCATCCGTCGGCGGTCCGCGTCCGTCTGCATCGCGCCGTTCTCACCCTGCTGTCTTATCTCCGTCCCCCTCCTCCTGTCCGTTCCTTCTTTTCTTTTCTTTATTGCTTTTGTCGCGGTTTCGTTGTCTCGGATGAGCCGGGGCTGTGCGCGTTTCGTTCCATTCTTGCCTTGTCGATTGGGGGCTCGTGGGTAATTTTCGGGAATTGTTTGATTTCGGGTTGGATTTCGGGTTGTGGACTGGCAGCGAGCCGAGCTAGCGTCGAGCCGTGCCCCGGAATTCGCCGGGGGAATTCACGAAATCCCATTGGTGGCCTCGCCACACGTATGTCACGATCCGCGTGGCGGTACGTGAATTGGGTTCGACTTTTCAGGAGACGAAAATGACCTCACCTCGTTTGGGTAATGGTGAATTGCGGCGCATGGTCGCCGGTGTCCTGGCAGACAATCCGGGGCGCGAGCATTCCCCCCGCGAGATCGTGAAAATCCTGTCGCGTTCCTCCGGTGCTGTCGGCAATGCGCTTGAGGCATTGACCGCCGCCGGTCACGCCGACCGCACCGCCAGCGCACCGCGCCGCTACCGCGCCAACTCCCACACCGCCGCCGCCG
>NZ_BDAZ01000109.1 GCF_001612725.1 Nocardia anaemiae NBRC 100462 | reverse complement strand
GGTGGTGGCCGCTGTCCCGGATCTGGTGCAGCGCAGCTACATTGCCTATCCCGCCGGGTTCGGGGGCGCGGTGGGCACCGGCGGCGGCTCCGACGCCTACGCGGACTCGGTCCGCGCCGGTGTCGCCGCGCTCGAGGCCGCCGCTGACCGTATCGCCGCCGCGTGCCCGGACACCGCTTTGGCTGGGGTCGGGTATTCCCAAGGCGCGCAAGTGGTGTCGGAATTCGCGCGAGCTGTCGGCGCGGGCGAGGGACCGGTCGGACCCGAGCGGATCGCGGGTATCGCGCTCTATTCCGATCCTGATCGCGCCCCGGGATCGCCTGTGTTCCCCGGTCGCCCTGGACAACTCACCCCGGACCCCGCTCCGGGCACAGAAGGGGCGGCGGTGTCGGGGGTGGCGATCACCACCGCGCCCGCGTCCGGGAGCGGGATCGCCACTGGTGACGGCGTCGGCTACGGCGCGTTGACCGGTCGGGTGGCCGATATCTGTGTCGAGGGTGACTTGAGTTGCGCGGCACCGGATCGCGCCGCGTTGTTGCGGATGGCCGCCGAGATCGCCGCCCAGGCCGACCTGCGTGATCCCCTAGCAGCGCTCGGCTCGATCCAGACACTGCTCTCGGGCGTGCTCGGTGACGCCTGGACCACTGTGGTGAACCACGACTTCCGCACCGGCCCCGGCGGCGTCGACTACATGCCCGAGGCCAGCCTCGCCGAGCGGCTCACCACTGCCGCCGACCCCCGCACCCCACCTCCGACCCCGGAGGAGACGGCCGCCGTGACGGCCCGGTGGGCACAGATCACCGGGATCGTGGCCGGGGACCCGGTCGGGCAGTTGCCGAAACTGGCCGCCCAGTTGTCGGGCGCGTGGGGGCAGTTGGTCGCCGACAACGCCGATCTGATGAATCCGGCTGTGTGGCTTCGATACTCCGACCTGGTCGGCCGTCACACCGGGTACGCCTCCGCCGGACAACTCGCCAGCGGGATCGCGTGGATGACCGCACTCGCCCACGACCTCGCCGGGAGGCACCCGTGAACAGCGCACCAATGAACAGCGAGTTCTACGACATCCCGACCCTCGACGGCCGCCATTCCGGGGACCTTGTGCGGACGCGGCCGGTGTTCGTGCCGCAACTGACTTCGGCGGCGGGAGCGTGGCAGATCATCTACGTCTCCACCAATTCCCGCTCCGAACTCATCCCCGCCTCGGGGATCGTGCTGATCCCCGAGACGGTCGCCGCCCCTGGTGCCACCGCGATCCTGGTGCACTGCCCGGAGTTTCGCGGACTCGGCGGGGTGTGCGCGCCCTCGAAGCTGCTGGCGATCGGCGCCGAACCCGACACCGCCGGGATCGAAGCGGCCTTGCAGCGAGGGTGGGTGGTGGCAGTGCCCGACGGTGAAGGACTCGGCCTCACCGGTGCCGGGCCGCATACCTTCCTCGCCGCCCGCGCCGGGGCACGGATCGTGCTCGATCTCGCGCGCGCGGTCTATCGCGGTGCGGACCTCGGTACTCCGGTCGCGCCGGTCGTGGCCTGGGGATACGCCGACGGTGGGCGAGCGGTCACCGCCGCCGGTGAACTGCACCCCTGGTACGCGCCCGAGCTGGATCTACGCGGAATCGCCGCCGGAGCCGTCGCCTCCGACCTCGCCGCGCTGGCACCGGCATTCAGCCAGGGCGCGGGCGCGGCAGTGGGGCTGGCAGGGCTGATCGGACTCTCCCGAGCCTACGAACACATCCCGCTGCGCCACGTCCTGAACGAGGACGGAATACAGGCCGTCGCCGAAGCGCAACACCTCACCGGAACCGAACTGCTGCAACGGTTTCCGCAACCCTTGGCTCACTGGTGCCGACGGCCCGACCCCTGGAACGACGTGTGGTGGCGGCGGGTCCTGGCGCTGGAAACCCTCGCCCACACCAAACCCGTGATGCCGCTGCACTTGTATCACGGCAGTGCCGACTCGATCGTTCCGGTGCAGGCTGGGCGTCGCACCCTCATCGCCTACCGGCAACGCGGAACCGAGGTCAGCTGGCGCGAGTACGACGCCGGCCACCTCAACACCGCGAGTGGCGCCACCAGCGATGTCCTCGCCAGGCTGGGCGAGGACATCACTCGCCGGCCGCCGAACACCGGGCGCGTGCCACCGGACTCCGAGCACGCGGCCCACTCCTAGACCCCTCCGGGGAACCCTGCCCGCACCCCGAACAACTCCCCCTCCACGGGGTGCGGGCAGGCCCGGCGAATCACACAGTCCGAGAACAACTCCCAATGAGGGCAGGTGAATGACTATCCGCAAGAAGCCCAAGCCCAGCGAGGCCGACCCGTGGGCCTGGCTCGAGCAGCCGCGAATGGCACCGGCCCTGCACCTCGTATCCGACCCCGACCCCGATCTCGATTCCGACCCCGATCTCGATTCCGAGACCGGGGTCGAGGCGAGTCCGGAACCATCGGCACAGCAGGGTCGCTGGCTGGTGGCGTTGCCGCAGACACGGGACGCGGCAGACACAGCGGTAGCACGGCCACTGTGGAACATGGACGGGTATCGGGTGCCGGGGCGTGTGTGGGCCGCGCTGGCGGCCACTGTGGCCGCGATGATCGCCGTGGTGGCCCTATGGGGCAACGACGCACACGACAACGGTGATCCAGTGCGTGCCACAGCGGTAGCGCCGAGCAATACATCGGCGGCGGAGGGGGCGTGCACCGGGTTGTCGGGCATCCTGGTCACCGACCGCCCCGCAGACACCACCGCGACCGTTGCGGGAGTGATCGCGGCGTTCGAGGCGGCCTACTACATCGATCGCAGCGCCGAGGCCGCGATGCCGCTGCTGGCACCGGAGTCCGGGATCACCGCCGAGGGGCTCGCCGCTGGGATCGCTTCGATCCCGATAGGCAGCACCCATTGCGTGGCGATCACTCCGATCTCGGAGACGACCGCGAACGTCCACGTGGCCGAGCTGCACCCGGACCGCCAACGGGTGGACTATCTCCAGGTCATCAACACCCGCCCCGGTGAGGGCGGTGGGCTGCTGATCAGCAACGTCCAGGGGCAGGGATGATCACGACGCCAGTACAGACCCCCGCCCGCCGAATCCGCCCGCCCGACTCTGTCGTGGCGGGCACGAGTGTGTCCTGGTGACGGCGACACCGGCGGTCTCGGGCTCGCAGGCGCCGCTGCTGATCGCGGTCGCGGGTCTGGGGCCGCGTGCCGGGACCACGACCACGGCGGTGGCTCTGGCCCGAGCCTGGCCCGGTCGCGAGGCTGCGCTGGTGGTGGAGGCCGACCCCGCAGGCGGGCAGCTCGCCGACATGGTCGGGGCCGACCCGTATCTGGGGTGGGCGAGCCTGGCCCGCACTCTCGACCCGAACACCCCTATCGAGCCCGGCCGGGTGCTCGAGCACATGCAATATCTGCCCAACGCGGTGCCGATGCTGGCCGCACCACCAGGCCACGACGCGACCCGCGCCGCCTTGACCGCCTCGCTACTGGCCGGTGCGCACCCGGGCTGGCGAACCCTCGGGGCCACGATATTCGCCGATTGCGGTGCCTTCGAACCGGATTCGACCCTCGCGCCGGTCCTGGCCGCCGCCGACGCCTGCCTGGTCGTGGTCCGCCCCGAGCACACAGATCCCGAACGCGCCGCCCGCCGCATCCTGCGACTCACCAAGTCCTGCCGCCGCCGTGGTGTGCTGCTCATCGGGGACAGCCCGCACAACGACTTCGCCACGGCCCTCGCCCTGCCGGTGCTGGGAGTCCTGCCCGCCGCGCGGGACTCGGCCGTGGCGCTGGTGCACGGGACTCGCCAGCCACGTCGCGGTCCTCACCTGCTCCCGGCCGCCCGCACCATCACCGCGGCCCTGCGCGAGCAACTACGCCCGACGCGACCGGCCACCACCACCCAGCCTCGGCGTACTCGCCCGCTGACCCGCCAAGACATCGCTGCCCGCCGCCCAGCCTCCTCGCCCACGGTGTACCGGATCGACCCAGCCACCACCGCGCCCACACCCACACCCAGACCCGCGCGCTCGCAACCGGATACCGATGCTGCCCGTACCCGACCGCATACCGCTCCCGCGCGTGTACCAGCATCCCGCGACACCGCACCGGGCGGCAGCGAAGAGCAGATCCGCCCGCGCGAGGACAACCGAGCCGCCGATCCTCCTGCCCTGCAACACGACCCGGCACCGTCGAGCCCGTCTCGCGAGCAGGCCGAGCCGGTGTTGGCGATCAGGGTGTTCGGGCCGACCCGGGTCTTGTGGCGCGCGCCCGAGGGCGGTGAGAGTGTGGAGATCACGGGCCAGTTGCGGCCACGCAGCCGGGAGGTTCTGGCTGTGCTCGCCCTGCATCCGGAGGGACTGAGCAGGACAGAGCTGGTCGATGTGCTCTGGGGCGCGAATCCCCCGGCCAAGCTCACCGCCGCGCTGGCCAACACCTTGAGCCGTGTGCGCACCGGTATCACCTCCGCGACCGGCGGCCAGGTCACCGCGCCGCTGGCCGATGACCACATGCACTACCGGCTCTCACCCCTGGCGATCACCGTCGACTATTGGGAGTTCACCGCGGCCGTGGCGCAACGCCGCCGCGCCACTAGCGAGCAGGACCAGGCCGCCGCGTGCGAGCGGATCGCCGGTCTGGCCACCACCGTCCTGGCCACCGACCTCACCGACACCTGGGTCGAACCACTGCGCGAAGCCGCGCGACGCGACGCCCTCAACGCGCTGGGCTGGCTGGCCGCCCGCACCGCCGACAACGATCCCCGCGCCACCCTGGGCCTGCTCGAGACAATCATCGAGATCGACCCCTACAACGAAACCGTCTGGCAAGACATTCTGAGCCTGCACGCCCGCCTCGGCGAACACGCCGCCCTCACCCGCACCTATTCACTGCTCACCCACAAACTCGCCGAAATCGACCAGACCCCGAGCCCCCGAACACGCCAACTCCTCGAACATCTACACCGCACCATCAAATAGAATTCGAGTCGGCCTCGAATCGACCATACGAGGCGCGGGAAGAACACGATCGCCTCTCCCGGATCGCCATTGCGCGAATTAACCAACCGGGCGCGGTCCGAAAATTGCGTATATAATGCAAATAGCCACACGTTGCGGCCCGTAGAAATTCTCGAACAATATGTTCTGCGGCACGGAATAGTTGCCTATTTCTTATTCGATATGGCTCCGAAGCCATATCGAATAACGTACAGAACTTCTCGTGATCTTGAAGAGGTAGATGCGGGGGGTGTTCGATGGTGATATTCCGTGTGGTGTTCGGTGGTGTGGTCAAAACACGCCACCCCATCACGGTAAAACCGCTGGTGAGATGGCATATATCCGGGCGGGTGTCATCGAGGATTGTCTATATACAAAGCTATATAGACATGCTCCGTCGCCGCTCGTCGGCGGTCTCGTGACCCCCTGGCCGATGGGTGTTCATCTCTGTAGGTATCTCCGTGTCCTTGTCCTCCCGTCCTTCTCCATCATTCTTTCTATTTAGACATTATTGTTTCGGCGGTGTCGTCGTCGCGGCCAGGTGTGACTGTGTGCGTTTCATTTCATTCTTGCGTTGTCGAATATGTAGGCTCGCGGGATAATTTTCGGAAATTGGTGTGTTTTCGGGTTGTGGACTCGCTGTGAGCCGAGCTAGCGTCGAGACGTGCCCCGGAATTCGCCGGGGAATTCACGAAATCCCATTGGTGGCCTCGCCACACGTATGCCACGATCCCGGTTAATGGGCCTGAAATTTAGGAGACGAAATGACATCACCCGCTGCCCCGGTACCCGCTTCCGGTGCCCGTTTGGGAAATGGTGAATTGCGGCGCATGGTCGCCGGTGTACTGGCAGACAATCCGGGCTGCGAGCATTCCCCCCGCGAGATCGCGAAAACCCTGGCGCGTTCTTCCGGTGCTGTCGGTAACGCGCTCGAGGCGCTGACTACTGCCGGGCACGCCGACCGCACCGCCACCTCGCCGCGCCGCTACCGCGCCAACGCACACACCGCCTC
>NZ_BDAZ01000108.1 GCF_001612725.1 Nocardia anaemiae NBRC 100462 | reverse complement strand
CGCCGCGGCGGGCCCGGCCCCGCCCGAGCAGCCGTCTACCGGGTGAGGTCGCGGCGGCGGGATTGTCGAGGGATTCTCTCCAGATCAACAGGACCTGGCGGCGGGTGAGGTGCTCTCCGGCCGCCAACTCGCTCACGTGTGCGGCGTGGTCGTGGGCGGCGGCGGCCAGGTCCGGGGACATGTCGGATGCGGCGGTGTGCAGGCCGGTGAGGTGTGCGGATAGGTCCAGGCGGGCGGAGCGGATGAGGATCTGCACGGGTTGGCGCAGGGTGTGCAGCCAGCCCGCGAGTTGCCCGACGAGGCCGTCTTGTTCGGCGGGGGTGCGTAAGGCGAGGTTGAGGGTGCCCGCGACCGCGACCACCGCGAGCCCGGCGGCCCCGAGGTCGATGACTCCGACACCGCCGCCGCCCGGGGTGACCGACGCCGGTAACCGCAACTCCTCGGGCGACAACGCCGTTGGAACCGGCGGGCGTGGACGGGCTCGCGTGGCGCGGTCGGTGATCCACCTCGGCGCAGCGAGCACGCCCCCCTCGGGTGCGGTCACCAGATGACGCGAACGCCACCGATGGCGGATCGCGGCCCACAGCAGCAGGTCGGCGGGGAGCCCGTCGCGGCGGGTGACGATCGCGACGGTGACCACGGCCGCGATCGGGGCGGCGGCGGCCAGGAACACCAGCGGCGCGACCACGGCCCGGGTCGCGATCCACACCGAGTACAGCAGTAGTGCTGTGGTGGCGAGGATGGCGAGTTGGCGGGCGGTGAACGGTCCGATCAACCGGTCACTTCGTTCGACATCGGCGGGAATACGCACGATCGTCGTCATAGAAGTTTGCCTCCTCGGGGAGCGCCGGACCTGCGGCGGCGGACGGGGAGATTCGGGAGCGGAAGATGCAGCTGCCGTCCCGGCGACGGCGACGGCGTCGGCGCTGGTGGTGGTTGGGGTGGTGTGGGCGGTGGTGGCGCGGGCCGGATGCGGGTCACCGGGATCGGCAGCGGGTACTGGCCACTGCGCAACGGCCGGATCCGGTCGTAGGGGTCCGCCGGTGCGGACGTATCGAAATCGAACGCGAGCTGTTGGGGTCGGCGGCCTCGCGGTGCCGTGGCGCGCGCTGGTGGTCGTGGTGGTTCGGCCGGTGGGGTGGGCCGAACCCTGCTCACCGGGACCGGCAGCGGGTATTGGCCGTTGCGTCCGGGACGGATCCCCCGGTAGGGGTCCGGCGGATCGAAGTCGAACGCGAGTTGCCTGCCGCGTGGCATGCGGCCCGGTGTGGTCTTCGGCGTAGCGGTGGGCGATGCGGGTGCCGGGGTGGATTGCCGCTGGACTCGGTGCATGCCTTCGAGGGGCAGCATCAGTTGTCCGTCGCGGGTGGCGCGGACCCGTGCGTACGGGTCGCGCGGCGCGGATGCGATGGTGCGTCGCCCGCGCTGCTGTAGTTGGGCGGGTGTGGCCGAACCGCCGCGCCCGCGTGCGGTGTGGGCGCCTTTGAGCAGGCCGAAGGTTTTGTAGACGACGTAGCTGCGCACGATCGAGCCGACGAGGGTGCGGCCGTGGCCGATCCGCAGCACCGATAGCAGCCAGAACGGGGTCTTGATCAGCACGCCCATCAAGGCGAGCGCGACGATCAGATCGACGATCCCGTTCGCGGTGGGGCCGAAGAAGTTCCATCCGCCCGGGGTGAGGAAAACCCGCAGCACCGTCACCAGGGTCACTGACTGCACCACCTGGATGGCCAGGCAAGCGGCGAACGATCGCCACCACCAGCGCGCCACCATCTCGAGGCCGGGTAGGGCGTGACACATCAACGCCAACGGCGCGGAGACGATCAGGATGACGGTGACCGCGACGCGCACCACATAGGCGACCAGCAGCACGACCAGCATCACCACCAGCGCGACCAGCAGCAGGATCGTGAAGGTCCCCGGTGCGTTGCCGCCGGTCGCGGCCAGCTGGGTCAACGCGGCGGCGGCGGAATCGGAGTCGACACCGTCACCGCCGAGGGATCGGGCGAGGGCGTTGGCGAAGCCGATCGCCGAGGTGGCGATCACCATGCTCGTCGCGGCGGCGAGGAACCCAACCACCAGCCGAGCCGTCAGCTCCCGCCACGACCACCGCGTCTGCAGGGTTTCGCGCACCATCAGCAGCACCCCGGCGGCCATCACGATCGGCCCGTAGATCGCGAGTACCAGCTGCCACGACTGCGTCCACAACACGCCGACCTGCGGCAGATCGCCCGGTTCGGGGGTGGTGAGCAGGGTGTGTGACACCAATTCGAGTAGCGGGTTGAGCGCGGAGTCGACCACACGCTGGAAGAACCCGTCGATCGCCTTGGCCACGCAGCCGGAGATGTTGCTCACCCCGCACTCGCCAGCCCCCGGCCCCGACCCGGGCGAGTCCGCCGGCGTCGGGATAGTCGAGTCGGGAACACCCGGGGTGGGCGAGGCCGGGCTGGTGGGTGGAGGCGTGGCCCAGCGCGAGGGAGGCACCGGCGAGGTCGGAGCGGGTGTCGAGGTGGTGGGTGCGGGTGTCGCCGGAGCTGAGGGCACCGGCACGGGCGGCGTCGGCGGTGGTTGCGCAGCGGCACTCATCCCACCGGTGAGGGTGATCAGCACTGCCGCGAGCACCACCGCCACCGTCGCCGCAGCGGTGTGGCCGGTACGCAAAGGCCGCAGCCCGACCGCAGGCGTGGGCCGGGCGAGTAGTGGGGCGCTCACGTCAGGCCCCGACGATCGACTTGAGGACGGTGACGATGACCGGGGCCAGCATCGCCAGCGCGTACCCGAGGCAGGCCGCGCGGAAGGCGCTCTTGGCCTTCTCCATCTCGGCCGGGTCACCCGCCCCGATGAGATAGCGTGCTCCGGCGACGGTGAGGCAGACCGTCGCCAGGGCGGCGAGGATGCCGATCAGCCAATTACGTAGGTTCTCAAGCACTTGGTCCAGCGAGGACGCGATAGCCAGCACCTGCCCCGGGGGCGCTGCTGCCGCCGCACCGGCCGCGACCACCGTGATGACGGCCACGGTGGTGGCGGCCGCGAGGATCAGCGCGAATCGCCGGATGCGCACGCGAGGTGCGAGTGCTGTGGCGGTGTCGAGGAGTCGAGTCACGCGCATGGGCGCACCTCCCCGTCCCTGGTGGCCGACCGACTCGGTGTGAGCGGCGGTTTCCTTCGCTGACGGACTCGCTCCGGTGCTGGCCCGCTGTCCTCGATCGGTGCGAGGGTGTTCATCGCATGGGCTTCGACGATGCTGGTGCGGCCCAGGTCGTGGGCGCGGTCGGTCAGCCAGGCCACGAGTCGGGCCTCGGCGCGTCGGCGTTGTTTGCGCAGCTTCCACAGCGACTGCCCGCGCTCGGCGGCCAGCGAGGTCAGCGTGCGACGCTCCCACCGCGAGACCGCGATCAGCTCCGCTGCCTCGGCGCTGATCACCCCGGCGGCGACGGCCTCGGCCAGCACCGTCTCGGGGTGTCCCGGCCCGGCTACCATCAGCAGCCGCTGCTCACCCATCGAGCCGAGATCACGCTCGAGGTCGGCGACCGACACCACCGACGGCTGCTGGTTCGCCGCTCTGATCGCGGCACGGTAGGCCGCCCACCGCAGGCGATGCCACACGCCCGGCAGATCCAGCTCGACACATCCGAGATGGGTGAGGAACCCGGTCAACACCTCGGACTCGAGGTCGTCGCGATGGCGGCCGCCCGGCGCGGCGAACAACCCTGCCATGCCAGCGAGCATCGGCTCGGCCAGACTCGCGCACACCAGTGTCGCGTCCCCACCGTGGGTGCGGGACCGCTCGATCAGCCACACCCAGATCGCGTCGACCGCCGCGATCGGCAAACCGGGATCCCGCAGCAACGCACGCAACCCATCCCACACCTCGACCTGGCTTCTCGGCGGTCCTGGTGCCGGTCGCGGATCGACGGGCAAGGACTGCCCCGCGATCCGATCGAACGTCGCCGACACCACACCCAACGGCGTGCGCGCTTTACCGCGCGACCTCGAGGAATTCACGAATTCTGAATTCGTCACCATCAACTCCCTGTTCGGTGGAATCACGAAAGATTCCGACCTCACAAGGGAACCGAACACTCATATCCAAAACACACCCAAAACACACCCAAAACACATCCGAACTACACCCGAACCATATCCAAAACATATCCGTGTCGATCGAGCAATCATTTGGCACACACCACACCGAGCCAACCGGATGCCCGATGAAAGGGGCAGCAAACAGGGTGGATATGCGCGAGAATATGAAGAGAGTATGTTTCGGATACGAAATCGCCGCCATTGGCAAACCATCAAAAACGATTCAAAAACTCTTTCAACCCGATGGTCCGAGACCGGCGCTCCCGTCTCGGATAGGCGGTCCCCAGTACGGCTGGATTCTCGTGTGCAAAAAATTGTTCGGAAAAGTTTTGCCAGGCGGTGTCCCGAAAAAGCGTTTGCGGCGGAAGTAGACGAGTACAAACCGTTCTCTACGACCGTCAGGAGCATTCCCGTATGACCGTGAAATCCCGTCAACTTCCGTCCCGATCCGCCACCGACAACACCAGCACCTCGACCTCGGTGGTGGTCCCCTCGACCGTGTGGGCCGCCGGAAGCGACCCGCTCGATCCCGGCGACCGATGGCCGCAACCGATCGTGTCTCGCGCGGTGCGCGAGTTCAGCGCCCCGGGTGGGCGGGTGCTGTTGCTCGGCTGGCCCGCCCCCACGACTCGTGGTGGCCTGCACGCGGTCGCGGCGGACACGGTAGCGGCGTGCGCCAGCGTCGAGGGCCTCGGCCGCACCGCCCACCACAAACCCGGCACCGGCACCGGCACCGATGAGGCGGTGGATCTGGTTCTGGTCAGCCTGCTGGCCGATCACCTCGACCCGGTGGCCGCCGCCGAACACCTCACCACGCTGGCGGTCCACCGGTTGGCGATGGGCGGGCTGCTGGTCGTGCTAGGTCGCTGCCGCCACAGCCGCTCCGGGGTGCTCATCGACCCGGCCGGTGCGGCCGTGGCCGCCGCCCAAGCCGCCGATCTGCTCTACCTCCAGCACATCATCGCCGTCCCCGTCACCGGCACCACCATCACCGCCACACCGCCCGCCGACGCACCCGACTCGGGCGCCGATCGGGGGCCGGTCGTGCACACCGTCGCGCACACCGACGTGTTCGCGTTCCTGCTGCCCCGCTGCGAGAAGTCCCTCCCGCAGTGACACCTCCCGCCATAACTCCTCCCGCCATCCCCGCGCCCACACCACCGGCGTCGGTGCCACGCCGAGCCGCGACCGACCGACCGATCTCGCGAAGGACCCCGATGACTCTCGACTCCGCCACCCCCGACACCACGAACCCCGAGACCGCCGACACCGGCACTGTCGACTCCGGCGCCGCGACCGGGACCGCTCCCGCCGTGGTGCCGGTATCGGTGTGGGCGACGGCCCAGAACGCGCCCACGGTGCAGCGGCGGGGCCGCTATCACCCCGACAGCGTGGCCCACCCGGCGAAGATGTTCCCCGCGATCGTGCAACACGCCGTCGCGACCTACACCCGGGCCGGTGACCTCGTGCTGGACCCGATGTGCGGGATCGGCACCACACTCGTCGAAGCGCTGCACCTCGGTCGCCGCGCGGTCGGTGTCGAATACGAGACGCGGTGGGCCGAGTTGGCGCGCACCAACATCGGGCTCGCCCACGAGGCCGGGATCGATCTCGACGCCGCCATCTACACCGGTGACGCCCGCAAACTCCCCACCCTGCTACCGAAAGAGTTGCGGGGCCGGGTGGATCTGGTGATCACTTCTCCGCCCTACGGCGACTCCGTCCACGGCCATGTCCGGGTGCGCGCTGGGCAGGGCGTGCGCAAGTCCAACCACCGCTACGGTGCGGTCCTGGATCGCGGCAACCTCGCCAACGTCGGACTCGGCCGATTGCTGTCGGGGTTCACGCGCATCCTGACCGGTGCTGCCGAATACCTCGCCCCGGGCGGGCACGTCGTCATTACGGCCCGGCCGTGGCGGCAGCACGCGGAATTGGTGAACCTGCCCGCGCACTTGATCACCTGCGGCAGCCTGGCCGGGCTCGTCCCGGTCGAGCGCTGCGTCGCGCTGCTGGGGCGACTGTCCGAGGGAGACCTGGTCGCGCGCAGCAGCTTCTTCCAACGCGACTTCATCGTCAAACAGCGCGCCGCCGGGCTACCTATGCACCTCATCGCGCACGAGGACGTCGTCATCCTCCGCAAGCCCGATGCCGCCACGGCGACCACCGAGCATCAGGGCGCACGCGGACGCCTCCAGTACGGGGCTGCCCCGTTCTGGGGCACGGGCGGACAGCCCGGCCAGGCAGCAGGGGCGGTGGCCGCGTGAACGCCACCATCGCGAGTCCCGAACAGGGATGGCTGGGCCGGATGCTGCTCGCACCCGGCACGAGGCTGGGTGATCTCGCCGAGACGATCGAGCGCGCCGTCTGGTCTCAGGCCGCGATCGTGGTCGTGGTTGCAGTGGCCGGTGTGCTCGCCGCGGTGTGGGCGGTGGCGAGGCTGCGCCGACGCCAACTCAGTGCCCGTGCTCGCCAGATCACCGTGCTCACCCCACCCGAGGTCGACGCGAATGGCGCGCTCGCCTTCTGGTCACACCTGATCGGGCAACTACGCCCGGCCTGGGCGCGGCTGCTGTTCGGGCAACCACACCTCGGATTCGAATACACCGTCACCCCCGAAGAAGGGGCCGCGATCCGGCTGTGGGTCCCCAGGAAGATCGCGCCCGGGCTGATCGAACGCGCCGTCGCCTCCGCGTGGCCCGGCGCGCACACCGACACCACCTACCCAGCCCGGTCTCCGCTGCCCGACACCACCAACACCACCCGGCGAGTGTTGGCAGGAGGTGAGTTGCGGCTCGGCCGCCGCGAAGGACTGCCGTTGCGCACCGACTACAGCGGCGATCTCGTGCGAGACCTGATCACCGCCGCCGACGACCTCGCCCCCGGCCAGGCCGCGTGCGTGCAGATCCTCGCCCGCCCGGTCACG
>NZ_BDAZ01000107.1 GCF_001612725.1 Nocardia anaemiae NBRC 100462 | reverse complement strand
CTGCCGCGCTAGGCTGCGGAGCGGCCCGGTGCTGCGTGATCTCGTACATGATCACCCGACGTGGTGGTCCTACCTGCCGCCGCTGCTCCCGCGGGCCGCCACTTGACCAGGATAGGGTCGTGGATCTCGCGACACATCAATGCGTTCCGCCGGTTCCAGGCGGCGCTACGAGGTGAGTTGACGTTCACGTCGATGCCTGCGCATGCTGTGACCCGCACGGCTGCTAGCTGGCGGGTCTGTCGCCGAGTTGTATTGGGCGACGAAAACTGTATCTATTCAGCCCAATTGCGACCCACTGGTCCTGTATAGGACATGAACGAACGTCCGTATACCGCCGCTATTGGGCGCTGTACGAGGCGGCCGTGCGGAACGCCCAAAGATCAACGGACCGAGATCATCTCGGTAATCGCGCAACCGAACTTCCGGAACAGCCAATTCGGGACGGATGGCATTAACGCATGTGCGCCGCCTGCACGGTCGAAGGCCAAGCGACACTCGACAAGGTGCCGCACGAGTCGAGGACAGCTCTACAGAACCTCGATCCGCGTAGGCTCGGGCAGCGCCCGTGGACGGTCATCCGTATACCAGGCGTACTCGATTCCGCTGAGCCTGCCGTTCTCGACCCACAGGATGACCTCACCGACAGGTGCCCCGTTCCGGTCCGTGACCGCTCCGCTGGCGACGATCCCGTCCGTCGATCCGGACGCTGGCACCGCACCGGGCAGCACAGCCAGCTCAACGCTGGGCGAACCGACACCCCAGGTCGCGACGACCCGCGCGAACGGGAGCTGCGACAGGAACTCCCCCACACCGGCAACCCCGGAGGACAGCAGCTTGGTGACGACACCGGACTCGAGCTCGGTCAGCGCCCGCGGCTGAATCGGAGTGATACTCATCGGTTCACCTCGGTTCTCGCGCTACGTCACGGAATGTGCGTGCCGATGCCGATTTTGAAGACACCATCGATCATGGCGCCACGAATATGGACAGTCTGGCCAATAACCGTGTGCACCAGAGGATTCGACCCGTTGTACACACCATCCGGGGACACCCTGAACGCTCTCGATGATCTTCATCATCGCCTCCTCGCCACCCGGCGACTGCCCCAGCCCGTTCGGACCTGAATAGCCGACCTCCTCACACGGCTCGGATTCACCGAGATCCCACCGAACCGCGTCCGCAAGACCGTCCGGACACAGTTGGCCCGAGGACTCCGACCGCAGCCAGTCCGACATCGCGATCGCTCCCTCTCAGCTCGCCGACACCGAGGCAATCACGCGTCGGCACTATGCCCAGCGAACTCACGTCGGCCCGCCCTTCCCGACAAATAGAGAATAAATAGAGAGTTGGCCCTACTGGACAGGTCTCCACACGCCCCTGGCTCGCTGACCAGGTGGTTTGTGGGGCGGGCGGGGCTCGAACCCGCGACCAATGGATTCGCAGTCTACGGCTGACAAGCGCCTTCGATCAGATTCGGGTAGCTACATTTTCATACGTCTATCAGCACGAATATCTGTCAGCCACAAGACGCCGGATACGTTGGCATTCTGTGTGTTTCGGGCGGATTCGGATGAAAATGGAGAGTAAATGGCGACCATGCGAACCACGGATGCGCCCTTTGCCCGAGCCTACGGCAGCCATGTCGCTGACGCCAATCTCTCCCGGTGAGTAGACCAGCGAGCCCACAGCTATTGGCGCAGCGACCAATTCAGGCTCATCATATGAGTCCTCACAGCCTGGGAGCGCGACCAACAGGGCCGCGGTACGCGCCCTGTTGGTGTCATCTGAAGGCGGAAGGGTTTGTGGGACAGGCTCGTTGGTTTCGAATGCAGCACGGGCACCGGCGGGCGAGGTGCCGGATGTAGTTCAATGGTAGAACTTCTGCTTCTGCCCCAACAGGATTCGGCTCTCTGCGATCATCTTCGCTCACATACTCCTGCCAGCCTGAATATCTCATGGCTATCTTCTATTGAATCATGCTGCGCCGCACCGGATTCGGCCGGATTCTGCTGAAAATAAGGAGTAAATACGGAGTTCCGTACCGCCCATGCCGCGACCTTGCGGGGCACCCCGAAGGCCCTCGGGCAGTAGCAGAGGCCCGATCTAGGTAGGCTTTCCGGGGAGCGCCACTCGACGGGGGAACAGCGATGACTAGCGATGAGCGAATGCTCGAGATCCAGCAGATCAATGAGCGACTCGCGGCGGTGCGCGGCTCCGCGCGTTCCAGAGACGGCAGCGTGAGCATCGAGACAGATGCCGGCGGTCGGATCACCGACCTCTACATCGCCGACTATGCGATGGACAACGGCCCTCAGCACCTGGCCAACCTCATTATCGACCGTCACCGTGCCGCACTGGGCAACGCCGAAGCCGCAGCCGTGCAACTGTTCGAGGAGTCCAGGTGAACGTCGACCCCGGGAAGATGCGCGCGCTCGCGGCGTCCGTACGCATGAATGCGGGCAGGATCACGACGAAGACGCCGATCGCGAAGGTGAGCCGTGATCTGGCCCGGGAGCGGATGGCGGATTCGAACCTCGCTGTCAAAGTCGAAGAATCGCTGAAGGCGATGGACACCGTGCTGGCATACCACAATCGCCGCCTGAGCAGCTTTTGCGACAGCGTGGAGACCGCCGCTGGTGTCTATGAGCAGACAGATGCCGACTGGGCTACCCAACTCGAGCAGCTGGGGGGCTAGCGGTGGCAGATGGGCAGTCGCTGACCATATCCAAGGTGCTTGGGTGGGACCTACGCTATCTCGGTCAGGTTGTCGACATGATGAACGAGACCTACAAGTTCATCGAGATCGAGGCCACCGCAGCGGGAAATGCGATAGAGCAGTCCGACGACTACTTCGACAGTTCGGCGGGTGACGCGGCACGACGGCGCGGCCAGGAAGATCGCACCGACACGATTCAGACCTCGGACGTCATCGAACAGATGGCGTCGAAGCTCAGCTCCCTGGTCTCGACCCTGGAAACCAATATTTCGAAGATCCGAACCCGCAAAGCCGAAGCCGAGGAGTCGAGATGGGATCTGTTCGTCACCGAGGACGGCCACGTCAAGTCCCGCACATCGAACGCCGAAACCTACAGCGACTACTTCCCGTTCGGTGATGTCGCAGTCGTTGCGAAGGAAATCGTCACCCGGCGTCTGGACAACTTCATCTCGGCCGCCTTCACGCTCGTGCAAAGAGCGGATCAGGAAGGCGCGGAGATCTACATCAAGGAAATCGAGAAGCTGTCCGACCGGGTGAAGCAGGGATTGGTTGTCAAGCCGGACGATCCGCAGCTCGCGAAAATCCTCGAGGACTATCAAACCGATGTCTCCACCGGGCTGCCGAGACTCTGGCCGGTCGGGTGGCCAGCCGACATCCTCAAGGATAACGGCATAACCGTGAGCCCTTCGCTGATGACCTCCGAAGAGATCTCGGCCATGGAGAACCTGCTGCAGAACCAGGGCGTCGACGCGGTCGCAAAAGCCCTCACCCTGCCCGACCTGGCCAGGAACGCCGCCTTGGCAGAGTATCCGGACTCCGTCGCCGATGGCCAAGGTGATGCCTATCGGCACATGTACTGGAATGCCCTCATGTCGCAACAATTCGGTGAGGACTGGGCGCAAACCTACGCCACGGCCCACGAGAAGACCGGCGGCAATACGCCCCAACGTGAAGCAATGGACCTCTACAACAATGAAATCGGGCGCGCGATCGGGGCAGCCAACCCCAAAGCCACTCCCGAAGAATTGGCCGCACTGGTCGGACAGCAGATCAAGGACGGCAAAGCAGTAGTCATCCAGACTTCGAATGCCGATGGCAGTCAACTGCCCGCCCCGCAGATCACCTGGAGCAATCGGGTGACCGAGGCGATGACCGGATCGCCGGCCGGCGTTGGTATTCCGCTACCTGGGAGCAAGTGATCATCTGATGAGAATCCGAACCTTGGCCCTCGCCGCCGGTTTGGTACCGGTGCTGCTGGCTGCCGGATGTGGGTCGGACCGGTCCACTGATCATCGGGACGCAGTGAGTACCGACTGTCGTGCTTCGTTCGACGTGCGGTCGGGCGGATCATCACCGAGTGGCGTATTCACTCTTCTGACTGCCGCGAGGCAGGCGGCTTCCGGTGACGTGCCGGTCAAGATGGTGGAGATCACCCGAGCCGCCGGTCTCCGGGACGAATGGGACACCATGGTGGTCGTTACGCCGGGCATGAAAGCCGACAGGGTGAACGAACTCGCGAATACCCCCGGAATGTGCTGGCAGAACTTGCCCGGTCCGTACAACGACGACAAATCGACAATCGCCTACTATCTGTTCCTCCGTGGCGGGAACCCCGTGCGTGCTGCGGCCTGGTGGTTCCCTACCGATGACGAACTGGACTTCCGTTGGACCAGTACGAAAGTCGTGTACCCGGATACCGTGCTCACCCCGCTGCACTCACCCGGCGCCGATCCCAAACTCCGTGTGGCTCCTGCGAATTGAGCCAAATCCGCGGATAGTTGGATAGCGTCCGCGGCAATCGGAAAGGTGTCCCTGCGACCATGCGAGGTTGACAGCCATGGGGAACGACCGGCACCGCCGAAAGCGCATGACAGGGGGTCGCGAACGCATTTCAGCTGGTAGATAACGGTTTGCGAGGCGGGCGGAGATCGAACCCGTGACCAATGAATTCATCTCCGCCGTTCATCATGCTCACCCACCACTGAACTCGTCAGAGGTAGCACTCCAGCAACTCTGGCCTAACGCCTGCCGGGGAACCCGAGACCAATCCGCAAGTTATCGCCCGAGCTTTCCGAGCTCCCAATCCGAAGGCCATGGCCGGGACAACGAAAGTTCGTCGAGAGATCTCATGTGGTAGTCCTTGTGCGGGCCGTCCGGACTCCATCCCTTGAGGTAGGGACGCAGATCATCGGCGGCAGGCTCGATGTCGAAGTCGATTACGCCCAGCGCGGCGAGACCTGTTGTCGGATCGAGACGTTCGGCCAGCTCTCGTCCGCCTACACTCCAATTGCGCAGATTGACAGCCAATTTCGGATCGCCATCCTGGTCCGCAACCGCGGCGGCGCTATCGAGGACGGTGCAGATTTGACGGAGGTCTTGCGCGGCCCGCCACGCGCGAAGGGCGGCGACCAATGTTCTTCGTCGCAGCATGGCCGTTGCCTTCGGTCGGGCATCAGCCAACGTCGACTCCCACTCCCGCTGTTCTTCGGCTTGTTGCCGCTCCCATTCCGCCAGCTGCGCCAGGTGCTTTCGATGGTCTTCCTCACGCTGACGCTCGGCTCTGTCGAAGGCTGCTTTGACATCGTTGATGATCTGGCGAACACGCCGTTCCAGGGGCGAGCGCTTGTCATCTGTCCAGGTGTTGGAATTGGTGCTCCACGACGAGCCGATCGTCAGTCGTAGCTTTCCCGTCGGTTTGACTCCGTTGTACGAATACTTGATCTGCCACCGATCTGCCGGGTGCCCACGCGAGTCGACATAGTCCTCGACCAGGGTCAAGTCCCATTGCGCCATGCCGACGCGGTACCCCAGCTTGGCGTACTGGCCGCGGCGCGCGATGCG
This sequence comes from Nocardia anaemiae NBRC 100462, assembly GCF_001612725.1. Taxonomy (GTDB): domain Bacteria; phylum Actinomycetota; class Actinomycetes; order Mycobacteriales; family Mycobacteriaceae; genus Nocardia; species Nocardia anaemiae. The sequence goes on along the minus strand of NZ_BDAZ01000107.1, from coordinate 4,555 downwards.
TACTTCCTGGTCGTGTTTGGCGGCTGCGTTGTTGAGTTCGAGTAGGAACCGCACCGCGCGCTCACGCTGGCTGTCACTGACCTGAATCGCCGCGGGATTCTCGGTGAGCAACTGGCGTAGGTCCTGTACGCCGAACTTCGGCTTCCGTGCTCTCAATCGCACACGGTTCCAATCGGTTTCGTCAGGTTGGTCGGCATCCAGGAGACGCACGATGATGTCGCCGCTGGACCGGCCCGTGTATCGGAGAACCCGCCCCTTCGGCACGAGCCCGCTCTGTTTGGCGGCGTGAACCGCACGCCGGTAGGCGGCTCGTGTTTGTTCGTCCGGTTCCGAGATCCGAACGGTTTCATTGGGTGCCTTACGAATACGGTCGATCAACGTCTTGGCCTCCGCTGTCTTGGTCGCGAAGTGACCCGTGGTTGACACCGGCGCCTCGGGATGACGGCCATGCTTGAGGTAGTACTTGCCGGCATCGGTGATGCTGGCAGTGAACACACCTGCGCGTTTCGAAATGGTAATCAGGCCACGAGCCTGGAGGGCATATGCGGTCGTTCGCTGCGGAGAGTCATCTGGCTTGCTCAACGTGTCACCGTCTGCGATCCGCTCCAGGAGATCGGCTTGTCGGTCATTAATCGGATCGCTCCGCCGCACCATGGGCCCATGGTGCGCGCTCCGTCACTGTGATGTCCCGCAAATTGGCGAATCGGGTACAGCCGCGCCCGGCACCCAACACACTCGTTCCAACGACTGTGAGGAACCGACAATGGACATCGGCGACGAGTGGATCTACCGGCTACGAGACCGGGCCCCATCCGAGCGGGTTCGCATCCTCGCGATCGAGCGGAACAAGCAGCGGGTGCGGGTCGACATCGAGTTTCTCGACGGGGACAAAGCCGGAACCCATGAGAACATCCCAGGTAATCGGCTTCGAGGACCGTGGAGCAAAGCCGAGCAATACGACCGTGAGATGGCCAACTGGGACCGACTGCAAAACGAATACGACCTCACCGAGGCGGAAGAATACGCGATCGACCAGGTCTTCTATCTCCTTGTGCCCGAAGAAGTCGCAACCTGCGATCTCCGCCCAGCCAAGTACGCGGTAGAAGTCCACAGCCGTAAGAAGTTCGAGAAGTTGCTGGGCACACCACTCGCCGAAATCACCTCCACCGCAGCATCGTTCGACCTGGACGCTGCCACGATCTTCTCCGCAGTCGGCGCTCTCATAGCGGCCGAACTGATCTGCCATCACAACCCAATGCCGGTCCTGGACTGGGTGATCGAAGAAGAGAAACAGCAACGAGAAAGCTGCAAGCGCGGCCGAACCTACCAGGCACACGACGGCTCCGGCGAGCGAACATCGGACCCTGAGTGGGAATACCAGTGGTACCTCCGACACGACCGACCCGTGCACGAACTGCTCCGCCAATGGTGCGGCCATCGAGCGGTCACGCTCCAAGAACGGCTGGTCGCGGCCGAAGCAGAAGTACGTCGACTCGACGTCCTCGTTGCCCGTCTGATCGATATCGTCAAGGAGCACAACGGCATGCTGGCCGATGTCTTGGAACGACAACACGAAGAAGAACGCATCCGTCCCGAAACAGCACGCCTGTCGGCCGTCGCTGAGTTTGCCGATGTTGGCGTCATCGGCGGTGCTGATGGCGCGGAGATGGGAACGGCCTCGCTCGGCAGGGTGAGCGAGGCCGTGGTCGGTGTGGTGACGGTGTAGGTCGTCGACTTGGTGGTGGCGCCGATGCTGATGTTGGTCAGTCGTTGCCGGTTTCGGTGATGGCGATGCGGGCGGATTTCTCGTCGACGATGGCGTTGCCCGCGGCGAACGCTGCGGTGAGAGCGTGGACGGCGAGGTTGTTGACCGCGCGGGGGTGACCGCGAGAAGCGTTGTGGATCAAGCTGATTGCGTCGTCGGAGAACAGGGTGTCCTGGCGGCCGGCGAGTCGGCAGTGGTGGCGGATGTAGTCGGCGGTGTCGTCGGGTTGCATGCCGGTGAGGGTGTAGCGCACCGAGATTCGCTGGTCCAGCGCCGCCAGGACGCCGAGGCGAAGGCGTTGGCGCAGGGTGGGCTGGCCGATCAGCAGGGCGGCGAAGGGGCTGGTGGAGTCCATGTCGTGGTTGGTGAGCATCCGGATCGCTTCGAGTTGATGGTTGTCCAGCAGGTGCGCTTCGTCGATGGCAACCACGGGCAGTCTCCCTCTTTCTGCTGCTTCGGCGGATAGGACGTCGGCGGCCTGCGGGGTCAGCATCGCGGTGTGGTAGGCGGGCTGATGCCCGAGGGAGGCGACGATGTGATGCAGCATGCCGCGGACCCCGATCGAGGGGTTGGGCAGATAGATCACGATGTGGCGGGAGGAGTCCAGGCTGGCGGTGGCAGCGCGGACGGCGACGGTTTTGCCGGCGCCGACCTCGCCGGTGATGACCCCGATCGCGCGTTGGTCGACGCACCAGGTGATGCGGGCGACGGCTTCGCCGTGACCGGGGTGGCGGTGCAGCATGCCCGTCGCGAGGTCGCGGCCGAAGGGCATGCGGGTGAACCCGTAATGTGATTGCAGACGTTGAATACTCACTGCTGGGCCTCAGTTCCGCCGACCTGGGTGTCGAGAGTGTCGGCCCGGTAGAGGGCGTCGTAGCCGATGCGCTGATCCCGGCGCAACTGCTCATGGTGCGCATCGGCGGTGAGTTTCAGGTAGTCGATGCCGGTCGCAGGGCGCGGTTGTTCACCGATCTCGGGCCGCGCTTTCGGGTGTGTGTGGCGGGTGATGGTGTGGGGCAACGCATTTCCGTAACTTCGGTCGCGGTAGCGGACGTCGATGGTTTCCATATCGAACGGGGAGAACACCAACTCGACCCGCCGCCCTGCCAGGGCCGGGTCGACGGCATAGGTGTTGGAATGCAGCGAAACGGTGCCGGTCTTGGTGACCATCCGCTGCTCGCTCCAGAGAAACGCCTCGGTCAAATCCGGCGCGGTGGGGATCGCTGGCGATCGGTTGCGCCTGTCCCATCCGGCCTCCCAGCGGGATAGTGGTGTCTGCCCGGTCTCGCTGTGTTCGCGGCGGTGGTATTCGATTTCGACCCAGGCCGCGAACAGGCCGTTGAGCTCCAGCAACGCGGACCGGTAGTCCATGCCGGACTCGGCGATCTCCTCGGCGGTGGTGTCGGAGACCTCGACCAGGAACTGGTCGCGGACGGTGCGAAACAGTCTCTCGATTTTCCCGCGGCCCTGCGGGCGGCCGGGAGTCGAATGGACCAGGCGGACACCGAGTTTCGCGCAGGCTCGAAGCAACCAGGCATCGACGAACGCCGACCCGTTGTCGACATAGACCGATTCGGGAACTCCTCGGCTGGCCAGGGCCGGCTCCAGCGCAGCTGCCAAGCGAACGGTGTCCTCGGCGAACCCGAACCGATACCCCGGCAACAACCGGCTGTGATCGTCCAGAAAAGCGAACAGATAGGTCTTGCGGCCACCCACTTTCGGTCCGTGCAGGGCGTCGCCGACCCAGAGCTCGTTGGGGTGGTCGGCCTCGAACCGGCCGAACACCACCGACTGCCCGCCAGCGGCCGGGCCGACGAGGTCGAGGCGGTGAAAGTGCCGCAACAGCGTCGATTCCGAGGGCGCCCACCCGGTCGAGGTGCGCAGGATGCGCTGCACTTGGGCGACGGTGCGGGCCGGGTTCTCCCGCTTCAACGCCGCCGCCATCTCCAATGTCGCGGCGTCGATACGGGTGCTGGACTCCCGAATCGAGGGCACCAGCTCCTCGAACCCGCCGCGACGCCAGCGGCGGATCCAGCGATCGAGGGTGTCACGCGAATAGGCGACCCGGTTGCCGAATGGATCGGTATGGGTGCGAGAAGCGATGTCGCGCACGATCTTTCCTCGCGCCTTCGGCCCCAGCCCTTGGTCCAGGGCCGGGCAGATCAACTGATATCGGAACAACGCGATCGCCTGCGCCCGCTCACGGCGACGGGCCTGTTCCTGATCAACGGCACTCAATGCTGATGTCCTCCTTACTGACTCACCAAGCCCGACGCCAGAACATTTGCCGGGCAACAACATCGGTGAGGATCGCCCGTTTGCGATCACGACATCAGGGGCAACTCGTGTTGGGACACCCCTGCTCACTCTCAGCAGGCCAGTCCGGCGCGAGAAGCCGACCGCCCGAGGCGGCCACCACCAGCTCGGCCGGCGTCACCATGCCGAGCTCGGCGAACCGGTCACCGACCACCGCGGCCGCCCACCCGACCGCGGCCAGCATGTCCTTCCACCCCGATCCAGCCGTCTTCGGCACCGTCACATCCACCCCGGCCGTCACGGCCAACCTCACGAACTCCGCCCGCACCACCTCCAGTCGGCCACCCGCCCGGCGCAGCCAGCCCCGCACCGTGGCAGCCACCACCCCGAGCCGAGTAGCGACACGACGGTGCCCCAGGCCCGCCGCGCGATGTTGCAGCGCGGCCCAAATCACCTGCGCCGCATATGCTCTGCGCAGCAACAATGTCACCGGCAACAACACATGCGTCACCCCGCAGCCGCGGCAGCGGGCCC
>NZ_BDAZ01000106.1 GCF_001612725.1 Nocardia anaemiae NBRC 100462 | reverse complement strand
TTTGATTTGCAGCGCCTGCGGCGCTGCGTGTTCGCGGCCCCCGGATGTCTCGCGTCCGAGCCGTCGAGACTTGCGACTTCGTCGCATGCGCTTCGACGACTCGGACGCGAGACGGGCCGCGAACTCCTCGCTCGTAAGACTCGCTCCGTGGTGGTAACGAGAGCGACAACGAGTTTCACAGCCCATTGCACTCCGCTCAATGGTGATGGGAGTGGGCGATGATGGCGGACAGATCGGACTGCATGCGCTGAGCGTCGCGATCGATGACATCGGCTGATCCGGCGTGACCACCGCCTCGAGTGATGAGGATCGCGAAGCCCACTACGACTGCCATGCTGACGAGAAAAGTAATCATGGCAGTAATTTTGCGCTCGGTGATTTACCGCCGAAAGTGGCTGTTCTGACATTGTTCGTAAAGATCCAGCCAGGTATGCTGACCGCATGCTGTCCAAGGTCGCGGTGGTGCTCTCCGAGCGCTTGGCCATGTTCGAATTCGGTGTGGTCTGTGAGGTTTTCGGGCTCGATCGGACCGCGGACGGACTTCCCGGATTCGATTTCAAGGTGTGCGGGGCCGAGCCGGGGAAACCACTGCCATCCACGACCCCGGGTATCACCGTCACGCCGGAGTACGGGTTGAGGGAGTTGGTGAAGGCCGATCTGGTCGCGATTCCAGCCTTTCCGGCATCGGCCGTCGAGGACGGGCTCGATCCACGGGTCATCGGCGCGATCCAGGAGGCGTCGGAGGCCGGAGCGATCGTGCTCACCGTATGTTCCGGTGCGTTCCTGGCCGGGGCGGCCGGGCTGCTCGACGGACGCAAGTGCACAACGCACTGGCGCTATGTGGACCAGTTGGCGGCACAGTTCCCGTTGGCCACGGTCGATCCCGATGTGCTGTTCGTCGACGAGGGCAATCTGATCACCTCGGCGGGGACGGCGGCGGGCATCGATGCCTGCCTGCATCTGGTGCGCCGGGAGATCGGCAGTTCCGTCGCGAATGCGATCGCCCGGCGCATGGTGGTGCCGCCGCAGCGTGACGGCGGTCAGCGCCAATTCATCGAGCGTCCGGTGCCCGAATGCACCTCCGACAGCCTCAGCTCCACATTGCAGTGGATGAACGAAAACCTCGACCTGCCGCATACCATCGACGACTTGGCCGCCCGCTCGATGATGTCCACCCGCACCTTCGCCCGCCGCTTCGCCGCCGAAACCGGAACCACGCCGGTGAAATGGCTGACCAATCAGCGGGTGCTTTATGCCAAGCATCTGCTCGAGGACACCGACGAGGGGCTGGAACAGATCGCCGCACAAGCCGGTTTCGGATCCGGTGCGCTGCTGCGGCATCACTTCCAGAAGGTCGTCGGCATCGCGCCGACCGAGTATCGCCGCCGGTTCGGGGGCGCCGAACCGACCGAACAGCCCGCATAGCGAGCGAATTAGCACACAGCCGCCTCTGCGGTCATGCCGGAACCGAGCGCCAGAGAGGTGCGGGCGTGCGCGCGGCGGATTGATACGGTGCAGCCGTGTCGGATCGCTCATCTACCCGCAGCCGCGCGCACCGCATCCTCGTACTCGGCGGCGCGCGATCCGGTAAGTCGACGTTCGCGGAGGTATTGGCGGCCGAGGGCGGGCCAGTGCGGTATATCGCCACCGCGATTCCCGATCCGGCCGATCTCGACTTCGCCGAGCGCATCGCGCGCCACCGCGATCGCAGGCCCGCGGACTGGGTAGTACTCGAAAGCACCAACCCCGCAACGGTTCTCACCACCGCTCCCACTGCCGGAACGACACTGATCGACGATATCGGCACCTGGCTCACCGCCCGCATCGATGCCCGCGAGGCCTGGGATGCGCCGCGCGGCGCCATTGCCCCCGACACGGACGCCTTGGTCGCCGCGGTCACCGCCTACCCCGGCCGATTGGTGATCGTCACCCCCGAGGTGGGTATGGGCGTCATCCCCGCCACCCGCTCCGGTCGCCTCTTCCGTGACGAAATCGGCATCCTCAACCAGCGCCTCGCGCAAACCTGCGATGAAGCCTTCTTGATTGTCGCCGGACTCCCCCTCCGCCTGAAATAGGACCGCACGGCTGCGGCGATCACGTCGCGAGAGCCGCGACGATCGCGCCACCAGCGACGGTGCACCCTCCGGGAACCGAGCAGGATGCGCCACACGGACCGCCCGACCGGGGCGGCGAACGCGCGGAACGAAGCATCGGGTGCGGGGTGAGTGGTGCGGATCGGTGGGGTGGCGGCAAGATTGGGCCGGATATGGACTGCGCGGTGTAGGAATTAACTGCCCCGACCCGGAAAGGCTCGATAGTGACAGACGGATTCGGACCGGTTGTGCCACCCGACGCGGGAGTTCGAGCGGCGGCGGAGCAGCGACAGGCGCAGCTGACCAAACCCGGTGGGGCGCTCGGGCGGCTCGAGACGCTCGGGAATTGGGTGTCGGCGTGCCAGGGTGTATGTCCGCCGAAGCAGTTCGAACGGGCGCGGGTGGTGGTGTTCGCCGGCGATCACGGCATTGCGCGCCATGGTGTTTCGGCATATCCGAGTGAGGTGACCGCGCAGATGGTCGCCAATTTCCTCGGCGGCGGCGCGGCGGTGAATACGCTGGCTTCAGTGGCGGGCGCAACCGTGCGGGTCGTCGATATTTCCGTCGACGCCGAAACCGATCCCCAGGTCGCCAAGCACAAGGTGCGGCGCTCCAGCGGGGCGATCGATCACGAAGACGCCCTCAGCGCGGACGAGATCCAGGCAGCCCTCAGCGCGGGCAAGGCGATCGCCGACGAGGAGATCGATGCTGGCGCCGACCTGCTCATCGCGGGCGATATGGGGATCGGCAATACGACACCGGCCACCGTCCTCATCGCGACCCTCACCGACACCGAACCCATCGCCGCTGTCGGCCGCGGTACCGGTGTGGACGATGCGGGCTGGATCCGCAAGGTCGCCGCGATCCGTGACGCCATGCGCCGCGCCCGCCCGGTCGCCAAGGACCCGGTCGAACTGCTGCGGGTAGCCGCCGGTGCCGACTTCGCCGCCTTGGCGGGCTTCCTGGCCCAAGCCGCGACCCGCCGCACGCCGGTCATCCTCGATGGCGTAGTCGTCACCGCGGCCGCCATGGTCGCCGAAGAGTTGGCCGCCGGTGCCAGCGCGTGGTGGCTCGCGGGTCACCGCTCCACCGAACCCGCCCATGCCCTCGCCCTGCGCCACCTCCGCCTCGAACCCCTGCTCGACCTGGACATGCGCCTCGGCGAAGGCTCCGGCGCCCTCACCGCCCTACCCATCCTCCGTGCCGCCGTAGCCACCCTCGCCGAAATGGCCACCTTCGCGGAAGCCGGTGTGAGCACGGTCGATTCGGCCACCGAAGCCGAGACCAGCCTCGCCGCCGAAGCGTCCGCGCAACCGGACTTGCGGAAGTAGACGGTGACCGCCGACGGCGGCAGCCGACCAATTGCGTGCAGTTCAGGGCGGCGAATATGAGTGGTGTGCGGCTTGCGGTGTCGTGGCTGACGGTGTTGCCGGTGCGTGGGCCGGAGCATGTCGATCGGAGCGCGGCGGGGCGGGCGATCGGGTTGGCGCCGTTGGTGGGTGTCGGGCTCGGAATGGCCGCGGCCGGGATGCTTCGGTTGTTGGTGTGGGGTGGGGCGAGTGCGGCGGTCGCGGGACTGGTGGTGGTTGCCGGGTTGGCGCTCGTCACTCGGGGGATGCATCTGGATGGGTTGGCCGACACGATGGACGGGTTGGGGTCCTATGGTCCGCCCGAGCGGGCCAGGGCGATATCGAAGAGTGGCGACACCGGTCCGTTCGGGGTGGCGGCAATTGTGTTCATCGTTGGGCTGCAAGCGTTTTCGTTCGCCGCGCTGGCGCAGGCCGAGCGTTGGTTCGCGGTGCTGCTCGCGGTGGCAGTGGGTCGAGTGGTGGTGGTGCTCGCGTGTCGGCGCGGCCTTGCCGCCGCCCCCGAGACCGGCTTCGGCGCGCTGGTAGCGGGGACCCAACGCCCGATCACCATCGCAGTCTGGTCCGTACTCGCCGTTGCCGCGAGCATCCCCGCCGTCCCAGAGCACCGCTGGCTCGGTCCCGCCGTTGTCCTTGTCGCCCTTGGCATTTCGGTTCTAGTGGTCCGACACTGCACCCACCGCTTCGGCGGACTCTCCGGCGACATCCTCGGTGCCACCCTCGAGATATCCGTCGCGATCACCGCCGCCGGATTAACACTGGGCGGCTGACTCAGCCGACCGCAACCCGTGTCACCGACAGCGTGTTGCCTTGCCGCCCTGGATATTTCGGGTAAATGCCGCCAACGAGCGCACTGCTGGTCAGCGGATCGGGTCCGCGCGTGAAATCGGCACGGCACCGGATTCAGCCCAAAGAGGCAATGCAGGCTCGGATCCACCTCGGGCCTGAATTGAACGGCCAGCAGCGACGATATCGGTCCAGCGCCTCCCGACAGGACATTCGCACACGAGTACACCGTCACTCGCATCCCGATGCATTCCGCACCGAGATAGCTGGCACGGTGCGCGCATTGTCTGGGTCAGGCAATACAGTGGACGGTATGTCTTCCGAACGTCTGTATTTTCGTCAACTGCTGTCCGGTCGAGATTTCGCCGTGGGTGATCCGATCGCGACACAGATGCGAAATTTCGCGTATCTGATCGGCGATCGGGAGAGCGGCGAGTGTGTTGTGGTCGATCCGGCGTATGCGGCGGGTGATCTGGTGGATATCGCCGAGGCTGACGGCCTGCGGCTGACCGGGGTGCTCGCCACCCATCACCACCCGGACCATGTCGGCGGCACCATGCTCGGATTCACCCTGCGTGGAGTGCGGGAGCTGCTCGAAAGGACGAGTGTTCCGGTGCACGTCAATGCCGAGGAACTGTCCTGGGTCGCCAATGTCACCGGCATCGCGCCCAGCGAACTCACCGGACACCAGCATTGCGACAAGGTCAGCGTCGGCGCCTTCGATATCGAACTGCTGCACACCCCCGGCCACACCCCAGGCAGCCAGTGCTTCCTGTTCGACAATCGCCTGATCGCAGGCGACACCCTCTTCATCGACGGCTGCGGCCGCACCGACTTCCCCGGTGGCGACTCCGACGCCATGTTCCGCAGCCTGCGCTACCTGGCCGACCTATCCGGCGACCCGGTCGTCTACCCCGGTCACTGGTATTCCCAGGACCCCTCCGCCACTCTGTCCACAGTCAAGGACGCCAACTACGTCATGCGCCCACAAACCCTGGAGGAATGGCGCACCTTCATGCCGAGCTGACACTCGAAAGGCAAACGACTGCGGCATTTGACGCAGTCACATGCCGCGCATCCACCCGTGGATATCGGCGAAGGTGCCGCGCTGGATCCCGGTGAGCGTGTCGCGCAGCGCCATGGTGACCTCGCCCGGCTCGCCACCGCCGACGGAGAACTCACCATCGGCGGAACGAACCCAGCCGACGGGTGTGATCACCGCGGCGGTACCGCAGGCGAAAACCTCGGTGATCTCCCCGGATTCGGCGCCCTTGCGCCACTCCTCCACCGAAACCTTGCGCTCCTCAACCACATAGCCCGAATCCGCAGCGAGGGTGAGCAGCGAATCACGGGTGATGCCGGGCAACAGCGATCCGGACAGCTCCGGAGTCACCAGCCGTGCCTCGGAACCGGAACCGAAGACGAAGAACAGGTTGTTGGTACCCATCTCCTCGACATAGCGACGCTCACAGGCATCGAGCCAGACGACCTGATCGCAGCCCTTCTCGGAGGCCTGCGCCTGGGCGAGCAGCGAGGCCGCGTAGTTACCGGCGACCTTCGCCTCACCGGTGCCGCCCGGCGCGGCCCGCACATATTCGGTCGACAGCCAGACCCGCACCGGCTTCACACCGCGCGGGAAGTACGCGCCCGCAGGCGATCCCAGCAGCAGGTATTTGTAAGCGGAGGCGGGTTTCACACCAAGCCCGGCCTCGGTGGCGAACATGAACGGCCGCAAGTAGAGCGACTCCTCACCACCGGCCGCGGGCACCCAGCGGCTATCGACCTCGAGCAGTTGACGCACGGATTCGATGAATAGTTCCTCGGGCAGTTCCGCCATCGCCATCCGACGCGCGGACTTGCGGAAGCGCGCCGCGTTCGCGTCGATGCGGAAGCAGGAGACGCTGCCGTCGTTCTGCCGGTAGGCCTTCAGCCCCTCGAAGATGGCCTGGCCGTAGTGGAACACCATCGTCGCCGGATCCATCGCCAACGGGCCGTACGGCTCGACCCGGGCATTGCCCCAGCCTTCGCCCTCGGTGTAGTCGATGGAGACCATGTGGTCGGTGAAGAAGCGCCCGAATCCCGGTGCCGCCAGAATCTCCTGTACCCGCTGCGCCGGGGTGGGCGCGGGATGCGGAACATGGGTGAACTGTGCGGCAACGGTCATGAGGCAGATCCTATCGGTCGCGGTTCAGCCGCAGTGCGAGTGTCGGCGCGCCGCGAACGTACCCGCGTCACCTGGCCGAGTCGGCGGTGCCGACTATTTGGTCTTCGTGTCGACGAAGGGCGGGCGCACGACCTCGCACCGCAACCGTCGCCCGCGGACATCGACCTCGACCTCCGCGCCGGGTTCGATAGCCGCTGCGGTATCGAGCAGCGCAAGGGCGATGCCGATCTGCAGCGTCGGTGAGAAGGTGCCGGAAGTGGTTTCGCCGATGGGCTCGCCGTCACGCAGCACGGTCTGTCCCTGACGCAGCACACCGCGGTCGAGTGCCTTCAGCCCCAAGAGAATTCGACGAGGACCGGTCGACTTCTCCTGCTCCAGTGCGTCCTTGCCCCAGAACTCGGGCTTCTTCCAGCCGATCGCCCACCCACAACGCGCCTGCACCGGCGAAATCTCCAGCGACAGTTCATGTCCGTGCAACGGATAGCCCATCTCGGTGCGCAACGTATCGCGGGCACCGAGCCCGGCGGGCTGTCCACCGTGCGCGCGGACCTGCTCGACGAGTGCGCGGAACAGCGGCTCGGCATCGGCCCAGCGCGGCAGCAGCTCATAGCCGTGTTCACCGGTGTATCCGGTGCGACAGACCCGAATCCGGCGGCCGTCCCATTCGGCGTCGGCGTAGGCCATGTACTCCATATCGGTCGGCAGCCCGAGCGCGGTGAGCACCTCCGTCGAGCGCGGTCCCTGCACCGCGAACACGCCGTACTCGCGATGCTCGTCGGTCACCGTGATGCCCTCCGGCGCGACCTTCTGCAGTTCGGCGACCACCGCCGCGGTATTGGCGGCATTGGGTACCAGGAAGATCTCGTCATCGCCGACGTAATAGGCGATCAGATCGTCGATCACACCACCGTCGGGCGTGCAGCACAGCGTGTACTGCGCCTTGCCGGGCCGGATCCGAGCGAGATCATTGGTCAGCGCCGAGTTCACGAATTCCGCCGCCCCCGCGCCGCGGACGGTGGCCTTGCCCAGGTGGCTCACATCGAACAGCCCGACGGTCGTACGAACCGCCTGATGTTCGCCGACCGTCCCCGCGTACGAGACCGGCATCTCCCAGCCGCCGAACGGCGCGAACTTCGCCCCGAGTTCGACGTGCACAGCATGGATCGGGCCTTGCAGCAGGTTCGCATCGGTCACCGGCCGAGCTTAGCCCGGCGGTGGCGTCGCGATGCGCCACCCGAAGCAGACCGAATAGCCTGTGCCCATGACCGCTGTTGCAGATCGCTCGCTCGGACCGGACCTGGACCTGGTCGACACCATCAGCGCCGACACCGATGTGTTGGTGATCGGCCTGGTGTCCGGTGACGACGGCCCGACGATCGCCACACTGGAGGACGAATTCGTCGACAATATCCTCGCCTCGGATGTCCGCGCGGCGCTGCAGGAACAACTGCGCGCCGTCGGCGCGAAGGGTAAGGCCGAGGAGCTCACCAGGATTCCCGCGCCCACCGGCCTCGGCGTGAAAAGCGTGCTGGCCGTCGGACTCGGCGCCGCGGACAAGATCGATGCCGAACAGATCCGCCGCTCGGCCGGTGTCGCCGGACGCGCGCTGACCGGTGTCGGCTCGGCCGTGACCACGCTGTCGGGTCTCGAGGGTGGCATCGGCCCCACCGCCGAAGGGTTCTTCCTCGGCGCGTACTCCTTCACCGCGTTCAAATCCGAGAATGCCAACGGCAAGCCGGACGAGCAGCCGGTGCGCAAGGTCGAACTCCTGGTCGCCGACCCGAGCGAGTCGCATCGCAAGGGCTTCGACCACGACCGGGTGATCGCCGAAGCCATCGCCACCGCACGCGATTTCGTCAACACTCCGCCGAGTCACCTGTTCCCGGCCGAATTCGCCGCCCGGGCACAGGCTTTGGCCGAGACAGCGGGTCTGCAGGTCGAGGTGCTCGATGAGCAGGCGCTGGCCGACGGCGGCTACGGCGGCGTGCTCGGCGTCGGCAAGGGCTCCTCGCGCCAGCCGCGCCTGGTGCGCTTGACCTACAACGGCGGCGCCAAGAAGGTCGCGCTCATCGGCAAGGGCATCACCTTCGACACCGGCGGCATCTCCATCAAGCCCGCCGCGAATATGGAAAATATGACCTCCGA
>NZ_BDAZ01000105.1 GCF_001612725.1 Nocardia anaemiae NBRC 100462 | reverse complement strand
GGGCGCCGCCGCGGTCATCGCCGCCACCATCGCCGCCGCCGAACTGGAGCTACCGGTCACCGTGATCGCGACCGTGCCGATGGCCGAGAACATGCCGTCGGCCACCGCGCAGCGCCCCGGCGATGTGCTCACCCAGTACGGCGGCAAGACCGTCGAGGTGCTGAACACCGATGCCGAGGGCCGCCTGATCCTGGCCGACGCGATCGTGCGCGCCAGCGAGGACGATCCGGAATACCTCATCGACGTCGCCACGCTCACCGGCGCGCAGATGGTCGCACTCGGCACCCGTACCCCCGGCGTGATGGGCACCGACGATTTCCGCGACCGCGTCGCGCGGCTGTCGCGGCTGGCCGGTGAAAACGGCTGGGCCATGCCGCTGCCCACCGAACTGCGCGCCGATCTGAACTCCAAGGTCGCCGATCTGGCGAATGTCGCACCGCACCGCTGGGGTGGCATGCTCTCGGCCGCGATCTTCCTGAAGGAGTTCGTCCCGGAGGGCGTGCAGTGGGCGCACCTGGATGTCGCGGGTCCGGCCTACAACACCGGCGGCCCGTTCGGCTACATCGGCAAGGGCGGCACCGGGGTTCCGGTCCGCACCCTGGTCTCGGTGATCGAGGACATCGCGCACGAGGACGCGGCGGAGTAACCGAATGTCGCTGCGGCGTCCGGATTCCCGGGCGCCGCACCACGGTCCGCGAACAAATTGAACGAAAAGAACAGCCCTACAATTCGCCCAGATCGCGTTCCAGCGCGCGCTTGCGCTCGATCCGCTTGCGAGCGTCGTAGTCACGCATCCGTTGCGGATAACCGGTCTTGCGGACGTCGTAAACGGGGATCCGCAAATCTGCGGCTAGCCGTTTGGCGCCACGCTCGCCGACGACGCGGCGGGTCCATTCGCCGTCGGCCGCGATCAATACGACAGTGACATCCGTCACGGTCGTCTTGGGCTCCACGTAGCCCTCCACCCCGGTATGGGTGCGCACCCACTCGGCGAGATAGCGCGCATCCGCACCGGTACTCGAACCCCCACGTAAACCGCTACCACCCCGGGCCGCGCCGCCTCGGAAACGATCCAGCAAACCCAACGACGCCGACCTCCTGACACCGGTGACCCAGCGCTCGGCACCGGTCATTCCATCTTGCCAGCCCCGTGCAGTTCGCTGCCCTGTGCTACACGTCTCGCGAGCGAGTGCAAGGATGGATCGCGGTACAAGAACCACACAGATCTCCGGTGCCACGCACAATGATCGGTGGCTTTCGGACACCCATCGCGACCCGCGGTGGGTGTTCGCAGTGAGATCAACTGTTGTAGAACCCGTCGAGCAGTCAGAGGAGTCAACGGACATGGCCTTCTCCGTCCAGATGCCGGCTCTTGGTGAGAGCGTCACCGAGGGAACGGTGACCAGGTGGCTGAAGCAGGAAGGAGACACGGTCGAGGTCGACGAGCCACTGCTCGAGGTCTCCACCGATAAGGTCGACACCGAGATCCCGTCGCCGGCGGCGGGTGTGTTGTCGAAGATCGTCGCCGCCGAGGATGACGTCGTCGAGGTCGGCGGTGAGCTCGGTGTGATCAGCGAAGCCGGTGAAGCGCCCGCGCCCGCCGCCGCAC
>NZ_BDAZ01000104.1 GCF_001612725.1 Nocardia anaemiae NBRC 100462 | reverse complement strand
AACAACCTCGGTCTCTGAACTGGTTCCGTTCCTGAGGCGACGCGTCTTCGAATATGAAATGGGATCCAAATGCTCGCCGTTATCGGAATGGGCAGCATAGCGTTGTGGCAGGTATCGCGCCGAAGCCGCGTCTCCCCTCTGGTCCGAACTCGAAGCCGAAACCGGGCAGAACATCCGCACCCGCTGCGGCGGACTTTCGATCGGAACAGCCGACGGCCCCTACCTCTCGGCCCGCTGGAAACCAGCCGCATCAACGGAGCCATCGCGGCCCGAGCGTTCAGCTCACGACAGTCTGCCTTGCCTACTGACTCTTTCCTTCGACTATTGAAAGGGTGAGATGAGTCCCTCTTTTGACCCCACCGCACTTCATACCGGCCTGGCCCGGGCCGCCCGCCGCGCCCAAGCGGCCGGGGGTGTCAATAGCGACTCGGCTTTTATCGACGCCGTCGCCTCGGAGAGCGGACTTCTGGCAGAGCAGTCTCATCTCGCTGACTCGATTGTCTTGGAGCTCCTCGAGCAGTTCTACGGTCGGAAGGGGACGCTTGTTCGGATTCCCACCGAGAAGGACGAGACTTTCCGCCTCCGAGACGGAGAAGAAACCTATCTGGTGAAGGTATCCGCACCGGATGAGGATCCGGCGATCGTCCAGCTTCAGACGGCATGCATGGAGCATTTGGAGCGGACTGCCCCTGAACTTCCGGTCCAGCGTCTTGTCAGGAGCCTCGGCGGAGATCCGCACGTCCTCATCCCGGCAGGTGAAGGACCCTTTGAGCGAGTACTTCGGGTGATGCGCTTCATGCCTGGAGATCTGCTGGCCAATCACAAGGCGTCGGCTGCTCAGCTTCAGTTGGTGGGCTCGAGCCTGGCCCGTCTGGCCCTTGCTTTGCAGGACTTCGATCATCCTCGTGCCGACCGCATGCTCCTCTGGGATCTCAAGCACTTTCACCGGATGCGGCCGCTTCTCGATTATGTCGATGGGAAGCAAAAACGCTGCCTGGCCGAAGACATTTTCGATCAGTTCGACGAGAAGGTGGTTCCGCTTCTCGACACCCTTACCTCTCAGGTCGTCCACGGGGATTTCAGCCCGTTCAATGTCCTTGTCAACCCGAACAGGCCGGACTACGTGACCGGGATTATCGACTTCGGAGACGTTGTGCGAACCTCCGTGATCTTCGACATCAGCGTAACCATGGCCAACCTTCTGGGAGCAGACCCGGACAGCCCCTGGGAGCACGCACTCCACGTCGTGGATGGCTATCGGAGCATCCGTCCACTACCCCTTCAGGAGTTTGAAGCCTTGACGGTGTCGGCGCCGGCCCGCCTACTCCTGCGAGCCCTGATAACGCAGTGGCGGGCAAGCCAAGTGCCTCAAAGGCGCGATTATCTCCTCTCCCACTCGAAGCCGGACTGGGACCGGCTCGCCTCCACAGTCGCAGCCCCTGCACCGAAAACTGCCTTCCACCACTCTGAACCCGAGTGACAATCCTCGAGGAAAAACCATGGACACTTCCCAAATCCGTAAGCCATCCAGGGCCATGATCAATGGCTTTGATCCCAACCGCCTCAGTGAGCTCCCGGATCAGATGCAGAAGAACATCCGACGCAGGGACGAGAGCCTCGGACCCGGTTACCGGCTCTTCTATGACACCCCCGTAGAGGTAGTACGTGGCAAGGGCGTCACGTTGTTCGACCGGGACGGAAATGAGTATCTCGACGTTTACAACAACGTTCCGTCTGTCGGTCACGCCCATCCGCGTGTCATTGCGGCTGTCCACGAACAGATGCAGACGCTGAACACCAACACCCGTTACGTCCAGGAATCCATCCTCGATTACTCGGAGCAGCTCCTTTCTACGTTCCCCGCCGAGCTCGGCCATGTCATGTTCACCTGCACAGGTTCGGAAGCCAATGACCTCGCCATGCGCGTCGCAAAATATGCAACGGGACAACAGGGCATCATCGTCACGTCCGGCGCGTACCACGGCCTTACTGCCGAAGTAGCGTCATTCTCGCCGTCCTTGGGTGTGGGTGTTCCCTTGGGTGCGCATGTGCGGGTCATCGACGCGCCGGACGCCCTGCGTTATTCATCGGATCAAGGGTCCCTGGAGGATCACCTGCGGGCCCAGGTGCGTGCCGCCATCGCCGACCTGCAGCGGCACGGTATCGGAGTGGCGGCCTTCATCGCCGACAGCATCTTCTCCTCCGACGGCGTCTTCGCCGACCCGGCAGGCTTCCTTCGCCCGATCATTGAGGAAATCTATGCCGTCGGCGGCCTGTACATCGCGGATGAAGTCCAGCCGGGCTTCGGCCGCACCGGCGAGGAATGGTGGGGCTTCCAGCGTCACGGCATCGTCCCTGACATCGTGACGATGGGCAAGCCCATGGGCAACGGCATCCCGATCTCTGCAGCTGTCTTCAAGCCCGAATTGCTTGTGGAGTTCGGGAAGAACATCCGCTACTTCAACACTTTCGGCGGGAATTCCGTGGCGATAGCGGCTGCGCAGGCCGTCCTGGACGTGATCCGCGAGGAATCACTCATGGAAAATGCCCTCGAAGTCGGCTCGAAGATTCAAACCGAACTGCGACGACTCACTCGAAACCTGGATCAGGTTGCCGAAGTGCGCGGAAGCGGCCTGTTCATAGGAGTCGACCTTGTGACCGACCGCTCAACGCTCACTCCTGATGGGAATCTAGCCGCTGGCATCGTGAACAGACTACGCGAAGAACGGATTCTGATTTCAGCGTGCGGAGCTCAGGGCAACGTCCTGAAACTCCGCCCCCCGATGCCGTTCTCCATGAATGATGCCGATCGCCTAATCGAAGTGATGGACCGCATCTTCCAAGAACTGCGCTGAGGCCCACCCAAACTGGTCGGCTCTGCGGATTACCCCAGTTGAAACCCTTTGAAGAAAGCACCATGAAGACCAGAAGCAAGATTTTGACTGCGGCTGCGGGACTTGTTGCCCTGCTGGCCCTCACCGCCTGCGGGCAGCACGGCAACGAACCCTTAAGCGACGGAGAATTCCAAGACACAGAACACGGCAGACATTTCCGAGGGCGTCAAGGCGGATGAAGCCGCCATTGCTGCCGCAGTCATTCAAGGACAAGGGCGAACTGGTAGTTGCCATGGACCTGCGCAGCCCGCCGACCACGTTCCTTGCCGAGGATAGCGTCACGCCGATCGGCGTGAACCCGGACATCGGCCGCCTGGTGGCCAAGCTGGGCTGAAGCTGAAGTTCGAGAACACGGCGTTCGACTCGATAATTCCCGGCATTGACGGCGGCCGCTACGACTTCACCGCCAGCACCATGTCCGCCACCCCCGACCGGCTGAAGGTCCTGGACATGATCGACTACCTCAAGGGCGGCTCGTCCGTGGCGGTAGTCGCAGGCAACCCGCTCAATCTGACTAACGACACCCTCTGCGGCAAGAACATTGCCGCGGCCAAGGGCTCCACACAGCAACTTGTGCACCTGCCGAACGTCTTGGAGTGGACCTGCACCTCCCAGGACAAGCCGGCCATCAGCGGCATCACCCCACCCAACGTCCAGGAGGCCCTGACGCAGCTGCACTCCAAGCGGGTCGACGGCGTCTTCTACGACGCCGGTGCTCTGTCCTGGGCACATATCCAGCAGCCCAAGGCCTTCACCGTCCTGGAGCCGAGGATGGAAACCCGCACGAACACCAACCTCGCCATTGGTCTGAAGAAGGGATTACCTTTGACGCGAGCCCTGCAAAAGGCCATCCAGTCCGTTCTGGAAATACCGGAATACAAGAAGTCGCTGGACTGCTGGGGCCTGGGAGACTCGGCTACCGGAGCCACGATCCGCTAGTACCAGTGAGTGCGCCACCGCTCCAAATGATTTTCCAATAGATCAACGAAACCGGGGGCCGCCCCCATGTCCCGGTTTCGGCCTGAAACTCATTAAGGTAGTGCTATGAGTAGCAATTCCACGGCACGTGACTACAATAAGGCTTCGGTCCTTGATGCGCTGTTTTCAGAGGCGCCTCTGACGCGTAACCGGTTGATCGAATTGACCCGTTTGAGTCAGGCGACGGTGTCTCGTAAGGTGGATGAGCTTCGTTTTGACGGTTTCGTCGTCGAACAGGGAGTCGATGCGGTTGTGCGCCGCGGTCGGCGCTCCACGTATCTGGATGTTCCCCGCACGGCGGGGCACATTGTCGGTATCTCATTCGGGGCGCGAACCACATGCGTCCTGGTCACGGACCTGATAGGTCGCGAGGTTGGGCACGTGATAGTTCCCAGCCTCGAGGGGGGCGATGTCGGCACCACTGCCGAGTGGCTGGTGGAGTTGATTGTGGCGACCAGCGATTCCGCAGAGGGCCCATTGCGCCAAATCGTCGCCGCGCTGCCCGGCCGTGTCCAGAATGGCATTAAGTGGTCCGGGACAGCAGAATCAAGGAAGATTTTCATGGATTCTGTACTCCAGAATTCTATTGAAGATCGATCGAAGGCTCCCGTGATTCTCGAGAGCGATGCCCGTGCGTCCCTACGGGGGATCCTGAAGGATAATGCGAGAATAGCGAATGCTGCTTTGTTCATGCTTAGTACGGTGCTGAGCTTCGCTAGTTGTACTGATCACGAGATCGCCCAGGGGCGGACCCCCACTTTCGGTGATCTGGGTGGTGTTCTCTTCGCCGGCATTGGCAATGAGACCCTCGATGGGCTGTTGAGTACAAGGGGTCTCCTGCAATTCGCCAAGGGGCGGGGACTGGACCTGGAGGGCATCGAAGCGCTCTGGTCCCAGCCGCAGGAAGCGGCGGCCCGCGTGGAAGTGGTCGAGGCCTTTACGACGGCGATCGTGACCGCTGTCGGTGCCGTCGCAGTTACGCTGGACCCCGAGTCCGTGTATTTTGCGGGCCGCTTGAGTCCGCTCGTGGACGAAGTCCTTCCCGAGGCGCGCAGGCGACTGGCGCAAAGCCTTCCCATCGTCCCGGAGATCACGGTCGTGTCGCACGTGATCGGACTATCAGTGGCCCGGGGTGCGGCGTATGCCGGACTCGCCGTGGCCCAGTCCCGGCTCCGGGAATCGATACTCGAGGCCCGTCGGGAGGGCCAAAGGCTGTAGCAGGTGACATCTGGCCTTCGAGATAGACCGTGTCCCACGTCGTCGATTTGCCAGTTTCTGGCAGCGGGTCAATGTTGCGGTTTCAGCAGGCCAAAGGCGAGGCCGGGCTCGATCACTACCAGGTGCGCAGTTTCTGCGGATCACCACCCAGCCGACGCCGGATCTGGGCGAGCACGGCATCGACGAGGACCTCTTGCAGGTGATCGAACATGCCATGGCCCACGTTCCCGAGCAGCGGCCGGCCACCGCGGCGTTGGGTGAGCAACTGCAGCAGCTGCAGGTCGAGCGCGGGTGGCCGGTCGATGACATGGCGGTGCGGGCCGTAGCGGATGCCGAGGAGCAAGTAAGCTCCCCGGTTCCATTGATTCGGCTGATTACCGGCCGGTCGTCAGGGCCTCGGCGCGCATCGTCCAGTGCGCCGGTGAGCGCAAAAGGCATCTCTTCCCCTGGAGCTCACAAGCTTCGTCGGCCGCCGGACCGAATCTGCTGGTCCTGCCGAGCTGACCAGACGCGAGCAGGAGGTGGCCGACCTCGTCGCCGAAGGCCTCACCAACAGGGCCATCGCCACTCGCCGGGTCATCTTCCTGCGCACCGCTCAGGGACACGTCGAACACATTCTGATCAAACTAGCATTTACCTCCCGCGCCCAGATCGCCGCCTGGGTCGCCGAGCGGAGCCGACCCGCACAAGTTGAAGGCGCAGTGGACGAATTCGTGCTCATGCGAGGGGTGTGGTGTCATCTAGGAAGTAGCACCAGTATGCGCCAAAGGAATTGGGGTTCGGCAAGCGGCGGGCGAGGGTGCGCCTATGTTGTGGTGGCACCGGTTTTGTCGCAGTCGAGGACGCGACAGCGAATTCGTCGCCCGGGGAGGCGATGGGCAGCATCGCTCCATGCCACTGCCACCACCGGTGACAACGGCCACGCGCGACGGCCCGCGGATCTCGGCTTGCCCGGCAACTCTCGCACGACCGCCCGAACTTGGATGGACCGGCCCCGCCCGCTTGGGTTCCAGCGCGTTGGCGACCAGCGTTTGTAGTGCTCGACCGCGGGAAGAATCCCGCCCGGCTATGGATGGCCGGGCGGGATCGGTATCCCCGACGGAACGCGACGTCGGGTTTTCGCCGCTATCTACTTCGCCTGCATGGGCGGCTGGTTGATAGTGGCGAAGTATTGGATGGCGGCGCCTATGGCCGCCGGGGCGGTGATGAGGATCTGCCCGGCGATGGTGCCCAGAGCGCCGACGGCGATGATGCCGCCAAGACAGCCGATGGCTGCGGCGGGGATGAACGCGCCGAACAGTCCGACGATCGTGGCCGCTGCGACCGTGGCGCCGGCGATACCACCGAGCACGCAACCCACTGCCGCGCCACCGAGGCCACCGACCAATGTGCCCAGAGTCGCGCCCATGGAGATAGTGGAGGTCAACCGCGACCACGCTGCCTGCTCGCGGTCGTAGTCGCTTTTCCACGGCGCTTTGTCCTCGTAGGGCAAGGCCACGGGTTTGTAGACTGCATGCGCCAGATCGAACTGCGGAGTCAGAGTCGCGGTCCGGTCGGCGATGTCCGCGACGATCGGGAACTCGAAGTCATCGACCCGGAACCGCAACGGCATCCCGGCCACCGTGCTGCCGTTGGCAGTCTTGACCTTGAACACACCGTCCTCCGCGACCAGCGATCCGGAGTCGGTAGTCACGATGGAGTGCGTATCGGTGGCATGCGCGGTGAATCCCACTGTCTCGTCCGGCGCGGGTTGGGCACCGGCCGGACCGGACGCGACCCCGAGCGCAGCGACCAAGCCAGCCGCCACCACAAACTTTCTCATCAATTACTCATTTCTTTCTCACGGAATGCAGCACGAGACTTTTCGGCCGCCATAATGTCGCGCTTGTACTTCTCGTTGATGAAACCGGCCGTGTCGATGCTGGGCCGATATTAATCTCATGATTCTGACGCGGATTGGTCCGACCAGCGACAGCTCGGCCACCAGTGGTGGTCATTTTCTGTCGAATTGGCGCTCATAATATCGAAGTGGCGCTCAGGCCAGTGTCGAAGATATCTGGGGTGCGTTCGGAATAGTGGTGGTCCTGAACGGGTTCGGTGGCGATCGGAGTCTGGTCAATTCTCTATGTCGGGAACCATGGTGCCGAGTACATAACCGATCCGCTGCCAGCAGTCGGGCCGCGGGCAGAGTCCGGAGCCGGCACCGCAGGGCACTACGGCAGCCGTTGGGTGGTGTGGGCTTGTGGGTTGGCCAGGCGCTCAGGACGCAGGAGGTCGTCGAGGTCAGCGGCGGTGAGCAGTCCGCGCTCCAGTACCAGTTCGGTGACGCTGCGCCGCTCAGTGAGGGCCTGCCGGGCGATGGAGGTTGCCGCGTCGTAGCCGATCAGGGGGTTGAGGACGGTCACGACTCCGATGCTCGCCTCGACCTGGGAGCGTAGGAAGTCCTTGTTGGCGGTGATCCCGTCGATGCAGTGGTCGGCCAAGCTGGTGCAGGCCGCGGTCAGAGAGGCCAGGCTGGCGAACAGTGAGCGCGCAATGATCGGTTCGAAGGCGTTGAGCTGTAGCTGTCCGGCCTCGGCCGCCATGGTCACGGTGAGATCATTGCCGATGACCTCGAAGGCCACCTGATTCACCACTTCCGGAATGACCGGGTTGACCTTTCCTGGCATGATGCTCGATCCCGCCTGCCGAGGAGGGAGGTTTATCTCGGCGAAGCCGGCCCGTGGCCCGGAGGACAGCAACCGTAGGTCATTGCAGATTTTCGACAGCTTCACCGCAACTCGTTTGAGCATCCCCGAGAACAGCACGAAGGCCCCGCAGTCCTGGGTGGCCTCCACCAGGTTGCCGGCCGTCACCAGCGGCAGGCCCGTGATCCGCTGCAGGTGCGCGCACGCTAGGGCGGCGTACTCGGAATGAGTGTTGAGGCCGGTGCCGATCGCGGTCGCGCCCAGATTGATCTCGTGCAGGTGCACCAGAGCTTCGCGGATTCGGCGTTCGTCCTCGTCGACCATCACCGCATAGGTGCTGAACTCCTGGCCGAGTGTCATGGGCACGGCATCCTGCAATTGGGTTCTGCCGACCTTGACGACATCGTCGAACTCCAGGGCCTTACGAGCCAAAGCCAGGCGAAGATGACCCATGGCCGACAACAATTCTTGGGTACCCTGGATCGTCGCGATCCGAATCGCGGTGGGATAGACGTCGTTGGTGGACTGGCCCATATTCACGTCGCCGTTCGGGTGAATCCTGGAGTACTCGCCCTTGTCGTACCCGAGGATCTCCAGCGCACGGTTGGCGATGACCTCGTTGGCATTCATGTTCGTCGAGGTGCCGGCGCCTCCCTGGATGACATCGACCACGAACTGGTCCAGGAGAAGGCCCTGTTCGATGTCCTGGCAGGCCTGCCCGATCGCGTCCCTCTTCACCTCGTCGATCAAGCCCAGATCGGAGTTTGCCAGCACCGCTGCGTGTTTGATCTGCGCGAGCGCCGTGACGAGCAGTGGATACGAGGCAATTTTCGTACCGGTGATCGCGAAATTCTCTACCGCGCGCAGGGTCTGGATTCCCCAGTAGGCGTCGACCGGGACCACCCGGGTACCCATGAAGTCTGTCTCTGTCCTGCTCTCATTGATTTTCACCAAAGACGATGCGTTCATGTGTGCCACTGCTCTCGGTTGATGCGGGTTGTGCCGTGCTGGTTTGGAGGGAGGTTTGAAGAATGGGTTTCGGCAAGGCGTCATCCGCGGGCGGGATAACAGCCGCGGGCGTAGTCACCCCGAGATTCCGGCCGAAGCCGAATTGATTGTTTTCAGGAAACCGCGACGAATCCGAGCTCCTTGTCCACGACATTCTGCAGCGGTGCGCCGGTGCAGAACCGCTGCAAATTGTCGACGAAGAGTTGGCCGAGTTCCTTCAGGTAGTGCTCGGTGTCCCCGCTCATGTGGGGTGTGAGGATCACATTGTCCATGTCCCACAGAGGATGTTCCCGAGGCAAGGGCTCGGGATGGACAACGTCGAGGGCGGCGCCGGCAATCGAGCCTGACGCCAGAGCGTCCGTCAGTGCAGCGGTGTCGACGAGTTCCCCGCGCCCCACGTTGATCAGGCGTGCGCTCGGTGCCATGGCAGCGAGGACATCGCTGCTGATCAATCCCGTGGTCTCGGTGGTCAGCGGCGCGGCAAGAACGATGTAGTCGTAGCCGCCGGCGATCTCGGCGAGGTCGCTGGAGGCGTATATCTGATCGAAATTGTCATCGCCTGGACGGCTGAACCGGCCGGCGCCGCTGACGTTGATGCCTACGGCACGAAAGACATGGGCGATTTCACGGCCGATGGACCCGGTGCCGACCACCAGTGCGCACTGTCCCTGGATCTTGCGGGTAGTTCGGTGTTGCCAGAGGCGTTGCTGCTGCAGTCGGAACGAGGTCTGCGCATCCTTGGCCATATCCAACACGAAGCCGAGCGCGAACTCTGCGATCGCACGGCTGAGGACACCTCGGGAGTTGGTGTAAACGATGTCGCTGGCGACCAGTTCGTCGAACATCAGCTGGCTCACCCCGGCCGCCGAAACATGGACCCACCGCAGGGAGGTGGCAGCGTTCCAGTTCTGCTGCAGCGCTGGTGAGAACGAGTGCCACTGGTACAACACGTCCGCGCCGTCGAGGGCCTCGGCGAGGCCATCGGCGGTCGTGAGCCGTACTTCTGCCAGCTTCTCGATCTCGGCCAGACCTGGCGGCAATGCCTCTCGGTAGAGGACTGCGACGACGGGCCGTGTGCGTTCGGCAGACATTGTCATGACGCTGGTGATGTCGCTGCGATGGCCGCGTCGGGGGTGAGGGCGTCGATGGCGGAAAGGACCGCGGACGTGAAATCACTCGTCGAGGACGTTCCGCCGACGTCGCGGGTGCCGAATCCGTCGCGCAGGGCGGATTCGAACGCGGATTGCAGGTGGCTGGCGGCGTCTGGGTGACCGAGGTGCTCGAGCATCATGGCCCCCGACCAGATTTGGCCCACCGGATTTGCCAATCCCATACCGGCGATATCTGGGGCGGACCCATGCACCGGTTCGAACAGTGACGGGAACTCGCCCTCCGGGTTGAGGTTTGCGCTGGGCGCCAACCCGATGGAGCCGGTGACCGAACTCCCGAGATCGGAGAGGATGTCACCGAGCAGGTTGGAGGCGACAATGACGTCGTAGGTCCAAGGCTTGAGCACCAGATGCGCCGCCAGGGCGTCCACGAGCTCGCTGGTGAGGCTCACTTCGGGGAACAGACGTGCGGTTTCCTCGACGATTTCATCCCAGAACGGCATGGTGTGCACGATGCCGTTGCTTTTGGTGGCCGATGTCAGGTGGCCCCGACGCGACGCCGCGAGTTCGGCGGCGTAGCGGGTGACCCGGGAGACGCCGAGTCGGGTGAAGATGGTTTCCTGCACGGCACTCTCGTGTGACAGCCCGCGGTACGTTCGCCCGCCGACCTCCGAATATTCTCCTTCATTGTTTTCTCGAACGATGAGCAGATCGATGGCCTGTTTGTTCGCCAGAGGTGAGGTGACACCGTCGAGCGTCTTAACGGGGCGCAGATTGATGTACTGCTGGAATTCCCGTCGGATGGGAATCAACAATCCCCACAGCGACTCGGTGTCCGAAACCTCGGGCGAACCCACTGCTCCGAGAAAGATCGCGTGGTGTTGCGCGAGTTGCTCGAGTCCGTCGACGGGCATCATTCGCCCGTGCTGAAGGTAATATTCCGATCCCCAGTCGAAGTAGGTGAACTCGAGCTCGAGAGTATGGATTTGCGCGATTCGTTCGAGGCAGGAGATGGCAGCGGGAACCACTTCTTTTCCGATACCGTCGCCGGCGATGACAGCGATTTTTTGCGTGCTCATGCAGTAGTCCGCTCTGGCAGGCCGCCCAACAGCTGCTGAGATGCCACCGATTCTGTGAGGTTGACGATCGTATTCTTGGGCTCAGTCATCTGGTAGAGAGCATGCCGAACCCCCTCACGACCGACACCGGATTTCTTGAAGCCACCGAATGGCATGGAATCGATCCGGAGGTCACTGGTTTCGTTGATGACTACAGCGCCCACGTGCAGGCTTTCTGCGATGGCGAGGGCAAGATCAATGGACTGAGTGAAGACGCCCGCTTGGAGTCCGTACTCGGAATCGTTGGCCAGTCGAACGGCGTCCGAGACGTCGAGGAACGGAATGAGGGTCACCACTGGTCCGAAGACTTCCTCGCTGATCACCCGGCACTCCGTGGGTACGTCGGTCAATACGGTGGGTTCGTAGAAGGCGTTTCGTCGCTGCCCGCCCGTATGGATGGTCGCCCCGGCGGCTCGAGCCTCGTCCACCCATTCCTCGACGCGCCGGGCCTCCGATTCGGAGATCAGCGGTCCGATATCGGTGCTGCGGTCGAACTTCGACCCGGTCCGCAGCGCCTGCGTGCCGCGGGTGACGTGTTCGAGCACCTGCCCGAAGAGTGAGGAATGCACGTACACGCGCTGAACGGACAGGCAGTTCTGGCCGGCGACCCCGAAGGCTCCGGCGACGATCGCCTCGGCCGCGTGAATTGCGTCGGCATCGGCGCAGACGATGGTGGCATTGTTGCCGCCGAGTTCGGACAGGATCTTCTTGGCGCCGGCCGTCGCGGCGATGCGTTCGGCCGTCCGAGGACCGCCGGTGAAGGAGATCAGATCAATCTGGTCGTCGGTCACGAGCGCTTCGGCGACGCCGGGGCCGCCGACGATCGCCGCGATACGACCCGAGGGAACTCCCGCATCGAGAAGCAGTTGGACTAGGGCCAACCCGCTCAGTGGGGTCCGCTCGGAGGGCTTGAGGACGACGCCGTTGCCAGCGATCAGCGCCGGTCCCAACTTGTGCGCCACCAGGTTGAGGGGATCGTTGAACGGTGTGATTGCCGCAACGATCCCCACCGGCTTACGGGTGTACCAGCCGATCTTGCGTCCCGCCGCGATGCTGTCCTCGAAATCCAGGGTCGATCCGGACAGTTCGGCGGACGCGGCAGCGGAGAGCCGCAGGGTTTCGATGCAGCGGCGGACCTCTCGCTCCGCTTCGGCGATGGTCTTGCTGCTCTCCGAGGCAATGATCGCGGCGAACCGTGCATGCTGTTCGCCGAGGAGCTGAGTTGCCCGCTCGAGCGCCTCTCGGCGGGCGCGCAGCGGCCACGGGTCGCGAAGTAGATGACGCCGGATGTGCGCGATCGCGCGCCGAACATCGTCGGAGCTCGAGGCGCACACCCGGCCGAGCAGGAAGCCGTCCTCAGGATCCCGTACTTCCAGCGTCATGTCAGCGGACTGCCATCGTCCGTCGAAGAATGCTCCTCCGGGGAGGTCTGCGATCTGGGAGCGGACGACGGCTGTTTCCGGGCGCGCGTCAACGACGCTGATGGATGGAACCATGAGACTGCGGACCCTGCCTACTTGATTCGGTCGATGATCTTTGCGGCGCCGCCGATGATCGGCAGGAACCAGGGCGGGCCGAAATGACCCGGCACAGGAGGATTCTTCAGGTCCTTCCAGACATTCGCGGTTGTGTCGCCACCCATATAGTGAGCCATTCGCTTGCCCATGTGTGCGGCCATTTGCACACCGTGGCCGCTGTAGCAGAGGGAATAGAACACACCGTCGTGTACGCCGGCGTGAACCATCTGGTCCATGGAGAGATCGACCAGTCCACCCCAGGTGTAATCCACCTTGACATTCGAAAGGTAGGGGAACAACTCGATCATCGCCCTGCGCAGAATTCTTCCGCTCTTGACATCCGAATCCGGGCTGGAGAGCGCGAAGCGAGCGCGGCCGCCGAACAGGAGCCTATTGTCCGGGGTGATGCGGAAATAGTAGGTCAGCATCTTGCTGTCGGACGCTTGCCGACGATTCGGCAGAATGCGATCGATCACCTCGTCCGGCAGCGGCTCGGTGACAATGATGAAACTGCCCACCGGAATCACGCGCCGCTGCAACCAGGGCGTGACGGCGCCCGTGTAGCCGCTGGTGGCGACCAGCACCTGCTTCGCTCGCACGACGCCGCGGGTGGTGTGCACATCGTGCACGGTTCCTGAGACCTTGTGCAGTTCGGTGACCGCGGCGTTTTCACAGACGACTGCGCCCGCGGCAACGGCCGCGCCGGCCAGACCGTGCACGAACTTTCCGACGTGCAGTCCTGCGCCTAGCGGATCGAGCATCGCTCCGTGATAGAAATCGGAGCCGATTTCGCTGTGAATTTCGGACTTCGGGATGGTGATGACATCGTAGTCGGCCAGGCCGGACAGTTGCTCCTGCGATTTCAGCATTCCCTCGTAGTGGGAGGGATGAAAGGCCAGCGACAGTTTCCCGAACCGCTGGAAGTCACAGTCGATGCCATAGTTGTGCACCAATTTCTCGATGGTGTCGATGGCGTCGTTGTATTCCCGGAACATCTCCACCGCACGGGTACCCCCGTACCGCTTCACCGCGGTGTTGAAGCCGATCGCCAATCCCGTGGTCGCCATCCCTCCGTTGCGGCCGGATGCGCCCCAACCGACCGTATGCCGTTCGAGGACAGCAACACTCGCACCTTGGTTGGCGAACTCGACCGCCGCCGAGAGCCCCGTGAATCCGGCGCCGATGATGGCGACGTCGACCTCCTCGGGCACCGGTGTGCGGCGGTAGTCGCCCGACGGCTCAGCAGTATCGAGCCAGTAAGGGATGAGTTTCACGATTGACCTTTCGCCTTACCCGTGGATCACAGACCGAGGAGTTT
>NZ_BDAZ01000103.1 GCF_001612725.1 Nocardia anaemiae NBRC 100462 | reverse complement strand
CTGCTCCGGCTCCGGCTCCGGCCGCAACGGCTCCGGCGCCCACCCAGGACACCTCCGGCAACGGCGCGACCCCCTACGTCACCCCGCTGGTCCGCAAGCTGGCCGAAGAGAACGGCGTCAACCTCGCCACCGTCACCGGCTCCGGTGTCGGCGGACGCATCCGCAAGCAGGACGTGCTCGCCGCCGTCGAGGCCAAGAAGGCCCCCGCTCCGGCCGCCGCCCCCGCGGCAGCCGCACCCGCCTCGAAGGCTCCCGCCGCGGCAGCCCCCTCGCAGCTGGCCCATCTGCGCGGCACCGTGCAGAAGGCGAGCCGCATCCGCCAGATCACCGCCACCAAGACCAGGGAATCGCTGCAGACCACCGCGCAGCTGACCCAGGTGCACGAGGCGGATGTCACCAAGATCGCGGCGCTGCGCAGCCAGGCCAAGGCCGCGTTCAAGGACCGCGAGGGCGTCAACCTGACGTTCCTGCCGTTCTTCGCCAAGGCGGTCGTCGAGGCGCTCGGTGTACACCCGAATGTGAACGCCAGCTATGACGAGTCCACCAAGGAGATCACCTACCACGCCTCGGTGCACCTCGGCATCGCCGTCGACACCGAGCAGGGTCTGCTGTCCCCGGTGATCCACAACGCCAGTGACCTGTCGCTGGCCGGACTGGCCCGCGCCATCGCCGATATCGCCAACCGCGCCCGCACCGGCGGCCTCAAGCCGGACGAGCTCGCCGGTGGCACCTTCACCATCACCAATATCGGCAGCCAGGGCGCACTGTTCGACACTCCGATCCTGGTTCCGCCGCAGGCGGGCATGCTCGGCACGGGTGCGATCGTCAAGCGTCCGGTGGTGGTCACCGATGAGACCGGCAACGAATCCATCGGCGTCCGGTCCATGTGCTACCTGCCGCTCACCTACGATCACCGCCTCATCGACGGCGCCGATGCGGGTCGCTTCCTGACCACGATCCGGCACCGGCTCGAGGAAGCGGCGTTCGAGGCGGACCTCGGTCTGTAGTCGGAAAGGGTCGTCTGTCGCGCATGAAGGTGGTGATCGCCGGTTCGTCCGGGCTGATCGGGACGGCACTCGTCGCGGCGCTGCGCCGCGAGGGGCACGAAGTCGCCAGATTGGTACGCCGCTCCCCCAACGCGCCGGACGAATACCGCTGGGATCCCGCTCGCGCCGATCTGGACGAGCGGGCCCTGCGGGGCGCCGACGCGGTGGTCAACCTCTGCGGGGCGAGCATCGGACGGCGGCGCTGGAACGGCAGCTATAAACAGCAGCTGCGCGACAGTCGCCTTACCCCGACCGATGTGCTGGCCAATGCGGTGGCCGCCACCGGTGTGCCGGTGCTGGTGAATGCCAGCGGTGTGCACTACTACGGTGGCGCCACCGGCAACCGGGTGGTCGACGAAACCACCTCTGCGGGAACGGGTTTCCTCGCCACCCTCTGCCGGGACTGGGAGGCCGCGACCAAACCGGCCGTCGAGGCTGGTGTGCGCACGGTGCTGCTGCGCAGTGCCGTGGTGCTCTCCCAGTCCGGCGGCATGCTTGGCATGATGCAGCCGCTGTATTCGCTCGGTCTCGGCGGCCGACTTGGTAATGGTCGGCAGTACACGCCGTGGATTTCGATGGCCGACGAGATCGGCGCGATCATCTTCGCGCTCACCCACGACAGCATTGCCGGGCCGATCAATTCGGTCGGTCCGGCACCGGTCACCAATGCCGAATTCAATCGGGCTCTCGGTCGCGTGCTGCACCGGCCGACCCCATTGGTGGTGCCCGCGTTCGCATTACGCGCGCTGATCGGCGAATTCGCCGAGGAGGCCATCTTGCATGGGCCGCGCGCGATCCCGACCGCACTGGAAGCGGCGGGTTATCCGTTCCAGCACCAGACGATCGGCGCGGCACTTGCGGCCGCCCTCGGCCGCGATGACGACCGTTGACGCGGTAGCCGAAGACCCACCATGGAGTAGATCGATGACCGAGCTGGACACCCGAGCCGCCACCGTCATCCGGGACGCGCGGGAGGGCGATCTGCCCGAGATCCTGGTCATCCACAACGCGAATATCGCCACCTCGACTGCCATCTGGGATCACGAGCAGGTCGATCTCGATGACCGACGCGCCTGGTTCCGCGGGCGCACCGCGGCCGGGCTGCCCATTCTGGTCGCCGATATCGGTGGCGAGGTCGCCGGTTACGCCAGCTACGGCCCGTGGCGAACGCGATCGGGCTACCGCTTCACCGTGGAGAATTCGGTCTATGTCGCCGACCGTTTCCACCGCCGCGGTATCGCGAGCGCCCTGCTCACCGAGCTGATCGAGCGCGCCCGCCGGGCGGGCACCGTGCACGCCATGGTCGCCGCCATCGAATCGGGCAATACCGGTTCGATCGCGCTGCATGAGCGCTTCGATTTCCGCACCGTCGGGGTACTTCCGGAGGTCGGACGGAAATTCGGACGTTGGATGGACCTGACCCTGATGCAGTTGACGCTGCCGATCGAGGGCGACTGACGGCAGCCGCACACCGTGGACCGGCGCGCACACCTGCCCCGATACCAAACCCGGCAACCCTGTGGCATCGCCCACATCGGGTTGGTTTATCGAATCGACACACTCGGCGTACCGTCGAGGACGTGAACGACACGCGCACCACCTGGTCCGCCCGATTCGATACGACCCCGATCGTGGTCGAGGATCTCGGACTCATCGACTACCACAGCGCCTGGGATATGCAGCGGTCGATCGCCGCGCAGCGGGCCGCCGGGGAGGGCTCCGATCATTTGCTCCTACTGGAGCATCCGTCGGTCTACACCGCCGGTCGCCGCACCGAGGCCGAGGATCTGCCGATGGACGGCAGCCCGGTGGTGCAGGTCGATCGCGGCGGCAAGATCACCTGGCACGGACCGGGCCAGCTGGTCGGCTACCCGATCGTGCGGCTGGCCGAGCCGGTCGATGTCGTGCATTACGTCCGCAGGCTCGAAGAAGCGCTGATCACCGTCTGCACCGACCTGGGCCTGGACTGCGGCCGAGTCGAGGGCCGTTCCGGGGTGTGGTTGGCCGCGACCGAGCTCTACTCCGAGCGCAAGGTCGCCCAGATCGGTGTGCGGGTGCAGCAGGGGGTCGCGTTGCACGGCATCTCGCTCAACTGCAATTCCGCGCTCGACGGCTTCCAGGCCATCGTCCCGTGCGGCATCCGCGACGCGGGAGTCACCACGCTGACACGCGAACTCGGCCGCGACGTCACGGTGGCCGAAGTCAAGCCGCTCGTCGCCGATGCGATCACTCGCGCGCTCAACGGCGAACTCCCGGTGGCAGCGCACGATATCGTCCGCGCCGCACCGGTTGTGGGGTCCGCGAGCGCCGAATGAGTCGGCTGCTGTCACGTTGCCCGGGACAGTGACGGACTGCATCCGACGGCGGCGCACGGCAGGCGTAAGGTCGATCGAGTGACCTCAGCTTCAGCACCGGCAGGACGCAAACTGCTACGCATCGAGGCGCGCAACGCGGAGACCCCGATCGAGCGCAAGCCTCAATGGATTCGGACCCGAGCCAAGATGGGCCCCGAGTACACCGAACTCAAGGGCCTGGTGAAACGCGAAGGCCTGCATACGGTGTGCGAGGAAGCGGGCTGTCCCAATATCTTCGAATGCTGGGAAGACCGTGAGGCCACCTTCCTGATCGGTGGCGAACAGTGCACCCGCCGCTGCGACTTCTGCCAGATCGACACCGGCAAACCCGCCGCGCTCGATCGCGACGAGCCGCGCCGGGTCGCCGAAAGCGTCCAGGCGATGGGCCTGCGCTACTCCACCATCACCGGTGTCGCGCGCGACGATCTCGAGGACGGCGGCGCCTGGCTCTACGCCGAAACCGTCCGAGCCATCAAGGCTTTGAATCCGAATACCGGTGTCGAACTGCTCATCCCGGACTTCAACGCGGTCCCCGAGCAGTTGGCCGAGGTTTTCTCGTCCCGTCCCGAGGTGCTCGCGCACAACCTGGAGACGGTGCCGCGCATCTTCAAGCGGATCCGCCCGGCATTCCGCTACGAGCGCTCGCTCGCCGTGCTGACCGCCGCCCGCGAAGACGGCCTGGTCACCAAGTCGAACCTGATCCTGGGCATGGGCGAAACCCCGGAGGAAGTCACCCAGGCCATGCGCGACCTGCACGAGGCGGGCTGTGACATCCTGACCATCACCCAGTACCTGCGCCCATCCCCGCGGCACCACCCGGTGGACCGCTGGGTCAAGCCGGAGGAATTCGTCGAGCACTCCCGCATGGCCGAGGAAATCGGCTTCGCCGGTGTCATGGCCGGACCACTGGTCCGCTCCTCCTACCGCGCGGGCCGCCTCTACGCCCAGGCGATGGCCCACCACGGCCGCGAAATCTCCCCCGCCATGGCGCATCTCGCCCAGGAGGGCTCCGCCTCCCAGGAGGCCAGCTCCGTGCTGGCGCGCTTCGGTAGCTGACTATGACTGCGGCGATCGAACCGAGCGGCTGCTGCCGCTGGGTTCGATCGCCGGTGTCGACAATGATCCGCCGAATTTCACTGCCGCACTTGACTTCATCCAACAGCAGCGAGTCAGGTCGTCGCAGAGTGCGCCGGCTGGACGACGCCTAGCTGCTGCATCATCCCGAGCGTGTCCCAACATGTCCAGCTTTCGACGATCTTGCCGTCCTGAAAGCGGCTGATCGTGATTCCTTGAACGACCGCCGATTTGCCAGTCGGCGACATCCCCATCATCTCGCCGTCATTGGTGCCTGTCCCCGTCCATCGGGTAGTGACGAAATCGCCTTCGCCGATCTGCTCGTTGACCAAGAACCGTTGATCCGAGAACGCGTTGAGATACATCTGGCCGAGCTTCTTGAAACCGTCGGGGCCATGAATATCGGCGAACGGGTTCTGTGGATCGTGGCTGATGCAATCAGCCGCGATCACCTCGTCGAATGCGTCGAGGTCTCGCTCATTCCACGCATCGAAAATGCGCTTGGCGTTGGCTTTGTTCTGCTCTGACATGGCGCTTCCTTTCGATTGATGGTGCCGAACTCGGACAGTTGGTCGCTGGACGGCATCCTCGTGCCCGGCACGAGTGTGGTGTGGAGCGCGAACGCGATGCCAGGCAGCGGATCGAGGCGCCGCGCCCCAGTATGTGGACGCTGCCCTCCCGGCGGATTACCGTCCATATCTTGCCTGCGGATATATCCAGCTACCCGCCGATCACAAATCCTGGAGCCGGTGTACCGAAATCATTGTGCGCCTCTTTCGTACCTGGGTAAGCGGAACGCGGACTGTTGCGAGCGTTCGGCGCCCTCGCACGACGTCTACCGGTGATCGCGCCCCCGAACCCCATATGCGCGCCGACCCGAACGCACCCGAATACATCGGATCGCCCGATCCGTGCACGCGAGGCGACCGCTGGTGGGAAGCTCGAAGGACCGTAGGTGTCGACCGAGAAAGCGAGACACATGGTCGAGAAAGCGAGTGCGTCCGCAGGGACCAACGGTAAGGCTGTGACGGCGCAGCGGCCGGAGGACATCCGGAATGTGGTACTGGTCGGGCACAGTGGGTCGGGTAAGACCACGTTGGTGGAGGCGTTGGCGCTCACGGCGGGCGCGGTGAATCGCGCGGGCCGGGTGGAGGACGGGACGTCGCTCTCGGATTACGACGAGATCGAACACCGCCAGCACCGATCGGTGCAGCTGTCGGTGGTGCCGATGGTGTGGCATGGGATCAAGATCAATCTTGTGGACACCCCCGGATACGCCGATTTCGTCGGTGAGCTGCGCGCGGGTCTGCGCGCGGCGGATGCGGCCCTGTTCGTCATCTCCGCGGCCGAGGGCGCCGAGGCGGTGAGCGGCGCGACCCGCGCGCTGTGGGAGGAGTGCGCGGCGGTCGGGATGCCGCGGGCCATCGTGATCACCCACCTCGATACCGCACGCGCCGAATTCGACGAGATGACCGAGACGTGTCGGCTGGTGCTGGGCGGCGGTTCCTCGGAAAACATTCTGCCGCTGCATCTTCCGGTGTACGGACCGAAGAGTCCGGATGGTCATCGCCCGGTGACGGGGTTGGTCGAACTGCTGCCGCACTGCGTCGCGGATTACTCCTCTGGGCAGGAAGTCCAGTGCGAACCGTCCGCCGATCAGCTGCCGCTGCTCGAGGAGGCGCGCAACCGGCTGATCGAGGGCATCATCGCCGAAAGCGAAGACGAGACGCTGATGGAGCGCTATCTCGGCGGCGAGGCGATCGAGCTGGCGGCACTGGTCGAGGACCTCGAGCGCGCGGTCGCCCGGGGCAGCTTCCATCCCGTGCTGTTCGGCGCGCCCGCTCCCGAGGGTGCCAAGCAGGGCCTGGGGACCGTAGAGCTGTTGGAGCTGATCACCGGCGGGTTTCCGACACCGTCGGAACATGCGGTCACGGCGGTCACCACCTCCGACGGCGCGGCGCCGACCCCGTTGCACTGCGATCCCGACGGCGCATTGGCCGCGGAGGTGATCCGCACGGCCTCGGACCCGTATGTCGGACGCGTCTCGCTGGTCCGCGTCTTCTCCGGCACCCTGCGCCCCGACGACACCGTGCACGTCTGCGGACACGGACTGGAGGACCGCGGCCACGAAGGCCACGATGTGGACGAGCGCATCGGCGCCGTCACCGCACCGTTCGGCAAACAGCAGCGCCCACTCGGCCAGGCGATCGCCGGGGATATCGCCTATGTCACGAAGCTGAGCCGCGCGGAAACCGGCGATACCCTGTCCGGGACGGCCACCCCGCTGCTGATCGAACCGTGGCGGATGCCCGATCCCCTGCTGCCCATTGCCATTCAGGCACACAGTAAGGCGGATGACGACAAGCTCTCCAGCGGTCTTGCCCGCCTGGCGGCCGAGGATCCCGCAGTCCGGCTGGAACAGAATCCGGATACCCATCAGGTCGTGCTGTGGTGTCTGGGCGAGGCGCACCGCGATGTCGCGCTGGAGCGGTTGCGCACCAGGTTCGGCGTGCAGGTCGACGTGATCGATCACAAGGTCGCGCTGCGAGAAACGTTCGCGGGCAAGGCGAACGGTAAGGGCAGGCACGTCAAACAGTCGGGCGGACACGGACAGTACGCGGTCTGCGAGATCGAGGTGGAACCGCTGCCCGGTGGATCGGGTATCGAATTCGTCGACCGGGTGGTGGGCGGAGTCGTGCCGCGGCAGTTCATTCCGTCGGTGGAGAAGGGGGTGCGCGCCCAGGCGGCACGCGGGGTCGCGGCCGGGTACCCGCTGGTCGATGTGCGCGTCACGCTGTTCGACGGCAAAGCGCATTCGGTCGACTCCTCCGATGCCGCATTCCAGACCGCGGGTGCGCTCGCCTTGCGCGAGGCCGCGGCCGCCGCGGGTATCGACCTACTCGAACCGATCGCGGACGTATGGGTGGTGGTCACCGACGACTACGTCGGTCCGGTACTCAGCGATCTGTCCGGCCGCCGCGGACGCGTCCTCGGTACCGAACCGCACGGCACCGGTCGCACCCGCATCCACGCCGAGGTGCCCGAAGTCGAACTCACCCGCTACGCAATAGATCTGCGCTCGCTCTCGCATGGCGCGGGTGATTTCACGCGCTCGTATGTCCGGCACGAGCCGATGCCGAACGCATTGGCGGGCGCGGTGCGCGAGCAGGCCAAGAAGTCGGGCTGATACCCAGCGGCCACAGCATGTTTCGCTAGCGTCGAAGGAGCCGGGTGAGCAGTCCAGAGCGTTTCGTTGTCGACACCGAGCATTTCGGCAAGATCGTGATCACGCGGGCCGACGAAAGAGTCGTCACCACACCGGTATTCGACGATGCCACGGTGGTGACCATCGAGCGCATCGGTCCGCGGACACGTCAGCGTGTTCCCATCGGGACGCGCAATGCGAAGCGGCTGCGGGCATCGATCAACGATCGCCCCATCAGGTTGACGGTCGGGCGCGGGCACTTCTACTACCGGTGGACCTATCGAGCGGTTGCCGAGTTCGATGGCAAGATCATGCGGCTCATGCCGACGAATCTGCACTCCAGCACCTTGATGCTGGGGCAGAAGAAGCAGGGCGAACATGTTCTCGGCGAATTCACACTGACCGGATCGCACCAGATCGATGTCCTTTGGACATTGCCTTTCACCGCACGCGATCACAAAGTGACCGTTTGGCAGCCGACCCTGGAGGACGCACTCATCGCCTACACCTTGGTCACGGCATTCGGCACCGGAGGCGTCTCACTATGGGACCTGGCCGAGTGGGTCCTCCCGATCTGACCTTGCGCTGTCGCACAAGGTATCCGGAGTTCGCACAGGCTATACGGTGTGCGCGATCGTGAATGGTTGTGCGACAGCGCATTTGGGCCCACCCTTGGCAGAGTGGGCCCGCAGCGTTCTGGTTAGTTCACGAGGTTTTTGCGGAGTTGGACCAGGGTGCTGCCGTCGAGGCCGAGGCCCTGGGTCAGGAACTTCCCGAAATCGCCATAGTTCTGTTCCAGCGTGGCGATCGCGGTATCCAAGTACTCGTCACGCACTTCCTGCAGCGGAATGAGCAGATCGGGATTCTGCATCAGACCCGCCTGCTTCACCTGCTCGCGCAACTTGGCGTCCGCGGCAGCCCGATACTGATTCGACAGCAGATAGTCCTGGCGCGCAGTAGATTCCGGCACCCCGACGGCGCGCAACACCACATATGTCAGCCAACCGGTCCGGTCCTTACCCGCGGTGCAGTGGTACAGGGTCGCCCGGTCCGTTGCCGCCAGATCCCGAATCGTCTGTCCGAACTTCGCTCGCGAATCATCGGTGAAGAAGCTCCGATACACATTGGCCATGATCTCCTGGGCCTTCCCGTTCCCGAGCAGTTCCTCCTGCTTCACCGGATCCCGAGACTGAATGACCGCGAGCATCTGCTGGAACAACCCGGTGTCATCGATCGGCCGCGCCACCTTCTGCACCCCCGCGGGCACCTTGTCGGCCCCCGCGAACTGCACCTCCGCGGGTGTCCGCAGATCTATAACGGCTTTGAGGTTCAGGGTTCCGAGCTTCTGCACGTCGGAGTCCGTCAACTTCTCCAACGAATCCGCCCGAATCGCCTTCCCTGCCTTGACCGTCGCCCCGTCATAAGTCCGATACCCCCCGATATCCCGGACATTGACCGCTCCCTGCAGATCGATCTTCCCGCCGACAGCCGCAATACTCGGCTCAGCCACCGCTGAAGGCTGCACCCCCGTCGCGGTCAACGCCAATGCCGCGGCAGCGGCACCTATAAGTGAAACAAGTGAAATCCTCATGGCGCGGGACAATAGAACCACTCGGCACCCGGGTGCGCCACTTCGAACCGATCCCGCCGCCGTTACCCCGCTCACCGGTATTCCCGTGCCGCTCAATGAGATTCAGGCTATCCCTCTGACGCGGAAGCGCCTACCGCGCCAGCGCGTGACGAAATCCGTTGCGACAGTGCCGAAGCAGTATATGCCTACTCGGAATTGCCCGCGCGGTATATAGACCACCGCGTCCGGCGGACGAGCGTCAGTGAAGTCTCGGCTACTTCGATGCCCCGTCAGGGGTGACCGCAGGGCCGATCCACCGCGGGCGAATGCGAGAAAGGTTGCGCGACAGGCCACCCCGCGACAAAGCACCGCAGGCGACTACGCTCACCGCAATATCGGCATAGGTCACGTGATCAACGAGGGAAGGTGTAATGGAGGATCTCGCCGCGCGATTCGAGGACCTGGGTCGCCTTGTACCGATCCCCTACCCGTGGGACATAACGGAGTACATCGCGCGGGTGGCGCAGTACCGGGGACGGCCGATCACGCTGTGCCCGATCGACGTCGGCGCACTCTCGGGGAATGGATGCGGCACCGGAAGTGGCCTGTGGATTGCCAGGGAAGGCGACGACGTGATCATGTACGGGGCCGACACCGAATGGCATGCCGATCACATCATCGCCCACGAGATCGGTCACATGTTGCTCGGCCACGGCGGGACCGCGGGTGCTGCCGCGGCTGATCTGCCGTTGCGTGAATTGATGCCCTCGCTGTCGCTGGAAACCATCCGCAGCGTACTGCGCCGCGAAGACTACGGCAGTGAGCGCGAGCGCGCCGCCGAAACCTTTGCCGACCTGCTGCTGGTCGAAGCGATGCTGCCGAAGCGGTCGGCGAGCCGGTTCCGTTCGACGTTCTTCCGAAACCGGCATCGATGAGATGACCTCCCCGATACCGGGTCTGATCACCTGGCCTGTGCTGACAGGTCTCGCGTTGGTGCTCGCCGGTCGATGGTGGCTGTTGCGGGACGGCATCGTCGACCGGCTCATCAACCGCGGACTCGCCGCCGCTCTCGCCGAACACTTGTTGCGGGAGGCATGGTTCGAACAGTCACTCGCCTGGCTGCTGCCCGGCGACGACAGCGACGTGGTGAATATCGCCCGACAGCTCTCGCTGGGGGCAACCGTGTTGGCCATCTCGAATATCTACGGCATTGCCAAGCTGTGGGCGGGCGCCGATCCTGCCCACGCGTGGCGCAGGCAGCGGCGTTATTACCTTGTCACGATCACCGTCACCGCCGTCATCCTGATCGCAGGGACGCCCGCCCGCCGCGCCGACCAGTTGATCGACCAAGCCCTGGGCTGGCCAGCCGTCGTTGTCTGGGTCGCGTTTTCGCTGCCGCTCGGCGCTATGGCCATGCTCGTGGGCCGAGTAAGTGTGCGCGAGCTGCGTACCGTAGGCGACACCACCTGGCAGGAACGTGCACTGTACACAGTCGTCCTGTGCACCACGGTGGGCACGGGGTTGGTAGCGGTGGCATGCCCGATCGAGGCCATCAGCAGCGTCATGACCGGCCGTCCGTCATTCGATCCGGAGATGCACTGGAAAGCATGGAGCGGCTTCCTTCTCTCGGCTGTCGGCGCTCCCGCAGCGATCACGGTGCCGCTGATCAGCACCGTGCTCACCCGCATCGGATGGGATCGCACCGGCCGATACTGCCGCCGCCTACAGCCGATCTGGATCGATCTCACCGCAGCCGTACCCGAAATCGTCCTGGAGATGCGGCGCGACCAGAACGGTCGAACAGATCCCGCCATCCGTCTACACCGCATGACGGTCGAGATCCGCGACAGCCTGCTACATCTCAAGCGCTACAGCGACAGCCCCGACGATCTGGCCGCCACCGGCGGTGACCCACATATCCATGCCCGCCGCATCGCCGAGGCCATTGCCACCAAAGCCGCCGGGCACCCCCCGAGTGCGAGCCTGTTCACGCCCAGGCATCAAGTCCAACCCGGGGCACGGGACCTTACCGCGGAACTGCGGCAGCTACTCGCACTTGCCGAGGCATGGCCATACGTCCGCGGCCTGGCCGATTCGCCGTTGCGTCACGGTGACGTCGCCACCAACCCCGAGACCATGGACAACTGTGGCCGGAACCAGACGAGTCCACCCGTTCCGCAATCGGTGAAGTGATCACGGAACGGATGGACTCGCTGACAACTACCGCGGACGGAGACCGAGGACAGACTCCGTGCGCAGGTCAAAGCCTCACAACGACTTACACGTCGAAGTACAGCTCGAACTCATACGGGTGCGGACGCAGGTTCACCGGCGCGATCTCGTTTTCGCGCTTGAGGCTGATCCAGGTCTCGATGAGGTCGGGGGTGAAGACGTTGCCTTCGGTCAGGTAATCGTGGTCCTGCTCGAGGCGGTCGATGACCGAGGCCAGGCTGGTGGGCGCCTGCGGGATACCCTTGGCCTCCTCCGGCGGGAGCTCGTAGAGGTCCTTGTCGACCGGAGCCTTCGGCTCGATCTTCTTCTTGATGCCGTCCAGACCGGCCATCATCATGGCGGCGAAGGCCAGGTACGGGTTACCCGAGGAGTCGGGCGCGCGGAACTCGATGCGCTTGGCCTTCGGGTTGTTGCCGGTGACCGGGATGCGGACCGCGGCGGAGCGGTTGCGCTGCGAGTACACCAGGTTGATCGGGGCCTCGTAGCCCGGGACCAGGCGGTGGTAGGAGTTCACGGTCGGGTTGGTGAACGCCAGCAGCGACGGCGCGTGGTGCAGGATGCCGCCGATGTAGTGGCGCGCCAGATCCGACAGGCCCGCGTAACCGGCCTCGTCGTGGAACAGCGGCTTGCCGTCCTTCCACAGGGACTGGTGCACGTGCATGCCCGAGCCGTTGTCACCGAAGAGCGGCTTCGGCATGAAGGTGACGGTCTTGCCTTCCTGCCACGCGGTGTTCTTCACGATGTACTTGAACAGCTGCAGGTCGTCGGCCGCGTGCAACAGGGTGTTGAAGCGGTAGTTGATCTCGGCCTGACCGGCGGTGCCGACCTCGTGGTGGCCGCGCTCGAGCTCGAAGCCCGCGTTCTGCAGGTTGGTCGAGATCTTGTCGCGCAGGTCGACGTAGTGGTCGTACGGAGCGACCGGGAAGTAGCCGCCCTTGTTGCGGACCTTGTAGCCGCGGTTGGGGGTGCCGTCCGGGTTGAACTCCGCGCCGGTGTTCCAGGAGCCCGAGATCGATTCGATCTCGTAGAAGGCGCCGTTCATGGCCGAGTCGTAGCGGATCGAGTCGAAGATGTAGAACTCCGCCTCGGGACCGAAGTACGCGGTGTCGGCGATACCGGTCGAGCGCAGGTACTCCTCCGCCTTGCGCGCGACGTTACGCGGGTCGCGGCTGTAGGCCTCCCGGGTGAACGGGTCGTGCACGAAGAAGTTGAGGTTCAGCGTCTTGGCCTGGCGGAACGGGTCCAGCCGAGCGGTGCTGTAGTCGGGGAGCAGCAGCATGTCCGACTCGTCGATGGACTGGAAGCCACGGACGGAGGAGCCGTCGAACGCTAGCCCTTCCTCGGCGAGGTCAGCGGTGAAAGCCTTCGCGGGGATCGAGAAGTGCTGCTGCACACCGGGAAGATCGCTGAAGCGGATGTCGACGTATTCGACTTCCTCTTCCTTGATGTGCTTGATGACCTCGTCGGCCGTGCTGAACGTCACTTGTTCTCCTTACGGATCGGTTCCCAGCCAGTGTCGATTGCATGGGTTCGTCGCGTCCAGACGGTATGGACGCGGTGTTTCCCAGCAATCAAGGCTGTGTTTCGCCAGTGTTACACGTGCGGCGGGCCGGGTGTTTCGGACCACCCGGGCTCGAACAGCATGGTAGTCCTGCCATTTTTACCAGCGCCCGCCGAGGTCACCTTGGGTTAATGCGGTGTCCTACGACCGGTCGTAGAGGCCTATTCTGGGGGCTATGGCACGCATCAGCGGATCCTGGCTCTCCGGACCTTCGGCGGACCCGGGCGATCCGGCAACCCCCGAGTTCCCCGGTCAGAACCTGGGTTTGCCGCGCTCGGGGGCCGGGTCGCTGGTCGGCATGTTCCGGCGCATCGTCGCGCTCGTGGTGGACTGGTTCATTTCCCTCGGTGTGACCGCGATCATCGTGCGGCCGAATCCGGACAAGATCATCGCCGGGATGGATATTCCGGCAGGGAAGCCGCGTCCGTCGAATTTCGAGGCGATTGTGAGTGCTCTCACCACGCCCAACCTGCTGGTGTGGTTCGTGATCGGTGTCGTCGCGGTGTCGCTGTTCGGGTATACGCCCGGTCAGTACTTCCTGCGCTTGCGCGTCATCCGCGTGGATGCGCCGGTGGCCGTCGGTTTCGTGCGTGCGTTGGCCCGCCAGGTGCTGCTGGTCTTCGTGGTTCCGGCGCTGTTCACCGACGCCGATGGTCGCGGCATGCACGACCGCGCCACCGGCACCGCGGTCGTCCGCTCGCGCTAGTGCCGCCGGGCGGGCGTCGCAGCAGTACGCTCCGGCGGTGTCTCTGAATCCGGTCATGCTGGCGGTCCGCCTGTTCCTCGAGCTCGCGGCCATTTCCTCATTCGCGGTCTGCGGTTGGCGCGTATTCGATTCGCCTTGGCGCTATGTGCTGGTTGTCCTGCTGCCGCTGGCCGCCGCCGCGGCTTGGGGAACGTTCGCGGTGCCCGGCGATCCGAGCCGCAGCGGAAAGGCCCCGATCGCCGTGGACGGTTGGGTACGTCTCGTGGTCGAGCTTGTGGTGCTGTTCGGTGGCGCGGCCGCATTCTGGATCGCGGGACTGCCGCGCTGGGCTCTGGCCTTCACCGCGGTGCTCGTCGTCTACCACGCCATCGGCTACGACCGGATCACCTGGTTGCTCGACAACGGGCGAACCGGAACGACCTCTT
>NZ_BDAZ01000102.1 GCF_001612725.1 Nocardia anaemiae NBRC 100462 | reverse complement strand
AAGCAATGTGACGCGAGCCCCCGGCGCACAGCCCGAAGAGGACGCAATGCCGGAGGCTCGAGGAAAGCGCGTCGGTATAGGGCTACCTGGTCCCACACAATCTCGGAGCTGTGGACGAGGTGCTTGCAGCGAAGTCGGCACCGTCGACCCAAATTGCCTGGTAGACGCCTATACGGACGCCGTTATGCGACGCTCCGAGTAAGAGGTAGTTTTGTATGACTTGGTGGGAACAACTGGCCATCTTCGGCGCGGGCATCGCGGCGGGCGGCATCAACACCATTGTGGGATCGGGCGGCCTGATCACTTTCCCCGCGCTGCTCGCCTTCGGGATCGCGCCGGTCACTGCGAATGTTTCGAACACCATCGGCCTGGTCCCCGGCGGCGTCAGCGGGGTGTACGGCTACCGGCGCGAACTCGCCGGACAGCGCGCCAGGCTGCTCCGGCTCGGCAGCGCATCCCTGCTCGGCGGCAGCACCGGCGCGATACTGCTGCTCATCCTGCCCCCCGCGGCCTTCAAAGCGATCGTGCCGGTACTGATCATCGCGGCGCTGATCCTGGTCGTGGCCCAGCCACGGCTGGCGCGCTGGGTGAAGGAACGTCGTGCGGCCGA
Source organism: Nocardia anaemiae NBRC 100462 (assembly GCF_001612725.1). Lineage (GTDB taxonomy): Bacteria > Actinomycetota > Actinomycetes > Mycobacteriales > Mycobacteriaceae > Nocardia > Nocardia anaemiae. The sequence goes on along the minus strand of NZ_BDAZ01000102.1, from coordinate 14,733 downwards.
TATCAGGCCGCAATCCGAACACGGTGGCCTGATACTGTATGTCGCCATATTTCTGTGCGCCGTCTACGGCGGCTATTTCGGCGCGGCCCAGGGTGTGCTGTTGATCGGGCTGCTCGGAGTGTTCGTGCACGAGGACATCCAGCGCCTGAACGGAGTCAAGAATGTGCTCGCACTGCTGGCGAACGCGGTATCCGCGGTGATCTTCACACTGACCGCCGATGTCGACTGGCGGGTGGCGGCATTAATTGCCGTCGGCTCGATCATCGGCGGGCAGTTGGGTGCGAAGATGGGTAGGCGAATGCAGCCCACCGTCTTGCGCACGGCGATCGTGGTGGTCGGCAGTATCGCCGCCCTCCGATTGCTGATGACGTAGAGCTCACAGAAGATCTGTGTCGGGCGCTGGTGTGACCGATCATTCTGGTGGTCGATGTCGTCATCCCCGGTAACCGCATCAATTCTCTGGACGTTCAATATCTTTGGCTGCAATGGACCGTGGAGCTGGCACGCCGAATCACCACGATCACGTCCAAGGTGCTGACCAACGCCCCGTGCCAACCCGAACGTGACGGAGTTCGGCGAACGCACCCATTACCGAGGCCCCGCTACGGGCGGAGCACGAGCTCTGAATTGTGGCGACAGCCTCCGCCTCTGTTCGTCGCGCTTGCCGGATGGTCAGTCGCCTCGCCAAGGCCGAACCGACCCAGTGTGGCGAATTGCGGCCTAGGCGTGGTGCGAAGTAGCGGGCGCCGGTGGGGTGTGAGGTGAAACGTGTTGCCCGGGTTGGCGTGTCGATGATCTGAACCTGGTGAGGTCTCCGGTAGACGGTTCAGCGACCAAGCAGAAACGTCGATACCGGAGACCTCGTGGGCAGAGTATCGGTCGTGGGGCGAGCGGACCTGTCCGACGCCCAGTGGGCGCGACTGGCTCCGCTGTTGCCTCGCGCGACGAAGGCGGGTCGCCCGCCGATGTGGACCAAACACCAACTCATCGATGGGATCCGGTGGCGGGTGCGGGTCGGTTCGCCATGGCGGGATGTGCCACCGCGACACCGGTCGTGGCAGGCGGTCTACGGGTTGTTCGGGCGGTGGCAGCGTGGCGGGTCGTGGGGTTTGATCCTGAAACTGTTGCAGGTCCATGCCGACGCTGCGGGCCGCATCCGCTGGCAGGCGAGTGTGGATTCCACGATCACCGTTGCCGCGTCGATGACGAGCCGCCGATCATGGTTTGGGCCGATCCCGGGGCGGGTGGACCATGAAGCTGCACCTGGCGCGCGAACAAGGACCCAACCCCTGTCGCTGCTGATCACCGGTGGCCAGGCCGGTGACAGTCCACCGTTCACGACCGTCCTCGAGGCCATCGATGTGCCGCGTCTGGGACTCGGTAGGCCACGCTCGCACCCAGATCGAGTGCTGGCCGACAAGGCCTACTCCTCACACGCCAACCGGGCCCGGCTACGCCGCCGCGGCATCCGCGCGACCATCCCGATCCCCGCCAACCAGACCACCAACCGCCGCAACCGGGGCTCGGCCGGTGGCCGGGTTACTCGCCGGGGGATTCAGTATGGGTGCGGCAGGCAAGCACCGACGATGAGCGCACTCGTCCCAGGCCACTCCTCGAGCTCGCGTGCCGTGTTGAGCTGTCGGTCGTCCCGCCTTTCTTGACGCTAGTGAACCGTTGTCGCCTTGCGGGTGATTCAGGTGAGGGAACAGGACTCCGGCAGATCGGCTCTGGCCGACAATTGGGATTGGGTGCGGCAGAGGATGTCAATGTAGGCGTCGGTCAGATAGCGGGAACCAGGTCGGGAATAGGCGCAGATTTCACGGAAGACCGGCGGTGTCAACGACCGGGCGAAGCGACGGTATTCCCCGCGTACTGCGTTGTCGGGGATCAGCGTAACCGCCACACCGCTGGATGCCAGTTCAAGTGCGGTCTCGACTTGCCTGGTCCAAACCGTGGCGAGCGGTTCGAACCCAGCCGAAGCGCAGATCCTTCTGATGACCCGCGTCAGCCCGTTCTCGTTGTCGAACAGCACCCAGTGTCGGGCCTTGAGGTCGGCCAGTGACAGCGGCGCGTCGGTAGGCAGACCGCTGTCTGGCCCGGCGATGAGGATCAGTTCTTCGAATCCGATGGAGGTCATGTCGGCACTGGAGAAACTCATTCGTGGACCGATCGCCAAGTCGCCTTCACCGTCACGGAAGGCAGCTTCCATCGCTTCGACATGCGGGTAGTCCTTGATCTTGAGCACGACTTTGGGAAAACGTTCGTGCCAGACCGCCACGCCTGGGGGCAGGATGCCGGTGGCCACCGATCGGACAGTGAGCACCTGCAGATCGCCTCGTTGACCGGTACGCGCATCATGGACCGCTTGTTCGGCTCTCGCGACGGCGAGGAGAATATCTCGCGCCGCCGGGAGAAGGGCCCGACCCGCCGCAGTGGGCAGAGTACCCTGCGGCGCGCGGTCGAGCAGCGTGACCTTCAGATCTGTTCTCCGCCATCGTGCTGTGCCGGATCACCCGATCGACGGGATCGAAGCTCAGAGGAGTGGAATGCTCGGCGCGCAGATTGTCTAGCAGGATTCTTCAGCCACATCCGCGAGGTGGCTTTTGACAGCCTGCTCCAGATGCATCAGATCGTTTGCCACGCTGACGAAGTTGAAGCCAGCGGCAAGTCGGCGGGCGGCGGTGCCGCCGTCCGGGCAATGGATACCGACGGCTATTCCCGCCGCCTTGGCCGCCTCGAGCACCGTTCGAAGAGCGTCGTCGAAATCAGCATCGACAGCGGGGTCGTTGGGGGTAGCGCCTCCGAGTGCGAGGCGCAGATCCGATGGTCCGATGTAGATTGCGTCGACTCCCGGAACCGACACGATCTCGGTGACGTTGCGAAGCCCGAGTGCGGTTTCGATCATCACTACACATGCGATCTCGGCGTTGGCTTGGGCCGGTGACGGCCCGATTCGCAGTCCGGCGCGCAGGGCTCCATTACTGCGGTGGCCCGCCGGTGGGAAGCGACAGGCGGCGACTGCGGCTTTGGCTTCAGACGCTGTACCGACCATCGGTACGACAACGCCGCGTGCACCCGCGTCGAGCGCCTGGCTGATCCAGAACGGATCGTTGGCTTGTACGCGGACAAGTGCGGCTGCTCCGGTGCCTGCGGCGTCGATCGCGGTGATTCCTGCCAGCAGGCCGCGATATTCGATCAGGCCGTGCTGGGCGTCGATGCAGACGTAGTCGTAGCCGGCCATGGCGATTCGCTCGGTGGTTATCGGGTTGTCGCATACGACCCAATAGCCGATGGTCCGTCGCCCGGACCGCAGCCGTTCGGTGAATCCGGTCGCGCTTGGTGTCGGTCTGCTCGTCATGGTGTCCTCTTTCACTCGGTCGGCGCGAAGCTTCGCCTGACTCACCACACGCGGCCCCGTTGCCGGGCCCAGCGGGACTGCCAGCCTTCAACTTGTCGAGGACGTTCTCCAGACCAACCACTGTCGCGACGGTGGCATACCCGGCCTCGGGACAGGCCTGAGGCCACCACTTGCATCGCGAGGCTCTGCTGATCGGGCAGCTGGTCGCGTAGGGGTAGCCCGCCATGGTCGGTCGGCGAGTAGTACCCCCTCAGTCGCTCCGCTTCGGCGTCGGGCACAAGCGGGGAATCGAACAGCGCGCTGACACGCTGACCGTGAGCCAGCGCGTTCAGCCATGCCGTGGCGGCGCTCTCCATCGCGGCGGCCACTACCTTCCGCGGGTCGGTCATGGCAGCCGACGTCACGGAATCTCGGATCTCACTGACCATGGATTGTCTCCGTGTCGTCGGAAACATCGAGCATCACCTTGATGGCATCGCCTTTGCGCTGCGCGTAGGTGTCGAACGCTTCACCGATATCGCCGAGTGCGAAGTGGTGTGTCACGAGTGCGTCGGTGTTCAACCTGCCCTGGCTTGCCAGGGAAACGGCTCTGGCAACGGCGCCGTTTCCTTCGCCACGAACCGTTTGCAAAGAGATTCCGTTCATGACGGCATGGGTGAGGTCGGCCAGAACCGGCTGCTCGAAAAAGCCCACGAGCACGACTTTGCCGGAACGTTTGGCCATGTAGATCGCATCATCGACGGCGGATGGAGCGCCTGAGCACTCGAGGACGATATCGGCTCCACGCCCGCCCGTGAGGTCGCGTATCGCGGTGACGGGGTCCTCGGTGCGCGAGTTGAGGACCAAGTCGGCGCCGAACCGCTTGCCGAGCTCCAACCGGCTTTCCCTGGTGCCCACCAGAGCCACTGGGGCAGCGCCGAGTTGGCATGCGACCTGTACGGCCAGCAGTCCGATGGGGCCGGGGCCGATCACGGCGATACTCGCGCCGACGATGAGGGAACCGAGGGCGTCGAGGGCGTGCATAACGGAGCCGACGGTGCTGAGAATTACCGCTGCGTCGAAATCGATGGAATCCGGAAGCAAATGCAGCGTGGACACATGATTGACCACATATTCGGCGAATCCGCCGTTGACAGTCATGCCCTGTGACCGATGCCCTTTTTCCCGCTTGCCATAGTTCAGGCAATCGGTATAGGAACCCGCGAGGCAGTTGACGCATCGCATACAACCCCGGTGCGCCTCGGTGACGACCCGGTCGCCAACCGAAAACTCGTCGACGCTGCTTCCGACCGCGGCCACAACGCCTGCGTACTCGTGACCGGGGACGAAGGTTCCAGGGGGTGGTCTGTCGCCGGAAAAGAACTTCTGACTTCGAATTTTGAGGTCAGAACCACACAGCGACGCCCGGCGGACCCGGACCAGGACGTCCTCCGGTCCCACCGCAGGCACAGGCAGAATCCTGGTTGTGATCGTCCCGGGCGCGCCGAGTACGGCAGCCACCATTGTCTCCGAGGGCATCCACAGCCTCCCAGTCGTTGGAATTCGGGCAGGAAGGGCCGATGTCCAACGAGCCACCGGCTAAACATCACCGGCCGTCGTCGGCCGAGAGTGCTAGTCCGATGGTGACTCCTGTCGACGGCGCGATCGGCGATCAGCCATTCGTCTCGGCGGCAATGATCGGGTGACCGCCCTGTCCATGATTGTGTTTGCCCCGCCGCCGGTAAGTCCAAGACAGGAATTGTGAGATACGCATAGACAAAACCTATGAGGCTCGTAACACGTTGGTTCGCGTAACCTCAGGCAGCGAGCTTTCCGGCACCGACACGACCTCGCCGTCAGTTCCTACCGCATGGCCTGTCCTACGAGAGATCTCGTCAACGCAACCCGCCGCTGAATAACCAGATCAGCGTCAGTCGGTCGCCGCGCAGCGGAGCTGAACCAGGCCCGCCACCATTAGTCCCAGACCGAAGCGGAATTCGTCCTCGAGTGTTGGCCTTGGGGGCGAAGCCGCTGGCGAGCAGCATGGCCAGGACTCGTCCACGCAGGGGGAGCGTCGTTGGGGCCGGTGGGAACCCCATGTGCCGCTCCCGGGCGGTCGCATTCGCTGCCTGCTGAGGGCTCCTGTGGAGTCTTGACACCCGCCGATTATAATGGAAACACTGTGTCCGATATTGCTGTAGAGCGAGTAGGCTCCAAGCCAACAGAAGGCGGATCGCAATGTTGTTGCCACTGGCGTCGGAACCGTTCACTGTTCCCATCGACCGTGAATTGCTTCCCTCCGAACGCCGCGCTTTCGTCCGAACGCACCGCACGTGTGGGTTCGGTCCTCGTCGGCGACACGACGGCCCGGCCATGTCGATCGTGTCTTACATCCCTACCGATGACGACCAGGTGATCGCGGTTCAGGGGCAGCCGCGGTGATCGGGCGTCGTCGCGAAATCAGACGCCTTCCCGTCAGCGACGAGGCCAAGGCGTTCCTGGCCTCCCATCATGCGGCCAGAATTCCGGTGCCGCTCACATCGCAGACCGCGCGCATCGTCCGCTGGGTGTACAACCGCAGTCGGCCCTCGATCCTCGAGTTGGAGGCCAGGTACGGTGTTCGAGTCACTACCGGCACGGCCGGTGGTGTCGAGATCTGCACCATGACCCCACGCCAGGTGAGCGGCGGGGATGCCTATGCGATCTATCTGCACGGCGGGGCCTACCTGCTCGGCGACGCGCGTGATGCTCTGGCCGTATTGATGGCCGACGAGCTCGAGATCCCGTTGGTGTCCATCCAATACAGTCTCGCGCCGGAGGCGCCGTTCCCGGCGGCGCTCGACGACGCGGTGGCCGCATACGCGGCGATCGTCGCGCAACGACCGTCGAAGTTCGTCTTGCTCGGCGTCTCCGCTGGTGGTGGGCTGGCACTGGCACTGATGCAACGCATCCGCGAACTCGGCCTTCCCGAACCAGCGGGGCTGGGATTGATAACGCCGTGGACCGATCTCGCCCGCGTCGGCACCAGTCATCACAGCCTCGAAGGACGCGACCCGCTCATCAGGTGGCGCCGGCAGCTCGACAAAGCGGGCCGCGCCTATGCGGCTGGAACACCCCTGGCCGATCCGTCGCTTTCACCGGTGTATTCCACCAATTTGCGGGGCTTCCCACCCAGCATGATCACCACCGGAACCCGAGACCTGTTCCTGAGCAACTGCGTTCGTATGTACTGGGCGCTGCGTGCGGCCGAGGCGCCGAGCCATCTGCGCGTGTGGGAAGGTATGTGGCACAGCTTCTGCGACCAACCCGACATCCCCGAGGCCGCTGAATGCCGCAGGGAAATCGCGATCTTCCTCCGTAAGACCCTCGATAGCGACATCATCGACTGACTGCCGCAGCGCAGATCCTCACCAACGAATGAACGGCCGGGCATGGCCCGGCCGTGATCTGCTGTCTGCGTCGAACTCCTTGGGAGGTTTATCGGTGTCGACGAGATCGCTACGCGCTGAGGCTGATTGCTTGTACTCGCCAGTAGGGGCACCACTTCTGCTGTAGCTGTGCAAAGAGCTCGGCGCCCCTGTGTGGGCGTCTTTTGTTGTCCGCCAGGCGATGTGGCCGTTAGGTCGGACGAGCGCGCGCCGCTGTCACCGACCTCGTAGCGGTCGATCAGTGGCTGCTGATCGAAGAGGCGGGGGAAAGGAGCCCGATCACCTGCAGCGGCAGGGGTATCGGATTCTCGTGGCTACCCGGCAGACCCATGGCTACATGAATACCGGGTTCGATCCGCGCCCGTGTCGCCTCTAGTAGCGCGGGCGGGCGGCGGACCGAACCCCAGGCCCACCCTCGGTGCACGCCACCGTCGAGGCTCGCACACACTCAACGCCTCTCTGAACACCGACGCCACCTACTAGCCGACCGCGTCCGAACTGGCAAGATCACTCCAGACGAGCTTTCCGGTGGCACGTTCACCCTCACCAACACCGGCAGGGCAGCCGCGGCGCTCTCTTCGATACGCCCATCATCAACCAGCCGTAATCCGGAATTCTCGGCACCGGCGCAGTCGTCGATCGTGTCGTCCCCACACCACAACCGGAAGGCGGTTTCCGATTCAGTGTGCGTGCGATGGCCTATTTCTCGATCACCTACGACCACCGGCTGGTCGATGGGGGGGTGTCCGATTAACGGCGGATCCGGTCCCGGTGTCGAGACCGAATCCGACTGCCCGGTCGCCGAGTTCGGCGGCTACCGCCTCGGCGGTGTCCGCGTCGATATCTGTGACGAGGACCTGGTGGCCGTTTTGGATCGCTGCCCAGGCGATAGCGGCTCCGATTCCGTTGGCTGCTCCGGTTATCAGGATGACCTTTTTACTGGTACGGGTACTCATCGATGTTCTTCTCCGTTCCACTTCACAGGCGAAGCATCTCGATCCGGCCGGTATTCAGTTCGCGTGCCTGCTCCGGGTCGGTCGTAGGGACCGTTGTCGCGAACAGGGGGTGGCCGTCGTGCCCCGCCACCAAGCAGCTCAGCGTGTGTTGGCTGGTAGCCACACGATCGAGAATCTGGCCGCCTTCGGCCAGTCGAACACATTCACCCCGTAGCGCATTCGCTACCCAGATCGTCGTGCCATCGCTGTCCCACGCGATACCGTCCCGGGGCCACCGGGGACGATGATCGCGATACGGCTGCCGGATGATCCAGCGCCGCCGACACCCTACGGGTTATTCGGCCGATGACACCGGCATCGTTCACCATGCGCCACAACAGGGGTGAGATCAGCGGTGCCCACGGTCGATGATCACCGAGCGTCCCGCCGGGGCGGACATCGAAGGCGATGAGCCGCATCGCAAGTGTTTCGGCGACGATCATCGTCCGGCCGTCCGCACTGAGGACGCTGCCGTTCGGGAACAGGATCGGGGCAGTCCTACCGAGAAGGCTGCCGTCCGCGGCGAAGCACGCAATGGGCGTGGGTGGCGGGCCGGGTGGGGTATAGAGCATGGAGTTCGGCTGACTGCGCAGAGAAGCCGTGGTAGTCGAAGCCGTAATTTCCACGTACGCACGGCCTTTCGGATCGACCGCCATGTCGTTCACCGGCCCGCCGATCAGGCCACGCGGTTCCGCATGCTGCACCCGCCGGCCGTCCGTCTCGAGTCGGTAGACGCACGCCCGTCTATGGACACGACCAGCAGTTGCCCATCGGGCAGCCACCCGAGCCCGCCGGCGCGTCCGGGCACCTCGACGACCAGCTCGGCGCGACTGCCGCCGTCCCATCGGTGCACAGTTCCGTGGGCCAGGTGTGAGAACCACAGGGCACCGTCGTGCCAGCGCAGCGATTCGGGAATGCGGAAGCCGCTCAAGACTATTGATGCGCACCGCCGCATCGGGGGCGCTCCTTCCGACTGCCAGAGCGAGCGCGGCCCGCATCCGGGCAATACGCAAGGCTCGCTCGTACTGGCGAAGATCACACTCCATACGAAAGGCTGGCAACTCAGTTCGGGCGTGTTCCGGGCGCTATGTCCACCGCGCCCCCGTAACTGGCCGGTTTTCCTACCTCGATGGGAGGACAGGACAGGAACCTCACGAGCCAACCCCGGCTCGACACCTCCGGCAGACTACGGCCGATGAGCATCCAGCCTGCCAAGCGGTGACATTCAAATAAGTCGGCATCTGAACGCACGAGCGCCACTACGATTTCTTCGGGCAGCCCCACAGTCTCCCGACATGCCGGGGGATTCAGCGCGAGCCAACGTCGGTTTTATGCGCGGACTCGGGCGCGGTCCACTCTCGGACGGTCGCGACCGCGACGGAGCGGTGCTGTTTTTTCTTGAACCCACAAGCAGTACGAAATGGGCGTCGACGCACTCTGATGAAACTGGCTCGTCGGCGCCGCGTTCGCCGCAATGCTCGGAAATTTCATCACGGCTACGCCGGCGAACCTCAACGGGCGGTTCCAGGCCCAGTTTCACCTGGCGGGCGACCAACTGACGTGGATTTCTAATGTGTCTCTGATGGCGATCGCGCTATTCGAGCTGACCTTCGGGGTGCTCGGCGACATGTTTGGGCGCAAGTGGCTTCTACTCGTCGGCTCCGTCCTGGCATTAGCTGGGCAGGGCCTGTCGGCCGCGGCGCCCGATGTCTACGCGCTGTGGATCGGCCAAGCGCTTGCCGGCAGCGGCGCTGCGGCGTTCCTTGCCTGCTCACTCGCACTGATGACCCGAGCACCTGTCGCAACGACGACCGAATACATCGAGCACGCTGCGGGCCACGACAGCCGAGTCGGCCCCGGGCCCGGTGCGCCCGACGGAATGGCAGAGCGTAGCGACGGTGACCGAGTCGATCGCGCGACCACTTCGCTGCGGCTCTCTTAACCAGAAGCCGATCATTGGTGGCGGTTTCGCCTACATGATCGATAGGGGGATCCCCGGCCGTATGAGGGGGGCTCGGCGGCCAGAGAAGGCCGGTACGGCCGTGACTAGCCTCACTCGCCCGTAGCTTCTTGCAGAGCCGCGTCCGAGTCTGCACGGCCGTAGCGCGGCTGCCGCGCTGCGTCGCTTCCGGATGCACGCCAAGAGAGGGTCTTCATGTCACAGAAGCCACAAATATCATCCAACACAGTGGCTGCGAGGGCGACGCGATGGGCGCACCAGGTCAGGCAGTCGCGCCTGGCGGCCGCAGTTCTGGTTGCGATCGTCATCGTTCCGGCCATGCTGTCGGCGGTATACATGTGGATTCTGTGGGATCCGACGAACTACCTGGCCCAAGTCCCGGTCGCTGTGGCCAGCGATGACGTCGGCGATTCGTCGGGCGGTCGGCAACAGAACATCGGTGCTGAAATTCTGGACAATCTGATTGCGAGCAAGCAGTTGGAGTTTCACAGAGTCTCGAGCTCGGAAGCGGTCGAAGGGCTGCGGCAGAACCGCTACACGTTTTCCATTGTCATTCCACGTGATTTCACCGCCGACATCGACAGTCTGGTCGCGGCCCGCCCGAACCATGCACGGATAATGGTGTACTGCAACGACTTCAACGGCCTTCTCGGCCAGTCAGTCGCCACTGCCGTTCTGGCTCAGGCGCAACAGCAGATCACCGCCTCGATCGGCAAGCAATACGCCAGCCAGGTCCTCGTTGGACTGAACAGCCTCGATACCGGGTTGACCGACGCATCCACCGGCGCGGGTCAACGCAGCGACGGCACCAGGCAACTGGCGGACGGCGCCTATCAGCTGGCAGCCGGGCTGGACCAGGCTGTTCCCGGTGCGGGGCAATTGGTCACCGGCACAAGCCAACTCCGCAATGGGGCAGACCAGCTCGCCGCTGGCGCTACCCAACTGGTGCAGGGCACGAACCAACTCGGAGCGGGTGCTACGCAGATCCGCGACGGCGTCGACCAAGCAGTGACTCCGATTCTCGTCCCTCACTGGCAAGCGACGACCTCGCCGCGGGGCGGGGCCAAGGCGCCCCGGTCTCCACAGCCGCCACTACCGAGTCCTGATAACCATGGCCTCTGATCGCCCTGTCCGAAGATTTCGCTCACTAGTTCGGATCCGCGGCAGGTCCGCCAGTCGAACACGGTGCCAGAACCTGCGGGCAGTCCTCGAACTGGAAAGGAGATGAAGGCCCCACGAATCAGCAGTTCCCGATTTCCCCGCAGACATCATCCGGTCTGTTAACGCCTAATCACGAAAGAGTCCCATGTACTACAACACACGCACCCGTCTCACTGTCGCCATAGCTGCCGCGGCGTTGATGACGCTCGGGGCCGAAGCCGCTACCGCCTCCGCTGCCCCGGACACGATTACCGCTCCAGGCACTGCTCAGGTCGCCACGTCGAACACCACAGCCGAGCGGACGCTGTCGGGGAACGGCCCCATTCGGATCCAGACAGCCGCGGTAAGCGCCGGCAGCGCGCAAGCCGTCGATCAAGAAGCACTGACGCCACAGCCTGCCGCTCCGAAAGACCCCCAAGCCGACATCAACAATGCCCTGAGCCAGGCAGGTAACGAGTTCATGCTGGCCGCGACAGTCGGCAGCATGGCAGGCGGTGTCGTCGGGCTGGTTGCCGGTTGTGTGATCGGCGCCGTTATCGGCGCCATCGGCGGCTGCATCCCAGGATTGGGTCTCGGTGCCGCGCTCGGCCCGATTATCGGCGGCGTCGTCGTCGGCGTGCCAGCCGGTATCGCGGCACTGGTCCAGGCTTACAACACGCTGCACGCAGCCGGCGAAATCAGCGCTCCGGCCGCGGCCGCGAACTGATTCCCGCCCCGGGTTGTGGATCACCGTGGTCCACAGCCCGGGGACGGCATCGTCTGGGAACTGGCCTACGGCCCAGCACGATCGCCGAACGACATCACGGTCAGCCAGGGTCGTGCCCCGATCTTCGACCCGACTACCGTCGAAATATGCCAGACGGGTCTCGCAGGTTTTCCCGACGGGGTAGGCACGGTCGTTAACGGAAAATGTTGCGCGTCAGCAGCGCGCGCATTTTCTCGCCTAACTCACAAACTGATCGAAACCCCTGCGGATTGTGACCTAGACGCCACCACGCACGTCACAACCTTCGAAACTGGGCGTCGCAGTCGGCGACTCGCGAACATCGCTGCCCGGCTTCACCTTTCGCTCTGCAACGAAACCCACACCAATGCTGAGCGGATCGTCAAGACAGGCTTGCCATCGGTCCGGTGCGCAAACGAGACAAAGTTATGGAGAAAGCAGATTCCCAGGGGGACGAACGTCCGATCGAGTTTGCGACCATCCTCGAGCAGCGAAGACGAGAGGTCCTCAATTACTTCGGGTCCTGCCCGAAATGCGCTGTGTCGGTTTCGATATCGGTGACTAGTTCGCGATCGACAGAGTTGGTCCGCTAATGTGTCGAAGCGATTTTCAGAGGTAGTAGATCGACCCGACACCTGCATATCGTAGTGCGCAGAATAATGCTGATTTGTCGCGATGTATATATTCATCGAAGTCGAACACGGCAGTTCGGCAGCGGCCGCTGGCTCCACGCTGGCGACTGGCTGGGGGAGGTTGTCCTGGGCGCACCGCCGCGAGCAGGGACACACGCGCGCAACTTATCCGGGTGGCGGGAGAATGGATGACGTGGCGACCGGTGCCGCCGTGCCCTAGCATTCGCGCCGGACTCAGCCTTCACCGCTGTCGCGGGATGCGTATAGCTGTCGCCGGTAACAGGAACGCGCGCTCCAGCGGCATACCTGTCACCAATTCCCGGGCTCGGACTGCTGTCGCACCTGCGAAGGGGTGACGTCGGTCCATCGTTTGTAGGCGCGGCGAAATTCCCGCGTGTCGCTGTAACCGAGCTCAGCTGCGATGGCGGTGATCGACTTACGCGTCTGCATGAGCAGCACATCCGCCTGTTGCCGTCGTACTCGATCCTGTATCGCGCCAAAGGTATGACCGGCCTCCGATAGTCGCCGATGGAGCGTGCGGGGACTCACGCTGAGTGCGTCGGCGACTCGAGCTGCCGTCATCCGAGAGCGCAGTCCCGCGCGGAGAATGCTCTCGACTGCGGCAACGAGGTCATTGACGGGTTCGATGTCCAAGATGGCCTGCGTGGCACTTAGCGCCGCTTCGAAGTGGGTCGCGTTTGCCGTGGAGACACGGCGGTCGTCTAGTTCCCTCGGAAACGAGAGGGTCGTGCGTTCGCAGTCGAACGCGACCGGGCAACGCCACAGCCGTTTATATTCGGAAGCCCACGGTGGGGGTGGGTAAGAAAGGTGCGCGGACAACGGACTCGCCGACGCTCCGAACATGAGCTTTGCGAGGATTACGATTCCGGCTAGTGCCTCCTCCGTGAGAAAGACCAGCAAATCCGGCTCCGGCGTGCGAGGAAGTAGCTCGATGGTGATCTCGTCGTCGGTGGAAGATGCGACGTAGTCCATCAAGGTTCCTGCGCACTGGTGGTAGTCGATCGCTACGCGCCTAGCCTCTGCGCCCGTCGATGCCGATCGCACGGCAGTCCCCAGTGTTCCCCACGTGAGGAGTGGATCCCGACAACCGATTATCAGGCCGAGCGGCCCCGATGGTAACGCCTTCAGGGCTCGACGGATCACGATTATCGCCTGCCGGTAGGAAACCAGCGCTCGAACCTGCTCGAGGCTGTCTCGATCGAGGCCTGTACCGGCAAACCATCCGGTCGTTCCCGCCCTGTATTGGTCGGCGAGGCCAATCAATCCGGTCAGAATGCCGGGAGGGATTCTGGCTTGTGACAGCTTCGGATCTTCCACAATCGAACTCCACGATCTCGTCCGGCAACTGGAAGCGGCCGGACCCAATGCCCGGTGGCTGGAATTTCCGCCACGGTGGGGGGCAATGTTGCCACAAGGATGCCATGATGCGCATTCCGCGCGCGCTGCGCCCTTACGGTCATCCAACAATCGTGGTCGAGTACAGCGATCTTCGACAAGCCCTGCACTACATGTGGGGCATCAGTGCCATGCCCTGGCAAGAGAAGTTCGTACCAGAAGGAGACCAGCGTGACCGATAGAACTGACCTCGACGTAGTGGTGGTAGGCGCAGGGCTTTCCGGTCTTGCCGCCGCTCGCAACCTACAGCAACGTGGACTCTCTGTGTGAGTGTTCGAGGCCCTCGACAGGGTGGGTGGCCGAGTCGATTCCGCAAACACCGCGCAGGCGCTCGTCGGCCTGGGCGGAACATTCATTGGCCCAGATCAGGACCGAATCCTCGCACTTGCCGACGAAGCCGGCGTGGGCCGATATCCGACGCACGAGTCGGGAGACAACCTGATTCTGTGGCGCAAAGAGCTCAAGCGCTACCGCGGCTTGATCCCACCCATCGGGGGCATCGGACTTCTAGATCTCGCTCGCGTGCGGTCCTCCTTCGAGAGGCTGAGCCGCAAGATCCCTGTTGGCCGGCCATGGGATGCCCCCAACGCGGCAGATCTCGACGCTCAGACGCTCGGATCCTGGCTCGTCTCCAAGCGAGCATGTCAGTCGACCCACGACATGATGGCGGTCGTGTGCAAGACCTCTTGGGCTGTCCTTCGTAGTGCGCAATGTGACAGCTGGCGCGCTCGAGCGCTGAAGAGCCCCGTAGGAGGGCCATCAGTCACGCTCACCAACTCAACCCGCCACTACCTGGGCAACACCGTCTTCAGCAGCGCCTTGGGATAGCGGTCGGTGAGTGGGAAGATCGGTAATGACAGCGATCAACGGTGTGATCAGTTTTGCGTGTATCTCGCGCCCGCCCTTCGCCGGCGTAGTCGAACCTGGATTCGGCCTTATCCACGGCCTGTAGGGGTTCGAAGAGCTCACCTAGGCGAAGCTGATCGCGCGGCATAGCCAAGCCGATGCTCAATCTGGCCCAGCTTCGACCACTGTCAACGGTCAGTTAGAACTGGCTCTGGCGCACTTTCGGTGCAGTGG
>NZ_BDAZ01000101.1 GCF_001612725.1 Nocardia anaemiae NBRC 100462 | reverse complement strand
AAGAGGGAGTCACGGCTCCCCGGAGGAACCAGGTGAACAACCTGAGCTCGTTCCCAGACGTATTCGACCTTGGCCGGCGGGAGCAACCGCTCGAGTTCGGCGAGGGTGCCGTTCACGATGATCCGGCCCTCGTGCAGGATCGCGATCCGGTCGGCGAGTTGTTCGGCCTTATCGAGATACTGCGTTGTGAGCAGCACCGTGGTGCCGTGCTCGGCGAGTTGCTTGACGGTCTGCCATACCTCGATGCTCGTTTGGGGGTCGAGCCCGGTTGTCGGTTCGTCGAGGAAGACGACCGGTGGATTCCCGATGAGGCTCATCGCGATGTCGAGGCGGCGGCGCATGCCACCGGAATACGTCGACACCTTTCGCGTGGCCGCGTCGGTCAGTGAGAAACGCACGAGCAGTCATCCGCGATCGTGCCCGGGTGCTCGAGGTGCCGTAGCCGGGCGATCAGCACGAGATTCTCACGCCCGCTGAGGATCTCGTCGACGGCGGCGAATTGTCCGGTGAGGCTGATGGATTCCCGCACATGCGTCGCCTGTGTGGCGACATCGAACCCGTTCACGTCAGCCGTTCCCGCGTCGGCCTCGAGCAGTGTGGACAGAATTTTCACGACCGTGGTCTTGCCCGCCCCGTTGGAGCCGAGTAGGGCGAAGATGCTGCCGCGCGCCACGTCGAAATCCACGCCGCGCAGCACGTGCAGGTCTTGTAGGACTTCTCCAGACCTTGTACGTGGATCGCGGGAGCTTGAACGGGCCCTACCTTCGGTTTCCGGTGTCTTCGGCGGCGGCGCGCTCGATGGCGCTGTTCAGCCGATTCCGTTCACGGTTGATCCAGGACTCCTCCTGGTAGTTGCGCGCGAACGTCTCGATGAACTCGACGGGGTCTTCCCCGACGACCTCACGGATCGGGGTTCGGTCCGCCGCGCTCTGCTCGAACAGATCGATAAGGTCCTCGAACATCGAAACCCCGCCTCCCGACCCGGCGTACATCAGGTACCGCTGGAAAGCATCGACTGCCGTGCGATAGGGCTCGGGAAGTTGTTTCGCGCGCGCCTGGTACTGCCGCCATCGCCGCTTGTCGCCGATGTCGCCGATCACCTTTGAGATGACCTTCGAGTTCGAGATGGACATGGTTATTTGCCTCCTTCGTGGAGCTGTTCGAGCCGTTGTGCGAGGAAGCTCCAGGTCCTCCAGAACTCGTCGAGATATTCCTGTCCCGCAGTGTTGAGGGAGTACACCTTGCGCGGGGGCCCCTTCTCCGACGGGATCTTCTCCACGTCGACCAGGTTCCTTTTTTCGATCCTGACGAGCAGGGCGTAGATGGTGCCCTCGGCGATATCGGAGAAACCCTGCTCACGCAGCCATGCCGTGATCTCGTAGCCGTACGCGGAGCGCACGGACAAGATCGCGAGGACGATGCCCTCGAGCGTGCCCTTGAGCAGCTCTGTCATCTGCTTGCCCACGGATCACCTCCTCGTGCTACTGAGTGTTACTGACTACTGGTAGATAGTAGCACTGAGTAGTGGCGGCGCAAGCCGCCCGCGCCAGTGGAAGGTGCTGGTCGGTGACCGTCGTTGAGAGTGAAATCCGGTCGGATTCCCCGTGTTATGCGGCGTCGAGGGCGGCGGTGATCTTGCGGGCCATCTCGGCCAGGGTTGGGCTGGGGGCGCCCTTGTGGGGTCGGGCGGCTGCGTCGATGGCGACGATGACGGTGCCCCGGAAGTTGTCGGCCTCGGCCGGATCCTGGCGGTTGAGCAGGCTCATGGCTGCGGTCAGGGCCGGCAGCACGAGGTCGGCGAGTTCGGCGACGGACTTGCCTTTCAGTGTGATGTCTTTGGACTTCGCGGCGAGCACGTGCCCGATCAGGCCGGTCGCCGAGGACAGGGCGATGGTGCCGTCGGTGGCGGCCTTGTGGGGTGAGTCGGCGGCATCAGCGGCGGCCATCAGCGAGACGGCGCCGTAGGCGGCGGTCCGCACGGTGGCTTTGTCCTGGTCGGTCAGGGTGATGGACATGATGGTGTGCTCCTGCAAATCTGTTGTGTTGAAACTGGATTGAACGAATGGATGGGGTAATGCGGTCATGAGCCGGTCGGTTATCGGCTCGACGAACGCTGCTTGTCATGGGCCACCGCGGTCTCGCGTACGGCCGCGGCGATGGCGCGGAAGTCCTTGCGCAGGATGGCGCCGTGGTTACTGGCGACCTTCGCGCTGATGCGGATGTTCGGGTTGCGGGCGGTCACCGCATCGAGGCTGGTGCGGATCCGTTCCTGCTCATTGCCGCGGCTTCCGAACGACGTCCCCGAAGCAACCACATACCGCGTCGGGACGGTGATGTTGTCCAGCACGGGGCACAGCTCGCGCTCGCGGGAAATCCTGCCGACCTCGATGTTGCTCTCGGCCTGCTGTGCGGCGGTCATCCGTGGGGTAAGGCCGGTGGGGCGCAGCAGCGGCATGAACCAGCTCAGCCGCTTGAAGAGCTTGCGGATGCGCTGCTCCATGGCCTCGTCGAGCCAGTCGTACGGGAATGCGCCATCGACCAAGACCGCGCCAACGGCACGGTCCGGATTTCGGCTGGCCCAGTGCGCTCCGACGAACGCTCCGTAGGACCAGCCCACCAGCAGTGGCCGGTCCGCCCCCCTGGCCGTCAGAACGGCGTCGACATCTCGGATGGCGGTCTCGAAGGAGTAGTCCGCCGAACGCTGCGATTTGCCGCGAGCCCGCTCGTCGTAGGTGATGTGGCGGTAGTCGGGACCGAGTTCAGCGATGACCCGCCGCCAGTACCCCTGAGTGGCGAATTGGCCATTGAGGTAGACCACGGGAATACCGGGACCGCCGGTGTCGGTGACGGCCAGGGCCGTATCGTCGACCGGCACCATGCCGGTCCAGTTCGAATCGGTCGAGGAGGTGCTGTTCTTTGTCATGGCAACGACTATCAGCGTCTGGCCTGACACCACCCTGACACCAGTCTGACACGGCTACTGACACGGTATTCCCCTGGTTAGGACCTCATGGACGAGCACAACCGGCGGCATCGCCACTCGATGCTGGGCTACCCGACACGAGTCGATCACGCAGCCCGCTGCCGCCACACCTGACACCCCCTGGCCCGCAACATCAACTGAATCTGGATCGAATACAACCCGGCTCTCCTACCGGGCCGACTCGATTTCGGGGACGCGCCAGTTCCAGCTCGGCTGTTTTGGAGGGCGACCCGTCACATTTTGGGGCCACCCGGGAAACCTTCCCCGCTACTTCACCGAGACGGCTTACCGAAGGCGGCCGACGCGGCCAGGTGTGCCTACCGGCGATGTCGGCGAGGGCGCGGCGGATTGGTCAGCGTGGGTGGGTGATTCCGCGGCGGATTTCGCCGGGACTGTGTGCGATCTTGGATGTGTCGCGGGTTCGGGACGAGCGGAGTTGGTAGGGAACGCTGGTGACCATGACGCTGGGTTCGAATAGCAGTCGTGCTTTGAGTCGCAGTGAGCTCTGGTTGTGGAGCAGGTTTTCCCACCAGTGTCCGACGACGTATTCGGGGATGTAGACGCTGACGACGTCGCGGGGGCGGGATTGGCGTATCCGTTTGATGTAGTCGATGACGGGGCGGGTGATCTCGCGGTAGGGCGATTCGATCACCTTGAGCGAGATGGTGACGTCCTGGCGTTCCCAGTCTTGGGTCAGCGCGCGGGTTTCGGTGTCGTCGACGTTGACGGTGATGGCCGTGATGGTGTCGGGGCGGGTGGCGCGGGCGAACTGCACGGCGCGCTGGGTTGCCTTGTGCCAGCCGGAGACCAGCACGATGGCGTGCACCCGGACCGGCAGGGTTGGGGTGTCGTCGGGGTCGATGTCGAGTTCGGCGCGCACGTTCGTGTAGTGGCGGTGGATGAGGTACATCCCCAGCACCAGTAGCGGCATCGCGATCACGACGAGGTAGGCGCCGTGGCTGAACTTGGTAATCATGACCACGACGAGGACGACACCGGTGAAACAGGCTCCGAACGCGTTGATCAGCCTGCCGCGGTGGATGCGTAGTCGCTCTGCGGCGGTCGTGGCGGTGCGGAGTTCGCGGTTCCAGTGCCGGACCATGCCGGTCTGGCACAGCGTGAACGAGGTGAATACACCCACGATGTAGAGCTGGATGAGGCGGGTGGTCTGCCCGTCGAAGGCGTAGATGAGTGCGGCCGCGACGACCGCGAGCAGGATGATGCCGTTGGAGTAGGCCAGGCGGTCGCCGCGGGTGTGGAGTTGGCGTGGCATGTACCGGTGTTGGGCCAGAATCGAATTCAGCAGCGGGAACCCGTTGTAGGCGGTGTTGGCCGCCAGGATCAAGATCAGCGCCGTGGTGACCATCAGGTAGTAGAACGCGATGCTGCTGTTGCCGAATACGGCTGCGGCGATCTGCGCGATCACGGTCTTCTGGGCGTCGGTGTGGCAGTCGCCGGGGAAGCCGATGAGGTCGCAGGTGTTTTCGGTGACCCTGGTGTGGGAGATCATCGCCAGTGCGGTCACCCCGGCGAACATGGTGATGGCGAGGACACCCATCGCGGTCATGGTGCGGGCTGCGTTCAGAGCTTTGGGTTTCCGGAATGCGGGTACTCCGTTGGATATCGCCTCCGCACCGGTCAGTGCGGTACAGCCGGACGAGAATGCCCGCAGCGCGAGGAAAGCCACCGCGGCCGCACTCAAACCGACATGCTCGGCATTGATCTCGTAATGCGCGCTTTCGGCGACCGGTGCGTGTCCGAGCAGCGCCTGGACCAATCCGAAGGCGACCATTGCCATCACACCGACCACGAATCCGTAGGTGGGCACCGCGAATGCCCGGCCGGATTCGCGGACCCCGCGCAGATTCATCGCGGTCAGTGCCACGATGAACCCGATATCGATCAGCACCCGGTGCGGGTTGAGTTCGGGGAGCGCGGAAATGATGTTGTCCACGCCCGCCGCGACCGACACCGCCACTGTCATCACGTAATCGACAAGCAGCGCCGCAGCGACCACCAAACCGGGGATCGGGCCGAGGTTCGCGGCGACCACCTCATAAGAGCCGCCACCGGAGGGATAGGCCTGCACCACCTGGCGATACGACAGCGCGACAACCGCGAGCAGCACCACGACGCCACCGGCCACCCACGGCGCCAAATATAGGTAGCTCAGGCCACCGAGGGTGAGGATGAGCAGGATCTCCTGCGTCGCGTAGGCGACAGAGGACAGCGGGTCGCTGGCGAAGATGGGTAGCGCCAGTCGCTTCGGAAGCAACGTTTCACCGAGCCGATCGCTGCGAAACGGGCGTCCCAGCACAACTCGCTTAGCGATGTCGATCGGTGAAACCACGATGAATCAGGGTAGGTCCCGAGCGACACGCCGCGCCCGGACAGACCGTAGAGATATCGTAAAAATTTGCCACGACGTCGAAAAGAGCGCATAAAGCCGGTCTTACCTGCTTATTCACTTCAATTAGCGTTGTTTGCTGTCCTCTGCGTCGAGGAAGGGACAACCACGCCTATGTCTGACCGAACCGACGATCTCGACAGTCTGCGTGTGCTGGTCAGCCACCGCCTAGTGGTGGAGGTCCTCGATGCCGTCGCGGCGCGAGCGCGGGCGGTGAGCGAGCTGACAACAGCCGTGGCTGGCGCCCGTCGTGCACTGGAGTCGGCGCTGCGCGTGATCGCCTCCCACGGGTTGATCGTGGCCGATCCGGAAGGCAGCTGGGACCGGCCACCGGCAGACACCGCCGTCATCCGGCTCACCGGCCGTGGCCAAGCGGTGGTCGCGGCATTGTCGAGCCTGGAGGTATGGACGGCGCTGTACGAACAATCCGCCCGGGCCATACAGCGGTGAATCCACCTGCAACTGGCCGCCGATGCCATCGACGCCCGAACATGGTGAGCTCCAGCAGATCGAGCGGAATCCGAACTGCCGAAAGGGATTCGCACATTGTGACCGAGGCTGAACTGTCGGATCTGCGGGAACGCGCCGCATGCGGTGACCAGGACGCGATCGACGAGTTGATCGAAAACGCCACCGAACGTGGCGATCTCGACGAACTACGCAGACTCGCAGACAGCGGCAGCAGCGATGCCCTCGACCAACTCGTGGAACTCACCGCCGAACGCGGTGATATCTCCGAGCTGCGACGACTGGCCGATAACGGCAGCCGCGACGCCAGCGACCTGCTCGTCGAAAGCGCGAGCGAGCGCGGTGACATCGCCGAGCTGCGACGCCTCGCCGCCGCAGGCAACACCGACGCCGCCGATGAACTCGCCGATCTCGACGCAGATCACCACGACGGTAGCGACTGACACACCTGGCTCTGGGAGCTGCCCAGCAATCGGCGGCGAGGCCCGAGCGTATGTGGGTTCAGTACCGTGACCCCATGGCACGCGAGACGTTGAGCAGGGATCAGATCGTGCGCGCCGCGGTCGAGGTCCTCGACGCCGAGGGCGTGAGCGGTCTGAACATGCGGCGCCTCGGCACCCAGCTCGGTGCCGCACCGACCGCGGTGTACTACCACGTGCAGAACAAGGACGAACTGGTAGTGCTTGCCGCCGACCAGGTTTGGAGCGAGATCGAGCTGCCCGATGTCGACCAGGTCGGCTGGCGGCGGGCGGCGGCGCAGTTGGCGCACGGCGTGCATGCGATGCTTGGTCGGCATTTCTGGTTGCTACCCGCCATGAGTACCCATCTGCTCTACGGCCCGGGTAAGGCCCGCCACGACGACTGCAGCCTGGCCGTATACGAGGCCGCCGGTTTCCGCGGCGCCGAGGCCGACCATGCCGCAGCCACCATGCTGATGTTCGTCATCGGCGCCGCGCAAGGCGAGGCGGCCGAATCCGCTTGGCGGGCAAGGACACGCCGCGCAGGAGCCGACGCGGACGAGCAACTACAAACCACCCTCGAGCAGATAACCGCAGTGGCACACCAATTTCCGCGCCTACGCGCCCGCACCGAACCCACCCTGCAGGCGATCCCGGAGGAGAACAGCTTCGAGTTCGGCCTGCACACCGTCCTCGACGGCCTACAGGCGCGCCTCACCAACTGAAATAGGCCCCCGCGCTCGGCGTCGCCAACGCGAAGATGACCACGATCGATCCGACAGTGGCCAGCACCCAACGGAATACGGTCACCGGGCGATACCAACGTGGCAATCTCTCGACACCGGCGTACAGCACGGCCCGCACATCGAAATCCCGTGCGCGAGGATCAGCGGATTTCGCCAGCGCGGCCACCGTGAACGGCACCGCGAACACCTGAACGGTCGTGACGTACCCGACACCGATCAGCACGACAGGTTCGAGGATCCACGACAGTAGCCGACCGATCCCCAACCCCGCCGAATTGAGTCCGCCCAACACCACCAGCACCGCCGCGATCCCGAATCCCAGCCATAGCGCCCACGCGCCCTCTTCGAACCTGATGCCGTGCTCGGCAAGCACTTCGGGGTCGACACCCTGTCGGCGTGCCTGCGCATCGGCCGCGCGCTGCACCTTCGGCCCGGCCCTCCGGTAGGCGAGAAGCATCACGACGAACACTGCTGCCAACAGCAACTGCAGACCGGCAGCGAGGACGACCGTGTAGGGCACGACTGCCTCCCAGAGCATTTGAACTAAGTGCAGAAATCACAGTAGGGTGGATTTGAACAAAGTTCAACTCGATGTGCGGAACGCTCAGCGAGCAATATCGCGGTGACCACCGATCGTGAACGCACGAGTGCGGACGCGGCGGTGGTCTGCTCCCGCCACGGTGGCAGGTCAGCCCGCACTGTGTCCCGACACGGGTGCGGGCTGGAACGGATGGCTTGCGAAGCGATGGTCGGCCGGTAGTGTCCGCCACGATGCGCGAGCATCCGATCAGCAGCCCGCGCCGAGGAGGATTACCGTGGCCGACACCTCACCCGTGACCACACCGAGTGCTGGTCCCGCACCGGATCATGGTGCGGGCGTCCATGATTCGGCGCGGCTGGCATTGGTGGTCGGGGCACTCGGGGTGGTGTTCGGCGATATCGGGACCAGCCCGATCTACACACTGCAAACGGTATTCAACCCGGAAGACCCGCATCCGGTCCCGGTCAGCCGGGACAACGTGTACGGGGTGGTGTCACTGATCTTCTGGTCGGTGATGATCATCGTCACCCTCACCTACGTCCTGCTCGCCATGCGCGCCGACAACGAGGGCGAGGGCGGCATCATGGCGCTGATCACGCTGCTGCGCCGATGGAGTGCTCCGCAAGGTCGACGAGTAGCCCTTGTGCTGTCGGCGCTCGGAATCTTCGGCGCCTCACTGTTCTTCGGCGACAGCATGATCACCCCCGCGATCTCGGTGCTGTCCGCGGTCGAAGGCCTCGAGGTCGTGCGCCCCTCGCTCGGCGAATTCATCGTGCCGATCACGGCCGTGATCATCGTGGCGCTGTTCATGGTGCAGCGCCATGGCACCGCTGCCGTGGGCCGACTATTCGGCCCGGTGATGATCATCTGGTTCGTCACCATCGGCGCGTGCGGGGTCACCGGAATCGTCGATCACCCGGAGATCCTAGAGGCGCTGTCGCCCACATATGCGCTCGGCTTCCTGTTCGGTCACTTCGGTACCGCGTTCTTCGCCCTCGCCGCGGTCGTGCTCGCCGTCACCGGCGCCGAAGCGCTCTATGCGGATATGGGACATTTCGGCCGTCGGTCGATCACCCGTGCCTGGCTGGTCCTGGTGTTCCCCGCCTGCATCCTCAGCTACTTCGGACAAGGCGCATCGATCCTGGCCGATCCCGGCAACCTCAGCAGCCCCTTCTTCTTGCTCGCACCCGGCTGGGGACGACTACCGTTGGTCATCTTGGCGACCGCCGCGACAGTGATCGCCTCGCAAGCGGTGATCACCGGTGCGTACTCGGTCGCCTCCCAAGCCGCCCAACTCGGCTACCTGCCGCGACTGCGCGTCGCGCACACCTCCGAATCCACCATCGGGCAGATCTATGTGCCGTGGATCAACTGGGTGTTGATGTTTTCGGTGCTCACTCTCGTTTTCGCCTTTCGCAGCTCTACCGCACTGGCGTTCGCGTTCGGTATGGCGGTCACCGGGACGATCACTATCACCACCCTGCTGTTCTTCTACGTCGCCCACGTGAAATGGGGCACCCCGTGGTGGCTGATCGGTCTCGGCGCGGCCCCGCTGTTGCTCGTGGATCTGCTGTTCCTCGCGGCCAATATGACCAAGTTCGTCCACGGGGCGTGGCTGCCGCTGCTGATCGGTCTCACCGCCTACACGGTCATGACCACCTGGCAGCGCGGCAGGCGGATCGTCACCGCCGAACGAGAACGCCGGGAAGGACCGCTACGCGAGTTCATCGACGAAATGCAAATCGGGAGACCAGAATTGCTGACGGTGCCCGGCACGGCCATCTTCCTCAACCGCGGCAAGCAGACCACGCCGCTGGCCATGCGCGCCAATGTCGAGCACAACCACGTCCGGCACGAACATGTAGTGATCGTGGCGATCCAGACCGAACCGGTACCCCGCGTACCGGTCGCAGAATGCGTCAGCGTCGATCACCTCGGTTACGCCGACGACGGCATCATCCACGTCACCGCCCGATTCGGTTATATGCAGACACCCGACGTACCACAAGCGCTGGCCGGAATCGACCCCGCCGAAACCGAGGGACGGTTGGACCTGGACCAAGCGTCGTACTTCCTGTCGAAGATCGAACTGCGCCGCGGCACCGCCCCCACCATGGCCACGTGGCGCAAACGATTGTTCATCGCCACCTCCTACATCACCGCCGACGCCGCCGAATACTTCGGCCTGCCCCGCGACCGCACCGTCATCATGGGCTCCCACATCGAGGTGTAGCACCGCAGAGCGTTGAGCTCATCTACGCAAACTATCTGTCTGCCGATGTTCCTGGCGGCAGTGGCCAGGAGGTCGAGCAGATGCGCAGGTGTAATGGTCCCTGCCGGTGAATTCATTTGTGAAGGTAGCGGTTTCAGCGAGGACCGCAGGTGCCGGTACTCAGCAGGACACGCAAAACATGGGCCACTGGAAACGCCTGGTCATCGTGGGTACGTGCCCGTCTGAGGATCGCGATGCCCTGCGGGTATCGGCTGGTCCGATCCCGACGGCGGTATGTCACTGGCGGGTCGTTGGATCGCGGCCACCGATCTGTCCGCTGTCTACCAGCGCCGTAGCACTCTGCGGCCATAGTTATTCGTGCCCGCGATCCGATCCAGCTCCGCACCCGTCGAGGTGCGTCCCTCCGACCGCTCAGACGTAGTACACCCGCATGCGCTGCTCGGCGGTCGGCTCGGACAGGGGGCGAGACCCGGACGGGACCGCATCGAGACCCATCATCGCTGTCGTCTCCTTCGCGGTCTCGTATGTCTCGTTGCTCTTACTGGTGGTCTCGTCGACGTTCTCGGCCCGCTGACGCTAGAGCGCGCGGTTGAGCAGATCGACCGCCAGCAACAGTGCTAGCGGCGGGCCACCCGCGGCGGGGCGAACACCTTCTCCAGCACCCGGATTGATGAGACACAGCGAATTGATCTACCGGACGTTCGGCATCGAGTTCACCGACGTCGCACGCGCCGCAATGACCGCCCTCGACGATGAGAGCCGCAGCGGGAACCGCAAGCCCACGCACCGGTACGAGCTGGCCGACTACGGGGCTCATCGTGGAGCAGGTCAGGCCGCACCGCCCGGGGTGGGTGCCGTGGGCCCTGCCATAAGTTCGAATGCGCCGCGCAATGCGGACTGGGCGGCGACCACCGTGGCGATGGTCGGCAGTGGCTCCTGCGGGTCTGACACCAGCAGGCTGGCGGCCAGGGTGCGGCCGGTGGCGGTGCGGGCCAGGTCGTGCAGGGTGAGTTTGAACGCCGATCCGGTGGGACGCCTCATCTCGGGTGCGAGGCCGTGTATCAGTTGGCAGTCGCTCCCGGGCCCGATTTCCATGGCGGCGAAGCAGACTCGCGGGCGGAGGGCCGACAGGCGCGCATCGCATTCGTCTTAGGAGGCGGGCGGTGGCGTCGGGACCGTCAGGTCCAGGTCGTCGACGAGTCCGACCGGGTTCACATGCAATGTCAGTAGCAGTTCGGTGGCGGCGCCGCGCACGAGGGCCTGGATGCGCTCGTCCTTGGAACGATCGTCCGTCGGGTTGGCGGCGATCGCTCCAGCGGCCAGATGGTCCGCGCGGCGGTGAGTGGTACTCGAGCGCGGGCTGCTGCGGTTGAACGGTGTGGTAGATCCACCGTGCGGCCCGTTGTCGGTGCGTTATTCGATGGTGGGGCTTCGGTGTTCGATGAGTAGGACGTCGCGCCATCGGTTGTGGTGGCGGCCGATGCGTTCGCGGGTGCCGATGGTTCGGAATCCGGCTTTGGTGTGTAGGGCGAGGCTGGCGGTGTTTTCGGGGAAGATGCCGGATTGGACGGTCCAGATGCCTGCTGTGGTGGTGGAGTCGAGCAGGGTTTGCAGCAGGGCGAGGCCGACGCCTTGGTTGCGGGCGGTGGGGTGGACGTAGATGGAGTGTTCGACCACTCCGGCGTAGACGCAGCGGTCGGAGACCGGTACGACCGCGATCCAGCCGAGTACTCGCTCGTGTGGGTCGAGGGCGACGAAGCGGTGGTCGGGCAGTTTGGTGTTGTCGAATTCCGTCCAGGTGGGGGCGGTGGTTTCGAAGGTGGCGTCGCCGTCGTCGATGCCGAGTTGGTAGATGGCAAGTACCTGCTCGGCGTGTTCGGGTCGCATCGGCTCGATGCGGAGATGCGGGGTGGTGTTCATGATCGTGCGGGGATGCCGAGGTCATCGAGTAGGGAGCGGACGCGTTTTTCGATCTCGTCGCGGATGGGGCGGACGGCGTCGATGCCTTGTCCGGCGGGGTCGTCGAGTTTCCAGTCCAGGTACTGCTTGCCCGGGAAGTAGGGGCAGGCGTCGCCGCATCCCATCGTGATCACCACATCGCAGGCTTGCACGGCGTCGGCGGTCAGTACTTTGGGGATTTCGGCGGAGATGTCGATGCCGACCTCGGCCATGGCCTCCACCGCGACCGGATTGACTTCGTCGGCGGGTGCGGACCCAGCGGAGCGCACTTCGACTCCGTCTGGGGCGAGGTGGGTCGAGAACGCGGCGGCCATCTGGGATCGTCCGGCGTTGTGGACGCAGACGAACAGCACGCTGGGGATGGATGTCATTGGCAGACAGAGCCTTTCAGAGAATCTGAACATCGATGATCAGTGCGTCGACGGCGGAGCCGGTGAGGATGGTCGGTCACGGCGTGCCCCGGGTGTATCGGTGAGCGAGTGTTCAGGATGGGGTGTGATGACGTTCTCGGCCGGGTTCGGGTCGGGGTAGACCAGCGCGATGAGGGCGAATCCTACTGCGGCACCGATGATCTGGACGGCGATGAAGGCGGGCACCGACGCCGGTGCGATCCCAGCGAAGGTGTCGGAGAAGACCCGCCCGATGGTGACGGCGGGGTTGGCGAAGCTGGTGGAGCTGGTGAACCAGTAGGCGGCACCGATGTAGGCGGCGACGGTGGCGGCGGAGAGGGGAGCGCGGCCGGTGCGGGCAAGGGCGAAGATGACCGCGATCAGCCCGGCGGTAGCGACGAGTTCACCGATCAGGTGCCCGGTGGTGACGCGGTGTTGGGTGGAGATCTGGGCGGCGTGTTGGTCGAACATGATGTTGGCCAGCACCGCCCCTGCGATACCGCCGGGGACCTGGGCGCCGATATAGGCGGCTAGCTCGCTGAGGGTGAGGCCGGTGCGGTCGCGGCGTCCGGCCCACCAATCCGCTACGGAGACAACGGGGTTGAAGTGTGCGCCGGAGACCGGGCCGAAGATCAGGATCAGGACGGCGAGCCCGAACACGGTAGCGGTGGAGTTCTCCAGCAGTTGTAGCCCGACATCGTCGGGGGACAGCTGCTGGGCGGCGATACCGGAGCCGACGACGACACACACCAGCAGGGCGGTGCCGAGGAACTCGGCGGTCAGCCGCCGCGCCAACACCGTCATCGGGTGACCGCTTCGGGCATCGCGATATCCAGCAGTGTCGAGAGCTGGTGCAGCGCGGCGGGTTCGACACGGTAGTACACCCACGATCCGCGCCGCTGACTCGACAACAACCCGGCCTCACGCAGCACCTTCAAATGGTGGGAGATGGTGGGCTGGGAGACGTCGAAGCCGTCGGAGATGTCGCACACGCAGGCTTCTTGGCCGGTGTGGCTGGCGATCACCGACAGCAGCCGCAACCGGACCGGGTCCGACAACGCCTTGAACACCGCTGCCAGCTCGGTCGCGGTCTGGGTGGTCAAGGGTTGGCGGGCCAAGGGCGTGACCTCACACGCTGGTGAGGTCACGTCGGTCAACGGAAGCTCTCGATTCGACACACATCGATATTGATGGTCATCGAATCCGAGGGCAAGCGAACATCGGGTGAACAAGACCCCCGGGGTCTCAGCCGCAGCAGGACGCGCCGGAAGCCACCGCGTCCTTCTTCGCGGCGCTGCCACAGCACGCGCCCTCGGCGGCGGCTTCCTCGGCGGTGCCGCAGCACACCGACATCGCCTGCTCATCGCTGACGATTTCGCCGGAGGCGAGTTGTGGTGCGGTGCCAAAGGTTTCGCTGTCGGCGAGCACGGTGTAGACCTCCCAACGTTCGGCATCGGGTGCGGTGACCCACACCTTGTCCTGCGTGGCGAAGCAACAGGTTGTCGCCATCTGCTCCTCGGTGAACAGCCCCGCCGTCGACAGCCGCGCGATCTCGGTATGTACCTGGTCGCTGGATTCGACTTCGACGCCGAGGTGGTTGAGGCTGCCACCGTGGCCGGGGTTCTCGATCAACACGAGCTTCAGTGGTGGTTCGGTGATGGCGAAGTTGGCGTAGCCGGGCTTGCGCTTGGCGGGTTCGGCCTTGAACAGGGTCGAGTAGAACTGCACCGCCTGGTCGATGTCGTCGACGTTGAGGGCGAGCTGGATGCGGGACATGAGACGATACCTCCACTTGTGAGACATATGTCGAAAACCTGACATGCCCCAGTCTGCCCCACCTTTTCGACATAAGTCAAGAAGGTAGGTAGAGTTGATCGCATGCCCAAGGCACTACCCGTGATCGATATGTCCGCCCCGGTCTGCTGCGCGCCCGTGGCCGCCGGGCCGGTCGACGACGCCGCCGCGCTGGAGATCGCGTTGCGGCTCAAGGCCATCGCCGACCCGGTTCGCGTGAAACTGCTGTCGCTGCTGCTGGCCAGCCCTGTCGGCGAGGAGAACACCGGAGACCTCGCCAAGGCGGTCGGCCTGTCCGATCCGACCGTCAGTCACCACCTCGGGCAACTCAAGAAGGCCGGTCTCATCGAGTCCGAACGCCGTGGCATGAACACCTACCATCGTGCCCTGCGTGATGCGCTGGCGGCACTGTGCTTCGTACTCGACCCGAACTGCTGCCGCTGATCCGAGGTCGAGAGTGTTGTTGGTGCCCTCGGCGGGGCGCACAAAACATGGGCAACCGGAAAACGGCTGGTCATAGTGGGTACGTACCCGGTTTGAGTACCGCGCCGCCCTGCGTCGATTATGTAGCCGGATCCATCCCGTTTAGAGTCCCAGCAGATTCTTCTGGTGAACGCTGACAGTTGAAGTGGACTCGGCTGCTGAAGTCCGGGTCTGTGAGTCCCAGTTTCGGGCTGCCACCAGGGCCTTGCCACCCAGCGATGTGGGGAATTCTGTCTATCGTGAGCGGCCGTGCCTATGGGGCGGCCAGAATGTTATGGTGCGGGTACCATAACCCTATGGGCTTGAAGAAGACGACGGTCATGGTCGACGAGGCCGACCTCGAGTTGGTGAAGATGGCTGCGGCCCGCGAAGGGCGGCCGGAGTCCGAGTATTTTCGTGAAGCCTTTCATCTGGCTGCGATACGCACTCGCCGATGGGATGAGGCATGGGATATCCCCGTTCTCGACTTCGGGCATGCGGTGACGGCGGATGAGATCGATAGCGCTGTGCGAGAAGCGATCACCAACACCGAAGCTGATGCTGAATGATCGTGATCGGCGACACCTCAGGTCTGGTCGCCGCTTTCAACTCCGCTGATCCCGAGCACGTCGACGCGCGCGCAGCGCTCCAGCAGGCGGCACTTACCATCGTTTCTCCACTCGTCTTGCTCGAAGTCGAACACATCACCACCCGGAACCTCAATCGTCAAGCCGCTTATGCGGTTAATGATTGGCTGTTGGCACAAGAGCACACCGGACGCATCGAAGTGCCCACGATCTCGGCAGACCTGTTGCGGGTCGCGCGCAAGGTGCAGAACAGATACATGGCCATGCGCCTGGATCTCACCGACGCAACCAATGTTTCATTAGCCGAGCGATACGAAACTGTGGAGGTGTTGACACTCGATCGACGTGATTTCCGCGCAGTTACCCCGCTCACTGGTCATGCCGCGTTCCGTCTGCTGCCGGACGATCTCTAGCCGATCTGTCGGTGCTCACATCGAAACCTTCTTGTCGCCCCTTGCCGCCAGCAGCATAGGATTCGTCACCGAAGTTGTTGTTTCTGCTGCATGATCCAGCTCGGCACCTGGATTCTGTTGTGACAGGCTGTGTTCGACACGTCGCAATCACCAGGTGCCTGGCCCATCGGTCCGGCCGCGCCTTGCCACGGTGCCACCGGCAGCGCGGCGCGCCGAGGCCGTTCGGTCCGCGGGGAATTCCGGTTTCCCTGCCCATGCTCGGCGACGATTCCTTCACACCATCGGCGGATTTGCTACGCTTGCCGAACTTCTTCGGGAGGGTTCGGCGCGTGCAAGGGAATGCGGAAACCGGTCGGCTGGGCTGCGCCTCGGTGCGGATTCTAACGCCCACCGGCGATGTGGTCGGCGCGGGATTTCTGGTGCGGCCCACGCTGATTGCGACGTGTGCGCACGTCGTATCGGCGGCGCTGGGTCGGGAACCGACGGACGAGAATATGCCCGAAGAGCCTGTGGCCGTGGACTTTCCGTCGGCGGATGCCGCAGTTCCGATACTCGCCCGGATCCGGCACTGGTCCCGCATCCGCGAGGACGGCCGCGGCGATATCGCCATCCTGGAGCTCCTCGCTTCGCCCCCGGATTCCATTGCGCCGCTGCCATTCTGGCCCGCCGGCCAGCCCTGGGGTGGCGAGTTCCGGATGTTCGG
>NZ_BDAZ01000100.1 GCF_001612725.1 Nocardia anaemiae NBRC 100462 | reverse complement strand
CCATCGGGGCGGCGGCCGGCGCGGCCGTCGGCGCGGTCAATGCGTTCAACGCGCCCTCGCGGGTCGTCGGCGACTGATCGAGCGCCGAACCGGGGTGGGAACCTGACGACGTTGTCGGGTTCCCACCTCTTTCATTCCCCCGCCCGGTGCATCGCCACACCGTGTCGGCCCAGCCAAACGCCCCGCTGTGATGGATGACACATTCCAGGGCGAATCCGAGGCTATCGCCTGCTGACCAGAAGCGGTCCCGATCGGGTGGACAGCGTCCCGCCCAAAGCGAGTGGGAGGCGGGCCGCGGCCAGACCGTCCGTTTCCGCTGGTCGGTCGTCCGGATAGACGAGTTCGCTGTCCAAAGCCCTTGGTGCGGCGAGATTGTCATCGGTGGCACCACCCGCACCGAGTTCGAGTCGATGCCGCAGCAGCGGCAGGTCGCCGACATCGGCGATCAGCTCCCCGCGCCAACCGCCGCCGTACTCACCGGTGCGCCCGATCTGTACGCGTTCGCGCAACCGTAGCCGGGCGTCGCGGGTCAAGCGCACCTCGGTAATCGCGTGATGGTGCGCTCCGCCCGCCACGATCGTCGGTTCGGGATCGAAATCCAGCTCGCCCGCGACGTCGAAATGCCAGTGCGCCAACGACAATGGCGTTCGCGCGCTCGGTAGCGCGATGGTGGCCGCGACCGAGCGCAGCACCAGACGCGCGCCCGCGCCGACCACGATCTCGATATCGAGTTTGTCGCCACCGAGCGGCGTGGCCGCGGTGCCGATCAGATGGACGGTGTCCGGACCGGTACGCCGGGCGGCCAGTCCGCCGCTCGCGTGGATCTCGGGCAGCGTGCCGACCGCCGCGACAATGCGAACCTCAGTGCGCAACAGCGGATTCGGTGCCGGATTTATCCTGTTCGGCGATTGCCCGCAGTTGCTCGCGCACCCAGGCCAGCACCGCGGTGGCGGCCGGATCCTCGGTCAGCGAGATCATCGCCGTGCGACGGCCCTCGCGCACCTTCGCGGCATCGCGTGCCATGACGTCGAGGTCCGCGCCGACCAGCGGGGCCAGGTCGGTCTTATTGATCACCAGCAGATCCGAGAACGTCACGCCGGGACCGCCCTTGCGCGGCACCTTGTCGCCGCCCGCGACATCGATGACGAAGATCTGTACGTCGATGAGCCCGGAGGAGAACGTGGCGGTGAGATTGTCGCCGCCGGATTCGACCAGGATCAGGTCCAGCGGCGGGTTGGCCGCGATCAGATCATCGATCGCGTCGAGGTTCGCGGTGATGTCGTCGCGAATGGCGGTATGCGGGCAGCCACCGGTCTGCACGGCGGTGATCCGCTCATCCGGCAGCACCGCGTGGCGGCGCAGGAAGTCGGCGTCCTCGGTGGTGTAGATGTCATTGGTCAGCACCGCGAGCGAGAGTTCGTCACGCAGCTGTCGGCACAGGGCGGCCACCAGGGCGGTCTTGCCCGAGCCGACCGGTCCGCCGATGCCGATGCGCAGCGCCTCGCCTGGGGTGCGCTCGCGCTTGGGCCGATCGTGCGAGTGATCGTGCGGCTCGCCGTCGAGCAGGTGGGGTGGCATATCGTGCTCCTTTCCACTTCCATCCTCGCCGATTGCGCGCCTAGGACGCGAACAGGGGCATATCGCGGACGAGGTGCCGCTGTGCGAGTACGTCCTGTAGCGGATCCGAGAGCGCGGCGAGTTCGGTCGCGGCCGCCGCGGAGGTTCGGTCGCAGAGTTCGCCGAGACGGATCGTGCAGGCGGCGACCGCGGCAGGATCCAATGCCAGCAACCGCTGTGCCGCGGTCGCCGCGCCGGTCATGGTCGTGTAGACGACAACCGCGGCGGCCTGCTCGGGACTCGCGCCACAGACCTGCCCGGCGACTCCGAAGGCCGTCGACAGATGCGGCCGAAAGCCGAGAACCGCCCAATCCTGCACTGGCCAAACCTGTTTCGCCAATCGCACCAAGCCACGCCCCTGAGCCCGCGACGCCGCCCGCGCGGCCGGTGCCGGTGTCCGCGCATCGGCCTCGACTTCGGCCCGCTGCGCGGTCAGCTTTCCCGCGCACACCGCCGCCGCCAAGGAGGCCGCCACCAGGCCGGAGGTCTGGATCCGCCGCCGCAGATAAAGCTCGACGGTCGCGACATCCCGCACCACCCCGGACGCCACCGCCTCCTCCACTCCCCCGGAATGCACATGTCCCCCGATCGGCAGGCGCGAGTCCGCCAAGGCGAACAACGTCGCCAACCCCGTGGTTCCCGCATCCGATCCGTGCACCCGTCGATCCTATGCGTGACACGGTCGGGCTCCCTCACCCCGACCGGGCCACACATGATCTTCGAACCAGGGCGGGGTCGGGATGACTCCTGCCACCGCTGGGGGTCTGGAAGCATCTGGGTGGTGGGGTTCGATGAAGGCATCATGCGCGCCGTCTCGGCCGGGCGCGCCGATGCGGTGACGCAGGTGATTCAGGGCATCGGCAATGCCGGAATGCGCATCGAGGTACTCGAAGTCGTCGCGCTCGCCGCAGTGTTGGCCGTGGTCGCGACGCGGAGTTGGCGGGTCGGTGGGATCGCGGCGGCGAGTCTGTTGCTCGGCGATCTCATTGCGCATTGGTTGAAGCAGGTGGTGCGGCGGCCGCGGCCTGCTGGAGACCTCACTCTGTGGCCCGAAATCCATAGCTGGGCAATGCCTTCCACTCATGCCGCGGCTACGTCGGCATTGGCCATGGCCGTATTCTTGGCGGTGCGGTGGCGATCGGGCCGTATGCGCCGTGCGGCGGGTATCGCGCTCGCTACGGCTGTGGTGTTCGTCGGCGGGTGCATGGTGTATCTGGGTGCGCACTGGCCGACCGATGTGCTGGCAGGTTGGCTGCTCGGCGCGGGCATCGGCGCTTCTGTCGCATGGACAGCGGGCAGGTTGCGCCCGAACCGCAACGACTTATCGTCTGATGCGCGCGACACGCCCGCATTGCGATGAATTTCAAGGGTCGGCGCGGTCTATATTCCTGAGGCCGTGTCGGTCTCGCCGTTACGAGGAGGGTCGATGTCGGAAAAGGAACCAACGGGGCAGGGACGATTGGCGGAGCATCCGACTGTCAAGCGGGTGACCGAAATGTCGCGCACGACACCGGATCCGGTGCTGAGCACGGCGCGGCTGCGCGAGCTGTGTCTCGCGGCCGGAGCCGACGATGTGGGTTTCGTGCCGGTCGATGATCCGAGGGTGGCGGTCGAACTCGAGCATGCCCGCGAAATCCTGCCCTCCGCACGGACATTCGTGGCCTTCTGTGTCCGGATGAACCGGGACAACCTGCGCAGCACCATGCGCAGTCTGGCCAACACCGAGTTCAATCACGCCGACGACGAGACCAATGAGGTGTCGCGCCGCATTACCAGGGCACTGCAGGATGCCGGGTATCGCGCCGTCTACCCCGCGCCGGGATATCCGATGGAGGTCGACAAGTTCCCGGGTCGGATCTGGGTGATCGCGCACAAGGTGGTGGCCGAGGCGGCCGGATTGGGCGTTATGGGTATTCACCGCAATGTGATTCACCCGAAGTTCGGCAATTTCATCCTGCTGGGCACGGTGGTCACCGATGCGGTGATCGATGAGCCGAGCGCCGCACTGGATTTCAATCCGTGTCTGGAATGCAAGCTGTGCGTATCGGCCTGCCCGGTCGGCGCGATCACCAATGACGGCGGCTTCGATTTCCAGGCCTGCTATACCCACAACTACCGAGAGTTCATGGGCGGCTTCACCGATTGGGCCGAAACCGTCGCCGACAGCGACAGCGCCGACGAGTACCGCGAGCGCGTCACCACCGGCGAATCGTTCTCGATGTGGCAGAGCCTGTCGTTCAAACCCAACTACAAGGCCGGGTACTGCATGGCCGTCTGCCCGGCCGGGGAGGATGTGATCGGCGCTTACCTCGACGATCGCAAAACCCACCTGGACGATGTCGTGCGTCCGCTGCAGAACAAGGCCGAACCCGTCTACGTGCTACCGGGATCGGCCGCGGAAGAACACGTCACGCGCCGATTCCCGAACAAGTCACCGAAGGCGGTGACCAATGGTTTCCCGGACGAGGTCAACGTGCTGCTCGATCAGATCGGTCCGCGCCCGCGCCGGACACCGGGCGCATGACGATCAGCGCCGGAATGCGCGTTCCATGAAGCGCTGCGCCTGCCCGCGGGTCAGATCGGACCAGGCCTGAACACCCGGCGACCACCAGGGCGTTATCTCGCGTGGCTTGGCGGTCACGGCGTGACAGACCAGATCGGAGGCTTCGTCGACGGTCAGCCCGGGAACACGGCTGAAATCGGTCGGCGCGCTCATCCTGGTGTGCACGAGCGGCATGTAGATGGAGGTCGTCGTCACCTTGTCGGCGGCGATTTCCGCTGCGGCACTGCGCAACCAGACGTCGAAGGCGGATTTGGAGGCACCGTAGGCGGCCCACCGCGGCGCGGGCGGCATGCGTACGCCCCAGGTAGAGATGTTGACGATATGGCCCTGTTTGCGATCGCGCATACTCGGCAGAACGGTGAGCAGCAGCCGGACCGGCCCGAGATAGTTCACGTCGATGGTGCGGGTGAAATCGTGGAAGCGATCGTAGGATTCATCGATCGATCGGCGAATCGACTTGCCCGCGTTATTGATCAGCACATCGATATGGCCATGCTCTGCGAGTAGGTCGCGCCCGAGTTTCTCAACGGCATCCATATCGGTCATATCCGTCGGATATACGTGCGCGACGCCGCCCTCGGCGGTGATCTCGGCCGCCACCTGCTCCAGGGCATCGGCGGAGCGCGCCACCAGCAGCACGATCCCACCGGCCGCGGCCAGTTTGCGCGCACTCGCCTTGCCGATGCCGTGCGATGCGCCGGTCACCAGCACGATTCGGCCCGCGACCTGCCCGCGCAGGGATTTCGCACGCGGCCGATAGGTCGGGTACAGCAGCCAGGACGCCACCCGCTCGGCGAGCGGGCGGCCATTGCTCGAAGCGGGAGTGTCGTTCACCCTCTCGACTGTATGCGCCGAACTCCGCTATTCGCGGTCATTCGCCGAGGCACGCAGAAGCTCCGGCAGATCCTGTCGGGGCAGGTAGGCCGCGATCCGCAATCCGTCTTCGGCGCGGCGCACCAAGAAGTCGCTGTAGACGTCGAGGGTCCGCTCGCCGACCGACAGCGCCCACCTCGCCGAGGTCAGCCAGCAGTGGCCACCCAATTCGAAGGTGGTTTGCTCCACCAGCCTGGTGCGCGGCGACGACCCAGCATCGAACTCGTCGGCCCGGGCCCGCGCGGCGGCCACGAATTCCTCCCGACTCACACAGCGGCTCGATGTCGGTGTGGTCACCAGGATCACCGGTTCGAAAAGTCTTGGCAGTGCGGCGAAATCCGATGCCGCGACGATCTCGTCGTAGCTGCGGATGAAACCCTCGATCGAGGTGATGTCATGCGAAATCATGACATCTAATTATATCGCGAATCGCACCCGAATCCGGGGAGGCGCGCCGGTCAGCGCCGGGATGCGAATGCCGCGACCGCCGCCATCACCACCAACAGCACCGCACCGACCGAGGTCGCCACATGCATTCCGGTGACAAAGGATTCGCGCGCGGCGTCGATCAGCGCGGAGTTGCGGCCCGCATGCTGGATGGTCTCGCCGAGCGTGTCCGCATAATCGCCACCGGACCGGAAGACCAGGGCCGCAACCGAACCCAGCAGCGCGAGACCGAGCGCATTGCCCAATTCGAAACTGGTCTCGGAGATCCCGACCGCGGATCCGGCCCGCTCCGGCGGCACCGAGGACACCGCCACATCCGATACCAGGGTGAACGCCAGGCCGTAGCCGATGCCCGCGATCGTGGATCCCGCAAGGTACCAGGCGATTCCGCCGTTCACCCCGACACCGATCAGCATGACATTGCCGATGGCCGCGGCAAGTAGCGCCAGCACGAAGGTGGGACGCACCCCGAGCCGGTGCCCGACCCGAGCACCACCCATCGAGCACACGAACACCGCGATCGCCATCGGAATCCCGAGCAGCGCGGCCGCCAGCGGGTCACGTCCGGTCACTGATTGCAGGTAGACGCTGGTCAGGTAGCTCATCGCCGCCAGCGACATCATGCCGACCAGACTGGAGCCGATCGCGACCGAGAACTGCGCCCGCCGGAACAGGCGCAGATCCAGCAGCGGTTCGGCAAGCCGCCGTTGCCGCCGGACGAAGACAACGAGCAGCACCGCACCGATGAGGCCGATCACGAGCGGTTCGACATCGAAGCCCTCGGCCGCGATCTGTTTCACCGCGTAGACGACCGGCAGAATGCCGCCGATCGACAGCAGCACGCTCGGAATATCCAGCGGACCGACCGCTCCGGCGCGATGTTCCGGCAATACGAACGGACCGAAGGCGAGCAGGATCAGCAGCACCGGGATATTGATCAGGAATACCGAGCCCCACCAGAAGTGGTGCAGCAGCAGGCCGCCGAGGATCGGGCCGACCGCGGATCCGCCCGCGAAGAATGCGGTCCACACACCGATCGCGGCGGCGCGCTCGCGGGCGTTCGGGAACAGGCTGGAGATCAGCGCCAGACTCGACGGCAACAGGGTCGCGCCGCCCATACCCATCAACGCCCGCGCGATGATCAGCACTGCGGCGCTCGGCGCGAAGGCCGCCATGATCGAGGCGATACCGAACACCGACGCACCGGCGAGCAGAATATTGCGCCGCCCAATCCGGTCCCCGAGATTGCCCATGGTAATCAGCAGTCCCGCGATCAGGAAGCCGTAGATATCCAGAATCCACAGCTGCTGCGCGGCCGACGGGTCGAGATCGAGGGTGAGCGTCGGCATGGCCAGGAACAGCACCGAGATGTCCATCGACACCAACAGCACCGGCAGCAGCAATACCGCGAGACCGAGCTGAGCACGCCGCGAACCGGTCGGCGCCGCCTGGGCGAGCTCCACCTGTGTCATGTCGATTCCTCTCCCATGTCGCGTACGGCGTACGCATCAGTTCGGGTACAGTGTACGCATGCGGTTCCAAAACTGGAAGCGAGTCATGGGATGACCGAGCCGAAGCTCACCCGAGCGGCCATTGTCGACGCCGCGATCGCCCTCGCCGACGAGGCAGGACTGGACGGACTATCCATGCGACATATCGCCGAGCAGCTCGGTGTCGGCGCCATGTCGCTGTACCGACATGTCGCGAACAAGGACGAACTGCTCGCCTTGATGACCGATGAGATCTCGGCCCGCAATCCGTATCCGTCGCCGGAGGGCAAGAACTGGACCTGGCGCGACCGGGTGCGCATCGCCGCCGAGATCGACTGGGCTCTCTACCAGAAGCATCCGTGGGTGCTGCTCACCTTCGCGATGCCCCGCTACAGCTTCGGCCCGCAGGGTCTGGCCTGTTTCGCATGGCTGGTCGAGGGGCTGCGCGAACTGAATGTCTCGACCCGCGAGGCGTCCACCATGGCCTTCGCGGTGTGGAATTACATCTCCGGGGCCACGCTGCCGCATATCAGCGGTGCGCTGGTCGCGCGCAAGGGCATGAATCCGGAGGGCTCGAACGGACTGCGGGCACTTTTGGAAGGAAAATCACAGCTGCCCATTCCGCCCGCGCTGGCGGATCTGAACGGCAGTGGAGTCAGCGATCTGACCTCGGAGGATCTGTTGTATATCGGATTGTCCGCGCTCTGCGACGGATTCGAGGCACGGTGCGCGAGGTCCTCCACCTCTTGACCTGAATGGCGGTTCAGGTTGCAGGGTGGGCTGATCCGCCGACGATTAGGAGCCACCGTGCACGCCATCCGCCTGCATACGTTCGGACCAGCCGAAAATCTGCGCTACGAAACGGTTCCCGATCCGGTGCCCGGGCCGGGTCAGGTGCTCATCCGGGTCGCGGCGGCGGGCGTGCATTTCGTCGATACGGCGTTGCGTCGCGGTGTGGCGGGTCCCTATCCGCTACCGACACTGCCGACCATCCCGGGTCGCGAAGTCGCTGGGACTGTGGAGCGAATCGGGCCGGACGTCGATGCGTCCTGGCTCGGCAAGCGAGTGGTCGCGCATCTCGGTCAGGCTCCGGGTGGCTATGCCGAGTTGGCCGTGACGGAAACGGCTCGGCTGCACGAGATTCCGGCCGATCTCGATCCGGCGCAGGCGGTCGCAATCGTGGGCACCGGGCGAACCACGATGGGGATTCTGTTGTTCACCGAACTCGGCCCCGACAGTGTTGTGGTGATAACCGCCGCCGCGGGTGGCATCGGGACACTGCTGGTTCAGCATGCGAAGAATGTCGGGGCGACGGTCGTCGGGCTGGCCGGTGGGCCAGCGAAAGTCGAACTGGTGCAACGCAATGGTGCCGATATCGCGATCGACTACCTCCGTCGCGACTGGCCCGGGCAGGCGCGTACCCAGCTCGGTGACCGCAGGGCCACGGTGCTGTTCGACGGTGTCGGCGGCGAAATAAGCCGCGCCGCAGTCGATCTGCTTGGCAAGGGTGGTCAGCATCTGATCTACGGCGCGGCCGACGGTGGGCCGCTATCGCTTTCGGAGGAGTTGGCCACGCGCGGGATCACCTCCGAGATGGTCGTCGGACCGCGCCTGCTCCAGCGCGTCGGCGGCGATCTGCGCCCGCTGGAGGACAAGGCGATGACCGAGGCAGCCGCCGGTCGACTGCGGCCCGCGGTCCAGCGTTTCGCGCTTGCCGAGGCGGCCGAGGCGCACCGCGCGCTGGAGACGCGCGGCACCGTCGGCAAGGTGGTGCTGATGCCGCTTTCCCCTATGTGACCCGGTATCGGCAACGCTCAGTCGTTGAATTCACCATTCACCACGGCGTAAGCGAAGCCGTCCCATCCCTTGCTGCCGACGGTTTGTACAACGGTGGCGTCGAGGCTGGGTTCGGCGGCGAGCAAGTCGACCAACTCGCGGCTGGCCTGTACCGCCGGATCGTCCGAATGATCATCGGCGACAGCACCATTGCGCACGACATTGTCGACGATGATCACCGAGCCGGGGCGGGTCAGGCGCAGTGCCCAGAGCACATAGTTCGAATTGTTGACCTTGTCGGCATCGATGAACACCAGATCGAACGGCTCCGGCTCCTCCTCCGCCAGCACCGGAAGACTGTCCAGCGCCGCACCCACCCGGATCTCCACTCGGTCGCCGACCTCGGCCCGATCCAGGTTCTCCCGCGCCACCCGTGCGTGCCGCGGCTCGAACTCCAGGGTGATGACCTGGCCGTCCTTCCCCACCGCCCGCGCCAACCAGATCGTGCTGTAGCCGCCGAGCGTGCCGATCTCGAGCACCCGCCGCGCCCCGATCGACCGCGCGATCAAATGCAGAAACTTGCCCTGCGCGGGCGATACATCGATGGCGGGCAACCCCGCCGCCGCATTGGCGGCCAATGCCGTCGCGGTCGAGTCCTCGCCTCCCACCAGAGAGTCCACGATGTAGCTGTCCACGTCGGCCCACTCGAACGTCGTCATACCATGAAGTCTGCCACCGGCCGCCCGAAGACCGCCGAAACTGAGCGGGTGACACCAGCGCGGGCAATGAGCGCCGGTGATGCAGTCCCGGCCGGATGCGATCGGAATGGCGGCGATCTCGTCCGATATTGCGGCCGCTTCGAACGCGCCGCCGACACAGGTGCGTGGACCGCCCTGACGATGTCGAGCCGTCGCCCGGCAACCGCCGACAATCAGAACAGGAAATAGCGCTGCGCCATGGGCAACTCGGTAGCGGGCTGTTCGGTCCAGACCTCGCCGTCGATGCGCACGGTGAAGGTATCCGGATCGACTTCGATTCGTGGCATTGCGTCATTGTTCGGCATATCCGTCTTGGTGACGCGACGAACGTTCTTGACCGGGGCCAGTTTTCGGCGCAGACCCAAGCGGTCGGCGAGACCGTCCTCGATGGCCTGTTCGGAGACGAAGTGCAGCGAGGTCGCGGCGGCGGCCAGTGGTGCGGCACCGAACATGGGGCGTGGCAGCACCGGCTGCGGGGTCGGAATGGAGGCATTGGCGTCGCCCATGGCGGCCCAGGCGATCGCGCCGCCCTTGAGGACGGCATGCGGGCGGACACCGAAGAACGCGGGATCCCACAGCACGAGGTCGGCGAGCTTACCGACCTGCACCGAACCGATTTCATGGTCGAGCCCGTGGGCAATAGCCGGGCAGATGGTGTACTTCGCGATATAGCGCCGCACGCGAGCGTTATCGGCGGCGCCGTCACCTGGCAGCGCGCCGCGGCGGCGCTTCATGACGTGCGCGGTCTGCCAGGTGCGCATGACGACCTCGCCGATGCGGCCCATGGCCTGGGAGTCGCTGCCGATCATGGAAATCGCGCCGAGATCGTGTAGTAGATCCTCGGCGGCGATGGTGGAGGGCCGAATTCGACTCTCCGCGAAGGCGAGATCCTCCGGGATGGACGCGCTGAGGTGGTGACACACCATGAGCATGTCCAGGTGCTCGTCCAGGGTATTGACGGTATGCGGCCGGGTCGGGTTGGTTGAACTGGGCAGCACGTTGAGATGCGAAGCGACGGTGATGATGTCGGGTGCGTGCCCGCCGCCCGCGCCCTCGGTGTGATAGGCGTGGATGCCGCGGCCCGCGATGGCGCCGAGCGTGTCCTCGACGAATCCGGCTTCGTTCAGGGTGTCCGAGTGCAGCGCCACCTGCACGCCTGCCGCATCGGCGACGGTAAGGCACGCATCGATCGCGGCGGGGGTGGAGCCCCAATCCTCATGCAGCTTGAAACCCGCTGCGCCACCGCGCAATTGCTCCCACATGGATTCGGCGCTGACGGTATTGCCCTTGCCGAGCAACACGATGTTCAGCGGCCACGCGTCGGTGGCCTCCAGCATCCGGGCCAGATGCCAGGATCCGGGCGTCACTGTCGTCGCTTTACTGCCCTCGGCCGGACCGGTGCCGCCGCCGATCAATGTGGTGATACCGCCGCCGAGCGCCTCGTCCATCAGCTGCGGACAGATGAAGTGCACATGACAGTCGATGGCGCCAGCGGTGAGGATGCGGCCGTTGCCCGCGATGATCTCGGTATTCGGGCCGACTACCAGATCCGGATGCACCCCGTTCATGGTGTCCGGATTGCCTGCCTTGCCGATCGCACTGATGCGGCCGTCGCGAATTCCCAGGTCCGCCTTGATGATTCCCCAGTGATCGATGATGACCACGCCGGTGATCACGGTGTCGGGCGTGCCCTCGGCACGGGTCGCGCGGGCCTGGCCCATGGATTCGCGCAGCACCTTGCCGCCGCCGAAGACGGCCTCATCGCCCGCGAGTCCCGGTCCGCCGCTGCGGTCTTCGGTAATCTCGATCAGCAGATCGGTGTCCGCCAGGCGAATTCTGTCGCCGGTGGTCGGCCCGAACAGCTCGGCGTAGCGCGCGCGGCTCAGCTCACTCATGACGCACCATCCAAACGTCCGGGGGGATTGAGGCTGATGCCGTGGACCTCGCGCGCGCCGCCGAGCGGGACCAGCGAAATCCGTTGGCCGAGACCGGGTTCGAAGCGCACTGCGGTACCGGCCGGAATATCGAGCCGACGTCCGTGCGCGGCTTCCCTATCGAAACGCAGCGCGGCATTGGCCTGCGGGAAATGCACATGACTGCCGACCTGCACCGGCCGGTCACCGGTATTCACGACATCGAGCTCGATGCGGTCCGCGCCCGCATTCAACTCGATGGTGCCCTCAGCACAGAAGTATTCACCCGGAATCATGGTCGACCTAACCGATCGGATGGTGGACGGTGACCAGCTTGGTGCCATCCGGGAAGGTGGCCTCGACCTGCACGTCGTGGATCATCTCCGGTACACCCTCCATCACATCGGCACGCGTGAGAACCGTTCGCCCCGAAGACATCAGCTCGGCGACGGTGCGCCCGTCGCGCGCACCCTCCAGCACATGATCGGTGATCAGCGCGACCGCCTCCGGATGGTTCAGCTTGAGCCCGCGCGCCTGCCTGCGCCGGGCCAGTTCGGCCGCGTAGCTCAGCAGCAGCCGTTCCTGCTCATGCGGCGACAGTCGCATCCGGGCTCCTCAGCGCTCGTGGATCAGGGTGACGGTAATTCTGGCACGCCCGTTCCGGGAGCGCCGATCAATCCCGGGCGGGCAGGTTCTGCAGCCGCACCTGGCCGCGCGCAACGGTGCGACCCTCGTCGTCGGTGAGCACGACCTGCCACAGCTGCTGCAGGCGACCGCGGTGCAGCGGCGTCGCCTCACCGAAGACCTTGCCCTCGCGGACCGAGCGCAGGAAGTCGGTGTTGTTGTTCACCCCGACCACGGTGCCGTTGGTGCCCTGGGCGTTGTACCAGACACCGCCGCCGACGCTGGCCAGCGTTTCGACGATCGTGCAGTACACGCCACCGTTGACAATGCCCGCCAACTGCAGCAACTGCGGTCCCGCAGTCAGTTGACCGCGCACCCGATCCGGTGTGACCTCGGTGAATTCGAGGCCGATCAGATCGGTGAAGGTGTTCTTGCTGAGCTCGGTCATCAGCTCGGGTGTCACGTCGGCCAGCGACTGGATCTGGGCAACTTCCTGCTGTGTCATGCATTCACCTTGACACAGGGCGTCCTG
This sequence comes from Nocardia anaemiae NBRC 100462, assembly GCF_001612725.1. Classification (GTDB taxonomy): domain Bacteria; phylum Actinomycetota; class Actinomycetes; order Mycobacteriales; family Mycobacteriaceae; genus Nocardia; species Nocardia anaemiae. Next base: position 7,200 of record NZ_BDAZ01000100.1, on the reverse strand, counting down.
GCCCTCGCACGACGGCTACTTCCCGGCCCTTCGCTCGCCGAGACAGAGCGGCGGGCTCCACACAGGTGGAGCCCGCCGCGGCAGTGGATCGTGGGTTCACGGCAGCCCTCCGGAACACTCGGCCGATCCCAACGCCAGGCTAAGTATAGGTCAGGCTTACCTAAGTGGGCAACTTCCATCGAATCGCATGCCGCTCGCGGTGACGCATTCGATCAACGCTATGCGGACGCCAGACAGTATCTGCCGGAACCCATTCCACGCTCGACGAGTACGGGCTCAACCGGCGGCAACTATCGAGCCAGGCAACCCACAACGCGGCGCACAGGCAAACCACGTTCTTCCAACGCCGACAGGATCCCCTGACCCCGGCGCGCACCGGCCAGCGAATCCGTCCGCGCCAGATCCGGCACGTAAGTGGCCGCGCCGACAATGGATTCACCGACCAGCGACCAGAACCGGCGCTCGCCGAGCCCCGCGCACTCGGCCAATGTCCCCTGGATCAACCGCAGCGACTGCTCACACCGATGCGCGAGCCAGACATACATGGCCTGCTCACACGGCAACGTGACCACCCCGGCCTCCCCTACCAGCCGATCACCGTCGAGCACGCGAATCGTGGTGTCCGCCAAGCCAGCCCAGTCGATGCCGCCGTCGTTGTCGGTATGCAGCCACAGATTCTCCAGACCCGGGTCCCAGACTCGCCCCTCGGCAACCAGCAGCGCGACCACACGGCCGATCACCGCGTGAATCAACGCGGTCGCCACCACTTCGGCGGCGGTATCGGCACTGATCATCTCCGCGGCATGCCGCCGATACATCAGTTCGATCCGCCCCTCGCGCAACCCGTCCTCCAGCCGCCACCAGCGTCGTTTGCCCTGCTCGGACATTGCGGCCACCGCATATACCCGCGGATGTTCGGGCTGCAACGAGCCCAACCGAGCACAGGCCCTACCGAATGCCACCTGGGACTGGCGAGGCATGTAGGCGGTGATCGGCTCGGACATCGAACCTCCTCGGGTCGGCTTCATGATCGGTCGGATCGGAAAGATAGGTTAGGCTTACCAGACCTAGCAACCGGACACCAGATATCGACTCAGGAGTAGTTCGTCGCCGTGACGGCATCAAGCACCAGCGCGCCGGAGGCGCGACGAACGAATACTGCGCGCCGTCGTCGACTCGGCCTCATCGTGCTGACCGCACTGCTCTTGGTCGCCACCGTGGCCAGCATTGCCGTCGGCACCCGATCACTGTCTCCCGGCACCGTCTACGACGCCGTGCACAGTGCCCTCACTTGCCCGGGCGGCCCATTCAGCTGTCCCGCCGGGTCGACCGCGGAGGAGATCGTGCGCAGACTTCGCTTGCCGCGCACCGCACTTGGGCTGGTCACCGGGCTCGCACTGGGTATCGCGGGCGCGCTGATCCAGGGCTATACCCGCAACCCACTCGCCGACGCGGGCTTACTCGGCTTGAATGCGGGTGCGGCCTTCCTTGCGGCACTGAGCGTTTACCTCTTCGCGCTGACCGCACCCGAGCAGTACATCTGGTTCGCCTTCGCGGGGGCGCTGATCGCCGGACTGGTGGTGTTCGGGGTATCCGCGATCGGCAGTGGCAAGGCGAGTCCGCTCAGCCTGGTGCTGGCCGGTGCCGCGGTAACCGCATTCCTGCAGGCGATGACGAATGCCATTGTGCTCATGGACAATGCGGCGCTGGACACCTATAGATTCTGGGTGGTCGGCACGGTGAACGGCCGCGATGCCGAGGTGTTCTGGCAGGTGCTGCCGTTCTTGGCGATCGGCGTGGTGCTTGCCGTTGCGGCCGCGCCGGGCCTCAATTTGCTGAGCCTGGGTGAGGAGGTCGCACGCGGACTCGGGGTGCATATCGGACGCAGCCGGGCGCTCGGGCTGGCCGCGATTGTGCTGCTGTGCGGCGCGGCGACAGCGGCCGTCGGTCCGATCGCCTTCATCGGGTTGATAGTGCCGCATGTCGCAAGGGTTTTCACCGGTCCCGACCATCGCTGGCTGATCCCGTACTCCGGACTGCTCGGCGCATTGCTGCTGCTCGTCGCCGATGTGGTCGGGCGAATTGTGGCGCGACCGGGTGAATTACAGGTCGGCGTGATGATCTCGGCCCTTGGTGCACCGTTCTTCATTCTGCTCGTGCGGCGCAAGAAGTTGGTGAGCCTGTGAGGGAGATGTCACAGCGATCGCACCGGGCGGAGCATCCATGAGCGAACGAATCATGGACAAAATCTCCCCGGATAGCACCGCAACCACGCTCAGCCGGACTCCGGCACCCTTGGACCGCATCCGCCCCGCCTTGCGCCTCGGCCCGGTGGCGATTGTGCTGCGCCCCACCATGGCGCTCATGGTTCTGGCGCTGGCCGCGACCGTACTCACACTGTTCTGCCTCGACATCGCCTTCGGCGACACCCACATTCCGATCGGCCGAGTACTGGACGTGCTCAGCGGCGGTGGCACCCGTTCCCAGCGCTTCATCGTGCTGGAGTCGCGATTGCCGCGCGCGCTCACCGCCGCGGTCGTCGGTGCCGCACTCGGCATCGCGGGCGCGATCACCCAATCGATCCTGCACAACCCGCTCGCCGTGCCGGATATGCTCGGCATCACCACCGGGTCCAGCCTCGGCGCGGTCGCGGTACTGGTCGGAACCGGCGGCGCGACAACAGGACTCGCCGCGAGCGTCGGTGCGCCACTGGCCGCGCTGACCGGTGGTCTGCTCACCGCGATCGTGATCTACCTGCTCGCCTGGGGCCGCAGCGTGACCGGTGACCGCGGCGTCACGCCGATGCGGCTGGTGCTGATCGGCATCGGTGTGAACGCGTTGCTGTTGTCCGGCATCAGCTTTCTGCTCACCCGCGCCAGCCTGCAGGACGCGTCCCGCGCGCAACTCTGGCTCAATGGCTCACTCAACAGCGCGGACCGGACCCAACTCGTCCCGGCCGCGGTGGCACTGGCCGTTGTCGTCGTGGTCGCAGTCGGCTCCGCGAGAACCCTTGCCGCACTGCGTCTGGGCACCGATACCACGCGGGTGCTCGGCGTGCGGATCCAGACGCAGCAGACGCTATTGATCGGCGCGGCCGTGGTGGCCGCCTCGGTCGCCACCGCGGCCGTCGGTCCGGTCACCTTTGTGGCGCTCGCCGCACCGCAGATCGCGCGCCGACTGCTGCGAACTCCCGGCGAACCACTCATCGGCTCGGCGCTCATCGGTGCCGTCCTGGTAGTCGGCGCGGATCTGGCCTCGCGCACGCTGTTTCCGGTCGATCTGCCGGTCGGCGTCGTGACCGCCGCCTTCGGCGGACCGTTCCTGCTCTATCTGCTCGTGCGTATGAATCGGAAGGCGACCCTGTCATGACCAGCGATACGCGGCTCTCCGCACAGGACGTCACCCTCGGCTACGGCGACCGCGTCATCGTCGACGGACTCGATATCGATATCGCGCCCGGCGTCGTCACCACCGTCATCGGCCCGAACGGCTGCGGCAAGTCGACCATGCTGCGCTCGCTCGGCCGCCTGCTGCGTCCACGCCGGGGCCGAATCCTGTTGGACGGCAAGGCGATTTCGACGATGAATACCAAGGATGTGGCACGCATCATCGGCATGCTCCCGCAGTCGCCGGTCGCACCCGAGGGGCTCACGGTCGCGGATCTCGTTGCGCGCGGGCGTCATCCGCATCAGTCCTGGATCCGGCAGTGGTCGGCCACCGATGAAGCCGAGGTCATGTCCGCACTCGCGGCGACGGGCATCGCCGACCTGGCCGATCGCTCACTCGACGAGTTGTCCGGCGGTCAGCGCCAGCGCGCCTGGATCTCGATGGCACTGGCCCAGGGCACCGATATCCTGCTGCTCGACGAGCCGACCACCTACCTCGACCTTGCCCATTCGGTCGAGGTCCTGGACCTGATCGACCGGCTGCACGACGACCTCGGCCGCACCGTGGTGATGGTGCTGCACGATCTCAACCTGGCCATTCGCTACAGCGACCAACTCATCGTCATGCGCGACGGGCGCATCGTCGCCCAGGGCGCGCCCGCCGAGATCATCGATGTCGCGCTGCTACGGGAGGTCTTCGATCTCGATGCCTCGGTGCTCGAGGATCCGGTCTCCGGCAGTCCGATGATCGTGCCCATCGGAACCCGACACGTTTTGCCAGGATATGACAAATGACACACAGCTATCAGACAGTTACGACGGGGTGTAGTACGCAATTGTGTCGTTGAGTCCGTAAACTTGGAGGAATGGCAGGACTTGGTGAACTCGAGAAGGCGGTCATGGACCAGTTGTGGTCCAGCGACGAGCCGCAGACCGTACGGCAGGTACACGAGGCTTTGGCCGCCCGCCGTGAGCTCGCGTACACCACGGTGATGACGGTGCTGCAACGACTGGCGAAGAAGAACCTGGTGGTTCAGCGCCGCGACGACCGCGCCCACCGCTACGCGCCGGTGCACACCCGCGACGAACTGGTCGCCAGCTTGATGGTCGACGCATTGCAGCAAGCCGACGTGGCCGGTAGCCGCGCGGCGGCGCTCGTGCATTTCGTCGAGCAGGTCGGCAGGGACGATACGGACGCGTTGCGGGAAGCACTCGCTAAGCTCGAGGCATCCGAAGATACTGCGCGACCGAAGCAGTAGTCTTGGGATCCTGGCCTCACAACGAGGTGACGCCCTGGCCCCACAACGCAGTGAGCTGAGTCGATGAACGCAACCGCGCCGGTCTTCGCCGGTCTCGCTTTGCTTCTCGCGGGGCCTGCCCCAGCGCTGCTGAGCCGCGCGACCTGGCCGTATCGGACCCCGCGCGCCGCGCTCGTGTTATGGCAGGCCATCGCGCTCGCCGCCGTGCTCAGCGCATTCGGCTCTGGCCTGGCCATCGCCGCCCAATTACTCGTTCCCGGACCGGACGGTCGCCCGACCACCTCCCCGGCCCGCGAGATCGACGCGCTCGGACTGCCGCTGTGGCTGGCTTATGTCTTCGTCTTCGCGCTGACCCTGTTGGTCGGCGCGCGGCTGATGTACGCGATCGTGCGGGTCGGTGTGCACACCCGCAGGCGTCGGGCGCGCCACCGCATGCTGGTCGATCTGCTCGACCAGAGCGGACCGCAGCGCCGCGCCGCCGATATCCGGGTCCTCGCCTCGACCGAACCGATCGCCTACTGTCTGCCCGGCCTGCGCCAGCGGGTCGTACTGAGCGAAGGCACGCTGACCAGCCTGCAGGACGCCGAGGTCACCGCCATCGTGAGCCATGAGCGTTCGCATCTGCGCGCCCGACACGACCTGGTACTCGAGGCATTCACCGCGGTGCACGAGGCCTTCCCCCGGGTTGTGCGCAGCAAGGCCGCGCTCGGCTCGGTCAAACTCCTGATCGAACTGCTCGCCGACGACTCGGCGGTCAAGGTCACCGGCCCCAAGCCGCTGGCCCGCGCGCTGGTCGCGTGCGCGAAATCCACCGCTCCGCAGGGCGCGCTCGCCGCGGGCGGCCCGACCACCTTGATCCGCATCCAACGCCTGGGTGGACGGATCGGCGATCTTCGGGTCGCCTCGGCGGCATATCTGGGATCGGCGGCCATCCTGGTGGTCCCGACCATGGCCGTCGCGGTACCCTGGCTGGTCGAACTGGATCGACTGCTGCGTAACTGATTCCTCCGGTTCTCCCCGACACACCCGGTCCTACCCCATCCCGATGACCGGGCCCAACCATCTCGGCGGCACCACGCGTGCCCGGATCCCCGCGCCGAGACATGAAAGGCACACAAACCCGTTGACCTCCTCCACCCCTGCCACCACCTTCGCGGAGCTGGGCCTACCAGCCGTGCTCGTCCAGGCATTGCGCCGCGACGGCATCGAGGCGCCGTTCCCGATCCAGGCCGCGACCGCGACCGATGCGCTGGCGGGTAAGGATGTGCTCGGGCGCGGCCCGACCGGCTCCGGCAAGACCCTGGCCTTCGGACTGCCGATGCTCGCGCTGCTCGCGGGTGCCCAGGCCAAGCCGGGCCGTCCACGCGGTCTGGTACTGGTGCCGACCCGCGAACTGGCGGCCCAGATCGAAAAGGCGCTGGATAGTGCCGCACTCTCGCTCGGGTTGCGGATCGCTTCGGTGGTCGGCGGCGCGCCGATCAAACGACAGGCCGATCGGCTCGCGCGCGGTGTGGACCTGCTCATCGCCACGCCAGGGCGGCTGGAAGATCTGATCAGCCAGCGCTCGGCCGACCTGTCCGATGTGCGGATCATCGCATTGGACGAGGCCGACCACATGGCCGATATGGGCTTCCTGCCGCAGGTCACCAAGCTGCTCGACCGTACGCCGAAAGATGGTCAGCGCCTGCTGTTTTCGGCCACTCTCGACGGTGAGGTGGACAAGCTGGTCAAGCGGTACCTGCGCTCCCCCGTCACCCATTCCACCGCGCCGCCCTCGGCCTCGGTCGCGACGATGTCGCATCATCTGCTGTACCTGCGCAAGGCCGATAAGCGCGAGATCACCGCGCAGATCGCCGCCCGCGACGGGCTGACCATCATGTTCGTGCGCACCAAGCACGGTGCGGACCGGCTCGCCAAGCAGTTGCGCGCGGCGGGCATCGCCGCGGGCGCGCTGCACGGCGGGAAGGCGCAGAACAACCGGGTGCGGACGCTGGCCGCATTCGCCGACGGTACGACACCCGTGCTGGTGACCACCGACGTGGCCGCGCGCGGCATCCACGTGGACGGGATTTCCCTTGTCGTGCACGTGGATCCGCCCGGGGAGTCCAAGGCGTACCTGCACCGCGCCGGCCGTACCGCCCGAGCCGGTGAGGACGGTGTCGTCGTCACACTGGTCACCGAGGAGGAGCGCGCCGAGGTCGAGAAGATGACCCGCAAAGCGGGCGTCGATGTCGACGGCGTGCAGATCCGTCCGGGCGATCGGCGGCTGATCCAGATCACCGGGGCGAAGCAGCCCTCCGGTGTACCGATCGTCGCCGCGAATTCGGCGGTCACGCTGGGTGACGAGGGTGAGTTGCAGGTCGGTAGGCCGAGCCGCCGGTCGGGTGGTGCGGGTGCGGGCTCTCGTGGTCGCGGCGCACGATCGGGCGGTGCGGGCTCAGCTGGTGCCGGGCGCAGTGCTGGTTCGAATGGTCGCGCCGCGAAGAAGACTTCGGGTGGTGCCTCCGGGTCCACCGCGGCGTCGAGTCGGCGCGGTGTCGGATCGTCGGGTCGTG
>NZ_BDAZ01000099.1 GCF_001612725.1 Nocardia anaemiae NBRC 100462 | reverse complement strand
GCCGGGCGGTGGGTCGGGCGCGCCGGGCGGTGGGTTTGGTTCGGCGGGTGGTGGGTCTGGCTCCGCGGGTTCCGGCTCTGGTTCGGCCAGCGGTGGATCTGGTTCTGGCGAAGTTGGATCTGGTGGTCCTGGTGCGCCGGAAGACGGGCCGGTTGCGCCTGGTGCCGGGCCGCGGCGGTTCGGGACCCCGCCGCAAAGGGGCAGTATCCAGCGACAAGAGCCCGGTGTCACCCAGCCGCGCCCGCCGACGGTGGCCGAGGCTCGGGCGCGTGACAAGGCGCGTAAGCGCGCCGAGGAGGAGCAGCGGGCCGCGACGGCCGCCGCCGAGCAAAAGAAGCGCACCCGCAAGCGCGTGCTCATCGGTGGTGTCGCGATTGTCGGTGTCGCGGGTCTGGTCGGCGGCGGTTATCTCGCGTATCGGGCGCTCACCAAACCCGATCAGGTGACCGCCTATTGCACGGTGATCGATCAGAACGGTCAGGAGGTCGTCGCACCCGATGACGACTGCCAAGTCGCCTCGACCGCGGTCGGATCCGGCACCACCGGCGCTTACACCGGCAGTAATGGGATCTTCATCTACAACGGGCACCAGTACCGCTACTACTACGGCGGCAACAACACCGTCGGCAAACCGCCGACCGGCGGAACGACGGTGCAGCCCAAGGGCGCTCAGATCTCGACCAAGAGCGGCAGCACCGTTACCCGCGGCGGCCTCGGCACCAGCAGCAAGAGCGGCGGGGGTTCGTAATGCGACGCGTGCGCGCAACCCCGCGGCCCGGCTGGCAGCCGATCATCGAGGGCCAGGGGCTGGTCTACGGCTCGCCCGGGCGAGATGCGAGCGGTCTGCCCCGGCCGTATTGGGATGAATCGGTGCATTACGAGTTCGAGATGTCGGAGATCCTCGCGCTGGAGGCCGATGTCGAACTGCTGCATTCGATGTGCCTGAATGCCGTCGAGCATGTCGTGCTGACAGAGCGGTACAAGGATTTCGGTCTGCCCGAATGGAGTTGGGGGCCGATCGCGGAGTCCTGGAAGCGCAATGACCCGTACGTCTACGGGCGTTTCGATCTGCGCTACGACGCGCGCCGTCCGGCGAAGCTGTTGGAGTACAACGCCGATACCCCGACCTCACTGTTGGAGGCGGCGATTGTGCAGTGGCACTGGCTCACCGCGCTCTATCCCGACGGCGATCAGTGGAATTCCCTGCACGAGAAGCTGGTCGAGCGCTGGACCGAGTTGCGCGACATCCTGCCCTCGGCACAATTGCATTTCACCTGGTCCGGTGCGGATGCCACCGGTGAGGACAATGTCACCACCGCGTATATGCAGGAGACCGCGGCCGAGGCCGGATTCGACACCATCGCGCTACCGATCGAGGAGGTCGGATTCGATAGTGCGCTGGAGCGTTTCGTCGATCTGGCCGAGGGGTCGATCGATGCGATCTTCAAGCTCTATCCGTGGGAGTGGGTGCTCGACGACGATTTCGGTAAACGCGTGGTCGCGAGCCTGCCGCAGACCATGTGGGTCGAGCCGCTGTGGAAGACGCTGCTGAGCAATAAGGCGATCCTCGCGATCCTGTGGGAGATGTATCCCGGGCACCCGAATCTATTGCCCGCCTACCTCGATCAGCCCAATGAGCTCACCGAATACATTCGCAAGCCGAAGCTCGGGCGCGAGGGCGCGAATATGACCATTGTCGGCGCGGGTCTGGAGACGGCCACCGGCGGGGTCTACGGCGAAGAGGGGTTCGTCTACCAATTGCTGGACCCGCTACCGGAATTCGACGATATGCGTCCGGTTCTCGGCGCCTGGATCGTCGGCGACAACGCGGCCGGACTCGGGATTCGTGAAACCGCCGGATTGATCACCGACGACGGCTCGGCCTTTGTCCCGCACCGCATTACGCAGTAACTACGCGACCCCACCTCGGAAGGATCACGATGACCGCAGTTGCCCTCGAATCGGGTTACTGGAACTCGCTCGGCACCGGTGTTGGAGCAATCGTCTGCTACGCCATTGTCGGCTTGGCCCTCATGCTCATCGGCTTCTACGCCATCGATCTGACCACACCGGGCAAGCTGCGCGCGCTGGTCGCCGCGGGTAAACCCAATGCCATCATCGTCACCGCCGCGGGCATGGTCAGCATGGCCTTGATCGTGGTGCTGGCGACCTACGCCTCGGCGGGCAAACTCTCCGAGGGACTCATCGCCGCCAGCGTCTACGGGTTGGTCGGCATTATCGCGCAGGTGATCTCGGTGCGGGTCATCGAGCGCGCACTCGGCATCGATATCGGCGCGGCGCTGGAATCCGATGTGTACACCACCGAGGTGCTCGTGGTTGCCGCGGCCCACTTCGCGCTCGGTCTGGTCGTCGCCTTCGCCATTCTGTAGTTCCGCTTGCGCAATCCCGGTGCGGCGGATCGTTCGGCATGATCGAGACCCGGCTCACCGGGGGCTGATGGTCCGACCGAGTATCTATCGGATACCCGATGTGTGCGCCCGCAATCGGCTGAGCACATTCCGGTTCCGGTCGGGATCGAGCGCGATTGCGGCGGCCCATACATGAGCCGAGACAACCCCCAAGTCGAAGCGGTCGATCCACGCGCGGATCGACTCGGCGCCGTCGAGGGTGTTGCTCTCCCACGCCGTAGTTCCGAGCTCCGGCATGTGGATATAGAGCGCGGATGTGTATTCGTGACCGCGCGCATCGAAAATTGTTGCCGCGCATATTTCATCGGCGGTCGGGCGTTCACGCAATCTACCCGCTACGGCGTCGGCGAGTAGGTCCTCCGGAATGCTTTCGGTTCCGGTCAACAATTCACCGATTGCCCAATAGGACAGTCCGAATCCCCACAGACGTCCCGGAATTCGGGATATCAGTTGTCCGGCGGCGTCGAGGATCGGTGATTCTTCGGTTTTGGTATCCAGGTCGACCGGTAGATATCCGATGTCGTGGGTGGATTCATTATCGACGGCCGCGAAACCCCAAAGATGGACGGATTTAGCTGCTTTCGGGTCGTGGGCGATTTCCGCACAGCGTTTCGCCATCATCGCTGGGAGGATCACCTCCAGCGTCGACCGGCGCGGATACCTGATCGCCGCGTTCGGCCCAGCTCCCTTGTGGCGCGGTTGCTTTCGTCGTTTGGGCATCTACCCTCCGCTGGCTTTCGGGTACAGGGTCAGAACCCCATTCGGATACGATCGGCGGGTTCGATTGCGCCCGAGTGGATCAGCAATGCCCACGCCTGCAATTTGCGCGGACAACTCGATCGAGCACACTCGGCATGGTTCTGCAGAACCGCATGAGCTTGGATATCGGTCATGCCGGGCAGGAAACTGTGGTCGAATGGTGGTAGGCCGAACATTGCAGGGGCGCCTTCGTTTTCGGTCCGGTAGGTCTGAGGTTGTGCGTCGGGCACATGGTCAGTAAATCAGTGAATGACGTGGATTCGGGAGTACTCATGGGGGATTCGACGCGAGATGAAATCACTCCAAATGGGCTGATCGTTCCATTCAATCTGACATGACAGTGAGTTCAGCTAACGAAAGGGTGGGTGGCCTTGACTGAATCGAACAACACAACCCTGCCGCGCCGGGTGCTCGGGCGGAGGTTGCGGGAGCTGCGAGAGGAGCGGCACCTGAGCCGGGCACGGGCTGCGCAGCAGTGCGAGATGGGATCGCAGACGTTGTGGCGCTTGGAGTCTGGGCGCAGCAGCGAGGTGAAGCGGATGGTGGTCAATGCGCTTTGCGATTTGTATGAGGCGAGCGCTGAGGATAGGGCTGTGCTGCTGTGGCTCGCTGGGGAATCTCGGAAGGACGGGTGGTGGCAGTCGTTCAAGAACGAGATGCTCCCGGAAGTCGAAATGTTCGTGGGGCTCGAACAATCTGCGAGCCGAATCTTTTCGTGGCAGTCGATATTGTTGCCGGGCTTGCTGCAGACATTGAGCTATCGGCGTGCCGTTGGCTTGATCTCCGTGCCGCCGGGATCTGTCGGTATCGATCAGGATGTGGATCTGGTCGCGAAGCGACAAGAGCGACTGCAAGATGCGGAGCATTTCTCGTTGGAGGTGGTGCTCAGCGAGGCTGTATTGCGTCATCGTGTCGGGGACGCACAGGGGATGGCCGAGCAACTTCACCACCTTGTCGAGGTTGGCAAACTGCCGAACGTTTCGATTCGGGTCATCCCCTTCGCTAATAGCTACCATCTGGGGCTGACCACCAAGGACTTCGTACTCTTGGAATTCCCGAAGCATCCGAATCCGACGCTCAGTGAGCCGCCCGTCGTCTATGTCGAGGGTTTTACCGGGGCCCTGTACCTCGACAGGCCCGCCGAAATCGACCAGTATCGGGCGACATGCGCAGAGATCACAGCCGTAGCATTGAGTGAGCATCAGACCAGGGAACTGATTTTAGCGATTGCGAAGGAGTACGAGAGTGAGCATCGACCTGTCTGAGGCCAAGTGGTTCAAGTCGACCCGCAGCTCGGCTGGCAGGGACTGTGTCGAGGTTGCGCATCTCGAGGGCGGCCTGGTCGCGGTGCGTGACTCCAAGGACCCAAGCGGCCCCGCCTTGGTGTTCACGCCGGGCGAATGGGATGTGTTCACTGCGGGTGTTCGGGGAAGCGCATTCAACACGCCATAGGTACTCGGGCCTAGAGGTCAGTTGTCGTAGGAGGCAACTCCTACGGGCCCAACTCCGAGGCAGAGGTCGAGTCCTGTTGTGCGAGGACTGATTCGGAGCATGGACCCGCTGCCGACCACCCGAACGTAGACGGTATTCAATCCCTTGCGAACCGGCGCGCCTACGGGCTCGCCGTGTTCGAACGACACGGTGATCCGTCCGTCTTCATTGGCCAGATAGTTGAGCTGCACGGTCCATTCGTGTTCGAGCATCGGCCCGTCGAGCGGAACATCGCTCGGCTGCGGTCCCCGAATCCGATACCCGCAGCGAGCCTCGGGTCCAGGCACAATACTGCGATTCCACCAAACGGCCGCCTCGACGATCTCCCCACTGTCATTGATCATTCGCAGCCGCGGAGTCGAATCAGCAAACGTAGTCGGCCCCGCGACCGGCGCAAGCACCCGACTGACCAGATTCTGCGGATATGCGGTCGGATTCAAGACATCCCACGGCACCTCCTGCTCCAGCAACGGCACCCCATCACTCCCCGCCAGCGCCGCCTTCACATTCGTCACATAAGTCCTCGTCGGATTAACCCGCCAAGACTCCACAAAAGCCGCAGTAGACCAAAGACTGCTAACCAGAAACGCCGCCCCCAGCACAGCCGTCACACGCGAACCGGAAACGAAGCCCGGTGTGCGCCAACCCATCCTGGTGTCCGCTCCGCCCCGCGGATCGGGAGGTGGTACGGGAACCTCACTGCATGACATCGCCGAGTCCCCTTCAGGATCGGGAAGATACGCCGGAGTGTGGTCACGCGGTCGAGCACGCACTATCAGCGCACCCGCTGCGGTCAACACCACCGCGATATCGGCGAAATAGCGTAGGGACTGCATCAGTTCAGCTGCGGTGTTCGGTCCGCTACGGGCCAATGCGACCGGCAGTTGGGCGACGAGCGCGTATACCGCCGCTGTCACCAGCACCGGGCCCACACGAAGCCGGGCACGCAGCGTCAGCAGCACGAGCGCGCACAATGCGAACCACGCCAGCGCGACCGCCCAATTCGGCGGATCCGCCCACGGCGTCGACGGCAACCAGCGCTCCCAACTCCACGGTCCGCCGAACAGCGTCGGCACAATCCCCAATGACGTTGCGCCGGGCAATAAGTCACGCAATTCCGCCGGACTGGTATGCACTGCCGAAACATCCACCACCGTCAGATATCCGGCCAGCCAACAGGCGATCACCATCCCGGACCAGCCCCACAGCGGCGCCCCACGCCGAGCCACCACCCGCAGCGCGGATCCGAGACCGTCGACATGCCGAGCGAGCACCGCAACAGCGAATGCCGCGAACGGAACGATCACCGACTTCTCGAAGAACAGCAGCGCCACTCCCAACACCACGACCCCCGACACCGCATACCGCCGCCGCCCTGTCTCGACCAGCCGCACCGCATCACCGATCACCCACGCGAGCGCGAATTGCAGTGGCAGCGCATTAAGCGCGGCGGCCCACCACGCATACGCCGGAAGCGTCAGCGGACAGAACAGATAGAAGCCCAGCGGCACCAGAATCACCCACCGCATCCCGACAAGCACGACCAGCATCCGCAGCACCGCCACCGAGGCCGCGAACTGCAACACCACCAGCGATACCACCGGCCCGGCCCACGTCAACGGCGCGACCGCCGTCACCACCCAAGCCGTAGCGAACGCCAACGGCATGAAATGCCCGTCATGGTTGTACAACAGCAAATCCGCCGACCACAGCGAATGACTCCCCGCCCGCCCCACCAAAATCAGATCATCCCAATAGAAAAACCCACTCCCCGCCACCCACCCCCGAATCCCCAACTGGACAACCACAAAACCCAACGCCACCCCGAGAACACCCCGCCCCGACCCACCCACCCGCGTGGGCGCAACGTCCACCAACTTCGGCACGGCGACGGTATCCATGTCACCCCACCGTAGTGTCACGCCCTAGGCCCGCGACAACTCCGCGCCGGATGCCCTCTCACGCCGCCCCTCTCTCTCCGCGCACCGATTCGCCGGGCGAAAACGTGTGCAGCGCGTGAAGCGAGGGCGCGGCGGTGCAGCCGGAATTTTATCGGCGCAGCAGACCGGGCACGGTCATGCGCCGAGGGCTTTGGCAAGGTGCGGCCAGGAATCGTGTAGGTCGGTTTCGAACTGGCCCCAGGTGTGCGAGCCTTCGGGGCGGTTGACATGGATGGCTGGAAGGCCGAGCTCGGCGAGCCGGTCCGCGAATGCGTCTGTGCACGAGCTGGCGATGGCCTCGACGGGCGGGAAACCGAGTCCACCTTCATCGATCGCGCCGGGGGTGCCGGTGGCGGCCGAGAGGTAGATCGTCTTACCCGCCAGTGCACCCGCATTGGCGAACGCGTCGTGCATCCGCCAGATTCCCTGACCCAGCTCACCCCACATATTCACCGGATTTGCCCCGCCACGGATGACCTGCGCGCTGACCATCGCCACCCCGAGCGCATCAGACGTCCACGGACATCCGCTGTAGGCCGCCACGGCGCTGTACACATCGCGCGCCTGAATCGCCAGATCCACCGCCGAGCCCGCACTCATCGACACACCCGCGATCGCATTGCGCCCGGTGCTGCCGAGCCGGGTATCGAGAACGGCGGGGAGTTCCCGCGACAAATAGGTCTGCCACCGGTTGCGACCGACCACCGGATCGTCGCTGAGCCAGTCGGTGTACATGCTGTACGCGCCGCCGATCGGCATCACCACGTTGACGTGTTTGTCGGCGAAGAACTGCCGGACGTCCGTATCGTCCCACCACGAGATGCCGTCGGCGCCGCCACCGATTCCGGTGAGCAGATACAGCGTCGGCGCGGGACCACCCGCGGCGCGAATCACCCTGTTGCTCACCACCCGATCCATCGCGGGGGAGTAGACGTCCACTTGCGAGACCGAACCGTCCAGCGGTGTCTCGCCGACCACTTGCGGCGCCGCCGTCGCAGGGCGAATGGATAGCACAGAAATCGCGCAACCGGCCACCAGCACGCTGACGAGCGAGGCCAAATGCCTTGAAGCCCTCACGATTCCGTAATACCACGGAAGATCAATACGCAAACCGGGTGCGTACCAACATCTTCGGCGTCGGCTGCGGGATGAACACCGAGAACGTGCTCGATGCCGCCGCAAAATACGAGGCCACGGCAGAAAAGAACGCGATAGGCTGATCTTGGGTGTGCCGGGAAGTCGGGTCGGCGATGCTGTGCCGTGCAACCGCGCGAAAGGACATTCCGTGGCTATCCGATGCGGGCCGCATAACCCGCTCGACAAGAGCCGAGCAGGCGTAATGACCGGTGACGGGTGTCGCCGGTGACCACCATGGTCCCGTTCGCCTCGGTAGTGCTGATCACGGCGCTGGTCGGCATCGCCGCCGTGCTGTCGAACCGGCTCGGTGAATGGCTGCCCATCCCGGCACCCGCACTGTTCCTGATCGGGGCCGCGGTGGCATCGGATATCCGGCCCGAGTTGGGCAACATTCCGATCAGCGCGGTGGAGCACGTGGCGACGGTGGCGCTGGCGATCATCCTGTTCGACGGCGGCATGCAGATCGGCTGGCGACGGTTCCGGTCCGCGGCGGGCGCGATCGTCTGGATCGGCGTGGCGGGCACCCTGGTGACGGCCGCGGCTCTCGCACTCGCCGCCCATCTGATCTTCGGACTGGACTGGCGGATCGCACTGCTGCTCGGCACCGCCCTCTCACCCACCGATCCCGCCGTCGTGTTCTCGGTGCTCGGCCGCCGGGAGATCGCCGGTCGCAGCGGTGTATTGCTGCAGGGGGAGTCCGGCGCGAATGATCCGGTCGGCATCGCACTGCTGATCGCGCTGCTCGGTGCCACCACCTTCAGCGGCGGTGCTGTCGCGCGGGCCGCCACCGAATTCGGATTGCAAATGCTGGTCGGCGCGGCGGTCGGGGTCGCGGGTGGGCTGGGGCTGCTGTGGTTCATGCGGCGCGTCCCGCTGCCCGCCGCGGGCTTGTATTCCTTGCGAGTTCTGATGTGCGCCTTGGCAATTTACGGTGCGGCCACTCTCGCGCACGGCTCGGGATTCCTTGCGGTGCTGGTCGCGGGGATCGTCATCGGGGATCAGAACGCGCCATATAAAGCCGACATCGCCCGCTTCCACTCCGCATTGGCGAATTTGGCCGAGATCGTCGTCTTCGTGCTGCTCGGGCTCACCATTCAACTCGCCGGACCCGATGGAATCGGCGAAGGCGACGCCTGGGTGATCGGTCTAGTGCTCGCACTGCTGCTCACCCTGCTGATTCGGCCGGTTCTGGTCGGCATACTGCTCTGGCCGGTGCGGCTCACCCGCGGCGAGCGCGGATTCGTGCTGTGGACCGGACTCAAAGGCGCCGTACCAATTCTGTTGGGCACCTTCATCGTGCACGCGGGCGTGCCCGGCAGCCACCGCGCCTACGAAATCATCTTCATCGTCGTCGCATTCTCGGTGACAGTCCAAGGTGGCCTTGTCCCGACCCTGGCCCGCCTGCTCGGCGTCCCCCTGCGCGTAGTCGACCCCGAACCATGGGGCGTGGGCGTCCGCTTCCGCCACGAACCCCAAGAACTCCACCGCTACCGCATAGCCCCCAGTTCCGCCGCCGACGGCAGCACCCTAGCCGACCTTCACGCCCGCGAAATCTGGATCAGCCTCATAATCCGCAACGGCCGCCTGGTCCCCACCACCCCCAACACCACCCTCCGAGCCAACGACGAAGTCCTCGTAACCCTCCCCACCCCCCAACCACCCGCCCACATAACCGCCACCTTCACCACCCCCACCCACCCCTAGCGGGGTGTCCAGGTATCGGGTGGGGAGTGGAGGTGGGGCAGCGATCCAGCGCTGATTCGGGGGAGGGCTGGATCGCCGACTGTGACGATGTATCAGTTGGTGTGGCGGCCGAATCGGCCGGATTCGAAACCGGTCAGCATGCGGAAGGCGAGTACGGCGCCCCACGGGCCGATGACCCAGATCGGCCACGGGTAGGTGAATTCGCCGACGCTGATCGAGATCGCGGCCCAGATGGTGAGCACCAGCACGCTCACGCCGAGCCATGAGGTACCTTCGATCTGCTGCCAGATGGGGAAGCGGCTGATCGAATTCTTCTGTCCAGCAGTCTCTTTCGGCAACTTCGGCAGATCCGATAGCACCAGTTGCAGATCGTCGCGAACGCCGGTCTCGTAGACGCGGGCGACGCGCTGATCGTATTCGGCAAGATCGATTCGACCGTCGGCCATGTGCCGTCCGAGCAGTCGCACAACCTTCTCGCGCTCCGCATCGGAGGCCCGAGTACCAGGCGAGATTTCCATGTCCAGGTCCTAACGACTAGATCTACATTCCACATTGGAAGGTGCCATCCAGAATGCACCCTCCAATGTGGAATGTCAAGCCTTGGTCGGCGATTTCATCCATCCGGGGGGTCCGAGCGAGGTCCAGGCTGGCCCGGTGTTGAAGCTGTGGATCTCGCCGATGGGCCTGTGACCTGTGGCGACGACGGTCAGGTGCCTCGGTTTGCCACCCCAGCAGGTCGACCTACCGTCACCTCTATGAGGTGGGGTTACGTGCGGCGCGATTACCTGCGATGACGCCGACCGGATTGCTCGCTTCGTCGCTGCGCTTGCTGTTCTCGCCGGTTCGGCTGCGACGGTTCGCTGGGGTGTGCACCGGACAACACGTGCCGGTGCGCGCCGGAACTTTCCTCGCTTGACCAGCCAGTGGGCTGGCGGTAGTCCAGTTCTCCGTAGCGGGTGGCCGGTGGTTCGTTCCAATGCTCACTTGGCGGCTCGGGCCAGCGTGGATCCGAAGCGAGGCCGCGGCGGCCGTTTGTGCCCAGTTCGGACGACTCGGCGCTGCGTCGGTTGGGCGCTGCGCCTCGACGGGCCGGTGATTCGTTTCCGCGGGAGCGGAGTGACTCATCGAAGCCTCGGCTCGACGGTGTGCCTCGACTTGCGGACGGTTCGTCCCAGCCTTCACTCGAAGGCTCGGATCGAGAGGAATCAACGCGGCCTACGCGGCGGGCGTGTGTCGGTGTCTCTGGTTCGTAAGGTGGCTGAGCATGCTGTCGGGACGGTGGTACGCCACGGCGGGCGGCTGATGGATCGCCCCTGTGCTCAGGCGATGGTTCGTAACGGGGTGCGCCCGATCGTCTGGCGGGGCGCGCTCGTGGATCGTCCCACTGGTCGCTTGGTGGTGCGTTCCAATGCTCGCTGGGCGGGTCGTCGAATGATGCGTTGTCCCAATGGTCGTTCGGTGGTGCATCCCAACCATCGTCCGGCGGTTCGTCCCGTCGCTCGCTTGTTCTGTCCGCGGGAACTTCCGACTGCGCCTCCCACGGATCCTTCGCTCTTCGGCGGGTGTTCGACGGCTGGTCGCGGCGTCTGGTTGGTGGTTGGTCGTGGCGTTCGGCGGAGTTCCGAGAAGCTTGGCGGGACGAGGCTCGGCGTCGGGTGGGGGCGGGTGGTTCGCGGCGGCTCGATCGGCTCGGGCGCGGGGAGTCCGCGTCGGGTGGGTTGCGGCGCGTGCTCGATAGCTGTTGTGCCCCAGTGGTTTCGCGCGGGTCGTGGACTTCGGGATCGACCACCGGCAGCTCGCGGGTGATGCGGTGGGAAGTGTCGCCGCGTTCGCGGAAGGCGGCGGGGATGCCCTGGTTGTGCAGCCAAGCGCCGGGGTCGTAGCGGTCATGGCGGTCCAGGTCGGGGACCGTGTGTTCCAGGAGGTCGAGCAGGTCGCCGCGGCCACCGCCGAGAGCGGTGCGGATGGCCGGGAATGTGACGGCGCGGAAAGCCCAGTCCCATTCGTAGGCAGGATCGGTGCCGCCGGTGTCGTGACCATGGAAGACGAGATCGCCGGAGTGAGTGATGCGGGCCCGCACCGATATACCGTCGGATTCGATGAGGAAACCGCGGATGTCGGTGCGGGCGCGGGTGGCGGCGTGGTCGGCGGCCTTTATCTCGAACCAGGCGGTCGTGAGGCCGGTCAGCGCGAGTACGGCGGCGAAGGCGACCTGTCCCCAGACATCGGACAGATCGCTTTTCCGGCTGACCTCGCACGCATACAGAAACACCAGGCTCCCCGCGACCAGCGTCGCGATGCGTGTCAGCCGCAGTGTCGTCGCATGACGAATCAGACCGAGCAAGGTGCTGGTCTTGTCCGACGACATGCTCTGCACTCCCGAAATGACGGTCCGCTGGCGAATCAGACTGGATCGTATGCGGCCCGGCAGTCCGGCGATACCGCAAGCACAAACCGGTCGGTCCGGCGGAGTCGGCGTGCCGAACACCTGGCACCACCGCACCGCACGCCGAACGTCCGAGGTGCGAACACCGACAGGAGATGCGAAACTGACGCGCGCCCAGCAAATGTGGAGCACACCGGAATGTCCGACATCGGGCATGGAGTCGATAACCTACGGAGGTGTCCGCCCGCTTACGGGGTCACCGATGCCAGACGGATACCATGGCTGGTCGCTGGCGACTGCTTGCAGGTCGCTCGAAAAGGTCGGCCCAGACGCCGACGACGAATTGTCCGACCACCGCGCAGGGAAGGGTCGTCGAATTTGCACCTGAAGAGTCTGACGTTGAAGGGTTTCAAGTCCTTCGCGTCCGCGACGACCTTGCGTTTCGAGCCGGGCATCACCTGTGTGGTCGGCCCGAACGGCTC
This sequence comes from Nocardia anaemiae NBRC 100462, assembly GCF_001612725.1. GTDB lineage: Bacteria > Actinomycetota > Actinomycetes > Mycobacteriales > Mycobacteriaceae > Nocardia > Nocardia anaemiae. Next base: position 7,578 of record NZ_BDAZ01000099.1, on the reverse strand, counting down.
GGGTAAATCCAATGTCGTCGACGCGCTCACCTGGGTGATGGGCGAGCAAGGTGCGAAGGCGCTGCGCGGCGGCAAGATGCAGGACGTGATCTTCGCCGGTACCTCCGGACGAGCGCCGCTCGGTCGCGCCGAGGTCACGCTGACCATCGACAACTCCGACGGTGCACTGCCCATCGACTACGCCGAGGTCTCCATCACCCGGCGCATGTTCCGGGACGGCGCGGGCGAATACGAAATCAATGGCAGCTCCTGCCGCCTGATGGATGTGCAGGAACTGCTCAGCGACTCCGGCATCGGCCGGGAGATGCACGTCATCGTCGGACAGGGCCAGCTCTCGGCCATCCTGGAATCGCGTCCCGAGGACCGCCGCGCCTTCGTCGAAGAGGCCGCCGGTGTGCTCAAGCACCGTAAGCGCAAGGAGAAGGCGGTCCGCAAACTGGAGGCGATGCAGGCCAACCTCGCCCGCCTCACCGACCTCACCACCGAGCTGCGCCGCCAGCTCAAACCGCTCGGCAGACAGGCCGAGGTGGCCCGCCGCGCCCAGACCGTGCAGGCCGACCTGCGCGACGCGCGCCTGCGTCTGGCCGCCGACGACCTGGTCACCCGGCGCAATGAGCTGGAGAGCCAGCAGAGCAAAGAGGCGTACGCGCGCGAACAGCAGATCACGGTGCAGACCGAACTCGACGCCGCGAATGCCGCACTGGCACAACAGGAATTCCAGCTGTCCCGGCTGACCCCGAGCGCCGAGGCCGCCGCGCAGATCTGGTTCCAGCTGTCCGCGCTGGCCGAGCGAGTCAATGCCACCATCAGAATCGCGGGCGACCGGGCCCGCAACCTGCACACCGAAATGCCCGTCGGCAGCGGTCGCGATCCCGAGCAGCTGGAGGCCGAGGCCGAACGCGTGGAGGCCGAGGAGGCCGAACTGCGCGAGGCGGTCGAAATCGCGGCCGAAACCTTGGAGGCCGCGCGCGAGGCGCTCGCCGAACGTGAGCAAGCCGCGAAGGCCGCCGAGCAGGCGCATCTGGCCGCGGTACGCGCCGTCGCGGACCGTCGTGAGGGTCTGGCGCGGTTGTCCGGTCAGGTCGAAACCTTGCGCACCCGATCGCAGTCGGTGGATGCGGAGATCACCCGGCTCACCGCCGCGATCGGCGAGGCCAGACAGCGCGGCGAGGCGGCGCAGGCCGAATTCGATACGGTCCAAGGCGAACTCGGTGAACTCGAGGCCGGTGAGGCCGGTCTGGATGCCCAGCACGAGCATGCGGTGCAGGCCCTCGAGCTCGCCGATCAGCGGGTCACCGAACTGCGCGAACAGGATCGCGACGCCAGCAAGCGAGTCGCCTCGCTGAGCGCCCGCATCGAAGCGTTGGGCATGGGTTTGGCGCGCAGGGACGGCGCGGCCTGGCTGGTGGAGAATCGCGCACAGGGCCTGCTCGGTCCGCTCTCCGCGCTGATCCGGGTGCACGGAGGTTTCGAGGCCGCGGTGGCCGCGACGCTCGGTCCGCTCGCCGACGCCGTCGCCGCCGATACCGGAGATTCCGCCCACGCCGCGGTGCGGGCGTTGAAGGAGGCCGACGGCGGTCGGGCCGCGCTCGTCTTCGATGCCGCGGCCGCGCCGAGCACGTCCGACGGTGCGCTGCCCGGCGGGGCGCGCTGGCTGACCGACGTGGTCGAGGGACCGGACAACGTGCGTGGCGCCATTGCCGCGCTGACCGCCGGTGTCGCCGTGGTCGACGATCTCGCGGCCGCCACCGAACTGGTCCGGGCCCGGCCGGAGCTGCGTGTCGTCACCCGCGACGGCGATCTCACCGGAACCGGTTGGGTGCTGGGCGGATCCGATCGCGCGCCGAGTCAGCTGGAGATCCAAGCCGATATCGACACCGCCAAGGCCGATCTGGTCGCCGCGCAACGCCGCGCCGAAGAACTGGAGGCGGCCCTTTCCGGTGCACTCGCCGAACAGGCCGACCGCAAGGACGCCGTCGACCAGGCACTGCTCGCACTGCACGAATCCGATCAGGCACTGGTCGTGATCTACGACCGCCTAGGCAGGCTCGGCGAGGTGGCGCGCACCGCGCAAGCCGATATCGGTCGGCTCACCGGCCAGCGTGCGGAAACCGAGGCGGGTCGAGAAGAGGCGCTGGCGGCACTGGCCGATCTCGAAGAACGGCTGCGCCGCACCGAACTCGAATCCGAGGTCGACGACGACGGTATGGGTGCGGCGGGCACCGAATCCGCCGGACGCGACCGCGAGGAAGCCGCCGCCGCTCTGGCCGAGGCACGATCTATGGAGGTGGAGGCGCGCCTGGCCGTGCGCACCTCCGAGGAACGCGCGGAATCGGTTCGCGGCAAAGCGGATTCGCTGCGCCGAGCGGCGCGCGCCGAACGTGAGACCAGGGCTCGCGCCGAACGCGCGCAGGCGGCGCGCAGGCAGGCCGCCGAAGTCGCTGCCGCCGTCGCCGAATCCGGTGCCAAGGTCGCGGCCGAACTGGAATCCGTTGTGGCGCAGGCGGGTGCGCGCCGTGACGAACTGGTGCGCCGCCGTACCGAATGCGCCACCCAGGTCGAACAGATCAAGGAGCGGGTCCGCGCGCTGACCGCCCAGCTGGCCCAACTCACCGACGCCGTGCACCGCGACGAGGTCGCCAAAGCCCAAGCGGCACTGCGCATCGAGCAGATCGAGGCGACCATCGCCGAACAGTTCGGCATCGCACTGGCCGATCTCGTCGCCGAATACGGTCCGGATGTGCCGATGCCGCCATCGGATCTGGAATGGCAGGAGTACGAACACGCCAAGGAGCGCGGCGAACAGGTTATCGCCCCCGCACCGATGCCGTACGACCGCAAGTCCCAGGAGCGCCGCGCCAAGCGCGCCGAGAAGGACCTCGCCACCCTCGGCAAGGTGAATCCGCTTGCGCTGGAGGAGTTCGCGGCGCTCGAGGAGCGCTACAGCTTCCTCGCCACCCAGCTCGAGGACGTCAAGAGCGCACGCAAGGACCTGCTGGATGTGGTCGCCGAGGTGGACGCGCGCATCCTGCAGGTGTTCACCGAGGCCTACGAGGACGTCGAGCGCGAATTCGTCGGCGTCTTCGCGAAACTGTTTCCGGGTGGCGAGGGCAGGCTGGTGCTGACCGATCCGTCGGACATGCTGACCACCGGTATCGAGGTGGAGGCGCGCCCGCCCGGCAAGAAGGTCAAGCGACTGTCGCTGCTGTCCGGTGGCGAGAAATCGCTGACCGCGGTTGCCCTGCTGGTGGCCATCTTCCGCGCCCGACCCTCGCCGTTCTATGTGATGGACGAGGTCGAGGCCGCGCTGGACGACACCAATCTACGCCGCCTCATCGGCCTGTTCGAGCAGCTGCGCGAGAAGAGTCAGCTGATCGTCATCACCCACCAGAAGCCGACCATGGAGATCGCCGACGCCCTCTACGGCGTCAGCATGCGCGGTGACGGCATCACCCAGGTGATCAGTCAGCGGCTGCGCGGGGAGACTCTGACCCCAGTCGGCGCGGCCAGCTGAAAGGCGGGTCTTTGCCTCGGGATCCGCACCCCCGGTGCGGATCCCGACGATTCGGTCAGTGTGTTGTCGCAGCCAGGCGATCGTTGTCCTGTTGCGCCTTGATCTTGGCGGCACCGGTTGTGGTGAGCCAGGATTCGAAGGTGCTGAGGGCGGGGTAGATCTCCCGGAGCGCGGGGATGTCGGCGTGCCAGCCGCCGGAGTCGCGCAGCAGCCGCCAAGTGTTGCCGATCTGTTCGCCGAGGGCATCGGCTTCGGCCTCGGTGAGCTCGTGGTAGTGCACCGCATATCCGGTCGCCCGGGTGATCGACGCCAGGGCCGCGACGGGAGTTATTGCGTCACCGGCCAATTCGAGGGTTCGGCCGTGGAAGCGATCCGGGTCGGCGAAGGCCAGCGCGGCGAAGGCCGCGATATCGTCGATCGCGATCATCTGCAGTGGCTGGTCCGCCGGGAACAGATGCTTGTGTACGCCGTCGATAATGCCGTCCACCGGACTGCCGCGCAGCACGTAGTTCTCCATGAAGCGCACCGGACGCAAGAGGGTATAGCGCAGACCGCTGGCCGCGGCGGCATCCTCGATGCTGCTCTTTCCGCTTTGGCCCCAGGCGGCGTCATCGGTCATCGAAGCGACGCCAGTGAAGACGACCTGTTCGACGCCCGCACGTTGTGCCGCGTCGATGACCGCGATACCGCGAGTGGCCTCCAACTCGGCATTCCAACCATTCGGCCCGAAAGCGGCTGGGGGCACCAGGAATACGCCGCGCACTCCCGCAACGGCGGCGTCCAGTGTTGCGGGAGTGTCGAAGTCGCCGGTCACCAATTCGGCTCCGGCGTCGGCCAATGCGCGGGCCGCAGGGGCCTGCGGGTCGCGGACCAGCGCGCGCACCGCGATACCGTCGGCCAGCAGTCGGCGCGCGGTCGCGCCGCCCTGCTTGCCGGTCGCGCCGGTGATCAGGATGGGGTTCTGCTGAGGGGACATGCTCGCCTTCTCTGCTCGATACAATCGGGTCGGCTGACCCGTATTCCGACGATATGGGTGCGCTCACCCGCTTGGCCAGCTCCAGGAACGGAAGGCCGTAACGAAATGTCTGCTTCGCTCTCCACTCCGGCGGCCTCCGGAGTCGCCGCGCGGGCCGATGCCCGCCGCAATCGCGCACTGGTGCTGGCCGCCGCGCAACGTGCCTTCGCCGAACACGGCACCTCGGTCTCGTTGGCCGAGGTCGCCCGCAGGGCCGGGGTGGGCGCGGGCACCGTCTATCGGCATTTCCCCACGAAAACCGATCTGCTGGAAGCGGTTATGCAACAGCGCGTCGACCGGCTCGCGACACTTGCCGCCGAATACCTCGACGCGCCCGATCCCGGTGCCGCATTCTTCGCGGTCTGTACCGAGGTGGTCATCTCGTCCCCACGCAGCCAGGCGCTCTGCGATATCGTCCAGTCCGATGACGGCTGGCCGAAGGCACTGCTACGCAGCGCGGGCGACCGCTTTCATCAGGCGCTCGGCGCGCTGTTGACGGCCGCGCAGCGTCAAGGCGCGGTCCGGGCGGATATCGAAATCGCCGATGTACTGGACATTTTCACCGGATGCGTGACGATCCAACGACGTCAGCGCCCCGGCGGACCGATGATTCGGGCTGTCGCGATCATGCTCGATGCCATGCGTGCGAATCCCGTAACGAAACCTGATTCCGAGGGTAGGGATCGTAACGAAACTGGTCTTCGTAACGAAACGCCGCGCTGCCCGATCTGCCGCACCGAGATTCACCCCACCGGCACCGGCCGCCCGGCCCGCTACTGCTCGGCGGCCTGCCGTCAGAAGGCGCACCGCCAACGAACCGCCCGTGCGGCGCTGCGATAACTCCACTCGGCGACCGTCTGCCCGGGACGGAACGTTCTGGGCATCGGTCGGCAAAAGGCGGGGGAGGGCGGCTAGAGCAGATCGCTCACGTCATCCGGTACGTCGACGGCGTATTTGCGCAAAATGTCCATCGAGATCACTTCCAGGGCGTTTTCATGGGTGGCCGCCAGCACCACCGGCGCGGCGACACCGTCCTCGTGGGCGTGCAACCAGCGCACGGCCACCACACACCACCGGTCTCCCGGTTGCAGGCCCGGAAAGTTGTTCTCCGGACGCGGCGTACTCAGATCGTTGCCGATGGACGCCTGGTGTTCGAGAAATTCAGCCGTGACGACGGTGCACACGGTATGGCTGCCCAGATCCTCCGGCCCGGTACTGCAGCAGCCGTCCCGGTAGAAGCCGGTGAGAGGATCGGTGCCGCACTCTTCCAGCGGCCCCCCAAGCACGTTTCGATCGGTCACGTCGCCGATCCTATTGTCCCTTCGCGAGAAGTTCCGCAGGACAAGAAATCTCGGGGGTTGTGTGTCGGGTCCAGGACGCTGTGGTAAGGCGAAGGACCTGGTTCTGCAAGGATGGTCGGCGTGAGCTCCGAAGCCTGGATCCTGATTGCCGCTGTCGCCGCCCTGCTGGTGGTGGCGTTTGTCGCCGGATTCGTCCTGTACAAGCGCCGTCGCGTCACACTGACGCCACCCGCCCCCGACAAAGAAGTGACCGACCGGTCGGGTGGATACGCGGCCTCCGGTGGCTTCAATTTCAGTCAGGGCGGCGCGGCCACCGCGACACGCCCGGAGCCCGCTCCGATCGAGCGAACCGATACCGAGGGGCAGCCCCATGTCGGCGACGACGCGGCGATTCCGCGTGACGCGCCGAAGCGTGGCATCACCAATGTGCCGCTGCCCGAGGGTGATGTCGAAACCGCGGAGTCCGCGCCGGTCGAAACCGATGGCGCGGGCACGACGGCCGAATCCACAACGGCCACCGTCGATTCGGATACCGCGGTCGAATCGGAGGAGGTAACTGCAGAACCCGCAACCGCCCCGCCCACCAGCGCCGATGGCACCGCGCCCGCGGACACCACCACCTCCGCGGACCAGGGAACCACCGCGCCGACCGACGCCGCCACACCGACCGACACCGCCACACCGACCGACAGCGCCGCATCGACCGACACAAAACCGGCCCTTCCTGCGGATACCACCCCGCCGACTTCCGACAAAACCTCCGTAGAAACCGCCCCCGAACCTCGCGCCGCCGACGCGGCCACCACCCCTGCCCTCGAGGAAATCGAGCCGACGGCGGGCCGCTTGGTCCGCCTACGCGGCCGCCTGTCCCGGTCGCAGAACGCTGTCGGCAAGAGCCTGCTCGGTCTGCTCGGTGGCGGCGACCTCGACGACGATTCCTGGGAAGAAGTAGAGGACACCCTGGTCCTCGCCGATCTGGGCACCGCGAGCACCACGGCGGTAGTGGAGCGGTTGCGTGAGGAGATGGCCGCGCGCAGCGTCCGCAATACCGAACAGGCTCGCGCCGTGCTGCGCGAGGTCTTGGTCGAGGCGCTACGTCCCGAACTCGACCGCTCGGTGCGTGCCCTCCCGCATGACGACCACCCGTCGATCCTGCTGGTCGTCGGCGTCAACGGCACCGGAAAAACCACCACGACCGGCAAACTCGCCCGCGTACTCGTCGCCGACGGCCGCAGGGTCCTGCTCGGTGCCGCCGATACCTTCCGCGCCGCCGCCGCCGATCAGCTACAGACCTGGGGCGAGCGCGTCGGTGCGGAGACGGTTCGCGGCAGGGAGGGCGCGGATCCGGCTGCCGTCGCCTTCGACGCGGTCAGCGCGGGGATCGAGGGCGGCGTCGATGTCGTCATGATCGATACCGCGGGTCGGCTGCACACCAAGACCGGTCTGATGGACGAACTCGGCAAGGTCAAGCGCGTCGTGGAGAAGAAGGCCGCGGTCGACGAGGTTCTGCTCGTCCTGGACGCCACGGTCGGCCAGAACGGCCTCATGCAGGCGCGTGTTTTCGCGGAGGTCGTCGATATCACCGGCGTCGTGCTCACCAAACTGGATGGAACGGCCAAGGGTGGCATCGTCTTCCAGGTGCAGCACGAACTCGGTGTTCCGGTGAAACTGGTCGGCCTCGGCGAGGGCGCCGACGACCTGGCTCCCTTCGAACCCGGTGCCTTCGTGGACGCGTTGCTCGGCTAGTT
>NZ_BDAZ01000098.1 GCF_001612725.1 Nocardia anaemiae NBRC 100462 | reverse complement strand
CCGGCACCGGCCAACCTGCTGCGACGGCACCGGCGGCGACGGCGAGCGCGAGTACGCCCGGATCGGCCACGCCGGTGGCGAATACGTCCGGGGTGTCGGCTCGCACCAATGTCCGGCGCGCGGTGAACCGGACCGGATCGACTCCGAGCAATACCGAGACCGACGAAGCGCAGGATACCGATCCCGATGACGAGGTCACCGTGGATTCGCCTGTGGTGCAGGCATAATCGCTGATTTCATAGCCGGAGTGGGCAGACGATATCGTCCGCTCACTCGCCTGCGGGCCGAATTAGCTTGGCGCGAACCGGATTTCCCCTCGGGGCAACTGCGATCGCGTGAATTTCAGCCGAACGGCAGCGCCGTCATCTTCGCGCGAGTACCGCACACGCAGCTGTCGTCGTAGCGACGCGCGGTGGTGCTGCGGTGACGAACACGCGGCACCGGTGGACTTGCATCTGAGCCACTGTGGTCCCCGGTGAATTTCAGCAAGACAGCAGTGCCGTCATCGTCGGCACCGGAACCGCACACGCGGCTGTCGGCAGAGCGACCCGCGGTGGCGACGAACGCGCAGCACCGGGACTCGCGTCTAAGCCACTGCGATGCCCGTGAAGTTCAGCGAGACGGCAGCGCCGTAGTCGTAAGCGAGAACCGCAGCGCAGGGCTGTCAGTGTAGCCGATGCCGTAATCACGCCGGGCGTGCCGAGCGCTCTCTTACCGCTGCGCGAAGTTGTCCAGATCGGCGCCGCCCGGGGCGGAAGAACCCTTCGCCGTAACCGCTGGGAGGCTACAGCGCGGTCTCGAAGTCGACTTGCTCCTTGGCGACCGCGGTCCCCTGGATTCCAGGGGACCACCGTCCGTATCAGATCGTCGTCGGCGCCGGAACCGAGGGCGGAGCTGTCGGCGTCGGCGGCGCCGTGGTGACTCCGGGAGCACTCGGCGTCGGCTGCTGCTGCTGCTCGGCCGAGTTGTCCCGATCGACCCCGCTCGGGTGGAAGAACCCTTGGAACTCGCCGTAATCCCCGTTGCCGCCATCGGGCGGGTTGTTCGGGTCCAGCGGCACGAGCTGGCCGTTGATGATGACCTCCAGGCCCGTGGGTTCCACCACGACGATCGCACTGCGATTCGCCCACTGCACCACATCACCGGTCTGCAGGTGCGCGCTGTCCACCGAAACCCACGGACTACCCGCCGTGGGCTGTCCGGTGGTGCCCGAGTAAGCCGACCTGGCATCACTGCCGTTCGGGTTGTTGAGTTCCTTGTTCACCGCCTGCGACACCGCCGAGGACACCTTCTGCGTCGTGCCGTCGGGCAGCTTCATATCGACCATCGACCGCCCACCGGCGCCCACTGGCGGCGGTGTAGCACTGGCGTCCGCCTGAACGACATTGGTCGGCTGGTTCGAGGCGACGGCGGGCTGGGCCTGCGCCTGCGCCGCAGCCTGCTGCTCTTCCTGCCTGCGCCGCCGACGCCGCTCCTCGCGCTCCTCTTCCTCGCGCTGTTTCTGGTCGTCCTGGCCGTGGTTCCCCATCATCTGCTGCATCATCTGCGACATCATCATCGGCAGCATCATGGAGCTCATGTCCATACCGCCGGATCCCGAGGAACCGCCGCCGGAGTTGTATCCCGCCTGGGTCGCCTGGTTTCCACTCTTTCCGTTCGCACTGTTCTCGAGCGCACTGATCGCCGAATTGATCGCCGACGTGACGTCGCTGTTCGCGCCAGTACCGGTGCTCGTGCTGCCGGTGGACGGCTTCGAGCCGTCGCCGAGCAGATCGCCGAAGGTGTCGCTGTAGTCGGTGGAAGTATCGGTTGGACTCGGAGTCGGCGTTGGTACCGGAGTCGGGGTCGGTGTGGGAGTCGGGGTTGGTGTCGGGGTCGGTGTGGGAGCCGGAGCTGGGGCTGGGGCCGGGGCTGGGGCCGGTGAGGGAAACCCGGGGAAATCCCCGAACTTGTCCGCGCGGTCCTCGGCTCGGTCCGCGTAGTCGGAGACCTGTCCCCTGCAATACTCGATCGCCTGGTTGACGAGGCCGTAAATGGGCTTTTCCTCGACTATGTTCTGTATACCATCCCCGGTGAAGTTATTTTCGCTGAACGTACTCCCGCCGTAATATCCGGCATGCGGTTTTTGGAGTACCGCCCAGATATCATCATGGACTTGCTGAATCTTGTCGTACATCCGCTGGTATGTACGAGTATTATCGTGCGTGAGTTCCTTGTTCTCCAGCTCGAATTTTTCATCCATATGCTGCCACTCATCGGTCAGTTGGTGGAGAAAATCCGAGGCCGATTGATATCCCTTTTCGGTTTCGCCCGAAGCCCCCCCAGCTGCAACTGCCGCCCCGTCTGCAATTTTGTCGTAGAAATTGCCGCTCAGGTCGTCATCGAAGTGGTTGGTGTCCTTACCTTTTTTGGGAGAATCGAAGGCGATCGGCTTCTTACCCTTGCCCATTTGGTACATCAAATAGGCGAGCCGAGAGTTCGCCAAATCGATGAATGTCTTCAGGTCGTCCGAAGCGCTACCTGGGGGAACCCGGATCTTCAGCGGGAACTTAGTGATATCGTCGCCCGATTTGAAGTCGTGCTTGTCAGTCCCTAAGAACTCATTCTTTTTCTGTTCCGCCGCCAGTTGAGCTTTGCTCTGGGTCGGTTTTTGATCGTTGTTCGCTTTCCGATCGTCTGGGTTGATAACGTATAGGGTCTCGGAGCCATTCGGCTTCGTTTTTACCCCATATGCGTGCCCATCCGGGGTAACAAGGAAATCGATATCACTGGGCTTGTCCCAGGACTTTATTTTTTTCGGTTCCCCCCCATCAGGATTCACCTCATAGAGAGTGACCGGGGCACCGGATTTTTCCTGCGCGGTGTAGAAACCCGACGAGGGAGGTTTGTCCGACTTTGATTCCGTACCGTCGGCATTGTCCACGTAGTAATCGGTCATGCCTCACAACCCCTGATCACCTGCGGCCACCGACCTGTTCGCGAGCCGGTAACAGCCATACCGAATCCTCCTGTCCGAAGTCCGTCGGACCACTAGGGCTTCACACCTCTGGCGCCGTCCGGCGGACGTTCGCACCATCCTCGAGATCGGTACTCTCGAGTGCGCCTGCGGCCGACTGCGAGGTGTCGTCCACATATTGGTGGCCATCGGCCACCGAGGTCCAACCGGCCCCACGAGCTTGAAGGTAGCGACGGCCGAGCTTCACCAGAAACGCGTCGGCCGCGTAACCGAGATTCGAATGAAAGCTGGCCTCATAATCAGGGTCGTTTTGCGCCCGCTCGAGAAAGGAGCCGACGACGCCGCCGTGGGCACTGCCCCGGTTGCGCAGATTTTCCGGATCTTGCCTCAAACTGTCCATATCGACGAACTCTTTCCACTCCGGGCGACATCGTCATTCTCACGCATCCCCACCTCTGGGGACAACGGAGACGCGGCTCGGGGAGTTCGGAGGAGCTGGCTGCTCAGGCCCATGCCGGTCTCGCACGGCCGGAATCAGAAGCCATCGCCGAATTCGGCCTTCTCGATAATGTTGTACTCGGCTTCGCTGGGTAGCCCCAATGAGTCTGCTAGACGCGGCAACCCACCGTTGGACAGCAGCTCCGCACGGCGACCGACCCGCGACTTCAGGTAGGCCAGGCGAGCAACTCGCAAAATCTCCCTGGCCAGCCAGTCGTCCGTGTGCTCCGCCACCTCGTCGCCGAGATGGAGACCAATGATCGTGCCGCTGCGGTTGCAGGCCACGCCGACCGAATAGCTGGGGTTGAACACCTCGTACACGAGGTTGTACCAATCGGGCGGGGATTCGGGCCCGACGCCGTCCGAGATGTCCTGATCCGTCACCGCATCACTCCTGGGATCGTCGATCGCACCGGCAAATTACGGCTGCGGCCGCGGCGTCTCGGGCCAGGTCGTCTCCTTGACGGCAATTTCGTGCTGCCGCGCGGCGTCGGTAGTGCTGTCACGAATCGCGGCCATGATGTCGGCCGCCAACTCGTGCATGCTTGCGGCGTGCGCGATCGCTCCGTGGGCGATGTACAGATCGGTGAGTTTGCCCATCGCGTCCACTTCCGGAATGACCCGGCCAGTGGGCGACGGGCGCCGGGCGCGAATCCGGTCGATCCGCTCCAGCATGTCATCGGCAGCGTGCACCAGCTCCCGACTGGATTCCAGCGCCGCCACCGTATACGGATGCATCATGCGGCCACCCCCTTCCGCCACGATCGCCGCGCCTCCGGCACACGACGAACCATGCCTCCAGCGACAGAGCATGAACCTGGCACCGCATGAGCGGGCATACCGGACCGTACGGTCATCGGACGCACAGCGGCGTTGACGCCCAGCTCTTTTCGCATGCCACCTCCTCCAAGGATGATAGGTTCCCATTCTTCACGCTTCCTGCCGCCTTCCCAATTCTGAGAAGAGGATGGAGGCCCCGCCCGCCGCCCACCGAGCCGCGAGGTTATGCGCTCGTCTGGGTGGTGGATCTTCATTGCACACGCGACGCTGACGTACGGCACACCCATATGGAGCGCCACGTAATACGGGAGTGGTTGCACGCCTAGGGTGAGGCTGCCGCCATCGCACTTCAGCGTGCTGTGACCATCCGCGCGACCTCACTGCCGATCCGGCGCCACGACAGGCGGCGGCGAACTCGGCGCGACCACGGCACCGCTCGGCGGCCCGCCCACAACCGGAGCGCTCACCGCGGGGGCACTGACCGCAGGCCCGCTGACCGCGGCCCCCGCCGGGCGGGCAACACTCTCGTCCTCGCCAACCGAGACCGCGGCCGGAATCTCCACGAATTGCGGATGTTCCACGATCTGCTCATGTGCGTAGATGGCGTCGCGCAGGCTCTGCCGCTCTGTTTCCTCGGCCAGCAATAGGACAAGCTCATTGCATCGACGCTCGAAGATCATGTCGCGCAGTGCGGAAGACTCGGTGTCGATCCGCAATTCGCCGAGTCCGACTCGGCCCACATCGACCCGGCGCGACAGCATCGACGCGGCCAGCAGATCGTCGGCATCGCGCAGTTCGTCCCACAGCTGCCGGGATACGGTCTGCCCGGCAGCCACGCTCGCCAGGATCCGCTCGCGCAGTTGTCGCGCCCCGGCGGCATCGGCGCTGGCGGCTACCGATCGGCCGACCCGCGTGTGCGCATCCGTCGCCAATTGGACACAGCGCTCGCGGACCTGCTGATCCGACACGCTCGCGACCGATTGCAGCGCGGTCGGGGAACCGACGAGACCGAGGCGGTCCGCCGTATCCGGGGTGAACTCGCGCAAGTCGACGTTGTAGGTCGGGCCGACGAGTCCTTCCATCGCCACATCGCTCAACTGCGACCGCAGGCCGGGATCGATCGGGCCGGAGGAGACCAGCGCCGAAATGCTCGCGTTCGCCTTCGGTCCCCAGGCCAGGCCGAATTCGACCAGGACTCGGGCCGGATCCGACACGCTTTCCCACGATGCCGTACCGCTATCGGGTCCGAGCAGTTCATCCCACAGCCACGGCGTCGAGACTTCGCGTGGAAGGAAGAGCCCGGCGGGCAGCCAGCCACGGCCCTCGTTGGAGGTGATGAATATGCCGGCACCGGCCGGACCGCGCATCACCGCCACCGCCCAGGCCATGCCCACCGGCGAGTCGACGGCCGCGAGCACGCTGCTGAGCAAGGTCCTGGCCAGTACCAGATCGTCGTTCACCCGACTGCCCACCACATAGGCCGGTTCGGCCTCTTTATCCTTCGCGGCGGCAACCGCGGAGGCGAACGGGGTACCCATCGGCACCGGTATCGGCATGCCATTGGCACCCGCGGTGGGCCCGGCCGGTGGCTGACTCGAACCGCGATCGTCGGCCGGACCGGCGTACACCGGTCCAACCCCCGGCCCAGCGCCGAGCGGCCCAGCCGACACCGGCGATGGTGTGCTTCCGGCGGTCACGCCGGATGTGCCCGCCGGAGTCGACTGGTCCGGATGCGACACCGCGCCCGGTGTACCGGGTGTGCCATGAGGTGCCCCGCTCGTCGGCGTCGAACCATTCGATCCATTCGATGCCGCAGGGGACATGTGGGTATCGGGCGACGTAGGTCCACCAGCCGGTCCGCCACCGGGGCCGCCGCCCGGTCCACCACCGGGGCCGCCGCCCGGTCCACCACCGGGGGGCGGGGTGTACGAAGTGTTCGGTTCGGTGCCGTTCGGCGTCGGCCCCTCGTGCGGTCCGCCGAAGTCGTGGCCGACCCGGCGCAGGTCCGACGCTATCTGGTTGTCGGCATATTCGTAGGAATCCGCCGATTCGCGCAGCGACTTCGCGGTGTTGAAATGCTCCTGTGCCAGCGCCTTACCGGCCCGCTCGCGGGCACCGTAGTAGGAAACAAGCGCCTGGCGAACCGGATCGGCGATTTTGCCGTAGGTCGACTCGAAACTGGCCAGCCACGCGTGCGGCGGCTCCGCCCACGCAAGAGTATCGCGCCCGACCTGCTCATGCTGCAGCGCCAGTTGGCGCAGCACTGCGGGGTCGATATTCATGCTGGTCATTACTCGATCAGACCCTTTCCCGCCGCTGTTCTCAACATTGTCGATCCTTCCCAACGATGGGGAGACAGGACGCGGAGCGGACCGCGACCGGAAAGAAACCGTAACTATATGCAGCACAAGCTATTTCACGCGCGCAGCCAGACAAACTCCCACCTTCGGGAAGTGCATATCGGCCGTACGAAGTGGCCGGTTCATAATCGGCGGACGGCGGTGCCGAGGAGGTATCCCAGCGAGCGGGCGCCCCGCCCGCGCCACGACTAGGACAAGAGGTGGGAGCCGTCATGGATCAATGGGAACGCGAAAGCCTCCGGTCGGCGAACAACGGCATGCGCAACCAGATCGACTACGTCATGGATGTCTACGAGAAACAGCAGGCTCAGCTCGCCGAGATCCAGCAGCAAGTAGACGCCCTGCGGGTACGGGCCAGTTCATCCGATCAGTTGGTCGAGGTGACCGTGGACAGTGCCGGAGTGGTCACCGACGTGCGATTGACCGCGCAGGCGATGCGCGCCAAGCCGGAAAACGTCGGGCGGGCGATTGTCGAGGCCGCCCAGGCGGCGGCGCGGTCGGCGCGTTCGCAGCATGATGCGCTGATCGCACCGATCGTTGATACCGCGGAGCTCATGCCCGATCTGCCCGACCTGGTATCCGGGTCGCCGAGCTGGCGCGATGCCCGTGAATCGGCCGAGAACGACGGTTCGCGCACAGGGTGAGTACTCCCAGCACTGGGAAGATAGGTTTCGCCGCGTGAGAATTGTCCGCAGAGATGCGTGAGGAGTCCGCGTGGCGCAACCGTTGGAGGTCGATGAGGAGCGACTTCGTGCCCTGGTGCCGGAGTTCGAGGATATCGGCGCCGACGCACAGCGTCTGCTCGATCAGCTGAAGGCAGCGCTCGAGCGCGAAGGCGAACCATGGGGCAAGGACGCTCCGGGCCAGGCGTTCGCCGAGACGTATGTGCCGGATCGGGACAAAGGACTGGCGAGCCTGGCGAAGACGGTCGCGAGCCTGCGTGAAGAGGGCAAGATCGTCAGCGACCTCGTCGAAAGCTTCGACCGCCAGGATCGCGAATCCGCTCGCTCGATCAGCGACGCCGGGGACCAGTCACCGCCGACCAGTCAGAACGTCCCCCCGACCACACCGACCGATCCCTACTCGCCGAGTCAGCAGACTCCGATCACGACAGGCACCACGCCCGACAGCAAACCATCGCCGATCCCATCACAACCCGCGCCGGGCTATCAGTCCGCCCAAACTCCGACTCCGGCACCGAGTTCCTCGAGTAGCCCACAGACCAGCCCCGCGTCCGCCGCACCGACCATCCCGCCCACCGGAAACGGCATGCCCAGTGCGGGAACCCCTTTCGACAGCGCTGGGTCGCCGAACACTCGCGACACCTCCGGTTCCCCATCTGATTCGGCTCCCACCACGGCCGATTCGGCGACGACCGCTGCCCGACCAACTGGCGAAGTTCCAGCCGCCGATCGCAAGCAGCCGAATACACCGTGGTCGAGAGGTACGGCCGGTACGAGTGCTACACCGGACACTCCCGCGCCCAAGGCGGCCGCCGCCGGAGCCGCGCAGCCATCGGCACCGACCAATGCCGGATCCCAGGTCTCGGCGCCGTCGAGTACGCCGCCGCGAATGTCCACGCCGTACCTGCCGGACCAGCAGCAGCATGCCCGTCCGGCACCGAAGGCGGCGGGCAAGGCCTTCGGCGCCGAAGGGAAATCCGCCGCACGCCATCCGTGGGCGGCCGATGGCATGGGCCTCGGTGAAAACGCACTGCTGGCACGGAAATTGGCCGAGCGACACGATCTCGAGTTGGTCGGCTTCGACGATCCGAGCGTCGACGGGTACACGATCCGAGAGATCGCGGCCGCACTGGACGATGTGCTCACTCAGTACCCGTATGTCGATCTGCGACAGATAGCGATCGCCGAATCCGCCGACGCGGCCACCCGCCTGGAATGGGACTGGGTCGCGGGGGCCACCGGCCCTGAGCCGTTCACCCGTCGCATCGTGCTCGATACCGTGGTCGCCCGTAATCCCGGGGTGTTCGCCGAATACATCCGCAGCGCAACGCATTCCGGAAAACTCGCGCGCGGCTCGGACCGACGGCCGGTGTATTCGACAATGGTCCGCGAACTCGGGCACGCGCTCGATGTCGCGGGTAGCTTCCGCGCCAGGCAGGCAGCTCAGGACGCGCTGATCGCCGAGTTCACCCGCACCCGGGGCACCGCACCGCGGGAGAACCCGACCAGCGCGTCGAGTTCGGAATACGAGCAATGGCGCGCCCAGCTGAGCGGCTACGGATTCCACAACGGCAATTTCGACCCCGGGATGGCGATGGCGGACGCGTTCACCGAGGTACAGATCAACGGCGCCGAGGCAGCGCCGCCCGCAAAGGTGTTGCACCGCTTACTGATCGATACCGCACGGAAAACGGCGACGCCGTGAGCGTCGGCGGTGGACACACCGCCGACGCGCGGCACAGCACCTTCGAGACCGAACTGTCGGCGGCGACCAGCGGTCGCCCCCTCCGAATGCACGTGGGGTTGGGGCCGGACACCGATTCGGCATTGATCACCATTGCCCTGGCACATCCGGACATCACCGATGACATGATCGCGACAGCACGTCGGGCATTCGTCACGGAATCGGTTGTCGCCGATCGCGATACCGAGGTTCCGGAACGACCCGAGGAAGAAATCGACGTACCAGGTGCGGCGCTGTGACACTGACGCTGCCAGCGTTTTTCCCGAAGTGGCTGGTCGAAGCCGTGGCGGGGTACTGGCCGGATTGCGACGAGGACGCGTTGCGCCGCGAGGGTGACCACTGGGCGGCGGGCGGCGACGGCTGCCGCAAACTCGCCACACGGCACGATACGGCGTCTGCTACGGAAAAGACGGCTCTCCACGGCTTCAGCGCCGACACGAAGGCGACCAGGAATGTGCAGCTCGGCGACGATCTGCGCAACCAGGCCGCGTACTGCGACTCCATGGCCGAGCAGTGCTACCAAAAGGCCAACGACTGCGAATTCACCAAGCTGCAGGTGATCGGAACCGGAATCGCGCTGCTGACCCAGCTGGTGGTGGATGCCATGCTGTCCGCACCGGGTGTCGTGAAGGCCGCCGAGGACAGGGCGGCCGCCGAAGCATCGTGGGCCGCGAGCGCCCGACGGTACTTCGGCAGGGTCAAGAAGGTCGGGCTGGACTGTGCCACCAAGCGCGGGGGTCTGCCGCTGGCCAAGGCCACTGCTATCGGGGCAGGACTCGGTGCCGGTACTGCCGCCGCCGTCAATGCCGGTGCCCAGTTCTACCAGAAGGAGGTATTACACCACCGGGACGAAATGGATTGGGGCATGGTCGGAGATGCCGCGATCATCGGCGGCGTCGGCGGTGGAATCGGTGCGCGATTCGCGTCGCGAGTGGCTCCCCGGATCAACAAGTTCCTCGGCAAGGTCGCCGGGAAGTCCGAATCCAATCTCGTCCGCTACGGCGCGCATGTCACCGCAGGGGTGCTGATCGGCGGTGTAGGCGGTGTTGCGGGCGCGGTGGCTGGCGCGGGCGCGGGGATACTCGTCACCGGACATATCCCCGATGCCAAGGAACTGCGAACCGCGGTACTCCAGGGTTTCGTCGGCGGTTTCGTCGGTTCGGCGACTATCTTCGCTCGGCCCCTGCCACCCGGGATGCGAGTCAGAGCCAGAACGGATACCTCGAACTCGAATACCACCACAGCGCCGACCACCACCGCAACGAGCAGCACACCGCCCGGCGCACTTCGGGATGGCGATGTCCCTCGCGATGGCTATGTCCCCGGAACCACACCCCCCGCCACAGCGCCAGGTCCCCGTCCGGCGACACCGCCGGACGGCGAGGTCCCACGGGATGGCTATGTTCCGCGGACCACACCTCCACCAGGCACGACCACGCCACCGGGCACTACACCACCCCCCACACCACCTGCCACACCTGGCACACCTGGCACGCCTGGCACGCCTGGCACGCCTGGCACACCTGGCACGCCTGGCACGCCTGGCACACCTGGCACACCTGGCACACCTGGCACACCTGGCACACCTGGCACACCAGGCGCACCGCCGAACACCACTGGACCCGACGAGACCCCGCGGGTCACACCACCGCCGCAGGTAGCCCCACCGGCGACACCACCGGGCACCGTCCCACCACAACCCGGCACCTCCGGGCCACACTCGCCCGGTACAACAGGACCACGCCCGGATACCACCGAGCCCAGATCCGGTGAGCCGACCGGCGGCGAACCGCCAACCGCACGTCCAGACGACGGAAATCACCCGCCTCGAGCACCCGAGACACCGGAAGCGACGCCACGACCCGAGCGCACTGAAGGCGAGCCGGACTCCGACGGAAACCACCCGCCTCGAGCACCTCGGGAACCGGAAACGACCACACCACCCGACCACACTCAGGGCAAAACAGATCCGCCCGAGCCCGCAGGGGCCGTGCCCTCACGCGAGCCCTACGAAATGTACGAGCCGGACGAACTGCCCGAATACCTCAAACGCTCCCCGGGCGAGGACTCCGATCCGCCTGAGCCGTATTCTCAGGATCCGTCGAGCGAGGAGCCACCTGTCGAGCCGCAACGGCCGCATAGCGAGGAGGAGACACCGCCTGCGCCAGCCCCACGGCATCCCGACGAGCCCGGCTCCCCAAATGGCGACCAACTGGTCTGGCCTCCGCGTGCACCCGACCACGAAGCAGCGCCACCACCCGAACCCACTCCGGGCGCACGGGATCCGGGCGAACCGCCACATACGCCGCCGCGCACAGACGAACCCGTGCCCCCCGAGCACGACTCGGGGGTCGGGTCCCAGCGTGCACATGACGACGCGACAACACCGCCACCGGACCACCACACCCAAGGCGATGGGGATCCGCAGCGAACGCCGCCGCTCGACGAGGAAACACCGCCCGCTGCGGGCGAGTCGCCCCATGAGTTGTGGCCGGCGTGGCATCCGGATCGTGACCTATTCGAATATGCCGTGCGAGAATACCCGGAATTATTGGACCAGCCGCGCACACTAGAGGAATTACATCGCGCACTGCGTTCGGAGATATCGTTCGAAGATTTCCATCAAGCGGTGCGTCCCGATCTGTCCCTCGAGGAGTTCACGCAGCTGATACGCCCGGATATGTCGTTCGAGGAATTGCATCAGGCGCTGCGGCCCGACATGCCGTTGATGGAATTCATCTACAGCATGGACCCGGACATTTCTTTCGATGGACTCATGGCAGTGCGGGACCTCTCGTATCAGGTACATGGGCTGGAAGCACCGCCGCTGTCTCGCGAGAATCTCGAACAATTTCTCCAACGCATCTGGACGGACCAGGACGCCATCGGGCTTCCGAACGATGTCTACGCCAGATACCATGCTTCTTCCGAACCCAACTCCGTATCCGATCCCCGCGCCTTCCTCGACGAAATGGGGAACATTCTCAGCAATCGCGCACCAGAGAATCAACGGGCGGTTCTGCAACCTTGGGAAGGACGCACGAGGCGTCTCGCTCCCGAGTACATAGATAGGGTGGACCCATCGGACGTCGGTTTCCTCTTTTTCCACCGCCTGGACGCCGATACCGATGCCATCGGCTACCGCGTATACATCAATGCACGCGGCGATGCGACCCCGGCTCTCATGCGCGGGATCGTGCACGAAATAGTTGACCGCCCCGATCGATTCCCTGGCGTCGCCGCAGCGAAAGTCGGCGGTCCACGGAGGCTCAGTGCGGACAGCACAGCCATTTATGTCAACGAGGTGGAGGACGCATATCGGGTCGTCGACTGGCTCAAGCAATACCAGGAACAGCACCCCGATACTTTCCTCTGGGATGTCCCTGCCATGACGCAACAGGTCATGGAGGGGGTGAGCTTCGGCGCCGAGCCGCTGACAGCAGAGCGCAGCGGCTTCGGTGGAGTCCGCGCGGAGGCGGTCTTCGAGGCACTGCAGTCGGTCCGCATGCGCGACGGCACGTACGAGGACTTCCGCGAAGAGGTCCTTGCCGCGCTGGCGAGACATGGAGCGGACCCTGAACTGCCACATGAGAACTACACCCGATGACCGACGATGCGGCATACGGAGGATGAAATGACCGAGCAACGGCGGATCGCCGTGGCCCGCGACATCGTGACCGAGTACCTGCGCGGGGATATAGACCCGGTCCGAAGTCCGGAGATGTTCAACGACGATATCGTGTACTTCGCGGCGGCCCGGCTCGACCGCAGCGACACCGACTGGCTCTCGGCTCAGCTTGCGAATCATCAATGGCCACAAGAAATCCGGGCCGATATTGCGGCGATGATCCCCGGACATGACACCGAAGGCCAGTCAGCACTCGAGGTAGACCGCAACTGATGGACCATTGGCAATACGAAATGCAACGAGCTCAGCTCGCCGATGTCCGGGATGAGTTGTCCGCAATAAGCGCTACGGCCGGTTCACAGGATGGTTTGGTCGAGGTAACCGTCGATCAGTTCGGCATCATCACCGATGTGCGCTTGGAGCCGCGGGCGCTGCGTGGTGCGGCCGCGGATCTCGGCCGGGCCGTTACCGAAGCGGCCAGAGAGGCCGCGCGACTGGCGCACCAGAAGGTCAGCGAGACTATCGCCCCGATCGAGGATATCGTCGGCCGGATGCCCGAGCCGGAGGATCTGCTGCCGGGTGCGCCGAGTCTGCGCGAACCGGATGCAGAAGTCGTCCAGGAATCCGCGCCGGTCCCCTATGAGGACGATGAGTACGACGACTATTACGACTGACGCGTGGGTCCCGTGCTGATCGTCGGTCGTCGAGCCGTCGTGGTCGGAGCGGGTGCGCGTGGCGCGTCCACGAACAATGGATGGTCGACTATCTGTCCGTGGGCGTAGGTCGCATCGCGCAAGCGCTGTCGATTCGGCTCGTCGACGAGCATCAGGACCAGTTCGTCACAGCGCCGCTCGAATACCATCGCCCGTAGCAGCATCGCCTCCGATGCCGAACGTCCGTCGGTATCGGATCGCAACTCCCCCAATGCCACTCGGGATACGTCGGCTCGACGCGACAGCATGGACGCGGCGAGCAGATCGTCGGCGTCGCGCAGTTCCTCCCACCAGTCGCCGGGTACCTCCCGGCGCTGCCGGATCGCCTCCAGGACCCGTTGCCGCAGGCGGGGCAAGCCGAGTGAGTCGGGCGCGCCCGCCTGTCCCACGCGCCGATGCGCATCCCAGGCGAGATCGATACAGCGCGATCCGATTCCTTGAGCCGGTACCTGCCCGATCCGATCGAGCAGCTGCGGCGCGGCCACCACGCCGAGCCGATCCGACAAACCGGCTGCCGCCACGCTCAAATCCATTGCCGAGGAGGCCGTTACGGGCCCCTCCATCGGCACCTCACGCAGTTGGGCGCGCATACCGGAATCGATGGGCTGCGACGATACGATCGCCGTCACCTTCGCGCCGGTCCGGCGTCCCCACGCCGCGCCGAACTCGGCGAGCACCCGCGCCGGATCGGACACACCCTCCCAGGCGGCGTCGGCTACCTCCCACATCCAGGGTGTCGATATTTCCCGCGGAAGATACAGACCCGCTGGCAGCCAGCTGCGGCCCTCATTCGAAGTGACGAACGCGTTGATACCGCCGGAATGTCGCATCACCGATACCGCCCACTCCAGCCCGATCACCGACGAATCCACAACGGCCAGCACACCGCCCAGGATTGTCCGTGCCAGCACGAGATCGCCGTCGACCCGCTCGCCGAGCATGAAGGTCGGAGCGGCGGCGGCCACCATCGCACCGCCGACGACATCGCGGATCAGTTCGTCGCTGCCGCCGGTATCCGGCCGCCCGCCCGCCGCCTGCGGATCACGTTGCGGCGCATTCGGTTTCGCGGGCGGGACGGCCGCATTCGGCACCGGCGCGGCAGGCCCGGCGGTTACCTTCGGCACCGGAGACCCGGCCCCGCGCGCGTCGACCTGCGGTGCCCTCGATTCCATCGCCCCGGGCCGCGACTGCGCGGCTGGTGCATTCGCCGACGTTTGCGCCGAAGACACCGGCGGCGCCGACGACGGCGGCGCGGAGATACCGGTCGAACCGGCTGCGGGCGGCAGGATAGTCGGCAGCATCGGGGACATCTGTCCTGCCGACGCCGTCTCCCGTGTGGTCTCGGCGGAATCGGTACGGTGGCCGGAATCGGTTGTAGCCGTGTGGGTTTCGCCGTGCTGTGCGGATTCGGCGGTATCACCTCCCGTCTCGTGATGGGCACCCGCCTCGGTACCGTCCCGGAATTCGCCGGTGTCGGTCGCGGTGGACGGCGCACGCGACGAGACGCCGGTCGCGGAAGCACTCGGATCGGCACTGTCCGGCTGCACAGTCGGTGCATAGCCCGTGGTGACGCCCGGAGTAGAGGTCGGGGCCGATACCGCTGGCGGCATTGCGGGGCCGGTCGGCGAAGCCGTTGGCGTGCCATGCGATGGCGAATCAGCGGGAAGTTCTGTCGGCCCGCTCCCCGGCAACTGCGTGTCGGACGGATCCATCACCGGCGCATCGAATTGCGGGCCGAAACCGAGCGGAATCGGGACCTGGTGTTTCGGTCCGGCCCCCGGATGCCCGATCTGCTGCTGTGGGCCGGGCGGATGCGGATGTGCGGGCCGGTGTTCGGGCGGGCCTCCCGGCAGATGGGGACGGCCGGAAGTCCAGGGCGGCGGCTGCCGCAGCTCGCGGTAGAACCGCTCCAGGGTCGGCAGAATCGTGGGGCCGATCGATCTCTGCGCGGTCCGCACAACATCTTCTACGTCGGCGCGGGCTTCGGCGATGATCCGGGCGACACGGTCGCGCAGTGCGGCCGCCTTGGCCTCACGTTCGGATTCGTCATCGGATTCGTCGTTCGCCGCGGCTTGCTGCGCCTTGCGAATCTTGTCGGTGGCCGCCTCGACGATGTCGAGGATCTGGTTGCGGGTGCGATAGACCAGATCCGAGAAATGCCCGAAGATATCCGCGGCGGCGTCCAGCGCGTCGGCGAAAGCCTGCGGATTCCCCCGCTGCTTCAACATATTCTGTTTG
Organism: Nocardia anaemiae NBRC 100462; assembly: GCF_001612725.1. Taxonomy (GTDB): domain Bacteria; phylum Actinomycetota; class Actinomycetes; order Mycobacteriales; family Mycobacteriaceae; genus Nocardia; species Nocardia anaemiae. Next base: position 6,248 of record NZ_BDAZ01000098.1, on the reverse strand, counting down.
ATGGGTTCGAGGCCCTCGCTGGCGCGAACCCGATTGTCGAACTCGTTGCGGGCTTGTTCGGCGCCGAGGGTATCCAGCGCCGCGGCACCGTCGCGCGACGTGGTTTCCAGTGCGCTCCAGTCACCGGGAGGGACTTCAGGCCAGTTGTCCTGGACTATCTCGTCCCAGTACGGACTTTCGTGCTCCGGTGACATCCGGTGATCAGATCGAGTCGTATCGGTGCACGTACGCGCCACCTTCCACATCCGCGGCGGTGAGGACATTCGTCGTGCTCACCGTCTCGGTGTGAGTGATCCGCCCATCGTGCCTATTGGTCACCGTGCCGTGGTGCAACGCCGTCACGATCTTCTGCCGGTGCGTATCGAGGTCGAGGTCAAGTTCCGATTTCGGCCGATGGTGCAGTACCAGATCTGCGACGGTTCCGGAGACCTGATCCGAGACCGTTTCGATGGCACCGGCGAATCTGCCTGCCGCAGCGTTCACTTCGTGCGGTTCGTCCATATCCACCATGTCGGGGTCCCGTCTGAGAGAGGTTCGGTGCGGAGATTTCGGTTCAGCTGGTGGTGCCGAATTCGGCATTCACCGTGGCGCGGAAGGAAGCTTCGGTGGGCAGATCGAACGAGTCGATCGTGTAGGGACGCGTGCCCTTGTACTCCATTTCGGCGCGCAGACCCACCCGGGACTTCATATGCGCCAGGCGCGCGAGCCGCAGAATCTCCCTGGCCAACCAGGCATCGCCGTTGTCGCGCGCGTCGTCGGTGATGTGCATACCGACGATCTCACCGTCACGATCACAGGCGACGCCGCAGGTGTGGTCGGGATTGAACACTTCATAGACCATGCTCCGCCAGTCGGGAGCAGGCGCGGCCTCGTCCACGTCGAACTCGTCCGGAGGTATATCGGTCAACGGGATCACTCCTAAAGTCGTTCGGCGTGTTGACGATTCGAGGATGTGCTACGCACGGAAGGATCCTCCTCGGGTGCTTCCAGCCGCTCCGCCAGGGCACTCCACGCGGCATCATCGATGCTCATGATCTGGCGCAGCTGCCAGAATCGAGCGCCGAGGTACATTTCGGCGGTTCCGTCCGGAGCCACATCGAGATGATCGGGCCCCTCGCTCGACGGGTTGAGCGTAACCGTCGTAATCGGGGGACGCGCGTCGTCGATATTCATGATCGTCGCGCCGCCGCCGGGGATGAAACTCTGTCGGCAGCGTGGACTCGACGCGATCGCGACATCGGCGCTATTGGTGGTCACCGTGATCTCGGGGTTCAGCAGCAGCTGCACCGCCCAGGCCCGGGCCACCAGCTCCGGCCGGTCGGCATTGATCGCGATGGTCAACGCGGTCGCCAAATCGACGACCAGCAATGCTTCGGTGGTGGTGACACCCACGATCACCAACCGCTTGGCGGTGCCGACCGGATAGGGCAGGTCGTCGGCGCCGAGGGTCACCACATCCGATCCGACACCGGCACCGGTCGCGGGATGGGCGACGACGGTTCCGGTCGCGACGTCGATGGTGTACGCGGCCACCAGACTCGGCATCCGTTCCGCGACACCGGCCAACCGGACCAGCCCCTCCTCATGCAGCCAGCGCACGGTATCGGCGACGGTGACCGCGCCGGGTTCTGTCATGACGGCACCGCACCTGCTGTCGCCGGGGGCGACCCGGACGGACCCGATGGCCCGGACGGACCGGAAGCCTGGAACGGCTCGGGCGGGGGCACCGATTCCATCACGCTCTGGTACTGGCGCGCCGCATCGGCGGTGCTCTCCCGAATGGCCGCCATGATCTCGGTGACCAATTCCTGATTGGTGAGGCGGTCAACGGTCCCCGGCGCCAGAAACAGATCCGTCAACCGGCCCATCGCATCGACCTCGGGGATGATCGCACCGCTGGGTGAGGGCCGACGAGCTCGGATACTGTCGATCCGCTCACGCATATCAGCGATGCGATGCCGCAACTCGCGGGCGGCGTCGAGGGCCGCCTGTACATCGGGGTGGATATCACTCACACGGAACCTCCGGATTGGGTCGGGCCCTGGCCTGGCGCCGGTGTCGGCGGTGTCACGGTCGGGGCGATCGTCGGCCGTTCCCCGATTACCTGTTCGGTATGCGGGGTGTCGTCGACGTACATCAACCGGTCGGGATGCCAGGCGACCACCCGATTGCGTTCGTTGCCGCTGGCGCCGCCACCGCCCATACCCGGGGACATCGGCATATAAGGCATCATCCCGTTACCGGCACCGGCGCCGCGCGCCGCGGCCGCGGCCGACGAAGCGGATGACGCCGCTTCGATGACCGGCGTTCTCGGCATCCCGACCGCGGTGCCCGATGCCGCGCCCGCGGTCGCGACGATCGGCATCGCGCCAACCGAGACCGAGGTACTCGCGTCGCTGATGTCCGGAATACCGGCGCCGGAGATCGGACTCCCCGCCCCCCCACCGCCGCCGAGCGATCCGAGGCCCGAGGGGACCCCGAGGTCGTCGTATCCGTAGTCGCTGTACTCGTCGTCCAGGCCACCACCCGAGATGTCCTGGTTCTGCGCCATACTGGCGGCCGAGGACATGGCGCTCATCATCGCGGGAAGCATCTGGGACAGCATGTTGCTGCTGTCGCTGCCACTGCTGCTTCCTTTGCCACTGCCACCGGTATCGCCCGTGCCACCCCCGGTGGGAATTTTGGAGTTGACGGTGGAGGAATAACCGGTGATCGCCTCGGCGGAGCGGGCATTCTGCTCCTGGAATTCGGCGAGCGCCGCCTGCAGCGCCACCTCGTTCTTCGACTTCATCGCCGCCAGCAATCGCTTGCGGGCCGCGATGATCTCCTCTGGTGTGGGATGTTTGGCCTTCGCGGTGCTGAACGCGGCGCTGTAGGCGTCGACATTGTCGGCGAGTGCCCCTAATTCGGTGCCGAGCTGGCCCAACCAGTTTCGATGTTGGGTCAGGTGCTCGGACACCGTGGTGCCGACCGGGCTCCAGTTCTGCATCAGGGTGGCCGCACCGTCTACACCTTCGGCGGCCGCGGTGTGGAAACTCCCGGTGTAGCTGCGGACATCGGCCGCGAATTTGGTCGCCGGGCCAGGGCCCGGGCCGGTGTGCAACTGCTTCGCGAAGGTGAGTGGGTCGACGGATCCGGTGGCCGCGGGCAGGTTGAAGGCCGGTGCCTGTCGGGGACTGAATTCCTGCACATCACCTACCGGATTAGCGAGGATCTCCGCGCCGCCGCCTTTCACGATGCGCGCGCCCAGATCGTCGGCCGCGGTGTAATCGGCTGCCGCGCCACCGATGTGGTGTGCGTGGCGTTGGACCTCGTTGAGCACGCCGAGCACGCCGTTGAACAACGACGCGGCCTGCGCGTTGAGCTGGGGCACATGTGTCCCAGAGATCGGGTCGGCCCCGGCGGGCTGCACCCAGCCCTTCGGCAGTCCCGCCCCGGTGTCACGCGCCAGTGCGGCCAATTTCGCGGCGACATCGACGAGTTCCGCCGGATCGACATTCAGCGGCGCCATCGCCTCCTCCTCTCACATCCGGCTCACGATCACGCCGGAGCGGCCACTGCGGGCATGGCCGCACTCGCCGACGGATCGCCGGTAACCGGTGTACCCGCCATCTTGCCCTGATCGTGGTCCTCGGGTGCAGTCGCTTCGATGCCGTTCGGGTGGTTGAATCCGACGAATTGGCCGAATTCCCCAGCACTGTCGGACATTTCCGTCGGAGTGAACTGCTTGAGTTGACCGTTTACCACAACCTCCAGTGTGCCGCCGTCGTCGGCGGGGAAGGCCACCACGATCGCGGTGCGGTTGTCCCAGGTCGCGACGTCACCGGTCATCAGCTGGTACGGATCCACCGAGGTCCCGATCTGCTTCTTATCCGACCACTTCGCCGGAGTCTTCGCGTATGCCGCCTGGGCGTCGGTGCCACTGGCGTTGCCGAACGCCGCATCCAAAGCCTGTGCGACAGTAACGGATACCTTCTGGGTCCGACCGTCCGGGAAGGTGTACACCACGGTTCCATCCGAACCCGGCGTGCGACCCGGCATTCCGGTCGTCGGCTGTGTGGAGGACGAATTCGCCGGAGGCGCGGTGTGGCTCGCGGGCGCGGCCGCGGGTGCGCTGGCCGCGGCCTGTACCGGTTGCGCGGGTGCGACAGCAGCGGGGACGGCGCGCAGTTGGTCCTCGTACGGGTCCAATTCGCCGCGCCGACTGTTCAAGTCGGTGTCGGCCTGGCCGCGGTTCATCATCTGCGCCATCAGCATCGGCAGCATCGAACTCATCATGTCCATACCGGAATTCGCCGGTGATGCGGCCGCCGCACTCGGCACCGATGGTGTGGCAGTACTCGGATCCGTTGCACTCCTGTTGAGGTTGTCCAGCGCCTGCTGCACCTTGTCGTCGAGTGAGCCACCGGTCGGCGTGGTTCCGGTGTCGACTCCGGGGGTGGTCGGGTTGAGGTCGTCCAGTCCGGGGACTTTGGAACCGTCGTCGATGGGGGTGACCTGGGTGGGGTCGGTACCCGGCGTGGTCGGAGTCGTGGGCACTTGGGGGACGTTCGCCGGATCGAGCAGCCTCTTCTTCAGCTCCGCGTTCTCTTGCTGGAGCGCCTTGATCTGCTCTTCCAGCTTTTTCATGTCCGCGGTCTGTTTGTCGGCACCGTCTTTGACATCCTTGTTCGCGTTGGCGGCCTCGTCGAAAGCAGTTGCGACAGACTGGATCGCCTCGTTACAGAACTCGAAGATATGCTGATCTTCCTTCATCCCCGGTTTAGGCAAAGTCGGGGCAGCGTTGGTAATCATATCGATGCCAGCATTGACGGCTTTCTGCGCAGCAATGGAGATGGCCTCGGTCTTCTTGGCCAGTGGCGCAATCGCCTTGGCGGAGTCAGCGATCAGAGCGGCCGTTTGGCTCAGGCTGGCCGCTGTTTTCCCGTAGTTCGGGATTCCGGCCAGCTCCGCGTGGTCCTTCACCTGAGGGGGCGGTGGCATCTCGGGTGGGGTCCCCTTGTTCTCCTCGCCGTTGCCACAAGAGTCGAAATAACCTTGGAACGTATTGGGCAGCTTGAGGTACCAGTCTATCGTTGGGTCCAGCGGCACATATTGCGCGTACTTTGAATCCTTCATCTGAGTGGGATCAGGCATCCACATCTGGTGAATATGAATTGTCAAGGAGCTGCTCCTCGGCCGGATCCGTTACGAGATGGGCCTGATCGGTAGTTCCGCTAAGGCGGTCGGCGATCCTGCCGTCATCGAATCGTAAAGCTTGTTCATATATGCGGCGCCCACACCGCGCCCGAATGCCTTGACGCCGCGTTCACCCCAACTCGTTGCGGCGCCTTTTGTGATCGCTGCTTTGGCGGAGCCCTTCGCCCCACCGTAGAGAAGTTTCGCGGCACCGTTCTGCAGGCCCAACTTGGCCAACTTTCCGCCGCCGCCCTTCGCTAGTGCCCGGAGAGCGCCGCCCGCAAGCTTACCGCCGGGAAGCGCACCAAGAAGGCCGTCGACGAGTCCCCCCTCGATGGCCTCGTCCCAGTCCTTGCCCTCTGCTTTGCTCCAGATCGCGCTGGTCGCAGCACCCGCGAGCGGACCGAGGACCACACCGGCCCCCGGGATCAAGGAGAACGCCGTCGTTATCCCGCCGATAGCCAGGTCTTTACCGCTGAGGCCAAACAAACTGAAACCCATTGTGATCACCTATCCGATGCCGCGCACCTGCCCGCAATAGATCGTTGACGACCATGCGTGGACGGTCTATCGACCTCCTCATTGTTGAGGATTCCCAACACTGGGAACCTGAGGTATGCACCCAACGAGTCAGGATGATGACGGTAGAGCATGCACTGACGTGCACGAATTGCGATGGCCACCACGTTGTTCCGGTCCACCGGGCGATCGACACGGGAGGAAATACCGGATGAACCTCCACCGCCTATCGCTCGGGCGTCCGGCACCGCCGGTCACTCATGCCCACATGCGGTGGACGCGCGGGGGTGCGCGGTGACCAGCGCCGAGGCGGAGATCGCCGTCGAGCATCCGGAGGATGAAAGCAATGCCGAACAGGGGCAATCGGCTCCGGTAACCCCGTGGACCAATAGGCAGCGGCGTGCGAATCCGTCCGTGCCCGGCCAACCGGGGGCACCAGGACCGAACAGTTCGTCACTAGCGAATCAGGGACCGACGAACAACAATGCCGTGCCGGGTCAGAGTGGTGTGTCGCCGCCGCCGCAGGGGCAGGCGATGCCGGGTGGTTCCAG
>NZ_BDAZ01000097.1 GCF_001612725.1 Nocardia anaemiae NBRC 100462 | reverse complement strand
GGACCGAGCAACGCACCGAGCATGCCGGTATCGGCCAGCGGATCTGCCCCTGGTGAGGACTGCCCCGTGCCCTGCACTCCCAGCACATACAGTGCCGGGCACCCATTGAGCGGCACTGCCCGTGCGCTCGGAGTCGCCGCGCCCATCGCCCCAGCCGCGCCGAGGGCGGTCACCATCGCGAGGGCCGCGATGATGCGCGCATGGGCTTTCGTCGTGCGGGTCATGGCTGGCCCACCCCTACACCCGCACCGAACCCCGCGCCCACCGTGCCACCAGCCACCGCACCGGCCACGGCGGCGGGAACCCCGGCCACAACCGCCCCCACGGCAGCGCCCACCGCCGCCCCCAACGCGGTACCGGCCACACCGGAGGTGATCGTTCCGATGACCGGCACCGCCACCACCGTGCCCAGTGCGGCACCGGCGATTCCGCCGATAGTGCCGCCGACGAGACCGCCCACGACCGCGCCGAGAGCCGCGACCGGTGCTCCGGCAACAACCGCGCCACCAGCACCGCCGAGCGCTGCCCCACCCAGCGTGGCTCCGCTGACGCGATCGGAGCGTCCGGCCGGGATGCCGACCGAATCCAGCGCGGTCGCGACCTGTGCTTCAGCGCCTGCCGCCGCGTCGTTGATGGCGTCGGCGCACTCTTGGGGTAGCCAGTCCGGGCGCGGTGCTTCCCACTGCCCGACGCGAATCGTGTTCTCCGGCGGCTCGATCGGCGCTACCGGTGCCACGGGTTCGGGCAGATGCAGATCCTCGATCGCGATCGGCTCCACAGGGAGGTCGACCGACGGCGCCGGACGTAACCCGGATCCGTTGCGGATCTCGGGAGGCTGGGAGTAGTACACCGGAGGCGGTGCAGGTACGGGTTCCGGCGCAGGTGGGGTGGAGGTGCCGGGCTGCGCGGGGCTGGTGACACCGGGCTGATCAGTAATCACCGCAGGCACACCGGTCGCGGACGCGGTCGCCGCCGACAGCAACAACACGATAGGCACCGCACCAGCGACAACCGACCTGCTGCCGCGAGACAGGCTGGTGGGCACACGGTTTCGGCGCACATCTCCGATTACACAGTGCTGGACCAGAAGTGAACGGGGGGATTTCCGTGTTTTGGACATACCGAATAAACCCTTCATCGGTCAGGGCGATAAATGAGAAAAAATGGTGAATACGCGGGGGCAGGCGCGTGATATCGCGGCCCTCCCAGAGGCGAAAGCGCTTCTGGGAGGCCGCTTCTCAGGTGTTCACGTCACACGAACAGGAAGATGAGCGACAGTACCTGCCACACCACGTTCAAGGCGTTGGATGCCACGATCAGCCCGTCATTCAGCATCTGGAGGGGATCCACGTCGGTTCCTTTCAATCGGCTTTGACTTGCGGCTCTATCAAAACCTTGAAAATGGTTGCGACGCTAGCCCTTCAGGGGACAGCGTTTTTGCCAGTCAATTTCTTTGTCCATACGCTTGGCCATCCTGACCAGTCCGGATCGGGAGATTTGGCAATGGCCTTGTCTATACGAGATTCTCGGCCGTTGCTTGCTTGGCGCGCCTTTTCGGCCAATGGCCACCCGCGGTGACCACTCCAGCCGATCGGCACCGCATGTCGTTGCAGGAGAACACAATCACGCCATAGCGCAACGATGGACGTGCCGAGCACAATGTCCGCACGGTGTGCGACGGCGAAATGTGCTCGATCGCAGACCCGGTCACAGAGTCGAAGCGCCGAGGGCTCAAGGCAACCTTTTCGCAATCGCGTGAAGGCATTACGCGTTGCCGCATTGATCTAGGTCTGATAGGAAATAAGCGGGGGAGTTCTGCGGTGACCTTCTGCCATCCAGTGATGGTTAGGGAATATCTCTGGCACAGATGACAAGGCGGGGAGGGCAAGATGAGCTTCACTCCTGCGAGACGAACTATGCCGCAGCGGCGCGGCGTCCAGACACCCGACAAGGCCGAGATGCCCACTCTCGGTGACTGGTTGCGCAAGGTGCGTGAGCACCGTAAGCACACTCGCAAGTCGGCCGAGACACGTACCGGCGTCAGCGATTCCTACATCAAACAGATCGAGAACAACAAGCTCGTGCCACTTCGAGGTGTACTGGACCAGCTCATCGTCGGCTACCAGCTCGACGAGATGCAAGCCCGCTTCACTCGGGAACTAGCCGAGCCGCCCGTCGAGCTGGCACCGATCGAGGAGCTGCGCGACCGTGTGACCACTCCGGACCGCATTGCCGCACTGAAGTTCTTCGACCAGGTCGATGTCATTTGCGTTTATACCGACCCTCTGTGGAATGTCCTTGTGGGCAACGAATCCTTCTACCGGTCGCTACCCGACCTCGATGCCGCAGACAACAACATCGCCCTGTGGCATTTCCGCCCGGATGCCGCCGAGTCACCCGCCAAACAGTTTGCGCTGCAATGGGAGTACGAGGCGACTTCCGACATGGCGATGATCCGCGCGGGACTCGGTCGCTACCGAGAGTCTCCCCAATCCATCGACCTGCTGGACAGACTCCGCGCCAGCGTGGAGTTCAATCGTCGATGGCAGGACGGAATCCAGGTCGCCTACGGCCGCGAACCCGACGACCTATGTCACATGATCGATCCGGTCACCGCGCAGCCATACTCGGCCAGTATTCAGGTCAGCGAACTGCCCGACACCCGCGACGTCCGAATCCACCAGGCGATCCGACGACCGTACGCTGGTCCACCGCTGTCCTGATCAGCACAAACGGGCTACGCGCGACACGGGCACCGACACAACGCATGACGCTCACCGTCCAAGAACCAACATCATTCGGGATGCTGCGAACATCCAGATGTTGGTAGCATCCAGAATGATTGTTCTCGCTGGCGAATGCAGTGCTGCGCTCGTAGCCAGCTGCTGAAGGGGGACCCGTGACCGTAGAAGCGTCAGAACTCGACCGCATCCCTCTTGTCGCGGGCGGTCTGCCGTTGATCGGACATGGTCTGGCATTGATGCGAAACCCCCTCGGACTCCTCTCGTCACTGCCCGAGCACGGGCCGATGTGCCGAATCCGGCTCGGAACAGACACTGTGGTTTTTGTCTCCGATCCGGAGCTCACATCGCAGATTTTTGTTGACGACAAGGCATTTGACAAAGGCGGGCCCTTCTATGCCAGGGCCCGAGAGATCGCTGGCGACGGGCTCGGCAGTTGTCCGCACGACCAGCACCGTCGTCAGCGCCGCCTTTGCCAGCCAGCGTTCGGCTCAGGACGGCTCGTGTCGTATGTCTCGAGCATGACCGGCTCGATCGAGACCACCGTGCGGGGATGGCACGACGGCCAGGTCATCGACCTGGGCGTCGAACTCTCCGCGATGACGTTCCGGATCGCGACCGAGACCATGTTCTCAACATCGCTGTCCGACAACCAAACTCGCGAGTTCGCCACGGATCTGAGCGCGATCGCACACGGGCTATTACGGCGGACTGCAATGCCTGCCATCATCAATCGCCTACCCACCCCAGACAATCGGCGCTACGGCGCCATCACCCGCCGCGTACGACAACTGGCCGCATCCGTCATCGCCGAACGACGCGCCGATCAAAAAGACCGTGGCGATCTATTGTCGGCGTTACTGGAAGCCCGCGATGCACAAGATGGGGCACAGTTCACCGACTCCGAGCTGATCGACCAGGTATTCACGTTCTTCTTAGGCGGTGCCGAGACCACCGCGGGCTGCCTCACCTGGGCGTTGTACCTGCTAGATCGCAACCCCGACGTGCAGGACGCGTTACACGAGGAGATCGACTCCGTCCTAGGTGGCCGCGCAGCGACGCGCGAAGACCTTCCCTCACTCCCACTCACCAACAGGATCATCACCGAAACGCTGCGGCTGTACCCGCCTACTTGGGTGGTGACCAGACAGGTCACGACCGATACCAAACTGGGCGAAATACTGCTTCCGTCAGGGACATCGATAGCGGTGAGCCCGTATGTTATCCATCGCAGCGATCAACTGTATGAGGATCCGAGCGCGTTCCGCCCCAATCGCTGGGTGGACACCACACCGCATCACCATCGCAAGACATTCATCCCGTTCGGACTCGGTGCGCGCCGCTGCATCGGTGAGCAGTTCGGGTTGATCGAGGCCGCGCTCGCATTAGCGACGATCACCGGTCGGTGGCGACTGTCGTCATCTACGCAGCGGCCGATCTCGATGTCGATGACACAGGTACCAGTACCCGACGGCGTGCAGATGCGGGTGAGTACAAGACAAGGCGCACTCGTCGATTGATCAACACCTGGCACCGCCCTGACCACCCGGTCGCCGTCACCGTCGACTACCAGCAAGACCATTGATCATCTCAACTCGCCTGTGCCGCCAGGCCGTGGCACAAACCGACAGTCCGACTGCAACGGAATCAGCTTCCGAAGGCATCGGCGAATCGGTCACTGCTCCCCACCATTCCCGGCGTCACGCTGGTCCGCTGCCGCGAAAACCGAGCCTTCCAGTGTGACCCTCCACACCTGGACTGTGTGGATATACCGGTGGTTGTGCAACCACCGGCTCGTGATCGTGAGCGCGGTGTTGGTGCGGCCGGAGGCGAGGTCAGTCAATGCCCGCGCGCCCTCGACGCGGCGCAGATCCTCCAGCATTGTGCGCTGCGATCGGGTCAGCCGCTCATGCGACCCGGTCTCGATCATGTGTTGACCGATGGCAGTCAGTGCCCACCCGGTCTGTTCCTCAGCGAAGCCGCGGCCCGTGAGCCAGTCGAGTATTCGCAGGACCTGCCCATGCTGCCGGTCGGATGCGGTAGCCAACTCGCTAGCGGACCGCGCGGTCCGGGTGAGCGTCCGCAGGACAGCCAGTCGCGGCAGGTCAAGCCCAGCTTTCCCAATTCGGACAATGAAGCTCCTTTCCCAATGTTTGTCGAATGAGTGATGGTCGAAAGTTGTGGTGGGAGCTGCGGTCACAGCGGATCGCGAGGGTGATCGGCGATATCGGCGGGCCAGCGGTATCCGCGCGGCCAGATGTGGTGATCGGCAGCGGTGATCAGCGCGCAGACCCGGGTGATGTGTCGGTCCACATGCGGCAGAGCTGGCGTCACAACCGCAGCGGCACCGGCTTGGGCCACCGCCTCGAGAATGTCGGACCAGGACATCGACCCGCCGATCGTGTACCCGATGACCTCGACGAGCGTGACACCGTATTTGTCGGCGGCACCGCGGAGCATCTCCTCGGTCCAGGCGTCATCGCGGTCCAGGCGGACCACACCAAGGGCACCGGTAGGTAAATTCTTGAGGCCATCGATGACCCGCCGGATCAGATCGGCCGGTTGCAGATCTACCGGACGCTCATCGCCGCCATTCAACATGCCCGGAATGCGTTGCGATAGACGGTGATTCGTCATTGTTCCCCTCCCCGCAGCCAGGCGTCGGCTTGGGCCTTGGCTTCCTCGACATCGTTTCCAGCCGACGCCTCCCGGATCATCCGGCCCTCATGTGTGTAGATCCCCCAGCTGCACGTGCGCGCGGTCGTGGCCCGGATCTTCGCGACGACATCGCCGGGGTGTTTGGACAGCCACCAACCGCGCTCGTTGCCTTCGAGCCGCCATCCGTCGGTCGCGTGATACGGCCGGACCGGACCCGATGCCGCCCAGTTGCCGGTCACCCTCCGCCCCTGGTGGAGCGGCCGTAGGCGTGGAGGGTCATCTGCGACCAGAAGTCGTGCCGAACTGCATTCCAGAGGTCGGTCAGCTGCGGCCAGCGTTCCCGTGCCTCCACCAGATCCGGGTAAGGCCCGTTGATCGACACCACAGGCAAGTCCCCGGCAGTGTCATAGATGCCATGGATCTCGATGTTGTGCTTGTCCAGCGTCCAACTCGCTTCCAGCCCATCGCATTCGGTGACGTGCTTGGGCCGCATATCGTCGTCGGTCACAGCTGCCCCTTGGCTACTGATGCGCTCGCCCGCGCATGGTGTCCACGAGTTCGTCCAGGGCATCGAGCATCGCTCGCGCTTGCTCACCCACCGTCGCACCAACCACGACCGGCTCAACCGGGATACCGCGTGCGATGGCCCGCTCCAGTGGAGTCATGGTCTGCGGCTCAAGCTTTCCCGCCTCCACTAGGCGCCGCACCGCGCTCTCTTTTCGCGGGCATTCCAGCGCGCGACATGCGATGTGCTGTTGGAAGATCCGGTGCGCCTCCTCCGGATCTACCTCATGCTCCAGGAGCCCGTGTGCCCCCGGATCGACCGCAGGAGGACTCACACGCGACCATGTCTGCTCGGGACAGACGGTCTCGAGGTCGAACCGCTCGCACACCCGCGCCGGACTGTAGCCGACAACTTCCAGGTCGTACACGATGATCGCCGCCGCATGAATGCCGATGGCGATGTTGAACGCGTAGCCGACCGGGTCGGCGTGCCCTTCGGGCGGACGCACCGTGTACACGTAGTGGTAGCCGCGCTTTTCGGCGTGACGTTGGATCGCGATCCGGCGATGCGGCGAATCCATCAGGGACATATCGAACCCGATCGCCTTGGGCGGGGTCTGCCGTGGGTTATGGACGGTGGCCGATCGGCCTAATTGATGTGCAGTCATTGTCATCTCGGTGCTTCCAGGTACGAGGTTGTGCGGGTATGGGTTTGGAGGGCGAGCCGCGCAGAGATATCCATCAGCCGTTCTCTCGGCGGTGACCTAGCCGCGTTGGCGGAAGGGTCGACGATGACAGAGGCGACGAATTCGGCAGCGGTACAAGCGATCTGGTTGATGCTGGCCAAGAAATCCACAATGCGTGGACTGGACTCGATACCGATGTGCCCGACACCCTGCGGAGGTCTCATCACCATGTGCCCACGCGTGCGCCCGGTCATGGCCGGTCGCTATCGCTGTGACCGGATGAGTCGACCTGAGGTAGCTCGTCGGGCTGGTCGTAGAGCCGTAGTGGCAGCTCGCAGCAGGTGAGTGTGCCGCCGGTGGGCAATCGGGTTCTGGTGGCGCGGCCCACGAGCGGCCAGTCGCACAACTGGTGGATGTGGTCGCTGACCGGCTCGTACGCGTGGTCGCGTGTCTCATGGGTCAGCACCCGCAGTGTCTCGGGACCGCGCACCAACTCGACCGTCAGCTGGTTCGGTTCCTCCGACACTGTCTCGGCGTCGAATTCAACTGCACTGCCGATGATTTCGCGCAGCAATGCCTCGACCTGATCGACCATGTCGCCGAGCCCGGCCCGCGCAAGGCCGATATGCGCGTTCAACGTGGCGACCTCCACGGCGCACCCGAGCGCGGCCACACGGAACTGGCACACCACACCCGAGTGGTTCTGGTCCAGGTACGCAGGCGGTTGGTCGGGCGCGGGATCGGTGTACACAACGGTGATCGCGGGATGTGTCTGCGAGATCCGGTGCAGCAGAACAGATCGTGATGAACCCAGGCCGTCCAGGTGCCTCGGCGAGGGCGTGAGGATATAGCCGCCCCCGGCGCGATCCAACTCCGCCACGAGCGACCAGAACACCGTCGTCGACGGACGATAGTCGAGAAGCCGGTCCAGCTCGACACCCTGTCGCCGAGCAAGTTCGGCCAGCATGGGCAGCGCCCGCCCACCGGATCGGCGATCCAGCGCCTCGAGCAGTGACCGCAGCACCGCAACCGAAGGGCTGGGCTCACACGCGATCTTGTCCACCACCCGCCCGTGCCGGGCGGCGAACGCTTCGATGTGCTCGACGACCTCGGTCCGGCGTGCCCCGACCAGCGACTGCTGTAGATATCCGAACGTCAGTGCCGTCATCGCGCATTCACCGCCATCACCGCGTCCAGCACGATCCGCATCGCCGGTCGAAATCCGTTGCACGGCAGAAACAGCCATCGCCAGATGCCCGAATCTCCATCGCCGGGTGAGGGCAGCACGATGTGCGTGCCACCGAGACCGACGTTCAGACGCAGCAGGGTCGCGAAGATCGCGTGTTCATGACCATCCGGCGGACCGGTCACAAACGTCGTGCGCGCGGCGTCCTGGTGCTCGATCACCGGACCGAGCTGGCGGTCCATCGCCAGCCACGTCGCGACTTTCTCACCCAGCAGTGACGGCATCACCACCGCATCAACCAGGCCATCGATCCTGCGGACGACGATCCGCCTCGTCCGCGGCACCACCTCCACCGGAAGCCCCAGAACCCGCCGATACGAACCACATTGATCCGCCGTCTCGAGATCCGTGGACGGCATCGCGGTCGTCACCCCTGCCCGCAGTGGCTGGCAGCCAACGGAATCGGTACCCGCGCTCACCATTCGCCCCTGCACAGGCGGACCGCATCCATCACGTGATCCGGCGGTGGCCGATACGAATCCGTGGGCATCACCAGCCACCGGAACCTGCCATCACGTGGCGTCGGTAGCCGGATCTCGTACCCGTGCGGCACAAGTTGCGCTTCGACGGCCGCCAACATCCCGAAGGTAGCCACATCCGACAGGTGATGCCCGACAGCGCCGGTGAGCACCGTCCACCACGCTCGCAACGCGTTATCGATCTCGATCACGACAGGGCCGGGCTGAACCAGCCGGTCATGAACTCGCCGCCCAAGCGGCGCGGGCATCCTCACCGCACCGACCCCGCCGACCCGCATAAAGATCGGGCCGACGCCATCCCGTACGAACGCATCGAGCCCGCATACGTGCCGGTAATAGCCGCACAGCTCTATCGCCTTGTCCACATCACCCGGCGCACTCACCCGACGGCCCCCTCCCCTGCGTGGGTGCCCTGACCCGCCGATCCCGCCTGGTGCGTTGTGCGGTCGCTGGTCATCAGCGGCCGATCGATCACATGCGCTGCCATCGGAACTCCCATCCCGGCCGTGAATCGCCGCCTTGAGCAGGTCCAGCTAAGTGACGACCGACACTGCCGACGATAATGCAGCATCATTTGCTGCGTCAATATCTGCATGAATAACAGCATGATGCGTAGCATTGGACGCAGGGCGGATTGCAGTACGCTCTTCCGCATCAAGGCAACCGGTCAACGAGAGGGTCAGCCATGGCGCCGACGTCACCCACGGTCGCAAAGTGGGAGCTCAAACTCCGATTGAGTCGACTTCGCGCGGACGCCGGCCTCGATGACGCCGAAGTCAAGGCGGCCGTTGGCATCTCCACGCCGTACTGGTCGCAGATCTTCAACGGCACCCGCATCCCCAACGAGGACAAGCTACGAGCCCTGGCTGCGGCCTATGGCTGCGACAAGACTGAGCAGAATGAGCTGGTCAGCCTCCGTGAGTTCGCAACCAGCACGCGCGGATGGTGGATGAAGTATCCCGCGCTGATCCGCCCCGAAATGCAGCGTCTCTACGGCCTCGAATATGGGGCACACAGCATCCGCGCCTACAACTGCCTCCTCATCCCCGGCCTGCTGCAATCCGAGGGATACGCACGGACCATCATCGGCGCCAACACCATGATCCGACCGTTCGAAGTCGAACAGCACCTCGCCGTGCGAATGCAGCGGCAGAGTCGGCTCACTGACGACGATCCCCTTCACCTCGTTGCCGTATTCAGCCAGGCCGCCCTGATCCAGCAAACGGGAGGCGCCGCCGTCCTCCAAGAGCAGCTGGATCACCTCATCGAGCTCATGGAGGGACACCCGGACACCATCCAGATCCGGATCATCCCGTTCACCGCAGCCGAGGGCACTGCGCTGGGTGGATCGACATTCCATTTACTGGACTTCGACGCTCCGCAACAACTTCCGACACTCGGGTGGTCCGAGACACCGACGCGGGCAACCATCATCGAGGACGAGAACGAGGTCAACAAGCTCGCATATGCGTTCGAAGCCGCACTGGAACAGACCCTGAGTTCGGCCGACTCGCTGGCACTCATCAAAAACTACGCCCGTGGGTAAAGTACTGCATATGAACGCTTACGAACCTGCACCATCCGGGTCGACTGGCTGGTACAAGGCCAGCTTCTCCGATCACGGCAATGCGTGCGTCGAGGTACGGTTCGAGGGCGAGGAAGTACTCATCCGCGACAGCAAATACCGGGGCAACGAAGCCCTGCGGCCGATCATCGCCGTCCCTGCCCACGCCTGGGTCAAGTTCCTCACGATCGCCACCGGCGACGCAACCGACGACGGCACCACCCTCGGCATTCCGAGCATCCACCCGGAAATCAACGGCTACACCACCCTGCGCGACGCCGCCGAGACCACGCTCACCTACACCCGCGAGGAATGGACCGCGTTCCTCTCAGGTGTCCGATCGGGAGAGTTCTCCCGGCTTCACTTGCTGGCGAGATAGTCGGTGTAGGGTCTCGAAACTCGTGTCGGAATCTCAGAACGTTTGGCGGTGCCGTGGCGGATCCGCCACGGTTCTGAGATTCCGCACCGTCGCTGGCAGATTGACATCCTCGGCTGCTGCGGTGATCCAAGCAACCTTCGCCGACTGCCTGGCCGTTCGTCGGCATTCCTTCTTACGATCGGCTCGAAGCATCTCCTGCGGCGCGAGGTAATGCTGTCGACCTGGCAAGATTCGGACGGCTCGCGCCTAGTCGAACACAGTTGGCAGTTCCGGCTTAGCCCAGTGCTCGTGGAGCAGTCGAATCTGGCCTTCGAGGACCCGTGATTTGGAGAGCTCGGGGAGCTTCTCGACCGGGAACCAGTCGACCTCCATTGTTTCGATCGGGCTTGGCACTCCGTGTGATTCGATGTCGCAGAGGAAGAACATCTTGTACACGTGATACGGGAACACGGGCTCGTGTTTCTGTACGTCGCGGTCGAGGACGGCGACAAGTTTGGAGGCGCGGACCGTGAGCCCCGATTCCTCTTGCACCTCTCGTTCAATCGCTTCGGAGGGTGGTTCGAGGATGTCGCACCAGCCGCCAGGCAGTGTCCATTGCTCGTCGCTGCGGTCGCGGATCAACAGGACTCGTCCGGTGTCGTCGAAGACACCGCCTCGGACGTCAATTTTGGGGGTCATGTACCCCTCTTCGAGCGATACGATCTTGTCCAACTCGGCCGGTGTACCGTTGCTGACCAGCGCGAGTAGTTCGGTCGCTATCAACTGGGTGTGCTCGTAGCGTTGCCGATCGAACACGTCAGCGGTGAACACCAGTCCGTTATTGGCAATAGATGCCAGGGTCAGCGCGTGGTGGCGGATTTGTTCTTCGAGGGATGGCGAATCATCCATTCAGGTTCCTAGTCGAGTGGGTTACTCATGCGAACGTGGGTCAGGGCTGGGTTGTTCGGCGCCGCAAGTGAGCGTTGTCGGCGATGTGTCTCTTGTTGCCTCTACGGTGATTCATCTTGCTGGGCGAGCCTGGTGTTGGGACTGTCAGCTGGGCGGGTAGAGGTGATTCGGTAGGTCGTTGTTTCGCGTGGTGTGAAACCGAGGTTTTGGTACAGCTGGTTTGCGGCGGTCTTCGTTGGCGCGGACGTGAGGTCGACTGTTCGTGCTCTGCGTTGTTCGGCGATGTCGATCGCGGTAGCGGTCAAGGCTTTTCCGATACCACGTCCGCGTGCCGAGTGATCGACGACCACGTCCTCGATGCGGGCTCGCAGGCCGGTGGGGATGGTGTATGTGACGAGGGTCAACATGCCGGCGATGGCACCTTCGGTCCGGGCGATCAGAAGCTCTGTGCCGGGTGCGGCCACAACTGTCTCGAGCCGTTCGCGGGTCAACGACGACGCGGAGGCCGATAGTTGGGGTAGCAGGACGGTGAGAGCTGCCAGCGTCTCGTCACTCACCTGTCTCACGATCTCGACCGAAACGGATCCGGATTCCTCGGGCAAGAGGCGAATTCCTTCCTGTGCATGGACTCAGGCGTGCTTCTGAATGGTTGAAAGCGTTTGACACACAACGACATTTGCTGCTTGGCATAGGCGCGGAGCTGTGGTGAGCGCGCTGAGATTCTGCTCAGCTATCCAGCGTAGCCGGACAGCGCACCGGCCCCGATTGGGTCACCGATGCACAGCCAAGTCGCAGGTCTTCGACGTGCGTCAGGGTGTTCACACTCGGGCTACGACCCCGCGTCGGGCGGTGCCGGGTTGCCGGAGTGTGCAAGTTCGATGATTGCGCCCTTGATGGTGTTATTGGCGGATTGGAAGATTGCGCTGGCGGCGACGAGCGTGTCGATTCCGGCGTCGATCACCTGTGGGGCGGTGTGGGGGGTGATTCCGCCGTCGGCGATGAGTTCCACCGTGTCGAGAGAGTTTTCGGTGAGCCGGGCGCGGAGGTGGCGCACCTTGTTCGGGACGGTGGGATCGAAGGTGCTGGTGCCAGGTTTGCTGGTCATGAGGATGATGAAGTCGAGGCGGCCGAGGTAGGGGGCGAGGCGCTCGATGCCGTGTTCGGGGTTGAGTACGAGTCCTTTGCGAAGTCCTGCGCTTTGCAGCACATCGAGCGCAGCGGTGATATTTGTTGCTGCGTCGACATGCATGGAGACGCGGTCGACTCCGATCCGGACGAGGTCGTCGATGTAGCGTTCGGGCTGCAGGGTTTGCAGGTGCACATCGAGTTGCATCGGGGTGTGGGCGCGGATGGCCGCGAGGGTACGGAGCCCGAAGTTGATGTCGCTGGTGTAGTGCCCGTCCATGATGTCCAGGTGCAGGTAGGGTGCGTCGCTGTGTTGGATGTGGTCGATCGCGCTGCGCAGGTCCAGCGGATCGGCTCCCAAGAGTGCTGGGGCTACGAAAATGGTCATGCGGGGATCTCCTGGTCGGTGATGGCGTTGTGCAGGCTGCGGCAGATGTAGTCGATGTCTTTCTCGGGCAGGTCCGGGCGGATCGGCAGACACAGCGTGTGGGCGGCCTGATGGTCAGCATGGGGAAACGCCGACTCGAAACCGTTCCGCGCGAAGGCGGGTTGGCGGTGGATAGGTGTCGGGTAGCGGACGACCGCGTCGATTCCATCGGCCCGCAGCTGTTGCAGGACTGCATCTCGGTGCGGAAGTGCGATCTGCATGAGGTGGTATACGTGATCGCCCGGCGGCGGAGGCGCTGCGGGGACGGGGATTCCGATGCGGGGCAACGCTTCTGCGTAGCGGGTGGCGATATGTTTGCGCTGGATGTTCCAGCCGTCCAAGTGGTCGAGTTTGGCGTCGAGCACGATGGCTTGGAGGGTGTCGAGTTTGGAGTTGACACCGAGTGAGACGTGGTTGTTCTGTCCGTCTTGGCCGAGACCGCGCAGGATCCTCACGGTGTGCGCAATCTCTGGGTCGCTGGTGACTACGGCACCGGCGTCTCCCGCGGCGCCAAGGTTCTTGCTGGGGTGGAAGCTGAAGGCGGCCACAACACCGAAGGCCCCGACTCGGCGTCCCGCCCAGGTGGCTCCCACAGCTTGCGCGCAATCCTCCACTACGGCGACCTGGTGCCGGTGCGCGATCGCAGTGAGCCGGTCCATGTCGAGGGTGCGGCCGAACAGGTGCACTGCGAGGATCGCCTGTGTTCTGGGCCCGCACGCGGCCTCGGCGGCGGTCAGGTCCATGAGGTAGGTGTCGGGTTCGCAATCGACGAGCACAGGGGTGGCCCCAACCGTGGTAATGGCAAGGACGGTGGCGTGGAACGTGTTTGCCACGGTGATGACCTCGTCGCCGGGCCCGACACCGAGGGCGATAAGTGCCAGGATGAGCGCGTCGGTGCCCGAGTTGACCCCGATCGCGTATCGGGTGCCGAGGTAGGTCGCGAAGCGGTGTTCGAATTGTGCCACTGTGTCGTCCAGGATGTAGGTCCCTGTGACCAAGGCCCGGCCGATGCGCTCGGTGACGCCGGGGAGATCGTCGAATTGGCTGCGGTAGTTGTATCGGGGCACCTTCATGTCGACTCCAGCGGGATCGGTGGGCGGATGTACACGAGGGTCTTGCCCAGGACACCGCGGTCGGCGTTGACGGTGAGGTAGTCCGCGGCGCCCTGCAGGGGCAGGACGCGGGTGGTGAGGCGTTGCACGCAGACCGCGAGCGACCACTGCGTGGGACCGGGCTGTTCGGTCAGCAGCGACAGAGCGTCGAGGAAGTCGCAGTGAAGCGCACCGTACGTACCGGCCACCGTCACACGCTTGTTTTCGCTGGTTACTGGGTGAGCGAGTTGCTCGCGGCGCACCCGATCGATGTCGACCTCGCCGAGGCTGGCGGCGGGTTGGGTTCCTGCGAACAGCATCAGCAACCCTCCCGGTTGGAGGAGGCCAATGCCGGTTGCCAGGTGCTCCGGACTCGCGGCGGCGGTCGCCAGGATGACCCGCTGGAATCGCGCGCCGCTCGGGCCGGTGTGCAGGATCTCGCTGGGAAGGACGTGGCGGGCGTTTAGGAACTCGATCCGCTCGGGGTGAGGGTTGATCAGCACACAGGGGTGACCTTGGGCGGTGAGTACAGCGCAGATCAATGTGCCAGCCATGCCTGCGCCGACTACCGCGACTGGGCTGTGTGGGCCGACGCCGCCCTCGGCGGTGACCTGGTGCAGGCGGGATACGCAATGCACCGCGCAGGCGAGAGGTTCGGTGAACACCGCGATCGGATCGTCCAGGCCCGCCGGGACGGGGACGAATGCTGCGGCCAGTTGGCCAGGATCGCCGGTGAGTTCGACCTGTTCGGCGAACCCGGAGGTGCGTCGTGTCAGCTCCGGATGCGGATCGAACACGACGGTGCGGCCTTCGAGGGCCTTCAATGGCGCTGGCGCGGTGAGAATGGTGCCGACCAGCTCGTGGCCGAAGTCCCGGCGACCGAACCGTGTGCCGAGGACCTCCCGGAGATCGGACCGGCATATCCCGGCCACATGTGGAGCGAAAAGAACTGTGCTGCTCTGGTTTTCGTTCGATGTCAGTTGGGTCTCGACCGTGGTGAGGAACGCGGCTCGATTACGGTGCTCGATGCGCAGGTAGCTCGTCCCGGCCGTAGTGATCATCGCTGATCCTGGAGCTGATCGGCGACGGTGGTGCCGAGATCGACGGGGCGAGATCGCTGGTGCATGACCAGATCGACGACGATCTTGACGAACTCGCCTCGACCTTTGTCGCGCCGGGCCATCGCAGGAATAACGCTCGCCGCCTCCGGGAGGGAAATCACCTGCGTCACAACCTTTCCGAATCGAGCGGGTGCGGCGATCAGGCGCTGCTGTGCCGCATGCAGCTGCCCCGGGGACGTTCCGCGATGACCGGTGATCCGAAGCTGCTTGCCGGTGCTGGTGATTGCGTCGATGTGCCGGGGACCCTGAGCTTTCCCGCACACGTTCATGCGACGTACGGCCGCCAGAGGGATGTGCGGAAGCGCGGGATGGCATGGGCCGGTGGGTACTCCGCCGAACAGGTCCAGCACGCCGCCGACCGTGAGGGTCCATGTGGCTTGCTCGATCGCGTGCGACGCTGCTTCGCGAGGCAGGCAAATGACCGCCCCATCGGCGCTGTCGGGCGATGTGCAGTCGGCGAATTCGGCTGATTCGAGAACCCCGAGGTCGGCAATGAAGTCGAGCCTGTCTCGGCGTGGATGGATGAGGCGAATCCGGTATCCGAGATCTTCGCCCAGGATCGCCATCAGCAGCGCAGCGCAACCGCCCCCGAAGATCGCCACCGACGCCTTCGGAGGCAGGTCGGGACGCATCAACTCCCAGGCGTAAAGGGCTGTCGCTGCGGGTTCGACCAGTGCGCCGAGATCGACGGGCAAGCTACCCCATGCGGGCACTACGCAGCGAGAAGGCACCGTATCGGCAATGAAGTCCTGGAGGATCCCGTCGTAGCTGTGCCCCAGGATGACGTCCTGGTTATGGGGGTCGACGGGATTGAAGATCTCGCAACACCGCGCGGTGCCATCGTCGTCGAACCGCAGGGCGATTCCTTCGTGGCCCAGGATCGCGGCCTGGTCCGGGCGAACCCGCCGCTGAATTTGCAGGTCCGTGCCGCACACACCCACACGCAGGATGCGCCGCAACGGCCCGGCGCCAAGAGTGTGGATCGTGTTCCGTCGTAGGTGAAGGCCGCTACCGGTGCGGAGGAGTGCGCGGTTTTCGATAGTGGTCATGCGCATCGCAATTCGCACAGTTCGGTGTGGAGGGGACGGAGCGTATCGGCGGCGGCGAGGAGCTCTTTGAGCGAGATGTCCTGGGCGAAGATTGCGGTGCCGATCGTGGTGAGCAGGGGAATGTTCTGGTTGCCGTCGCGGTGGCGGATCGAGTCGGCCAGCCCAGCCGCCAGGATGTCCTCGGTGATACAGCCGTGGCTCAACGGCAGGCCGATCCGGGACATGAGCGTGACGATCCTGGTGAAGCAATCCTGCTCGACCAGGGCCCGATGCAGCGACACCAGGCACGACAGGGCAATGTCGATCGCGACGGCTTCACCGTGATACAGCTTGGGTTTGGCCGCAAGCTCGAACGCCGGGCTGAAGGTGTGCCCGAAATCGGGCAGCCGCGCGAGGTTGTCCTCCCATAGATTCGGTTCGAGTTCCTCGAGCATGGCGGTGATCGCGGTGTCGATGATCGGCCCGCTGACAGTGATGTCCGTTCCGAAGCCTCGCGGTGTGGTCCACCGGTGCTCTATGCGGTCGAACAGGCCGCTGTCCTTGACCAGTGCGATCTTCAGGATTTCGGCCATACCGTTGGATATCTGGCGGTCGGGAAGGGTGCGAAGGAACCCGGGGTCGACAATCGTGTCGGTGGCCGCGAAGTAGGTACCGAGCCGGTTCTTGCGACCGTTGAAGTTGATGCCTGTTTTGACTCCGACGGCCGCGTCGACCATCCCCAGCAGTGTGGTCGGTACCCGGATGTACGGAACGCCGCGCCGGTAGATGCTCGCAGCGAATCCGACCACGTCGGTCAGCACGCCACCGCCGATCGCGACCACGGCGTCGCGGCGACGGCTAAGCCCGAACTTGTCGTATTCGCGGATGATCCGGCCGACGGTGTCGGAATTCTTGGTCCGTTCGGTCGTCTCGATCGGAACCACCGTGCAGGCTGTGCTGTAGTTGTCGAAGTATCCGGTGATCGGATCACCGAACAGACTCATGACGGTCGAATCGACGAAGACCAGTGTTCGCCGAGTGCCGATGCCGACCGCGTCGGCCAGGTCGCTGTTATCGGGATCCAGGCAGTGGCGAGTGCGCCGGATCCGGTACGAAACCGGTTGTGTCGCACCGATAGCCCATACGCGGTCCATGTCATCGACTCCTATCCCCAGCCTGGAGTGACTGTTTGTGAGCGAATAACCCGGCACCGCGCAACGGTTCGAAACCGTCGGACTCCCACCGACAGATCCGATCCCGAAAGATGCTGGGCTGATAGAGAGAAACCAGATACAGCCCGTCGGACTCCAGCCTCCGGTACAAGCTGTTCATGTAGTGATCGCCGAGCGTGTCGACCACACCACCGGACAGGAACACCTGCTCCACCCGGGGATCGATAGCCAGCAGATACAGCAGTGCCCTGGCCAGCGGCGCGGTCACCGCATCCAGGAACGACACCGCCGCCGGATTGTCCGCCGCCACCGCGTCACGCAGCATCGGCAGGCGAGAGCAGCCACCGTCCCCGGTGGCATCACCCAGATCGAGGATGCCCGCGAACTGAGACAACATCGCTTCGATCGAGCGGCCCGCCGCGATCGCCGACACATGCCCGGCCGCCCCGCAGTCACACAGCGGCGGCTCCACGCCCAGTGCTGCGGGTGTGAGCGCAGGCAGATGCCCGATCTCGCCTTGCATCCCGTGCCGCCGATCCAGCAGAACCTCGCCGGTGCGTACATCGATAGTGCGAGAACCGATTCCGCTGCTCACGGTGACCGCGGTGATCGCCTGGAGATCACGGCTGGCGATCTGCTCGTTCGCGCAGATCGCCAGCGCCAGGCAGGTCACGTCGTTGGCAATCCACCACTGCAAGCTCGGCTCCGCCGACGCCAGCACCGCACGCAGGTCGTATGGGTCGGTGCAGTCGCCCCACATCGGAGCACTCGCCAGGACCTGACCGGAATGACCGTTGATCGCCGCACCCAGGGAGATCCCGACATCTCGTACTGCGGGGTGCTGGGCCGCGAACTGGCGCGCACTGTCGAGCAGGAACTGCACCATGAGTTCGCGAAGGGTAGCCGCGTTGCTGCCCGTGCGCGTCTTCGTCACCGCAGCCTGCCGCTGCCGCTCGGCCAAAGTGCCGTCCGGCTCCAGAATCGCCGAGCGCCACCAGGTTCCGCCGAGATCGAACACGATCACCGGCCCGCTGCTGCGGTACACCGCCAGCACGTCAGCCCCGCTCCGGCCGGGCAGCGGCATCGGCGAAAACATGTCCGTCCTGGCCGAGGACAATAGCGGCTGGCACCCGCGGTGCGCTGCTAACAGGGCTCAGAGCAGCTGTCAGCGCCGCCTGCTTGCCGGTGCCGGTCGCCAGCAGAACGCGAGTCGGGATCGCTCTCAGGTAGTCGAGCCCCAAGCTGACTCTCTGCTCACCGTGATAGCTCGTCGAAACGACCGTCGCACCGGGGTCGGAATGCAAGTTCTGGCTGAATATCGATGCTGTGTGCCCATCGGTACCAAGGCCCAGGATCGCTATATCGGGTACTCCGCCGGGACGAACATCAGCAAGACGCCCGGCATACGCCACAGCCGTACGAGCCCCATCACCACACACCGGCACCGGATGCCATCGGGTCCGCAACTCCTGACGGTCGAGCCCGAGCGCCGCCTCGATCAGCGCCGCCGACCGCTCCCCAGCCTCGGGAATCACCCGCTCGTCGGTCTGCACGAAATGCACTCTCGACCAGTCGATATCGAGCGACCTCAGTGCACGGTAGGTCGCGGTCGGCGTTGAACCGCCGGCGAGGGCAACAACGCACTCACCGGATAGACCGACAGCCGAATCGATTTGCGCTGCAATTAGTGTCGCGGCGGCAGTTGCAACACCGTCAGGGGTGTCGCAGAACGTGCATGTAACTGGCACTAGACCTCCCGAACAAGAAATCAGATATCAACTGCGCGAAAGCCGCCGAGGCGGAAGGAACGGCAAAGCGCGAGGCAACTTCCCGTGCGACGTTGGTACATCGCCTGACAGCCTCCACGGGTCGTTGCCGTTCAGGGCTGCTCATCAGGCTCATCTACAGGCGCGGCGGCGCACACATAGGTCTGCTCGGTGCGTGCACTGACCACGTCGCACACCCCACAAATCTCACTCGGATCCCCGCCCACGTGGTCGAGGCTGGGGATTATCACCGCAGCGACGTTGTAACCGCGTGCGGTGTTGATCAGCCGCGCCACCGGGTCGTCCACTTTCGATGGATCTCGAACCACCATCCGCACCAACTGATAGCCAAGAGCGGCAGCACATTCCGACACGCACACCTCGTTCATCACCCGCTCACCCAGTGCGCTGTTCACGTACCCGAACGCACGTGGTGGCCCCATGGGAGCAGCGGCGATTGCCGAATACGGATTTGTCATCGCTGCCCTTTCTCAATA
Source organism: Nocardia anaemiae NBRC 100462 (assembly GCF_001612725.1). GTDB lineage: Bacteria > Actinomycetota > Actinomycetes > Mycobacteriales > Mycobacteriaceae > Nocardia > Nocardia anaemiae. The sequence continues at coordinate 5,399 of NZ_BDAZ01000097.1, read as the reverse complement.
CGTCGCAGCCTTCGAAAAATACGGTCGCATGCGAGTCGGCCTGTGACACCTGCGTGACGGTCCGACAACCGCCCGGTTGATGGGTAGCGCTGAACTGGCGTTTTCCGCCAAACACCGGACTTGCCCATCGTGATGGGTAATCTGAGGGCCGTGACGGTTCCGGGTGTGGAGGACTGGGGGCGGGTGGGAGTTCGGTCGAGGCAACGCAATTCGACCTCGCCGATGAATCAGCCCACGACCCCCCAGGCGCGTGGTCGGGAGATGGCTGCTGTCGGCAAAAAGCTATGGACCACATTGGGTTCGGTGACGCGGGCAGCGACCGAGCTGATGGCGCGATATCCCGATATACCCAGTCTGCAGGCGTATCGATACGCGGCCGGGCTGTCCCAGGACCAGGCCGCCGAGCGCTACAACAAGGTCACCGGCAACCAGACAACCCTCGGCGGTACCTCGATCAACGCGTGGGAATCTTGGGCTCGCGGACGCGGACGCGGCTCGCCCCCCTCGCTGTCGAGCGTGCTAATCCTGTGCACCGCCTACGGTCGCGGCCCGTTGGGCGTAGCCGAGGAGACCATATCGCCGACCGCTTTGATCGCCGAAGCCTACGAACGCCTCCCGATCGAAGACCAGCTGTCACTCAGACAGATGACCGCAGATGCCCAGCCGGACGTTCGGCCTGGGCCGTCTCCAATCGCAACCCCGGCGGCCGGGCTGCACGCTGCAGCCGTGAACGGGTGGGCGAGGCAACCCGGCGATGAGTTCATCCTGTCGGTTCCGACCATAGAGAACGGCAACCCCGACATCAGCGTATTCACCTTGCCCAATCCGAATCCGGGCCAGCTACTCGACCTGACGTGGGAGACGTTCGGGTACGGCGTGGAACAACTCTCCATGCAGATCAAGAACGTTGGACGCCGCCTGGACGTGGACGTGTGCTTCGGTGTGAACGAAGCCGGTCTGGTGATGGCGACCTTCCTTGCCTCATCACGATTTTCCCGCTGCAACATCGGCTACCTGCGCTGCAACAAGATCCGCGACGGCATCGACCTGGATGACGCCTCGTTCTTCCCGCCAGCCCGAGACACACCGACCATCGTCGTCTGCGACTTCGAAGTCAAACACGCCGACGTCATCGGATACCTCACTCATCAACTCCGGTCGCGATACCCGAAGGCAGAACTGTACTTCGCCGTGTTCGGAGCGATGACCAAAAGCCGTGACCTGAAAGTAGAAAGCTTTGACGACCTGACCGGCGCGAAAATCATGTGTGACGCTGGCCTGGAGGCCATCTTCATCGCAGCCACCATGAGCCCGCCCGGCATCGAACCACCACTGGAACTGCGATGACCCCATCGAAAGGTGCCTTCTGGTGACCAATCCGGCCACGAATACCGACCTCGCACACCGCGTCGCCGATCTGGTACGCGACATGATCACCGATATCCGCCCCCGCCTCGTCGAGGCCGCACTCACCGGCCACCACGCCGAGAACGAAAATCTACGGCACCAGGACAACTTCCTGTCCGACTACGACCTGTGGATGCATCGGCGCTACAAAGAGCTGCTGGTCGAGGTCATTCCATCGTTCATCTACGCCTCCGAGGAGGCGGATCCCGAGATCATCGGACCACAGGCCGATCCGGACCTGTGTGTGCTGGTCGATCCGCTGGATACCAGCGAACTCGCCGTCCGTAGCCTGTACGGCTACACCCATATCCTGGTCTACTCGCGCTCCCTGGCACGGCCGATCGTGGCGGTGGTCGGCGATATCTTCCACCACGTCCAGATCTACCTCGCAGCGATGGACGAAGCCGGAGACGATCGGGCGCTGATGGTCACAGCAGATGGTACCCAGCACCCCCTCGAACACACATCACACGCTTCACTGCCCAAGGCGCTGATCACCAACTACCTCATGCGACCGGCCCAACGATTCGCGCCCTTGGCCCAGCAGCACGAGTTCCTGAAAGCGCTGGGTGCGCCCTCGGAGAGCGGAAAACCGAAGGGGCGCATAGGGGTTGACTTCGGCTCGATCGGCCTGTGCCACGTCGCGGCCGGTTTCACCGACGCCATGATCGAATTCGCCAAAGGCTTCGCCATCTGGGATCTCTCCCCCGGGCACTACATCCTCCACGCCGCAGGTGGATCAGTCACCGATCTCCACGGTAAACCGATCCCACTGGACTACAGCCTGAACTCACTGAGCGAGATAAACGCGGCAATGAACGTCCGAAAGAAGTTCATCGCGGCTGGCAATAGCAACCTCGCAAGGGAAATCCAAGAGGTCCTAAGTCACGAATGAACAGGCTCGAGAGGGACCGCAGGTATTCGATCAGGCGGGCGGGTCCTGCTCGGGGGCGCGGATTCTGAGCGGCACATAGGGGGTGAAGTAGTGGCTCCTATCAGGGTAAGTGACTCGGCTCAGTAGTCATATTGGGTTGGACGGCCCAGCTTGTGGTGTGGTTCCGTCTGTTTCGGGTATGTGGATAAGCCGCTCATCGAAGGCGTGGTGTCGACAGTCGGGCCGAATGGGTGGCGTATAGATCGTGTAGTTGCACTCGACACAGGTGTGCGTGCGGTGCCCGCCGATGGTTTGGCACGATTGCCAGCCGACCAGCACCCGCCATGGCCCGAGCCGGTGACCGCGCGGGCACGCTATAGGGCTCGGTGCCGCGCACCCGCCGCGGACTTGATACAGCCGGTCCGGATCGACCGGGATGCCGTCGAGTTCGTACTCCGGCATCCACTCATCGAACTCGCTCGAACTCATGTTCGAACAATACCGTCTGGTCTAGTCGGTGTCCGCTTCCGCCGGAAGCTCGGACTTCAACAGCTTGCAGGACGTCCAGGATCGTGGGAGAAACAACCGTGCCGCCCCCGGCTGGCCCAGCCGTGTCCGATGGCCCAGATGTTAGAGGGAACCACCTGGATAACAACAGGCTGCGGTATTCGATCACGACAGGTTCCCTGTGACCGCGCAAGCTGAACTTCCCCACTGACGCTCACCAAAATTCCCCATTTGTCCCGTGTGGCTCCGCCGTGAAGGGCGGGCCTCCTTCGATGCTGGTGGTTACCACACCTGACCAGCGCTTTCATTCGGAGGAGGCCCGCTTTTCCATGTTGACACGTGAGGAAGATGTGGAAATCAGTGCCCTACGCGCACGAGGCTGGACGATCTCCCAGATCGCCCGGCACACCGGCCGTGACCGCAAAACCATTCGCGCGTATCTGGCCGGGGAGCGCACCCCCGGCGTGCGGAAACGGCATAGGCCGGACCCGTTCGAACCGTTCGTCGACTACGTAACCGCCCGCTTGACCGAGGACCCGCACCTGTGGGCGCAGGCGCTGATGGACGAGTTGGAACCCCTCGGTTACCCGCTGTCGTATCAGTCGCTGACCCGCAACATCCGCGCCCGCAAACTGCGGCCCGTCTGCCAGGCCTGCCGGACCGCGACCGAACGCCCCAACGCGGTCATCGAGCACCCGCCCGGCGGTGAAACCCAATGGGACTGGGTGGATCTGCCGAATCCACCGGCGTCATGGGGGTGGGGCGCGACCGCGCACCTGCTGGTCGGCTCCCTCGCGCATTCCGGCCGCTGGCGCGGCTATCTCGCACCGTCCACCGATCAGCCGCACTTGATCGAGGGCCTGGACCGCGTCGCCCGCGCGCTGGGCGGGGCGACCGGGTCGTGGCGGTTCGACCGCATGTCCACGGTCTGCCACCCGTCCAGCGGGCAGGTGACCGCGTCGTTCGCAGCGGTCGCGAAGTACTACGCCGTGGTGGCGGCGATCTGCCCGCCCCGGCGCGGGAACCGCAAGGGCGTGGTCGAAAAGGCCAATCACACTGCCGCGCAACGCTGGTGGCGCACTCTCGCCGATGAGGTGACCGTCGAGCAAGCTCAATCGTCGCTGGACAAGTTCTGTTCGCTGCGCACCGACACCCGGCTGCGGCCGACCGCCGACGGCCGGGCGAGTGTCGCGACTGTCGCAGCGCGGGAACCGTTGCGGCCGTTGCCCGCCGACCCATATCCGGCGATGGTCGCCGAGCCCCGGGTCGCATCCAGACAGGCGATGATCTCCTGGCGCGGCAACCGCTACTCGGTGCCACCCGAGCTGGCGGCGGCGACGGTGATCGTCGCGCAACCGTTGCGCGGCAACACCATCGACATCGCCACCACCGACGGGATCGTGATCGCCCGGCACAAGCGGGCCGCCGACGGCCTGGGCGCCACCGTCCGCGACCACGGTCACGTCGTCGCACTCGACGCCGTCGCGATGGCGGCGGCGAACACCGGCCGCCCTCACCGCCGCAAGGAACGCATCCCGCCCGGCGACGCCGCCCGAGCCGCTGCCGCAGCGCTGCGCGCAGCCGCCGACCCTGCCAACTCCGCATCCATCACGGCGGCAACAGGATCCGGTATCACAGCCACCGTCACCGACCTGGCCGCCTACGAGCGCGCCGCCACTGCCAGGAGCCGCAAATGACCAGCCCCGCCCCGAAGAGAACCAGCCGCCGCGCCACCAAAGCCGTCGGCGCCGACGAGACCGCGACCCGCTACCAGCAGCTGCGGTCGCATCTTGCCACGTTGAAGCTGCACGCTGCCGCGGAATCTTTGCCGTCGGTCCTGGAAGAAGCGGCCGCACAAAATCTTTCGGCGACCGCGACCTTGGAGAAACTGTTGCGGATCGAGGTCGACGACACCGAAGCCCGCCGCCTGGCCGGCCGGCTGCGGTTCGCCAGCCTGCCCACCCCGGCCTCGCTGGAGAACTTCGACGTCGATGCCGCATCCGGGATCGACCGGCCGCTGCTCGACGAGCTCGGCACCTGCCGCTACCTGGAGACCGCCACCAACGTCCTGCTAATCGGCACGCCCGGGACCGGGAAGACGCATCTGGCGACCGGGCTGGCACGCGCAGCAGCGCACGCCGGCTACCGCACCTACTTCACCACCGCCGCCGACCTGGCAGCCCGCTGCCACCGCGCCGCAATCGAGGGCCGCTGGGCCACCACCATGCGTTTCTACGCAGGCCCCGCGCTGCTGGTCATTGACGAACTGGGATACCTGCCATTGCCCGCCGAGGCCGCATCGGCACTGTTTCAGGTTGTGTCACAACGCTATTTGAAAACCTCGATCGCGATCACCACCAACCGCGGCGTCGGCTCCTGGGGCGAAATCCTCGGCGACAACACCGTCGCCGCCGCCCTCCTGGACCGGCTGCTACACCGGTCGATGGTCATCAACCTCGACGGCGACTCCTACCGCCTGCGCGACCACCAAGCCACCGCCGACAACCTCCGCCGAGCCACCACCGGCAACCGCGAACCCCTATAATCAACACCGCTCACGGGTGGGGAATTTCGACGAGTACGGGTGAGGAACTTCGGCGAGCGCAGTCAC
>NZ_BDAZ01000096.1 GCF_001612725.1 Nocardia anaemiae NBRC 100462 | reverse complement strand
CGAGCGGGCCGGTGGCGCGTCCGAACGGGCAGATGTATCACCCGCGCAAGCTCGCGGGCAGCACCGATGTGGATGTGCTGCGCACCATGCGCGCGGGTGAGGTCCCGGTGCTGCTGTACGGGCCACCCGGAACGGGCAAGACCTCGCTGATCGAGGCCGCCTTCGGTGACCTGCTGACCGTGCAGGGCGATGGCGACACCACCGTCGCTGATTTCGTGGGCGAGTACACCCAGGCCCCGGACGGCACTTTCGTGTTCGTGCACGGGCCGCTGGTGAGGGCGATGCGTGAGGGCCGGGTGCTGTTCGTCGACGACGCGACCCTCATCGCCCCGACCGTGCTGTCGTGTGTGTATCCGGCGATGGACGGCCGTCGCGAGATCGTGATCAAAGCCAACGGTGGCGAGGTCATTAAAGCCGAGCCCGGGTTCTACATCTGCGCGGGCCACAACCCTGGCGTGCACGGTGCGATCCTCTCCGATGCCCTGGCGAGCCGTTTCGCGTTCCAGGTGCAGGTCTCGAGCGACTACGACCTCGCCACCGGGCTCGGGGTGAATCCGAAAGCGGTTCGGGTGGCCCGCAATCTGGCCACCCGCCAGACCAAAGGTGAGATCGGGTGGGCACCGCAACTGCGGGAACTGTTGGCCTTTCAGAAGATCGCCACCGCCACCAGCGAACTGACCGCTGCCGCCAACCTCATCGGTACCGCGCCGGAGGAGGACCGCGCCATCGTCGCCGAGGTCGTCAAAACCGTGTTCGGCACCGAACTCGCGCCCCTGTCCCTGGGCACCCGCCTCTGACCCGCTACCGCCCTGCCTGTTTCGGAAAGGAACACCCCGCCGTGACCGCTCACGTGATCGCCGACCCTGCCACCACACCCGCCGCACCGCCCGCCACCACCGGATGGGCTGCCCTGTCCGCCGCCCTGACCGAGGAGGCACCCCCGATCGCCGACCGCGACGACCTCGTGGTCACCATCGCCCCGGGCGCAGCCCACGGGCACCCGGCAGTGTTCATGCCCCACCGTGCCGCCATCGAACTCGACGGCACCCACCTCAAGATCGACCCGGACAGCGCGCGCCCGGACCGCAACAGCGACCGCGCCCGTTACGCGGCGGTGTGGGGTGCGTTCGTCCACGAATGCGCCCATGCCTGCCATTCGGTATGGGAGCCACCGACACTCGCGAATCCGGCGGTGGTCGAGGCGGCGATGCTGCTGGAAGAATCGCGCATCGAGGCCGCGCAGGTTCGCCGCCGCCCCGACGACCGCCACTGGCTGCGCGCCTCGGCCACCGAGATCGTCATCGGCGATACTGGCGGCCCCGCCGCGATGGCGGCGGTGCCCGCCACCGAATACACCGCCGCGCAGTCGGCCGCCCTGATTCTGGGGCGCGTGGACGGAGGCATCCTCGAACACGCCGAGACCGCGCCCACCGCCACCGCGATCGAAACCATCCTCGGTGCTACGAAACTCGCTGCCCTGCGCGCCATCTGGTGCCACGCGCACACTCTCGCCGACGACGACGCCACCGGCATGCTCGAACTCGGGCAGCGCTGGCTCGACCTCGTCGGCCCCGACCCGCACGCCGACCCCGACCCGACCTCGATACTGGCCGCAGCAATCGGTGCGACGATCGCCAATGTCACGAAAGCCGTGGCCGCGACACCGGTCCCGCTCGATCCTGCCGAGGCCGCCGCCGCTGCCGCTGCCGCCGAACTCGCCCGCGAGATCGAGGCCGCGAGCACAGCGGAGAAAGTGTTCGGCAACCGGACCCAGACCCGCACCCACCGCAACACCCGCACCCCATTCGACAGTGAACGGGCCGCCGCGCGGGTGCTGGCGCGTGCATTGAGCACCGCGAGCCGCCGCGAGCGTGCCGTGGTCAAAACCGGTTCGGTACTGCCGCCCGGTCGGGTGCGGATGCGCGGGGCGCTCGCGCGTGAGGCGCAGCGCGCCGCCGGTGCCATTCCCACCGCCGAGATGTTCACCCGCACCGTACGTAAAACCGTGCCCGTGCCGCCGCTGCGAGTCGGAATCGCCTGCGACATATCCGGATCGATGACCGCCTACGCCAAACCGGTCGCCTCCGCCGCCTGGATCATCGCCCAGGCCGCGCAGCTCGCGAGCATGCCCGCCGATACCGCCACCCTCACCTTCGGCGCGCGAGTGCGACCTGTCACCTACCCCGGCACCGCACCGGCGAAGGTCACCGAATTCAAATCCAGCGACAACTACGAGGCCATCGATGAGGCCATCGACGCACTCGACGGCGCGCTCGGGCTCTCGCGCCGCGAGAACACCCGCCTGCTGGTGATCATCTCCGACGGCAACTTCAACGCCGAACCCCGCCGCATCGCCCAACAACGCCTCGATCGGCTGCGCGCCAGCGGGTGCGCGGTGCTGTGGCTCGAACCCAACACCCTCTACACCGAACCCCTCACCGGGGCCACCGTCCACACCATCACCAACCCCGCCACCACCGCTCAAGCCATCGCCCGCGCCGCCACCACCGCAGTACGCACCGCATAACACCCTCACCGGGTGCGGGCAGGCCCACCCCCCGCCCGCCCCGGCTCGCCTCCACTGCCACCACCGCGCGCCCGCGCGGTGATGGCCTCGTTCCGGGCGGCCCTGGCGAGTACATCCGACTCACGGTCGGGAGCGCGGAATTGTCGAATTCATCTCGGACTGAGGGAATTCCGGAAACCGACGAGAGGAATTCGGGGCGCGGATTTTCTTTTGACGACCCGCTTGACATCGGCACGGGTATCGAGCGTCCATAGGGGCGGGAACAATGCCGAACCCCCGGGGGATTTCCCCCGATCCGGTGTGGTTTCCGTCCCGGCCGGGACATGACCGAACACCCACACGAAATCCCGAATTCACGGAGGGACCTGTCATGTCCACACGCAAGAAGAAGAACCCCGCCAGCAAGCAGCCGACCCCTGACCCGACTGCCGACCCCGCCCCGGCAGCCCCTGTCGGCGAACAGGGCGCGGGTGTGCCCGTGCCGCGCACCGACACCGAAAAAGCGGTGTGGGCGGCGCTGGGCAACTATCCCGGATTCACTATCGATGAGTTGGCGGGTGCGGCCGGGGTCGCCGGTTCCACCGCGCGGCGCATCCTGACGGCCTGGGAAACCGCCGGGGTCGCCCGCTCCCACCGCGACCCCGAATCCCCCCGTGCGGCCAAGACTTGGACCACTGCCGAACAGGCCACCACCCACGAACCGGCCGCGCCCGAAACGGTTGCGCCCGAAACGGTTGCCGCTGAGCCGACCCAACCCGCCAGCGTTGACGGGACGGAACCGGACCCCAGCGCACCCGCCGACACCGGGCAGCCGGACACGGCTGTAGCCGCGCCCACGGGCGACGAACCCGCCGCACCGGCACCCGATGCCCCGGCCCCTGATGCGGCAGCGGCGCAGCCCGAGCCGACCGAACGGCTGGCCCCGGGGGCGTTGCGGGGACAGGTCGAGGACTTCCTGCGCGATCACCCGGGCCAGGACTACACCCCGCACCAGGTCGGCAAAGCCCTCGACAAGTCCAGCGGCGCGGTACACAACGCGCTGGTCAAACTCACCACCGGCGGCATCGCCCGCCAAACCTGCGCGGCTCCCAAGAAATTCGCCCTCGCCGACGCCTGACCGCCGCCTGCGCGGCCCGGGCCCTAGGACCAGCCCGGGGGACCCGGGCACCGCACCCGGCTTCTCGTCCGACTCGTTCGTCAAATTTCCTGAAAGGCCCTACCCGGTCATGAACGACATCTCCCTCCCCGCCGTCGTCGCGACGGCCCTGCATCGCGTGTTCGCCTCCTCCCCACACGCCCCCGACAGCCTCGAGATGTGGCTGGCGGTCACCGCCGAGGCCACCCACCAACTCACCACTCCCACCGAACCCGCTGCGTCGCAGTGGCTTCCGATGTTCACCTACTACGACCAGAAGCGCATCGGAGCCGAATACAACCCCGTCACCGCCGCAGTGCGGATCACCAGCGGGCCGCTGACCGGCATCACCTACCCCGACCCCGACAGCGCGTGCCGCGCGATCGTCACGGCCTATGCCACCCCCGCCCCCGACGTTGACATCGACAGTGACGGTGACGGTGAGATCGACAGTGGCGGTGAGGTAGTCGATGACGACATGGTCGAGCTGATGACTTTGTTACCGACGTGGCGGCTGAGCGTCGATTACGACCCGGCCCCGCACGCACAGCCACACCCTGCCGCAACCCGCTGAACTACTAGCCGCTCGCACCACGAAACGGCTGGTGGGGCTGAGTAGAAGAACTGCTCGGCCCCACCGGCCGCTTGTCGAATGCCGTTGTGTCCCTTTACGACTAAAACTACTCGGGTCGCCTAATTTTGATCGACCACGTCGGATGCCGTGCGCGAGGACTGAAACCGATGATTCGTCGGTCGTGCGAGCCAAGCCTGGTGCAATGTCGGACACCGCCGGTAGCGTTTGAGGCTGTGCGCAACCCGATCCTGTCGATTCAGGTGCGATCCTGACCCGGTGGTTTCGCGCTCGAGGTCTGAGCACACGCAGCTCGGCACGTCAAGGTGCTCATGCTTCTGGGCGTGATTGTCAGTGATCGAGGAAAACATCGGCCTGCAGGCCGGGGGGATTCAAGATGTAGACCCGCTCGCTCCGCTCGACCGAGCGGGCCCGAATCTCCTCGATATCCCGCCGACCCCAACGAGTCTCGCTCGACCACATCAGGGAAGTGATCGAGTCCATCCGCGGCAGCGTCGCCTCGGTCAGGTTCGCGCCGGTCAGGTTCGCGAAACTCAAGCCCGCGTCGGTCAAGTCCGCGAAACTCAGGTCCGCCCGTGCCAGATTCGCGCGGGCCAGATTCGCCTCGGTCAGGTTCGCGCCGGTCAGGCTCGCCAAACTCAAGTCCGCGTCGGCCAAGTGCGCTTCGTGCAGAATCGCGCCGGAAAGGTCGGCGTCGGTCAGGTCCGCGTCGGTCAGGTTCGTGCGGGTCAGGTTTGCGTCGGTCAGGTCCGCGCGGGTCAGATTTGCATCGGTCAGGTTCGCATCGGTCAGGTTCGCTTCGTGCAGGATCGCGAGGGACAAGTCCGCGACGGACAACTCCGCGTCGGTCAGGTCCGTGCCGGTCAGGTCCGCGCCAGTCAGGTTCGCACGGATCAGCGTCGCTCCGCCCAGGTTCGCGGCGCGCAGGTCGGTGCGGATCAGGTTCGCGCCGGTCAGGTTCGCGTCGGTGAGGTCCTTGCCGGCCAGGTTCGCGCCGGTCAGATACGCATCGGTCAGGTTCGCGCCGCGCAGATCCGCGCTGCGAAGGGACGCGCGGACCATGACGCCGCGCCGCTCCTCCGGGCTCTTCCTAACCACAGCTGAGCGTGTTTCGGTCTGCCCTGGCTGATGGTATTGATCGGCCCGCGGCTGGAAGGCGGGCCAGGTTCCGGCGAGCATCGACAACAGTCGCCGCCCCAGCGAATCCGTCACAACCGTCGGCGTCGGTGCTGGCTGGAAGGAGGGCCAGGTTCCGGCGAGCATCGACAACAGTCGACGCGCGTATGACAGCTCAGTCATTGCCCACCCCCGGAATTCTTCGACGAGAGCGAGGATTCGCTGTAGGAGGCCAGTTTCTTGACCAGTACAGGCGCTGCGACCCCTGCCCCGAATGCGGCAGCGTTGGTACTGATGATGTCGCCGTACGCGATAGCCCATGTCGTCAGACCAGCAACCCCCAGGTTGACCGCCAGCCAGCTCAGGTACACGCTCCCACCAGGGCCACCGTTGCTTTTGAGCCAGGGCCAGCCTTTGACCCGAGTGCTGTCCTCCAGATAGGCGATACCGCAATTCGCCGCCGCGCCAGCGATCCCCCACAAGGCGTACTGCCACATCCTCCACACGGTAGATGCCCCAACGTTTTTCAGCGCGGGTTTGGGCGATAGTCCTCCGTCGCAGATGGTCCCAACTCGGGGACTCAAACTTCGAAGCGGCCGTCGATCTACAGGCACTGACACGAGGGCGTTCGCAGACGCGGCGGGCGTGACTGGGGCAACACCCGGAAGTGCCGATATGCCGAGGTTCTTTCAGGCCGTGCGCATGGTGTACGAGTGGACCGGACCTATTGCTGACGCGCCGTAGCATCGTGCATACTGTTGAACTTGTATTCGCTGGCTATGTAAAGCGTACCGGCGGGTATGCAATGCGACAATATGGAGGGTGAATGGGACGCCTAAAACGATGGAATAAACGCCCCTCTTAGAGGAACCTCTTGACCGAGGCTGCCCCAAAAAACGGAACCCTCCACCGAATACAGCATCAATTCCGTGCACTGGTGCGAATTTCCGAATTTTCGATCGATAATCCACTGAATTGGCCTTGCCGCCCTTTTCTCACTGACCACCTGGTCCGCGGACGGGGGCTGCCGTGGCCGACCTGAGCGCCGCGATCAGACGACACCTGAATCGGGCGGACTACCTCAGTAACCCCTCTCACATGCGCGGACGTGCGTGCGAAGATGCGGTCGAGCGAATATTCCTATCGGTACCCGGATGCAACACGAAGAGGAACGCGCTGGATTACTACCACTCCTCAGAGATCGATCTCATAGTCAGCAACGAGCGGCACCCGGACGGACTCGACCTGTGGTGGGCCAAAGGCGACCAACCCACTCTGCTTCCCTCCACCGTGCGGCTCACCGGCGAATTCTTCGACGAAGTCACCACCCGACCGGTCCCGGTGGACCTCGGCGCGCTGCGCGCCCTACGCCGATCCCCATGCGCCTGGACATTTACGCCTGGCTCACCCTCCGCATGAGCTACCTGCAACGACAGACTGTCATCCCGTGGGAGGCGCTGCGCTTCCAGTTCGGATCCACCCTCAAGGACACCAAACAGGGACGGCTGCAGTTCAAGAGGGACGTCGAGCGCCACCCTGAAGGAAGTACTCGTCGTCTACCGGGACGCACGGGTCGAGGGCTCTCCCGCCTGGCGTCGTCCTGAAGCCCAGCTTCACCCACGTCCCCTACAAGGGCATACGCGCCTTTCAACGGAGCGCAAACGCCTTGGAGAACACCTGATGGACGTCGTGTGCGCTGACATCGAGACTATTCGGTCTGCAGACCGGTCTCGTGGATTCGGCGGTGTAGTTCGTCCAAGAGGCTGACCGCTGCGGAAAACGCCGGCACCGATTCGGCTGGAAGTGTGTAGGCACACACCTTGGACGTGATCGATTCGGATAGCGGTAGGCCTGGATCAGTCGCCGATCCGGAAGATGGTGAACGATGCCTACGCGCCGGGCCGCCATGTTGAGAGATTGTGTGGCCGACTGGAGTACGGCGTCGCCGGTCAGGTCGACGAGCTTGTCGACGCTGGCGGATCCGCCTTCAGCAACCAGGGCCTGCACCAGCCGAAAGCCGCCAGGTGTCGAGGTTCGCAGTATCTTCTCCGCCAGCGCTGTGGTCCATTCGATGCCATCAGCGATGGCCTCCGGATCCGGCGGTGAGTCGCCGGAATCAGAAGCAGCAGAGTAATTTTCAAGAGGCAGGGCGGCGGGGAGGTGATCGGCGAGGGCAATCTGCGCCGCCAGCAGCCCTAACTGCACTCTCAGTTCCGGCGACATCGCGCTCTCAGCCAACTCCGCGACCGCGATGCGTAGCTCCTGGCGCGCGAACTCGAGATCATCGAAATCTGGGGCCATGCCGATGACGGTATCTACGTGAGCACACTTCTGCGCCTGAAAACCGCTGTCCCGTGGGGCGATACGTGTCCTCGACAGCCTCTCGGTGACACTCCAGTCAGCGAACCGCGCTGTTCAGGTCCGTGTTCATGCCGTTCACTCCTCGAGAAAGTAGATTTGCGCCGTTCTACTGACTTCGGGCAGGTTCTGCCGCGAGCTGCTTCTCTAACTCGGCCACCGCACGGGAATGCGTGGACATGGCGGGGTCCATCACCCAGATGGGGTCCTTGTAAGGCTGGAACCCGAGCGAACCCCAGGTGCGCTGCACTTTCGCCAGTTCGTCGCCGAACCTCGGATGCTTGACCAAACCGGTTCGGGTGTCCCACTCGGCGAACAAGTCGATCGGGAACGGATTCGTTGCGACGACTCCGGCGGTGTCGGCGAAGAGTCGGAGGATGCGGCTGATCAGGAGACGTCCTACACCACCCATGCCGCGCCAGGCCGGTGCCACGCGGGCCCGATCGATCAGCACGGCTCTGCTGCCCAATCCGCCGTCGATCATGTCCATCAATTCCGGGTGGAAGTCATTGCCGTCGAAGAGCACTCGGAAATGGTCGTAATCTGCAGACAGTTCGTCGAGCAGGCGCAGGATGCTGTCCTCAACGATGAACGGGTCGACGATCAGCCCATGCATTGTCAGGACCGTCCACTCCGACCGCGGCTCTCCCTCGTCGTCGGTGCGGGAAACCGACAGCCCCAAAGCCTGGTCGCTGTGCTGTGGATCGGTGCCACTGCCGCCGGTCACGGTGTAAATGGCGTGCCCTGACCAGGGCAGCATCCCTGGATCCCGGTAATCACCGACGACCGGGCCCGAGATCTCGGTGTGGATGCTGAAACAGGTCCAGTCGACCGGGTCGCACGGCGTCATCCGCCGATCCTAAAACCTTGCGAAGCGACGTGGGTGGCAGATGAAGTGGTTCCAAACCGGCGCCGGGGCAAGCAGTTTCGGCATACCGGGGATGTCGTTGGTGTGGTGAGTTCACGCTCAGGGGTTCTGGCGCCTCTACCTAGTAGACCGCGCATTACTCCCGAGATGAGGAAGAAGCTCATGACTCCGATCGTCGCCGCTGTGATCACAGCGCTGGGCATCCATGGGATCGCCTTTGGTGGCTTATGGATTCGCCTACGGTGGCAGACGAAGCAGCAGCGCGTGCACCGGCGGTACATCGTCGCCCTGGCACATTCTCTACCGCGCGGCAGCCGAATTGACGATCTTCACGGCAATGGCAGGCGAACTCGCCTCACCATAGGCTCAACCTCGAAAGAAACCGATGACTGACGATCAACCGGTCGGGGAGACGCAGCCAGTCACCTCCAGCGTTCTCCGCGGCTACAAGGCAACCGAGCTCGCCGCCTTCAGCGACTTCTACCGCCAGTTCACCCCGGTCTTGGTTCGGTTCCTACGTTGGCAGGGCGCCGAATGGGCAGATGCCGCCGAAATCGCCCAAGACACAATGACCAAAGCCTGGCGCAGTTGGTCAGACATCCAACAACCCGAAGCATGGGCCCGCAAGGTCGCCGGTCGCGAGCTCGTGCGCAGATTCGCCAGCATCGAGACCGACCGCATCACCGATACTTCGGAACGATCGGCACTGCTACCCGACGACATCGACCTCGCGGCCCTCGAGCTGCGCCACGACATCTTACGCATCCTCGACACGTTGCCTCGACGCCAACGCCAGGTCCTGGAGTGGACCCTCGCCGAGTACACACCGACCGAGATCGCCCAGATGCTCCAGATCACCCCCGAAGCCGCCCGCTCCAGCCTACGAAAGGCCCGTCGCAGCATCGCGATTCAGCTGAACTCGAGTGAGGAACAATGACCAAGCACATCGACGAGACCGCAGTCGAGCAGTGGCTACTCGTGCAGCGTGACGCTCTGGATGCTGACCTTGCCACCAGCCTCGATCTCGAAGCAGGCCTGAGGGAGGTCCTGATCGCGGCTCAGCGCGAGGCTATCGCTGATGATTTGAGTGAAGTTCTTGACCTTGACGCCGGGCTCGCCGCCATTGTGCCCGAGTCCGTGCCTGTCCCTCCAGCCCGGCAAGACATCAAACGCACCTACGACGTTGGGAGATTTGACGACGATGTCACGGCTATCAAAGAGCTTTCCATCAACGACCGGTGGGCACTCCGGACCAAGATGTTGCGGAACGGGCTTGAACTCGCTTATGAGATCGCGTGGGCGCTGGCAAGTGACTATGACGACGACACTCCGGAGAAACCCGTTTCGCCTTTATTTCCCGACTGGTCGCACTGGATCCTGGCGCACCAGGAGCGGTTCGACTACCTGAGTGCGGCGGTTGAACGCGGCTTGGAGGAGGGGGCGTACTATATACGTGGCCACATCCACATGGACCACCCCTCGAAAGATGTTCTCTTGCAGCTTTGGGGCCACCGAATCGCGCAAGTGCAAAGGATCGCGAGGATTGCTGCGGAGTGGCGAAACGCGGTCGTACACCGCGGAACTAGCCGTGGCGTCCCCTATCGAGCTGCTATCAACAACATGTGCGAGGTGGCGTCAGCTTTGGCTGACACCGTCCATGCCGTGAATGACTTCGTCGGAGAGGACCTGCGCGAAGCTGGTCTGGAAAAAGACGACCTCGACGGAGTCCGCTGGTCGGTCAAGACCAAATGGCCTCCGGAGTGGCTGGAAGAGATCGACCGAGACTCAGTTCCTATTGGCAATGGCGTGTTCGAAGTCCGCCAAGGCAACGCACGCACCAGCCTCGTGTGAGCTGACTGCAGGCCAGGATGCCATCAAAACCGGTCGGTATTTGCTGGCGATAAGCTCACGGTGTGGTGCTGCTGGTGCCGGCACCGATGCTGGCCAGTGCCGGGCGGCCGCCGACGCCGCCCGGGGGCTGGGCTGCGGAGTTGAAGTGGGATGGGGTGCGGGCGGTTTCGCGGTGTCAGGGCGGGGTCTGCCGGTTCTGGAGTCGCAACAAACGCGATATCACCACCGCCTACCCCGAGGTGTCGGCCGCGCTGCTGAGTGCCGCAGACGGTCGGGGTCTTGTTGTTGATGGGGAGCTGATCGCCCCGGATCCGGGCAGCGGCACCCCGGTCTTCGGCAGGTTGCAACGTCGTATGCACGTCGGTCGGCCGACAGCGGCGTTGATCGGGGCGGTGCGGGTGGAATACATCGTGTTCGATGTCCTGGGCCTCGACGACGAAATGGTGATGGATCAGCGCTATCTGGCCCGACGGGAACTACTCGACGAACTCGCCTTGGCTGGCGGGTTGATCCGGGTGCCGCCGTTCTGGCGCCTCGCTGATGTCGCTGCTGATCGGCTGCTGCAGGCGGCTGCGGAGGCCGGGATGGAGGGCATTGTCAGCAAGCGCCTCGACTCGGTGTACGAGCCGGGTCGGCGCTCGCCGCGGTGGATCAAGACCCCGTTGCGGCGCACCACCGATGCCGTCGTGGTCGGTTGGATGCCCGGAAGCGGAGTCAACTCGGCGACGTTCGGCTCGCTCGTGCTGGCTGCGCACGACGCTCAGGGTCGGCTGCGGTGTATAGGTTGCGTCGGAACGGGATTCACAATGGCCGCCCGCGGGGCCCTGCGCGCTGTCCTCGACCAGCTCGCCCGTGACACCAGCGTGCTCACCGAACCGGCACCGCCTGAGGTCGCGGGGGCGGCGCGCTGGGTCGAGCCGGTATTGGTCGCCGACGTGGAATATCGGGAGTTGACCGCCGAGGGCATCGTCCGCCACCCCAGCTTCCGAGGTATCCGCTCCGAGCGTGCCGTCGGCGAGGTGGGCTGGCCGGAGTAGTCGCTGTGTCTCTGCCCGGGGCAGCTGTGTGCGCATTAGCTGCGGTTTTTCAGTCGGGGATCAGCTCGACATGTTTCTTTGTGTCAGACGAAAAGCGCTCAAGCGCTGGCTCATTCGCCGTACGGTCAGCGCATGAATTTCCTGGATGCGGTCGGGACCGAGCGGGCGGAACGGATCAGACGCGACCGTGAGAGAACGAGTCAAAGACTTGAGTGGTTGGGAGCGCCACGTCCGCCGGCCGAAGGCAGTGCACTGGCTGGTGATGACAGGCTCTATCCAGAATGGCCGACGAGCAAGGTAGCGCTCCAGGGGCTCGTGTCAGCGACCGATCACCTCAGCGCGTTGTTCGAGTCGGTGTTGGAACACACCAGGCCCGTCGCGCAATTCACTTTGGCGCGGGCTGCGCTGTTCGCAGCCTCATGCACGATCTGGGTGTTGAGCCCGACGCCACGTCCGGAACGTCAGAAGCGTGCATTGTCGATTGCCCATGAGGACTTCCGTCAGTTGCGGGCCTTGGTGACCGATATCGAAGGAGGGGCGATGGCTGCACTCCTGACCCCGGAGAACGCCGCAGCAATCCGGACATACGTCGACACTCAGGTGAGCAAGATCGAACAGGTTCAAGGATTCGACGGCAGAAAGCCCAACGACAGCGAAATCATCAGCAAGGCAGCGGAATACATTGATCCTGAAGATAGCGGTCCTGCGCACGCCCTCAAGCTGCTGTGGCGCATCCACTCGGGTTATGCCCACGGCCTCGGCTGGCCGCAACAGCTGAAACATCCTGAGATCGTGGCGAGCAGCCCGAGCGTTCTCTACCAGCGGGTTACGTCAGATCCCGTCGACATCGCACAGGCCATAGACTCTGCCACCCTCGCCAGTGATGTGGCCTTCAGGCTCTACGAGCAGCGCTCAGCTTCTCCGCACCAGTAACTGGGAAAGTCGAGCGAAAACCACTGGGGCACAGGCGATTCGCTGCCAGCGTCTACGGCAGGCTGTCGAACAGTACCTCGGACACTCCCTTCGCCAGCAGTTCGGCGCGATCAGTAAGCACGTACCACGCACGGGCGGTGGCCTCGGTGACAGCGTGAGCAGCGCTGATCAGCGCGTCCGCGTCGTCTTGGTAGCCGCGTCGGCGTAGCAGCGCGCCGAGATCGGCGGCGGCGGTGGCGCGGTTCACAACCGAGATCATGGTGTGCGGGGCGTCGAGCAGCACACCGAGAGCATCGCGGTCGCGGCGGCATCGCCATGAGCTGGGGCGCCTTCGATGTCCTTACGGCGTTGTCTCTTCCCGAAGCCGCGAAAGATGGCCACGGTAGATCGAGATGTGCGGGTGGTCTGAGTCGAGTGCCTGTTCGGCCGCTGTGAGGTTCTGTTCATACAGCGCGATAGCCTCAGCCACCCGTCCTGCGGACTCGTAGGCGCTGGCGAGGTAGTGGCGGGTGGTCAGGGTATATGGATGGTCATCGCCCAGGACCCGCTCGCGGTCGGCGAGGTTGCGCTCGTATAGGGCGATCGCCTCGGACAGTCGTCCGGCTGATCTGTACGCATTGGCGAGATTGTGGCGTGCGGTCAGGGTTTCGGGATGATCGCTGCCCAAGACCCGTTCACTGTTGGTGTGGTTCAGCTCGTAGGCGGTGATCGCGTCGGACAGTCGTCCCGCCGACGTGTAGGTAAGGGCGAGGTTGTTGCGGGAGATCAGGGTGTCGGGGTGGTCGAGGCCGAGGACCCGCTCGCGGTCGGCGAGGACCTGTCCGTGGAGGGTAATCGCCTCGGATAGTCGTCCCCCGGCCCTGTAAGCGGTGGCGAGGTGGTCGCGGGAGCGCAGGGTGTCTGGATGATCGGGATCGAGAAGATGTTCACGGTCGGCGAGATTGCGTTCGCACAGTGCGATCGCTTCAGACACTCGTCCTGCCGATATGTAGGCGTGGGCGAGGTTGCCGCGGGAGTACTGGGCGTGGGGGTGGTCGGGGCCGAGGACCCGCTCGCGGTCGGCGAGGACCTGTTCGTGGAGGGTGATTGCCTCGGTCAGTCGTCCCGTGGACTTGTAGGCGTTGGCGAGGTTGTGGCGCGCGGTCAGGGTGTCGAGCTGGTCGGGGCCCAGGACCCGTTCACGGTCGGCGAGGTTGCGCTCGTATAGGGCGATTGCCTCGGATAGTCGTCCGGCTGATCTGTACGCATTGGCGAGGTTGTTGCGAGAGTACAGGGTGTCCGGGTGGTCGGGATCGAGAATCCGTTCGCGGTCGGCGAGGGTCAGCTCATAGAGGGTGATCGCCTCGGTCAGTCGTCCCGCCGATTCGTAGGTGTTGGCGAGGTTGTGGCGTGCGGTCAGGGTGTCAGGGTGGTCATCGCCCAGTACCCACACGCGGCTGGCGAGGACCTGTTCGTGCAGAGTGGTCGCTTCTTGCAGTCGCTCCGCCCAGTGGTATGCGTAGGCGAGACTGTGGCGTGCGGTGAGGGTGTCGGGGTGATGGTTGCCGAGAATTTGTTCGTGGGCGGCAACGGTGCGACGGGCCAGGTTGATGGCGCGGGCGAGTTCGGCGGATTCGATGAGTTGCTGAGTGGCCCATCGGCGTGCTGCCAACGAGGTGGTCAGGGCATCGAAGTCGGAGATGTGGTTGACCGCTTTCCAAAGGGCTTCGATGTGGTCGACCAGGCGTGAGCCTTCCTCGCGCCGCCGAAATGCCTCGGACTCATCGAACAGCAGTGGTGTGATCACCGCGGCGGCGTCGGCAGCGAGCTGACCGAGGGTCTCGGTGGTGTCGGCGCGTTCGCGGATAACCCGGCTCAGCAGCCGGTGCATCACCACCACATCACCGTTCACCGACCACGACAGCAGCGATCCCTCCACGCATCGCTGCAACGCCGCTCCCAGGCGGCCGTCGTCGTCGGGCAGCATTGTGTGGATGACGCCGTCGGGGGCCAGCATCGCCATCACCCCCAACAGCCATCGCACCGCCATGTCGAGTTCGGGGTCGTCGGTGGGGGTTTCGACAGTTTGGACCGCGAGCAGCAACGCCTGATCCACCGCAAGTGGATGATCACTTCCTCTACGTCGCGGCAGTACCGCGGGCAAAGGTTGCGCCGCCAGCAATTGTCGGTAGCGGAGGTAGTTCAGGCGACGACCGGTGATGGTGGCGGCCGCAGCCGATAGCGCCAGCGGCAAATCCCCCAGATCGGCTGCCACCTGGTCAGCGCCGTCTGGGTCGTCGAGTTCGGTCGCCTCGCCCAGATACTGGACCGACTCTGCCCGGGCGAATCCTAGTCCCGCGTCGACGAATTCACCGAACTGAGTGAACGCCCGATCGGTGCTGGTCACCACCACCCGCGTCATCCCACCAGTCGGCAGCAGGGTATCGACGAGGTCGGGATCGGTGGCGTTGTCCAGCACCAGCAACGCAGGCTCACGTCGTTCGGAGAGGTGATCCCGCAACCTGTGAGCGGATTTAGCGGAGTCGCCCTCGGGGTCGGCGACCCCCATCCGGGCGGCGACTTCGCCCAGGCCAGCGAGCAGGGTATCGGCGGTTTCGGCGTTGACCCATCCCACCAGCCCGGATTCGCTCGCGGCGATCACCTCACGGGCGTACGCGGCGGCGACCTGGGTCTTACCCGCCCCCCGCATCCCGGTCACCACCGCCGCCACGGCGGACCGCCGCAACATCTCCTGCAGCTCCCACACCTGAGCACGGTCGACGAAAAACGGTGCCCGCCGCGGAATCCGGCCCACCACCATCAGCCTGCTCATCGGCGTCGACGTAGTCGGTTCGGGCCTGCTCTCGTACTGGTCAGCGGGTGTCGGAGGTCGGGGGTCGGCGTAGGCGGCGGCGCGTAGTTTCTTCCAGTGTGCCTGCGTGGTCCCCGGCCACGGCAGCGACGCCGCGGTGTGCAGGCACTCCAACACGAGCACGAACTTCTCGTCCCCGCGGGGGATCCGCGGGTCGGGCTTGAACCAGTCGCTGATCGTCGCGGGAGGAACGGAGCGGCGATATCGGTGGCTGATCCAAGTCGAGATGTCGTTCGCGCTCAGATTCGACTGCCGACGCAATGTCGCCAGCTCAACAACGAACCGCGCACGCGCCGCCCTACCCTCGGACATCGACTGCCCACCCACCTCGGCGTCTCCTCCCGCGACTCGTACCCGACTCGACCCGACTCGACAGCTACGAGAAACCGGTCCTCACATGCGATTTCACCCACCATAGCCGCATCGGCACGTTGTACGGCCTCGAACCCGCACCGCTTCATGGTCGAAGCACCCACACGGACCGGAAGCGAGACCACCATGACCGGCACCACCCCTCACCAGCAGCATGACGGCACCAATCCCGCCGAGCCGCAGCGGGTCACCCGATACTGGCGCCACGCGCGCACCCCCTTGCTCACTGCCTCCGCCACCGCTGGCGTCTGGCTCGCCAGCGGCGCCCTACAGGAACTCGGCGCTCGCCTCATCGCATGGCTCTGGTGACCCCTGAGCATCGGCATCGGCATCGGCGGCCCTTCAGTGTCTGAGATCTCGCAGGCGTATCGGGGGGTTTCCCGCTGTTGCTACAGCTGCGGGCCCGCTTCCTGCCGGGCTCCAGATTCTCTGGCTCGTATGACGTGGTCGGAATCGGTGGGCTCCGACGCCTGCGCTACTTGCGATTTCAGGCGTGCGAGTGACCGGTGCTGGGCCACGCGTACCACGCCTACGGTGCTGCCGATAGCCATCGCGGTTTCCTCGGCGGAAAGCCCCATCACGAGTCGCAGGATGAGGATCTGCCGATCCTTTTCGGGTAGAGGAGTCAGCAGCTCGTCCATGGCCGCGGGGTCTGAGAGTGTTTGCCTGGCAACCTGTTCGGCGGGCTGTGCTGCGAGGTCGTCTCGTTGTCTGGCGGCGGCCGCGCGGTGCGCCTCGGCGACTTTGTGCGATGCGATGCCGTAGACATACGCCATGAACGGCCGGCCCTGGTCTCGGTAGCGAGGAAGTGCCGTCAGTACGGCCAGGCAGACCTCCTGCGCAACGTCGTCTGCGGAGAGCTGTCCGCGACCTGTGGTGCCGATCCGCGCGCGGCAGTACCCCACCACCAGGGGCCGGATGAGTTCGATTACCTGCGCGAGAGCGGATCTGTCACCGCCCGAGGCGGCCGCGACCGCCGCCTCCAGCTCCGCGCCTGTGCTGCTGGCTGGCGAACCTTTCAGGTCGACCCGAGACCGACTGGCTGCCTGTTGTTCGTTGTGGCCGGAGGTGGATACCTGCTCGGTCAGCCACTCGGTCACGACGTCGGCCAGCTTCGGCTCCGCGTCTGGACCAGGCGAAGTGGTTTTTGAGCGTTCGACAGGGGCGTTTTTGGGGTCGAGACGTTCCTGAGGCATCTGCAGCGGCGGCTGGCCACTGCCCGGTCCGTCGACCACCGCGATTGCCGCGCCGGACTGCTTTACCCACTTCCCGATCTTGCGGCGTGCTCTGGCCTTGTGGGAGTCGACTACGTGGATTGTCGTGTGAAGCTCGTCCGCGATTTCGGCGGAGCTCCAACCCCACTCCCAGGCCATGAACGCAATCCGGCGCTCCAGGTCGGTGAAGTTGTGGGTCATCATCTTAGCGAGAGACGCGAGTAATTCGGCACTGAGGTAGGCGGTTTCGGCATCCGGGAGGTCGACCGGGTCGCTTCTCGAGTCCTCGGTGGCTTCGGCGTTGAGCACCTCCACTTCGTCGCGGGCGTTCTGGCGGGCCCGGTAGAGCCGTCGGCTCACAGCAGCGCGGGTGGTGCCGAGCTTGGACGCGATCTCGGCAATCGTGTAGCCCTCCATCGAGAGAGTGAGGACCTGCCGTTGACCGCGGGGGAGCCTCTGCATTGTCCGGCGCACCAGATCGTTGGCGACGACCACGTCCAAGCCGTTGGGCAAGGTGGTCGCGTCCATGTGCTCGCGAAGCGTCTCGTGTGCGAAGGGGATCGTTCGATTCGTTTGGCGATAACGATCGATGATCCTGCGTTTGGCGACCATGAAAATCCACCGCTTGGGGTCTTCATGCCGTTGCACCTCGGGCCATTGCTGGAAAGCAGCGATCATGACGTCTTGGACGATCTCGCCGGCCTCCTCGCGCTGGTTCCCGAACCTCAGGGCGAATAGGTAGAGCGGGGAGGCGTAGCGACGGTAGAACTGTTCGAACTCATCATGATCGACACCACTGTTCGCGGATGCCTGCGCGGCAGGCATCCGCGAACGGGGCTGTTCCACCGGCCCGATTAGGGGCGCCACTCCGGGTCGTCTTTCGTGTTCTCCGCCGGTGCGTCCGGTTCGGGGTAGACCACCACCGTCGGATAGACGTAGTGGACTTCGCGAGGCTGGGTGAGTTGGTCCCACCCGCGCTGCCATGCTGCCTGAGCGGTGGTCCACGTCGCGTAGGCCAACTCCCCTGTGAGCCACACAGCGAACGGCCACGCACCGAAGTGCGCGACGTGGTCCACTACCGGGTTGCGTGATACCTGCTCGGTACCCCAGGCGACCAAAAGGCCTCCGGCGGGCCAGAACTGGCGGGTGAACGTTCGACGCAGCGGAGGAACATTCGCGTTCCTCCCAGGGGCGAACGGAAAATCGACACTGGTCACGGGTGCTCCGTTTTCTGTTGTTTTCTGTTGTTTGTCCGCCGGGCCCCAGTGCTCCTGCCAAGGTTGAGAATTCCGGTCGAACTGTTGGTGATCTCGATGCGAGATCTTCCTCCCGACCAGGCCGACTAACAGCGAAGCAAGCGCCCAGTTGCCACCCGTGTCGCCCAGCGAGTGTTACGTACATGTTAATTAGAGTTATGTGACATACATCACACTCGGGTCGACAATCGAGGGTTTGCTCCGATCTACGGGGTAGATGCGGGTGCTCCGTATCTGTTGCGTGGCCCGCCGTTCGTGCTCCTGCCAGAGATTCGTGGCGGCGGGCTATCGCTTTGCAGTCCAAGCGCTTTCACCCTCGCCTCAAGGTGAGCAGGTGTGTAGGGCGGAACATGCCGATGTCCATCGGGTCACTGGTCGCAAAGATGAAAGCCAGCGGCTTGGCGGCACAGCGCTCACCAGAAAACCGACCGCTAAAGCACTGGTTATCGGCGGTTAGAACCGATCGGATGTGGCTTGCCTCACAGTAGTCAAGGGGAATTACATGCCGCTCACGATGGTGTCGGAATTCGCTTCTTCGGCGCCATCGGCGGCTACCGGCCGAGGATCGAGTGAAGCAGCCCGATCACCGCGAGCGAGGTCCCAACTCCCAGGCCCACGTCGGTAATCACCCCGACGGCTGTACCGCTTGCGCCTCCTGCGGCGAGGATCACGAACCAACGCAGCGGCAGGCGTTCGGGATCGGGATGCGAACCGGAACGGTTCGCGGTGCTAGGTGCCACTTGACGACGCCTTTCAATCTCGGTGTTTGCCAGATCGGTACGGCGCCATGGCCGTCCGCTGACATCCAGCCTCTTTCGCGCATCGGGTCGTCGTCTACGATCGAGGCTATATCAATATGGCAGGGGGTTATCATTTCCGACGACGACGTGGCCCTGGCCATGCTCAGCGTTCCGCCGTTCGGTGGCCCCGGAACCGGAGGCCGGGTTATCGCCGACGCCGACGGGAGCCATCGAGTCGTGGTCAACTACGACGATGTGCCGGGGCCGTGGGTGTACACGGTCGAAGGTCGCCTCGTGGATGACAAAGCGATGATTACGAAATTGCTCGTGGCGCAGCGCGATCCGGCCAAGCCGATGCCGATCACCCAGACCGGTCTGCGCCGCGTACAACTCCGCCTGATCTTCGACCGCATCAAATGCGCGCTACGCACCGACTGGTCGAAGCGTGTATCACGGTTGCTCGGCGATGCCCGGACCCAAATGCCCAAGGCAGGGCGGTCGTGGCACGCAGAGCACTACCTGCAGGTGGCCTGGTTCTATGTCGAGGCAGAAGCATCCGGTCGCGCGCCGCGCCAAGCGATTGCAAAACAGTGGGATGTCTCGCCCGTCACCGCAAGTCGCTGGTTGAGCGAGGCACGCAAACGCGGCTACCTCGCGCCGTACCTTCCCGGACAGACCGAGCACACCGCGGCGGGTCTGTGGTCGAGACAACGGTTCGCCACGTCAACCGTCGAAATGTCAGTCGTCCGAGCCTTCCTCGACCGCGCGGTGCGGGAGGCGATCAAAGCCTCGCCGGAGACAGCGTTGGACACGATCCTGGACAGGCTCCTCACACTGGGCGGAGAAGCGATCTCGCGAACCACAGCGACCGAGAACGGCAAACACGAGCTCATTGCCGAAGCCTTCTTTACGTATCTGTTCGCATTGGCAGAGCACAGCGAGACCGAGTCGCTGCGCTCTGCTGCCGCCGCACTTGTGGACGCGCTGGTTGCCGACGGGCAGACCGAAGACCAACCGTAGCGGCTTGGCGGCACGGGTTACACGGGCGGCGTGCAACGGGGCTCACCGCGCGGGAGGGTGTCTCACTCTTGTCGCTCGTTTTGAAACAGCCTGTCACGCGGGTCAGGTCGCGCTCGTTGCGGATTCGACCGTAGCGCAAGTGGTGGATGCCGCATCGGCGGCGATTCTGCCTATTTCGTGTGGTCGATGGCGTGTTCGAGCCAGTCCAGCAGCTCGGTGATGGCGGTGGCGTAGCCGTTGGAGTGAACCCCGGTGGCGGCGAATCGGGCCGCGTCGCTGCCCTGGCGGGCCAGATCGCCCAGCGCGGTGCTGGTAGCGGGACTGGTTGTGGCGGTGTAGGTCTGGGCGAGCGAGCCGAACTGGGTTCCGGTGAACGCGGAGGCGGTGGCCTCGAGGATGTCGGTGGCGACGGGGACGACTCCTGACAGCGTGAGCAGGGCGGCGAGGGGGTCACCGGCGGCGAGTTTCTGTAGGGCGTTCCAGGCGATTTCCTGTGCTTGCCCGATGTCGGTGGCGATCCGCGCGATCTCGAGATCCGCGAGGACACCGACGATCTGAGAGGCCACTGCGACCCAGCCGGAGGTGTCCAGCGGCGCGGCCAACGTCAGCGCGCGAGCCACGAGATGCAGGTCGATTCCGGCGACCATGCGAACGAGGGGGGTGAACTGGTTGTTGAGGTCCCCGGCGACCCGGTGCAGGCCGGGGATATCGCCGGTGGCGATGAGAGCGGGTAGCTGGGCGAGGTCATTGATGATGGCGGGCACGTTCGCGGCGATCCCGGAAAGCCCACCCAGCACGGTGACCGCCTGCGCGAGCACCTTCGAGGGATCCAGTCCCGCGGTCGAGTCCGGGCTCATTGCCGGTGCCGTCGTGCCCGTGCTGGGCACCGTTGCCGACGTCGAGTCCGGGACCGAGGTGGAGGTCACGGCGCGGCCTACCGCGGTGAGGGCCGGTGATGCCTGGGGTGAGGTCGAGCAGTAGAGGTCACCCTCGGCGCAGAGAGTGTGGACACGGTCGGTGAGATCACCGAAGCCCTGGAAGCGGGGACCGGCGATGCCCTGGCCGGACACAGGATTGCCGAGCTGGGCGGTGGTGGGGTCGCGGCGCGGATCGGAGACGAGTCCGACCGCGACGGCTCGGGAGGCGGGTATCGGACCTCGGTTGTTCCCGATCGCGGTGGCGAGATCACCGACGATATCGGCGCCTTGGGAGTAGCCGGCGAGCACCACGCGCGTGCCCGAGCACAATCGGGCCAGGGTGGCGGTGAGTGCTTGTGCGCCTTGGGATTGCGAGGGGGCGTAGGGGGCGGCATCGGCGGTGTAGGCGAGAGTGCGCACGTTGATGTCGCTGCCGTAGCGGGCGGTGAGTCCTTCGGCGATGGGGGCCAGCATCCCCACCGGCCGCGTCGGGTCGGCGGTCGGGGTGGTCTCGGATGTGCCCGGTACCAGCAGCGCGGTCCAGCGTGGGCAGTTCGCGGCGGCGGGGGCTGGTGTCGGGTCTGCGGCGGCGACACCGGCCCCGACGACGGTCGTGGCGGTGACGGTGGCACACAGCAGCGCACGAACGGAGCGGCGGGTGTGGGCGAGCCGGTGGTGGGTGTGCATGGTGGTGGGTCTCCTGTCGGGTTCGAGATGGGTGCCTCGATGTCCGGAATTCGCGGTCGCCGAGACTTTTTCGCAGAGCCGGGCGTAGGGTTCGGTAGTCGTGGAACAGCGACCCCTCGGGGTTGAGCTACGGTGGGACGCGGGAATCGCGCTGTGCCGCAGGGGGAATGGCGGCGGGGCGAGTAGCGGCGTAATAGTCGTCTCCGCGCCAGCGGTAGTCACTGACTTGGACGGGCTGTCCCACATCCGGCGCATGCACCATCCGCCCGGCTCCCAGGTAGAGGCCGACGTGGTGGACGTTGTTGTCGGTGGTGCCGTAGAACACGAGATCGCCTGGCGTGAGCTGGTTTTCGGGGATGCGGACTCCGGTGTGGATTTGGTCGTAGGTGGTGCGGGGCAGGGTGATTCCGGAGGTCCGGTAGGCGGCTTGGGTGAGCCCGGAACAGTCCCAGCCGCCGTTGATCTCGGGGCCGTTGCCACCCCACAGGTAGGGAACCCCGAGCTGAGTACAGGCGAAGGAGATCGCTTGGGCGGCAGCCGGACTCGCCGCTTGGATGGTGTGGCAGTCACCGCCGCCAGAGCCGGTGGTGGCGCGGTAGCGGGCGGCCTGGTCGTGGACCTGGTCCACATACCAGTCGGCGTGGTTGTAGGCGAAGATCGCCGCACGCAGATCAGCGGGCGCACCGGAGTCGCACAGGTAGTGGGCGGCGGCGTGGATGGCGTCGCTGGGGTTGTAGCGCGAGGGCGGGCTCGCCCCACCCTCGGGGAGTCGATGCCGGGCCACCACAGCATTGAAGGTCGGTTCCAGGAACTGCATGAGGCCTCCGGCCCCGGCCGAGTTCTCCCCGGAATGCACGCCCGGCAGGGGTGAGCGGCCGTGGTCGGTTTCGATCTTGCCGATCGCGGCGAGCACCGACCAGTCCAGACCGGGACAATCACCGGCGGCGTTCTGGTAGAGCACCAGCAGTTCCGTCGGGATGTCTTCTCGCGCTTGGGGACTCGGGGTGCTGCCCGCCCCAGCCGACGAACTGGAGCTGGGAGTGGGTAGTGGCTGCTGGTAGACGATGACGGTGGTGACCACGGCGGCGATGACGACGACGCAGAACACGACCGCGGCGCAGCCCGCGCCGAGGGCTTTGACCAGCATCGGGGTTTCACCGGTATTCGAGTGTGGGCGAGCGAAGCGGCGGTGGTGGCGCGAGCATGACCTGACCGCCGAGAGTGGCCATGCTGTCCTCGGTGTCGATCTCGGGGTCGGGTGGGGTGCGGCGTGGCCATACGGAGGCCAGCTCCCACAGGCGTAGGCGGGTCGCGCCGGAGGTGTCGAGGGGGAGCCATACCCGGTCGGCGGGGCTCGGATCGGAAAGAGGGGCAAGGAGTTCGGCCGCGGCGGTGGCGACCGGCACCGCCTCGGGGTCGGGCAGCTGCTCCCACGTGCGGCGCACACGCTCGCGCGCGTTGATCTCTCGCGTGGTGGTCGGTACCCAGAACAGGACGGGGGTGATGAGGCCGGTGGTGCGGGCCAGTTCGCTGTAGCCGCTGAGTTTGGTGGCCACGCGCGGCAGGGACGTGGTGGCGAGGTCGTATTCGAGGAAGAAGTCCAGCACCGTGCCCGAGCGGGGGTGGGTGTAGCGGCCGAAGGCATCAGGGCGCGCGAGGTCTCCCCATAATCGCTGGCAGCGGGTCTGTGACCACCAACCCCTGACTCGCGCGCCGTCATCGTCGCTGATGTGGTGGCGGTAATGGCTGGTGAGGGCGGTGAACCAGTCGCTGACCCCGAGGGTGTGGGTCAGGTGCAGGCTGTGGGCGATAGCGAGAGCCTGTTGGTGGTTGTAGCCCAGCTCGCGCACGCTGGTCCCGGCTTCGGCGGCGAGCACGGCGGCTCCGGCCGGGGCCAGGACCCAGTGCGACGGGGCGCTGCCTCGGGTACGCAGGGGCCGGAACCGGTCGATGACGCGGTGCTCGTGCAGGATCGCCAAGCGACGCAGGGCGAGTTTGGGGGTGGGGAACGCCAATTCGGCGAGGTGGTTGGTGGTCAGGACGCGGTGCTCGTGCAGCATCCGCAGGATCCAGCGGTCACGCTCGGTCAGCCGCGC
The DNA here is from genome assembly GCF_001612725.1 of Nocardia anaemiae NBRC 100462. GTDB lineage: Bacteria > Actinomycetota > Actinomycetes > Mycobacteriales > Mycobacteriaceae > Nocardia > Nocardia anaemiae. The sequence continues at coordinate 1,980 of NZ_BDAZ01000096.1, read as the reverse complement.
CACGAGCGCGACGGTGTCGCTCGCGCGGGGCCGGGCTGGACGCGGCGCGCGCAGATCGGATTGCCGATCGGGGTGGGCGATCATCGGTGCGAGGAACCTTTCTCCGACGACCTCGACCCGGCGGTGGTCTGCGGCCGCCGGGGGTCGCGCGCGGCTGGTGTTGCGCCGCTCGGGACGGCGGGTTTGCCGCCGGGCGCGTTGTCGGGTGGTGTGCTGAGGCGGGCGCGGGCGGCGGCGGCGATCTCGCGGGCGCGACCGGGAACCGGGGGATCCAGCGGTCGGGTGGTGAGGGTGAACGGGCGCGCGTTTTGTCCGTCGACCAGTAGGCGGGCGGCGGCGTGGAAGGCGTCGAGATGGGTCAGGTCGTGCTCGGACAGCCACGGGTCGGTGTGGCGGGCCAGATCACGCGCGTCGTCGGGCGAGACGGCGAAGATGATCTTGTTGCGGGCGTTGGTGGAGATGCCGTCGCGCAGTTCCCGGGTGAGTTGGCCGAGGTTCTGGTGGGCCAGGGACAGTGACAGGTGCAGGCCGCGGGCCTCGGCGAGCATGTCCTCGACCGGGGTGGACAGGTTCAGGAAGTTCTGTGCCTCGTCCAAGACGAGTGCGGCATCGGGGCGATCGGTGGCAGGTCGCCGCGCGCGGGCGGTGACGGCCTGCCAGGTGCGTGCGACCAGTAGCGAGCCGACCAGGCGGCTGGTCTCTTCCCCGAGCGATCCTTTCGGCAACCGCGCCAGGCAGATTCCGCCGTGGTCGAGGATGTCGGCGAATTCGACGGTGGAGGGTCCGCCCGCGATGGCGGCGCGCACGAACGGCCTCAAGAGGAACGCGCGCAGTTTGTTGAGCAGAGGGCCGGTGAGTTGGGCGCGGCCGGTGTCGCTGAGTTGTTCGTAGCTATCCCAGAATCCGCGCAGCACCGGGTCAGGGGTGGTGCGGGTGACGCGGTGGCGGAAGGCGGGTTCGGTGAGCAGGCGGGGTAGGTCGGCGAGGGTGGGAGTGCCGGGTTGGGCGCACAGGGTGAGCAGGCTCGCGCGCATGATGTCGTCGGTGCGCGGTCCCCACCACTGGGAGAAGATCCGGTGAAAGACGGTGACGAGGTTGTCCACCGCCAAATCCAGGCCCGGGCTCCCGGTCCGCCCGATGTCGAGAGGGTTCACGCATGGCGGGGCGGCGGGGGAGTCGGCATCGAAAAGCACCACCCGGTCCCCGAAACGCGACGGCAGTCGGGAGAGGATGTCGGTGACGAGGTCACCTTTCGGGTCGACCACGATCGTCCCGCGCCCGGCCTCGGCGTCGTCGAGGATCATCCGCGCCAGCAGCGTGGATTTGCCGACGCCGGTGGGGCCGAGGATGTGTAGGTGGTGGCGGGCGTCAGACACCTTCACCGCAACCGGGCGGCGACCGCCGGTGTCGGAGACCCCGAGAGGTTTCGTGTGGGGACCAATGGTGGGGATTTGGGGTGCGGGGGACAGGGCGCGGGCTCCGGCGCGTTGCAGGCCGGGTAGCCCGTCGTCGGTGGGCAGGTGCGCGATCGAGGCCAACTCCGGCACCGACAACACGTCCCCGCGCCCGAGCCGCCGCTCGCCCAGCAGCCGGGCGAGCCGTATCCGGCGGTGTCGCCGGTAGTAGTTGTGGTCGGTGCAGGCCCCGAACACCGTGGCGAGGGCGTCCGCCCGTCCTCGTGCTACCGACCGCGCTTGGGAGACCGCAGCCCGGTCGGGATCGTCGGGGACCGGGATCGAGACCGCGTAGCGCACGACGGTTTCCCAGTGCGGGCCGCGTGCTTTCGTTGCTGCCGCGCGTGCGGCGGCGGTGTATTCCATCGCGGTTTGCCGGTTCCCGGCTCGCTTATCCGCCGCCGCGCCGCTGGTGCGCGCGGACCGGGCGAGGGGTCCTGGGGTGATCAGGTTCAACACATCGTGCAGCAGCGCGGCCACGAACCCGGTGCTCGCCCCGGCGGCCCCGGCGGTGCGGGTGGCGTGG
>NZ_BDAZ01000095.1 GCF_001612725.1 Nocardia anaemiae NBRC 100462 | reverse complement strand
GAGTAATCCGACGCCCACCCCATCAGGGTCTATCAGTGCGGGACAACGGCGTGGCGTGAGAAGTCTGTCAATCTGTTTCGGGGAGGGCACGGGGTAGTCCGAAGCGGGACATAACGTCGGTGTTGAAGCAGGTGATGGCAGTGATGTGGTCGCCTGCGGCGGTGATGACCAAAAGGCTGTAAGCGCGGTAGACACTGGCGTGGGGGTGTGCCTGGTACAAGCCGAAGGCGGGCTGACCGTTGGCGCGGGTGGGTACCACGCGGTAGGTGAGGCCGGGGCGGAAGATGACGGCGGCGAAGACGTGCTGGGCTGCTTCGATGCCGCGGTATTCCAGCATGACCGGGGGCATGGAGAGTCTCACGTCGGTGACGAGCAGTTCGATCAGGGCGTCCAGGTCGGCGCGTTCCAGGGCGTCGGTGAGCCGGGCGACGAGCCGGTGTTCGGCGGCGATATCGGGTTGGCGTGCGGGCCTGCGGCTGCCGCTGCTGCTGGAGTCGGCGAGGTGTTTGTCGACGGTGGCGCGGGCGCGTTTGAGGGCGCTTTGAACCGATTCCTGGGTGGCATCGAGCATCTGGGCGACTTCGACGGCGTGGTATCCGAGGACGTCGCGCAGGACGAGCGCGGCGCGTTGGCGTGGGGACAGCATTTGTAGGGCGGTGATGAAGGCCAGGGAGATGGCCTCGGTGGTCTCGTAGCGTGCCTCCGGCCCGGGGCGCTGGTCGACGAAATGGTCGACCAGGACGTCGGGATAGGGTTCCAACCAGGCCGGGTCGCCGGCACCGGTGGGTTCGGGCAGGGGCGCTTCGGGCAGCGGGGGCGCGATGCGAGGGCGTCGGCTGTCGGCGCGCAACATGTCCAGGCACCGATTGGTCGCGATCTTGTAGAGCCAGGTCCGCAGCGAGGACCGCTGGCTGAACTCGCCGAGATTACGCCAGGCGGACACGAGGGTCTCCTGTAGTGCGTCCTCGGCGTCCTGCAGTGACCCGAGGATGCGGTAGCAATGCACCTGCAACTCATGGGAGTGGCCCTGGACCAGGTCGCGGAACGCGTTGTGGTCGCCGGTCCGAGCCCGAGTGATCAGGTCCGTCGTGTCCATCTCCATCGGCGTGCATCCTCGCATTTCTTCTTTCCGCAGGCCGCGTTCGACTTGCTTACTGATACTGACGCCGCCGGGCCCGCGAATTGGGCGATGTCTGCGCGCCCAATTCATGGCCGGGCTGGCGTCTACCTATTCAGAGGCGGTCCCAGCCCGGGGCACGCCCGGAGACAGAGCGGACCACAGATCATGTCGAAGTATGTTTTCTCCTACCGTGTGCCCTCGGACTACGCGCCCGGCGCCGAGACGCCGGCCGAGTGGCAGGCCTGGTTCGGCGGGATGGGCTCGGCCCTGGTGGATGTCGGCCACGCGGTGACCGATTACGCCTCGCTCGGCGAGGTCGGCGGCAGCGGCTCACGGGTGATCGGCTACTCGGTGGTGTCGGCCGAGGACATGGACGCCGCGCTGAAGCTGGCCAAGGACTGCCCGGCACTGCGGGTCGGCGGCGGAGTCGAGGTCGGCCCCGTAATGGCAGTCGCTGGGTCGTAAGCGACGCCATGACCGCATAAACGGCGCGGGGTCTAGACCAGTAAAGCCGACAACATTGTCAAAGGAGTACGGAAATGGGAAAGATCGTCATCAGCTCAAATGTCACACTCGATGGAGTGGTCCAAGACCCGGACGGTGAGGAGGGCTTCGGCCGGGGCGGCTGGTTCCATCAGTTCGTGGGGAGCAAAGACCTCGAACACTGGCAGGCCCGCGAGACGGAGGAAGCGCTGGGTGTCGAGGCGCTACTGCTGGGCAGGCGCAGCAGTGAGTGGTTCGCGTCCCGGATGTCGTCGGGCGATGGCGCGGCTGTCCGCGTAAGCCCTGAGTGGGCGGAGAGAATAAACAGCCTCCCCAAGTACGTCGTGTCGTCGACTCTCGAAGATCCTCAGTGGAGCAACGCCACGGTGCTGGGCGGCGAAGCGGTAAAGGAGATTTCGGAGCTGAAGCGGAAAGTGGACGGGGAAATCCTGGTCTACGGCAGCTATCAGCTCGTGCGCACACTGATAGAACAGAACCTGGCCGATGAACTGCGGCTGGTAGTTTTCCCGGTCGTGCTGGGAACCGGCCTGCGTATCTTCGACGAGACCAGCGACAAGAAGCCGCTGCAGCTGGTCAGTACACGAAAGATCGGTGACGGCCTGGTGTTCTACACCTACGAATTCGAGAAAAACTAAACCGATACGCTGCCCCTGCGCCACTCAGCGCAGGGGCAGCGCGCTGGGAAGCGATATCCCCAGCGGTAGTGCTCCAGCGGCAACCCGCATCGCCACATGCAGTGCGCGCTGCAACGGCCGCCGCAGGCGTCGCCGTCACGGACGCGGTCATCCTCGCCTTGGCAGCTGGACGGCCTCGACCCCACCATGGCGCTGCTTGGCACCAGGTCAGCTCGCCGGGTGCTGATGACGGTTGCCCGGAGTAAGCAGGTTGTCGACGGAGGCGAGGGCCACGACCTCGAGTGCTGTCGCCGTGAGATTCGGATCGACCGTGACCAGGGCATCGGCCTGTAGCCGAGTAACAGCGAGGTACTCGGCGTCTCGGAGGGTGTCCCAGTCGTGCTGCCGGGCGAGTTGCCACGCGGTGCGGCGGGACACCCGGTCACCGAGCAGCCGCATCTTGATCTCGGTCATTCGTTCGTGTGCCTTCAAGGCAGCCGCTTCGGTGCGCCTGCCCGCACGGACGTCCTGCAGTAGCAGTTGCAGCGCCTCCGACCTGATCGAGTTGGGCGCGACCAACTGGTGATTCGAATCGACCGAAAGCTCGGCATCAACGAGGTGCAGTAGCGTCTGAGCGTCGATCACGTAGCGAGTCATCGACCGAGCCTAGTCAGGGGCGTCGCGGGCATGAACCGAGCTGTCAGCGGCATTACAGTGCGTTCGTCGGTGGGGCGCTTGAGTTGCGCCAGGCGAGCCACGCCAGGAGACATCTCCTTCAGCGGTCATCTGGGACCGGTCACGAGACCCTGCTCGCGGATCCTTTGTGTCTCAAGTATTTTGGCGAGTCAAGGCAACTGCCACCTGGACCCTCGACTGAAGATTCAGTTTCGCAAGAATGCTGGACACATGCGACTGAACGGTGCGGGGTGACAAGAACATTGTCGTAGCGATGTCGGAATTGGAGCGCCCTTGTGCGACGAGATCGGCGACCTTGCGCTCGGTCGGCGTCAGCGCGGCCCATCCGGTTTTGGGGCGATTACGGGGTCCTCGGCGGCCGCGGCGAATGCCGCACTCGCGCAGACGGGCTTCGGCCCGCGCGATGTCCCATTCAGCATTCAGGCTGGTATATCGATCGATTGCGCTGTCCAGCGCGACCCTCGCCTCCTCGAGCTGTCCGGAGATGGCGCGGACTACAGCCAGGTTCTCATAGGCTTGCCCCTCGTGCCACGGTCGGCCCGCGCGCCGGAAGGACTGGGCTGCCTCGAACAGAAGCTCGGGACTGCCCTCGGCTAGCCCGCGGCACAGTGCCGCGGTGCCACGGCGGCTGTGCGTCGAGTAGCGCGCCTCTATCGCCTCCGCCGCCGTGGCGACCTTCCCGGCAATGTCGTTGCGCCCGATGATGATCGCGAGCCGCGCCACATCCGGATACATGTACCCAATCGTTGCCGCACACGGCTCGTAGGTGAATTCGCCGCAGGCATCGGCCAGCGTTTGCAGCGCCAGGTTCGGTAGACCCTGCGCTTCGTGTTCCAGCGCGCTGACCCAGGTACGCAGTTGGCGATCGCGATGGCCGCCGCCCACACAGTGATCCGGCACAGATGGCAGCTCCGCGTTGGTCAGCCTGCCGCGGTGGACGGCGACCAGGGCGCCGAGATGCTCTACCGCGGCTAAGTGGCCGAACACGTCTGGTGCCTCTCGGCAGGCCTGCAGATCGGCCAAGACGTCGTCCCACTTGCCATGCAGGAAATGTAAGCTCGCCATCTCCAACAGGTTCGAGGCCAGATGCAGACCGCCGGTGTGTGCGCTGTGTTGCACGGCTTGGCTGAGCACGTCCTCGGCGCCCTGATACTGGTCGAGTTCGGTCAGGCACCGACCACGCAGCTGATATGGGTCGAACGGCCACGGTTCCGTTCGTCCATCGTCGCCCATCTGGTAACCCTGCAGCAGTCTTTCGCCGAGTTCCTGCGCCTCGCCGAGAAATCCCTGGTTGAGCCGCAGCGATCCCAGCGTCGAGTAACCCAGCCCTGACGCAACGTAATCCGCGCAACTGTCGCCGATCGAAATGGCCCGTCCCGCAGCATCTTCGGCAGCATCGAATCGGTCGAGCAGAAGGAAGAATTGCCCGCAGAGCCCGTGAAAGCGGCCCTGCTGCTGAGCTGTCAGTCCCGACAGTGTGAGGGCGGATTCCGCTACTGCCAGCGCATTGGGCACCTGGCCCTGGACGAAGCAGGAGTGGGCAAGAAGCCACAACAACGTGCCGTGGGCCGGTCCGGCTCGATCGGCCGTTGCCGAGGGCTCCGCCAGTGCACGGCGCGCCGCCGTCTCGGCCTCGGCCGCATCACCATTACGCAGCAGGGCACGAATGTGCTGCAGCCGCAGGACATCAGCGCGTTCGACATCGATCCCAGGCGTCAGGCTCGCCTGCTCGAACAAGCTCACCGCATGCTCCGGGGTGCGCGCGATCATGATATCGGCAACCTCGATCATCCAGTCCAGACTCCGGCTGTCGAGGGGAGAATCACCAGCCAGCAGGTGGGCCGCGATCCGTTCGACGGGCGCTTCGGTCGACATCAGGATCTGTGCTGCTCGCTGCCGCAGGATTGAGCGTGTCGACGGGGGGAGTTGCCCGGCCAGCACCTGCCGGATCAGACCATGCCGGAACACCAGATCCATTCCTTGTCGAACAAGGATTCCTGCCTCAACGGCCGCACTGAGTACCTGCCACACATCGATGAGGGTGGCACCCAGTATCGAGGACAATTCGATCGCTTCGACTTCGGGCCCCAATGCCGCCGCCATAGGCAGGATCTGCCGCGACTGCGCTGGGAGGACGTCTAGTCTGCGCACGATCGCGTCGGTCAGCGAGCGGGGCAGACACAACGCTCCCGTTCCCAGTTCCTTGGAATCCCTTGATGCTGCCCTGATTTCGCCGAGCTCGATCAAGTTGGCCTGCATCAAGCCTGCTACCAGTTCGATAATGTAGGACGGATTGCCCGCAGCACCGGAAACGATGGCCGACAGATCGGGTCCGGGGGGAGAGCCGAGTGCGATTTCCACCAACTCGGCCACTTCTGCGTCATTCAACGCTCCGAGCCGTAGATGTTCGGCGCCCGATAACCTGAACTGGGCGAGGAGCCCTGTCAGGCCGCGATCCCGAGGCAATGGCCGAGCCGCGACGACGATCAAAAGTGGGATCTTGTAGACGATTTCGCCCAACCGCCGCAGCGCGAGCAGACTCGAGTGATCTGCCCATTGTGCGTCGTCCATGATCAGCACGGCGGGTCCCGCCGCACGAAGGTAGTCTTCGGCGGAGCCGAGTAGGTACTCGATGCCTGCCAGCTCCTGCCTGGCCTTGATCTGCTCGGTCACCGGGTCCTGGTGTACTGGTAGGGCTGGCTCCGAGAAACCCGATGACACGCTAACGGTGGACTGCCGTATGGATTTTATTGCGGACAACGGAATGTGTTGCTCTAGTTCGCACGCCGTGCCCAGCAGGACGTTTACACCTCGGGCCGCTGCCAGTTGAGTGGCGGCAGCCAACAGCGATGTTTTCCCGATGCCGGGCTCACCTTCGATGATCGCGATCGCCCCGCGCCCCGACCCGACGTCTTGGACCAGCGCTGAAAGCCGCTCGTATTCGGTTGTACGGCCGACCAGTTGGCCAATGAGCCTGGGCCGGGCCGACTTGACGTCGATCGGCTCCGGCGCCTCGTAAGCTCGTTGAGTTCGTGTCATTTCATCGCCTGAGAAGTGGTGCGCGGCAGCAGTTTTCGCGGGTGGTGGGGGCGGCCCGGTCGTCGTGCCTCCGGGATGCGCGGCGGGTGTCCGAACAAGGGGCCGACCTATGTGGCCCCAGATGGCGGATGTGTCGCGCTCGATGTTTCTCGATACCAACATCGCCCTCGAGGCCTGCTACTCGCTTGGAAAGCGTGGGCAGCAGCCTATGACCGTGGCGGTCAGTCCCGTCCGGCCTGGATCAGGGTTTCGGCGAGTTCGGCGGGATGGGTGGTCATCGAGTAGTGAGCACCCGGTGTGTGGAGGATTCGGCAGAGAGGTCCGAGCCGCTCGGCCCATTTCTCCCAGCCGTATTCGCCTGGCGGAAGGGCGATGTCGTTGACGGGGTTGACGTAGCTGGCCTTCACCTTTCCGCTGCCGATCATCTCGTAGAAGCTCGTGAGATCGAGCTTGTCCGTGAAGAAGGCAACGGGTACCGGCGTCATTGCGGCATACAGAGCCTCGGCATCGGTGAGGTCCATGTTGTTGCAGGCGCGTTCCCGGATCAGATCGAATGGGAGCAGGAGCCCGTGGGCGGGATCCACGATGCCGAAGACAGCGCTCGTCTCGGGCGGAAACTCGTCGGCTAGTGAGTTTCCGTTGGATACCGCAATGGAGCTCAGGAACACCACCCGCTTGATCCGCTCGGGGATCTGTTCGGCGGCTTTGGCGATGAAACTACCTGCGATCGAGTGGCCCACCAGCACAATGTGGGACAGGGAGTGGTCGCGCAGATATCCCACGAGCGAGGCGACTCCGTCGGCGTGAGTGAGATCCAACGCTGCTCCTCGGCCGTGTCCGGCGAGGGTTGGCGTGTGCACCGAGTGTCCGTGACCGCGCAGTTCGGATGCGACGTAATCCCAGGTGGCGCCAGTCTGAAATGCTCCGTGCACGAGCACAAACGTTATGTCTTGTGTCGAAGCCTCCGACGAAGCCTGTGATGTCGACATTGTGGATCGATCCTTCCTTGGTCACAAATGTTGCGGCACTAGCTGAGTAGTTGACTGGGTTGAATCCCGGCACAACCAGTTCGGCGGGATAGCGGCTCGGGCCGCAGATCCTGCTATTTCTCCACCTCGTAGGTCAGCTTGACGATCTTGGAGAAGGCCTTTACTGCTGCGAGTCTCAATTTGGCGTCCTGACCAGAGCGGAAGAAGAACTGTTTTCCGCTGCCAACCAGAAATGGGTAGATGGCGAGGTCGATAACATCGACCAGTTGCTTGCGCAGAAGCGTCTCGCCGAGCAGGCCGTGCCCCAGGACCAGCAGATTCCCCCCGTCCTGTTGCTTGAGCCGCGTCACCTCGGCGGTCACGTCGCCTCGCAGGATGGTCGGGTTGCCCCACTCGGCCTTCTTCAGTGTCGAGCTGAAGATGTACTTCGGGATCTCGCGAAGGCGGTCGGCCCACATCGGCTTGTGCGTGCGATCGCCGCCGTAGAGCTTGGCGAAGTCTTCGTAGACATGGCGGCCGAAAAGCAATGCGTCGCAGGCCCCGAGCAGACCGAGGCCGTCGCGAAGGTAGGCGTCATCCTGGTAATTGCCGACCCCCATCGCTACCGGGTCTTCGGTGACACCATCCGCCGAAACCAGAACGTATTCGATCACCTTCCGCATAGCACTGGTCCTCTGTTGACCGAGCTGCCGAGCCGAGTTCGGGCGCGGACGGCGGTTGTCCCGAGCTCGACGCTCATGACCGATCACCCACGGGCGCGGTGGCCGATGGTTCGAGTCGACCAGCTACATCGCTGGACGGCACCCCGTAGGTGAATACGAACTTGGACATGATGGTCCTCCTCCTCGTCGAACGCGCCGGTCCCGCACTGACGTCGTCGTGCTCGGTGCTCGGCTCGAACTGCTCGCGAATCGGCGAGCGAATGTATAGACACCGACGTCCCCGCAAATTGGCCGTCCGAGGGCGACCATTTTCTGGCACTGCCGGTGTCTACATGGAGTGGGTATCCAAGGTGTCAGGAGGAATGGTGGCGAATGGCGACTTGATGGCTCGGGCGCGTGCCGGCGACAGCGAAGCGTTCCGAGAGCTGACCCAACCGTATTGGTGGGAGTTGCAGGTGCACTGCTATCGGATGCTCGGGTCGTTCCAAGACGCCGAGGATGCGTTGCAGGACACGCTGCTGGCCGCCTGGGGAGGCCTTGCGGGATACGGCGAGCGTGCCTCGATCCGCACCTGGCTCTACCGGATTGCCACAACGCGGTGTCTCAACGCGCGACGGACGGCGAGCAGGCGTCCGGTCAAGGAGTGGGATGTGCCCGAAGTTACGCCCCCGCAGCCGACCCGGCTCGGCGAAGTCGTTTGGCTGCAACCCATCCCCGACGCTGCGCTTCCCGGTATTTCCGATCTGCCGCTCGGGCCCGAGGCCCGTTACGAGAGGAATGAATCAATCTCTCTGGCCTTCGTGACCGCGCTGCAGGCCTTGCCACCACGCCAAGTAGCCGTCCTCGTCTTGCGTGATGTGCTCGGATTCCACGCGGGAGAGGTCGCCGAGATGCTCGATACCACAGTCGATGCGGTCAACAGCGCGCTGAAAAGGGCGCGTGCCGGTTTGCAGCGCCATCGCGACAGTGTTGTGAATCGGGAGCCGGCGCCGCCCGCCGGCTCATCCGGCGAAGACGCGATCATTGCCCGATTCGTCCGGGCGTTCGAGGCCAACGATATCGACGCATTGGTAGCCCTGCTGACCGACGACGTCTTCATATCAATGCCGCCTTTGCCGTTCGAGTATGAGGGTCGAGAGGCGGTGGCCGGATTCTGGTCCGCAGTGTTCGCCGTGGGTCGACGGGTAGACCTCATCGCCACTCGGGCCAACGGTCAGCCTGCGTTCGGTACTTACTTGCACACGCCGAACGGTATCCGCCACGGCACCGGTCTTATCGTCCTGACGCTCAGCGCTGATCGGATCTGCGCCATGACACGCTTCGAAAACAATATGCTTCCGTGGTTCGGGCTCCCGCGCTCGCTCCGAAACGAATAGCAACCAAGCTGCTCAGGAGTTGCGACGACCGGCTCCCGGACCATTGAAGACTCCCGTCGTCAAACGACACCATCATCGGTCCTGGACCAGGAGCGCTCACATCATGCTGAATTGCGCACCGAGCATTTCCATCTCAACGAGACACTGGGAGCAGTCGCCGGAGCCGAGCGTCTCTATAAACCGGGATAGGCCAACATTGCCGAGGCTGGGTCGCCGCCGCGAGTGTGCGATGTCCTGATGCGCGATGGTGCGCTGCTTCCTCCGATCCGCGGTAGACGGCGTCGACGTTCGAAACACCGACCCGTTCATGGAATCTCCTGCAGCGCAGACGATCCGCCTCCCGCTCAGGTGTAGCTGGCTATACGCGGGAACACCATCGTGCGGTTGCAGCAGATGAATACATGGCCAGTTGTTGACGCCGTTCGGAACGCCCGCAGGGGCATCGAGTCCCCGCGACCGCTCCGAACGGAAGCTGTGTAATGGAACGAACGATTTCGTGGCTGGCGAGCTATCGCTGGATCAACCCGCGGCTCGGGCGCACAGGCATCCACTTCTGCGCCTTTGGGCCCTCGCCTGCGACAAGAAGCTGACGACACGAGATCGACGACATGAGATGCGGTCTCAACCGCAGTGCGTTGGTTCGGTAAAGAAGCCACCCATGCTTCTATCGGGGTTCAAAGCGTTTCCACCCCATCGAATACACTTCCCTGGTGCGTATTCCCGAGCGGGACCGGCATAGTAGCTGTAGTTGCCCGTATCGTTATCCGACGGGCCGCCAATTGCATCAGTGTTGGTAACTGTGAGGAATGCGGCGGTATTGGTCGGCTGGCCGAGAAAGGCGGTCTTCATGGTCACTACGCAGTCCGTGCTCCCATTGTAGGAAAGATAGACGACTGCACCGGGCAGGGTTTGCTGATCGAGCGGCCAATATCCTGATCCACAAATTTGCGCTGCGCTCGAGGCTGAGGCGGCAGCGTGTGCGGACCCTGCGGGAAGCAGCGACAGAGTCGATGCAGCCAGGAAAGCAGCTGCAAAATAGGGAGTCTTTTTCATAAGAGAAGACTGTCTTTCATATTTCGTACGGCGTAGGACTGAACCCGATGATACGAAGTTGCTGTTGCATTCGGGGAGATATTCCCAACAATGGGGATAGATCGTCGCAGGTGCATGACCCCCCTTGCCTGCTGGCGACTGCCACGCAGGGGCGGTGCGGTGTGAACGACCACTCGTGTGCCAATTGCTCTGGCAGGCAACGTGATTGCTTCTCAGGCCCCAAACTCCTGCTGACTTGGACGCGTCGCAGTGTGCTGCCCAACAGCGGAACCGCGATACCGCGCCCATTGTGATCGGTTCCCGCAATCTGCCCGCACCTGGCGATGTTGACGATCGCCAAGGCCAAGTCCTCGGAACTGGCGTTTCCCTCGCCTGGCGCGGTGTCGGCGGGGGCGGTGTCGCCAGGACCTGGTGGCGTCAACGGACAGCTGAGTCGGAGAATTGTATGGGAGCCACGCTGTCGAAACATCCGCTATGTAGCGGAAGTTGATGAAGACCCGAGCGGATTTCAGTATCATGAGAATCGCCGATCGTGCTCGCCTGCGCATTGAGATGCCTTCCCATCATTGGTAAATGAGCGCCTTCTGTGGTGAATTCGCGGCTATTCTCAGCTCCGACGGCGTCGGCTCCGAATCGCATGCGGTAGTCGGTCCATTCGAGCGACCCGCATAAGATTTCGCTGAAATTTGGAGTACTGAAAATATCGGAAATAGTGTCGGAATTGGACGTTCCCAACGAGCAGGACATCGTCCTGCCGTCAGTTGCCGTACGCAAGCGTCGAATGCCATTCGGCAGTGGTCCACAGAAGAGGCCACGGATGGGGCACATCGAATTTCTTAATTGTCTCCTCTGTATTGGGGTCTGGCGCGGACCGGAAGCCTCGTTGGATTGGAAATGACGGTTGCGTCGCCGGAGTGGCTCAGCGACGCGCTTGCGACCGATCGACTCGACATCGGCCCGATCAGCACGTTCGAGTTCCTTCGGCATGCCGACGATCTGACCGCGTTCTCGGGTATTGCAGTCGGCTGCAACGGGCCGGTGATGTCGTGTCTGATCATCAGCACAGTGCCGGTGCAGGATCTGGAGGGTGCGACGGTCGCGCTCGGAAATACCAGCCGTACGTCAGTGCAGTTGGCGCAACTCTTGCTGCGTGAAGCCGTCGGGGTCCGATGCCGGTATGTGACATGTTCGCCGGACGTGGAGGCGATGCTGCGGGTCGCGTCGGCCGCGGTGATCATCGGCGATGTTGCCTTGAGCGCGGCCGGTGAAGCGGCCCGCCGGGGCCGTTATGTCTATGACCTCGGCCAGATGTGGCATGACTGGACGGGTTTACCGTTCGTATTCGCGGTTGTCGCCGCGCGACGGTCTTTCCTGGACCGCCATGCCGAGGTCGTTCACACAGTCCATCGTGACCTGCTCACCGCACGCGACGTGGCGCTCGAGGAGATCGACGAGATCTGCTGTGAGGTTGCTCTGTGGGAGACGGTGGACGAAGCAACGTTGCGTCGTTACTACACGGCTGCACTGGACTTTTCGTTCGACCAGCGGCAGCGTGATGGCGTCGCTGAGTTTGCCCGTCGGGTCGGCGGTTCCGCCGCCGGTTTCGCCCCAGATGTGCAATTTCGCGTTTTCGAGTTGGAACAGCCGTCCTGCCGCTCACATCCGGCGCCATACCCGCTTGTGTGAGATCGCATGTTCGGCCATGGACAGCGCGGCGTGCACCCGACCCACACCCGGGTTGCCGCGCAGCTGACTGGCGGTCGCGCCGATCAATCGGTTATGCGCCGCATTCCCGGAGCAACGATCGCAGGACCTCGCTGGCGCCAGGCGTAGTACCTCTAGTCACCGCTCACAGGAGCGCGCCCCGGTACGGTTCGCCACCAGCCATGATCGTGGTCTGCTGTTGCTCATCGCTGGCGATCGACCAGGACGTGGCAGCACGTCAACTGCCCGCACACAGCTCAGCGATTCCGGCGGGTGTTGCCGTGCGTGTCCAGGATCCGACCGCGAAACCGTCACCGAAGCCAGTTTACGAATCGAAGCTCAGTGAGATGGCGGATGTTTGGAAGCAATGAATTACCTAGCTTGGACACGTCTTAGAGTCAACGACTGATTGCAGCCGCAGACATAGGCGGAGATTAGTAATTAAATGTCGGTTCAAATCGAAGGCGCACCCATGACGGTGAGAGTTCCATCGGACTATCCGGTCTGGTTGGCGGATATGATCAGTCGGTACCTTCCGAAGGCTGACGAAGACGCCATACGGAGGTTGGCAGGTGCCTGGCGTCAGAGCTCGGACAGGCTTGCGCGGATTGCCCATGAACTCAATACCAGCGTTGTCGCCGATGAGGTTCTGCTTGAAGGATTTGGGGACGTCCGTGAGACAAACACGTTGTGCGTCAGTGCGTCTCGCCAGCATTCGAACATCGCTGAGCGTTTACATGAAGCGGCTGCAATGATCGAGTATGCAAAAAAGTCGATCATTGCAACTGCAGACATGGTGCGCATCAGCATTGCTGATGATCCAGACAAAGTGGGTAATTCAATCAAGGCCTCGGTGCGGGCTGGTGCCGAGGAAGCGATGGTGAAGATCTCGCGAGAACTTGTTTCGAAACTGCAGGAACTCGATTTCGCCGGATTGCCGCCCTGATCTGCAAACGGTCGTACATGCTGCAACTGGCCTGTCCTCAGTGAATGCGACCACTCGGCAGTCCTTGTTGGCCATGGTCGGGGCGGGAAGAGACACTGGCGGACATGGCACGACGTAAGCGGTGTTCCGCAGAGGACATCGTGCGGGAGTTGGCACCGTGCCGACTAGTTGGCCGCCGCCGGGCAGACGAGTGAGCAGATCGCCGCTGAGCTGGGAGTTCACTGGCGACGTGGTCGCTGGCATCTATTCGGCGTCAGATCGCCCGCGGCTTCAGTCAAGGTCCAGCCGTTTCGCCAGCGGCGTCAACCGGCCCTGAATTACGGCTCGCGCCCGCAACCGTTGACTCCGCCCGATGAAGCCGCGCCGCGACCCGCGCGAACAACTCCTCCAGCGCAGCCGGTCCACGCGGCCAGATTCTCATGAACCAGGACGAAACCTCATGCTAGTCAAGAGCATCACGAGGCGACGTTAGAGTGCTAAGGGCGAAACAGCAAGCCGCAACGCGAGTTCCAGCCGCTGATATCGGCAGCGCTCCATGTGACCGGCTCGTCACCGATCGCGAGGTCGATGACGTGTTGAGATCCGGGATCGTCGAGAGGATCGGCCTCTAAACTCTTGCTCCAGCCGAACGGCACGAGATGGACGTGTATGCCATATTCCCTCAGGTGCTTCGCCAGTTGTGACAGAGCATCCATGGTCTCGATGGCGGGGGAGGGCGGATACTCACGGACGGTCGTCCATGTAGCTGAGCCATGGACGAAGCCGTCGATGACTGTGATCGCTGCGTCGGCTTCGCGGACAATCTGGTGAACCATCGCTGCGGCTTTTTCGGCCAGCATAATATCTCCGCGTTCCAGTCCGACTCTGACAAGAAGACAGTCGGAGAATCCTGTGGACGAGGACAAGGGACCTGGCTCGAACTCTGCTGCGTCTGGGTCAGTGGCTGTGAAGGTAACCGTGTATTCGACTGTGTGACAGCGGGTGCAGTAGATACGCATTCGCTTGGCCCTTTACTGCGAGTGAGTCAGAGATGCGGTCAATTCCGAGTGTTTTTGTCGAGGCCGCTGGACGACAGGATCGCGATGCCGACCGATCGACTCCGGCGACCTTGCCTGGGCGATGTCGGAGTCATCCAAACGCCCTGCCACTGGCAACAATTCATCGGTCGCCGGGGTCCCGTCCGAAGTTGAAGGGGCCGAGACCGAATCGTTCTGGGTCGACGACGGACATGCGAACCTCCGCTGTCTCGGTGAAATGCGCCTTCGGAAAGGCGCCATTCAGTTTTCCTGCGACTCCAATGATGGCTTTGGGAGCCGTATCCGAAACTCTAGAGTGACGGCAGCGCAATTGCTGGTGTCGCGGCGGACAGAATTGGTACTGTTTGCGACATGGAAGTCGCGGTCTTCGTCGTCGATGGAGTGGCCGATTTCGGATTCGCCGCTGTGCTCGAGACATTCAATATGGCCAATGCCGTACTGAACGACCTGGAATGCCCGCCGGCACCTTGGCACGTCCAGACGGTGTCACTTGGTCACAGCGTTCGGTCAGGTCACGGACACCTGATACCGACCACATCACTGAACGAGCTGAGCACCGAAATCGATGTGATGATTGTGCCCGCGGTCGGCGTCCTCGATGCCGAGGCCCTGATCGGTCTGGTCTCGGCCCCCGCGAGTCGCCCTATCCTGGAACGGATTTCGGCTACACGGCAGAACGGAGCACACCTTGCCGCCGCGTGTACCGGAACATTCTTCCTGGCCGAGGCGGGTGTATTGGACGGCCTACAGGCGACCACGAGTTGGTGGCTCGGCCCCACATTTCGGCGTAGATATCCGAGAGTTGATGTGCATGAAGGCCTGACGCTGTGCCGCGCGAGTGGAGTGACCACCGCGGGAGCGGTATTGTCGCATCTTGACCTTGCGCTGTCGCTGATCGTTGGGGTAAGTCCCGCGGTGGGGGAGTTGGTCGCGAGATATATGACGGTCGGCAGCCCAAGGACACAAATCGAGTTCGCGATACCAGAGGTAATCGCCCGAGGCGACTCGCTGGTGGCTTCGTTCGAGCGCTGGGTGCGCGACCGCATGGCCGATCAGTTCTCGATCGCTGAGGCGGCCAAGGCTCTTGGCGTTACCCCTCGCAGTCTGCAACGCGCGACCCAGGCCGAGCTGGGCATGTCCCCAAGAGATTTCCTCGATGAGATTCGGTTGGAGCGAGCAACGCGCCTGTTGCGGACGACGTCTCTGACAGTGGGCGCGATTGCAACCAAGGTTGGTTACCTCAACGCCGGCACGCTGCGCGCACTCTTTCGGCGACGTCGTAGTCGGACGATCGCCGAAGTACGTACCTCTGAGACATATTGGCAGCCCACGTCCGTGCAGTAACGGGCGACGCGAAGCGGTGCCGGCTGCCAGCGTGAAGGTTCTGGCGCGGAAAGGCTTGAGAAACGGCGGCCGACACACCCGGCACCCGGCGGGCGACCCGAGCGAGACTTCCATCAGCGCAGCAACTTCGGCATCAGTCGTTTTCAATCGCTCGCAGAGACTGACTGTCTAGTAGGTCAGATTCTGGAATGCTGCTGTCGTCGGAAGTCGACCGTATCGGCGCCTGGTATGGGCCGATCTTCGTGCTCGAGGGTCACGAATCACATTGTGGAGCTGGTGATTTCATCGGTAGCGACGGGCGTGAGTCCCATCAGCAGATGTGTCGCCGTCGTCTGCAGAATGTCGAGGTCGCCGTATAGCCGCGAGACGAGCATCGCGCCTTCAAGAGAGCCGATGATGACGTGCGCCCGCTCCTGCGGCGATCCGGCGAAGGCGAGTGTGCCTTCTCTCCTGCCCTGCGTCAGAACTTCGCAGAGCCATGCTTCGTTCCGGTCGAAGAAGTGAATCACCGACCTCTGCATCGGATCGGACAACGTCGTGTACTCGGCGGCGAGCATGCCGCACAAGCACATTCGTTGTTCGCGCAGGACGCCGATATACAGGCTCGCATAGTATTCGAGCCGCTGGGGAGCGCCTTGCGTGTCGACGGCCGACAGTGCCTCGAAGAAGCGGTGCTCATACCGTCGGATGAGTGCGAGGCCGAGTTCCGCCTTGCCTGGAAAGTGATAGTGCAAAGCGGGTTTGGAGATCGACAGTTCGGCGGCGATGTCCGCGTAGCTGAATCCGTTGAACCCACGACTCTGCACGAGCCGTTCGGCTGCGTCGAGGATGTGCGACCTGGTGCTGCTGTCGCCGCTCACGGAGCGTGGCGTCATCGTCGGTTACCTCTTGACTATCGGGCGAGTACTGATGAGAATCTGACCTACTGATAAATCAGCATACCTCCAGCGGGATCAGAAGCGACACAGGTCCTTTCCGATTCGGGCATAGAAAGTCGCAATGGTGTCGCAGCGCCATCAATGCCAGTGCGAGGCACCTGGACGCTTGGCATGTCAGCTGCGATTCCGTTCGACCGCGAAGCTCAGCGTTGTACATGCCGCTCGGAGGTTGTGGTCGCGAACCGAAGTGAACCGAGCAGGAAGAGGGTGAGGCTGCCGATGTCGGTGGGGTAGAGACTCCGATCGAATTGTCCTCTCCACCCGTCACATTCACGTGACCGTGATGTCTCCACAGATCGCGGCCGCGGAAAGCTCCGGGGTTGCCCACAGACAGCCCCGTTTCGCCCACAAGAAGATGACTTGGCCTCTCGATTCCCAGGCAGCAGACATGACGAAAATGCACTTCGAGACCGCGTCGCAGGTCGAACCGATGAGACAGTCCGACCTCGGCGTGTCTCGCGAATCCACTCGGAAGCACGGACTGATCGGTCGTAAGGAGGAACTCGCCCGGATCGACCGCTGTCTGCGAAAAACGATGGCGGGGCGTGGCGGGATTGTCATTCTCGAAGGCGAACCGGGCATCGGCAAGACTGCGCTGCTCTCGGCAGCCGCGCGATTGGCGGCCACGTGCGGTGTGAAAATTCTCCGCGGCGAAGCCAAAGAGCTCGAACAGCGCATACCGTTCGCCGCTCTGAGTGTCATCGCGGCGGCGTCGGGAGAGCGCGCCCTAGTAACTGTACGACCGGACGTGAACCCCGATAGCGTGGCGATCGGTCAAGAGATGGCGATGGTCGAGTCCTTGGTCACGGCCTTCAAGGACAGTTGCATATCGGGGCCGACAGTGTTGATCTTGGACGATGTGCACTGGGCCGATCCGGCGAGTCTGCTCACGTTGCAGCGTCTAGGTGAATCTATTGGCGAGCTTTCGCTTTCGATAATTCTCGCGGTTCGGCCGCTACCGCGCGATAACAGTCTGTCATCCCTGCTCGGTCAATTCGAGTCGTGGGGTGCGGAGCAGTTGCGGCTCGGTCCGATGAACGACGCGGAAGTGGCCGTGTTAGTGGAAGACTCGGTCGGCTTGCCCGCCGGACCGCGGTTGTCCGCCGCCGTTTCGGGTGCTGCCGGAAATCCGCTGTACGTCATCGAACTGGTGGCTGGATTGATGCAGGCCGGCTTGATCGAGCTCGGCGAGATCACCCCCGACCCAGCGGCATTCAAGGCAGAAGGGCCTGGTGAAATACGGCTGCCTGAATCGCTGACCGATGCGATTGTGCGCAGGCTGGATTATCTACCCGCGCAGTCGCGGCAAGTTCTCCCTATGGCGGCGGCCTTGGGGCCAGGTGTCGAGGCGATTGAGCTGTCGTCGGTGCTCGGAGCGGCACTCATCGACGTGTGGAATGTCATCAGTGTGGCGGTCGAGGCGGGAATTCTCGTTCGTGCCGGTTCGGACTTGATATTCCGGCACGATCTGATCCGCCGAGTTCTGGCCGATCAACTCCCGCCCTCGACACGCGCGACCCTGCAGTTGCGGGCGGCGCGTGTCTTGATGTCGATGGACGCGCCGGTCGAGCGCGTCGCGACCTATCTGCTGGCAGGCGATGCGCCGCTGGATAATGCCAGTCTGGACTGGCTGATCGAAGTTGCGGAGAGACTGACCGTTCGCGCTCCGGAGCTGGCAGTAGGTCTGCTCGATCGGGCCATCGGGTCGCCTGCACTGGACACAGCACGCTGCGATGTGCTGCGGCTGTGGCACGTCAGGGCACTGTTGTGGAGCGGAAATCCCGGCAAGGCCGAGGCAGTAGCGCGGCGGACATTGTCGGACGATGCCGCCTCGGCAGGGCGGGAACCAGCGGCCAGCCATCAGCTTCACTGGCTGTTGGCTCATGCGTGCTTCGCCCAAGGAAACGTGGCCGCTGCCGTCGCTGTTGTCGAATCCGTCCTCGCCCGGCCTGGTCTCACGCCATTACAATATGGCCAGTATCAGGGGTTCCGCGCCTTGTCCTATCTGCTTCTCAGGCGCCGAGATATCGTCGAAGAGGCTTCGGCATTGGCGATTTCGACTGGCGAAGCCTGCGCGGATCCCATCGCGTGGGGACTCGGTGCCTTTGCGCTTGGCCTACTGCGGTATCACCAGGGATTTCTCGGTGAAGCGCAGGAACTCGGCAATCGGCTGGTTCGAAGCTACGAACACAGTGGCCGCCGGCGACTTTCCCATATCGATCCGTACTCGCTGAGCGGTCGATGCCTGACCGAGCTCGACCAGTACGCGGCGGCAGAGAAGACGTTCACACTGGCAATTCGATTGAGCGAAAGTACCTCCGGAATATATCTCGGGTCCATTCGGCTGGATTTGGCGCGCATGCATTACTTGGAAGGCCGCTGGGACGACGCCATTGCCGATGTACGAGTCTGCCAGGACGGACCGGACATCTTCGGATACGCCGCGGCCGCCGAGTGCTTTGTCGCTCTCGTTGCAGTGCGCCGTGGCGCCTTCACCGGTGTTCCCGCGTCACTGCCCACACCAGACGACCGGCTGGGCAGTCGCAATTCTCGGCATTTGCGTCCCTGGGTCCATGCGCTGGTCTGCGAGGCCCAAGGCCGTCCGGATCAGGCGCTGGAAGCGGTCTCGGACATTTGCGATGAACTCGTCGAACCGGCGGCTTCGGTCGCGGTGTATCCGCTGTATCCGGATCTGGCACGGCTGGCAGTTGTGGCCAACAGGCTCGATATTGCCGGCAAGGTCGCTGCCGCCGCGGAAGCGCTGGAAGCGCGTTACTTCACACACAGTCGCCATGCGACTGCGGTGTTGTGCCGTGGGCTGGCTCAGAGCAATGTCGAACTGGTCGCCGAGTCCGCAGAGTCATTTCGGCGCGCCGGTCGGCCCTGGTATGAAGGGCAGGCCAACGAAAACCTTGCGGTATTGCTGGCGAGCAATGGCCGACTGGACGAGGCTCGGTCGGCACTGGAAAGGGCGATCGAACTGTACTCCCGCTTCGAGGCCGAATGGGACATTGCTCGGGCCGAGGCACGTCTACGCGATTTCGGGATACGCCGCGGCCGCCGCGGGCCCCGCAACCGGCCCAAGTCAGGCTGGGAAGCGCTGACGCCAACCGAGAGGAAGGTGGTCGCGCTGGTGGCGCAGGGACGGTCGAATTCCGACATCGCGACGAGGATGTTCCTGTCCCCGCGCACTGTGCAGTCACACGTCTCGAGCATTCTGACGAAGCTGAATTTGAAGTCGCGGGTCCAGGTGGCGATCGGTTTAGCTGGGCAGAGTTCGTCATAAGCCCGACTAACCGCGAATATGTGGGTGGATTGATCCGGGGGATAGGGCCGATCGTGTTCGAGCCACCAGACGATCAAATTATATGAATCGAGATCGCCTGCGACGCAAGCCCGCCCACGCAGGTGCCCGCCCCACTCTGTAGTGCAGGCGACAGCTCTCAGCAAGTAAGCGGTCGATTCCGTTGATCGGGCGGCAGTAATACGCTCGCAACGGCAATAGCGCAGGCGAGCCCGGCCGCCAGCAAGAAGACCAAATCATAACGAGTAGCGACGGCGGAAATGGAGTTCCCGGCTCCCCGCGCCAATTTGGTTCCGGCGGCAGCGGAGAGTACAGCCAGGCCGATCGAGCCGCCCACTTGATTGCCAGTGGTTGCGAGGCCGCCGACAACCCCGGCGTCGCTGTCGAGGGCATCGACCGTCGCCGTAGCCATAAGTGTTGGAAAAGTCAGCCCGATGCCGACCGCGACGAGCACCGTCGGGCCGAGTACGGCGAAGAGGTAGCCACTAGCGGTGTCGGCTTGGGAGAGGCAGCCGAAACCAATTAGGAGACAGCCACATCCGGTTAGCACCAGCGGGCGCGGCCCTGTTCGCGGCAGGAGCGTCGCAGCCGCTCGCGCGACGATGAGGAATGTCATCGCGGCCGGTGTTTGCCCGAGTCCGGCGCGAAGTGCGTTGTAGCCGAGCACGTTCTGCAGGAACAGCGGCGTGAAACACCACATTGCGATGGAAATTCCGCCGAGCAGCGCCAGCATGCCGACCCCGACGGCTACTCGCCGGATTCGGAGGAGCCGCGAGGGCATCAGGGGCTGGGCTGCAAAGCGCGCCTCTGCTACGGCAAAAACCGTGAGCAGCAGGAGCCCCGCTCCGATCGAACCAAGTACTCGGGGCGAAGTCCAGACATCGTCGGCGGTCTGCATCGCTCCGTATATCAGAGCGGCCAATCCTGCCGTTCCCGTGATCGCGCCGCTGAGGTCGAGCGATTCACTCCGGCGGGTTTGTTTGTCGGACAATGTAATTGACGCCAGTACGATCAGCACGGCGCCGATCGGCACATTGATCAGGAACACCCACCGCCACGATAGGCCAGTCGTGATGGCTCCACCCGCGAGCGCGCCCATCATCCCGCCCACGCCGCCCGCAGCAGACCAGATTCCGAAAGCCCTCGCCCGCGTACGCTTTTCGGTGAATCTGGTGTTGACGACCGCCAATGTCGCCGGTGCCATCATCGCCGCACCCACGCCCTGTACGACGCGTGCTGTCACCAGTATCTGTGGCGCGCCCGCCAGACCACCGGTCAGACTCGACACTGTGAACAAGGCCAACCCGCCGATCAGCATCCGACGTTGGCTGAACAGATCGGTGGCTCGGCCTGCCAGCAACATGAATCCGGCGACGGTGATCAGGTAGCCGTCGACCACCCAGGCCAAACCGGTGGCGGTGAAACCGAGATCGTGTTGGATCGTCGCCAACGCGATGTTCACGATGGACCCGTCGAGGATGACCATGAACTGGCTGACGGAAACCAGCGCCAGAACCATCCGCATGTGATTGGTGCGTGGATCGGCCTGGTTATCGAGTTCGACAGGGGTGTCGTTGGATTGGTACAAGCTTGGTCACCTGAGCTGGCCGGAAAGGCGGAACACCTCGCTCGTCGGGATGCCTAGGCGCTGTGACCACGCCACGGCTTCATCCAGAGACGGGGAGTCGTCGATCAGCCGAGCGGCGGCGAGAGCGGCGGGGAGTTTTCCTTGGTCCAGGAGGGTTTCCCACTGATATGGCCGAAGCGCCAAATAGCGTAGTTCTGGCAGATCGGCCAGCACTTTCAAGTCCCGGACCTCGGCCTTCGAGAGGTCCAAGCTGCGAAGGGTCGCAACGGTGCGCAGCGGGGTGATATCGACAGAGGCCATGGTCTCCACGGCCAAGGACGTAAGGGTGGCATGTCCGTCGAGATCGCCGAGATCTGCATTGGCCAAGTTGATGCGCAGCGATTCAATAGGCAGATGCCGAATCGGAGCGAGGTCTCGAACGGGGCACCACGCACACAGGCTCCGCAGGTTCGGTGCGGCAGCCAGCGGGGCCAGATCGATCACGGTCGAGCCGCTGAGGGTGACCAGCTGAACGGTCGGTGTGACATCGTCGAGGATCTCGGTTCCGCCTGGGAGTAGCTTGGGACCGATCTCGTAGTCGGGGGCCGAGATGGAGATCGTACCGGATCGATATACCTCGAACTGTTCCAGCTCGAGCGCAGTCAGATAGTGGCTCAGCAACGAGGTTACCGAATCGGCGACATAGGCTGGGCCGTCGGAATAATCACGACCAGTGAGGATGATCTGGCCAGGGTGACCGTGACGGGCCGGAGCCATGTCCACCGCCATGTAGTTGCCGGTCAGGTCCGCGCCGATCGGTATCCACCGGGGATGGCCTCCGCAGCGTCGAACAGTTTCTGGCGGCTGGGCATCGCAAACGACCCAATCCCAGGCCAGATCCCAGCCGATCCGCTTTGTCATGGTCGCGTATAGGTCTCGTTCCTCCTCGAGAGTCGCCACAACCATTTCGAGTGGCATCCACGCTTTGCCGCCGAACAAACTCCCTGTGTCGATTTCCATTTCGCCGTCGGCGAATAAGTACAACGCCCGCAGGTCAGCGGGTAGCGGTCCACCGATGCGGCGCTCGGCGGCCGCGAGCGCTGCTGCCGATACCGGCGGTCGTAGTTGATCGGGTCGCCCCAAGATCGTCGCACGGCGTCGCAGGTACTCGTGCAATCGTTCGACTGCGAGCTCGGGATCGCCTTGTGCATCGGATGCCCCAGCCTCCTGCCCGTCACCGGGCCACGGCATTTCATACGTGGGATCAATTATCGCCAGGTATCCAGGTGATAAGCCGAGGGTCCGTACGACGCCATGCCGCACCGCAACCAATCGGTATTCGCCCGTCGGACCACAAGTAAGTGTGATCGTTGCTTCGTCCAAGTCGGCAGATCCCCTCAACTCCGCCACAATTGCCCGCATATCTTTTTGCATAATCCACAACGACTCCAATGAGTCTTCACCAAGGTATGGCACCGATCGACCGCCCACCACATAAGACACCGAGGTCGAGGTCACGAAGTTGTTCATTGCATTGCATTCCGATACGGCTTCCGTCCATCCCGCAGGCGCATTCGCGATCATGCTGTCGACGGCTCGTTGCATAGCGGACTCGATCAAGATGGTGCTCTCCTGCATTTGATGGGGCGCTCGGAATCACGGTGACCACATGCCGTGCGGCTACCCAAAGTCGCTGGTGGTGCAGACAGTCGCCCTGGAACTCCGCACAGCGTAACGATGCCGGGGCAGACCGAATATCCGCCATAGGGCCTATATTCGTACGACGTGTCCGGAGAAATACGCCGACAGTAGGGTTTTCGCTTCGACCAGTCACCGGTCTCATCGAGGAGCAGATGCGGCGTGGGGCCGCCTGAGCGGACGACGAGGCGCTGGCTCACCTGTCGCCGGCGCACAGCGAGAACATTAACTATCTTCGGCGCGATCGAGGTCGACATCGACGCCGAGCTGGCCCAGCTCGGGCCGACCGGCTATCGGCTCCTACGCAAGCGCGACACACTGTTCTGATATCCGACGGTCACGGTCCTGCTTGACATGCAGCCGTGGCCGTTTCGAACCGAGCGCTATGCGGCTGGAAGAGTGCGTTCTTTACTGTTCAAGACGCAGACGGCCAGCCGACGGATAGCAAAGAACCCATATTGGCTGCGGTTCCTGCTGGGCCAGGTCAGTTGCAGTGCGACGGGCCGCCGCCACCGGAGGTGTACTGGTCGGTGCCGTACCAGTAGATGCAGGTGTGTGGGGCATACCAGTAGACAGGGCCTGCGTAGTACGAGTACGAATCGAAGTCGACGCTCATATTGTTGTGCACACCGTGCGACGGAAACGGCAGGTTCGTCGCGAGCCCAGTACCTACCCCTGCGCCCAGGGGTGTCCGCGTTCCGATTTGCTGTGTCTTCCACGTGACAACGCAGTCGGTGGAGCCGTTGTACATCAACCAGATAGTCGCGATCGTCAGGTCCTCATGGTCGATCGCGTAATACCCTGCGCCGCAAGTTGCTTCAGGTGATGAGGCCGCTGCTGCGAGCCCACCCGTCGCCACGGATGCGGCGAAGGTGACAGTTGCGGCGACGGCAAGCCGCGTCAGGAACTTCAGAAATCGCACTCGTATTTCCTTGTCTCACAATGCATGCGTCAGGTGCGGGTCGTTTGTTTGGAAGCGTGACATACCCCGGGCGATGTTCCCTGCAATGTTCCCTCGGCTGGGAAGATCCACAAGATCAACACTACCTCGCCACCACCGGAAGGATCCGCACCGATAATCTCGGGTAATGCCGTCCTCCGAGGTGAAGTCCACAGGGTAACCGGTTTGTAGCAAGGCCCAGTGGACATCCAGCATTGCCGGGTAGGCCGGGCGCATTGCTGCTAAGAAATAACCCCGGAGTTCGTTGGGATCGTCGGTCGCGGTTCCCGGGCTGGCCGGGGGGCTTTCCGTGTTCTTGTGGTTTTTGGCCGTTCTGGCTCAACTTCAGATTCTGGTGAACTCGACGATTTTCAGCGTGTTTCGCGAAGAGGCCATTCCTCGGTGAGGTTGAATACGGCTAGTGCCTACCAGGGCCCGAGCGGTTGTCGATCGATGCGCCTGCGCTGTGCTCGCGCAGCAGGATCTCGCGCCACCAGGTCTTCTCTAATTCTGGCATCTCGACGGCTTCGAACTCGCGCATCTTGTTCGCCCCCTCAGTGACGGCTCGGAGGATCTGCCGGTCGGCTCCGGTGAGCTCCGGCCATCCGGCGGCGCGAGCCGCCTCAGCGTTGGCCGCGTTGATGGCTTCGCGTGTGCCAATGGCCCATAGGGCGCCAATCGGATCCTTAACCAGCGATGAATGGTTCGCTGCATGAACGACTTTCTTGGCTACACGGTAGGTAGTGATCAGCCCCGCATTCCAACATAGCCTGACAGCGCTCCGACCGGGCAGGACGGCCCGCGTGGCTTTTGCTGCTTAACAGTGGATGCTGTTGGTGTCGTTCGCCAGTGCTGTCGGGCCATTGTCACGGCAGATAAGCGCTAGTCGTCATGCACAGATACTGGGTGGTATGGGGCGAGACCTTCGGCACTCCGGCAGCTAATGCGATGCGCCGCACACCACTTCAACCACGGCCACAAGCTCAGCGGCTCAGCGTGATTGCGGCGCGATTCGGACAGAAACAGCCCATCCCGAGCCCGGCTCATCATCGACCGATGCCGCAGATTCTGCGAGACGGTGTTCGCCGGTAGGCCGTCCTCACGCCATAGGGATCGTCGGGTCGACGATCGCCTCGATGCCTGCCACGCGGTCGCTGCGGATGGTGAGCACGAGCATGCCGTACAGCACGCGGTCGCGGTATGCCAGGACGCCCACGGTTGCGGGCGCCGGGTGCGACACCAGCGTTGCGCCGGATCCGAAGTAGCTGAGCAGGTTCGACGCCACGGCCGTCGCGCCGTGTGTGTCGGGCGGCGTGGGCAGCGAGCCCGCGACGAAGGTCGCCGATCCCCAGGCGTCCGGGGCCAGCACGGTCAGCAGGGCGTTGAGGTCGCCGCCGGAGCAGGCCGCGATGAACTTGTCCAGGACGGCTCGATGCGTCGATGCCGCAGCATGGTCGACCGCGTCGGATGCGGGGTCGACCTCGACGACCGCGCCTTCGGCCGCTGCGATCGTGGTTCCTGCTGCGGCCGCGGTGATCTTCGTACGCGCCCGCCGCGCCAGCTGCCTGCACGTACCCACTGGACGGCCCAGGATGGCCGCGATCTGTTCGAAGGGCAACGCGAACACGTCGTGCAGGATGAACGCCACTCGTTCGGGCGGATTCAGTCGCAGCAGCACCATCGCCAGTGCCGACTGGACGTGATCGTCCAGCGTGACCCGGTCCGCCGGGTCGATGCCCGGCGAGACCACCGAGTTCAACAGCTCAGGGTCGCCTGGTTGCTCGCGCCGGGCCCGGGCACTGCCCATCAGGTCCAGGCACAGGCGACCGGTCACCACGGTCAGCCAGCCGCGGACGTTGCCCAGTTCGTCCCTGCGGGCGCGCGAGAGGCGCAGAAACGCCTCCTGTGCAACGTCTTCCGCCTCCGCGATGTCACCGAGCATTCGGAACGCCAGGTCCACCACGAAGGAGCGATGCGCATCCCACAGCGCGGTGAACTGGTCGCCATAAGTCTCCACACCGATTACGACGCAACTGCGGGGCGAAAAGTTACCGATCCGGCGCGGTAACTTTCCCGCCGCCGACTCCGTCATAGTGCCGACCCGCAAAACAACTGAGCACCATGCGAGGAGACCTCATGTCCCGCAGTTCGAGCCGACTGACCGTGATCGCAGCCCTGGCGTTGGCTGGCCTCGTGACTGCCCCGGTACCGGCCGGAGCGGATTCGACCGCGTCCTCCGAAACGACCGGATTCGTCGAAAAGTACCTGGGCACATGGAATTACGACCAGCCGGACCACGTCACCAGAACCAACATCGCCACCATGGACCTGTTCGGATACCGGCCCGACATTCCGCAGATCGGCACCATTACCTTCACCCGCGGTGCCGACGGCGAGGTCCTCGGCCATACCGATCAGGGCTGCACCTGGCATTTCCGGCCCGCTGGCGACGCTCTGGAAATGACTTCTACCACCCAGTACTGCTTCAACAACGTGATCGGATCCGGCTACAACATCGACCGCTGGCGCGTCACCGTCGATCATGGCGTCGAGCGAGAAACCCTGCACGCCAACAGCTATCTCGGCCCGGGGACCTTCGGCTTCGATCTGGTCGACGGCCGCCGCACCAATGCCGCGGCAGGTACCCAGGCCGACACCGCGTGGCGCTTCAGCGGTACCTGGACCTTCGACCGCGCGCCCTTCCCTATCAACGCCGCCACCAACTCCTACTTCATTCCCCTGCCGTTCACGCCCGCCGTCATGTCCGGGCCGGTCACCTTCACTCCGGCGGCGGACAGCACCGTCACCGCGCATACAGCCGACGGCTGCGACTGGACCTTCGACGCCCACGGGAACACCGCCGAGCTGTCTCCGGCCACGCAGACCTGCGGCGCAACTACCCTGACGTTCTGGTCGATCGCCAACGACGTGGGACATCAAACCGCCGTCCTGGCAGGACAGGATCACAGCACCCCGTTCATGATGACCTCGGGCTCCCTGACCAGGAAGAACTGGCCATAGTGTCGGCGGGAATTCGCCTTGATAGGCAACGCGAACCCGACCACAACTCGCATTGGCAGGCGGCTCGACCGCCGAGCAGACAACTCTCGACATCTGTGCAGATCAATCCAGTCCCTCGATCAAGTGCGGCTGATCGGTCGAGGGTGCGAGATAGCCGCGCCAGCGGCCGGAATGCGCGAGGGAGCCGACCAGCAGGTGTGCGGTCGTGCCCCACCCCCATGACGCCGGTGGATTCGGCAGATCGACCCAGTCCCATTGGGTTTCACCGCCAGGCAGGTGTTCGATGACCGCGCTGGTGACCGCGCAAGCTGAACTTCCCCACTGACGCTCACCAAAATTCCCCATTTGTCCCGTGTGGCTCCGCCGTGAAGGGCGGGCCTCCTTCGATGC
>NZ_BDAZ01000094.1 GCF_001612725.1 Nocardia anaemiae NBRC 100462 | reverse complement strand
AAGCGGGCGATGTGGCCGCTGACGGTGGACTGACGAAGGCCGAGGATGCGACCGGCAGCGGTGAACCCGCCCGCGCGTTCGACGGCGAGGAAGGTGCGCAGCAGTTCGGATTCGAACACACGGCAATTATCACAGTTTGCGTTTACAGATATCACTCTGAACGCCTATCGCGTTCAATTGTCCGCGTCGTACCTTCGAGGAGTGAAGTTCCTCGCCAAACTCCGCATCGATGCCTTCATGCTCGGCATCCTGGCCAGTGTCGCGGTGGCCGCGCTGTTGCCCGCGCGGGGCGTGGCGGCCGATGCCCTCGACTGGGTGACCAAGGTCGCGATCGGCGTGCTTTTCCTTTTCTACGGTGCTCGGCTCGCGCCTCGGGAGGCGCTCGGCGGTCTGCGGCATTGGCGGTTGCATTCGACGGTGCTGGCGGTGACCTATCTGATCTTCCCGCTGATCGGACTGGCCTTGCATGTGCTGGTGCCGTCGGTGCTGACCGGTGATCTCTACACCGGCGTGCTTTTCCTTTGTCTGGTGCCGTCGACGGTGCAGTCATCGATTGCCTTCACCTCGATTGCGCGCGGGAATGTGGCGGGCGCGGTGGTCAGCGCGTCGCTGTCGAATCTGATCGGCGTCTTCGCGACCCCGCTGCTGGTCATGCTGCTGATGGACAACACCGGCAATGCGACCGTATCCCCCACTGCGATCCTCGCGATCGTCGTTCAGTTGCTACTGCCCTTCCTGGCAGGCCAACTCTTGCGTCCCCGGATGACCTGGCTGCTCCGGCATGCCACGGTGACCAGGGCCGTCGATCGCGGTTCGGTCTATCTCGTCGTCTATGCCGCCTTCAGCGCGGGCATGGTGGAGCACATCTGGAGCGGTATTTCGCCCCGCGCGCTGCTGGCGACGGTCGCGGTTTGCGCAGGCATTCTCGCCGCGGTTTTGACGATTACCACCTTCGGCAGTCGCCTCATCGGCTTCTCCAGGCCCGATCGAATCGTCACGGTGTTCTGCGGCTCGAAGAAGAGCTTGGCCACCGGGCTCCCC
Organism: Nocardia anaemiae NBRC 100462; assembly: GCF_001612725.1. GTDB lineage: Bacteria > Actinomycetota > Actinomycetes > Mycobacteriales > Mycobacteriaceae > Nocardia > Nocardia anaemiae. Next base: position 26,783 of record NZ_BDAZ01000094.1, on the reverse strand, counting down.
ATGGCCTCGGTCCTGTTCGCCGGACATCCGGTCGGCCTGATCGTATTGCCGCTCATGGTCTTCCACCAGATTCAGCTATTGACGTGCACTGTGCTCGCCCAGCGCTACGCGCGATCAGCGCAGTCCGATCCCGTGGCGGCCCAGCCGTCCGCACAACCCGCGTGATCCGAAGCGTTCACCACTCGGCGTCGGCGACCCGGACGTCGAACCACGCCTTGGCTTCCGATCGCCACAGCTGGTAGACGATCATCGCCGACGCACCCAGCGTGAAGACGACGACGACCAACCTGGCCAAGTCCGGGACGGCCTCGACCTGAATTCGCAGTACCGCGAGGGACTGCAGCATGACCGACGCGATCGCGACCCGCCGCACCAGCGGCCCACGGCCGAAGACGAGTACTGCGACGCCGAGCACCCAACTGCAGCAGAATTGCACGGCAGCGGATCTGGCCGCCTCGTCCCCGGCGATCAGGCCGATGACGACCGGGTACGCGAGGCCGAAGCCCGCGAGTCCCAATGCGGCCTCTCTGGCCTCGCGGACCGATTCGGGCAGACCGACGAGCCGCGCCGTCCGCACGACCGACGATTCGAAATATGCGTCGGCTTCATCCATGGCCACTCCCCGTCGAGCTTGCGCACCGCGATGTGGTGGGCGTCACAGCAAGCTAATTCAGTTCGGGGACATCGACATTGAGGAACAGCAGAGTGTGTCACAGGTCACATACTGGACACTAGGCCAGTTCGTGCCGACGTAACACCTCGAGCAGACCTTCGGCGCGCTCCACCGTGGGCAACGGATCGACCAGCGCGAAACCGCAGCCCGCCGCCACCGCGCCCCCATCGGCCACCGCACTGTCGCCGACCATGAGCGTCGACTCGGGGCGCGCACCGAGCTGTTCCACCGCGGCCAGGAAGATCCGCGGATCCGGCTTCACCGCACCGACTTCGAAGGACAGCGTATGCGCGGCGACGAGGCGATCCCATCCGTTGGCGGCGAATGCCGGGCGGATATCGAAGGCGATGTTACTCACCACCGCGACCGGGATATCCTGTGCCGCAAGTGATTTCAGTACAGTACCGGTATCCGGATACGGCGTCCACACCAGTGGGTCGAGCATCCAGTCGTAGAGCCGCTCGATCAACGCCGGTGTCGGCAGCCCGGCTTGTCGCAGCACCTCGTGGTATGCGGTGCGGTGCATTGCCGGATCCAGATCCCGCCGCTCCCAGGCGAGCTGGCCCGCGGCATCGAAGACCGCACTCTCACCGACCGGTCTCGTCATCCGATCCAGAATCGCGGCCTGTTGCGACCGGTCCAGGGGTTTGCCATCGGCACCGACCAGATCGGCCCAGGTTTCATCGGGTTCCAGCCGGAAGAGCGTGCCGGAGAAGTCGAACAACACCGCCTCGATCGCCACTGTGCCAGGTTACCGACGGCTGCCGTCGAGCGTCGGCCGCGGCGCTCATTCCCGCGGAAATCGCATCCGAATGGGTGCTCAATGCAATTGACCGCTAACCGTTTTCGCTGAAGTCACCAGTGCTGGGCACCGGATTTCCCGCGACGCTCGGCGATCGGCGATACAGTGCCGTCCATGAGTGGCACGCGAGGAACCTGGGTCAGCGCCGCGGCGGCGCTCACGCTCATCGTCGGCGTTGTCAGCGGATGTTCATCCGATGACGCACCGGCGAACGCGGCGTGTAGTGCGACGCCGAACGGGACCCCGGTGGTCGCGACCTCAGCGGGTGCCGCACCCGGCGCGACCAAGGATCTGAGCACCAATCCCGAGATCGCGAGCGGCTACCGGTCCGATATGACGGCGGTGCGCACCAAGACCTACGCGGTATCCACGGCCAACCCGGTCTCGACCAAAGCTGCCTGCGAGGTATTGAGCAACGGTGGCACGGCCGCGGATGCGCTCATCGCGGCGCAGATGGTGCTCGGATTGGTGGAACCGCAGGCCTCCGGCATCGGCGGTGGCTCGTTCATGCTCTATTACGACGCGACCAGCAAGAGCGTGGAGGCGTATGACGGTCGGGAGATCGCCCCCGCGGCGGCGACCGAGAATTATCTGCGCTGGATCAGCGATACCGATCGGACCGAGCCGAAGCCGAGTGCCCGTGCGAGTGGCCGCTCGATCGGCGTGCCCGGTGTCCTGCGCATGCTGGAACTGGCGCATCACGACCACGGCAAGACCGCGTGGCGGGATCTGTTCGAACCGGCCATCGGACTGGCCGATCGCGGCTTCCCGATCAGTCCGCGCCTGGCGGGTCAGATCGCCGAATCCGCCAAGGATCTCGCCGTGGACGAGTCCGCGAAGGCCTACTTCCTCAATCCGGACGGCACTCCGAAGCGGGCCGATACGGTGCTGACCAACCCGGCAATGTCCAAGACCTTGAACGCCATTGCCACCGACGGTGCGAATGCCTTCTACACCGGCGCGATCGCCCATGACATCGTCGATGCGGCCGCGGCCACCGCGGGCGGGCGCACCCCGAGCCTGATCACCGCCGACGACCTCGCCGGATATCAGGCCAAGAAGCGGACCGCGCTCTGCACGAACTACCGCACGCACGAGATCTGCGGTATGCCGAGCCCATCCTCGGGCGGCATAACCGTCGCGGCCACCCTCGGCATCCTGGAGAACTTCGACCTGTCCGCGCTGAAGCCGGACAATATCGACCGCAACGGCGGCAAGCCGAAGGCCGAAGCGGTGCATCTGATTTCGGAGGCCGAGCGGCTCGCCTACGCCGACCGGAACAAGTACGTCGCCGACACCGATTTCATTCCGCTGCCGGGTAATTCGCCGCAGACATTGCTGAACAAGGATTATCTGAAAAAGCGCGCGGGTCTGATCGATCCCGGCCACAGCATGGGCACCGCGCAGCCCGGCGACTTCGGCCCGGTGCCGATCGGCGTCGGCCCCCAACCGCCCGAACACGGCACCAGCCATATCTCGGTGGTCGATAAGTACGGCAATGCCGCCGCCATGACCACCACGGTCGAATCGGCCTTCGGATCGTTCCATCTCGCCGACGGCTTCGTGCTGAACAACCAACTCACCGACTTCTCCGCAGATCCGCTCGGCACCGATGGCGCTCCGGTCGCCAATCGCGTGCAACCGGGTAAGCGCCCGCGCAGCTCGATGAGCCCGACTCTGGTCTTCGACCACAATGCCGACGGCTCACGCGGCGATCTGACCCAGGTCGCCGGGTCACCCGGCGGTTCGGTGATCATCCAGTTCGTCGTGAAAGCCCTGGTCGGCGTGCTGGATTGGGGCCTGGACCCTCAGCAGGCGGTCTCCGCGGTCGCCTTCGGCGCTGGGAACAGTCCCGCAACCGGTGTGGGCGGCGAACACCCCGCCATCAATGCCACCGATAATGGCGATCACGATCCACTGGTCCTGCGCCTTCGCGAGCTCGGCCATCAGGTCTCGGTCGCCCCGCAATCCAGCGGTCTCAGCGCACTGCAACGTGACGGCACCGAAGGCTGGATCGGCGGCGCGGATCCCAGACGCGAAGGCGCCGTCCTCGGCGACACCCGCTGACTTGCGGCTGCTCTATCCGGTCTGCGGCATCGGATAGAGCATCGGCCGTCGTCGAACGCCAGGTCGCTCCTGCTCGAATCCCAGAACAGCGGTAAGGACTTTCGGCGAACCGCGATCGGCAGAAGTAGGTCATGAGCGGATCGTCAGCGCATGCCTCGTCGGGCATCCGGCTGCCGACTACTTTTCGGTGGCGGTGTATTTCGCGCCGAGTGCGCGCAGCTTATCCAGGGCCTCGACGGCGCGTTGCTTGTCATTGGAGCGGATTGCCATGAGGGGGACGTAGTCGTCGTCGACGAGTTCGAGGCGGGCCCAGGATTTTCGGTCCGGGAAGGAGACGCCGCGGATGTATTCCCAGGGGAATTCGGTGTCGCCCAGGATGTTCCGCACCGATACACCGCGCTTGCCGACACGGACGCGCGGCCGGGTCAGCAGCAGTACCGCCGCCGCGCCGAGTACGCCGATACCGATCATCGCGAACTGATCCGCGAGCCGGAAATTCACGCCCGTCGAACCGTGGCGCAACAGGATGCCGCCCGCGGTGAAACCGGCGACGAGCAGCACCGCCACCGTCCAAGCGGTCCGCACCGCGCGATGCGGCCGCACCTCGAGCTCCCACTCGCCGGAGCCCGACTCGACAGCCGCGGCCGAGCCTCTACGCCAGATGCGAACAACCGGCATGGTCTACGGCCGCAGCGCGCGCAGCGTCAGCGCGGCATCGAGCGCTGCCGCGGCGGCCTGTTCGCCCTTGTTCTCGGCGGAACCAGGCAATCCGGCCCTGTCCAGCGCCTCCGCCTCATTGTTGGTGGTCAGCACACCATTGGCCACGGGCGTACCGGCGTCGAGCGACACCCTGGTCAGACCGGCGGTAACCGCATCACAGACGTACTCGAAATGCGGTGTGCCACCGCGGATCACCACACCGAGCGCGACCACCGCGTCATGCGAGCGGGCCAATTCCTGAGCCACCACCGGAAGTTCCATCGCACCCGCGCAACGGACCACGGTGATGTGCTCGACGCCCGCATCCTTGGCCACCCGCTCCGCATTCGCGACAAGGGTGTCGCAGATCTGGGTGTGCCAGCGCGAGGCGACGATGCCGAGCTTCAGATCCTTGGCATCCGACAGCTCGAAGCTGGGTACGCCGGTGCCGCTCATGCCTGCGCCTCGCCGGCGCTCGGCTCCGGCATGCGCGATGCGCGCTGTGTCATGGTTCGCTCGCTGCGCTCGCTCACTGATATCCTTTCCAGGTTGCGTCGAGGTGCGAAATCACTGTGCGGTCTCGCCGAGATCGAGTTCGTCCAGGCCGATCAGGTCGTGTCCCATTCGGTCCCGCTTGGTGCGCAGGTACCGCAGGTTTTCGGCGTTGGCGCGCAACGGCATCGGCACCCGCTCGGTGATCTTCAGCCCGTAGCCGTCCAGTCCCACGCGCTTGGCCGGATTGTTGGTGAGCAGGCGCATGGACCGAATCCCGAGATCGACCAGGATCTGCGCGCCGGTGCCGTAGTCGCGGGCGTCGGCGGGCAGGCCGAGCTCCAGATTCGCGTCGACGGTGTCGTGGCCCGAATCCTGCAGCTGGTAGGCCTGCAACTTGTGCATCAGCCCGATGCCGCGCCCCTCGTGTCCGCGCATGTACAGCACCACACCGCGACCCTCCTGGGCCACCATCTCCAGTGCGGCGTCCAACTGCGGACCGCAATCGCAGCGCAGCGAACCGAAGACATCACCGGTGAGGCATTCCGAATGCACCCGCACCAGCACATCGTCGCCGTCATCGATATCGCCGCGCACCAGCGCGACATGTTCGACATCGTCGTAGATGCTCTGATAGCCGACGGCCTTGAATTCGCCGTGCGCCGTGGGGATCCTGGCCTCGGCGACCCGAATGACCTGCTTCTCGTGCTTGCGCCGCCAGGCAATCATTTCCGCGATGGAGATCAGCGCCAGGTTGTGCTCGTCGGCGAAGACGCGCAACTCCTCGGTGCGGGCCATGTGGCCCTCGTCCTTCTGACTGACGATCTCGCAGATGACACCGGCGGGCTGCAATCCGGCCATCCGTGCCAGATCGACCGCGGCCTCGGTGTGGCCGGGACGGCGCAGCACGCCGCCCTCCTTGGCGCGCAACGGAACCACGTGACCGGGACGGGTCAGATCGTCGGCCTTCGCATTCGGGTCGGCGAGTAGTCGCATGGTGGTGGCACGGTCGGCGCCGGAGATACCGGTGGTGATGCCCTCGCGCGCGTCGACCGACACGGTGTAGGCAGTGCCGTGCTTGTCCTGGTTCTGCGCGTACATCGGCGGCAGGCCGAGCCGATCGCAGTCCTCACCGGTGAGCGGCACACAGATATAACCAGAGGTGTAGCGAATCATGAAGGCGACCAGTTCGGGGGTCGCCTTTTCCGCCGCGAAGATGAGGTCGCCCTCGTTCTCGCGGTCCTCGTCGTCGACGACGACGACCGCCTTACCGGCGGCGATATCGGCGACTGCGCGCTCGATGGTGTCGAACCTGGTCACGTCTGTTGTGCTCCATCTCGAAATAGGTGCTTGACATACAGTAGTCGACTGGCCAATAGCCGACGCTGAGCCGCCCGACCAGCCACCACGGAGCGAGTCTTACCAGTGACCGTTCGCAAGACACCAGGGGGCCGCGAACACGCCGCGCCGCAGGCGCGGCAATTAGACAGAGCCTCGCTGTTGCAGCCGTTCGACGTACTTGGCGATGACATCGACTTCCAGGTTCACCTTGGTACCGACGGCGGCGGCACCGAGGTTCGTCATGGACAGGGTGGTCGGGATCAGCGAGACCTCGAACCAGTCCCGATTGCCGTCGGCGGCGGGCGCGTCGGAGATGCCGAGGCCCGAGACGGTCAGTGATATGCCGTCGACGGTGATCGAACCCTTCTCCACTACATAGCGGGCGATCGCGTCGGGCAGCGAGATCCGCACGACCTCCCAGTTCTCCGAGGGCGTGCGCGCGAGCACGGTGCCGGTACCGTCCACGTGGCCCTGCACCAAGTGGCCGCCGAGCCTGCTGTTCAGCGCGGCCGCGCGCTCGAGATTCACCCGCGAACCCGTGCCGAGTCCGCCGATGCTGGAACGGTTCAGCGTCTCCTGCATCACATCGACGGTGAACGAATCGCCGTCGACCACATCGACGACGGTCAGGCAGACGCCGTTGACGGCGATCGAATCACCGTGTCCGGCATCGGAAGTGACCAGCTTGCCCCGGATCGTCAGACGAGCGGCATCGGCCAGCTCTTCGGTGGCGACGATCTCGCCGAGTTCCTCGACGATGCCTGTGAACATGCCTTGACTCCCTGTCGCGTCGTTTCTACGGTTGCCGAACAGCCCGGATCCGGCGACTATTCCCGCCGGTACGCCGATCCCTCCTCAGCCTAACGACGCCGGGTCGTAGAAGGCACCGCGGTTCCAGCCAGCGGTCGGCGGAAACCACGGCTCGGCAAGTCAGCGGGTAAGCAGACCGCAGGGCCCCTTAGCCCTTGCCGAACCAGCGCCGATTATTTTTCGAAGCGGAATAGGGCGCATCCGCGCGGAAATAACGCAGCTTCCCGGCCGTCGATGATTGTTCACTCCTATTTCGGGAACCACGCGAATGGATTTCATGCCGTCACGCATAGTGTCGAACAGGGCTTAATACCCAGCCGAGACACGATTACACCAAAACCTTGCGCAGGCCCGAAAATGGTCGCAAGATTGTTATGTAGCTGATTCCTATCGTTCAACTTCGACCCGAGCAGTGCAGGTGCGGAACGGTTCTTGCCGGTCCGAGGCGGTCCAGCGAGTTCGACCCAGGGAAATCCACCACTCGAGGAAGCCGGATACAGCAGTGGACGAAATCAGGTTCGACACCAATGGGGGTGTTGCGTGACCACTCTTGTCGATTCGACGCTGGAAGTTCGCTGTGTGCAGTACCGGCTCGAATTTCATATGCCAGCATCGATCGACCCGACTTCCCGCCGCATCCTGCTCCATATCGGCACCTATTACGGCGCGATCACGATGCCCGCCGAACTGGGCGAACAAGTGCAGCAGCAGCTCATCCAGGCACAGATCGCCGCACCGGTGGTCCACCACCCACGAGCCGAGCGCTGGACCTTCATCACCGGCCCGGCCCGGCCCGATACCCTACCCGTCGCCGTCTCCGCGGAGCTGTTCCGGCTCTACGCGACCGTCGCCTGCACCGGGAGTCAGGTCGTGCTGCCCTCACCGGATGACGAGCGCACCGGCTATCGCACCTGGATCCGGCCGCCGGAGAATGCGACGACCCTGCCACCGCTCAGCGCCGTGATCGAGGCGACGCGCGCCATCGGCAGCCGGAAAGTGCCCGCCCGCTAGGAGATTGGGACCCTAGGAGCTGCGCAGCGCCGCGGCCTGCTGCCGCAGCTTTTCGACGGTCGCACCCGGATCGGCGGTGTTGTAGACCGCGGATCCGGCGACGAAACAATCGATGCCCGCCTCCGCGGCGGCCTCGATCGTGTCGGCATTGATGCCGCCGTCGATTTCCACGATCAAACGCAGTTCGCCCGCGTCCACCAGTCGACGCACGATGCGCGCCTTTTCCAGCACATGCGTGATGAAGGACTGGCCACCGAAGCCCGGCTCGACGCTCATCACCAGCAGTGTGTCGAAGTCCCGAAGGATTTCCAGATACGGCTCGATCGGCGTATTCGGCTTCACGGAAAGACCGGCCTTGGCGCCTGCCGCGCGAATATCGCGCGCCACCGCGATCGGATCGTCGGTCGCCTCGGCGTGAAAGGTGACGTTGTACGCACCCGCCTCCGCGTACGGCGGAGCCCAGCGGGCCGGATCCTCGATCATCAGATGGCAGTCCAGCGGAATGTCGGTGGCCTTCAACAGACTTTCGACCACCGGGAGCCCGAGGGTGAGATTCGGCACGAAGTGTGCGTCCATCACATCGACATGCAGCCAATCGGCGCCATGCACTGCTTTCGCCTCATCTGCCAGGCGTGCGAAGTCGGCGGAGAGGATGGACGGGGCGATCATCGGCGTGGTCGGGCGCGTAAACGTCGAAGAGGACACATCGCGGGAGCTTACCGGTACCTAGGGTTGCTCCGGCCGGGAGTGGGTAGCCTGCATAGGGTGATCAACATTTCGGCGGAACAGGGGCTCTACAGCACCCCGGTGGAGATTCGGGTGGCTGCGTCGGTGACGCAGCTGCCGATCGTGCGCGGGCTCGCCGAAACACTGGTGCTATTGAGCGATTTCACCCTCGACGAAGTGGCCGATATCCGGCTGGCCGTCGACGAGGTGTGCTCGACGCTGATCGCGGTCGCGGCACCGGGGACCAGCCTGCACTGCCGGTTCACCGTGGGTGACACCGAATTGCTCGTCAAGGTGACCGGCCTCGCCGGGACGGAGGGGCTGCCGGATCAGCGCAGCTTCGGTTGGCATGTGCTGCGCACCCTCACCGATGAAGTACAAGCGACACAGGACCCGTTCGACTCGGCCGCATCCGGATATCCGACGACGGTGGAGTTCCGTCGGGTCCGGGGGAAAGCGTAGTGGCGGACGAGAACACCGTGCCCGACGCCGAGCAGGACGACGACGCCGTACCCGTGCTGACCGAAGAAGCCGCAGAGGAAGTCGAAACCCTCCAGGCCTCCGGCGCGGGATATGACGATGTCGGCGCGCTGTTCGAGCAGCTCGCCGCCAGTAAACCGGGTACCGCGCGGCATACCGCATTGCGTGCCGAGCTGATCAGCCGGTGCATTCCGCTCGCCGATCACATCGCTCGCAAGTTCAGTGGGCGCGGGGAGCCGTTCGACGATCTCACGCAGGTCGCGCGGGTCGGTTTGGTACACGCGGTGGACCGATTCGATATTTCGCGCGGCTCGAACTTCCTGTCCTTCGCGGTGCCGACGATCATGGGTGAGGTACGTCGCTATTTCCGTGACAACACCTGGGCCATGCGGGTACCGAGACGGGTGAAGGAAACCCATCTGCGCATCGGCGCGGCCATCGACGCACTCTCGCAATCCCTCGGCCGCTCCCCGACCGCGAAAGAGATTGCGGCCGAACTCGATGTGGATCCCGACGAGGTCACCCAGGCCGTCATCGCGGGCAATGCCTACCAGCCCAGCTCCATCGATGCCGCCTCGCTCGGGCGCGATACCGAGGCATCGCTGCTGGATACCCTCGGCGAGGAGGAGTCGCAATTCGACCGGGTGGAGGAGTATGTCGCGATCCGTCCGCTGCTCGCCGGACTTCCGGAGCGCGAACGCCGCATCCTCACCATGCGGTTCTTCGAATCGATGACGCAGACCCAGATCGCCCAGCGCATGGGTATCTCGCAGATGCACGTCTCACGCATTCTCGCGAAAACCCTTGCTCGCCTACGCGAACAGTCGGCCCGCGACTGAGCGCTGTCAGTGTGTCCGTTGTTCGCGCAGTTTCGCGGGCGCCGATAGCCACCAGGCGGCGTCGAGCAGCTCGCGGAGTTGATCGGGCTCGATCCGGTCGAGGTCGATGAGGATGTAGGGATATCCGTCATAGTGCGGGGTGGTGAAGAAGGCCGGGTCACCGGAAGCGAGCATGGCCTCCTTCTCCGCCATTTCGCACAGCAGCACGAGTCCGCCTTCGGCCTCCGAACGCAACCGCGCGAAACCCTTACCGCGCACCTTCAGCGCGGGACTGCGCCACCACGTCGATTCCGCCACCTCGGGAAGTTCGGTCGCCAGCGCCACCACCTGCTCCCATGTCAACGCCATGCGCTCAGTCTGCGCGGTCCACCCACCCCGAGTCTTGGACGAATGTCGCCTCGGAGTGCGTCCCTGCTCAGCCACGAACAATGGCATCGCCACCCTGCGGTGCGAATGCCATGTCGTGCCTTGCATGAACTCGCGACCCTTGCCGTGCCGAATGTCGCGAGCAGCAGCAGGCGCTTCGGATCAGGTGTTACTCGAGCGGCTTGCGCAGGGCGGCGAGGAACATGGCGTCGGTGCCGTGGCGGTGTGGCCAGAGTTGGGCCCCGGGGCCGTCGCCGACATCGGTGACGCCGGGGAGCAGGTCGCGGGTGTCGAGTTGGATGGCGCCGGTGCGGCGGGCGGCGTCGGCGACCACCGCGACGGTCTCCAGCAGGTGTGGCGAGCAGGTCGAGTAGAGGACCACGCCGCCGGGGCGCAGGAGATCCCATGCGGCAGCGAGTAGTTCGCGCTGCAGCACGACCAGTTCGGCGACATCGGCCGGGGTGCGTCGCCAACGGGCCTCCGGGCGGCGGCGCAGGGCGCCGAGGCCGGTACACGGGGCGTCGACCAGAATGCGGTCGTAGCCGGGGGTGAGGCCGCTATTGCGGCCGTCCGCGACGTGCACGTCGACGGGTAGGTCGTGGACGGTCTTGCGGACGAGTTCGGCACGGTGTTCGGCCGGTTCCACCGCGTCGACGCGATGACCGTCGATGGCGGCGATCGCGCCGAGCAGGGCTGCCTTGCCACCGGGTCCTGCGCACAGGTCGAGCCAGCGGCCGTTGTCGGGGCCGTCCAGTTCCGCGCGGGTCAACGCGAGCGCGACGAGTTGACTGCCCTCGTCCTGTACTGCCGCCATACCTTCACGGACGGGTTCCAATTTGCCTGGGTCGCCGCCACCGTCGAGGTAGACCGCATACGGCGACCACTTGCCCTCTTCGCCGCCGGTCACCAGGGCCAGTTCCTCGGCGGTGATATCGCCGGGACGAGCGACCAGATGCACGATCGGACGAGCGTCGTCGGCCGCCAGCACGTCCCGCAGCTCTGCGGCACGAGCACCGAGCGCGTCCGCGAATGCCTGCGCGATCCACACCGGATGCGCGAATTCGAATGCCAACCGCCCCACCGGATCTCGCGGCGCGAGTTCATCCACCCACTCGTCGACGGACTTCTCCCCCGCCCGCCGCAGCACGGCATTCACGAAACCGGCCTTGCCCGCACCGAATTCGGTGCGCGCCAATTCCACCGAGGTATCCACCGCCGCATGGGCCCCGATCCGGGTACGCAGCAACTGATACACCCCGAGCCGCAGCACATCCAGCAGCGGCCCATCGATCTCGGCAACCGGCCGCCCAGCGCCCGCCGCGATCACCGCGTCGAGCAACCCGAGCGACCGACAGGCTCCGTAGGTCAGTTCGGTCGCCAGCGCCGCATCGCGCCCCGAAATCCGCCGGTCCCGCAGCAGCCCCGGCAGCACCAGATTCGCGTAAGCCTCCCGCTCCCGCACCGCCCGCAGCACGTCCCGCGCGACGAGCCGCACCGGATCGCCGTGTGCGGCCGAATCCTTTTGCCGCCCACGACCTTTCGGTGTGTCGACACGCCTATCCGAAGCGCCACGGCCGCCCTCGCCTGCCGTACCCCGATTCGAGCGGCGCTCAGCGCTACCCCGTCGCCCCTCGTTCGATCCGGCCGAACCGGACTTCGCCGGGCGGTTGGCCCGCCGCTGCCCGCCGGACGCCGCATCGCTTTCGGATGAACGGCCATGCCGGTCTGCTTTGCCCTGCGTCGCCCCTTTGCGCTGCGACGAACCGTCTCCCGATGATGCGGACTTGCGCTGTTCGGTCATATTCCGCCGCTCTGCTCGGGTCCGCGGCGCATCGCCACGGATCTGGTCGGTGCGCAACGGCCGGGCTTCGTCGTCGCGCCGTATGGATTGCGAATTCTTCTGTTGTGCACCACTTTTCGCTGAGGTCGCGCGGGCGAGCCAACCGCCGTCGACGGATTTCTCGGCGGACTTGCGATTCGGTGTTGTCACTCGACCACCGCGCCGGGCTGCAGCCGCGCGCCGCGGGCCCAGTCGAGGGCGGACATCATGCGTTTGCCTGGTGGCTGCACCTGACCGAGGCGGACCGCCGTGGTCGCGGTACCGACGAAGACGCCGGACTTGCGGACCTCGATCGCCCGTTCCGGCAGGACTTCCTCGACCATCTCGACGGGACCGACCTTCAGTCGGGTGCCGTTCACCTCGGTCCAGGCACCGGGTGCGGGGGTTACCGAGCGAATGCGCCGATTGATCGCCAGCGCGGGCTGATCCCAGCGGATATGTCCGGCCTCGACCGGCACCTTGGGGGCGTAGGAAATACCGTCGTGGGGTTGTGGAACCGCTTGCAGCGTACCGTCTTCCACGCCGTCGAGTGTCTTCTCGAGCAGTACCGCCCCGGTGCTCGCGAGCCGGTCGAGCAACGCGCCCGCGGTATCGGTCACCGCGATCTTCTCGGTCACCACCCCGAAAACCGGGCCGGTATCCAAGCCCGCCTCGATCTGGAAAGTGGATGCGCCGGTGATCTCGTCGCCCGCGTCGATCGCCGCCTGCACCGGAGCCGCGCCACGCCAGGCGGGGAGCAGCGAGAAGTGCAGATTGATCCAGCCGAAGCGCGGAATATCGAGCACTTGCTGCGGCAACAGCGCACCGTAGGCCACCACCGGACAGCAGTCGGGCGCCAATTCGGTGAGCTGCTCGATGAATTCGGGCTCGGCGGGGCGCCGCGGTGTGAGCACCGGAATGCCGTGCTCGTCGGCGAGGCGCCCGACCGGCGACCGCTGCACCTTGCGCCCGCGCCCGGCGACCGCATCGGGACGGGTCAACACGGCGAGCACCTCGTGCCGGTCCGAATCGATAAAACGCCGCAGCGACGGGACGGCCGGTTCCGGTGTGCCCGCGAAGACAATGCGCATCAGCGGGCCCGCCCGAACGGTCCGGCCTCGGTCGAGCCGAGCGCACGCGAACTGCGCACGGTGATACCCGCGCTGAACCAATCGGATTCACGAATGGTGCGCATGGCCTCCTTGCGCTGCACGGGATCGAGCCGATCGATGAACAGCACACCGTCCAAATGATCGGTCTCGTGCTGCACGCAGCGGGCCAGCAGGCCCTCGGCCGCGAATTCCACCGGTTTGCCGTCCACATCGACACCGGCGGCGCGCACCCGCAGTGCACGCCGCGTGTCGTAGCGCAGCCCCGGAATCGACAGGCAGCCCTCGGGACCGACCTGCTCCTCCGCACCGACCACCTCGTAGGTCGGATTGATGAGATGGCCCCTGGCGTCCTCGGTGTCGTAGACGAAAACCCGCAGACCGACGCCGATCTGCGGCGCCGCCATCCCCACCCCGCCGTCATCGTGCATGGTCTCGGTCAGGTCGGTGACCAACTGCCGCAGTTCACGATCGAATTCGGTGACCTCCGCCGCACGTGATCGCAGGATGGGATCGCCGAAGAGGCGAACGGGCTGAATGGTCACGGCGGCGGCTCCCCAAAACGATGAACACGGTCGATTCATTCTAGAGAGCGACACCGTTCACACGGATCTCCCGGACCGAACGAGAAAAAGCTGGTAGAACTCCAGTGCGGTCCGGGCGGGGTGTTCACCCCTCCGCCCGGCCGCCCGAGAGCAGCCTCGTCAGCGACCCGAAGTCGCCCTTCGTCTGCTCACCTCCCGACACCGGGCCTGGCCTGCTGGGCATAGCCACGTGGCCGGATCGGCCTCAGCGTCCGATCGCACATTTCCGCAGTTCCGGGGTGGTCGAGTGGCGTTAGGGTGAAAGGGGGTGAGTGCGAGGAGTCGAAAGATGAGCACCACCGTTGTGATCGTGATCATTGTCGTCGTCTTGGTCATTTTGCTCGTGGCCGTTGCGTGGGTGTTGCAGCGCAAACGGCGCGAACACCAGCGGGTCGAAGCCGCTGGCATCCGTGACCGCGCGGCGGAACGGGAATTCGAGGTCGGTCAGCGAGAAGCGCGGGCGGAGGAGATTGCCGCCAGCAGCCGGGCGGCGCAGGCGGAAAGTGAGGTCAAGGCGGCGCAGGCCGAACAGCTCGCCCAGCAGGCGCATGTGCATCACAGCGAGGCTGCGGATTCGCGAACCGAGTTGGACAAGGAATGGGAGCGCGCGAACAAGGTCGATCCGGATTCGAAGTCGGGTGAGAAGCGGCAAGGAGCTGATCCCGGACAGCCGTCCCACAACCCCTGATATCGATCCTGATCAGCCGGATGCCGGTCGCCGCTCGCGCCGTGGTGCATGAGCGGACGAACCAGGGATAGCTAGCGCTCGTCCAGAGACGGCAACACCGTTTCGCTGAGAATCAGCAGCACCGCGGCGGCGACCGGGATGGCGAGCAGGGCGCCGACAATTCCGAGCAACGCACCGCCGAGCAGAACCGATACGACCGTCACGATCGCTGGCACCCGCACCGTTCTGCCGATGATCCTGGGCACCAGTATGTAGTCCTCGAACAACCGCAGGACGATGAAGAAGACGACGGTTGCCACCGTGACCGGCAGGGATACGGTGAGCGCGACCAGGGCCACGATGATCCCGGCCAGCGTGGAGCCAACCACCGGGATCAAGTCCAGCACGGCGACCAAGACAGCCAGCAACAGCGGATAGGGCACGTCGAAGATCAGCAGCCAGATGAAGGTCAGCACCGCGGTTATCAGCGAAATGACCAGATTGCCCAGGATGTATCCGCCGACCTTCACGAAGATCTCGTCGCCGATCAGGATCGCTCGAGGTCGGCGCGAGCGTGGAAACAGCCGGTAGATCGACGTTCGAACCTGTGCGAAATTTGCCATGAAGTAGCCGGTGAGCACGGCGACGACCACCGTGCCGCTGACGATGCTGAACACGAGACGGCCCGCGCCGAGGATGCCACCGGCCAGCTTCGACGGATCGGATCCGAGTCCTTGCTGGACTCGGTCCTGGAGATGGAAGCGAGTGTTGAGCGTGTCGATCAGCGGATACCGTTGCGCGAGATGTGCGACGTAGTCCGGAGCGTTGTGGACCAGCGCGCTGCCCTGGGTGATCAGTGGCGGTATCGCGGCAGCGAGGAACCCGGCCAGCAGACCGATCGCGACCAGGAACACGGCGGTCACGGCAGCCCATCGTGGAAACCACGGCCGAACCAGCCATGACACAACAGGTTCCAACCCTATTGCCAGGAACAACGCGATGGTGATCAAGACCAGAACTTGACTCACGGCGATCAGTGCTTGGATCGCGCCGTAGGTCACCGCCACCCCGGCCGCGCCTGCCATGCCGACCATGAACGGCGATCGCGGATCGAATCGTCGCCCGGGCTTGCCCAGCGGGTGCTGCGGCGTACTGGCCCGCGCCGCCGCCGCTTCGGCGGTAATGATCGGTGCGCCTTCGTCGGTGGTGTGGGGTTGCGCGACCAGGTCCCTGTGGCCTGGCTCCGTCCCGTCAGGGGTGTGGCGCTCCTCAGGTTCTGCGGTGTCTTCATTCCGCATCGGAACCGCCCTCTTCCTCGACCTGTGCCATGTCGGCGTACCCATGGGCCGATCGTGGAAACAGCCCCTTCACAAGGCATGGTGCGTTCGTTTGGCCCATAGGTGTCCGGGTATGCCCGGCTTTGACCCGAGACGCTCGCACGGAGCGGCTCGCGACGAGGTCGAGCGCTCGCCCCCGGGACGAGCCAGGAAGGAGCTGACATGAGCACTGTGGCCGCGACCGTCGATGTCGAAGTACCGGTCCGCACCGCCTACAACCAATGGACGCAGTTCGAGGAATTCCCGCAGTTCATGGTCGGCGTGGAGGCGGTAGAACAACTCGACGACAAGCACACCCACTGGCGTATCCATGTTGGACCCGCGACCCGGGAATTCGACGCGACGATCACCGAGCAGCATCCCGACGAACGTGTCGCGTGGAAATCCGACAATGGTCCCGATCACGCGGGCGTGATCACGTTCCACCGTCTGGACGACACCCACACGCGGATCACCGCGCAAATGGAGATCGATCCGGAGGGATTCGTGGAGAATGCCGCCGACAAGCTCGGCGTGTTGAAGCACCGCATCAACGGAGACATGCAGCGCTTCAAGCACTTCATCGAAGGCCAGCCGCATGAAACGGGCGCGTGGCGTGGTGATATTCCACGTCCTGACGCATGACCTGACGCTGCCTCCTCGTTGCGGCCGATAAACAGGGGTGTACATCCCTGATCACGAGGCGTCTACTGGAATATGCAGGACATGGGTCGATCATCGTGGCTTTGTTCTTCCCGTGACCGCGGTCGGCCCTTCGAATAACAGCGAAACCAGGTAGCTGGCCATGATCGTTCTCGGAATCATCCTTCTTGTCGTTGGATTCATATT
The DNA here is from genome assembly GCF_001612725.1 of Nocardia anaemiae NBRC 100462. Taxonomy (GTDB): domain Bacteria; phylum Actinomycetota; class Actinomycetes; order Mycobacteriales; family Mycobacteriaceae; genus Nocardia; species Nocardia anaemiae. The sequence goes on along the minus strand of NZ_BDAZ01000094.1, from coordinate 10,133 downwards.
CAGCATCCCAATCCTCTGGACCATCGGGATCGTGGTCCTCGTGATCGGGCTCGTGTTACTGCTGTTGGGGTCGACGGGCCGCGCCGTCGGCGGCCGACGCCATTACTACTGACCCTGAATCACATTCGCGCGCTGATCCGCTTGCCGTCACCGCTGGCCTCCGAGCACGCACGTCGTCGGCGGCAGTCGATCGGCGCCCCGTGCTTGTCAAGCTTATTTCCGGCTTGTTTCCGAGCGCGGCGCAACGTCGACCGGATCGCCGAACCGACGTAGCGTCGATGGGGTGATTGTTCCTGAGCACCTGCCGACCACCGTCGGCGAGTTGCGCGCGGGCGGCCATCTGCCGCGCAGCGTCAAGTCCGAAATTCGCGAGAACCTGTTGTCCCGGTTGGGTTCCGGCGACGATCCGTGGCCGGGCATCGTCGGCTTCGACCGAACCGTACTGCCGCAGCTGGAACGCGCGCTGCTGGCGGGCCACGATGTCGTCCTGCTCGGCGAGCGCGGCCAGGGCAAGACCCGGCTGCTGCGCACCATGATCGGCCTGCTCGATGAGTGGACACCGGTCATCGCGGGTACCGAACTGGGCGAGCATCCGCTCGCGCCGATCAGCCCGGCCGGTCGCCGACTGGCCGAGGAATTGGGCGACGACCTACCGGTCACCTGGCGGCACCGCTCCGAGCGCTACGCGGAGAAACTCGCCACGCCGGATACCTCCGTCGGTGACCTGATCGGCGATGTCGACCCGGTCAAGGTGGCCGAGGGCCGCAGCCTCGGCGACCCGGAGACCATCCACTTCGGACTCGTACCGCGCGCCCACCGCGGCATCGTCGCCGTCAACGAACTGCCCGATCTCGCTGAACGCATCCAGGTCGCGCTGCTGAATGTGATGGAGGAGCGCGATATCCAGGTCCGCGGTTACACCCTGCGCCTACCACTCGATGTGCTGCTCGTCGCCACCGCCAACCCCGAGGACTACACCAACCGCGGTCGGATCATCACCCCGCTGAAGGACCGGTTCGGCGCGGAGATCCGCACCCACTACCCGCTGAGCGTTTCGGCCGAGGTGGCACTGGTCCGGCAGGAGGCCGAACTGGTGGCCGAGGTCGGCGAGCCACTGATCGAGGTGCTGGCCCGGTTCGTGCGGCACCTGCGCGAATCGTCCGCGATCGACCAGCGGTCCGGCGTGTCCGCGCGATTCGCGGTCGCCGCCGCCGAAACGGTGGCCGCCGCAGCGCTGCGCAGATCGGCGCTCACCGGCGAACGTCCCGCCGTCGCGCGTCCGGTCGACCTGGACTCCGTACCCGCCGTGTTGCGCGGCAAGCTGGAATTCGAATCCGGTGAGGAGGGACGCGAGCAGGAGCATCTCACGCACCTGATGCGGCGCTCGTTCGCCGAAGCCGGGAGTGCACTGCTCGGTGGGCTGAACCTGCGGCCATTGGCGGAGGCGGTCGGCGACGGACATCTGGTCACCACCGGCGAACGTGTACCGGGTAAAGACGTGCTGTCCGCGTTGCCGGAACTACCTGTCCTGCACGAGGTCGCGCGTCGGCTCGGCGTCGGCGCCGACGAACCGCCTGCCCGCATCGCCTCGGCGGTCGAATTCGCGTTGGAGGCCCTCTACCTGGCCCGCCAGATAGCCAAGGATTCCGACGACGGCGTCGCGGTGTACGGGTCATGACCGTTCCAGACCGCTATGCCTACGGGCCCTATCACGACGGGCCCGATCCGCTGGCGCCCCCGCTCGATCTGCGCGAGGCGCTGGACCAGATCGGCCGCGACGTGATGGAGGGCAGCTCACCCCGCACCGCACTGGAGGAACTGCTGCGGCGCGGTATGCGCGAAATGCGGGGGCTCGATGAGCTCACCCGGCAGGTGTGGCAGCGCCGCGCGGAGATCAGTCGACGACACCGGCTCGACGGCACCCTGCAACAGGTCCGCGAACTGCTGGAGCAGGCCCTGAAAGCCGAACGCCGCGAACTGTTTCCGGATCCCTCCGACGACGCCAGATTCGCCGAAGCGCAACTGGACGCGCTGCCGCCGAGCACCGCGGCCGCCGTCAACGAGCTGGCCGAATATCAATGGCGATCCGAAACCGGCAGGGAGAACTACCAGAAGATCCGCGATCTGCTCGGTCAGGAACTGCTCGAATCGCGATTCCAGGGCATGAAACAGGCTCTGGAGAACACCACACCCGAGGATGTCGAGCGCGTCGGGCGGATGCTGTCGGATCTCAACGACCTGCTCGCGGCGCATGCGCGGGGCGAGGATACCGAACAGCAGTTCGCCGAATTCATGGCCGAACACGGCGAATTCTTCCCGGAGAATCCGCGCGATACCGATGAGCTGATCGACGCGCTCGCCGCCAGATCCGCCGCCGCACAACGCATGTTGAACTCGATGTCCGCCGAGCAGCAGGCCGAACTGGCCGAGCTGATCGGACAGGCATTCGGCGATCCGCGCATTGCCCAGCAGGTGGCCGCCCTAGACGCCGCCCTGCGCGCGCTGCGGCCGGGTGAGGACTGGGACTCCGCCCAGCGCTTCCGCGGCAACGACCCGTTGGGCCTCGGGGCGGGTACCCAAGCCCTACAGGATCTCGCCGAACTGGACGCACTCGCCGAGCAGCTCAGCCAGTCCTATCCGGGCGCCAGCCTCGAGGATATCGATCTGGACGCCCTGGCCCGCCAACTCGGCGACGACGCCAGCGTGGATGCCGCCCGACTAGCCGAACTGGAACGCGAACTACGCAGACAGGGCGTATTCGAACGAGCACCCGATGGCTCACTACGGTTGACACCCAAGGCTTTACGACGCCTCGGTGAAACCGCATTGCGCGATGTCATCGGGCAGTTGCGGTCTCGGCGGGGCGAGCGGGATACCAGACTGGCCGGCGCGGCGGGCGAGCCGACGGGCGGCACCCGGGCATGGCAATTCGGCGATACCGAGCCATGGGACGTGCCGAGGACCGTGCGCAACGCGGTGCTGCGCTCGATGTCGGTGGGCAGTCGCAGCGTCACACTCGACGTGTCGGACGTCGAGATCATGGAAACCGAGCAGCGCTCACGGGCCGCCGTTGCGCTCTGCGTGGACACCTCATGGTCGATGGTGCAGGAGGGTAGGTGGTTGCCGATGAAGCGCACCGCCCTCGCGGTGCATCAGTTGATCAGCACCCGATTCCGCTCCGACGCGCTGAACCTGATCACCTTCGGTCGGCACGCCACCACCGTTGATATCGGCGAACTGACTGCGCTGGAAGGCGTTTGGGAACAGGGCACCAACCTCCACCACGCACTCCTGTTGGCCGCACGCCATCTGCGCAGACATCCGGACGCGGTGCCAGTCGTGCTCGTTGTGACCGATGGTGAGCCGACCGCGCATCTGGAACCGAACGGTGCGGCGTACTTCAATTGGCCGACCGCACCACGCACCCTGGCCGTGACAATGGCCCAGGTCGACGCCCTGGCCAAGCTGGGCGCATCGGTGACCGTCTTCATGCTCGGCGAGGACCCGAGCCTGGCCGCATTCGTCGACTTGGTGGCCCGCCGCAGCGGCGGTCGTGTGGTGGCCCCGGATCTGGACGGACTCGGCGCCGCGGTGGTCAGCGACTATCTGCGCGGCAGGCGCGGTTGACCGGGCGGCGGATCACTGCCTCCGCCCGGTCGCCGACCCGCGGTCGTCAGGAATGTCCGGCGATGATGACCTCGGGGATGCCGGTGCCGAGCGGCACCTCGCGACATGTCGGAGCGGGTGCGTGGACCGGGTCCAGCGTCCGTAGCAGCAGCTCCTGCACGAATGGGTCGTAGACCATGTGGAAGTGACCCGTCTGATCGACCGCGCATTCGTCCTGCAGCGCGATGTTCTGCACGTCTGGGCCGTGCAGTGCGATATTGCTGAACGGCTGGATCATCTCGTCGACGCGGCTGCCGATGGTCACGTAGTGCGGGCCGGGCACGGTGTCACCGCCCGCATTGAGTTCGACCATAAATGGCGACCCCTGCACCTGCTGCACCGCCGCAAGCGAGGTGACCTGCACGAAGGCCTGCAGCGCGCCAGGAATCGACTGCGCCACCGGCACCAGTCCGTACATCACGCCGCCATAGCTCGGCGATGCGAGACCGATCCACTGGCCGACCTTCGGCGCGCCACCGAGCTTGTTCACGTAGTACCGAGTGACGTTGGCGCCCTGGGAAAATCCGACGATATCGACCTGGGTGGCATTGGTGGCGGCCAGTACCTGATCGACGAATGCGCCGAACTGGTAGGCGCTCACCACGATGTCCTCGGTGCCCCAGGTGTCTTTGCCGGGTGCACCGCCGTAGTTGAGTGCGAAGACACAGAAGCCGAGCGCCGAGATCTGCGGCCCGATGGCCGCCCAGTCGGAGTACGCCGAGGAATCGGTGCCGTGGGCCAGAACTACCGGGCGGGGATGCGCACCGGTCGGCTTGCAGTCGAAGTTGTTGGTACCGGCCGGGGCCACGTTCTTGTGCGCCTTCTGATACACCGCCGCGGCCAGATGGTCCGATTGGGACGGACCGGTTTGGGTGGGTACATCCGGCGGGCGATATCCAGCGATCTGCGTACTCACCGGCGCGGGATCATTTGGTTCGGCGCCCGCCATCGGCGCCGCGCCGGAGCCGAAAATGACGGCTCCGGCCAGGACACCGGCAGATACCGCACGCCTGAACTGTGATACTCCCCAACCCCACGACCCACTCGGCTGTTCCATATCACAATGATGTACCCGATCGGCTCGAAAAGTGCACGCTCATGCGATGTTTCACATTGCCATCACTTTTCGGGGGAGTCATCCTCGGCGAGAATGCGGTATAACGATTTGCGCGCCTCGGTGAGCACCTCCGCGGCCCGAGTCGCCTGCTGCGGAGTACCCGCCGCCGCGACCTGGGCGGCGGCACCCATCAGCTGTCCGATGAGCGCGCGCAGATCCATCGCCTGGGTGCCGACGTCCTCCTTGACGTCGGCCCATGGATCGCCGAGTTCGTCCCGATGCTCGGCGACATAGGTCTCGCCCGCGTCGGTGAGCTTCGCGGTCTTGCGACCCGCGACCTTCTCGATGAGCACCAGACCCTCGTCCTCGAGCTGCGCGAGCGCCGGATAGATGGATCCCGGACTCGGGCGCCAGACGTCGTCGCTACGCTCCCTGATCTGCTGGATCAGCTCGTAGCCGTGCATCGGGCGCTCGGTGAGCAGCAACAACACCGCGGCACGCACGTCACCGCGCCTGCCACGGCCGCCGCGCCCGCGTCCACGTCCGAATCCCGGACCGAAGCCGGGCCCGAAACCAGGACCGAAGCCCGGGCCGAACTCGGGTCCGAACCCGTGGCGCCCACCGCGGCGATGCTGGCGACGACCGGCGCCACCCTCGTCGTGTCCCGGCTTCCGCCAGCGGCCACGACCTCTGAATTCTCCGTATTCGATGTTTTCCATGTCAGCCTCCTGAGGCTCTCGTGTATATCTCACGCTATCGACGATATATCGGCAATGCATCGCATGCAAGAGTGAGGGACGACACGAACCGACCGGGCGCTCCGATATGACCGATGAGTTCGCAGCCGCCTCGACCAATGCGAGCGTGCGACCGCGGCCGATCACATTGACATCCGCCCCGATGCCGGATGGCCCGCCGTAGCCGAGGCTCCCCGGCTGCCGCACGCGGTTACCCGCGGCGATCGGCATATCGACTGCGACCGTTATGGGGCAAGCGAATCGAGCCAACGCTCCAGCCGATGCCCCTCGGTCACCATGAGTTCCGGATCGCGGAAGGTATTGGTCAGCAACGAGATCCCCTGATAGGCGGCGAACAGCGCAACCGCGAGTTCCCGCGCGTCCTCGCGACCCATCGCGGTGAACTGCCGCTCGATCCAGTCGAGCAGCGTGCGAATACTCGCCGCTGACGCCAACTCCAGTCCGTCGCCACGTTTGCCCAGCTCCGAGGCGAGAGTTCCAGTGGGGCAACCGAATTGCACGGCGCGGTCGCGCTGGTCGACCCAGCCGCGGACCAGCGCCTTCAGTCGATCTCGCGGCTCGTCGTAGTGCTCGAGGGCCGCGATCAACTCCTGCAGTGTCTGCGCGTGCGCGCCGAGCGCCGCCTCGACCAGCTGATCCTTGGTCTTGAAGTAGTAGTACACATTGCCGAGCGGAACCTCGGCGGCCCGCGCGATATCGGCGATTGTCGTCTTCTCGACGCCCTGCTCGTGGAAGACCTGGGCGGCTGCGGCGGCGAGGCGTTCACGCTTGCCCGCCTTGGGTTTTGCGCGCCGACCTTCGACTGAGTTAGTCATGCAGCTAACTATAGACAGCTTGACATCCGTCGGCTACGGTCGTTTTAGTCAGCCAACTAACTCAGGAGTGAACGTGATTGTAGTGACCGGAGCGACCGGCAATATCGGACGCACCCTCGTGCAGCACCTCGCCGCCGCCGACGAGCGGGTGACCGGCGTATCGCGCGGGACTCGGGACATCGCACTGCCCGACGGCGTGCGGCACCGGCGGGCCGATCTGGCCGATCCAGAAAGCCTCTCCCTCGCAGTCCAAAACGCGGATGCGCTCTTCCTGCTGCTGACCGGGCCTCAGTTGGTGACCGGGCCGAATCCGGCGCGATTCATCGAGGTCGCGGCGGCGGGTGGGGTCAAGAAGGTGGTGCTGCTTTCGTCGCAGGCGACGGGCACCCGGCCCGGACTCGCCTCCCATGCGCGACTGCATGCGTTCGAGTCCGCGCTGCGGGGATCAGAGTTGGACTGGACAATTCTGCGGCCCACCGGATTCTTCTCCAACACCTACGCGTGGATCGAGTCGATCCGAGCCGAGCAGATGATTGCCGCCCCCTTCGCCAATACCGCACTGCCCGCCATCGATCCCGGCGACATCGCCGAGGTCGCCGCGACCGTACTGCGCACGGATGGGCATTCCCGACGAACCTATGAACTGACCGGCCCCGCCGCGATCACTCCGCGCCAGCAGGCTCGTACCATCGAAGATGCGTTGGGAGTCTCACTGCGGTTCGTCGAATTGACCCGCGAGCAGGCGCGTTCCGGGATGTTGCGATTCATGCCGGAGGATGTCGCGGATGGCACGCTCGATATCCTCGGCACACCTACGCCTGCCGAGCAGCAGGTCAGCGCCGATGTCGAACGGGTGCTCGGGCGGGCCGCAACATCGTATGCCGAATGGGCGCAACGCAATCGGTCCATTTTCGGCTGACCCTGGCGACTGATCTGAATTTGCTACTCGCCCTTGCGATCTCGCGCATCGACGCCGAGGGCGAGCAGCTTGGTGTCGCAGATCATCGACGAAAGGTTTCTTCGCCGCAGCCAGGGAGCGCATCGGGGCAGCGATTCCGCCTGGTCTCCGAGTGCCAATCGATCCACGGCGCGCTCCGCGCGATACGAATCGTTCTCCTCGAGAAGCTGTAAACATACGGCTTGTTCGATATCGCGGGCACTCAGGGCAGCCGCAAAGGAGCCAGTCGCAGCCTCTGTCGATGTGTTCAGACCATGCCCGCATCCTCGCGGAAGACGCCGCTATCCGCGATATGTACTGTTCGACCTGCTGTTGCCAGTATTGGCGCCAGGCTCTGGTGTGGGGCTCAGCCGATGTCGACCGGGTCGATCTGGACCCGGAGGGGAGCATCGGAGCGGTGGGTGCTACGGACGGCCTGGGCGGCTGTGAGGGCGCGAGCCAGGGCTGCGCCGGAGCTGCGGTGGACGCGCAAGAGCACGCGTTCGACTTCCGCGGGGGTGTCACCGCTGTCGAACGGCTTGCGGGCGCCGGGCGGGAGGGGCACCGGTCCGAGGAGGTCGACGTTTTCGGGAAGCTTTGCGGCGGAGAGCAATTCGCCGATCGAGTCGGAGGTACCGTCGATGGCGGCCATGCGCACGGCGGGCGGGAAGCCGACCTCGGCGCGGCTGGCGACCTCGGCACGGGCGTGGCCGATCGGATCCCAGCGCAGCAGCGCCTGGACGGTGGGTAGCGAGGGTTCGGCCATGACGATGACCTGACCGTGGTTGCGCACCAGGGTGGCCGCCGACATCCAGCGGCGCAGCGTATCCTCGGCGGCCCGCAGGTCCGCGCGACTCAGCAGCGCCCAGCCGTCGAGCAGCAGCGCGACGCCATAGCCACCGGGCAGCACCGGCTCCGCGCCGACGGTCGCGACGATCACCTGCGGACCCGGTTCCACCGTGTCGAGCATCGCGCCGCCGCTGGATCCGCGAATCGGCACACCGGGGAAGGCACGACCGAGTTCCTCGGCGGTACGAGCCGCGCCGATCACCACCGCACGCAGCGCCCTGGAAGCACAAGCCGGACAGCGGAATGCGGCCTCGGTGATTCCGCACCAGCGGCATGCGGGACTATGCGCGGTCTCGCCGCGATGCCCGGCTCGTCCGTCCGGCAGGGCAAGTGGGCCGTTGCAATGCCGACATCGTGCGGGCGTGCGGCATTTCGCGCAGGCCAGTGCCGGAATGTATCCACGCCGCGGCACCTGCACCAGCACCGCAGCGCCTTCCTTCAGCGCGGATCGCGCGGCGGCGTAACCAATGGCCGGAATGCGGACTGCCCGTGCGACCGGGTCGCGCTCCATCGCGATATCCGAGTCACCCGGTGCACTGATGCGCGGCGAAAATCTGCGCACCACAGCACGATCGGCGACCAGATCATGTGCCCACCCCGAATCGACCACCGCCTGGATTTCCGCCGTCCGTGCGAATCCGGCGGCGACGAATGCCGCCCCGGTCTCGTGTGCCCGCAGCATCGCGACTTCGCGCGCATGCGGATACGGCGCCCGCGGCTCGGCATAGGTATCGTCGCCGTCATCCCAGATCGCGATCAACCCGAGATCAACCACGGGCGCGAACACCGCACTGCGCGTCCCCACAATCACCCGCGCGGTCCCCCGCAATGCCGCCAACCACCGCCGATACCGCGCCGCCGGTCCCAACCCAGCAGCCAATCCGATCGCCGAATCCCCCACCAGCCGAACACATTCCGCCAACACCCGATCCAGATCCCGCTGATCCGGAACCATCAGAATCGCACTGCGCCCCCGTCCGACGACAACCGCCGCCAATTCTGCCAACCGCCGCGCCCAATCCTCCCCCGGCACCGCCTGCCACCCCGCCCGCACCCCTTTCCCCTGCCCCAGCGCCGACACGAACGCCGCCCCATGGACATACTGCTCCCACGACCGCAGATCCACCCCGTCCGGCATGCCATCGCTGCTCGAACCAGCCAGCGCCGCAGCGATATTCGCCGACCTGGCCGCATCGACGACACGCACACCCTCCGGCGCAGCGTCCCCTGCTCCTACGGCAGCATCGGCAGAACCAGCACCGGCCTGCTCTGTCGACGGCACGGCACCAGAATCCGCCGCCACGGCCGCTGCGGCATTCCGAGTTTCGGCAGGCTGGACGGCCTCAGCATCCGACGCAGCCGAGTCGGGGTCTGGCGACGAACCGCGCGACGACGATGCCGCCGCGGCCGGTTCCACCGTGGAATCGTCGCCGAGTTCGCTGTCGAGGGACCCGCGCAAGTTTCCGGATGCGCGAGTCGGCCCGCGCGAAGGAGTTGACGCCTGCGTCGTTCGACTATTAGCGGTGCCGCCATCAGTCGAGTCGCCCGAATCTTGCTGCGGCTCCGCGGGCTCGGCCGACTTCTTCGAGCCACCGTTCTCGGTGCGCGCATGACGCGGTGGAATTGCCAGGCGCAGGACATCCGCGCGAGTGCCTGCGTAGCGGGCGGCTACGGCGGTGGCGAGTCGCAGGATTTCCGGGGTCAGGACGCGTTCGGCGGAGACCACGCGTTCGAGTTCGACCATTTTGCCGGTGTGGTCGCTGTGTGACAGGCGGGCCAGTAGATACCCGTCGACGAGGCGGCCCGCGAAGCGGACGCGGACTCGGACGCCGGGTTGGGCGATTTCGTCCAACTCAGGCGGGACCAGATAGTCGAAGTCGCGGTCCAGGTGCGCGGGCGACAGCAGCGGGAGCACCCTGGCGATCGGGTGTCCCGCTGCTGTCGAATCGTGCGTCGCCGCGGCTCCCGCATCCGCGGGAGCCATAGCGGTGAGGTCCGCTGTGGGTGGGTGCACGCGGCCTCGATAGAACTACAGGCCAGTGGCCGCGCGG
>NZ_BDAZ01000093.1 GCF_001612725.1 Nocardia anaemiae NBRC 100462 | reverse complement strand
CGGTGGGCCGGACCACAGCAGACTCTCGCGCTGAAAGCCTTTCCTAGCGTGGTGAAACTGGAGTTGGTGCCCAACGACCAGTTGGCTCTCGACGACGAGGGCGAAGCGCTCGCCGAGGCAGAACGGTCATGACCGGCTGGGACGAGTTCACCGACAGGTTGGCCGACCAGTTGGCGTTGCTGCCCGCGGGTGCGGTTGTGTCCATCAGGGAAGCTGTACCGAACTCGGGGCGGCGCCGGTACGCGCAGTTCTATCAGACCGATACCGAGCTGTGCGCCGAACTCCCCGGCCCCGACATGCTGGACCCCGAGGTGCGCGCAGACGCAGCGGGCCTTCGGCACATCGCTGATCTGGGCTGGCAGCCACCTGCCGGGCGCGACAGCTGGAACTGGTCGTACAACGTGGCGTGGCCCGCGCCACGGGCCGACTATCGCAGGCTGGCGACGATGATCGCGTCCGGTTTGCGGGATGCGTTCGGGCTCGCTAGCCCGGCGCAGTTGACCTATACGGCGTGGAACGAGAACAAGGGCAACGCCGACCTCGCCCTTCCCCTACTGGGACTGGAACCGACCCCCGACGAGGCGGGATCGGCGACAGATCGGGAACTCCCGGTCAGGCCGAAACGCCGGTTGCTGCTGAGCCTTTCGGGGGGTCTCGACCACGATCGGCTGGAACAGCTGCGTGACACGCTCGTTCTGAGCCGCCGTGGCCGTCTCGATGACCCCGATGCCGTGCAGTTCGGTGCACGTGAGCTCGGCGCGGGTGGGGATGCCTCGGTGCTGGCCAAGCTGTGGCGCGACGGTGAAAACCGGTGGTCCATCAGCGTCGAGGTCATGCCCGATGCCCTGATAGACAGCACCGACGTTGATCAGTGGCAGGAAATGTTCGAAACCGCCGCCCGGTCCGTCGGCTTCGATGTGGTCGACGTCCGTGAATTTCCATGACCCACTGCACCTGCTGATGACCATACGCGCGCAGCCAGGACCGTCGCCGGATCCCAGAGGTGGCTGGGTGGAATTCGCACCGACCGGATACGCAATGATGGTGTCCCGTGGGTGATTACACACTGGTCTTCGACCGAGTCCGGGGCGCGCTGCTGGGTGGGGCGATTGGTGACGCGCTCGGGTGGCCCATCGAATTCTTGCAACTGGCCCAGATTCGCCAGCGGTATGGAGCCCAGGGCGTGCAGGGTTTTCTGCCGCAGCACGACGCGGGTGCGCCGCAGCAGGTGACCGATGACACCCAGATGACGTTGTTCACCGCGGAGGGTCTGTTGCGGTCCGTTCCGGGTGTTGACCCTGTACCGGCGCTGCGGAAGGCATATCTGCGCTGGCTGCAGACCCAGAGACAAGCTGCTCCCGCACCAGACAGTGATGGCTGGCTGGCGAGTCAGCCGTTTCTGTATGCGGCACGGGCGCCAGGAAATGCATGCATGTCGGGGCTGAACCAGCAGGCACGTGGGTATCTCGCCCCGGGCATGCTCGACGAACCCGGTCCGGTGAATCCAGGCTCCAAAGGTTGCGGCACAGTAATGCGGTCAGCGCCGTTCGGACTGGCCAGCGCCGGCGCTGACCTCGCATTCACCACGGCTGCTCGCAGCGCGCAGCTGACCCACGGGCATCCCACGGGATACCTCGCCGCGGGTGCGTTCGCCGCATTGATCGATCGTGTTATCAGCGGTGTCGAACTGCCGATTGCTGTGCAGCAGACCATCACTCAGCTCGCGGCGTTCCCCGCAGGTGCGGAAACCATAGCGGCACTGAACCGAGCTGTCGAACTGTCCGAGGGCGTCGCGACCGCTGAAAAGGTCGAGCAGGTCGGCGCGGGGTGGATCGCAGAAGAGTGCCTGGCCATCGCGGTGTACTGCGCTCTGCACGCGGTCCGGACCGGCGACGTACGCGCGGCGCTGCTGCTGTCGGTGAACCATTCCGGTGACTCCGATTCCACCGGTGCGGTCGCCGGCAACCTGATCGGCGCCGCCCATGGTGTGTCCGGGCTGCCGATGGAGTGGGCATCCGCCGTCGAGGGTCGCGACGTGCTGGTCCAAGTCGCCGACGACCTCGTCCTGAACTACTTTGCCGGCGACCGATCCGCGTTACACGACCGGTACCCGTTCGACGAGGGACTGTAAACGGTCGTTCGTTGGTTCGCGTGACTGGTCTGATGGTTCTCGCAGATCGGGACGGCGTCGGTCCACAATTCGATCGGCCGCTGACTGACCGTAATGACAGCGTGAACATAATTCACCTGCCGAAACGCGCACTGGCCTGTGTTTGGCACGGTCGGACGCCTCGATACCCGCTCATTATCCCCGATTACGACCGCAGCAGGCATACCGGATCAACTGACTCGCCGTTGAAGATAGTGTGGGCGCACGGCTGGTTGTCGGCTCGAAAATGAACCGTCTCGAATTTGGGCCGCACGTCGTCGACCCCCCATTTGTCTGCGGGGTCACCGCGTGCTTCTGCCGCCAAATAGACCAGCCCGCTATCAAGGACGGACTTGACCGCTTCGAGTTCTCAAGGCTTGATTCTTTGATCTGCGCTCCCCCACTCGCCTACCTCTAGGCAAGCTGGAGGGTTGAAAAATGCCAAATCAGAGGCGGAAAACCGCCTCTGACCTGGTCGGGCTGACAGGATTTGAACCTGCGACCACCTGACCCCCAGTCAGGTGCGCTACCAAGCTGCGCCACAGCCCGTTGCGCCTGGTGTTCGGGCGCTCGGAAAGATTACCTCAGGGGACGGTCAGACGCCGAATCGCCTGGTTATCGGTGTGGCGGGTGGGGTGGGAGTCAGCGTGGGGTGACGCGGGCGGCGGCGCGGGGGTCGTCGGCCACGGCGAACCAGGCGTCGAGGGTGCTGCCGGTGCGGCGGCCGACTATGCGGACCTGCTCGCCTGCCGTCAACGGTTTGGAGTATTCGATGATGGTGCGGTGGGGCCCGGAGGTGAGGTCGGCATGGGTGGCCAGGAGTTCTTCCAGGGCACTGAGGTAGACCGCGTTGTTGACGTGGTCGAGCCAGTCGAAATCGGCGACGCGCAAGGGGAAGGGCATTTCATCGACGTCTGGGCCGGTGGGTAGTGGGTCGGTGAGTGCGGCTTTCCAGCGCAGGCGGTGTTCGCTGGTGCTGGCGAGCATGGGTGCCATGAAACGGTCGCTCATGCGGGCGGGAACACCGGATTCGGTGCCGAAATGGATGAGGAATCCTTCGGTTTCGATCAGACCACCCTTGCTGCCGCAGATCTGCACGCGCATATTGCACCAGCGGTTGGAAAGGGCCGAGCACCAGCGGCGCAGGGTGACGTGCTCGCCGAATTCGATGGGCTTCAGGACGTCGATGACGGTGCGGCGGACCACCCAGCCGCGGTGGATGTCGCCGTCCTGGACGGCGTCGAGGTGTTCGAAGCCGATGTCCTGCAGGTAACGGGCGATGGCGTCGAGGCGCAGACGCTGGTCCCGGTCGGTATCGGCGAGGCGGACCGGCCAGCCGGTTTCGAACGGGGTTCCGACGGTAGGGCGTTCCGGCAGCACGCTGGGAATGACCATACACGGATAATGCCAGGTCCCGCCGCTTCGGCTGCACCCCGACCCGCTCGGCGTGTCAATGGCGACGAAGTGCTCCCGCCAGTGGCGATAGGTATTCGCACTCGGTTAAATAACGTTGAAGCTATGAGTCCCCCGGCCACGCCGTGGTCGAACCAGCCCAAGGGCCTCCCGAGCAAGGAGTCCAGCGGCGGCGCGGAGCTGGCCATCGACCCGGTGATACTCACTGCCATCACGATCCCGTCGAAGCGCGGGCAGTACTATCCCGACCTCGGCATGCTCATCGGAACCAGCTTCGCGGTCCTGCTTTCGTTGGTGATGTACCTCTTCATCGCGTCCATGGGTTCGGCACCGACCGCCGGGTCGGCGCCCACCGACGCCACCGCCGCCCGGGCGAACGCGGTCAGTCGCGGGCTGACAATCGGTAAGGTGACCGCCAATGACGGCAAAACACTTGCGGTGCAAGGGATTACGGGTGCCACGACGAACGTTCGTGTCAATGCCAATACCCGGGTGCTTGTTCTCACCGGCAGCAGCATGTCGGATGTGACGGTCGGCGCCGCGATCATCGTCTACGGCAGTAAGGAAGTCGACGGCACCATCACCGCAAATCTGATCGTCGGCGGATCATTGAGTTAGTGAGCGACAGGCTCGCCGATGAGACCACCGATCAGTTCGACGGACCGGAGACGGTCATCGATTTCGGTGGCGTGATGCGCGACGATGAGTTCGTCCGCATCGATGGAATCCGCGAAATCCGCCAGGTACGAACGGACTTCGGCGGGTGTGCCGACGGCGGTGTATCGGGTCATCGCGCTGAGTTGGCTGCCGTTCGGCGAGGCCAGGAACGCGTCGATCTCCGCATCGGTGAAGTCCGCGCCCGCCGCACCACGCCGAATCATGGCCCGGGCGCGAGCACGGTAGGAGATCGTCTTCTGCGTCACCGCCGCATCGTGGTCCTCGGCCGCGAACACATTGACACCGGCCATCACATACGGCTCGGCCAGCTGCTCCGACGGCCGGAAGCTGTCCCGGTAGACGGCGACCGCTTGGTGCAGTGCGTCCGGTGCGAAATGGGATGCGAAGGCATACGGCAGGCCGAGCTGGGCGGCGAGCTGCGCTCCGAAGAGTGACGATCCCAGAATGTAAAGCGGCACAATGCCTTCCGCGCGCGGCACAGCCTGCACACCGGGCACCCGCGAGTTGCCCGACAGATAGCCCTGCAGCTCCAGCACATCCTGCGGAAAGGTGTCCGCCGAGGAAGGATTGCGGCGCAGCGCGAACATGGTCTTCTGGTCACTGCCCGGCGCGCGGCCGAGTCCGAGGTCGATCCGCCCGGGGAACAGCGTCTCCAGCGTGCCGAACTGCTCCGCGATCACCAGCGGCGAGTGGTTGGGGAGCATGATGCCGCCCGCGCCCAGTCGAATGGTCTCGGTGTGCGCGGCCACGTGACCGATGAGCACGCTGGTGGCACTGGACGCGATCGAGCGCATGTTGTGGTGTTCGGCGTACCAGACGCGTCGGTAACCGCTGCGCTCGGCGGTCCTGGCCAGCGCGACGCTGTTTTCGAAGCTGTCGCGTGCAGTGCGGCCGGGTGCGACCGACGCCAGGTCGAGGATCGACAGTGCGGTGGGCATAAGACTTCCTTCGTAGCTCAGAGAACGCGGTGCAGTTCTTCGGTGAAGGCCCGGATGCGGGCTTCGTCGCGGCGGTAGTAGGTCCACTGGCCGCGTCGGGTGGCGCTGAGGAATCCGGCGCGCTGCAGGATCGCGAGATGCGCCGATATGGTGGAAGCCGAGGTCCCCGCCTTCTGCTGGATGAGGCCGACGCACACCCCCAACTCGGCGGTGTCGTCGCCGCGCACCGGGAAGTTCGCGTCCGGGTCCTTGAGCCACGCGAGGATGCGCAAGCGGGTCTCATTGGCCAATGCTTTGCACTCGTCGAGCACATCCACCTCCTTCGGTATTTCGCTAATTAACGAACTTACGCCGGATGCGATGGCTCGGCATCGTGACGCAGCACACGTCAGCGGAGTAGCGCCACTGCGCGTTTGACGGTACGGATGATGGGAGCGATTTCGAGCGTGGCGATACCGGGAAGTTCGGTGAGGTAGCGACCGAGGTCTCGAGGATCGCGGCAGTACTCGGGCGTCCGCTGCGCTGGGCCGAACTCATCCGCGACCAGTCCAGACAGCGCCTACTCGACGACGCCGCCTTCGTCGACGTCCTCCTCGACGGCTACACCGAGATGATGGCCGCGCCCCGACCCGAAATCACCTCGACCGTCGCCGATATCACCGGTCGCCCAGCGCGTTCCCTGGCCCAGGGGTATCCGACCACCTGGCCGACTTCCGCTGGTGACGCATCCGCGAACGGACGCCGTTGCAAGGCAACGACGCCCGTTCCAACGGCTTACTTCTTGCGTTCCCGCTTTTCGCGCACGCGAACCGAAATACGAACCGGTGAACCGTCGAAACCGAACTCCTCACGCAGACGACGCTCCAGGAACCGGCGATAGCCCGCCTCCAAGAACCCCGTCGTGAAGAGCACGAAGGTCGGCGGCCGCGTGGTGGCCTGCGTCGCGAACAGCACACGCGGCAACCGGCCACCGCGCATCGGCGGCGGCGTCGCCGCGATGACTTCCTTGAGCCAGTTGTTCAGCCGACCGGTAGGGATGCGCTTATCCCACGATTCCAGCGCGGTTTCCATTGCGGGAACGAGCTTTTGGACGGCGCGACCGGTCTGCGCGGAGATATTGACGCGCTGTGCCCACGGCACCCGGACCATATCCCGGTCGACTTCCTTGTCGAGCTGCAGACGCCGATCCTCGTCGACCAGATCCCACTTGTTGAAGGCCAGCACGAGCGCACGACCGGAGTCGGCGACCATGCTGATCACCCGCAGGTCCTGTTCGGTGATCGGTTCGGAGGCATCGATCAGCATGATCGCGACCTCGGAAGCCTCCAGCGCCGCCTTGGTGCGCAGCGACGCGTAGAACTCCATACCGCTGGCATGGGAGACCTTGCGACGCAGACCCGCGGTATCGACGAATTTCCAGATCTTGCCGCCCAATTCGACCAGCGAATCGACCGGATCCACGGTCGTGCCCGCAACATCGTGCACAACTGAACGCTCATCACCGGAAAGCTTGTTGAGCAGGCTGGACTTGCCGACATTGGGCTTGCCGACCAGCGCGACCCGGCGCGGTCCGGTGCCGCCGGTGCCCTCACGCGGGGTCTCCGGGAGAACTTCCAGGACATCGTCGAGCAGGTCACCGGTGCCGCGGCCGTGCGCGGCGCTGACCATGCGCGGCTCACCGAGACCGAGCGACCACAGCGCGGCGGCCTCGGACTCGACGCGTTCGTCGTCGACCTTATTGGCGACCAAGATCACCGGAATCTTGGAGCGGCGCAGCTTCTTCACCGCGGCCTCGTCGGTGGCCGTCGCACCGACCACGGCGTCGACCACGAGCAGGATCGCGTCGGCGGTCTCCATGGCCAGTTCGGCCTGGCGGGCGACCGACTGCTGCAGGCCCTTGGCGTCGGGCTCCCAACCACCGGTGTCCTGCACCAGGAAGCGGCGACCCGCCCAGTTCGCCTCATAGGAAATGCGGTCGCGAGTCACGCCCGGAATATCCTCGACGACGGCTTCACGACGACCCAGGATCCGGTTTACCAGGGTCGATTTGCCGACATTCGGGCGGCCGACAACCGCGACCGTCGGCATCGCGAGGTGTTCATCCTCGCCGAACTCACCCTCGAGTTCGGTTATTTCCCAATCGGATTCGTCACTCCAGACGCCGTCCCCCGCGAGAACGTCTTCACTCACTGTGTCCTACCTGTCCGGCCGATCGAAACCTGCCGCACCACAACGCGATACAGCTCGTCGATGACCTCGTCCATGTTCAGTTCGCTGGTATCGACCTGCACCGCGTCGTCGGCCGGACGCAGTGGGGACACCGTGCGAGTGGAGTCGAGCGTGTCGCGACGCTGCACGTCGGCGAGTACACCCTCGTAGTCGTCGCCGCGGCCTTCGGCGATGTTCTGCTGGTTGCGCCGTTGCGCACGGGCCTCGGCGGAAGCGGTGAGGTAGATCTTGGCGTCGGCATCCGGCAGCACGACGGTGCCGATATCGCGCCCCTCGACCACGATTCGCTGTGCGGCGGAAGCGATTTCACGCTGCAACGCGACGAGCAGATCACGCACCTCGGCCACGGCGGACACCGCGGACACCGCCTTGGTGACGGCATTGCCGCGAATCTCGGAGGAGACGTCCTCACCGTCGAGCAGGATCAGCTCGCGGCTGGGATCGGTGCCGATGGTCAGCGGAAGTTCCTTCACCGCGGCGCCGATCGCCGCCGAATCGGTCAACTCGACACCAGCCCGCAGCACCCGCAGCGTCGCGACCCGGTACATCGCGCCGGTGTCGAGATAGCTGGCATCCAGCCGCGTGGCCAAGCGCCGCGACACGCTGGACTTGCCGGTACCCGAAGGCCCGTCCATGGCAACGACCAGCGGAGTGCTGCCTTCAACCATCGCAGGGACCTCCACGGGAATCTCCACACCGTTCACAACGACACCGCCTCGTAAAGTTTGCCGACTTCATCGCGACCGATCACGCGCAGCGTGCCAGGCCGTTGGTCGCCCAATGCGACCGGACCGATATTGGTGCGCACCAACCGGATAACCGGATGGCCGACCGCGTCGAGCAGTCGGCGCACGATGTGCTTGCGCCCTTCGTGCAACACGATCTTGACCAGCGAACGTCCCTCGCCCAGCTCGAGCACCTGGAACCGGTCGACCTTGGCCGGACCGTCATCGAGCTCGACACCGTCGCGCAGGCGCTTGCCGACCGCCTTGTGAACCTCACCGTTCACCGTCGCCAGATAGGTCTTGGGTACCTGGAACGACGGGTGCATGAGCCGGTGCGCGAGGTCGCCGTCATTGGTGAGCAGCAGCAGACCCTCGGTGTCTGCGTCCAGCCTGCCGACATGGAACAGACGCTGACCGGCCGCGATGCGTTCGGCGACGATATCGCCGACACACGGGCGGCCCAGATCGTCGGACATGGTGGACTGCCAGCCCTTGGGCTTGTTCAGCGCGATATGGACCAGTTCCTCACGCACCATCACGCGGGTGCCGTCTACCCGGACCACGGCGTGCTGCGGATCGATCCGCAGGCCCTGTTCGGTGACGATCGCGCCGTCGACCTCGACCCGGCCCTGTGCGATCATCTCCTCGGCGGCGCGGCGCGAGGCGACACCGGCCTTGGCGAGAACCTTCTGCAGCCGCTCACCCTCACCCCACGGCAACTTCTCGTGGCCGCCCTCGGCGGGCTGGTCGACGTGCTGCTTCTTGGCGGGCTTGGCGTTGCTCAGCAGCGGGGCAGAGATGACCTTCTTCTGCGGCTTCGGATTCTTTGGCTTCTTCCCGACGGGCGCTGACATCGCGGCCGACGTTGTGCGGCGCGACGGATTGCCTTGCTGCGCAGCCCCTCCCGGTGCGTAGCCGCGCGAACCGCCGGTGCGCGGTGCCGAACCGCCCTGTGCGCCAGCACGCGGACCAGCATGATCCGAACCGCCCTGCGAGCCCCGATAGCCTGAGCCGCCCTGCGACGAACCGCGATAACCGCCTCCCTGGGAGGCACCACGTCGATCGGAACCGCGCTCAGCAGAACCACGGTAGCCGCTCTCGTCCTGCGACGAACCGCGGTAGCCGCCACCTTGCGTGGTACCGCGTCGATCGGAACCGCGCTCGGCAGAACCGCGATAGCCGCCCTCGCCCGGCGAGCGGTAGCCACCACCGTGCGAGGTACCGCGTCGATCGGAACCGCGCTCGGCAGAACCGCGATAGCCGCTTTCACCCTGCGAGCGGTAGCCACCACGCGAGGAGCCACGCTGATCGCCCTGCGACGACCCGCGGTAACCCCGATCGCCGCCTTCTGAACTCCCCCGATATCCCCCTTGCGAGGAGCCGCGCTCGGAACCGCCCCATGTGGCCCCGCGCTGCGTGCCTCCCCGTTGCGCCGAACGCATATCGCGTGCGTTTCGGCCTGCGCCGCCCCTGGGGGGCTGGTCGCTTCTGGTCCTACGATCCGGTGTGCCATCTCGGCGAGCGGGCGTATTCATGTTGTCCTGTCAGTCTTCTTCGGTACCGAGATCCAAATTGGTCTCGGCGGATTTCTTCAGCCTGGTGTAACGGGGGTCCGTGTCCAGGCTCTCGTTGATCTCGTCGATCAGGTCGACGCCCGGCAGTAGGGGCGCCAGTGGCGGCAGGTCGGACAGCGATGCGAGTCCGATCCGCTCCAGGAACAGTTCGGTGGTGCAGTACTGCGTGCCGTTCGTTTCCGGGTCGACCCCGGCCTCGGCGATCAATCCGCGAGCCAGCAAGGTTCGCATCACGCCGTCGACGTTCACGCCGCGCACCGCGCTGACCCTGGTCCGGGTCACCGGTTGGCGGTATGCCACCACCGCCAATGTTTCCAAAGCGGCCCTGGTCAATTTCGACCGAGCGCCGTCGAGCAGCATCCGTTCCACATACGGCGCGTACTCGCTGCGAGTATAGAAGCGCCACCCGTCACCCACGAAACGCAGATCGATGCCACTGGCCCGCGCGGACAGTTCCGCGGCCATTTCGTGCAGCGCCCGCTCCACCCGCACCGGTTTGTCCTGCAACGCGTCGGCCAGCAGTTCTACCGGCGCCGGAGCATCCACAATGAGCAGCATCGCCTCCAACGCCGACCGGAATTCATCGTCATCCAGCGGTTCGGGCGTGAACTCCGCCACTTCGTCATCGGAACCCGCATCGGCATCTTTCTTGGTCTTGCCCGCACGTGCGGTCTTCCCCGCTGCCGTCTTCGCCGCACCTGCCGAAGCTGCGGGCTCCTCGCCCCCACCGCCCCCAAGTGGCATCTCGCTCGATCCTCCAGCGATACCGTCCCCATCCCCAATTCCCGGCACTACCTGCGCGCTGATGCTCGACTCGACCGCGCCCGAGGAATCCGCGTCGACAATCCGAGTGCTCCGAGCGTCCGCCCCGGGTGCGCTCGAGACCGCCGCATCCCTCGCAGCGTCGCCACTCGAATCCACCGCACTTCCCGCAGAACTGAGCGCGCTCGCATCCGCAGCGTCATCGATGACCTCATCGCGCCCGCTCGACGCCGACTCGTCGCCCGATTCCGCCACGTTCGCCCCCGCCGTGACATCGCCACTCGAACTCAACGTCGCACTGTCGTCGGAACCTGGCACGCCCGCCTGCCCGAGATCTTCGATGCGCTCATCACTCGAGGACGCCTCGTCGCCCGATTCCGCCGCGCCTGCATCGTCGCTATGCCCGATCAGTGCACCGTCTCCACCATCGACCTGCTCGTTCACGACCGCGGTGATGCCGTTGTGCTCGACGGGTGTCGCATCGTCGGTGCGCTCACTCACCCGTAGTCCTCCTCGATGGTCACGATGTCGGCGGTCTCGTTCTTGGGGTCGCCGGTCCAGCTGATCGAGAGCGGGCCGAGCGGGTCGGGCTGGTCGAACTCGATCGTTTTGCCCCGGTACAGCTCGAGCAGTGCCAGGAAGCGGGCGACGATCTGGATCGGCACATCGCAGTCGGCGACCAGTTCACCGAAGGTCGTCCAACCACCCGGTCCGCGCAGTTTGAGCTGTTCGAGCACGAGCGCGGCCTGTTCGGCAACCGAGAAGGCGTGCTGGTGCAGATGGTCGAGTCCGACCCGCGGCGCCGGGCGCGGCCGGAAGGCTGTTGCGGCGATCGCGGCGAACTGATGTGCGTCAACTCCCAGCGTAACCTCGGGCAACAGGTCGGCGTAGCGCTCCTCCAGCCCGACCGCGCGCGGGTAGCGCCGCAACGCGACCGCTTCCAGTTCCCCGAGCAACTCGGCGACCTGTTTGAACGCCCGGTACTGCAGCAGCCGCGCGAAGAGCAGGTCGCGCGCCTCGAGCAGTTCGAGATCCTCGGCGTCGGTCACCTCACCGGACGGCAGCAGTCGCGCGGCCTTGAGATCCAGCAATGTCGCCGCGACCACCAGGAATTCGGTGGTCTGATCCAGGATCTTGTCCGCACGCAACCCCTGCTGCCCGATGCTGGCGGTCAAAACCTTTGTGTAGGCGATGAATTCGTCGGTCACCTGATGCAGCGCGACCTCGGTGACATCGAGTTTGCGCGAACTGATCAGATTCAGCAGCAGATCGAACGGCCCCTGGAAGTTGCTCAGCCGCAGCTGGAACCCGGTTGTCTGCGCCGTCGGCTCGCCGGCGCCGCCAGGTCTACCGGGCGGATCGTCCGCGGCCGACGCGGCACGCCCGGCGTCGGAGTCCCGATCGACGAACTCATCAGACCCCGAGCCGAGCGTATCCGTGTTCGTCGATGGCGCCGGTTCCGTACCGCCGATCACCGGCCGGACCGGTGGATGACTTCCCGCGCCATCGCCCGATATGCTTCGGCCCCACTGGATTTCGGCGCCCACGTGGTGATGGGTTCACCCGCGACACTGGCGTCGGGAAAGCGCACGGTGCGTGCGATCGCCGTGTCGTACACCAAGTCGCCGAAGACTTCGACGACGCGCGCCATCACCTGACGCGAATGTAGTAGCCGCGCATCGAACATGGTCACCACGATGCCGTACAGGCTCAGCCGCGGGTTCAGGCGGTCGCGCACCTTCTCCACGGTGTCGTTGAGCAGGGCAAGTCCGCGCAGCGAAAAGTACTCGCACTCCATCGGAATGATCACGCCATCAGAGCAGGCCAGCGCATTCACCGTGAGCAAACCGAGCGACGGCTGGCAGTCGATGAGGATGTAGTCGTAGCGGTCACGCACGGATTCCAGCGCACGACCCAATGTCTGCTCCCGGCCGACCTCGTTCACCAGCTGGATCTCCGCTGCGGACAGATCGATATTGCTCGGCAGCAGATCCAGATTCTCGACGCGGGTCTCCATCAGAACCTCATCGATGGTGACCTTGGATCCGATGAGCAGGTTGTGCACGGTCAGATCGAGATCGTGATGGGCCACACCCAATCCCGCCGACAGCGCACCCTGCGGATCCAGGTCAACCAGCAGCACCCGCCGTCCGAACTCCGCGAGCGCGGCGCCCAGGTTGATGGTCGAGGTGGTCTTGCCGACGCCACCCTTCTGATTGCACATCGCGACGATCAGCGCATCACCGTGATGCTCGACCGGCGGTGGATCGGGTACGACACGCAGCGGACGCCCGGTCGGGCCGAGCGTCGCATCGTCGGGGACGGGTTCGGCGCCGTCGCCCCACAGCGTTTCCGCCGCGGCTGCCGAGTACGGACCCGTCCGGGTACCCGTAAGCGGCTGCGCCCCAGCACTCATCGGCGGCTCTGCCGCACCGGCTGTCGTCACGATCCGCTGCTCCTTATACGTTCCTGCCCGTTGCCTTCGCCGCCTCCGGCATCATCTGCCCGAGCGTAGCGAGGCCGATCAGGGCCCGACCTCGCTTTCGTGCGGCCCAGCTCTCGATAGACGCTACCGCTTGACAGCGCAAGACCCACGCTCGGACACGCGACACCCGTGTTTACCTGCGCAGGCGTCCACTCACCTGACGCCGATCCGGTCCACCATCGATGTCGAATCGATTCATCGGTCAGCGAGCGCGCGGGTGAGCGGTGGCCCATACCTCGCGAAGCGTATTCACCGTGACCAAGGTGTAGATCTGCGTCGTCGTCACCGAGGCGTGGCCCAGAAGTTCTTGGACCACCCGCACATCCGCGCCTCCGTCGAGCAAATGCGTTGCGAAGGAATGCCGCAGCGTATGCGGTGAAACCGTGGCCCCGATGCCCGCCCGCTCGGCGGCAGTCTGCAAAACCTGCCAGGCACTCTGCCGCGACAACCGTCCACCGCGCGCATTCAGAAACAGCGCGCCCGCAGTTCCTTTCCCGTTCGCGGCGAGCACCGGCCTACCCCGCACCAGGTACGCATCGACCGCTGCCAGCGCGGGCCTGCCGATCGGAACCATGCGCTGTTTGCCGCCCTTGCCGTGCAATACGACAGCCCGTTCCTCGATATCGAGATCGTCCACATCGAGCCCGACCATCTCCGAAATCCGCGCCCCGGTGGAATACAGCAGCTCGAGCAACGCCCGATCACGCAATCCGCGCGGCCCGCCATCGGTTCCGGCCGCATTCGCAGCGTCGATCGGGCCGCCCCCCGCCGCCTCCAGCAACCGCAATACCTGGTCGTACGGTAGCGCCTTCGGCAATCGCCGTCCTGGCGTCGGTGGTTTCACCGCATGCGCGACATCGGTACTCGTCACACCCTCCGCCGCGGCAAAACGGTGCAGCCCGCGCACCGCGATCAGCGCACGAGCGACCGAACTCGCGGCCAGCGGCGGGTGCGTCTGCCCACCCGCTCGCAGCACCATCGTGAACTCCGCGACATCGGATTCGGAAACCTGCTCCAATGCCGTAATCCCGCGCCCGGTCAGGAAATCCCGATATCGATCGAGATCGCGACGGTACGCACCGAGGGTGTTGCGGGCGGCGCCGCGCTCGACCGCAAGATGATCGAGGTAGGCGTCCACCTCCCGCGCGAGCACCGCCCGGACCCGTCAGTCTTCGGACTGCCGCTGCGCTTTGCGGCGCAGGAAGGCGGTGGGCTGTCCCGGCCACGGCGCGGCCGCCGGACGCAACCGCACCCCGCCCGCCCTGGCGGCCGCGAGCGCGAGCAGTCCGGCGACGGCCGTGGCATTGACGATCTCACCGGCCAAAGCGGCCCGCACGGCCTCATCCACCGGCATGCGGACCAATTCCAGGTCCGCCTCCTCCAATTCCGGTTCCGGCCGATCGGTTTCGTACAGGTCCCGCGCCGCATACACCCGCAGCGCCTCATCGGTGAATCCGGGCGAAAGCGCGACATCCACCAGAACCGACCACTCCCCGGCGGCCAGTCCGGTCTCCTCGGCCAATTCGCGCTTGGCCGCCGCCAGCGGATCCTCGCCGGGCACATCGAGCAGTCCGGCGGGCAGCTCGAGCAGCCGCCGACCGATCGGATGCCGATACTGCCTGATCAATACCACATTGTCGGAATCATCGATGGCCGCGACCGCGACCGCCGCATGATGTTCGATCACCTCGCGCTCGACGACACGGCCACCCGGCATGGCCACTTGGTCGAGCCGCAACGCGAGGATGGCACCGCTGTACATGGTCTTGCTCGCCACGGTCTCGAAGTCGTGGCTGCCCGGCTGGGCTCCCCCGTTATCACTCATCTAGGACGCCTGATCTGCGTTCGCGAACTCTTCGTCCGGGATATCGACCGGAAGCCGCTCGGCCAGTTTATATTTCAGCGCCGCCGCGATCAGCGACGCGAACAGCGGATGCGGCCGGGTCGGGCGGCTCTTGAGTTCCGGATGCGCCTGGGTGGCCACGAAGAACGGATGCTTATCGGCGGGCAGCTCGACGAATTCGACCAGATGCCCGTCGGGAGAGGTGCCGCTGAATTTCAAACCGCTGCTGGCGATCTTGTCGCGGTAGGCGTTGTTCACCTCGTAGCGATGGCGGTGCCGCTCGGAGACCTGGTCGGTGCCGTAGGCCTGCGCGACCACCGAGCCCTTCTGCAGCGTCGCCGGATACGCGCCGAGGCGCATGGTGCCACCGAGATCGGCCTCACCGGCGACGATCTCCTTCTGGTCGGCCATGGTGGATATGACCGGATGCGGTGTGTCCGGCTCGAATTCGGCCGAATTGGCCTCGGCCAGACCGACCGACCGCGCAGCCTCGATGACCACACACTGCAGGCCCAGACACAGGCCGAGCAGCGGAAGCCCCCTGGTCCGCGCATATTTGATGGCGCCGACCTTGCCCTCGATGCCACGAATACCGAACCCGCCAGGAATCAGCACCGCATCCACATCGCGCAGCGCGGCCTGCGCACCCGCGGGGGTCTCGCACTCATCGGACTGCACCCAGCGGATATTCACTTTGGCCCGAGAGGCGAATCCGCCCGCGCGCAACGCCTCGGTCACCGACAGATACGCGTCGGGCAGATCGACGTACTTGCCGACCAGTGCGACCTCGACCGTCTCCCGCGGCTGGTGCACCCGATCCAGCAGATCGCCCCACACGGTCCAGTCCACATCCCGGAACGGCAGCCCGAGCCTGCGCACCACATAGGCGTCCAGCCCCTCACGGTGCAGCACCTTGGGAATGTCGTAGATCGACGGTGCGTCCGGCGTGGAGATGCACGCGTCCACATCGACATCGCACATCAGCGCGATCTTGCTCTTGAGCGCCTGCGGCACCTCGCGATCGCAACGCAGGATCAGCGCATCGGGCTGGATACCGATATTGCGCAGCGCGGCCACCGAATGCTGGGTCGGCTTGGTCTTGAGCTCACCCGATGGCGCGAGGTAGGGCACCAGCGATACATGTAGGAAGAACACATTGTCCCGGCCCACATCATGGCGGATCTGGCGCGCGGCCTCGAGGAATGGCTGCGATTCGATATCGCCGACGGTGCCACCGATTTCGGTGATCACCACATCGGGCACCTGCCCCTGTAGATCCGGGCCCTGCATCGCGAGTATGCGACTCTTGATCTCATCGGTGATGTGCGGGATCACCTGCACCGTGTCACCCAGGTATTCGCCGCGGCGCTCCTTGGCGATCACCGACGAATAGATTTGCCCGGTAGTCACATTCGCGTCCCGGGACAGGTCGCGATCGAGGAACCGCTCGTAGTGGCCGACATCGAGATCGGTCTCCGCGCCGTCTTCGGTGACGAACACTTCTCCGTGCTGGAACGGATTCATGGTGCCCGGATCGACGTTCAAGTACGGGTCGAGTTTCTGCATGGTCACCCGCAGTCCGCGCGCGGTCAGCAACTGACCGAGGCTGGAGGCGGTAAGACCCTTACCCAATGAGGAGGCGACACCACCGCTGACGAAGATGTGCTTCGTGGCCGTTCGCGCCTGATTCCGTGTATGACCCACGGGTCTTCACGGTAACACGAAATTGCTGGTCTGATCACCCGCCACACACGTTAGCCACCGAATCGCTGCCATCGATCGGATCTGCCCGTCCGCCATGTCCGCAGCACGGGGCAGTACGGGTCGGGTGGATCAGCTCGTGGGCAGTGCGACGAGTGTGAGTGAGGTCGCCTTGGTGCCGGTTCCGTATCGACCCGCACCGCCGTTGAGCTGCTCGCTCAGACCGAGCACAGTGGTGACCCGGCCGATATCGCGGTCGAGATTGTCGACGGTGGTGACGGCCGTGGCCAGCGCGGCGTCGGACCGAATGAGCGCGATCGGTCCCGGATTGTCCGCCGCGCCGGATCGGCCCGCGAGCACCGCACCAGCACCACGACCACGTAGTGCACCAGCGAATCGAGCGACATTGCTGCCCTGACTGTTCTCGGCGGACTTCGCGCCATCGCCGGTGACGACAACGGCGAGGTTCGCGGCCTGCGTCGGGGTGTCGCCGTAGGCGAGGAAACCGCCGCCGCGCAACGTCTCCAGCACCAGACTCAACTCTTGCGGGGTGCTGCGCGGTTGCGCGCTCGCCGGATCGAGCAGCAGTACCAGGCCGAGCAGATCGCCCGCCATACTGCCCTGATCCACCTGCCCCGTGCGCAACTGCGCCCCAGCGGGGATGACATTGGTGACCGCGGTGCGCATCCGGTCGCCCTCGGCAGCGTCGAGGAAGGCGTCGGTGAGCGCGATGCGGCAGGTCACGGTGGCGCCCGAGGTTTCCAGATCTTTTGCGACGGCCTCGACATCGGCGGGTTCGGCGTCGGGGGTCGTGAATACCACGACGCTGCGGTCGGTCAGTGTGCCGCCGAGGATGCGACCCGCCGATCCGGCGATGAACCGGTCCGCGGCATTCATTTCCTCGCCGAGGCGCCGGTTCTGATCGGTGGCCACATCGAGCTGTTTGCGTAGATCCGTTTTATCCGCGCGCAATCCGGACAGCAGGTCCGCCGCCACTGTCTGCGACCCGAGCACCACGCCGAGGGCGAGGGCCAGGAAGATCGCGACGATCGAAACCGCGTGCTGCCGAATCGAAATCATCGGTTGCCTCCAGAACCGGCTAGGCCTCGGCCCCAGAGCTCGAATCGATTCCAGGTATCGGCAGCCCAATCCAGTGCCTCGGTCCCCATATTCGAGGCGATCATGGCCACGATCACCGCGACCAAGGCGGCGAGTACGACCATCGCGATGGCGGTGCCGGACGCCCGGTTTCGATAGAGCGTGGCGACGGCCTTGGCATCCATGAGTTTGGTGCCGATTTTCAGTCGGGTGAGGAAGGTCGCCGGATTGCTCTCGCGGCGGCCGCGGTCGAAGAAATCGTCCAGCGAAGCTGGGGCACCGGCGGTCACGATGAGCGATGCGCCGTGATGGTGCGCCAGCAGCAGCGCCAAGTCGGAAGGTGCGCCGGAGGACGGGAATGTCGTCGCGCCGATGCCGAGATCCTGGATGCGCTCCAGTCCCTTGGCGTGGCCGTCGGTATCGGCGGGCAAAATCATCTCGGCACCGGATTTCAAGGTGGCGGTGGTGATTTCGTCCGGGTCGCCGACGATCAGATCCGCGCGATAGCCCTGCTTGATCAAGGTGTCCGCGCCGCGGCCCACGCCGACCATGATCGGGGCGTACTCCTTGATGAACGGCTTCAGTCGCGCGAGGTCGTCCGCGTGGTCCGGGCCGTCGGCCACCACGACCACATGTCGATTCCGCATGTTCAGCCCTAGCTCCGGCACCCCGATACCGTCGATGAGCAGCGCACTCTCGGTGCGAATGAATTCGATAGTGTTGCCAGCGAAGGCCTCGAGATGGTCGGCGAGGCCGTTGCGCGCCTCGATCATCCGCTCGGCGATATCGGATTCGGTCAGTTCGATGGCCGTGACCAGAACCTCGGGCTCCTTCTTGACCAACCTGTCGGAGTAGACGACGCCCTCATCTATGCGGACCTTGGTGCCGTCCTTGATCCGGAAGGCATCCGAACTGACGGTGTCCAGCAGCAGAATTCCGTTGGCGACCAGTACTTCCGGGCCCAGGTTCGGGTAGCGGCCCGAGATTGATGGCGAAGTATTCACCACCGCGGCCACCCCCGCCTCGACCAGCCGATCGGCGGTGAGCCGATCCAAGTCCATCTCATCGAGTATTACGACATCACCGGGCCCGACCCGCTTCAGCAGACGCCTGGTGTTGCGGTCAACCCGTGCTACCCCGGTCAGCCCGGGTAGCGATTCGGTGTTCTTCGACAACAACGCCAACATCTTCATGCGGCCGATCTTGGCCGTAAACCCTCAACCATTGGTGGAGGCGCGCCGACTCACCAATCACATTCGTCACTGTGATAACACGAACACCACGCCGCGCCGCAAGCGCGTCGTCCAGTACCCGTATGCTGCGGGTCACAGATATCTCGAAAAGGAGTCACCATGGTCAGCAGCACCGTCGACGCCGTGATCGCGGCACCGCGCGATGTCGTCTACAAGTTCTTCACCGAGCGAGACGGCATCAACCCCTACCTCCCGGTCGACTTCACCCTGAAGACCCCCGGCTCGCCCACCCCGACCGGCGTCGGCGCGCAGTACCTCATCGGCAAGGCCGGTGTCGGCTTCGTCGAGGAGACCACCAAGCTGGTTCCCGGCGAATTGATGGAATACAAGATCATCAAGGGTGTCCCGGTGAAGCGGCATGTCGGCACCATCACCTTCGCCGATGCCGACAACGGCACCCTGGTCTCCTACACGATGGAGTCCGAACCCAGCCTTCCCGTCCCCGCGAAGGTGCTGGAATTCGGCCTGAAGAACCTCATCAACCAGTTCATCAAGGGCGCCCAAAAAGCCCTGCGCTGAACCCTTTCAGGCGAGGGCGCGTTCGGCGCGGGCGGTTTCGAGCAGTTCCTCGGCATGGGCTCGGCCGGTTTCGGTGTCATCGAGACCGGCCAGCATCCGGGCCAATTCGATAACGCGCTCATCCTTGGTCAATGCCCGAACGCCGCTGTTGACCTTGCCCTTACCGTCATCGGACTTGTCCACCACCAGATGGGTGTCGGCGAATGCCGCGACCTGCGGCAGATGAGTCACCACGATCACCTGATGGGTGCGCGCGAGCCGGGCCAGCCGACGGCCGATCTCGACCGCCGCCCGGCCGCCGA
Source organism: Nocardia anaemiae NBRC 100462 (assembly GCF_001612725.1). Lineage (GTDB taxonomy): Bacteria > Actinomycetota > Actinomycetes > Mycobacteriales > Mycobacteriaceae > Nocardia > Nocardia anaemiae. The sequence goes on along the minus strand of NZ_BDAZ01000093.1, from coordinate 6,960 downwards.
CACCTGCGTCGACCTCGTCGAACACCATGGTCGCGCCGTGATCCGAACTGGCGAGCACCACTTCGAGCGCCAGCATCACCCGCGACAGCTCACCACCGGATGCGCTCTTGCTCAATGGCAATGACTGCGCGCCGGAGTGCGCGGACAGCCGGAATTCCACTTCGTCGACACCGGCCGAACCCGCATGCAATTCCTGCCCGTCCACCGTCAGCGGCGCGGAATCCTGCGGACTCGCGGGCACCGGCCGCACCACGACCTCGAGCTTCGCCTTACCCATGGCCAGCCCACCGAGTTCGGCGCTCACCGCCGACGCCAGCTTGCCCGCCGATTTGGTCCGCGCCGCAGTCAATTTGCGGGCCGCCTCACGAACACGTTCCGCGGCGAGATCCACCTCCGCCGCCAGCGCGGCCAACGCCTCTTCGGAGACATCGAGCGAGCCGAGACGTGTGCGCGCCTCATCCGCCCACGCGATAACCCCGTCGATATCCGGCGCGTACTTGCGGGTCAGCGATTTCAATTCGGCCTGCCGAGTGAGCAGCGAATCCAAAGCGCCCGGATCCGAAGGCAGATCCGAGAGATAGCCGCTGAGCTCGGTGGTGAGATCGACGACCACCGCGATGGCCTCACCGAGCCGCGGCCCGAGCGCGGTCAATGCCGGATCGTGGGCCGATTCGATGCGGGCGCGTGCGGCGCCGAGCAATTCCAATGCGCCCGAACTGTCTTCGGGCGAATCGGCGGGACCGGCCAAGGCATCGTGCGCGACCGCCGCGGCCTCACGCAGCGAATCCAGATCGCTGAGCCTGCGTACCTCGTCGACGATGCGCACATCCTCGCCGGGTTCGGGTGCGATGGCATCGATTTCGGACAGCGAATGCTTGAGCCGGTCGGCCTCCAGCGCGAGTTCCCTACTGCGCGCGGTCCGTTCGAGCAGCTCATTGCGGGCATCGAGCCAGGATCGCCGCTGCGCCTGGTACTTACGCAGCAGCGAGCCGACCGCATCGGCGGCGAACTGATCCAGCGCGGACAGCTGCTGATCCGGACGCTGCAGCCGCAGCTGATCGTTCTGACCGTGCACGGTGAGCAACGGCGCGGTGAAATCGGCCAGGACGGACGCGGGCACACCGCGACCACCGAGGTGCGCGCGGGAGCGTCCGTCACTGCCGACGGTGCGGACCGCGATGATGCTGCCGTCGTCATCGCGTTCGGCCGCAGCCGATTCCAGGACTTCCTGCACTTGTTTCTGCGCGGTCGTATTCACCTCATCGACAGTGAACCGCCCCTCGACCACGGCACGGTCCGCACCCAACCGGACGCGTCCCGCATCGGCCCGCGCGCCGCTGAGCAGGTGCAGGCTGGTCACCACCATGGTCTTACCGGCACCGGTCTCACCGGTGAGAACCGTCAGACCCTCATGGAATTGCGCGGTGGCCGTGGATATGACGCCAAGTCCGTCAATCCTGATCTCTGTCAGCACGTATGCTCTCCGTTCGCCGTCGGCCACGCCAGCCTGTCACGGGCAATTGGAATTTGCGCACCATCCGATCGGCGAACGGTGCGGAATCCAACCGCACCCATCGCACCGGTTCGGCACCGCGGACCGCCTCGAGCCGCCCGCCCTTCGGCAATGCCAGGGTGCGCCTGCCATCCAGGAAAACTATCGCATCATGGCCCGCCGCAACGGATTCGACCGCGATCCTGGACTCCGGACTGGCCACCAGCGGCCGGGCGAACAGGGCGTGCGCATTGCTCGGAATCACCAGCAGCGCTTCGAGTTCCGGCCACACCACCGGGCCGCCCGCGGAGAACGCGTAGGCGGTCGATCCGGTCGGTGTGGAGATGAGGATGCCGTCGCAACCGAATTGCGAAACCGGCCGCCCGTCGACCTCCAGGACCACCTCGAGCACGCCCATGCGCGAGGCGTTCTCGATGCTGGCTTCGTTGAGCGCCCAGCCGGTTTCGACTATCTCGTCATCCACCCGAACGTTCACATCGATGGTCATCCGATGCTCGAGGCGGTAGTCGCCGCGGACGACGCTCGCCAATGCCTCATCGAGATGTTCGGCCTCGGCCTCGGTCAGAAAACCGATACGACCCAGGTTGATTCCGAGCACCGGGACCCCCGCTGGCCTGGCCAATTCGGCCGCGCGCAGGAAGGTGCCGTCACCGCCGAGCGAGAGCACCATCTCGCAGCCGACCGCCGCGTCCGGGCAGTGCTCGACCACGCGCGCCGGATATCCGCCCGGTTCCGCGACGGCCGTCCTGCCCGCGGTGTCGGGCTCACAGTCGAATCGGGTGCTGTCCGCCTCGTCCGCGAGCACACGCAGCCCGATACCCGCATCCGCGAAAATCTTCGCGACGCGATGGGCGGTTTCGATGATCTCCGCCCGGCCCGGATGCGAAACCAGCAGAATCTCTCTGGATGCGGCCGGTGTCAGCGCGTTCACTGTGGACCCTCCTCAACCGCACGTGTGACGAGGGCCGCGACCTGCTCGCCGTCGTACTCGAACTGCCCGTCGTTGCGCAGCCACACAAAGTATTCGACATTGCCCGATGGGCCGGGCAGCGGACTGGCCGCCACCCCGAGGGTGCGCAAGCCCAATTCGGCGGCGGCCGCCGCGACATCGCGCACCACTTCCGCACGCAATGCGGGATCCCGCACCACTCCGCCGGAGCCTACCCGCTCCTTGCCCACCTCGAACTGAGGTTTGACCATGGGCAACAGGTCCGCCCCCGGCGCGGAGCAGGCCGCGAGGGCGGGCAGCACCAGATTCAGCGAGATGAACGACAGATCGCCGACGACGAGTTCGACGGTGCCGCCGATGGATTCGGGGGTTATGGCGCGGACATTGGTCCGATCGAAAACCCGCACCCGGTCATCGTTCTGCAGCCGCCAGATCAGCTGGCCGTAGCCGACATCGACGGCGACGACCTCACGCGCCTGCTTGGAAAGCAGTACATCGGTGAAGCCGCCGGTCGAGGCACCGGCATCCAGGCAGCGTTTCCCCGCGATAGTCAAACCCTCGGGTTCGAACGCCTCGAGCGCGCCGAGCAGCTTGTGCGCACCACGCGACGCCCACGACACCTCATCGGGCTCCGCGCGCACGACCAAAGGCGTGCCCGCCTCCACGGCGGTCGCCGCCTTCACGGCAACCGTTCCAGCAATCAGGACACGGCCCGCACCGATCAGCTCGACCGCGTGTTCACGCGATCGCGCCAATCCGCGGCGAACCAATTCGGCGTCCACCCGCGCGCGCCTGGCCACCTCAGATCTTGTCCACCGTGGCCAGGGCCTGTACGAGCACCTCATGTGCCTGCTCCAGGATGCGGGCGCGCCGGGTGATATCGGCGCCGGAATCGGAATCCGTCGGCGGGGGCGCCGCCAGGCCGGTCCAGGCCGGACGGGCGTCGAGTTCGGCGAGCAGACTGTCGATCTCGGCCCGGATCCGCGTCGGATCGGCAGGCTCCGGGCGTCCCTGTGCACCCGGCAGATGCTGGCCGGGCAGCGGTGGCCCGGGGCGCGGTCCGTTCGAGCCGGGTCCGTTGGGGCGTGGCGTCGGAGTAGTCATCGTGGGGTCAACGCTATCGGATTTCCGAACCGGACGCCCGCACCCTTACGGCTCGTCCCGGGTTGCTGCGTAAGCGTGCGGCCAAGTCGTCGGCGAGGTCGGTCGCCTCGTCCTCGACCGGCGGGTGATTCAGTGCGTCCAATGACTGCGAGACATAGGTCGGGATCAGGTCCGCGGGGGCGTCGCGCAGTTCGTCGAGAGTGCTCACGCCGGTCAGGACCAGCAGCGATTCGAGGCCAACGCGGTTGGCGCCCTCGATATCGGTGTCCAGACGGTCGCCTACCACCAGCGCACTGCGTGTTCCGGCGCGCAGGAGGGCGTCCTCGAGTAATGGCGCATAGGGTTTGCCCGCTACCACCGGCTCCCTGCCGGAGGCGGCACGCAGGGCGGCGACCATGGCGCCGTTGCCGGGCGCGAGACCACGCTCGTTCGGCAGCGTTTTATCGGTATTGGCGGCGACCCAGAATGCGTCGGCGCTCAGCGCGTAGGCCGCCTCGGCCAGATCCGGCCACGCAGTTTCGGGTGAATGTCCTTGTACGACAGCATCGGGCGCGGCGCCGTTGAAGCGCCGGATCGAACGCAGCCCGACCGCTTCGACCTCCTTGGCCAGGTCATCGGTGCCAACGATCAATACCGTGGCCCCGGAATCGAGCCGCTGCGCCAACAACCGTGCCGCCGCCTGCGCACTGGTCACGACATCATCGGCTTCCGCCGCGAATCCGAGCTCGGCCAAATGCCGCGCAACCACATCAGGACCACGACTCGCATTATTCGTGACATACACAAGCCGCTGTGCCACAACGGAATCCGCCAACGCCTCCGGCGCGCCCTCGATCACCTCGGGCCCGCGATACAGCGTGCCGTCCAGATCCAGCAGCAGGGCTTCATACCGCTCTCGTAGCCGCTTCACACCACTCACTCCACGTAACCGACCGACACTTCCCGAACCCTACGCCAGCCCGCCGACAGGAAATTGACGGCGTCGACCGTCCGTATGCCGCCAACCCATTCCGAGGGCACACCCGAATTGGCAGCATGTTCCGCGAAACCGCCCCTTGCCAGCGACGTTCACTGCCACGATCATCGCCCAACACGATGCGTGTTTGCCGACCAGATTCGAACCGCCAGTCCCACCACCGGGATTCCAACGCCACTCTATCGCCTCCGGCAGCTCGCCGATCGTAGTGATATTTGCGGTCGAATTCGGCATGGGTGACGACCATCCGACTACGTTCGACGGAAGCCCGGGACCAATACGGCAGAAGCTATCTGGATACGGCACTAGCTGCTCGACGCGCTCACAGGCGCGCGTATCGCGGACGACCCGTGCGTCACTTTTGGCAGCAACACCTTCGCCATGGTCAGCTACCGCCGCGGCCACGCACCGTCTGTGCCAGCACAGCCCCGCACGCTCGCTCGTCGCGTCTTATGTCGATAGTGCACAGCCGCGCGTTCATGTGTGACCGCAGTCGACGGACTCGTGTGTGACTCGGCGCAGGACTCGTGGGTGACCAGGCCCCCGGCAGCCGGGGGCTACAGGTCGGTGTCGCCGGTCAGTTCTTCGGCGCGTTCCTCGGCGTCGGTTTCGCCGTCGAGGTCGGCGGAGGCGGCATTGAGGAACCAGGTGAGGCCCTCGGCGGTGCGGCCTGCGGCGACCAGCGCGTCGGCGTAGGCGTAGAAGAGGCGGGCGGCAGCGGAGCCGGTCCGGGAGGGATCGAGTTCCGAGGTTTGCAGAGTAACTACAGCCTGATCGTATTGGCCGAGGTCCATGCGGGCACCGGCGACCACGATGCGAAGTTCGGTGGCCTCGTCACCACGCAGGGCGCGGGCCTCGTCGCTACGACCAAGTTCGATGGCGCGTTCGGGGCGGCCGAGGCCGCGTTCGCAATCCGCCATGACAGCGAGCAGGCCGGAACCGCCGGACATCCGGCGGGCCGTACGCAATTCGGAAAGGGCTTCGGCCCATTCGCCCGCGTGGTAAGCGGTGACGCCCGCAGTTTCGCGGACTACAGCAATGCGACCAGCGCGCTGACGCGCCGCCCGTGCGTGTGCCAGGGCAAGACGCGGGTCGTCGTCGATGAGTCGGGCCGCCATCACAAGATGCCGCGCCACAGTTTCCGCGTTGCCCTTGTCCAGGCTCAATAGGTCGCGACGCACCTCGGTTTCGAGGTCGGTGGCCTGGACGTCATCGGGCAGATCCGGCTCTTCCGGACGCGGTGCGCGTCGCTCAGCCGAACCGGCCCCGGCACGTGCGCCTTCGCCACCACGACGGCGATCCTGTGCGTCGTCACCCCGGGTCCAGCCGCCGCGCTGGCCGGAATCGCCCCGCCCACCGGAGTCACCGCCACGGCTCAAACCGCCACGCTGACCGGCCTGGTCACGGCGCTTGAACCCGCCGCCTTCGGTCGCTTCGCCGCGCTGAGTCGAGTCGCCACCGCGCTTGAAACCACCGCGCTCACCAGAAGCACCACGGTCGAAACCGCCGCGATCACTCGAACCGCCACGGCTGAAACCACCACGCTCACCCGAACCGCCACGCTCGCCGGAACCACGGCTGGAACCGCCACGGTCCCCAGAACCGCTGCGGCCGAAGCCACTTCGATCGCCGGAATCACCGCGATGGCCGGAATCGCCGCCGCGTTTGAAGCCACGACGCTCGCCGGATTCACCACCACGGGTGAACCCACGCTCGCCGGAATCACCCCGATCGAAGCGACCGCGCTCGCTGGAGCCACCTCGACCACCACGCTCGCCTGCGTCACCGCGTCTACTCGAATCGGCACCGCGGTTGAATCCGCCGCGTTCGCCGGAGCCGCCACGGTTGAATCCACCACGGTCAGCAGAATCACCGGAGCGCTTGAAACCACTACGCTCACCCGAGCCGCCACGGCTGAAACCGCCACGCTCGCCGGAAGCACCGCGCTGATCGGAGTCGCCGCGACCGCCGCCGCGGTTGAACCCACCACGATCATCAGCACCGCGGTTGTAGCCACCACGGCCAGCGGAGTCGCCACGATCCCCGGAACCGCTGCGCTTGAAACCACCGCGGTCATCGGAGCTGCGATCGTTGGAATCGTTGCGGCGGTTGAAGTCGCCGCGGTCGCTCGAACCACTCCGGGTCGAGTCGCTGCTGCGTTTGAAGCCGCGCCGTTCGCCGGAATCACCTCGGTCGGAGGAGCCGCGAGAGGCGCTGCCTCGATCGCGGTCGGGACCGCCCTGCCGGAAAGACTTCCGGCCGTCGTTCTGTTCCGACACGGTGGCCCCTTTCTAGGTTCCGCCAGAGGTTGTCGAACCTCTGAATTCAATCACGTGTCGGCGATCGGGCCCGAACACGCATAGATATAGGTGCAAAAACGACGATAGGGGACCCAAATTCTGGGTCCCCTATCGTGAA
>NZ_BDAZ01000092.1 GCF_001612725.1 Nocardia anaemiae NBRC 100462 | reverse complement strand
GGATGTTCCGGCGGTGTCCTACTCTCCCACACCCTGTCGAGTGCAGTACCATCGGCGCTGGTGGCCTTAGCTTCCGGGTTCGGAATGGGACCGGGCGTTTCCCCACCGCTATAGCCGCCGTAACTCTATGAAACTATCCACAAACAGCGCTCACAAGACCCGTGGGATCTTGTTGTGCTGCAGTGTTCGTGTGTTGTTTCAGATACTGCACAGTGGACGCGTAGCTTCTTCGTTGGTAAGTCCTCGGCCGATTAGTACCAGTCACCTACACCCGTTACCGGGCTTCCAGTTCTGGCCTATCAACCCCATGGTCTGTGGGGGGCCTTAACCACTCGAAGGTGGTGAGAAACCTCATCTTGGAACAGGCTTCCCGCTTAGATGCTTTCAGCGGTTATCCCTTCCGAACGTAGCTAACCAGCAGTGCCCTTGGCAGGACAACTGGCACACCAGAGGTTCGTCCGTCCCGGTCCTCTCGTACTAGGGACAGCCTTCCTCAAGTTTCTGACGCGCGCGGCGGATAGAGACCGAACTGTCTCACGACGTTCTAAACCCAGCTCGCGTGCCGCTTTAATGGGCGAACAGCCCAACCCTTGGGACCTACTCCAGCCCCAGGATGCGACGAGCCGACATCGAGGTGCCAAACCATCCCGTCGATATGGACTCTTGGGGAAGATCAGCCTGTTATCCCCGGGGTACCTTTTATCCGTTGAGCGACACCGCTTCCACTTGCCGGTGCCGGATCACTAGTCCCGACTTTCGTCCCTGCTCGAGCTGTCACTCTCACAGTCAAGCTCCCTTGTGCACTTGCACTCGACACCTGATTGCCAACCAGGCTGAGGGAACCTTTGGGCGCCTCCGTTACATTTTAGGAGGCAACCGCCCCAGTTAAACTACCCACCAGGCACTGTCCCTGAACCAGATCATGGCCCGAGGTTAGAGGTCCAATACGATCAGAGTGGTATTTCAACGACGACTCCACCAACACTGGCGTGCCAGTTTCACAGTCTCCCACCTATCCTACACAAACCGTACCGAACACCAATACCAAGCTATAGTGAAGGTCCCGGGGTCTTTTCGTCCTGCCGCGCGTAACGAGCATCTTTACTCGTAATGCAATTTCGCCGAGTCTGTGGTTGAGACAGCAGAGAAGTCGTTACGCCATTCGTGCAGGTCGGAACTTACCCGACAAGGAATTTCGCTACCTTAGGATGGTTATAGTTACCACCGCCGTTTACCGGGGCTTAAATTCTCAGCTTCGCCACCAAAGGCGGCTAACCGGTCCTCTTAACCTTCCGGCACCGGGCAGGCGTCAGTCCGTATACATCGTCTTACGACTTCGCACGGACCTGTGTTTTTAGTAAACAGTCGCTTCTCTCTGGTCTCTGCGACCACACCCAGCTCAGACCGCAAGGGCCATCACCAGACGTGGTCCCCCTTCTCCCGAAGTTACGGGGGCATTTTGCCGAGTTCCTTAACCACAGTTCTCTCGATCGCCTCAGTATTCTCTACCTGACCACCTGTGTCGGTTTGGGGTACGGGCCGTGTACCAACTCACTAGAGGCTTTTCTCGGCAGCATAGGATCACTGAATTCACCTCAATCGGCTACGCATCACCTCTCAGGCCATATGCAACACGGATTTGCCTATGTTGCGCCCTACAGGCTTACACCAGTACAACCACTGACTGGCCCAGCTACCTTCCTGCGTCACCCCATCGCTTGACTACTACGGTCTGGGTCCTATGCAGCCCCCTCCTGTCTCCCGAAGGAGATCATTTGGGTTTTGGACAGTTAGCAAAACCGGCTCGCCATTGGGCGCGGATACACGGGTACGGGAATATCAACCCGTTGTCCATCGACTACGCCTGTCGGCCTCGCCTTAGGTCCCGACTCACCCTGGGCGGATTAACCTGGCCCAGGAACCCTTGGTCATTCGGCGGACGAGTTTCTCACTCGTCTTTCGCTACTCATGCCTGCATTCTCACTCGCATAGCCTCCACAACTAGCTCACACTGCTGCTTCCATGGCTACACGACGCTCCCCTACCCATCCACACCACTGCACAACCCCCCGCAGGAGGAAGTGGGTGTCATGTGTGAATGCCGCGGCTTCGGCGGTGTACTTGAGCCCCGCTACATTGTCGGCGCAGAATCACTTGACCAGTGAGCTATTACGCACTCTTTCAAGGATGGCTGCTTCTAAGCCAACCTCCTGGTTGTCTTCGCGACTCCACATCCTTTTCCACTTAGTACACGCTTAGGGGCCTTAGCCGGCGATCTGGGCTGTTTCCCTCTCGACTACGAAGCTTATCCCCCGCAGTCTCACTGCCACGCTCTCACACACCGGCATTCGGAGTTTGGCTGATTTCGGTAAGCTTGTAGGCCCCCTAGACCATCCAGTAGCTCTACCTCCGGCGTGAAACACGTGACGCTGCACCTAAATGCATTTCGGGGAGAACCAGCTATCACGGAGTTTGATTGGCCTTTCACCCCTACCCACAGCTCATCCCCTCAGTTTTCAACCTAAGTGGGTTCGGGCCTCCACGACGTCTTACCGTCGCTTCACCCTGGCCATGGGTAGATCACTCCGCTTCGGGTCTAGAACACGCGACTCAAAAACGCCCTATTCGGACTCGCTTTCGCTACGGCTACCCCACACGGGTTAACCTCGCCACATGCCACTAACTCGCAGGCTCATTCTTCAAAAGGCACGCCATCACCCACCACAACAAGTTGTGCGTAGGCCCTGACGGATTGTAAGCGCACGGTTTCAGGTACTATTTCACTCCCCTCCCGGGGTACTTTTCACCTTTCCCTCACGGTACTAGTCCGCTATCGGTCACCAGGGAGTATTCAGGCTTACCGGGTGGTCCCGGCAGATTCACAGCAGATTTCACGGGCCCGCTGCTACTCGGGCACCCACTACAACAGCCGTTGAGTTTTCATTTACCGGACTATCACCGTCTATGGCAGGCCGTTCCAGACCACTTCAACTAACACAACGGTTTCTGACTGTCGCTCGACTCGGCAGAATCGAGAAAGTGAGCCCCACAACCCCAAGAACACAACGACTGCCGTCTATCACATGCTCCTGGTTTAGCCTCATCCGCTTTCGCTCGCCACTACTCACGGAATCACTATTGTTTTCTCTTCCTGTGGGTACTGAGATGTTTCACTTCCCCACGTTCCCTCCACACACCCTATATATTCAGATGCGGGTAACACGACATCACTCGTGCTGGGTTTCCCCATTCGGAAATCCTCGGATCTCAGCTCGGTTGACAGCTCCCCGAGGCTTATCGCAGCCTCCTACGTCCTTCATCGGCTCCTGGTGCCAAGGCATCCACCGAACGCTCTTAAACACTTACAAACAAAGATGCTCGCGTCCACTGTGCAGTTCTCAAACAACACACCCACTCAAACCCCAACCCCGCACCAGCAGAAGACCTTTCAGCCTCCCCGGTATGACAGGAGATCCGAGCGGATCGTTATCTTGCCTGGAAAAAACACTCGCGTGTTCTCTCAGGACCCAACAGTGTGTCGATATATCCACCGCGATTCCGGACATGACCGAAACCTTGATGCGATGAAACTTGTCAGCGTTCCACCCATGAGCGTCCGCAGTTCTACATGTGAGAACTCAACGGTCTCTGGCATCAGCGTTTACCATCCCCGACTCTTCGGGGTGCGATGCAGAAGTGCTCCTTAGAAAGGAGGTGATCCAGCCGCACCTTCCGGTACGGCTACCTTGTTACGACTTCGTCCCAATCGCCAATCCCACCTTCGACGGCTCCCTCCCACAAGGGGTTAGGCCACCGGCTTCGGGTGTTACCGACTTTCATGACGTGACGGGCGGTGTGTACAAGGCCCGGGAACGTATTCACCGCAGCGTTGCTGATCTGCGATTACTAGCGACTCCAACTTCACGGGGTCGAGTTGCAGACCCCGATCCGAACTGAGACCGGCTTTAAGGGATTCGCTCCACCTCACGGTATCGCAGCCCTCTGTACCGGCCATTGTAGCATGTGTGAAGCCCTGGACATAAGGGGCATGATGACTTGACGTCGTCCCCACCTTCCTCCGAGTTGACCCCGGCAGTCTCTCACGAGTCCCCGCCATAACGCGCTGGCAACATAAGATAAGGGTTGCGCTCGTTGCGGGACTTAACCCAACATCTCACGACACGAGCTGACGACAGCCATGCACCACCTGTACACCAACCACAAGGGGGCACCCATCTCTGGATGTTTCTGGTGTATGTCAAACCCAGGTAAGGTTCTTCGCGTTGCATCGAATTAATCCACATGCTCCGCCGCTTGTGCGGGCCCCCGTCAATTCCTTTGAGTTTTAGCCTTGCGGCCGTACTCCCCAGGCGGGGTACTTAATGCGTTAGCTACGGCACGGATCCCGTGGAAGGAAACCCACACCTAGTACCCACCGTTTACGGCGTGGACTACCAGGGTATCTAATCCTGTTCGCTACCCACGCTTTCGCTTCTCAGCGTCAGTTACTTCCCAGAGACCCGCCTTCGCCACCGGTGTTCCTCCTGATATCTGCGCATTTCACCGCTACACCAGGAATTCCAGTCTCCCCTGAAGTACTCTAGTCCGCCCGTATCGACCGCAAGCTGGCAGTTGAGCCGCCAGTTTTCACGATCGACGCGACGAACCGCCTACAAGCTCTTTACGCCCAGTAATTCCGGACAACGCTCGCACCCTACGTATTACCGCGGCTGCTGGCACGTAGTTGGCCGGTGCTTCTTCTACAGGTACCGTCACTTACGCTTCGTCCCTGTCGAAAGAGGTTTACAACCCGAAGGCCGTCATCCCTCACGCGGCGTCGCTGCATCAGGCTTCCGCCCATTGTGCAATATTCCCCACTGCTGCCTCCCGTAGGAGTCTGGGCCGTGTCTCAGTCCCAGTGTGGCCGGTCACCCTCTCAGGTCGGCTACCCGTCGTCGCCTTGGTAGGCCATTACCCCACCAACAAGCTGATAGGCCGCGGGCCCATCCTGCACCGATAAATCTTTCCACCACAAGACATGCATCCCGTGGTCATATCCGGTATTAGACCCAGTTTCCCAGGCTTATCCCGAAGTACAGGGCAGATCACCCACGTGTTACTCACCCGTTCGCCGCTCGTGTACCCCGAAGGGCCTTACCGCTCGACTTGCATGTGTTAAGCACGCCGCCAGCGTTCGTCCTGAGCCAGGATCAAACTCTCCGTTGAAGACTCACGAAACACTCCGAAGAATGAATCAGAAATATCTAACTAGAGTCCGAAAACCCAGCAAAACAAAACGCCAAC
>NZ_BDAZ01000091.1 GCF_001612725.1 Nocardia anaemiae NBRC 100462 | reverse complement strand
GACGGCGGCGGAACCGGTACCGAGAATGGTGGCGACACCGGCCGAACCGGTGCCGATGATCGCGCCGACGCCCGCGGAGCCGGTGCCGATGATGGTGCCGACGCCTACCGAGCCACCGCCGAGAAGTGCGCCGAGCAGCCCCGTGGCGCCGAGCGCGGCGGATCCGGCCGCTGCCGAGCCGGGACCGGCGGCCGGGGTCGAACCCGCTGCGGCGTCGGTCGGATCGACGGACGAACTGACACTCGACTGGCCCGGAATCGCCAGTGGCATCCAGACATCGCCGTTCGAATCCGGCGTCGGACTATCGGGATCAATGCATTGCGAGCAGGACCCGCCGGGCTGTGCCTCGGCCGAAACACTCCCGAGTAGCGCAAAGCCAGCGACAGTCGCAAGTACTGCAACTACACGCGACGTGCGACCAATGGCCATGCGCCAGCCTTCCCCTCATCGATATAGCGCAGATCTACTGCCCGGTCGCAACACCTCAGTTCCGGGACTTTGACGGACGGGAGCCCATAGTAAACCTCAGCCCGAATCCGCGCAGCGGCTCGGGGCACGCCCGGCATTCGACACGCCCGACCGGCCACGCGCCGGTTCTCGGCCTGCCGCCCAGATCATGCGTTCGGAGTTCCGGCTGTAATCCCGAACACATTTCCGCGTTAACCCCCTACGCGCGCTGGGCTAAACGGGCAGACCAGTACGTATGTCGATGCCGCGCAGACGCGAAACGGACACGCCCACAGTGGAACCTGTGTCGCTCCAGTCGCCATGCGATGACCACGGCCACAGGTCGGACGAGCGCGCCCCGCGACATCGACACAAATCAAGGGACGCGCCGACGCGACCCCTTCGAACCGAGATCAGAACAGTACGTTCGTACCGATCTACGATGGGTGAAGCAACCGCCGAGCGCCCTTTTCGACAGCCGCTCGGCGGTGCCAGCGCTCAGGCGCCGTAAACCGCCTCCGGCGGAACGGACTTGGCGATCAGGTCGGCGACCACCGGACCGAGTTCGGCGGGATCCCAGCGTGCCCCGCGGTCCACGGCGGTGCCGTGCCGCCAGCCGTCGGCCAGCGCGACCTTGCCGCCCTCGACCTCGAACATCCGCCCGGTGACGGCCGCGGACTGCGCACTGCCGAGCCAGACGACGATCGGCGAGACATTCTCGGGCGCCATCGCATCGAAGCCTTCCTCGGGGGCGGCCATGGTCTCGGCGAAGACGGTTTCGGTCATGCGGGTGCGGGCGGAGGGAGCGATGGCATTGACGGTGACGCCGTAGCGCGCGAATTCGGCTGCCGCGGTGAGGGTCAGGCCCGCGATACCCGCCTTGGCGGCACCGTAATTGCTCTGGCCGACACTGCCCTGCAGTCCCGCGCCGGAGCTGGTGTTGATGACACGGGCATCGACCGGGCGGCCCGCCTTGGATTCACCGCGCCAGTACTCGATCGCGTGGCGCATGGTCGCGAAGTGGCCCTTGAGATGGACCCGGATCACCGCGTCCCACTCGTCCTCGCCCAGGTTCACCAGCATGCGGTCGCGCACGAAACCGGCATTGTTGACCAGCACATCCAGGCCGCCGAAGGTGTCGACGGCCTGGCGGATGAGATTGCGTGCGCCGTCCCAGTCCGCGACGTCGTCACCATTGGCCACGGCCTCGCCGCCGAGGGCCTTGATCTCGGCGACAACCTGTTCGGCGGGCGTCTCACCGGTCGCCGCGCCGTCCAGCGCGGAGCCGAGATCATTGACGACCACGCGGGCTCCTGCGGCAGCGAAGGCGAGCGCGTGCGCCCGGCCGATACCGCGACCGGCGCCGGTGACGATGACAATGCGCCCCGCGCAGATCTGCTCCGTGTCCATAACCTGTTGTGTCCTCTTCGTTTTCGGATTCGATTGTTCAGGCCTGAGCGATCTGCTCGCCGAGATTCGCATTCGACGCCGCGAGGAATGCCGGGCGCTCACCGCCGCCGTGCACCAGCAGCGTCGCGCCGCTGACATAGGCGGCCAGCGATGAGGTCAGGAATGCGGCGCAGCGGCCGATGTCCTCGGGACGGGCCATCCGACCGAGCGGGATGGTCGCGCCGACGGCGTCGATACCGTCTTGATCGCCGTAGTGCAGCTCGCTCAGTTCGGTGACGACCGGACCGACGACCAGCGAATTCACCCGGACCTTCGGTGCCCATTCGACGGCGAGCGAGGAGGTCAGGCTGTCGATGCCCGCCTTGGCCGCGCCGTAGGCGGCGGTACCCGGCGACGGTCGATGCCCGCTCACACTGGAGACCATCACAATGGATCCGCCGCCCGGCTGCTGCTGCATCACCGCATTGGCGGCCTGCGAGACCAGCAGGGGCGCAAGCAGATTCAGTTCGATGATCTTGGCGTGGAAGTTCTTGCTCGCATCGGCGGCGAGGGCGAACGGGGCGCCGCCCGCATTGTTGATCAGGTGATCGAGGCGGCCGTGCCGCGCGACGATCGCATCGATCAAACCCCGCACAGCGTCGGCATCGCGCACATCGCAGGGCAGGTATTCGATCTCCCGGCCATCGTGGGCCACCGGCTCGTCGCCGGGCCGTCGCGCGCAGGCCACGACGGTCGCTCCAGCAGCCAGAAAGGCCTTGCTGACGCCCGCACCAACACCGCGCACACCGCCGGTGACCAGGACGACGTTGCCGGTGAGGTCTATTTCGAGTGCCACCGTGCTAACCTACCAAGCAACTGCTTGCTTTGCCACCCCGTACACACGATGGGACATGCGATGGGGATCAACCGTCACTCCGAATCAACCGGCATCACCGTGGTCACGGTCGACTACCCGCCGGTCAACGCCATACCGTCCGACGGCTGGTTCACGCTGGCGGATGAGATCCGCGCGGCCGGGCGCGATCCGGAAACCAAGGTGGTGGTGTTGCGCGCCGAGAACCGCGGCTTCAATGCCGGTGTCGATATCAAGGAGATGCAGCGCACCCCGGGTCATCAAGCGCTGATCGACGCCAATCACGGCTGTTTCGAGGCCTTCGCGGCCGTCTACGACTGTCCGGTTCCGGTGATCGCGGCGGTGCAGGGCTTCTGCCTCGGCGGCGGCATCGGTCTGGTCGGCAACGCCGATGTCGTCATCGCCTCGGATGACGCGACTTTCGGGCTGCCCGAGGTCGACCGCGGTGCGCTCGGTGCGGCCACCCATCTGTCCCGGCTGGTGCCGCAGCATCTGATGCGCGCGCTGTTCTATACCGCGAGCACAATCACCGCACAGCAGTTGCAGCACTTCGGTTCGGTGTATCAGGTGGTGCCGCGCGCTGAACTCGATGCCGCCGCGCTGGAAGTCGCCAAGAACATTGCGGCCAAGGACAGCCGGGTCATCCGCGCGGCCAAGCGGGCGCTCAACGGCATCGATGTGCAGGACGTGCACCGCAGCTACCGCTACGAGCAGGGCTTCACCTTCGAACTGAATCTGGCCGGTGTCGCGGATGAGATCCGTGCGCGGTTCGACGACGATCTGGCCGCGCGCAAGGAAGAGAGCAAGGAAAACTGATGCGGGACAAGCGAATGTCGCTCGACGAGGTGGTCGGCGAGCTGCGCAGCGGTATGACCATCGGCATCGGCGGCTGGGGCTCACGACGCAAGCCGATGGCGCTGGTGCGGGCCATCCTGCGCTCGGATATCACCGATCTGACCGTGGTCAGTTACGGCGGACCCGATCTGGGTCTGCTGTGTTCGGCGGGCAAGGTGCGCAAGGCGTACTACGGCTTCGTCTCGCTGGACTCGCCGCCGTTCTACGATCCGTGGTTCGCCAAGGCGCGCACCTCCGGCGCCTTGGTGGCGCGGGAGATGGACGAGGGCATGTTGAAATGCGGGCTGGAGGCGGCGGCCGCGCGACTGCCGTTCCTGCCGATCCGCGCCGGACTCGGATCCGATGTCGTGAACTTCTGGGATGGCGAGCTGAAGACCGTCGCATCGCCGTATCCGGACGGCGACGGACGAACCGAGACGCTGATCGCGATGCCCGCACTGAATCTCGATGCGGCGCTTGTGCATTTGAATATCGGCGATAAGCACGGCAATGCCGCGTACACCGGTGTCGACCCGTATTTCGACGACCTGTACTGCCTGGCCGCCGAGCGTCGCTACGTATCGGTGGAGCGGGTGGTGGACACCGAGGAACTGGTGAAAGCCGTTCCGCTGCAGTCCCTATTGCTCAACCGGATGCTGGTCGACGGTGTGGTCGAGGCGCCGGGCGGCGCGCACTTCACCCTGGCCGCCGATAGCTACGGCCGCGACGAGAAGTTCCAGAAGCACTATGTGGAGTCGGCCAAGACGCCGGAGTCCTGGCAGCAGTTCGTCGACAAGTATCTGGCGGTCTCCGAGGACGAATATCAGGCCGCCGTCCGCGACTTCGCACAGGAGGCGTCGAAGTGACCTCAACCGAAACCGTGACGCGTGCCGAGATCTGCGCGATCGCCTGCGCCGAGATCTTCAGCGGCGCAGGGGAAATCATGGCCTCGCCGATGTCGCCGATGACGATCATCGGGGCGCGGCTGGCCAAGTTGACCACCGAACCGGATCTGCTGCTCTCCGATGGCGAGGCACTGTTCTTCGCCGACACTCCCCCGTTCGGCGGTAAAGCGCCGATCGAGGGGTGGATTCCGTTCCGCAAGGTCTTCGATGTGGTGGCCTCCGGTCGACGCCATGTCGTGATGGGGGCCAATCAGCTCGATCGATACGGCAATCAGAATCTGTCGGCATTCGGTCCGTTGCAGCAGCCGACCCGGCAGATGTTCGGTTCGCGCGGTGCGCCGGGCAACACCATCAATCACCCGACCAGCTACTGGGTTTCGCGGCATACCCGGCGGGTGTTCGTGGATCAGGTCGATATCGTCTCGGGTGTCGGCTACGACAAGATCGATCCGGCCAATCCGGCGTATCGGTTCCACCACCTGCACCGAGTCGTGACCAATCTGGGCGTCTTCGATTTCGAGGGACCCGACCACACGATGCGGGCGCGCAGTCTGCATCCGGGCGTCACCGCCGACGAGGTCGCCGAGAACACCTCGTTCGAGATCGCCGGACTGGCCGAGGCGGGCCGGACCCGGCTGCCGAGTTCCGAAGAGCTGCGGTTGATCCGGGATGTGCTCGACCCCAAGAAGGTTCGCGAATCCGAGGTGCCGTCATGAGCGCGCTGCGCACCCCGCTGACCGAATTGGTCGGCATCGAACATCCGATCGTGCAGACCGGTATGGGTTGGGTGGCCGGGCCGAGTCTGGTGTCGGCGACCGCCGAGGCGGGCGGGCTCGGCATCCTCGCCTCGGCCACTATGACCTTCGCCGAATTGGAAGCCGCGATCACGAAGACCAAGGCACACACCGACAAGCCGTTCGGCGTGAATATCCGCGCCGACGCCACAGATGCGCCCGAGCGGATCGACCTGTTGATCCGGGAGAAGGTGGCCGTCGCTTCATTCGCCTTGGCGCCGAAGCAGGAACTCATCGCCAAGCTGAAAGATGCCGGTGTGGTGGTGATTCCGTCGATCGGCGCGGCCAAGCACGCGGTGAAGGTCGCGTCCTGGGGCGCCGACGCGGTGATCGTGCAGGGCGGCGAGGGCGGTGGGCATACCGGTCCGGTGGCGACCACGCTGCTGCTGCCGTCGGTGCTGGATGCGGTCGATATTCCGGTTGTCGCGGCGGGCGGATTCTTCGACGGACGTGGTCTGGCCGCCGCATTGGCCTATGGCGCGGCGGGTGTCGCGATGGGGACGCGCTTTCTGTTGACCAAGGAGAGCACCGTGCCCGAGGCGGTCAAGCAGGAGTACCTGAAGCGGCAGCTGCAGGACACCGTGGTCTCGCTCAAGGTTGACGGCATGCCGCACCGGGTGCTGAATACCGAACTCGTCGATCGCCTGGAACATTCGGGTCGCTGGCGCGGGCTGGCCGCCGCCGTCTCGAATGCGGCGAAGTTCAAGGGTATGACCGGCATGAAGTGGTCGGCCATGGTCCGCGACGGACTGGCCATGCGAAAGGCCAAGGACCTCAGCTGGTCTCAGGTTGTCATGGCCGCCAATACCCCGATGCTGCTGCGCGCCGGACTCGTCGAGGGCAATACCCAGGCGGGCGTGCTCGCCGCGGGGCAGGTCACCGGCATCATCGATGACCTGCCCACCTGTAAGGAACTCATCGACCGCATCGTCGCCGACGCCGTCGCACGGATCGATTCGATCGCCGCGCTTACCGCGGATCACAATGCAGCGCCGAACGGGTCCTGATTCGAGCCGCATATCGCGCCGCAAGGCGAAATACCGAAGGCCGCCCCTGAAGTTGCTCCCAGGGGCGGCCTTTTTCTCGGTGCCGACCGATCTCTATCGGTCACAACGACCGAAAGGCCGCCCCCTGAATCACTTCCAGGGCGCGGCCTTCGGTTACTCAGCCGGAGTTGACGAAGGGCTCTCAGCCGAGACGTTCGATGATGGTGGCGTTGGCGGTGCCGCCGCCTTCGCAGATGGTGAGCAGGCCGTAGCGGCCGTTGCGGCGTTCCAGTTCGTTGAGCAGGGTGGCGAAAAGCTTTGCGCCGGTGGCACCGAGCGGGTGGCCGAGGGCGATCGCGCCGCCGTTGACGTTCACCTTCTCCGGATCGGCGCCGGTTTCGCGCAGCCAGGCCAGCACGACCGGGGCGAAGGCCTCGTTGATCTCGACGACGTCGATGTCTTCGATGGTCAGCCCGGACTTCTCCAGCGCCCACTTGGTGGCCGGAATCGGACCGGTGAGCATCATGATCGGGTCGGCGCCGCGAGCGCTCACGTGGTGGATGCGGGCGCGCGGGCGCAATCCGTATTCCGCGACGGCCCATTCGGAGGCGAGCAGGGTCGCGCTCGCGCCGTCGGAGATCTGGCTGGCGACCGCGGCGGTCAGTGTGCCACCCTCGGCGAGCACCGGCAGCGACGCCATCTTCTCCAGCGAGGTCTCGCGCGGGCACTGGTCGATCCAGAATTCGCCGACCGGCACGATCTCACGATCGAAGCGGCCGTTCTTGATGGCATCGCGGGCGCGCTCGTGGCTGCGTAATGCCCAGTGCTCCATCTCTTCTCGGCCGATATTCCATTTATCGGCGATCATCTGCGCGCCGTTGAATTGCGAGACCTCGCCGGTGCCATAGCGATGGTCCCAACCCTGGGCACCGACGAACGGCGAGTCGAAGCCATATTCCTTGCCCGCCAACATGGCCGCCGAGATCGGGATGGCGCTCATGTTCTGCACACCGCCCGCGACGATCACTTCCGCGGTGCCGCTCATAATCGCCTGCGCACCGAAATTGATGGCCTGCTGGGAGGATCCGCACTGCCGGTCGACCGTGACTCCGGGAATCTCCTCCGGGTAACCGGCGGTCAGCCACATGGTGCGACCGATATTGCCCGCCTGCGGACCGATATTGTCGACGCAGCCGACGATCACATCGTCGACCATCGCCGGATCGATCGGGTTGCGGTCCAACAGCCCACGCAGTGCGGCCGCGCCGAGATCGGCCGGATGCACCGCGGCCAGCGCGCCATTGCGCTTGCCGACCGGCGTGCGCACCGCGTCGATCACATAGGCATCCCGCAGCGGGGCGTACGGGCGGCGAGCGGATGGTGCTGACATCTGGAAACTCCTACTTGGTGTTGCCCGGCGGGAGCGACGGGCCTGGCGGCGGCAGCTTGCTCGACCACGGAGGGTCCCGCGACCGCCGAAAATCAACTACGGCACGGTCAGGCCGTCCAGCACGATGGTGAGGTACTGCTTGGCGAGGTTCTCGACGGTGATCGAGCCGCCTGGCTCGTACCACCGCACCGCGACCCACACCGTGTCCCGAAGGAACCGGTAGGCCAATTCGACGTCGAGTTCCGGCCGGAAACTGCCGTCCTCGACGCCATTGATCAGTACCCGGTGCCACAGCTCGCGGAATTCGCGGTTGTAGTCCGCGATATAGGTGAACCGCTCCGCATCGCGCAGGCGCTTGGCTTCGGCCTGATAAATCGCCACCGCGGCATGGGAGCGGTCGAAGGATTCGTAGGACGCGATCACCAAGGCTTCCAAGGTATCTCGCGAACTGAGCCCGGCGGCCACGATCTCCCGATACCGCCCGAACAGATCGTCGAGGAAGCCGCGCAGAATCTCGTCGACCATCGACTCCTTGGAGTCGAAGTGGTGGTAGAGGCTTCCCGATAGAATCCCGGCCGCATCGGCGATATCACGCACGGTGGTCGCACGCAGTCCACGCTCGGCGAACAGTTGGGCCGCCAGTGCGAGCAATTCATTGCGCCGTGCTGATTTCGAGGCGTCTGGTGCGGTCACACGGCTCATAATACAACCAAGCATTTGCTTGGTCCAGGGTGGCTCTCAGCGCATCGAATAGCGCAATGGTGAGGACACCGACAGGTCCGCCAGCAGCCGGTCGCAGATCACGACCGGGGAAATGCCTGCGCGCGCCATCCGCGCCACCAGCGCGAGTCGGCGTTCACAGCTGTCCCACTCAACAGTCAGCGGGTCGCGGTCCGGGCCCGCGTCGACGGTGGCCATGACGCGCGGTGGGCCGAAGGGGACCGGCTCCTCGATGAGTTTGAGAATCATGCCGCGCTGCCATGCGCGATAGGTATCCATATCCGCGCCGACGACGAGCTTGTCCGTTGCGGCGCACAGGCCCTGGGCGATTTCGTCGGCGAATGCCGCGCGATCGAAGCGGAACTTGCGGCATTTGTGAATGACGTCGAGTAGATCCGCTCGCACCTCACACAGCAGCTCCGTCTGCCGCCGCCGTCTGCGGTCCTGTTCGGATCCGAGCGATGCGGCACTGAGCCCGATGCGGCAGGCGCGTTCGTAATCGCGTGCCATATCGGCACGCAACGCACCGCGCGGATCGCGGGCGACCTCGGATTCGTCGATCGCGTACTGCTCGAGAATCTGAGCGGCCCGGGTCGCGGTCGCGCGCTCGGAGGTGTGGTCCATGAGTTCGGCACCGAGGGTGAGTGCCGCGAGCACCATGCTGTCCAGCCGTCGCCTGGCCAGCACGACTTCGCGCACCAATTCGAGTTCCAGTTGTTCGCGGGCCTGTGGGCGATCCAGCCCCATAGCCATCGCCCCTTACGGGAGTGCGGGATTCGGCCACTCCCAGCATTGCACACCTCGATGCCCTGCGTCCCGGCCTTTTTACCTGATCAGGAACCCATCGGCCGGACGGATCGCGGAGGTCGAAAAGCGATCGCACAACTGCGCTGATCGACCACTGCGACGGCCGAAATCAAGCGCGCTGGCTGCTTACCGATACCACTTCGCCGGTGAGGTAGGTGGTGTAGTCGCTAGCGAGCATGGCGATGGTGGCGGCGACTTCCCAGGGTTCGGCGGCGCGGCCGAAGGCTTCGCGTTCGGAGAGGCGGTCGAGCAGTTCGGTCGAGCTGACCTTGTCCAGGAAGGCGTGCCTGGCGATGCTCGGGGCGACGGCATTGATTCGGACGCCGAGTTCGGCGGCCTCGACGGCGCTGCACCGGGTCAGGGCCATGACACCGGCCTTGGCGGCGGCATAGTGCGCCTGGCCGTATTGTGCGCGCCAGCCGAGCACGCTGGCGTTATTGACGATGACGCCGCCGTGACCCGCATCGCGGAAGTAGTTGAGGGCAGCGCGGGTGCAGCGGAAGGTGCCGTTGAGGGTGATATCGAGGACGCGGTCCCACTGCTCGTCGGTCATATCGACGACCGGGGTCTCGCCGCCGAGTCCGGCATTGTTGACCATGATGTCGATGCGGCCCAATGCGGTTGCGGCGCCGCGGATCAGCTCGTTGACCTGTTCGGTGCTCTGCACATCGCAGGCGATCGAGGCGACCCGGCGCTCCGGGAATTCGGCCTTCAGCTCGACCTCGGTTTCGGCGAGACGCCGCTCGTGCCAGTCGGATACGACCACATCGGCGCCCTCCGCGAGCAACCGGCGCGCAGTGGCCGAGCCGATGCCGGTACCCGCCGCCGCGGTGATCACGGCATTGCGTCCGGTCAGCAGACCGTGCCCCGGAATAGGCTGCGGCGCAATGGAAAGCGGTCCGTTCATGGGCGAGCCTCCCGCGGCAGGCCGAGCACGCGCTCGGCGATGATATTGCGCTGCACTTCGTTCGAACCTCCGTAGATCGTGTCGGCGCGGGTGAACAGATACAGCCGCTGCCATTCGTCGAGATCGTGCTCGTCGGCAACCAGCCCGGCCGGGCCGAGCACGGCCATGGCCAATTCGCCGAGGCCGCGATGCCAATTGGCCCACAGCAGCTTCGAAACCGAGGCTTGGCCGCCGTCGTCGGCGGTGCTGTCCTGCATGGTGCGCAGCGCGTGCGCGCGCAGGACGCGCAGGCCGACCCATGCCTTATCGATGCGATCGGCGATCAACGGATCGTCGGCCGCGCCGGTGCGGCGGGCCAATGCCTCGATATCGGCCAGTTCGCGGGCGAATCGAATCTGCTGGCCCAGGGTGGAGATGCCGCGCTCGAAGGTGAGCGTGCCCATGGCGATGCGCCAACCGTCGCCGGGTTCGCCGACGACCAGGTCCGCGGCGGTGCGGGCATTGTCGAAGAAGACCTCGTTGAACTCCGAGGTGCCGGTCAGCTGGATGATCGGGCGGACCTCGATACCCGGCTGATGCATCGGAACCAGCAGGTAGGAAAGGCCCTTGTGCCGGGTCGAACCCTTTTCGGTGCGCGTGAGGACGAAGCACCAGTCGGCCACATGGGCCAGCGAGGTCCAGATCTTCTGACCGTTGATCGACCATTCGTCGCCGTCGAGCTGGGCGCTGGTGGTGATGGCGGCCAGATCCGAGCCCGCACCGGGTTCGGAATAGCCCTGGCACCACAGCTCGGTCACATTCCGCACGCCCGGCAGGAAGCGCTCCTTCTGCGCCTGGGTGCCGAAGGCCAACACGGTCGGACCGAGCAGTTCCTCGCCGACGTGGGAAACCCGCGCGGGCGCATTCGCTTTGGCGTACTCCTCATGGAAGATCACCTGCTGGCGCACCGAGGCCTCGCGCCCACCCCACTCCTTGGGCCAGCCGAGGCAGGTCCATCCTGCGGCGGCCAGATGCCGGTCCCAGGCGAGGCGTTCCTCGAAGGCCTCGTGTTCGCGGCCGGGCCCGCCGAGTCCGCGCAACGCACGGAACTCGCCATCGAGGTTCTCGGCCAACCACTGGCGCACTTCTGCGGAAAACCGCGCGTCCTGCGCTGCGGTGTCGGAATCTGAGGTCTGGATCGCAACCACGCCGGTAGGATAACCTACCAAGCACTTGCTTTGTTAGAGCTGGACCGCTTTTATCGAGCAAAGGCAGCAAAAGACCCCGCCGACGGTGAGGACAACCGTGACAACCCCTGCACAAACGACACCCATGGCACTGCACGATGCCGCGCGCATCTTCGGCACCGCGCCCGCCCTCGGCGATGGCGAGGTGCGGCTGGACTGGGCGCAGTTGCTGGCAGCGGTGCAGCAGGTGGCGCGGGCGCTGATCGCGCGCGGCGTGCGGCCGGGTGATCGGGTCGCCATGTGGGCGCCGAACACCAACCACTGGGTGATCGCCGCACTGGCCGCGCACTATGCGGGCGCGGCCCTGGTGCCGTTGAATACCCGCTACGTCGCGGATGAGGCCGCCGATGTACTGGAGCGCGTCGAGGCCAAGGCGCTGTTCATTGCCGGTACCTTCCTCGGCCGGGACCGGCTGGCCGAATTGCGTGCCGCCGCACCGGATTTGCGCATCGCGACCGTGGTGGTCATTCCGGTCGAGTCGGATACCGCCGATCCCACTGCGCTGAACTGGACACAGCTGGCGGAGATAGCCGAAGCCGTCCCGCTGGCCGAGGCCGTGCAGCGCGCCGAAGCCGTTGACCCCGAGGATATTTCCGACATCCTGTTCACCTCCGGCACCACCGGACGCAGCAAGGGAACGCTGATCGCACATCGGCAGGCGCTGTCGGTGGTGCGGGCCTGGGCCGAATGCACCACCCTCACCAGATCCGATCGATATTTGGTGGTGAGCCCGTTCTTCCACAACTTCGGTTACAAGGCGGGCATTCTCGCGTGCCTGGTGACCGGCGCGACGATCATTCCGCAGGCGACCTTCGATGTGCCGGTGACCATGCGACTGGTCGGCGAGGAGAAGATCACGGTACTTCCCGGGCCGCCGACCATCTACCAGACGATCCTGGACTTCCCGAACCGCGACGACTACGACCTGAGCACCCTGCGGGTCGCCGTCACCGGCGCCGCGACCGTACCGGTGGTACTGGTCGAGCGCATGCGTTCGGAACTCGACTTCGATGTCGTCATCACCGGCTACGGACTGTCCGAGGCCGCCGGATTCGGCACCATGTGCCGCGCGGACGACGACGCCGCGACCATCGCGGGCACCTGCGGTCGCCCGATCGCCGACTTCGAACTGCGGCTGAACGAGCAGGGCGAGGTGCTGCTGCGCGGCCCGAATGTCATGCTCGGCTACCTCAACGATCCGGAAAGCACCGCCGAAACCATCGATGCCGAGGGCTGGCTGCACACCGGCGATATCGGCACGATCGACGAGCGCGGCTATCTGAAGATCACCGATCGACTCAAGGATATGTACATCTCCGGCGGATTCAATGTGTATCCGGCGGAGGTGGAACAAGCGCTGGCCCGGCTCGACGGGGTGGCCGAATCCGCGGTCATCGGGGTGCCGGATACCCGAATGGGCGAGGTGGGCAAGGCATTCGTGGTGCGCAAGCCCGGCGCGACACTCACCGAGGAGCAGGTGCGCGCGCATGCGAGCACCGTACTGGCGAATTTCAAGGTGCCGCGGTTCATCGAATTCCGGGACCAATTGCCCTATAGCGCGGCCGGGAAAGTGCTGAAACGTGAACTACGCGAGGAGAAATCGTAATGTCCGAGATCCCCTATGAGCCGGACGTCGTCACGTATGAACGGCGCGGCCGGGTCGCCATCGTGACGCTCAACCGGCCCGACTACCGCAATGCGCAGAATTCGGTGATGACCTACGCCATCGACGCCGCCTTCGAGCGCGCGGTCGAGGATCCCGAGGTCGGCGTAATCGTCCTGGCGGGCAATGGAAAACACTTCAGCGCCGGGCACGATATCGGCACTCCCGGCCGTGATCACCACGTGCGCTACCCGAACAAGGCCGCACTCTGGTGGGATCACGTCGACAAGGTCGGCGGCGACCAGCGTTTCGCGCGCGAGCTCGAGGTATATCTCGGCATGTGCCGACGCTGGCGCGAAATTCCGAAGCCGACCATCGCCATGGTGCAGGGCGCCTGCATCGCGGGCGGGCTCATGCTGGCGTGGGTCTGTGATCTGATCATCGCCGCCGATGACGCGTTCTTCTCCGATCCCGTGGTGCGCATGGGCATTCCGGGTGTGGAGTATTTCGCGCATCCGTGGGTGATGGGTCCGCGCGCGGCAAAGGAGTTCCTGTTCACCGGTGACCGCTTCGATGCGGCGCAGGCCAAGGAATGGGGCATGGTCAATCGCGTCGTACCGCGCGACCAGCTCGAGGCCGAAACCCTGACGCTGGCCGAAAAGATCGCCACCATGCCGCAATTCGGGCTCGCGCTGACCAAGAAGGCGGTAAATCAGGCCGAGGATCTGATGGGCATGCGAGCGGGCATGGATTCGGTATTCGGCCTGCACCACTTCGCGCATGCGCACAATGCCGAGGTCGGCGCGGATTCGCTGGGCGGCATGAACGCCAAGTCGATGAAGGCCAATGCGACGACCGCGGCCTCGACGTCCGAACAGAACGGGACAACGTAGTGGATCTGGATATCGATCAGGCGACGCAGGAATTCCAGCGCGAAGTCCGCGAATTCCTCGCCGCCAACAAGCCCGCGAAACCGCTGCCCTCGATGGATACCAAGGCCGGTTTCGAGGCGCATCGCGAATGGGAGCGCACGCTCGCCGAGGCACGGCTTTCGGTCGTCGCCTGGCCGCAGGAGTACGGCGGGCGCGATGCCTCGCTGCTGGAATGGGTGCTCTTCGAGCAGGAGTATTACGCCGCGGGTGCGCCTGGGCGGGTCAGTCAGAACGGCATATTCCTACTGGCACCAACGCTTTTCGAACATGGGACGCCGGAGCAGCTGGAACGGATCATGCCGCGGATGGCGCGCGGTGAAGATATCTGGGCGCAGGCCTGGTCCGAGCCGGAGGCGGGCAGCGATCTGGCCGGTATCCGCTCGACCGCGCGACGCACCACCGGCGGCTGGCTGTTGAGCGGCCAGAAGACCTGGAGTTCGCGAGCATCGTTCGCGGACTGGGCATTCGGACTGTTCCGCAGCGATCCCGAGGCCGAGCGCCACCGCGGACTCACCTATGTCATGTTCCCCCTGTCCGCGGATGGTGTTTCGGTGCGGCCGATACCGCAGTTGGACGGTGAGCCCGGATTCGCGGAAGTCTTCCTCGACGATGTCTTCGTGCCGGATCGCGATGTGATCGGTGCGCCAGGCGATGGCTGGCGGGTCGCGATGAGTACGTCGAGCAATGAGCGCGGACTGTCGCTGCGCTCCCCCGGCCGCTTCAGCGCCACCGCGCAGCGGCTCATCGAACTCTGGCTCGATACCGGCGACCGCACCAATACCGCACAGCGGGATGCGGTGGTGGACGCCTGGATCGGCAGCGAGGCCTATCGGCTGCACACCTTCGGCACGGTCACCCGGTTGAACGAGGGCGGCAAGCTCGGCGCGGAATCCTCGATCACCAAGGTGTTCTGGTCCGAACTGGATATCGCCATGCACGAGACCGCGCTGGAGGTACTCGGCGGTGCGGGCGAGCGGTCCGGGCCGTGGACCGACGGCTATCTGTTCTCGCTGTCCGGCCCGATCTACGCCGGTACCAATGAGATTCAGCGCAACATCATTGCCGAGCGGCTGCTCGGACTACCGAGAGGGAGCAGCCGATGAGATTCGCGCTCAGCCCGGAACAACTCGACTTCGGCACCAGCCTGCGCAAGCTGCTCGACGCCGGACGGACTCCCGCCGCCGTACGCAAATGGGCCGCTGGCGATTCGCAGCCCGGACGCGGACTCATCCGGCAGCTGGCCGGTGCGGGTGCGCTCGGTCTCGCCGTCGAGGAGCGGCACGGCGGTGTCGGCGCGGAGCCGATCGATCTGGTCGTCGCCTTCCAGGAGATCGGCCGGGCCGCCGCGCCCGGACCGCTGGTCGAGACGGCGGCCGCGATACCCGCACTGCTGCAAGCGCTTCCGGACACCGAATCGGCGCAACGCTGGCTGCCCGGGTTCGCCGAGGGTGCCGCGCTCGGGACATTGGCATTCACGTCACCCGATCACGGCACTGTCGCGTTGGATGCGGATACCGCCGACGTGGTGCTCATCGCCGACGGCAATCAGCTCAGCACCGGACATCGCGCGGGCCTGGTGCGCTCGGTCGATCCGGCGCGGCGACTGTTCGTCGTCGAATCCGATGCCGTGGTCACCGAGGGCGAGCAGGTGCTCGAGGCCATCGCGGCCGCCTTCGACGCCGGTGCGCTGGCCAATGCGGCGCAGCTGCTCGGTGCGGGACGGGCGCTCTTGGCCGCGGCCACCGAATATGCCAAGCAGCGCAAGCAGTTCGGTAAGCCGATCGGCGAATTCCAGGCGGTCAAGCAGAAATTGGCCGATGTGCTGATCGGGCTGGACCTGGCCGAGCCGCTGCTCTATCGGGCGGCATTGACGATGGGGGAAACCACGCGCGGCCGGGACGTTTCGGCCGCGGTGATCGCCTGCGGTGATGCGGCCTATCGGGCGGCGCGGGCGGCGCTGCAGGTGCACGGTGCGATCGGGTACACCGCCGAGTACGACCTGTCGCTGTGGTTGACCAGGGTGACCGCGCTGCGATCGGCCTGGGGCACACCGGATCTGCATCGTTCCCGGATTGCCCGCGCATTGCGTGACGAGGCTGTTCGTGATCGGGCACTGCGAGGTACGAAATGACTGCATCGCGTAGCGATTCGATGGGGGGTGGCGGTCGGGCGACAGGTGGGCCCAGCACCGAACATCAGGAATTCATCGCCTCGGTCCGGGCACTGCTCGCCAAGCACGCCGGATCCGCCGCGGTGCGCGCGGCAATGGATACCGAACGCGGCTATGACGAGACGCTGTGGCGGCTGCTGTGCGAGCAGGTCGGTGTCGCGGCGCTCGCGATTCCGGAGGAATACGGCGGATTCGGTGCGAGCCTGGTCGAATCCCTTCTGGTGGTAACCGAATTGGGGCGCACGCTGGCCGGGGTGCCGATGCTGGGTTCGGCCGTGCTCGGTGCGCAGGCGGTGCTGTTGTCCGGTGACGGCGAGGCGTGTGAGCGGCTGCTGCCCGAGGTTGCCGAAGGCACCCGCACGATCGCGGTGTGCTGGGCGGGCCCGGGTGGCTGGGATGAGCCGGGTGTGCATTCCGAAGACGGAACACTGTCCGGCACAGCGCATTACGTGCTGGATGGGTTGACTGCCGACACTCTTGTCGTGGTGACTTCGGACGGGCTGTTCGAGGTCGAGTCGGGCGCCGCGGGGGTCACGCGTCGCGCCGTCGCGACCATGGATCCCACCCGCAAACTCGCCGAAATCTCGTTCGCGGCGGTTCCGGCGCGACGGCTCGGTTCGGCGAATCCGGCGCTCATCGCCCGCCTGCACGAAATCGCTTGGGCCGCGGTGGCCGCCGAGCAGGTCGGCGCCGCGCGACGATGCTTGGAGATGACGGTCGAGTACGCCAAGTCCCGGGTGCAGTTCGGGCGGCCGATCGGCAGTTTCCAGGCGCTCAAGCACCGCATGGCGGATATGTATGTGCTGGTGGAGTCGGCCGAGTCCGCGTCGTATGCGGCGACGGTCGCGGTGGCGGAGCATAGCCCGTCCGCCGCGGAGGATGTCTGGGTGGCGCGAACGCACTGTTCGGAGGCCTTCACGACCATCGCGGCCGAGATGGTGCAGTTGCACGGCGGCATCGCCATTACCTGGGAACATGACGCGCATTTGTTCTTCAAGCGCGCGCACGGTGATGCGCAGTTGTTCGGACGACCGCACCGGCCGCTCCCACAACCCGCCTGATCCGTACCCGTTCACGCAGGTCCGTGCACCCCTGGCGGTAGATAGTTAGCGTATGTAATAATATTGTGTGCAGCGGGCTCAGGCGGCAACAGCAGATGACATCGTGGTCAACCTCCTCGTCACCGCCGGGCGGCTGACCCGGCTGGCCGGGGTGATCAGCGGCGATGATCTGCCGCGAGCCGTGATGCGCGCACTCGCCGTGCTCGACGAACACGGCGCGGTGCGCGTCAGCGAATTCGCTCGCATCGATCGATGCTCACAGCCGGCGGCAACGGCGCTGATCGGCAAGCTCGTCGCGGATGGATACGCCTCCCGGCGCAAGGACCCGGATGATTCCCGGGCCGTCGTCGTCGAACTCACCCCGGCCGGACGCACCCGCTTGACGCGTGCCCGCGGCGCCTTCGGCGAGGCGATGGCGGCGGGGCTGGCCGGTTTCGACATCGAACGGTTGGCCAGGATGGAAAGCGATATGAAGGAGCTGCTGGACGCACTGAAGAAGTCGGTGCCGCAGCATCTGTCCACGTCGCGATAGCCGATTCCGCAGGTCGCATCTCGCTCCGGTGTACGGTCGGAGGGGAGTACGGTCGGAGAGTATGACCGATGAGAAGCGTGGCCGAGTCAAGCTGGCGACCAGCCAGAAGCGAGTCCGGGTCTACCTCGGCGGCCAGTTGGTCGCAGATACCACCCGATCGGTCCTGGTCTGGGAGAGTCCGCACTACCCGACCTACTATCTGCCCGTCGCGGATCTGCACGCGAAACTCGAGCCGAACGGCACCAGCGCGAAATCCCCGAGCCGCGGCACCGCCACCGGATACGACGTGGTCGTCGACGGCACCACCGCGTCCGGCGCCGCGGTGCGCTATCACGACTCCCCGTTCACCGAACTGAACGAACTGGTGCGTCTGGACTGGAATGCCATGGACGAATGGTTCGAAGAGGATGAGCCGGTCTACGTCCACCCGCGCGATCCGTACACCCGCGTCGACATCCTCGCCAGCTCCCGCCACGTCCGCGTCGAAATCGACGGCACCACCGTCGCCGACTCGCACTCCCCCCGCATCCTCTTCGAAACCGGCCTTCCCGCAAGGTATTACCTCCCCCTGACCGATGTGCGCCAAGACCTACTGAAGCCGTCGGACACGCACACCAGCTGCCCCTACAAGGGCACCGCAGACTACTGGACCGTCCACATCGACGGCAAGCAATACCCGGACCTCGTCTGGGGCTACCGCACCCCGCTGCCGGAAAGCCAGAAGATCGCGGGCCTGGCCTGCTTCTACAACGAGAAGGTGGACATCTACCTCGACGGCGAACTCCAGGACCGCCCGAAAACGCCGTTCAGCTGACCGCCTGCCCGGGTCAGACCGCGACGTATTCGAGCACTGCGAGCATGTCCTCGATCTCCAACTCCGGGTAGTCGGCCAGGACTTCATCGATGCTCATGCCCGCTGCCAGGAGTTCCAACAGCATCTCGATGGGGTACCGCAAGCCGCGTACCACGGGTTTACCGTGGCAAATTTCGGGGCTCGAGGTGATGCGGCCGAGGAGCGACATCGTTCTAATCTAGTTTGCCGCGTCAGATGGCGACGATCTCGAGCATGCTCTCCAGCCCGCGGAAGTCCTTGGCGTTGCGCGTGTAGAGCGGCAGCCCGCGGGCCGACGCTATCGCCGCGATCAGCAGGTCCATTCTGCGTGGTTTGGGATCACCCTTCGCCGCCATGGTCAGTGCCACCAACGTGCCGTACCGCGTCGCGGCATCCTCATCGAACGGCAGCGGATCGAATTCCACGATGGCCGCGCCCAATTGCTCGGATCGCACGGAACGGGTCGCGGCATCCTTGGCCATCGCGACGCCCTGGCTCAGCTCCGCCAGGGTGATCGCGGTGATTTCGGGGATCTTGGGCAGGACATCCGGATCCAGAACATCCAGATCGAGATACGCGCAAGTATCGAGGACGCCGGATGCGTGCCGGTTCGTCATCGACGGGATTCCCATGCGTCGTCATCGCCGATGCGGTCCTCGGTACCGAAGAACTCGTCGGCCTCCTGCCGCATCCGGGCATAATCCACTCGCGGTAGTTTGCGATGCCGTTCCACTAGCTCTGCGGCGGTCAATCGACGGCGACGACCGACCGGGCGCAGTTCGGCGACCTCCACACCATTTCGGGTGACCCGAAACACCTCACCGGCCTCGACGGCGTCCATGACAGCCGCGGAATTATTGCGGAACTCCCGCTGCGTGATCACCTTCATGACACCAGCGTAGCCTGACGTAGCACGGGAGGCTACGGAGCTGGGCGGCGGCGTTCGCCAGTTCGGGCATGCAGTTACTACCACGGCGCATCGTGAGCAAGCTCGGGTGAGCGGCGATCAGACCGCGATCAGTGGCGGCTGGTCGTCGGCGCGGCGGTATTGGCCTGGCGCTTGGCCGTATTCGCGTTTGAAGGCCTTGGCGAAGGCGAATTCGGAGGTGTAACCGACCTTTCTGGCGATGGCGCCGAGGGGGCTGTCGGTGTCGCGGAGCAGGCGGGCGGCGGTCAGCATGCGCCAGCGGGTGACGTAGGCCAGGGGTGGTTCGCCGACGGTGGCGGTGAAGCGGCGGGCCAGGGTGGCTCGGGAGACGCCCGCGATATCGCTGAGGTCGGGGACCGTCCAGGTCCGGGCGGGTGCCTCGTGTACGGCGCGCAGTGCGGCCGCGACCGCCGGATCCGCGAAGGCGCCCGCCCAACCGGTGGCCGGTTCGTCGGCGGCCTGCTGGTCGAACCAGGCGCGCAGGATGAACAGCAGCAAGGTCTCCAGGATGGCGGGGACCGCGGCATCGCTGCCCTGTTTCGGTTCGGCGACCTCGGCGACGAGCAGGTCGACAGCGGCGCGCAGGGACGGGTGACGGCCGGGACGCGCTGGGAGATGGATGAATTCGGGAAGTTCGTCGAGCAGCGGATGGCTGCGCTGCCTACCGAGTTCGTATGCGCCGCAGAGCAGGGCGGTGCGAGCACCGGGTCCGGTGATCTCGCGCGGCTCCCCCGGCCGCGCCTGCTCGGTCACCGGGCTGTCGAGGCGGTCGAGCAGATCGTGGTCGGCACCGCGCGGCATGAACAGGACATCGCCGACGCCGAGGGCGATGGGTTCACCGCCGGTCGGCACCGCCCAGCACGAACCTTGCAGCACCACATGGAAACCCGCGCCGGGGACGACCGGATAGGCACGGCCCCACGGTGCGTGCCGGATGAACAGGCCGGAGGTCGGATTGCCGGTGCGGATGGCGGCGATGGTTTCGCTGAGGATGTCCACCTGTTCACCATACCTCTCTAGAATGAGTGTTTCAGACATAATAATGCGGCTCCTAAGCATTTATTTACTCATAATCTGTCCATAGTGTCTCACTCATGACAACGACGAAGATTGCCGTATACGGCGCGACCGGTCACACCGGCAGCTACTTGCTCACCGAATTGCACCGGCGCGGAATCTCCCCGATCCTGGTGGGCCGCAGCGCATCTCGAATGCGGGCCGCCGCGGCAGCTGCCGGGATACCGGAGGCCGAGATTCGAGTCGCGGCACTCACCGATCACGACGCACTTGTCGCAGCCTTCACCGGCGCGGACGCCGTCATCAGCAGCCTGTCCGCGTATGTGCACAATGGTGAGCCGGTACTGGCGGCAGCCATCGCCGCGGGGGCGCATTACACAGATCTGTCCGGCGAACAACTCTTCCTGAAGCGGGTTTTCGACGAGTACGGTGCGAAAGCCGAGGCAGCGGGTGTCACGGTGATTCCGGGCGTCACCGATAACAATGTCGCGGGCGACCTGCTCGCCCACCTGACCGCGCGCCGACTGACCGGACCGGTCGAGATCGTGCTCAGCCACCTCAGCAAAAGCGGCGGCAACGGTTCCAAGGGCAGTGCGAAAACCGTCTTCGCCAGCCTCGACTGGTTCCGCGGCGGCGGCTGGCACTTCCAAGATGGCGAACTGCGGACCGGAACCGCCGCGCGTCATGCCGAGCTGACATTTCCCGGCCACGCCGCGGCCACCGCCGTCGCGAAATTCCCACAGCCACCGGTGATCACGATCCCCAGACATACCGACGTGTCGTATGTGGAAGGCGTCCTGGACACCGCCATCCTCGACCTCCTCGGCTCCTTCACCGAGGAGATCATCGAATCACTGCCCGACGAACCGAGTTCCGACCTGCGCTACGACGTGGTGGTGGATGCCTATGACAGCAACGGACATTCGGCTCGCGGCGTCGTCAGCGGTGTCGACTCCTACCGCGATTCGGCTTTGGAAGCGGTAGAAATCGCGGTCCGCCTGGCCGACGGAACCACCAAGCCCGGCACCTTGTCCGTAGCCGAAGCCTTCGACGCCGAAGAGCTCCTCGATGCCCTCACCCGCTTCGATATCACCTGGCGCATCAACAATTAACCCCGTCCGCCCACTCAGCTGGCTCCCCCGCCGGACGATTCACCGCGCATCAGCGCGCCGAGCGACTCGCGGTCGGTGACGTCCATCTTGATGCAGGCGCGGTAGAGGTGGCCCTCGACCGTCCGAACGGAAACGGTGAGGCGATCGGCGATCTGACGGTTGGACAGCCCTGCCGCAACGAGATTCGCGATTTCGCGTTCCCGCGAGGTCAGCGGCAAGGGCTGGGCCGCCTGACGCAGAGCCGGGGTGCTTGCGCCGCCGCAGGCCGCGGCGAGACGGTTTGCGGTGGCGGCGGATTCGAGTAGACGGCGGCGGTCACCGGCGCGTTCGTGGGCGGATGCGGCCTGGGCGGCGGCGTCGGCGGCAGAGAGCATGGCGCCGATGCGCTCGAATTCGGCTACGGCCGCGTCGAGACCCGGTCCGTCGTGGGCGGCGAGCGCCACCGCGTGACGGGCCTGGACCTGCACCAGGCTCCCGTCGACCCGGGCGGCCAGGTCGGCGAGTCGGCCTGCCACGGAATGGTCGCCGAAGCGGGCGGCCGTATGCAGTGCCATGGCCTCGATGGCGTGCTGATGTGCGCGCGCCGCCGCGTCGGCGGCGCCCATGGCCAGTCGGATAGCGGGGGTAACGGTGCCCTCGGCGGCGGCCGCGCAGGCGCGCGCGAGCTCCAACTGCGGGTCGTAGACTGCACTGTGCCTGCCACCGCGAGCGGCCGCCTCGGCAATGGATTCGGCTGCCTCCGCGGGCCGCCCGAGTGCCGAATATGCCTCGGCCAGACGGATTCTCGCCGGAATGTGCCAGGTGGCGGCGCCCTCGGCGGTGAGCGCGGCCAGTGCCTGTTCGAGATGTTCGATCCCGTCCGGGAAGCGGCCCTGCGCCACGTCGACGGTGCCCTGCAAGATCTTCGACATGCCCCACGCCAGGTACTGGCCCGGTGCCGAGTAGCCGAAATACCCTGAGGCGCGCCGACGTGCGGCCTCGAGATCGCCGGTGCAGATCAGCGCGAGCACCTCGGCATGGGTCGAGATGAAACGGTTGAGTCCGTCGATATGCGACTCCACCTGATGCCCGCGGGCGGCGTACTGCCGCGCCGCCTCGCCCCTACCCATCAGCGCCAGCGCCAAGCCGCCGCCGAAGGCCGCCCACCAAACCGCCCACGGCGGTGCGCCTTCGGTCTCCATCACCGCTTCGGCCCCGGAAAACGCGTCCTCGAGCAGATTTTCGTGAACCGCGCACGCCGCGGCCAAGCCCTCGAAGGTGGCCTTGATCTTCGGATGCTGCACCCTGCCGCGCAGCATCGCGAGTACCTCGTCGGCCCGATCGGCATCACCCATGGCCCAGAACAGATTCGAGACCCGGGTGCTGCCCCAGCGGCCCAGTTGCACCTCGTTCATCTGATCCGGATCGAAACTGGCCAGGGTGCGTTCGGCCTCGATCCGATGGCCCTGCCACAGCAGCGCCCGAGCCAGCAGATCCGCGGCCTCCACCCCGCCGCGACGTTCCACCGCGGCCCTGGCGAAGCGCTCACCGAGCGGCATATTGGCCAGTCCGATCGCATCGGCGGCGGCCGCCTCGAAGAGTTCGAGATCGGCGGATTTATCACTGTCCAAAGCCAATTCGGCCAACCGGATGCGATCCGGCGCGGAATTGACCGGCCGTTCCTTGAGCGAGGAGTACAGCCGACCGCGCAGCCGCCGGGCCGACGCGATACCGAGCCTGCGCCGGATGACCTCGCCGAAAAGCGGATGGTTGTAACGCACGATCAACTGGTGGGTGTTCTGGACAACCCTGATGAGACCACGGGTTTCGGCGGCCTCAACGGCCTCCTCACCCGCCAGTTCGGAAAGCACGTCAAGATCGATGGGCTCGCAGAAGGTGAGCAGTTCGAGCACCCGCAGCACCGGCTCGGGCAGTTGCTCCACCCGATCCTCGAGCAGCGCAGCCAATTCCGAGGTCACCGCGGCCCGGCCGCGCAACTGCCAGACGCCGTTCACCTGCCGCAGCGAACCGGCCTCCAACGCACCTTCCACCAAATGCCGGAGAAACAGGGCGTTTCCGCCGGAGGACT
Source organism: Nocardia anaemiae NBRC 100462 (assembly GCF_001612725.1). Lineage (GTDB taxonomy): Bacteria > Actinomycetota > Actinomycetes > Mycobacteriales > Mycobacteriaceae > Nocardia > Nocardia anaemiae. The sequence continues at coordinate 6,834 of NZ_BDAZ01000091.1, read as the reverse complement.
CCCACATCAGGTTGGCGGTGAAGCCTTCCAACTGGCCGCCGAGCATCGACTCCACCAGATCGACGCTCTGCTGCTCCGTGAACGGAGTGAGGTCGATACGCAGCAGATGGCCGTCTTTCCATAACGAGGTGACCGCGTCGGGCACCTGCACCCCGCTGCGCACGGTCGCGACGATATGCGCGGCCTTATCGATGGCCAGCTGCAACAGCAGTGTGGCCGAGAGCTGATCGAGCAGATGCGCGTCGTCGACACCGATGGTCGTGTGCCCGTCGACGAGCAGTGCCTCGCGCGCGGCGGACATGAATGTCACCGGATCGTGCGCCGTATAAGCGCCGACCATATGGGCGAATACGCCCAACGGGATGGTGCGGGCCGATTCCGTACCCGCCACCCACCGGACATTGCCGCCTACCGCGGCCGTCGCCTGTCTCGCCAGCGTCGTCTTTCCGACTCCGGCGTCGCCCGTCAATACCGCACCGACATATTCGGTTCCGGTGAGTGCCGCGCGGATCGCTTCGAACTCGGTCTCGCGCTCGATCATCGGCCAGTTCCGAGCCATAGCTCTTACTCTAGTTCGTCACCGATCATGATCGAGGACAACGAACCATGAACGGCCGCACCGTATCAGCCGTTACGGTCCTCAACCGAGCACGTCGTGGCGGACTATGGTCTGATCACGGCCTGGTCCGACACCGATGCAGGAAATGCGAGCGCCGGACAGCTCCTCCAGACGCAAGACGTACGCCTGGGCGTTGGCAGGCAATTCCTCGAAAGTCTGCACATGTGAAATGTCTTCCCACCAACCGGGCATCTCTTCGTAAATCGGCTTGGCGTGATGGAATTCGGTCTGTGTGGTCGGCATCTGCTCGACCCGCTTGCCGTCGATTTCGTAGGCGACGCAGATCGGCACCCGCTCCAGACTAGACAGCACGTCCAGTTTGGTGAGGAAGTAGTCGGTGACGCCGTTGACCCGCGTCGCATAGCGCGCGATGACCGCATCGAACCAGCCGCAGCGGCGGGCCCGACCGGTGGTCACGCCGACCTCGCCGCCCTGCTTGGCCAGGAATTCACCGAAATTGTCGAATAGTTCGGTCGGGAACGGACCTGAACCGACGCGGGTGGTGTAGCACTTCAGGATGCCGAGCACCGTCGTGATCTTGTTGGGTCCGACGCCCGCACCGACCGCCGCACCGCCCGAGGTCGGGTTGGACGAGGTCACATACGGGTAAGTGCCGTGGTCCACATCGAGCAGGGTGCCCTGCGAACCCTCCAGCAGGACGGTTTCGCCGCGCTCCAGCGCCAGATTCAGTTCCAGGCGGGTGTCGGCGATGCGGTGCGAGAAGCGCTCCGCCTGTCCGAGTACCTCATCCACAACCTGCTGCGGATCCAACGCGCGACGGTTATAGATCTTCACCAGCACCTGGTTCTTGAACTCCAGGGCCGCCTCGACCTTCTGGGTCAGGATCTTCTCGTCGAGCACATCGGCGACGCGCACACCGACCCGGGCGACCTTGTCCTGATAGCACGGACCGATGCCGCGACCGGTGGTGCCGATCTTCTTATTGCCGAGGAAGCGTTCAGTGACCTTATCGATGGCCACGTGGTACGGCATGATCAAGTGCGCGTCGGCCGAGAGCAGCAGTCCCGAGGTGTCGACGCCGCGCTCCTCCAGTCCGGCCAGCTCGGCGAGCAGGACGCCGGGATCGACGACGACACCATTGCCGATGACGTTCGTCACGCCCGGCGTGAGAATCCCGGACGGGATCAGATGCAGTGCGAACTTGTCGCCGTTGGGCAGAACGACCGTGTGACCGGCGTTGTTACCGCCTTGGTACCGAACCACCCACTGCAACCTGCCACCGAGCAGATCGGTTGCTTTGCCCTTACCCTCGTCGCCCCATTGGGCGCCGATCAGGACGATTGCCGGCATGGTCGTGTCTCCTACGGTTCGACGCGCAACAGCCATCTGTTGCAGCTACCTGCCGTATTGAGGCGGTGGCCGGGAGCACAGTCTACCCAATGCCCAGTTGCGTCCCGGCCTCCCTCCGGATCGCAGGCAACCGTCGATGTCTACCCAACCCCAACGGAGCGAGTCTTACGAGCGACCCGTTCGCGGCCCGTCTCGCGTCCGAGCGGCCGAAGCGCATGCGCCGCAGGCGCGAGTCTCGGCCGCTCGGACGCGAGACAGAAGGGGGCCGCGAACACGCAGCGCCGCAGGCGCTGCCAATCAAACACAGCTATGGTTGCGAGGCACGGCGGACCAGCAGGGGGTCCGCCGACAGGTGGCGAGGGTGACCGACGGGTTGTCGGCCGAACCGAGGAGGGTGTACGGCAGTTTGAGTACCCACGTTCTCCGTTGCGACGGCGCACCGGTACCCATCGCCCTCGCGTCGCTGCCACTTTCGCAGACGACCACCATCCCGGAAAACGGCGTGATCGATGAGTTGTTGCCCGTGCTCGCCGCCGACAGCCTGCCCAGGCTGATCGTGCTCGGCGACGATGCCGCCCTGGCCTCCGTGCTGACCCATCTGATGCGGACCGAGCGACTGCATGTCGAGATCGGATATGTGCCCGTCGACAAGACCTACGGCTCACGCGCCTACCAGACCGGCACCGGAAATGCCGCCGCCAAACGGGCGGTGAAGGGCCGCGCTGTCGAAACCCCGCTGATTCGCGATGACACCGGAACGGTGCTGGTCGGTCGGGCCGAGATCACCGGTCCCGGCGGCGAGAAGCTCGAGGGCGAGGCCTATGTGGATGACGCCCTGTTGTTCTCCGGGAAGGTCGACGCGATGATCGTCTCCCCCATGCTGGATATGCCGGGGGTGCGGGCGAGCGTGCAGAAGAACATCATCCGTAGGCGCCGCTGGCTGGAAGGACGGGCCGCACAGCTCGGCACGCCGGGGGCCGTGGTGACCAGGGACGGCATTGCCAACGACCGGGTGCTGCCGCGGTCGTCGTTCTATCGGCATCACGAAAACTGGCTGCTGGTGCGTTGACGATGCGGTTTCCGAGAGACGGCCGCCCAGCACTGGGCGTTTCGCGGCGGCCGAGCCCGATATTCCTACTGGTGATCGCCATCGCGGTGGCCGGTGGCGTGCTCGCATGGGATGCCGATGTGCAGTCGACGCGGGCGAAGTTCGGGGTATTTCTGCTCGTCGTCTTCGGCTGGATCGTCACGCTGTGTCTGCACGAATTCGCCCATGCGTACACGGCGTGGCGGGCGGGCGACCGCGAGGTGGAGTTGCGGGGGTATCTCACGCTGAATCCGCTGAAGTACAGCCATCCGCTGCTGTCGATCGTATTGCCGATGGTGTTCATCGCACTCGGCGGCATCGGCTTGCCCGGCGGGGCGGTGTACGTGCACACGCATAGCGTCAGTGCGCGCATGCAGCGGATCATCAGCGGTGCGGGGCCAGCGGTGAATGCGCTGTGCGCGGTGCTGTTGCTGGTGATCGTGCGGTTCTTCGGCAGTGACACTTCACATCGCGCGTTCTGGTACGGCCTCAGCTTTCTGGCGTTTCTACAAATCACCGCAACGCTTTTGAACATTCTGCCGCTGCCCGGGTTGGACGGGTACGGCGTGGTCGAGCCGTCGCTGAGTTATCAGACCCGGCGGGCGCTCGATCAGTTCAAGCCGTTCGGGATGCTGATCCTGTTCGCGCTGCTGTTCACCCCGTCGATCAACAAGGTGTTCTTCGACGCGGTGTACTCGCTGTACGAGTTGTCCGGCGTCGATGCGGACTGGTCGCGATTCGGCGGCTGGCTGACGCGGTTCTGGACCTAGCCGACATACCGGTCACCCGGTCCGACTTCCCGGACCGGGTGACCTCTTCGCACGACCTCACCCGCCCGGCCACCACACCATATGGCCGGTAGGCGGTTCGCCGTCGGGCGAAACGTTCCCAACCGCGCTACCCCTCGTAACCGCGGTTGCCTCTCGAGGCTATGACCGCGGGCGTGGGCGAACACGAGTAGCGGACTACGTGAAGATCATGATTCGGGTGCCGAAGGCCGAGCGCACGTCCCGCACCGGGCGGGAAATGTCCGAAATCCGCTGAGTAGTGGGCTCAATCCTCCGGCGGCACATGCGGATTCGGGACCGTCGGGGGCAGCAGGGCCATGGCCGAAATGCGCTGCATACCGCAGACCTGCATGAGGTCGACCAGCATGGAGCGCATCTGGGCGAAGACTACATGGGCCGAAAGTCCCGCGCCCTCAACGAGTTCCGGTCGTGCGGCCTTCGCTATGCCACGCAGCACCCGGGCGGCCTCGGCCTGATCCGGCTGCTCGCCCGGATCGGCCAGCATCATCCGGCGCACAACCTCCACGGCTTGGGCGAGACGCTCGAGTTCCTCGATCAGTCGGGGGTCGAGGATTTCGTCGTCCTGGACCAGGGTGAGCGAACGACGCAGCAGCACCCTGGTATTACGGACGGCATTGTCGAGCGGATCGGCGGTGGCGCGGATACGGTCGAGGCGCTGACGAGAATTCCAATAGAGCGGGGAGATCCGGCTGATCTCGCGGCCGCCCTCCAAGGTGGAGCGCAGGCCATCGATCTGGGGCTGGGTCGCGCGGGCCGCGGTCAGGGACGTGCGGATCTTCTCCGGATCCTGTTCGAGCAGACCGTCGGCGCAGTCGTGCAGCGATTTCGCCAGTACCGCAAGGACTTCCGCGGCTTGCTCGCGGGCCCGGCGGACCGGATGCAGCGGTATCGATGCGACGACGACCACACCGACCAAACCGCCGACGAGCGCGTCGATCATGCGCGAGAAGCCGCCGCCCGCCGACGGCGGCAGCAAGGTCGCGACCAGCACCGCCGAACCGGCGGCCTGCATGGTGATGATCGAACCGCCGTCCAGGAATACCGCTAGGGCCATGGCCACCGCGACGACCAAGGCGATCTGCCAGACGCCGGTGCCCGCTCGGGTGATGAACAGATCGCCGATGCCGATGCCGACCGCGACACCGACCACCAACTCCACCGACCTGCGCAGCCGGGCGCCGAACGAAATGCCGATCGAGACCACGGCCGCGGTCGGCGCGAAAAACGGCACCGAATGCCCGACAATCTTGTGCGCGATGAACCAGGCCAGCGCCGCGCCGACCGCGCACTGCAGAATCGGCAGCGCGGACAGTCGCAATCGCGCCCACGACCTGCGCAGCCGCTCCATGCTGCTGGCCCGAGCGACGGCCACGGGAGAATTCGGATCGATCAACTGGTTAATCGAGGCCGAGCTCACCCGCAGCGCGCGGGTCGCAGTCTTCCAGCAGATCGAGGCAGCGTGCGTACTCTTCGGTCTCACCGACCGCCCTTGCCGCCCTGGCAAGTGCGCCGACACTGCGCAGGAAACCACGATTGGGTTCGTGGCTCCACGGCACCGGGCCGAAACCCTTCCAGCCATTGCGCCGCAACAGGTCAAGACCGCGGTGGTAGCCGGTGCGCGCGAACGCGTACGCGGCGACGATGTCGTGATTGACCACCTGCGTATCGCCATCGGCCCCGCCGCGCTGCAACGCGGCCTCCGCGAGCTGGGCCCAGGCGATCGAAGCCGCCGGATGCGCGGCCGCGACCTGCACCGGATCGGCGTTGTTCAGCAGCGCCTCCTCCGCATCGGAGTCTTCGGGCAGGAGTACCGGTTGCGGTCCGAGCAAGTCACCGAACGAGGTCATGCGGTTCATTGTGCACTGCGCGCGCGTACCGCGCCGACACGGCGTTCCCCTGGCTGAGCAGTGCCCGCCCACCCGCCGCCCATCGAGCCGGACAGGGCAGGGGATTGCTCACAGTCGACCGAATTGCTGGCTAGGCTGGCCGTCGAGTTCAACTGTTCCGCCCGACCGAGGGGTTATAGGTGTCCGACCCGAACGACGAGAAGAGCCCGGCACGAAATCCCGGCCGCCCCGCCGAAGCGGCAGCTGACCCGCGCCCCGCCGCGGACCGGACACCCGCGTCACCCACCCCCTCCGAACCGGGTAAGTCGCCGGGATCAGGCGCATCGTCGCGCCCCGGTTCCGCAGCAGGCTCCCCATCGGGACCGGGCAGCTCCTCGGGAGCCGGGGCTGGCGCGAAGGACGGCGCAGCTGAGGCGACCCGACCGTTCCGCTCATCGTCAGGGGCCAGCTCGTCGGGGTCCAACGCCCCCACCCGTCCTGGTCCAGCCGCAGGCTCCGACACCCCCTCGCGTCCCGGTACCCGTTCAGGGCCGGGTTCTTCCTCGGGACCTGGTGCTTCGGCGGGCAGCGCAGGCTCAGCCACCGCGGCAACCCGACCGTCAGCCTCATCAGGGGCGAGTGCGTCTGATGGATCCGGTGCGACGCCAGGAAGTGGGGCGGCCAACGCGCCGACGCGGCCAGTCCCCGCGGCACCGTCGGGGTCGAACGCGCCTTCGGCATCCGGGAAAGCCGCGGGTGAGCGCGGCGCGGCCGCTCCCACTCGCCCGATCCCGTCGCCATCGCTGCCGAAGCAGCCGTCCACCGGCGCTGGTCAGTCGACGGGATCCGGTGCAGCGACCGGGGATATCGCCGCGCTCGGTAAGCCTGCGGCACCGAGCCATTCGGGCGGAGCCGATGCACCGTCCTCCCCATCCGTGCCGGGCAACGCCCCTAAGCCCGGCGGCGCGGGCCCACGAGGCAGCACCGCCGCGCCAGCTCCCGCGTCAGGCAACTCCAGGCCAGACAGCGCAGACCCGCGAGGCAACGCCGCCCCACTTGCTCCCGCGTCGGGCAACTCGACCAAGCCGGGCAGCGTGGACCCACAAGGCGGCGCAGCCCCCTCTGCACCCACGCCGAGCAGCGCAGCCACGTCCGGCCGCGCGGAGCAGCGCGAAAGCGGCT
>NZ_BDAZ01000090.1 GCF_001612725.1 Nocardia anaemiae NBRC 100462 | reverse complement strand
CACCGGCTGCGTCGCCTGCGCTTCTCGGCCGCGTCGGCGAGCCGGGGCAACAGCTGTGCGGGAGGCCCCGCCTCGGCCGCGGTCGGCTCCGGCGGCTCGATCATGGCGAGCGCGGTGTCGGGCTCGACCATGGCGAGCAGACCAGGGAGTCCGGCGAGGTCGGCCACCGCCGCCCGGCAGACCGGGCAGCCCGCCAGATGCTCTTCGTACTCCCGCCTTTCGATGCGGGACAGGGAGCCGAGAATGTACGGTGCATCCCACGTCGAGTAGTCGTCGGCGATATCCGTCATTGATTCGTCACCCCCATCTCCTGTAGTGCCAGCCGTAGCGCCCGCATGCCGTAGTGCATGCGAGATTTCACCGTGCCCGCCGGGATATCGAGTTCCTCGGCGATCTGGTGGGTGGAAAGTCCTCGATAGTAGGCACGCACGATCACCTCGCGATGATCGCCGCTGAGCCTGTTCAACGCGTCCGCGACCAGCCACCCGTCCAGGGCCCGGTCGGCCTGATCCGGTGCGGCCTGCTCGGGCGGTTTGTCGGTTCGGAATTCGCGCCGGTTGCGGGCGCTGCGGTGCTCATCCACGGCGAGATTGCGCGCGACCGTGAACAGCCACGCCCGTGCCGATGTCGTCGATTGATCGAGCACGTTCGGGCGCTGCCACGCCCGCAACAATGTCTCTTGCACGATGTCCTCGGCTCGACCTGGATCGCGAACCAAACCGAGCGTGTATCGCCAGAGCGCCGAAGCATGTTCCTGATACAGAACCCGCATCAGCTCGGCTTGTTCTTCGGGCATTCGTCACCTGCTCCCCGCCTCTCCGCGTTTTGTCGATCGTCCGGGGGTGCCTCGGAATCGTCGCGGGCGGGCGGTAGTCGGGGTGATGGGCTTCTGGGCGTACCCGGCGAGTTACCCATGTACGCACCAGATCACGTGTCTCTTTGCATGTCGGTATTTCCTCCTTCATGCAAACCACGTCCCTAGTTGCGTTCCAGTTCAATCGGATGCGTCGCGAGCAGAGATAGCGGCAGCGGCTGGCGGCGTAGTACGTGGGCCCACAGATCGGGGCGGCCGGTGCTGATCGGATCCGACGGCAGCGCGGACAGCACGATCCAGTCGTTGTTCTGCAATTCGCCTTCGAGTTGGCCGAAGGTCCAGCCCGCGTAGCCCGCGAAGATCCGCAGGCCCTCGATCAGCGGAGTGATCTGATCCGGGTCCGCGTCGAGATCGACGAGCACCACGCGGCCATCGATGCGGCGCAGTCCGCGCACGCCCGTGATCGACGCGCCGACCCGGACAGTGCCGAGACATAGCGCCGCATCCCGCTTGACCGGGCCGCCGATGAAGAGCGTGCGCGGTGCGGCGGCCGCCTCGGACCAGCGCGGCAGCACCTCGTGCACCGCGGTATCGCTCGGGCGGTTGAGCACGACGCCGAGGCTGCCCGCCTCGTTGTGCTCGATGATGTACACGACGGTGCGCCGGAAGGTCGGCTCGACCAGTTCGGTCGCCGACACCAGCAGGGTGCCTGCGCGCACCACCTGCTCGCCCTGCCGGAAATCGCGTCGCCTGCGGTCACCGTGTCCGCCGCGAGTTTTCCGATCGTCCGGGTCATCTCCGCGTGCCACACCGACATCATCGCACTGGCGCGGGCGGTTCGTCGGTCAAGCGGCGTGGCGGATTCCCGAACCGAGGGTGGACGGGACCTCGATCACCCCGAAACAGACCGGTTAGGGTGTGGCCATGGAACGGCCCGAGGTCCTCCTCGACAACGCTGACACTGTGTACGACTTCTATCGCAGCCACCAGCAGAACCGCATCAAGGCTTTGGGTGCCTACGCCATTCTCGGGCGTCGATACCATCCGCACGTCACCTATGCCGAGGGTGCGCGAAAGCTGCTGCGCCAGGTGATTCGCCAGCGCAGGCCACTGCTCGTCGCGCTCAACCACCTCTCTGAATCCGATCCGTACACCGTCGCCGCCGCGGCCTGGCGCAGCGAATTGCGTTCGGTCATCGGGCGAGTTCGGGTGCTGGCCAAGGACGAGTTGTTCCTCGAACCCGACCAGCGCCGCAAGATCGACATGATGGGCGGGATCCCGGTATTCCGCGGTAAGGACCACGGCCTGCGCGCGGTGAATGCGGCCGGGCAGCGAATGATGGATATCTGCGCGGAGCGGATGGCCGACGGCGACGGCATCGCGGTCTTTCCGGAGGGCACCTGCAATATGGTCGACCACACCGAGGTGCAGCCGGTGGGCAGCGGGATCGGGCACATCGCATTCCGCGCGATGAAGCTGGGCGCGAAGCCGGTGCTGGTCAGCATGGGTTTGAGCTATGGGAAGCGACCAGATCCGAGTGTGCCGGTGACCAAGGAGGAGGCCAAGTCGGCCAGCTTCTATTTCGGGGTGCCGATCACCGAACTGCCGACCAAACCCGCGGAGATCGCCCGGCTGGTGCGCACGGATCTACAGCTGGCGCTCGACGGAGCCGTCGCCGCGTACTGACCTACAGCGGCAGGCCGAGCTTCTGGCGCGCCCACTGCGGAACCATCGCGATGTATTCCGGTCGCGATTCGACGACGTGACGCACCATCGGGCACATCGGCAGAATGCCGAAACCTTCCTGACCCGAGGCGTTCAATGCCGCCTGCACCAGAACCCGGCCGCAGCCCCGGCCTTCGTGCCTCGGATCGATCTCGGTATGGACGAAGGCCCGTTCGGCGGCGGTGTCCTGATATTCGGCGTAGCCAGCGATGGCACCGTCGACGAAGATCTCGAAGCGTTCCAGCGCGAAGTTGTTGCGGACCTCAGTCGACATGGCTCGACGCTACTCCGGTGGGTGTGGATCGCTGTGCACCGCAATACCGATCGCAATCCGATCGCCGCTCGACTTGTCCGCGCGTCCCCGGCTGACCAGAATGCTCATGGTCGCGTCGAATACCGCGATGGGCCCGGCGGAGGTACGAAGATGATGAGGACGCCAGGTTTTCCCCGAGCGCTGGTTACTCTCGCCGCCGCGAGCCTGATCAGCGGATCGATCGTGACGGGTTGGGCCGAGGCCGCACCCGCGGCATCCTTCGGCGCCTGCCCGGACTCGTCGGTGACCGAGGGCCGCGGTGTGCAGTGCGCGGTGATCTCCGTCCCGATGAATTACGCCGATCCCGACGGTGCGCGCATCGAACTCACCGTCAGCCGGATCGCCGCGACCGGGGAGCGTCGAGGCGTGATCGTCGCGAATCCGGGTGGACCCGGTGCGGATGCCCTCGATTACTGGGCCCGTCGGATCGATTCGATGCCCGCCGAACTCAACGAGCATTACGACCGGATCGCGGTGCAGCCGCGCGGACTGCGCTGGGCCACGCCGCTGCGTTGCGATTCCACCGCGGCGGCCTCGAAATCCACTGAGGGCGAGCAAGTTTCGCTGGGCGGAGGTAACCGCGACGATATCAAGAAGGCCTGCGACGCGGCACTGCCCGGCTACCTCGACACCATCACCACCGAGAGCACCGCGCGTGATCTGGACGAGGTACGCACCGCGCTCGGCGTGGATCGGATCAGTTATCTCGGTACGTCCTACGGCACCTACCTCGGCGCGGTATACGCGTCGTTGTTCCCGAGTCGGGTGGATCGAATGGTGTTGGACTCCAACGTCAATCCCGAGTGGGTGTGGACCGAGGAATTCGCGCAACAGCAGGTCGCGGGCAAGCAGCGGCTCGACGATCTGTTTTCCTGGATCGCCGAGCACAGCGGCGATTACGGCCTCGGTGATACCGCGCTGCAGGTCTACCAGAACTGGGTGCGGCTGGTCGCCGACCAGGGCGGGGGCTGGTATGCCAACCTCACTCCGCCGCCCGCGAGCGTCGCCGACCTGCCCGGCGCGCTGCCCGAACCACTCGCCGAAATCGCCCGCGACGGTTTCAACGACAGTGTGGAACAGACGGGCAAGGTGCAGAATCTGGTGCGCCTGCTGGTTACCGGCGGTGCCTCCGCGCAGGTGCCGCTGGTCGGTGCGACCGCGGTCGCCACCTACACTCGCACCTTCTGGCCGAGCTTCGCCAGGGCGATGGCCGAGGCCAATATCGATCCGAAGAACGTCCGCCAGCTGCTCGCCATCGAGGGCGCGACCAGCACCGACCCCACCGGTCGCTTCGTCTTCTCGGCCATCACCTGCAACGAGAACAATGTGCCCGGTCGCTACGAGCTGATCGGCTCCGCCATCGCCACCATCGCCACCGGCGGCAATGCCATGGATGCCCGCGCCGATCTGGTCCGCTCCGGAAGCGCATGCGGCAGTTGGAAACCGGTGGTCGAGCCGGTGCCGATCACCGGAAAGGATCTGCGCACCCGGCCCCTGCTGCTGCAGAGTCGCTGGGACGCGTTGACCGCCTATGCGGGCGGACCGGCCATGGCACAGGCACTCGGCGGATCGCTGGTCACGGTGGAGGGCGGCGACCACGGGGCATTCGGTCGCGGCAACACCGCCGTCGACGATGCCGTGCTGACCTATCTGCGCACCGGTCAGGTCACCATCGACCACGCGGATCAGGCACCGTTGCCGTAGTCCTGTGTTCAGCGGCAGCGGTTGGGGTCGGCTACCGGCCGCATCGCAGCCCTGCGCCGCTAAGCCGGTTCCGGCAGCGTCTCGCCGGTCTCCAACAGGGTTTTGAGGTTGGACAAGATGCTCGGCCAACCGCCGCTGATCCCGGCCAGGACGGCACTGCCGGGTTCGAAACCGTCATGGATGACAGTCAGTTCGACGGTTTCGCCGTGGGGTTCGATTTCGAAGGTCACCTTGGAACGGGGCTCGCTGGCCCAGGCCGCCACGTCTTCGGGATTCATTTCGAAGGTGGTGGCGAAGGCGGGGTCGAAGGTGTGCCAGGTGTAGGACAGTCGGGTATACGGATCTGCCTCCAGGACCACCTGTTTCGGGTCCTTGCTGGTCCAATCGCGTTGGTGCCACACCATTTCCGACCCCGGCCGCCAATCGGTGTCGAAGCTGGCGCCCCAGTAGCGGTTGGTGAAGGCAGGGTCGGTAAGGGCCTGCCAGAGTCGCTCCGGCGTCGTCTTGATGTAGGTGGTGTAGACGAATGCGTTGTCACTCATGGGGTTTGTCTCCAATGCTTGTTTCAGGTCGGCCAATACATGCACTCGGGCGCGGTGGTAGCGGGTGATCCAGCGGTCGGCGATGGCGTTGATGGGTTCGGCATTGAGGTAGTGCAGTTTTTCGCGGCCGCTGCGGCGCGTGGTGATCAAGTTCGCGGACTCGAGGATCGCGAGGTGCTTGCTCACCGATTGGCGGGCCATATCCAGTTCGGCGCACAGTTCGCGCAGGGTCTGGCCGTTGCGCGCGTTGAGGCTGTCGAGCAGCCTTCTGCGGCTCGGATCGGCGAGCGCCCGGAATACCTCGTCCATGCCACCTTCTTCGTGATATGCAGCCGTTCGACTGCATATTTACACGATAGGCAGCTGTTTGGCTGCATGTCAATCGAACGCGGGTAAGGAACAGCATTGTCGCGGCGCAATATAGTAGATATGCTACGGATCGTCCCGATCTCACAACGGGAGGATGAGATGACCATGGGTGACGGCGTCCTGCTCGACGTCGAGAAATTGCGGATGCGGTATGGCACCACCGACGTCCTGCACGACGTGACGTTCCAAGCCCGGCCGGGCGAAGTGTTGGTACTCCTCGGCCCGAATGGTGCGGGCAAAACCACGACCATCGAAATTCTGGAGGGCTTCCGCATGCGCTCCGCGGGCCGCGTCGAGGTGCTCGGTGTGGATCCGGCACACGGCAACGAGGCCTGGCGGGCGCGACTCGGCGTCGTCCTGCAGTCATGGCGCGATCACGCCAAATGGCGTGTGCGCGAACTACTTTCACATCTCGGCTCGTACTACGCCCCATACGGCACGGATAAGATCCACCGGCCTTGGGACACCGACGAACTCATTGCCGCCGTCGGACTGACCGAGCAGGCGAACAGCAAGATCGGATCGCTGTCCGGCGGGCAGCGTCGTCGCATGGACGTCGCGATCGGCATCGTCGGCCGCCCCGAACTGCTGTTCCTCGACGAACCGACCGCGGGCTTCGACCCACAGGCGCGCCGCGAATTCCACGATCTGGTCCACAAACTCGCCGACGACCGGACCACCATCCTGCTCACCACCCACGATCTCGACGAGGCCGAGAAGCTCGCCGACCGCATCATGATCCTGGCCGGTGGCCGCATCATCGCCGACGGCTCGGCCGACGAACTATCGCGCCGCATCGCGGGCGAGGCCGAAATCCGTTGGACCCACGATGGACAACGATTCGTGCACACCACCGCCGAGTCCACCGAGTTCGTCTACGAACTGTTCAAGCAGCACGGCGACGAGATCGGTGAACTCGAGGTGCGCCGCGCCTCGCTGGAGGACACGTATATGGCGCTGGTTCAGCAATACGAGTCCGGCAGGCTCGAAACCGAGGTGCATTCACTGGAGGAGGTCGCGCGATGAACCCGATCGATGCCGCCGTGCGGGCCGGAACCCGGCGCGGACTGATCGAAATACGGCAGTCGCTCACCAATGTGCAGGATCTGTGGGGCATGCTCTTCTGGCCGGTCGCCATGGTCATCGTGCTGTTCTTCATGCGCGATGCGACCTTCGAGGCGAGCGGTTTCGCGCTCGGCTCGCTGGCCCTGCCGAGCATCCTCGGCATGCTGGTCGCTTTCAACGGCATGTTCGGCATCGCCCAGATGCTGACCTTGGAACGCGAAGACGGAACATTGTTGCGCGCCAAGGCAACTCCGAACGGCATGGTCGGCTATCTGATCGGCAAGATCGTCACCACGGCGGGCTGGGTGGTCATCCCATTCGTGATCGTGCTGATTCCGGGGCTCTTCCTGGTCGACGGCACGGCGATGGGCAGCGCCGGTTCCTGGCTCGGCCTGATCGGCGTCGTGGCACTCGGCATGCTCGCCACCATGCCGATCGGCGCGGTGCTCGGATCGCTGTTCAGTAACCCGCGCAATATCGGTTTCGTCTCGCTGCCGATCATGGGCATCGTCGCGATCTCCGGCGTCTTCTACCCGATCACCTCGATGCCGGGCTGGCTGCAGGGCGTCGCGCAGGTGTTCCCCGTCTACTGGGTCGGGCTCGGCATGCGTTCGGCGATGCTGCCTGGCGATGCGGTCGCCATCGAACTCGGCCATTCCTGGCGGCATCTGGAAACCATCGCCGTGCTGGGCGTCTGGGCGGTGGTCGGGCTGCTGCTCGCGCCGATCGTGCTGCGTAGGATGGCACGTCGCGAGTCCGGGTCGAACGTGGCGGCGCGCCGCGAGAAGGCGATTCAGCGTGCCTACTGAGGTCATCTACAACCGCATCGCCATGTTGCGGGCCGAGCGCGGCATCTCCCGCCGGGAGCTTGCCGAAGCGCTCGGCGTGCACTATCAGACGATCGGTTACCTCGAACGCGGCGAATACAGTCCGAGCCTGCATCTCGCATTGCGGATCGCGGCGTATTTCGAGGTGGCGGTGGAGGTCGTATTCGCGATCAACCCGTTTCCGCGGCTCGGCTCTGCCGAATCGGCCAGGGCCACAGGGGATTAGATTGATCGCGATTCGACATATGCGGACCGTGTCACGGACGATCGCCGAGCATCAACGCGTAGGTGGATACGGCCCTGCCCTGCTCCTCGCTGGCTGCAACGGCCCTACGCCAGAAGGCTTGTGCGGTATGTGAGAGCGTCGAATCGACGCCGACCTCTTCGCTGGCATCGATGATGTGCTGTGCACCGGCATCCATCATTTTGAGACTGGCCAGGCTCGCCCAACCGCCGTTCTGATTTGCCACCGAATGTGTCTCCATGAAGTAGGGAAATGCGGCATTCGAGCGGACGGCGAACGGGATGAACTGGGCGATGCTGTGGCCGGAACGTTCGATGACCGCGGTCGCCTGGTCGAAGGCCAGCAGCCAAGGATGGAAGATGGTCAAAAGCGCCTGGTAGAAGACCTGCGCGAGACCGTCATCGGCTCCCAGGTACTCCTGTGGGCTCAGCGGACGCAGCAGTTCGGCGTGCGCGTCGAACACCTCTTTCGGTCCGCTGTAGAAGATGTACGACGCCGGATGGGCGATATTGTCGCCCGCCGACATGACGCCGCCGGAAATGAATTCCGCACCGTGCGAACGCACCCACTCGGCGCCCTTGCGCGCCTTCTCCGGTGAATCCGAGGAAAGGTTGGCGATCACCTTGCCCGGCAAATGGTCGGTGGCCTGGCCCAGTACGTCGTACATGGCGGCGTAGTGGGTGAGGCTGAGCACGGTCACCGCATTGGCGTCGAGCGCGTCGGCGACCGTGGCGGCCCGCTTCGCGCCGAGTGCGACCATGGCGTCGACCTTTTCACTGCTGCGGTTCCAGACCGTCACCTCGATACCGGCGGCCAGGAAGGCCCGGACCATGGTCTGGCCCATCGGACCGAGGCCGACGACGGAGACTGCGGTGTTCTGCTCGGACATTGTGTGTCCCTTCGGTTCTCGTTCGATCGGGTTGTCGGCGCCGATATCCATGGTCGTTGTCGCAGGTAGGGTCGGGAAGACCGAACGTTGAGGTGTGGTTGCTTACCTCGAGGTTCGAATTCAGGTCAGAAGGAGTGCGGTGGGTATGCGCGGTGACGCGGATCACGATGTGTGCGGCATGTCGGTGGCGATCGATGTCGTCGGCGGCAAATGGAAGCTGCATCTGATGTGGGTGCTCGCCGCGGGCCCACAGCGCTTCGGGCAGATCCGCAAACTGCTCACCGGCGTCAGCGAAAAGGTGCTCGCGGAGAATCTGCGCCACCTCGAGGCCAGCGGTGTGGTGCGTCGTGAGGTCTTCCCCGAGGTGCCGCCGCGCGTCGAATACTCGCTCACACCACTCGGTGCGGAACTCGAAGTCGCCCTGCGCCCGCTCGAAGCCTGGGGCGATAAGCACCGCGACGAACTGGTCGGCAATCTGCTTGCGGCCGCAGGCTAGGGCGTGCGGACGGCGCCGCGCACCTCTGCTCGCGACGTGCACGAATTCGCCGGTCTAAGACGTGCGCGGCACGAGAACCGCGCGGAACGAGAGCCTGTGCGCGGCAGTAGCCCGATGTACTCGAGCGCGTGGCGCCAGGGACTCGCGAAGTCAATTCCGCAGGTTGTCGACGCCTATTTGCTCGCCGACGCGGGCGAGTAGTTGTGCCGCATCGGCGATCGAACGAGCGGGGTCCGGCTCCAAATCAGCGAGGGCGTAGCAGGCGGTGAAACCTGCCGCGCGAATCTCCTCGCGCGGCAACTGCGATCGGCCGACGGCGGCCACCACCGGTATCCCCGCCTTGCGCGCGACCTGGCAGACACCGATCGGAGCCTTGCCGTGCAGACTCTGCGTATCGAGGGCGCCCTCGCCGGTGACGACCAGGGTGGCTCCGTCGAGAAGTGTTGGAAAATCCAGGAGTTCGAGCACGACCTCGATGCCGCTACGAACCTGTGCGCCGAGCACCGCGAGCGCGCCGAACCCGGTGCCGCCCGCCGCACCCGCTCCGGGAACCTCAGCGAATTCCGGTGCGACGACGGCGGCCCAATTCGTCAGTGCTGCTTCGAGAATGGGCAGATCCGACGGCGTCGCACCCTTCTGCGGCGCATACACCGCGACCGCGCCGGTCGAGCCGAGCAGTGGGTTGTCGACATCGCAGGCCAGGGTGAAGTTCGCCGACGCGATCCGTGGATGCAATCCGGTGCGATCCAATTGCGCAGCCCGCACCAAAACCGCTCCCCCCGTGGATAATTCAGCGCCATCCGCATCCAGAATCCGGGCACCAAGGGCCTGCAACATGCCCGCCCCACCATCGGTGGAGGCGCTGCCGCCCAACCCGAGGACGATATCGGTCACCCCGCGATCCAGCGCGTCCGCGATGACGACACCGAGCCCATAGGTGTGCGCTCCGCGCGGGTCGAATCGTCCCCCTGGAAGTTTCGTCAGCCCGACCGCCGCAGCCAACTCGATCACGGCCGTAGTTCCGTGCACCGCATAAGCGGCGGAATCAGCCGCCCCTGTCGGCCCGGGCGCATCAATCTCGACCCGCTCCCAGCCCGCCGCGACGAATGCGTCGACGGTCCCGTCACCACCATCCGCGACCGGCACCTGCCGGACCTCGACCTCCGGACAGGCGCGCGTAATGCCTGCCGCCAGCGCGACCGCCACCTCGGGCGCGGTCAGCGAGCCCTTGAATTTGTCCGGGGCGATCACCACCCGGGGCGCGGATGTCATCTCCACATTGTCGGGGGTGCTTCCCCCGGCCGCACGTCGGCTCAGCGCTCCTCGCCGAGGGTGAGGATTACCAGTGGTAGTGGGCGTTCGACCTTCGACTGGTAGTCCGCCAGCAGCGGATTGTTGGCGAATACCCAGCTGGCGAACTCCTCGTAATCGGCTCCATCCAGGGCCCGCCCGGTGGCGGAGTGGGTCTTGCCGCCCAGCTCGACGGTGACCTCCGGGTTCGCCTTGATGTTGTGGTAACAGGCGGGGTAGCGGTCCTCGATGAAGGAGCTGACGTACAGCGTCTCGTCGCGATAGAGCGCGCCGAGCGGGACCACGTGCTGCTTACCGCTCTTCGCCCCGGTGGTGGTGAGCAGCAGCAGGGTGCCACCCGCGTATGCACCGCCGACCTTGCCGCGGTTCTGCCGGAATTCGGCGATGACACCGCCATTCCATTCGCCGATGCTCTCCTCGGTGAACTTCTGATTCCACGGGGCGTCCGGATCGTCGAACGAGGTGATCGCGCCCGTATCGCGATGTGCGGCTGCCGATTCGGATTCACTCATGGGCCGAGTATGCCGGTAGGCACCGACAAGAAATCGGTAGTCTTCGCTACCCGCCCCGCACCGCGTCATCGCTGAATACCGCCGAGCCTGCGCTTCGGAACAAAAGAGAGCAGTGCTCTTGACTTGGTGCTAACCGGTGTGGAACACTGATCTCAACAGAGAGCAGTGCTCACAAAGGAGTAGGAAATGGACGCCAGCACCCGCTACCTCGCCCCCACCGGCATCGACCCGATCATGAACAAGATTGCCAACTGGCTGCCGCGCCTCGGCATCAGCGTTATGGGGTCGCGCTTGTTGGCCGTGCGCGGACGCAAGAGTGGCGAATGGCGCACCACCATGGTCAATTTGATGACCGATGCCGATGGCACGCGTTACCTGGTCGCCCCGCGTGGCCACACCCAGTGGGTGCGGAACCTGCGTGTCGCGGGCGATGGTGAACTGCGGCTGGGGCGCAAGGTCGAGGCGTTCACGGCGACCGAAGTGGCCGATGCGGACAAGGTGCCGCTGCTGCGGCTCTACCTGCAGAAGTGGGGCTGGGAGGTCGGCAAGTTCTTCGAGGGTGTCACCAAGGACGCCACCGACGCCGAACTGACCGAGATCGCACCGGGCTTCCCAGTCTTCCGACTCGTCTAGTGCGACAACCTGTTCCGCATGAGCGACCTGCAAGCAGCCGTGAGCGCCGCGTCCAGATTGCTGCCTCCGGCAGCTCGCCGAGCGTCGGTGATATGGCAGTCGAATTCGGCGTGGGCGACCATCATTCGACTACGTTCGGTGGAACAGGGCGGCTAGCGATGGATCAGGAATTCAATGGCCGCGGCATAGCCGTGGATTCCCATTCCGGCCACCACCGCGGTGGCGATGGGGGAGATGTAGGAGTGATGCCGGAATTCCTCGCGTGCGTGCACATTGCTGATGTGCACCTCGACGATCGGGAGTTCCGGAATCACCAGCGCATCACGCAGCGCGACCGAAGTATGCGTTAGCCCACCGGGATTGATGACAATGCCCGATTCGACGCCGCGCGCCCGGTGGATCCGATCGATCAGCGCTCCTTCGGAATTCGACTGGAACGCATCGATCTCGCGGCCGTACCGGGCGGCGGTTTGTCGGCACAATGCGACGACATCGTCGAGGGTGGCCGACCCGTAGACCTCCGGCTGGCGGGTGCCGAGCATATTGAGGTTCGGGCCGTTGATAACCAGGATCGGACCAGGTGTCGACATGGCTTAGACCCTAGCCCGCCGTGCTCAGAGACCCTGCGGACCTTCCGAGCGCAGGTCGTCCACCTTCTGCATGGCGGTGCGCAACTCCTCGAGCCAAGCCTCCGCATGCTTGCCCGCCAGCTTCACCGTCCACGCGAGTGCATCCGCCCGCGAGCGCGCCACACCGGAATCGACCAGCGTGTCGAGCACCTTGCGCTCCGGCTGCCGCAGTCGCGTCATCACCGGAACCGCCAAATGCGTGAACATAATTCGTTCGCCGTCCACCGAAACGCCCCAGGCGACGCTGCGTCCGTAGCGACGCTGGGCCTCGTTCGCGATCTGCATGCGGGCCGGGCGGGTGGTCTCGCGGAAGCGGGCGACGGCGCCCTCCTTCGTCGCGGCGGGGACCTCCTCGGCGGAAGTGTCTTCGGTTTCCGATACCTGTGCCGGGAGCTCACCGATAACCACGATCTCGTCCCGGTCGATTTCGATGACGGGCGGTCCGGCGAACCAGTCGCTCGGCAACCGTCCAGCGAACCAGTCGGGGGCGTCCGCGGGATCCGGTAGATCGGCCTGCTGCCAGCCGCCTGGTCGTCCGAAGCCTCGTCCCCGATGCGCGTGCCTCATTGAGAATCACCTACTTACTGTGGTGCCTGTATTTCATTGATTACAAGATTACGTCGCAAATCGTGCGCATGGTTCCGCTCTGTGCGAACGGTTTCGCTCGCGGGCCGTGCGGGTACGCCGAACAAAGGTGTGTGCTGGTCAACGAGGCCCTGCGCGACCGAAACCGCAATGCGGCCCGCCGAAACGCCGACGTGCGCCGTTTTATGACAACTTCGCGTTCCGGCCGGTACGGTTGCGGCGCCGGGTGTCGCGACGAGACCGGGGAACGACCATGATCGACCAACCGATGCACCGGCTTCGGGCACAATTGGAGATGCTGAGAATGGGTAACGTCCGGCTGGCGTGGCGCGGCGGGCAGCTATTTTCAGGTACGGTTGTCTTGTTGCTGGAGTGACAAGAGTAAAGAGTGGGCGACATGGATGTGTGGGGATCCCGCCGCTATCGCGTCCGGGGCGCAATCGCACTCGCGGGGGTGGTGGCGCTGGCTATCGCACTCGGGGCGTGTGGTTCCGATGCGAAGCGCAATGAGGCCGAGTCCGTTGTCGATCGCTTCACCGCACTGCTGGACGAGCAGAATTACGCCAAGGCCGCGGAACTCACCTCTTATCCCACGGCCGCATCCGCAACGCTGAAACAAATGTTCGCCGGATTGCAGCCGGGCAAGGTCGACTACCAGAAAACGCAGTTCATCGACCTGGACCGCGAGGCGGGCATGTTCAGCATGGATGTCGCCTGGAACTTCGGCGAGAACAAGACCTGGAAATACAGCCTGCAGGGCAATGTGCGGAAGTTGGCGATCGGCTGGCGCATCTCCTGGGATCCCGCCGTGGTCATGCCGCAACTTGACCACAACCGCACAGTCCGGCTCGTGCGCACCATGCCGACCCCGCCACCGCGGGTCAAGGACATCGTCGGCGATGCGCTGATGACCGAGCAGGTCATCAATGTGATCAAGCTCGATCCCGCCAAGACGACCGATCCGGTGGCCTCGACCGACGCGCTGGCCAAGGCGATCGCACCGGTCGCGCCGCTGATCACCGGACCGTCGCTGATGCAGCAGCTGTCGACCTCGCAGGGGAAACCGATCATCGCGGTGAATCTGCGCGAACCCGATTTCGCCATCCTGGAATCCGCGCTGGCCCGAGTGCCCGGCGTGGTCATGGAGAAGCAGCCGCGGCTGATCTCCGCCGACCGCCGGACCTGGTCGCCGATGCTGGACGCGCTGCGCAAGGTGTGGCAGGACAGCCAGGACCAGCACGCCGGTTGGGGTGTGCAGATCTTCGAACAGGACGGACGTTTCGTCGGCCAGATCGCTGGTTATCAGGGACCGCCCGGTCCGGATATCGCGGCAACCATGGATCAGCGCCTGCAGCGTGCCGCCGAGGATGCGGTGGTGAGTGTCGGGACGCCAGCATCGATCGTGGCGATCCAGCCGTCCAGCGGCGCAGTACTCGCGGTCGCACAGAATACGCAGGCCAGTGAGCACGGTCCGGTCGCGTTCACCGGGCTCTATCCGGTCGGCACCAATATCGATCTGTTCCGCAATGTCGCCGCGGTGCTGAAGAGCAAGGCACCGCAGGACGTTTCGGTGCAGGATGCGGCCGAATCCGCGCCGAATCTCGGCGTCGGCGTCGATTACAAGGTACCGGGATTGGATGAGGTGACCGGCCGGGTCGCGGTGGCGGGGCGCAGTGCCGAGCAGGTGCGCCAGGGCGGTGGCACGGACGCGGTGCTGGCCAGCCCATTCGGCATGGCGATCGCCGCGGCCGCCATCGCCCGCGGGCAGGTGCCGCCGCCGATGATCGAGGCCGGACACCCGAGCACCACGGACGCGCAGGTCCCCGAGATGTCACCGGAACTGACCGAGCGGCTGCGCGCGATGTTGCGTGACGGAGCGGGCCGACCGGAATTCGCGCCGCTGCGGCCCTATCGCGATGTCATCGGATTCATGGCCACCGCGGGCAATGACGGTTGGCTCATCGCGAATGCCGGGGATCTGGCGTTGGCGATCCACATCAACGATGCCGACAGCGGCGATGCGACAGCGCGGATGGCGGCCAGGTTGTTCCAATCGCTGGCCCATCCGGAACCGTGATCAGTTGATGGCCCGCACGGCCGCACGCCAGCCGAGCAGGAACAGCGCGAGCACACACGCCGCGACAATGATGAAACTGAACGCCGTGCCCTGACCGGCGACCGCGCGCAGCAGCATGCCGCCGCACAGCGTGCCGAGCCAGACCAGAATTCCAGTGGGCCACAGGGTAGTTCCGTCGAAGGGCGCAGCCTGCCCCCGCACCCGGCTGGCCACGGCGACCGCGACCACCCAGCCGATCGCGAGCCCGATCGCGAACGGCCACACCGTCTTCAGCAGTCCGGTGAGTACCGCCTCGTCATGACTGCGCCGCCCGATCGCGCAGAACAACATCACCAGCAGTGCGTCCACCACCAACGGCACCAGTTTTCTCACGTCGGTCAGCGTAGTGGTGCGCCCGCAGGCCACGGGGACGCCACACCTGCCGCCAGTAGCTGGCTGACCAATCTCGCCTGGTGTACATCGGCTTCGGAACATGCGCACATTGCCGACCACCACGGAGCGAGACTTACGAGCGACCCGTTCGCGGCCCGTCTCGCGTCCGAGTCGTCGAAGCGCATGCGCCGCAGGCGCGAGTCTCGACGGCTCGGACGCGAGACACCAGGGGGCCGCGAACACGCAGCGCCGCAGGCGCTGCCAAAGTCACAGCCGGCGCTGTTCGAATTCCTTCTCGAATTCGGCATCATCGGCCTGGGGTCTGCGGAAGAGGAAGGCGAAGACGATCCAGCCGATGATCGCGACCAGGACGAAGCTCACCAGGCGGTAGACGAAGGCGGCGGCGACGGCCTGGGAGGCGGGTAGCGTCGCGCCCGCGGTGAGACCGTAGATGAGTGTCGCGTCGACGTAGACGATGCCGCCGGGCGCGAACGGGATCGAGCCGACGGCCTTGCCAACGGTGAATGCGATCAGCAGCCCGGCCAGCTTCGGATCGGCACCAACCGCGTAGCAAGCGGCGCCGAGACAGCCCACGTCCGCGAAGCGGTGCACCAGCGCCCACCCCGCGACCATTGCCCCATCGCGCTTGCCGAGGTCCACCGATTCCAGCTGCGAGAGCATATCGGCGATCTTGTTCATGCCTTGCTTGGTGGGGCGTTTGCGGATCCGGTTGAGCAGCGCGAGCCCGCGGCGCAGCACCGTCTCCAGCGCGCCCGGATTTTTCGACAGGTGGTTGCCCGCCCACACCAGCGCGATCACACCGGCCAGCGACAATATGAGCTTGAACGGCCCGACCCGGTCGCCCACCAGCAGTGCACCACCGACGCCGAGCAGTGCGAGTCCGGCGGTCGCGATCACACCGGACATCACCAACTGCCAGGAGGCGACGATCGGATTCGCGCCCCATCGACGGGTCTGGCGATAGGTGAAGGTGGTGGAGAACACCTGTCCGGCGGGCAGTGTTACCGACATCGCGGTGGCGCCGTAGACAACGGCGACGGATTTGTGCTGGCGGACCTCGACACCGCCCGCATGCAGCAGTTGTTTCTGCACCCGGCCGAATCCGCTCATCGACAATGCCTGCATCCAGATACAGGCGGCGACCCAGCCCCAATGAACTTCGGTGAGCTTATTCCAGGAATCGTGCAATCGTGGCCAGAGGTAGTAACCCTCGCCGATCAGCAATGCCAGCAGGGCGATGCCCGCGATCCATTTGAGCAAGCGGAATATGCTCCGACGACTACGTGTCGCCGGTCTGTCGGTGGGGTCGTCGGACGGCCGCGGAGCAGGATCGCCAGCTAGTTCCCCATTGGCCGTCACGAGGTCAGCCTAACGAACCGACTACTTCGCTGTCCGCATCGACCTGCGGATCTGTCCCGTCCTTCGGCCAGGCCAACCTGGTCTTTCGTCTGCGCCCGCGCAACTGGACTTCCTCGCCCGTCAGCCAAAAGTCCTGCTCGCTTTCATCGGCGAAATACAGCGCGCTGCCCGAGGCGAGTACGCGGCCGGGTTGATCCTTGGCCAGTTCGGTCAGGCGTGATGCCTCGTTCACCGGATCGCCGATCACGGTGTATTCGAAACGGTTTGCGGCGCCGATATTCCCGGCGACGGCCAAGCCCGCCGAAACTCCGATGCCGATATCGAGTCCGGGCACCTCGCGCAGTGCTTCGCGCAGTTCACGGGCGGCGGCCAGGGCGGCGGTCGGCGCGTCCGGGCGATCCAGCGGCGCGCCGAAAATCGCCAACGCGGCGTCGCCGACGAATTTATTGACGAAACCGTGATGGCGATCGATGACGTCGACCACGATCCGGAAGAACTCGTTGAGCAGACTGACCACCTCGGTCGGCGGTCGCTCGGCGGCGGTCGCGGTGGAGCCGACCATATCGACGAACAGCACCGCCACAAATCGGGTCTCACCGCCGAGTTCGGTGCCGTAGTCGAGTGCGCGCTGCGCCACCTCCTCGCCGACATGCTGGCCGAAGAGTTCCTGCAGCTGACGACGCTTGGCGGCCTCTTCCATCATGCGGTTGAAGCCGACCTGCAGCAGTCCGATCTCACTGCCGTCGAACACCTCGACCTGCACGTCGCGGGCGCCTTCCTGCACCCGGTCGATGGCCTGGCTGAGCTGGCGGATCGGGTCGGAGATGCTGGAGCCGGTCAGCATCGATAGCGCCAGCGCCTGCATGATCACCACACCGCAGAGCAGCAGAATCGAGATGGCCAGCGACTGTGCGGAGAACTTCACATCCGAGGAGATCTGGGTGACGCACAGCAGCACAATGGCGATGGTGGGGGCGAAGGTGCCCATCCCCCAGGTCATTCCCATTCTGGTGCCGACGCCCGGGGTCAGCGTGTGGTCGAACGATCCCTCGGTGAGGGCCTCGGCGGCGACCGGGCGCAGAATCCGTTCGCCGAGCATGTAGGTGAAACCGAAGACGATCGTCGCGGCCATACATTCGGTGACGATGACCGCGCCCGCCAGCTCCGGCGCGTCCACGATGATGGTGGCCGCCAGGATGGCGCCGCCGATCAACCACAACACCAGATGCAGGATCGCCTGGCGCAGCGGTGCGTGCAGTGCGGCCATCTGTTCTTGGTGGCTCGGCGGCCCACCGCGCATCTGCCAGCGCATCACCGGACGCAGCATGAGCGCCGAAGCGGCCAAGCTCAGCAAACCGCCGGTGGTGAAAACCAGAGCGGGAATCAGCAGGCCGGTGCGTCGCGCACCGGCCGCCTCACCCTCGGGAACCGGGAGTCCATATTGGATGAACGCCCACACCAGGACCGCGCCGAAGGCATTGGCCAACAGCATCGATGTCAGGTACAGCGGCCAGCGCGTTCGCATGGTCTGTTTGACCGCTTCCAAGGGCGCTGACACGTTGACCAATCTAGCGTTCGGCTCATCTGAGCATGTCCGCGGCGCTCTGCGGCCATTAGGCTCGCGGAGGTGACCGGCCAGAAAGTTAGTGCTCTCGGAAAAGCCACTGCTGCGCGGTCGGCTGCTGATTCTGTACACCCGTTCGTCCGAGTTTCCGCCGAGTGGGCGTGGCGGCTGCTGGTGATGTTCGCCGCGCTGATCGCGTTCTCGATGGTGGTGCAGAAATTGGCGACGGTGGTGATCCCGCTCGCCATCGGCCTGCTGGCCGCCGCATTGCTGGCGCCGCTGGTGGATTGGATGCAGCGGCTCGGGGTGCCGAGGTCGGTGGGGGTTTTTGTCGCGCTGGTCGGATTACTCGGCGTGGTCGCGGGAATCATGACCTTCGTCGTCGAGCAGTTCATCGAGGGCGTGCCGCAGCTGTCCGACGAAATCACCCACAGCATCCACCAAATCCAGGACTGGCTGATCAACGGTCCGCCGCATCTGAGCGATGAGCAGATCCGCAGCGCGGGCGACACGATCGTCAAGACGATCCGGGAGAATCAGGACAGCCTCACCAGCGGTGCGCTGACCACCGCGACAGTTATCGGGCACCTTCTCACCGGCGCCTTCCTGACCCTGTTCATTCTCATCTTCTTTCTCTATGGCGGAGATCAGATCTGGCACTTCGTCACCCGGATCGTGCCGACTCCGCATCGGGAAAAGGTGCGCACCGCAGGGCAACTCGGCTTCGGGACACTGGTGGGATTCGTCCGTGCGACGGTGGTGGTGGCACTTGTCGATGCCATCGGCATCGGCGCCGGTCTGGCCATTCTCGGCGTGCCGCTGGCATTGCCGTTGGCCTCGCTGGTGTTCATCAGCGCGTTCATCCCGATCGTCGGTGCATTCCTGGCCGGGACCATCGCGGTATTCATCGCATTGGTGACCAAGGGCTGGGTGACCGCGGTGATCGTGCTCGGCATCATCATCGCCGTGATGCAGTTGGAAAGCCATGTGCTGCAACCGTTGCTGCTCGGTCGGGCGGTGAGCATCCATCCGCTCGCGGTGGTGCTGGCCATTGCCGCGGGCATCGTGCTCGGCGGGATCGCGGGCGGCCTGTTGGCGGTGCCGTTCGTCGCGGTGATGAATACCGCGATTCGGTCGCTGCTTTCGGAAGGTCCGGAGGAGGCGTTCGAGGAATTGCATACCGGCGACGGGGCGCGAATGTTCGCGGTGGAGCCGGATAAGCCGGAGCCCGGCCGGTTCGATGTGGATGTGGTGCTGACCAAGGAGATGAACCGGGAGGACCGGTCGGATGACTCGGCCGGGCCCGACTGAGGTCAGCGCGGCCGATGCGGCGACCGCGCCGCTGTGGCGTGCGGTGCAGGCATTGCGGCTGGTCACGCTGCTCTATGCGGTCGGCCAGCAGATCGCCTCGGTGCGGTATTACCAGAATCAGCAGCTGAGCTGGGTGCTGATCGCGGTGATGGCGGTGTGGTCCGGCGCGTCGGCTTTCATGTTGTCGCAGTGGCACTTTCCCGATGTGGCGCGGCTGCGGTCCTGGGTGGTGATCGGGGATCACGTGGTGGTGATCGCGCTGATCGCCTCGACCCGGTTGGTCGCCGATTACGGCTGGTATCACGGGCATCAGACGCTGCCGACCACGCTGTGGGTAGCCAATGCCGTTGTCTCCGCGGCGATTCTGCGTGGGCCGCTCGCCGGTGTGCTGTCCGGGCTTTTGCTGGCGGCGGTGATCGTGACGGTGCGCGAGCAGTGGGGGCAGGATGTGTGGGCCGATGCGACCGCGCCGGTGCTCGTCTCCATCGGGCTGGCGCTGGGACTCGCGGCCAATACCGCGCGTCGGGCGCAGGGGCAGCTGGAGCGGGCCGTCCGATTGACCGCGGCGGCCGAGGAGCGCGAGCGCCTGGCTCGTGAGGTGCACGATGGGGTGCTGCAGGTGCTCAGTTATATCAAGCGGCGTGGGAATGAGATCGGCGGAGCTACTGAGGAATTGGCGCAGCGCGCCGCGGAACAGGAAGTGGCGCTTCGGGTTCTGATTTCCGAGCAGGGCAGACACGGGGATACCGGTGGTGCGGATGTCGATCTGCGGCCGCTGCTGACTGTGCATGCCAGGCCGTCGGTCTTCGTTTCGACGCCGGGTGAGCCGGTGCGGGTCGGGCGTTGGACGGCGGGTGAGATCGCGGGGGCGGTGGCGAACGCATTGTCCAATGTCGCACTGCACGCGGGACCGGATGCGAAAGCCTATGTGCTGCTGGAGGATACCGGCGATGAGCTGATCATCAGTGTGCGCGATGACGGTGTCGGGATTGCGCCGGGGCGCTTGGCAGAGGCGGAAGCCGAAGGGCGGATGGGGGTTTCGCGGTCCATTATCGGCCGCATCGAGACATTGGGGGGAACGGCGGTATTGCTTACCGAGGAGGCTGGGGGTGTCGGCTTCGGTACCGAGTGGGAGTTTCGGGTGCCGCGTTCGGGACGTGCGGTGTGAGTGCTTGCCGGGTCGCGCGGCGACAGCTTGCGGGTTCCGCCGCCGCTGTGGGCCGAAGTCGCGTGCAGTCACCGCAGGCGTGCTGGCTGGAGGTAGGGGTAGTCGAGCGCAGAGGAGGACAGTTTGACCAGTGATAATGCGGCTGAGGCGATTTCGGTGATGGTGGTGGACGACCATCCCATGTGGCGCGATGGCGTTTCCCGCGATCTGGCCGAGGCGGGGTTCGTGGTTGCCGCGACCGCGGATGGGGTGGGGACGGCTACTCGGCGAGCGGCGGCGGTGCGGCCCGCGGTGGTGTTGATGGATATGCAGTTGCCCGATGGGAATGGTGCGCAGGCAACGGCGGAAGTGTTGCGAGTGTCGCCGGAGAGTCGGGTGCTGGTGTTGTCGGCATCGGCCGAGCGCGCTGATGTGCTGGATGCGATCAAGGCCGGGGCCTCGGGTTATCTGGTGAAGAGTGCGTCGGCTAGCGAGTTGATCGAGGCGGTGCGGGCCACTGCGGCCGGGCAACCGGTATTTACGCCGGGACTGGCCGGGCTGGTGCTCGGTGAGTATCGACGCATGGCGTCGGCGCCGGTCCAACCGGACGAACCGCATCGTCCCGCGCTCACCGAACGGGAGACCGAAGTGTTGCGGATGGTGGCGAAAGGCTTGTCCGCCAAGCAGATCGCGTCGCGACTCGGACTCAGCCATCGAACCGTGGAGAACCACGTGCAAGCGACCTTGCGAAAGTTACAGCTGGCCAACCGCGTCGAACTGACGCGTTACGCGATCGAGCAGGGCCTGGAGTAGCCGCAACGGGGTGGATCCAGATCGGGGGTCGAGAGGAATCGGGGATTGCCCTGATGCGTCGGGGGTGCGGCGCTCGGTAATCTCGGATTCATGGGTGGCCCCGAATCGGTATCCAACGGTGTCGGCTCCGGTGATGTGGTCGGCGACCGTGAGCTGCGCGTTTCCGATGCCGAGCGCGAACACGTCGGTCAACTGCTGCAGCGCGCCGTCGGGCTCGGCATGCTCTCGCTCGGGGAGTTCACCGAGCGGATGGATACCGCGCTGGCCGCCAAGACCCGTGGCGAACTGAATGCCGTGCTGGTCGACCTGCCCGGTGTGCGACTCGTCGGCCAGCCCGCCGCACCGCCCTCGACCTTCGTGAATTCCTCGCCCGCGTTCACGAAGCGGGTCTCACCGCCGCCCGCGGTCCCGACACCGGTCACGCCGGGCAATGTGATCCGCAGCCGCCTGTCCGGCGTCAATCGCCGCGGTCCCTGGCAGGTCGCCCCGGCACTGCATCTGAACAACTGGCTCTCCGGCGTCACCCTCGATTTCACCGAGGCGATCATGTCAACCCAGGTCGTCGAGGTGCACGTCGACGACTACTTCAGCTCACTCACCCTGATCGTCCCCACCGAGGCCACCGTCGACCTCAACGCCGTCGACCTGATCGGCTCCAGCGTCAACAACAAGGTCCGCACCGGTCCACCCCTCGGCCCGCTACACATCGTCGTGCACGGCCGAATCCGCTTCGGCTCGATCACCGCCAAACACACGTTGCGCGCCCAATGGCGCAAGTTGATGGGGAGCTGACTCGGCGGCAATTGCCGGGCAGCACCCGCTAGCGGACGGTAGCTTCCTGATATGACTATCGAATTGCCGGAAGTCACCTGGTAGCCAGCGCATCTCGCGCCGACGGCGTCAGGTGTTGACGCCGATCCGACGGGCGAAGGCGCGCAACGGGACTCGGCGGTCGTGGTCCAGGAGTTCGGAGACGATGTGCCGTGGCAGGGACTGGTATTTGATCCAGTCGGCGCCACCGACGCGTTCGGCGTCGAGCAGGGCGGCGAGGGCGCGCTTGTGCTGGCCGGTGCGGGTCAGGGCGACGGCGGTATCGGTGAGGTGGCGGGCGCGGGAAGCCTGCGGCAGACCGCAATTCGCGGGCATATCCCGCGCGGCGGTCAGCGCCTCCGGATAGCGTTCGGAGCTGATATTCACATCGACCGTCTGCATGACGACTTGTGAAGGGCCGAAATAGGTTTCGTAGTCGTGGCGATCGGCGCCGATGCGCAGCGCGACCTCACCCGCCGCCTGGACCAGCGACAATGCTTCGGGAACGTCCTGGGACCGACCGGCCGCGGTAGCGCCCTGCAGAACCAGCGATCCATACGCGGACAGGTGCGCCGGGGTTTCGTCACCCTCGGGCTCCAGATTCGCCGCCGCACGCAGCGCTACCTTGCGCGACTCCTCATAACGACCCTGCACCAGCAGCTGCCAGGCGACCGAGCCGCGAATGGTGGCCACCAGCAGCGGATCATTGCCGAGCTCGGCCGCGGCGAGCGCCTGCCGGATCGCGAGGAATGCCGGATCGGTCTGTCCGAGATGGACCAGGGTGCATCCGGTG
Organism: Nocardia anaemiae NBRC 100462; assembly: GCF_001612725.1. Lineage (GTDB taxonomy): Bacteria > Actinomycetota > Actinomycetes > Mycobacteriales > Mycobacteriaceae > Nocardia > Nocardia anaemiae. The sequence goes on along the minus strand of NZ_BDAZ01000090.1, from coordinate 8,519 downwards.
ACCCAATACATCCGTGCGAGTAGTTCATTCGCGGATGCGACCGCGCCGTTGCGGGCGGCATGCACCGTCGCCCGCAGCTGGATGAGCCCAGTCGGCAGGATCGAGGTGAGCAGCTCGTAGTGGCCGGTCCAGTAGGCGCCCCACGCGTAATCGACCGCGCGACTGCCCTCGTCGAGGCCGATCGCATCCTCGTCCGGTATCTCACCGAGCAGATCGTCGACCGGGGTCAGTGCGCGGCGGATCGCGACGATACCGGCATCGGGATTGCCGGAGGGAATGCCGTGTCGCTTGCCGACCAGGTCGGAGATGTCGACATCCAGTGCGCGCGCGAGTTTTTGCAGACTGGCGATCGACGCGGTCTGGCGGCCGCCCTGTTCCAGTTTGCGCACAAGGTCCACGCTGACACCGGCTTGGTCGGCGAGCTGGCGCTGGGTGAGCGCCTTTCCGCGGAAGAGCCTTATCCGCACGCCGATCGACGAATCGTCCATTTAGGCAAGTCCTTTGTTACATCCTTGTTTCAGGGTACGACGTTAAGTGATCGCGATCACCAGAAGTGGGACATTACGTACGACTCATTCCTGCTCGATTGGAATACCGTTGCCTTTCTGCAACTTTGAGAATGCAAAGGGCGGCGGCAATGAACACCATGCCGAATACCACCGTGCGAGCTCACCGCGCCGATCGCGCGTTCGAGCCGGGTATCCAGACCAGTCGATCCGCGCGCCACACCCAGCGCGTGCGCGAACAGCACGGTCCGCTACGCAGAGGGGGCTGCCCGGGCTGTGGACGAGGGGAGGCGTAGGCCATGTTCGAGCGCTGTCACTCGCCCCACGAAATCGCGCATATGCTGCGACATCGGTACGGACTGCCGGTTCAACTGCTGGCCGGTCGCCCGATGATCACCACCGGCTCCATCCTCGGCGCCCTGGTGACGCCACCGGATCTGGGCCGCAAAGTCCTGGCCACGCTGGACCGGACCTACACCGCCCCGGTGGTCGCCGAACCCGGCGAACGCAGCTGGACCTTCCTCGTCGCACCGCCGAGCCCGGCCACCCCGGTCGAGATCAGCGTGCGCCGCTGCCTGGCCGGACATTTCGTGACCGTCGTTCCTCCTGGCCGCCACGTCTTGCTCCCGACCACCGATTCCCAGCTCGGCTGGCACTGGGCGGGCGAGCCAACGCCGGGCGTCCTGCGCATGCCACCCCGCTCCGCGGTAATCAATGCGATCTACCAGGTCACCGGCATGCGGTCGCATACTCTGTAATCGCCGACGACCCCCGGCCAGCTATAACCGGGCGGGGGTCGATCGACGTTGATCCGGCTGCTTCCACCCGGTCGCAAATCCCGCCTCAGTATTGTCTCGACCGCGCTCGTCGAGGATGTCCTACTGCGCCCGACCAACTCGAATGACCATGTCGGCCTGGCAAAGTGGTTCCGGTCGAGCGGTGGTCGGGGTGGCAGGGATCGTCGTACCGGGTGACTCGGTCGCGCGGTTGGAATTCGAGTAGATCCCGGATAAGCACCAGTGGTTTCTACTCATGTTCCGGCGCGCTCGGGAAATCAGCATTGAGAACATGACTACGTCGATCGATCCCGCGCTGATTTCGCGGTTGTCCGGGGAGTTCGCTGCATTGGGAACGCAGATGGGCGTCCTCGGCCGGGACCTGGATTTGTTACGCGCGCAGGTCGTCGCGGATTTGGCTGCGGCACCGGCGGTTTCGAAGGAACTGACCGGCTTCTCGGTTCGCGGGGAGTACCCGCTCGGTCCGATCCCGGTGTCACCCAGTGCTAGCGGCGCACCGGTATCCGGCAAACCTGCGTCCGAAGACCAAGGGGAGGTCGGTGGCCGGACGGTATCGCCGGGCGCACCCTCAGCCCCGTTGGCCCAGCCGACCCGCGGCGCTGGGCATCCATCGGGCGCGGGGGATCCATCGGCTGCTGGAAAGTCGGCGGCTGGACCGGCACCGTCGGAAGCTGCGAGTGCTCCGGTATTTCCGACACCCGAAGCGATCTTTGGTGCTTCCGGTCCGTCTGGTATGGGTGCGGTGCCGGGTGAACCGGCCACGCCTACAGGGACGAGGTCTGCTGCGGCGGCCGGGAGCACCGCTGCCATGGATGCGGTGTCAGATGCCCGTGCAGCAGGAGAGTTGCCCAGTCTTCCGGTCGTTCCTACAGGAGGTACGGCACCACAGCAGTCAGCTACTGCCGGTATTGCGGGCACTCCAATCGCGCCTGCGGCGGATGCGGCCCCGGATGTTCCGGCCATGTCAGCGGGGGATGTTTCGGCCGTCGGGGGCGCTGCCTCGGGTTCTCATGTTGTGTCTGCAGAGGCCGCCATGTCGGACATGGGTGAAGCAGGCGCAGCGCTTGATGATCCGATCGTGTCTGCGGGCGGCGCGGTGCTCCCGCAGTCAGTCGCCGGGGTTGCCGCTGCTCCCGGTATGCCCGCAGCGGGCGCGGTGCCTGCAGGGACGAGCCCTGTTGCTGCGGCCACGAGCACTGCTGCCATGTCTGCAGGGGATGTTCCTGCAGCAGGCGCGGCGCCTTGTCCGATCGTGCCTGCGGGCGGCGCGGTGCCCCCGCAGTCAGGGGCCGGGGGCGCGGGCGCTTCCGGTGGTGCGCCCGCAGTGGCGCCGGATGCTCCAGTCAGATCCGCGGCTTTGGCGGGAGCGGGGTCGACTCCTGGGGCCGGTGCCATGCCTGCGCCAGGTGCGTCTGTGGTCGCGGGGGCAACTTGGGGGCCTGCTGCTCTGCCTGGCGCCGGTACGGTTCCGGGTGTACCTGCCGCGGGGGCGGTGCCTGGTGCGCCGATGGCGGGTGCGGTGCCGTCGGCGCCAGTTTCTGGCGGGGGGCGGATTCCGGTGCCGCCGGTTGTGGCTTCGGGGTGGCCGGTGTCTGGGTTTGGACAGTCGGGTGGTGTTGGGATTTCCGGGTGGGCTGCGGGTCCGGGCGGGGTGCCGGGGGCTTCGGGAATGCACGGCGGGTTTGTGCCGCCGGTGCCGCCGCCGGGTGGGGCTGTTCCGCCGTGGCGGGGTGGCGGGGTGGCTGTGCCGCCTGGCATGCCGCCGTGGCGGGGTGGCAGTGGGGCTGTGCCGCCGCGGCGGGGTCGAGGAGGGGCGACGAGGACGCCGTGGTGGCAGCAGGAAGGGATGATCAGTCGGGTGTTGGCGGTGGCCGGGGTTGGGGTCACGCTGATCGGGGTGGTGATGCTGTTGGTGCTTGCCGCGCAGGCTGGGTTCTTCGGGCCGATACCGAGAGTTGTTGCTGGAGGGATGTTCTCGGCGGCGCTGATCGGGGCGGCGGTGCGGGTGTTCGGGCGTGCCGGTGGCCGGGTCGGCGGAATTTCCTTGGCTGCCACTGGTATTGCCGGGGCGTATCTGGATGTGGTTGCGGTTACCGCGATTTACGACTGGCTGCATCCGGTGATCGGGCTCGCGGTGGCATTGGGTGTTGCGGCGGGTGGGGTCGGGCTGGCGATGCGGTGGCAGTCGCAGCCGCTCGCTGTGCTCGTGGTCGCGGGTGCGGCGTTGTTGTCGCCGTTCGTCACTTCGGAACTGGTGCTGCTCGCATTCCTGATCGTGTTGCAGTTGACCTGCGTGCCCGTGCAATTGATGCGCGATTGGCCGTTCCTGCATGTGGTGCGCACGGTGCCCGCGGTGTTGGCGACTTTGCTCGCGATTGCCATCGCGGCGGTTGATGATCCGGTGCAGAGCCGGGTGTACTGGCTGCTCGCGGCGGCGGTGGCGATTGCGGCGATCGGGTTGATCGGCGGGTTTCTGGTGGTGCGCAGGCGATCCGGCGATATCGTCGCCGCGCTGAGTTTCGCGCTGTCCACGGTTCCGCTTTTGGCCGCACCCGTGATGTTCGAGCGGCACTCGGCGACCCTCGTCGCGGCAGTTCATGCGGCGGTGCTGTTGACCGTGGCAGCTCTGTGGATGGTGCCGAAATTGCGTGAGCTGGTGCGGATTCCGAGTTCGATAGCCTTTGTCGCCGCGATCGTCGGATCATTCGCGCTGCTCGGAGCATGCGTCGGCGTGACGCGAGTGCAGACCCTGCCGATCGCACTTTTCCTGGTTGCGCTCTGCTACCTCGGGTTGGCCGGACAGCAGCGCTCCCGCATCACCGCCGCCATCGGTGCGGCGTTCACAGTGATCGCCACGATGGTGTACTTCGGCACAGTGACTCCGGAAGCGCTTGCGACACAGCGGCTCGCACACGAGCGTCTGGGTATCGCGACCGCACTGGGTGCCGTCCTCGCGTTCGCGGTGATCGCCGCGGCCCTCTGGTGCGCTCGGCGACTCCCCGGCATGACGACGGGTGGAAACGAATCGATGCTGTTCGTCGTCGCGAGCATCGCGGGCCTGTACGCGGTAACCGCCGCGGCGGTCTCGATCGGCATCGCGACCGGCAGCGCCGACGGCTTCATCATCGGCCACAGCGCCGCCACCATCCTGTGGATGGCCGCCGCAACCGCCGCGCTGTTCTTCGGCCTGCGCAACCTGTCGCGCTCGGCCGCCGTCGCCAAACTGGCCCTCGGCTCCGGACTGCTCGTCACCGCAGCTGCTCTGGCCAAACTGTTCCTCTTCGACCTCGCCACCCTGGACGGCCTGGTCCGAGTAGCAGCCTTCCTGGTAGTCGGCGTCCTCCTGCTCCTGGCAGGCACCCGCTACGCGCGCGCCTTCGCCGAAGCCGATGCCACAAACCGGGATTCAACAGAATCCCGCTGACACCCGCGTTGGCGATTGCACAGCCCGCCCATCGCCGATACACACCTACACCAGCCTCTTCACCGAGGCCGAGTTCCAATCGGCCCCGCCGATACCGACGGGGTCTACTCGCCACCGACTGGCCCTGCAATCCGGACCGCCGCGCCGAAGCTGTTGCCACAAAACAGAATTCAGCAAAAGCAGTGAACTCGCAGCGGCTGCGCCCAGTGCTACCTATGCGCCAGCCGAGTTGTGGGTATGTGGGCACGCTTGTCGATAACGCCGACGATGCCGGTCAGCTGTGCGGCATGGTCTGGAGGTCGGTCGGATCCAGGTGGCCGCCAGCACGGTCAGCGGATCGGCGCCCGATGCTGGATTTGCGGGACGCTGGCGGGCTGGATCTGCGCGGTGGAGTTCTGGCGCACAGCCATTCACTACCTCGCAGAGGCTGTACCTTGTGCGCGGTGCTCGCTGCCTGTGCGCCAGTCGAATTGTGGGTATGTGGGGCACGCTCGCCGATCGCGGCCTTGGCGATTGCTGTACCTGCGGGTGGAATCTGCTGGCGCACAGTCATTCACTACCTCGCACAGCTTGCACCCTGTGCGCCGTGCGCATTACTTATGCGCCGTGGAATCCTTGGAGGTGGCGGCAGGTTCACTGAGACCGGTCGCGCGCTCGCTACGCCAGAATCGTCGCCGAAACGGGGCCGCGGGTCAGGATCAGCGGAAGGTCCGCTGGTACCGCGGCACATTCCAGGCAGCGCCTGCAGTGGCCGTAATTCGGCGGCGATCGCCGAGGCTAGGCCGATCAGCGATGCGCGAGGCGGTGTGTCCAGAACGGGCGCTGTGGTCGCCCGCAGGAGTTCGCCGATGCCATTTGGGACACCTCTTCTGCGAGGTACGCGCTGGGTATGCGGCAGCCGAGCCCTCTGGAGCGATAGGGAAGGTGTCCGCCAGCTCCAGATGTGCATGTGGCAGCAGTTCGGCTGAATCCTTTGCTGTACAGCAGAATCAGGATCCGGTGGGTCGGCGCGGGCAGCGTATATGCCATCTCGGCTGGCACTCGCAATGCCGAACATTCATCGAAGCCTATGCCACATACACCGGCATGCAGGCGACGGCCGCGATCGTCGCGACCTGACCGGTGCAACGGTGTAGTCGGGGCGACCGTGGTCTCCTCGTTCCGCAGGGCAAACCGGTGAACGGTCCGATCGATGACGGGGCACCAGATATGCGGCAACGTTGTTCGAGTATCAACAGCATCCAGCGCGACCGGATTTCGCATCCGCGAAAGCGTTGGGCTCGTGGCAGCTTCGTTGAATCGATTTGTCACGCACCCGGCTGCTCGAGCCCGTCGCAGATCAGGTCGACGATGCGTTCGGGCAGGGTGTCGTCGATCGGCTCGTGGGTCAGCAGGACTCGCATGTGGAATGGGGCGATGAGCGTTTCCAGAACCAGGCGGGCATCGGTGGTCGGCGGTAATTCACCTCGCTGAATGCCGCGTTCGATGATGACCGACGCCAGGCTGCGACGCGATTCCCAGAACCTGCGGCGTGCTGCCGCGACGGAATCGTCGTCGACGTGCACGGCTGCCGCGCGGGTGAAGGTTGCTCCGGCGGGCTGGGACAGGAAGGCCGCTACCGAACGGGCCAGTGCGAGGAGGTCGTCGCGGACCGAGCCGGTGTCGGGTATCGGGATGTCCTCGCCGCTGGTTGCCAGCATCGCATCGACGATGAGGTTTTCTCGGGTGCGCCAGCGGCGGTAGATCGAGGTCTCGTGGACACCGGCGCGCGCCGCGACTTCCCCGACGCTGAATTTGTTCGGACCGTGCTCGAACAGCACGCTGACCGCGGCCTCGACGACCGCTTCGCGCACGCGTGCGCTGCGCCCGCCGGTCCGCCGGGGTCGTCCTGCTGCTTCGGTCACCCGATCACCTTAACGCAAGAATCCTTGCGTTCGAGTCCGGCGCGGGTTAGCGTTCCTATCGCATGATTACTTGCGTTAAGGAGTGCGAATGGTCAACTGGAATGCGCCGATCATCGATATCGCGCCCACTTCGGCCCCCGTCGGCTACCACCGACTGCATCCGGATCGGGGAATGGAATTCCAGCTCAACCGTTTCCTGCAGTGGATCGGACCCGATGCCCTGGCCGAGATGCGCGCGGCAGCCGAGCGGATCAGCTCCTACTCCGACTGGATCACGGTGTTCCTCGAGCTGGCACAGCTTGCCCGCGCGGAAGGTCGCGTACTGTCCGCCGCGTACTACGACCGCGCCGCCGAGTTCTTCATGCCCGTCGACGACCCACGCCGCGCCCCCGCTCGCCGCCGGTTCGTCGATGCAATGCGCGATCTCTACCAGCTGTATCCGGTCGACGTGTCCTACGGTGCGGCCGCGTTGCCGACATACGAGGTGCGGCCCGATGGCCCTTCGCGCGGCGTCATCGCCGTCTGCGGTGGATTCGACGAGTACACCGAGGAAATCTTTCCGCTGCTGCTGACCGGAGCCCGCGCCGGATACCGTGTCATCGCCTTCGACGGCCCCGGCCAAGGCGGCGCTCTCGAAGACCACGGACTGCCCCTCACCGCAGCCTGGGAACACCCGGTCGCGACCGTCCTCGACCACTACGTCCTCGACGACGTCACGCTGATCGGCATCTCACTCGGAGGCGGACTCGCCATCCGCGCGGCCGCCTTCGAACCCCGCATCCGCCGCGTCGTCGCACTCGACGTCCTCGATGACTTCCTCGAATGCCTTGGCGGACAAGCCTTTCCCGGTGCCACCCCAGCACTGCGCTTCGCCGTCGCCGGGCACGCGCGCGCCCTGGTCAACCTGACCGCACGTCTGGCCGCCGCCCGCAAACCGATTGCCGCGTGGGGCCTGCGCCAAGGCATGCACGTCACCGGTACTCCGGACGCGTACACTTTCTTCCGCGCCGCCCGCGCCCTGTCCACCCGCACCATTTCCGACCGCGTCACCGCCGACGTTCTCCTACTGGCCGGAGCCGACGACCACTACGTGCCCGCCCACCAACTGCACCGCCAGGCCGCCGCCCTGACCCAGGCCCGCTCCGTCACCACTCGCCTGTTCACCACCGCCGAACAAGCTCAAAACCACTGCCAAATCGGCAATATCGGCAGCTGCTTGCACACCATCCTCACCTGGCTGCAGGATCATCAGGCCGCGGATCTGAACACAACGCCGATTCGTTGAGCATCCAGCGGTTCCCACCACCTGCCCGCGAATCACAGGCCCTGGCAACGAAGCCGCGCACTGCCGATCACCGGTGGCATTGAGGTCGCGTTCGTCATGCTGCTGAGGCGGCGGGATCTGTGGGCCGGTGCTCGACTATCGCGGTGAAACCGACGCTCGTTGCTTATCGAAATCGCCGCTGGCACCGAAGCCGTGCACGCCGCCGAAACCAACTGGGACGCACCTGAATTCGGCCGCCACGTGGGCTCCAATCGCTTTCGAAGAATGTGCTGAAACTTGCGGCAGCAAGCGAAAGTCGCTGCCGCACAATGTTTTACTCGCGATCCCGCCGCCGAAGCAGCTCGTTCACGCTGACCGTCCGCCCGTCCGCGCTGTGGTGCCTACCTTCGTCGGGCTTGCCGATGCGGCGACGGTTGGACCTCAGCTCGGCCATCCAGTTCTCGATGCTGCTGCGGTTCTCGTCCGGCGCATCGTCATGCGAAGTGCCTGGCCGCTCCGATGCCGCGTGGTGGGTCGGATGGTCCGCAGCCGGAATCGGCGTCGGCTGAAACGGCGGCGGCGGAGGCGGCGGCGCGGGCGCGGGCGGAATCGGACGGGTCGGCT
>NZ_BDAZ01000089.1 GCF_001612725.1 Nocardia anaemiae NBRC 100462 | reverse complement strand
TTCTTTGTAATCGACCCCCGCACGGTAACGGGATGACGTGGTGGTGAACATGCTCGAGCGGGCCTACCCGCATCGCTTCACGTCCCGCCCGCGATGGAGCGCTGGTATCCCAACACTTGCATCTCCAGCTTCCTCGAAGCCTCTGTCGCTCGATGCGCATTCCGAGGATTTGATACTCCGGTTCCCGCAGTGGCCAAGTCATCAGCGAGCTGTGGCAGGCTCTCGATTCCGAGGAATCCGAGATCGCAGTCGTGCGATACGTCAGCCCTCTGACTACCGCATCGGCGGCCGAGCTGCAGATCGGTCCGCGAAACGGTGGCGCGGCAGTCGGCCTGGGTTGCGATGTGCGGTCCGAATCCGATCTCGACACCGCCGTCGAGGCAGCCGCATCGGAGTTCGGCCGCCTCGACGTCATGTTCGCCAATGCCAGAACCCGACGCCAGCACCTTCCGCCCAGCTACGCCACTGGAACACCGAAAAGTGTTGCATCTCAAGAGAATAGGCGCGTCATCACGTGATCACATATTCTGTGCCACGATCTAGCGACGCACAATAGATGCCACTCGTGCAGTCAGCCCGCGTCGGCTGTGCGCACGACCGCGACCGCATCGGCGGGACGCGATGGTTCGGTCGTCACCGTCTCGCTATTTGCCGATGACCAGCAGTTTTCGATGTCGCAGGAGGTTGGCGTAGTGGTCGATACCCCCTCCGGACACTTACCATAACCCCAACCGTGCGGGTCGAGAGATGTCTCGACCCGCACGAGTCGTTTTTGCGGGGTGGTTGGCCATCCGCAGGTTGAGGTGCCGGTAGATCTCGGAACGGGGTGCTGATCGATCCGCCGGTCTGGTGGTGGCCGCCGCCCAGGCCGAGTCGCTCGCCTGGTGCGCCGACCGGTAGAGGGCGTCTATGGTCTCGGCAACTCGCACCGGCGTCGACGGTTCGATCGTCGGCAGCTACGCCACAGCGTTCTCTTTGGAGCCCTGGTGAACTGGAGTCAGGCCGCTGTGGTCATCCAACGCCATCATGGTGATGCCCATGAAGGCACCGCCCTCGTCGATCGCGGCGACGAGCGAGCCGCAGGTGGGACAGAACCCGCGCGTGGTCGTCGGGTAGGTGTTGTACCAGGTCGGCTCACCGCCAGGGCCGGTCCAGTCGAACCTCTCGAGCGGGAAATCGACCCAGGCAGCGACCGAGCCACCGGCCAGCGTCTGGCAGTGCGGGCGCGAGCACAAGTGGGGCCAGCCAGCTTCCGCATCGGCACGGAACCGGATCCGCCCGCTTCTCTGCACCATGCAAGTGGACTCGCCGTCGACTGCCGCGTCGCCAATCGTGGGACTACCGACAATGATTGATGCTCCCGGGAAACACGTTCCAGATCTGTCCCGCCGCTGATCATGGCGACGGCAGTCGGCCATCCGATAGTGCCGATTTCCGCGCATTTGAGCCTTGGCTTGGACCGGACAAGCACCGAGCCGCCACTTATTTGACTCATAGTTACAGAATATCTATCGTCGACCTCATGGCACGCACGAAGAGTTTCGACCCCGACGAGGCGGTCGCAAAGGCGATGGAGGTGTTCTGGCGCAAGGGATACGCCCGGACCACGCCGCAGGACCTGCTCGACGCGATCGGCATCGGCCGAGGCAGCCTCTACAACGCGTTCGCCGGTAAACATGATCTGTTCCAGCGGGCGCTGCGCCGCTACCAGGCTCAGGAAACGGTGCGCGTGATCGATCTACTCGACGGACCGGGGCAACCTCGCGAACGAGTACACGCCGCGCTGACCATGGTGCTCGATGCGGCCTGCACCGACACCGAACGTCGCGGATGCCTGGCCGCCAACACTGCTGTCGAGCTGGGCGGCGACGACGAGATGGTCGACTTGCTCGTTCGACGTATCTTCGACCGTCAGCACGATGCGTTCCGGGGAGCCATCGAGGAGGGCCAGCGCGCTGGGGAGTTCGCCGAGGACCTCGATCCGGACGCCGCGGCGACTTTCCTGCTCGCAACCATCAACGGCATGCGCGTACTCGCCAAGGCCGACGCCCGCTCCGACCGACTCGCCGGTTTAGCCGAAACGGCGATGCGCGCACTGTAATTCGCCACCACCTGGGCTGATACGGGAGCCAGCCGTTCGGCCGAGGCCGTGCATGCCATCCTTAAATTGTAACCGTAGTTCCAGAAAGGAAGCATTGTGGACCTGCAACTATCCGCAAAGACCGCTGTTGTCACCGGAGCAAGCAAAGGAATCGGCCTGGAAATCGTGCGGGCGCTCACCGCCGAAGGCGTCCGCGTCGCCGCCGCCGCGCGCACCATCACCCCCGAACTGCGCGAGCTCGCCGGACGCGCCACCGCCGTGCCGGTCGACCTGGCCAGCCCAGACGGCGCCGCCGTCTTGGCCGAACGGGCCACCGAGATCCTCGGCGAGATCGACATCCTGATCAACAACCTCGGTGGCGTCGTCCCCGGCAGCGCCGACGCCGCCGGCTTCCTCGACATCGCCGACGACGCCTGGCAACGCACCTACGAACTCAACCTGTTCGCCACCGTCCGGGTCACCCGCCGCGTCCTGCCCAGCTTGCTCCGACAGCGTGGCGTGGTCATCAACATCTCCTCCATCGGGGCCCGCGCCGCCTACCATCCCGTCGACTACGGCACCGCCAAAGCCGCGCTCAACAACCTCACCAAGGCTCTCGCCGAAGAATTCGGCGGGCAAGGCCTGCGTGCGCTCACCGTTTCCCCCGGCCCCACCCGCACCCGCAACTGGTCAGCCACCGACGGGTACGCCGCCGAAGTCGCCACCCAGAACGGACTCACCCTTGATGAATTCCTCGCTCAGGCCCCGGCCCGGATGGGCATCACGACTGGCCGCCTCACTGAGCCGCACGAAACCGCAGCCCTGGTGACGTTCCTGGCATCTCCACAGTCCGGAAACCTCACCGGCGCAGACTATTTAGCCGACGGCGGGGCCATCAAGACAGTCTAGAGGCATCGCGCCGACCACGGTCTATTTCGGTACCTGCCAGCCCTTGCTGGCACAAGCTTTGGCTGGCAGTAGTGTCCACTCATGCCGCTGGGCGCGCGTCAACCCCGATGCGGCCGGTGGGACGACGCGCCTCTGTCATCATTCGGGAACATCGCTTTACCGCCGAACGCCAGTGCTGTCGATGTTCGGAACAACCACTATCAGGATTGGCGAACAGAGCCAGTTGGCGGGCGCTCGGTACGGCGGCAGCAATCGCAAGTTAGTTGTAGAAGGCCTAACATTCACCTTCGAGCAGGTCTGGGCGTTGGTTGAATTGGTCCGACATCCCGAGCAGCCAATCGTGGAATCGCCATGGCAACCAGAACCACGGCCATGATCTGACCCGCGACCGGCCAGCACCGAAATGTCTCGTAATCGACATCAGGGCGCCGTCGTTTTAGCCGCCAGCTCGCCTGTCCGGACAGCGCCGCGCCCCAGCGATTTGGCACCCACACCAACTCGGGCTAGCCGCAGCGTCCTGCTCGACGGCTACCCGCAGGGCCCCGCTACGCTGCAGGCCGTGAGTCATCGAAGTCGACTGTGCCACATCGTCATCGACGTGTCCGATCTCGATCAAGCAGTCGTGTTCTGGGGACGCGCCCTCGGCGCTAACGAGGAACCGGTACGCCTCGCCAGCCGCGGTGTCTACCGACGTCTGCGTTTGCCCGATTCCGAGATTCGGATCTTGCTGCAAGTGACCCCGAACGAAAAGGCGTCGAAAGAACGGGTACACATCGACATCGAAACCGACGACGTGGAGGCCGAGGTACGCCGCCTCGAGGAGCTCGGCGCAGCCAGGTGGGACCACCAGCACGAACGCGGCTACGACTTCTGGGTGCTACGAGATCCCTGGCACAACGAATTCTGCGTGCTGCAAACCGAATTCCCCCACCTGCTGGCGCAGCGACCTTCCTGGCACTAACGCTTCGACCACGTTTGGTCCACGCCACATGCGGCACCGCAAATTCATGGTTATCCGTGTGCAAGTGCGCAATTCGACTTCCGGATCCGTTGCGGGGGCGACTTCTCGCTGTCGGACCTACCTACGGCTCGTCATGTTCCAGGACTTGCGCTCGCCGAAGGTATTCGATCCAGGCGGACGGGTCCTCCTCCTCAGTGGCGCGGATTATGCGCGGCACGTAGGGCTGCAGTGGGGGGCCCGTATCGGGCGGGTGAATCGGCTCAGTGGTCATATCGGTTTAGACGGCCCATCTCGTGGTGCGCTTCTTTCTGTTTCGGGCTTGTGGTAAGCCGCTCACCGAAGGCGTGGTGTCGGCAGTCGGGCCGAATGGGTGGCGTGTAGATCGTGTAGTCGCATTCGACTGGCGGCCAGCCATATTCGGACCCGCGGTATTCCGGGGCAGGAACGTCCCCTCATGCCGATTATCGTGAATTGCCTTGTATTGGTGTGGCATGGATCGCATACCTCAGATGGGTGAGATCCCCCGCCGACTTCGTGATTGTCGACGGACCTACAGCAACGATGTACCGTGAGTCGCACGCTGCCGGGCATTTGGGTCGGCGCATCCATTTCGACAGCATCATCGGATGGACCCCGAAATCCGCGGCGTCCTGTTCCAGGGGCGCACCGTCGCCGCGGTTTCGGGCCACGCGCACGACATCGTCGCGGAACTCACGAGCGTAGGGCTTGGGGGCGATGACATCCTAATCAGTTACGGGAGTGCGCTATTGGGGCAAACTCCTTGCGGTCGCCGACCGGCGGGTGAGCACTCGGACATCCTCGACCTCGAGTCCTACTGGAAGATCGTGCCCCTGTCGGTAGGCAGCCGGGACAGTCGATCGCTGCTGGGATGTCGTGCCGCTCGTCTTCCAGCAGGATCGCAGATCCTGCCAACTCGGTGTCCACTACCCACGGTGAACCTCAAACCACCCCTGTGCCAGTCGCATCAGATGCGAGTTGCGAGGAACCGTGGTCAGGGCATGTCGCATCCCAACGGCGGCCACGGCGCCGACTGCAATCACGACCGACTGATGAGCCAATTCCTTTGGTAGTCAGCGACATTGCCCGACATCGCCACAGTGATTCGCAAACTGTAGCGCAATCGCATCCGACGCGATCGGCGACAGAAGGTCCATTGGCGCGAAAAGTCGCGTTAGAACTTGGTTCAGAATGAGTCCGGCGTGTTGGTTTGGCTTGTTGCGCAACGTTTTTGAGGCTATTGTTGTGACTGACGAGTTGGTGACCGATGCGGTTGCGGACGAGGCTGAAACAGTTGATTTCGTTGCGACAGTGGCGCTTTCGACATCTGGACTGTGGCACGCTTGAAGATGAAGTCTGTCACGATGTCGAGAGTTCGAGAGAAATAGACTCCGAGAGTAGCACCTTACTCTCGCGATCGCCATGAATGGGAATACTCTCCATGCGTCTTGTCGCGCCAACCCTGCGATGCGGATGTTTTCCTCGATTCCGGCGGATATTTTCTTCGTTTCGGCGGATGTTTCGGACGGTAGCTGCACGTTAATCTCCGACATGTTGATACCTCGACGCCGAGATCGACGGCTGGTAATTGCAGCATAAATTCCGTGTTAAATGGGAGTGAACACATGCCTTCGACCGAAAAAGAGCTAGTATCGCATCCGAACATGCAGCAGCGCCACATACGGATCGGCGAGTCCGAGTTTCCGTATCTGTTCGGCATCGACTGCCTCGACACCATTGCTGAGACCTTGGACCTTCTCGACGCGGACAGATTTGTAGTCGTTACCGACGATCACGTCTTCGGGCTGCACGGGCAAGAATTGCTTCGCGCTCTGGGAAGCAAAATACCCGTAACGGTCCTGAGCCATGAACCCGGTGAAGCGATGAAGACCCTGTCCTGCCTCAGTGAGCATATCGAGCACGCACTGCAGGCAGGGGCCACGCGGCGGTCGGTCGTCGTCGCCTTCGGAGGCGGGGTTCCGGGAAATCTTGCCGGACTGATAGCAAGCTTGTTGTTCCGTGGGGTACGGCTCGTTCACATCCCGACCACAACCGTCAGCGCAATGGATTCGGTACTGTCGCTCAAACAGGCTATCAACAGCCGGGTGGGCAAGAACCATATCGGTAGTTATTACGCACCGGCAGCGGTTCTAACAGACGTCGCACTATTCAGCACCTTGTCGCCTCGAGAACTTCGCTCAGGACTGGGTGAGATGACCAAGAACTGCCTGGCTATCATGCCGGAGACCATTCCTGAACTACAGCGAATCCTGGCCGCGGGAGAACTCGCTGCACCCGAGTCGTTGCTGTGGCTGCTGGATGCCAGTATCAGTGCAAAGGGGAAGGTAACACAGGATGACACCTACGAACGAAAACGCGGTCTCGTTCTGGAATACGGACATACGATCGGGCACGCGATCGAATTACTGGACTATCGGCAGCGTGATACCCAAGGGCTCTCACACGGCGAATCCATCGCGCTCGGAATGCTGATTGCCGCGCGAATATCGTTCGCGCGCGGATGGCTGACGGAAGAAGAAGTTGAGATACACGACGAGCTCGTGACCGCTCTCGGCATCACGGCGCGCTTCCCCGACGGAATGACGATAGACCAGATCATCGACACGATTCACGATGACAACAAACGGGGTTATCTGCCGCTTGCGGACGACGCCGCCGCTTTTGTACTCCTGCAAAAACTCGGTACACCCGCGCAATCGGGTGAACTGCCGCTGGTTTCTGTCACCGCTGGAGAAGTGCGCGCGGCGCTGGAAGCGTTCGTTGCCGGAGTGCGCGACACCGCGTCCCTCGTGGCGGCTGAAGCGGTCTGATGAGTGCGCCGCCGAATTAGGCCGTGATGCTGAAACCCGTCCGGAGACTCCGGGGCCCGATCGTCGTCTGGCGGCGTCGTTGTCGCCGATACACAGCCGGTATCGGTTCTCTGCCTTGCCGAGTGACGATCGGGCCCCGGATGTATCCGTCCAGCAGACACGACCAAGGTGGCTGGTGTCGAGCGAGTCTGTTTCGACGCTGATGCGGCCCTGGCGGGTGTCGGTTCAGCGTCTAGCTGGTGTTAGCGATCGTTGTCGCCGGTGATCGGTTCGCATGCTGTTGTGCCCGTTGTCGTTTGGGCAGCGGTCGCCAACCGTGGCCAGGTGTCTCACTCGTAGGCCACTGTCCAACTGTTGGTGGTATGACCGATCCCGACCACGGCAAGGCATGCGAGAATGACCGCGGCGGCCAGCAGAGTGAAAGCGCCGCCAGCCCGGAGGGCGCGTCGGTGAGTAGGTCGCGGATTGCCGACCGCACCAGCGTGATGGTGTCCATCGTTGCCACCGCGTCGTACAACGGCGTCGAGTCCAGCACCCGGCGACGGCACATCAGCCCAGCAGAGCAGGCGAGCTCCAGCACTGAATCGAAGATGCGGTTCGGTCGCTTGGAGCGGGCGAGGCGGGCCCGCATATCCACCAGCACTTTCTGCACGGACCCCGGACATCCGAATCCAGACCACCAGAGGCACGCTTCCAGCGAGCGTCGAAGGCGAACCGTTCCACCGCTTCCCGATCCGAAAGCCTTCAATCCGCTGCGGCACCATCACCACCGCTAGGGTCATCGGCGGCACGCTACGACGACCGCAGCAGATCACCCTGACTTGACGCACGTCCTACACCCCAGCGTTCTGCTCGAGCCACGCCACCACCGCACGAAAAAACCAGTCACCTAGCCTAGTCCAGTTGCGGCGCGACTTCGGCAGCCACCAGATCCAGGTGGTCGAGGTCCGAGAGATCCAGGTACTGCAAGTACAGACGCGTGATTCCGGTTGCCTCGCGATAGCGGCCGATCTTGTCGACCACCTCCGCAACGGAACCGACCAGCTCGTTCCTTCGCGTCAGGTCGGTGACCTCGCAGCCGATGGTGTCGGCACGGCGGGCAACCTCCGCATCGTCGCGGCCAACGCACAGCGTCAACGCAGCCGAGCGAACAATTTCCCCAGGATCGCGTCCGATGTGCCGGGCTGCGGCATCCACTCGCACGAATTGCGCTGCGGCCGTGGCGGAATCGACGAACGGAAGGTTGAATTCGTCGGCGAATCGCGCGGCCAGCGCAGGTGTTCGCTTCTTTCCGACTCCGCCGATGATGACCGGCGGGCGCGGACGCTGCGCCGGTTTCGGAAGGGCCGGAGCGTTTTCCAGCCGATAGTGTTTGCCGACAAAGGTGAAATTCGCGCCTTCCGCTACCTCCCAAAGGCCGGTCACGATCTCCAACTGCTCGGCGTATCGGTCGAAACGCTCCCCAGATTCAGGCAGGTCGATGCCATAGGCGGTGTGCTCGTCGCGGAACCAGCCGGATCCGAGGCTGAATTCGGTACGGCCGCCCGACATCTGATCCACTTGTGCAACCGAGATTGCCAGAACCGAAGGGTGCCGGAATGTGGCCGAGGTAACGAGGGTGCCCAGCCGGATCCGGGATGTTTCGCGCGCCAGGCCAGCGAGCGTGATCCAAGCGTCGGTAGGCCCGGGCAATCCGGATGCCATACCCATCTGTAGATAATGATCGGATCGAAAGAACGCGTCGAATCCAGCATCCTCGGCCGCCTTCGCGACGCGCAGTAGCTGATCATAGCTGGCCCCTTGCTGGGGTTCAGTGAAGATTCGCAGGTCCACACGCCCACCGTAATGCAGACCGCGAGGTCACCCGAGATCCGAACTTGTATTTCACAGAGCTTTCACCCACCACCGCCGCCTTTTACATCCCATCACCGAACGCGCGGGCTGCTCTAGGAGGCGGAACGGTCGAAACACCATCGGACGCGGTCCCCATTGCAAACTGCTCGGGTGGTTAACCGTTGATCTGCCGAGGGACTGTAAGAACAATGGTGTAGCTCCCAAATAATGGAGTAGCACTTGATGTCTGATGTGGTGACGGTCGTGGTGGCCGATACTGCTGCGCTGGGCAAGCGTACGGATGAGGATTCCTCGGCGGCGGACGCGGAGTTGGTGGGCCAGTTGGTGGCATCGGCCCGGCCAAGGGACTGCAGCTGACCGGTGAAGGCGGGCTGCTGGCGCAGATGGTGGTCGAATCCGCCCTTGATGGCGAGATCACCGACCATCTCGGCTATGACCATGGCGACCCTGCCGGGCGAGGGACACCGAATTCCCGCAACGGATCTCGCTCGAAAAACCGTGGTAACCGATGTCGGGCCGGTGCAGATCGACGTTCCTCGCGACCGCGACGCCAGTTTCGAACGACTCACCCACGGCGAGATCTCCGCTCACCTGCGTGAGGTAGTGCGCGCAGATGGTGGAGTGGATGCCGAAACCGGTCGCGAACGACGTGTCGCGGGCCAGCGGGGGCTTCCTCAGCGACGATGCCTCGTGGCCGAAGGCACCTCCGCCGCCGCCGTATTCCTCGCCGATCCCGAGGCCCTGAAACCGTCGCCACCCGCACCGCCGATGGATTCGTGGGTCAACGGCCGCAAGCGTTGGATCACTAATTCGATTGCGGCCGAATAGGTCTGCCTGCTCTGCCGCGAGGGCGGCACCGACGACACCACCATGCTGCTGGTCGAGATATGCAGACCCGGCGTCACCGTCGGCGACCCCGACCTGAAGATGGGCCACCGTGGGCAGATCACCGCCGACATCGGATTCGAGAATGTCGCGGTGCCCGCCGACCACGCACTCGGTGAGCCCGGCCGCGGCCTGGCCACCGCGCTGGCCTCGCTCGCGACAGGCAGGGTCGGCATCGCCGCCACCCCGGGGTGGGTGTCGCACAGGCGGCCCAGGGCCCGGCCGCGCAGCGGCTACGCTCACGGGTGCTGTTCGGCCGCAAGCTCGGCGAAATGCAGTACTGGCAGTACAAACTCGCCGAACACGCCACCGAACTCGAGGCCGCCCGCGCCATGTATCAGAAGGCGGCCGTACGGTTGGACCGCGGCGACCGACCCGCTGGAGGCCCGATTCCTCTCGGGCATACCAACTTCATCGATGCGGCGTATGTGATCGGCGGCAGGACCGACGTCAGTGCTCGTGGTCGTCCGGACCGTGCGGGTGACCGTGCGCGAGTTCTTCGTCGCTCGCATTACGGACGTCGACGATCTTGACGGTGAAGTGCAACCGCTGCCCGGCCAGCGGATGGTTGGCGTCGATGGTCACCTCGTCGCCGTCCACCCGGCGGACGGTGACGATCTGCGATTCGCCGTCCGGCGACTCGGTGTGGAACTCCATCCCGGCCTCGAGTTCGTCGGCTCCCTCGAACATGTCCCGATCCACCGTGTTCACCAGCTCGGCCAGGTACTCGCCATACCCGTCCTCAGGCTCGACCACGACAACCACCTCGTCGCCGGTGGCCTTGCCCACAAGCGCCTGTTCCAGCCCCGGCACAATATTGTCCGCCCCGTGCAGGTAGACCAGCGGCGCGTCACCGACGGACGTATCCAGCACCTCGCCGTCGTCGGCGGTCAAGGTGTATTCGATGGAGACGACCTTGTCAGCAGCGATCGACATGGCGGTAAACCTTTCGCAGAGGAATGCGGACCGCGCAAATGTATCCCGACAGAGAGCGCATACCGGTTTCACCATGCTCTCGAGAGGACCGAGTCCACGCGGTAGTCCTCGGGCGCGACCGTGCTCGACGACTGTGGCTTCGGGTCCGCGCGGTTGCTGCTGTAGAACACCGACCGGGGCCAAAGCCAACCCGGACCCGCCCGGCCCTCCAGCACTCGGGCCGCGCCTACCTCGCGCAATTCGGCGAGCACGGCCGGGCTGTCAACGAACCATGGCGCGAACTGAGCGCACCCCGTCTGTCCTGCCCATCTCGGGTCTCGATCAGCCCTGGCTTCTTGTAGATCGCTGCCGAGCATCAGCGGTGCATCCACCAGAATTCACTCGCATCGTGTGACCTCGTGTCGCAACGGCATCAGCGGATATTCGTCCCGGAGTTCAGTGCTGACGGTGGGGCGGGCAGCGGCTCCGCTCGAAGGACGCAGGCCCGAGCGCAGAGCAATCAGCTCGCCGACAACGCCTCGCGCAGAACCGTATCGAAGCCGATCGGCTCGCGGCCGATCAACTTCGCCAATGTCGGGTCGACCGTGGCGAATTCACCGGCTCGGCTGGCAGCGAAGATATCCACCATCAGGTCCGCCTGCTCGGCCGGGACGCCGTAGCCCGCCATCTGTTGCCGGAACGCCTCGTCGGATACGGTGACGCGCTTGATGGTTCGGCCCGTCAGCTCGGCCGCGAGGGCGGCAACCTCGTCGAAGTCGATGGCCTGCGCAGCGGTCAATGGCGGTGTGGGACCGTCGAATCGGCCTTCCTCGGCAAGGATCGCCGCGGCCGCGTCGGCGAGATCGGCGTGCGCGGTCCAGCTCACCGCCCCATCGGCGGGCAACACGAGCTGCCCGGTCTCGGCGGCCTGTCCGAACAACCGCAGTGCACTGGTGGCGTAGAACCCGTTGCGGAGCGAGGTGAACGGCACGCCGCATGCCTGCAGCATCTCCTCGTCGGCGGCGTGGTCGCGGCAGGGCTCGAACTGCGAGGCCGGGCCGGCGCCCATATGGCTGGTGTAAAGGATGCGGCGTGCGCCCGCCGCGACGGCGCTGTCGATGGCCGCCCGGTGCTGGCGGACGGCCTCCGCACCGAGCTTGTCAACCGACACAATGAGCACCTGGCTCGCACCTTCGAAAGCGCGGGACAGGCTGTCAGGGTCCGTGAAGCTGCCCTGGCGCACCCGCACTCCGCGCTCGGCCAGGTCCCGCGCCTTTCGCGGGTCGCGCACGCTCACACCCACTTGGTCGGCGGGCACTCGCATCAGCAGGCTCTCGACAATCCGACGGCCCAGCAGCCCGGTGGCTCCGGTCACGATGATCATACTGTTCTCCATCTTGATTCCATTGGAAACGTCAATGCGATAACAGTGATACTTTCATTGGAAACAGTCAAGCGTTATCGTTGATTCATGACATCGTCCACGCCACGCAGGAACGGCACGACCACCGTCGAACCCGACGGCACGGCGTCGGCTCGCGAACAGCACCGGCAGCGCGTCATCGAAGCCGCCGCCGACCTGCTCGAGCGTGCGGGTCGGGACGCGGTGACCACTCGCGCGGTCGCCGACGCAGCAGGGTTGCAACCACCGGCGATCTACCGGCTGTTCGGCGACAAGGACGGGTTGCTGGAAGCGGTGGCGGAGTACGGTTTCGCGAAATTCGTCGCCGGCAAACACGTCGACCCAGACCCGGCCGACCTCATCGAAGACCTCCGGTCCGGGTGGGACCTCGCGGTCGAATTCGGCCTGTCCAACCCCGCGCTCTACACCCTCATGTACAGCGAACCCGCCGGCACCAAGTCGGCCGCATTCCAGGCCGGACTGAAGATCCTGCGCGGACGGGTCCGTCGCCTCGCCGCAGGCGGCTGGTTACGTGTCGACGAGCAACTCGCGGCCGGGATCATTCACGCCACAGGCCGAGGCGCGGTCCTGACCTGGCTGTCCCTGCCGGAAGCCGACCGCGACCCGGCCCTGCTCACCGCCCTCAGAGAGGCCATGGTCACCGCCGTCACCAACGAACGCCCGGCCGTCCAGGACACCGGCCCGGCCGGCGCGGCCCGCGCCCTGCGCGCCACCCTCCCCGACGAAACGACACTCACCGCCGCCGAGCAACACCTGCTTCGAGAGTGGCTGGACCGTCTCGCAGCTGACCACTGACCGCGCCACATAGCCACCAGCGGCACCCGAACCTGGTCCGGTGATCACCAGGCCACCATCCGGCCTCGGCGGACCCAGCCGCGGCCCCAACTTCTCAGGTCAGTAGACCTAGGAGGCTCGCAACTGCTCGAGCGCCGTTGCCCAATTCTCGACGTTGTAGCCCATCGCGAGCTTTCCGTCACGGACCGTGAACAGGTCTATCTCCATCGTATGGAAGGACTTTCGGATCGGTGCCGCCCCCGGAACTCGGCCACAGGCGTACCGGTCGCCTCATCGCGCACGATCATCAGTTCGTCCGCCACGTGGATGTCGACGAGGTCCCACGCCAGATCCGGAACGGTCTCACCATCCACCGCATATAAATGGCACTCGGGTTCCATTAGACGCGTGCTTCTGATACCGTCGCCTGAGTTAATGGAACTCGCGACCCGTTAGTGTGGCCAGGTTCTCGGATTGCGACTAATCACGAAGTTGAGGGATCGAGATGATGAAGAGATCACTGAGCGGTGCCGGGGTGCTGGCAGCCGTGGCTGCCCTGGCGGCGGCGACTCTGTCGGCATGTGGCGCCGACCACAGTGGCGCGGCATCGAAGGGTATGGAGCAGTCATGGTCGGCGGCCTGGTCGGCGGCGATGCAGCGCCCATCGGCCGGGTTCGGCCCGAACTGGTCCGAAGCAGGGTTCTCCGGACAGACCATCCGCCAAGCCGTGCGGGTCAGCAACGGGGGCGACAAAGCGAGGATCCGCTTATCCAACCGGTTCGGTGCGAGCCCACTCGAAGTTAGCGGCGCGACCATCGCCCTTGCCGCCGACGGTGCCGCGACCCGGCCGGATTCGCTGCGGCCGTTGACATTCGACTCATCCCAGCATGTCGTTATTCCTGCCGGTGCAGAAGTAGCAAGTGACGCAGCGGAATTGCGAGTAGCGCCGCTCGAGTCGGTAACGGTGACACTCTATTTCGCAAACACCACCGGGCCTGCCACCTTCCACTCACAGGCGTGGACCGACACATACCGCGCGGCCGGAGATCACGTGACCGACACGGGCGCGACAGCTTTCGGCGAGCACACGAAATCCTGGTATTACCTGACCGATGTCGAGGTCTCGGATGGTCCGGTCCGGCGAGACACCGTCGTGGCGTTCGGCGACTCGATCACCGATGGTTTCGCCTCGACCGCAGGTGCCAACCGCCGTTACACGGACGCACTCGCCGACCGGCTGGCGGTCGCGGGCAAACAACGGGCCGTGCTGAACGAGGGCATCGGCGGCAACCTGGTGGTCAACGATTCCGCCTGGTACGGCGACCGTGCCGCTACGCGGTTCGAGCGCGACGTCCTCGCCAAACCGGGGGTGCGCAGCGTGATCATCCTCGAAGGTGTCAACGACATCGGGTTCAGTGAGACCGATCAGCCAACTTACAAACCCAGCGCGGATATCTCCCCCGACCAGGTCATCGCCGGATACCGTGCGCTGATCGAGAAGGCTCATAAACACGGTATCAAGGTTGTCGGCGCCACCATGCTGCCATTCGGCGACTCGGACCACTACTCCACGCGGTCGGCCGCAAAGCGCCACGCGATCAACGATTGGATCCACAATTCCGGTGCGTTCGACGGAGTCGCGGATTTCGCAACGGCGATTGCTGATCCGGTCGACGCGGAGAAGATCGCTCCGATCTACGACAGCGGCGACCACCTCCACCCGAACGACGAGGGGTACCGGGCCATGGCCGCAGCGGTCGATATCGACAGCTTGTGATGACCCCCGTACGGGGCCACAGATGCCGTGGACGCCGGGGCACCATCGAACAGGGCGGCCAGCCAACGATCAACCGATGCGGTGGTGGTGTCCTCGCGCAGGTAGTAGACGATCCCGCTTACCATTTCGGCCTGCATTGCGGCCGCACGCATCGCAGCGCACCAGGCCCCGCGGCAGATAGGCGCGCGGCGAAGGGTTCTGTGTGCGTTCCAGACGGCCGCGGGCCCTCCGCAATCGGCGAACAACACTCCGGCCCCTCAGTCCTCTAGGTTGGCGGCCTTATTTGCCGAGTCCGTTCTCTGTCGCGGGCAGAACTAATACCGCCCAAGGGATCTCGGCGAGATAATGCCATGCTCCCGGCGGCTACGAGAAAGCTTGAACCTCCCACGGGGTAGAGATGGTTCGATATGCTCACTGGCGGAACGACTTTCGGTCATACGCCGCGATTTCATCCGGATCCGTCCGGGCTATATTGCTGGAGCGGGTAGTACGGCTGTGAGCGTGTTGTTACGCGGGAAGGACATCGACTTATGACAGTGCGGCGAGTAGCGGCAGGGGTCGTGGTGTCGGCAGGGATCGGTGCGTTGATGTGTGGAATACAGGCGACGCCGGCACAGGCGGATCCGCTACCGCAATGGGCGCCGTTCGGCACCACGCTCTACACCTTCGGGGATGCGAATTTTTGTGCTGGGACGATCGGCGTGGCGGTGGAGGCCGCACCGCATCTGCCCGGCCACGTGCTGGCCCACGTGACACCACTGGGCTATCAGCGCGGGCCGTGCGGCAATCACGTGATGCTGGGATGGCTGGGCTCAGCGGGTGCACGGGCGCAAGATGTGTATGTGCACACCGATGCGACGCCGGGCGACACCGTGACCGTGGACATGTGGGTGGGGATGGGGCCGGCCAAGATAATGGCCGACACTTGGCCGATCCAGGGCCCTTTCGCGGAGTGGTATCTGCTGGTGCCATAGCCGCGCGCCGCGGCGCCAACTGCGGGTATGCGTACCGAAGGCGACACCTGGGACATTGTGAGCAGCGTTGGCATGCCTGCGCTCGGCGTCGCGGCCCCGCGCGCCAGCGGATCAGGTGTCGCCGGTCAGGACGATCTTCCACCATCCGACATCTATCGCCATCTCGGCGATAGCGACTGGTCGATCTAGGGCGGGCCGGGTTCGAAGTTGGTTCTGGGCCTGGGATTCGGGATGACCACGGTCCTCATACTCAAAACCCAGCACCTGGTGTCGAAGTTCATCGCGGCACCGTCGTTGCTCGCCGAGGCAAGCACAGAGCCGTCAGGACTGAACGCGAGTGCGCCGTCCGGCGAGTCCGGTCGTGGCGAGTGTGCGCGCTGTGCCGAAGTCGGCAACAAAAGTGTGGTCGGTGCCAGTGCCGTCGGTTTCGACAAGCAGTTTCGCGGGTTTGACATCGCCGTGCTGGATGCCCTGGCTGTGAGCGTAATCCAAACCGTGGGCGGCGCAGGCGAGCAAAGCGACGGCCCGCGCTGCCGACAACCGTCCACCGGCGGCGGCCATCAGCTGACCGTGTCACTACCAGAAACGTATTTCATTGCGATCCAGGGCATTTCGGCAGATCCATCGCTGCGGTCGTAGACCGGCACGATATTCGGATGATCCAGCCGGGCGGCGAGTGCCGCCTTTTGTTCGAAGCTCGTTCGTATCTTCGGATCGCTGCAGAGCGCATCGCTGAGAACCTGCAACGCGACTCGACGCTCGAGTCGTGGATGGCGGGCCAAATACACCATCGCCATACCACTGGAGTCCAGCAGTTGCTCGATTGTGTACCCGGCGAATACCGATCCGGGCTGCAACCGCACCGTCGCACCTCCTGACACGCGACAGTGACGCTCGAACGAGCCCAACCCGAATCAGCCGTCACCGTCGGACCGGCCTGAGGATTATCTCGTCATAGGTAGTTGCCGCAACTCTCTCCATAATCCGGACGGCGGCGGGCTGATGGCGTGGAATATCAGCCAGCGGGGGACGTAGCTCGTATCGCATACCCGAATTGCCGAGGGCAGAGCACACCGATGTGCCGAACGTACCTATCACCAGAAGATCTAGAGCGTGTCGCGAAGTAGCGGTTGCTGGGCGCCGCCCACCAACAATTTGGGGTGTTGAGAGGTGTTGGCTGCTCGGTGGGAACGCGGTATCGATGCCGAGGACCCTCACCGATGATTTTCGCGCGCGCGGGCAGTCGACACAGTGACAACCGGACGATCGAAGGAGGCCCGCGGTGGGCAAGGTCCTCACACATATGACGATGTCGCTGGATGGGTTCATCGCGGATTCGAACGACCAGGTCAGGGAACTGTTCGACTGGTACGAGGCTGGAGAGGCGACCGTGCCGAACCCGAATGAGGCCGTGACATTCCGGGTCGACGACGCCAGCGCGACAATGCTGCGAGAGTTGACCGAGAACACCGGTGCACTGATCGCCGGGCGACGCCTGTTCGACATCGCCGACGGCTGGGGCGACAACCACCCCGTCGGGGCTCCCGTTGTCGTGGTCACCCACCGCACCCCCGAGGACGCCGCCGAGCGCTGGCCGACAACGACCTTCGTCGACGACGTGGCCGCCGCGATCACCCGGGCGCAGAAGATCGCCGGAGACCAGGACGTCACCATCGCCAGCCCCACGATCACCCAGCAGGCGCTCGATCTAGGACTGGTGGACGAGATCTGCGTCAGCCTCGTCCCGGTACTGTTCGGCGAGGGAATCCCCTACTTCGCGAAGCTGAACCGAGGTCATCTACTCCTCGACGACCCGACTGTTATCCAGGGACGCCGTGCCCTGCACTTGCGCTACCCGGTCCGCCGCTAGACCGTCTCGAAGTGGTATGAGTGCGGACTGGTGCCCGCGCTCACTCGTGCTGGAGCCATAGGTTGATGGCAGCGATGTGGATGGTGGCGAGATAGCGGACGGCGAGCTTGTCGAATCTGGTTGCTACGGCACGGTTTTGCTCGAGCAGGTTGATTCCGCGTTCGACGGCGTTGCGGTCGGGTGGCCGTCCACCATGACGGCCCCGCTTACCGCGATGGCAGGCCCGCGGCGCACGGTCGGCGCGCTCCGGCTGAGCCGCACATAGGCATTCGATGAAGTTTGCCGCTGTCTTTCAGGGGTTGAGACTTCAGGTGCGCATCGCCATCGCGGACAGCAGCTCGTATCCGACGTGTGCGGCTGCGATACCGGTGATTTCGGCGTGGTCGTAGGCGGGTGAGACCTCGACGATGTCGGCGCCGACGATGTCGGTGTCGCTGAATGCGCGCAGCAGAAACAGCAATTCGCGGCTGGTCAACCCGCCCGCCTCGGGAGTACCGGTGCCGGGGGCGTGCGCCGGGTCGAGAACATCGATGTCGACCGAGACGTAGACGGGCCGGTCGCCGATCCGGGCCCGCATCCGCTCGACCGCCGCCGTGATACCGTCGATTTCGATCTCGGGGGCGGTGATCGCCGAGAAGCCGAGAATGCGGTCGTCGGCGAGATCGCTTGTGCTGTAGAGCGGTCCGCGAGTGCCGATATGCATGCTTGCCTCGCGGTCGATCAGCCCTTCTTCCGATGCGCGGCGGAACGGGGTGCCGTGGGTATAGGACGCACCGAAATACGTATCCCAGGTATCGAGGTGCGCGTCGAAGTGCACCACGGCGACCGGTCCGTGCCGCCGCGCGACTGAGCGCAGCAGTGGCAGCGCGATGGTGTGGTCGCCGCCGATCGTCACCAGCCGTGCGCCGGTACCGGTGAGTGCATCCGCGCCGTATTCGATCTCGGCGATCGCTGCCTCGATGTCGAACGGATTGCAGGCCAAGTCGCCCGCGTCGGTGATCTGCAGTGCGTCGAATGGGGAGACGTCGAGCGCGGGGTTATACGGCCGCAACAGCTTCGACGACGTGCGCACGTGGCCGGGTCCCAGTCTGGCGCCTGGTCGGTAGCTGACGCCGGTATCGAACGGAACACCGATAATGGCGATATCGGTGGCGGTGACCTGATCGATGCGCGGCAGTCGGGCGAAGGTCGCCGGACCGCCGTAGCGGGGGATGCGGGTGGCGTCGACGGGCCCGACAGTGGTCATCGTTGTATCCTCTCGGATTGATAAGTCGCGCAGGCGGATTCAGTCCGCGTAATGCGGGTCGATGCGGTCGAGTAGCCGCAGCAGGGCCGCCCAGGTGAGGTCGTATGCTTCGGAATCGGCGAAATCGTCGCCGGTTTCGTCGCCGGCCAGCTGGCGGGCGCTGCGTTCACACACCTGCGGGGACGGCAACGTGAGCGTCCCGGTGGCGGCGGCGGACACCTGGATCTCACACGCCCGATTCAGATAGAACATGCGCAGAAAGGCCTGTGCCGCAGTGGCTCCGACGGTGAGCAGACCGTGATTGCGCAGGATCAGTGCGGGATGCTCGCCGAGATCGGCGACCAGTCGGGCCCGCTCGTCGAGATCGAGGGCAACGCCCTCATAGTCGTGGTAACCGATCCGGCCGTAGAACTCCATCGACATCTGGTTGACCGGTAACAGCCCCTCCGCGGTGGCCGCCACCGCACAGCCCGCCCGGGTGTGGGTGTGCAGCACGCAATGTGCGTCGGGGCGGGCGGCGTGCACCGCGCTGTGGATGACGAAACCCGCCGGATTCACCGGCGGCCCGGTATCGCCGATAGCGCGGCCGTGCGCATCGACGATCACCAGATTCGACGCCGTGATCTCCTCGAACAGCAGCCCGTATGGATTGATCAGGAATCGCGGGATCGGCCCGGGCAACCGCAACGAGATGTGGGTGAAGATCAGGTCGGTCATTCCGAAGTGGGCGACCAGGCGGTATACAGCGGCGAGTTCGCGTCGCAGCCGCGATTCCGTCGCACGGGCCGCCTGCACCGCGGTCATCGGTAGCCTGCCTTCGCCGCGACCCGATGCTGGAACAGCGCGGTGATCTGATCCCAATGTGGGACAAGGTTCGTCGCATCCGCCGCGGGTGAATTGCGGCCGATCTGCAGGCGGTGCAGCATCGGCATGTCCTGCTCGTTGACCTCCCAGAGCACCTCGGTCAGCTGGTGGTGGGCTTGCGCGTATTCCGTTCCGGCCGCGGCTGAATCGACGAATACCGCCATATGTTCGATCGTCTTGTCCGGGGCGGCCGGATTGAAGCCGATCACCTGGAACCAGTCCGCCTCGAGGAAGAGCAGGGCATTGGGAAACACACAGAAAATGTCCTGGTGTTCGAGCCGGTCGGCGGGGA
Source organism: Nocardia anaemiae NBRC 100462 (assembly GCF_001612725.1). Lineage (GTDB taxonomy): Bacteria > Actinomycetota > Actinomycetes > Mycobacteriales > Mycobacteriaceae > Nocardia > Nocardia anaemiae. The sequence continues at coordinate 12,048 of NZ_BDAZ01000089.1, read as the reverse complement.
CATCGCCGAGCCAGGGTAGGGCACGATCGGTTTTGTCCGCCTTGCCGACCGCCCCGTGCGGATAGGTGCCGCCCAGGATGTCGGGATGCAGTGCCACATCATCGACGTCCAGCGAGGCGGTCACCGGCCCGACCTGGGGATGGACGAACGGCAAATGGTAGAAATCGAGGAAGTTCTCCACGACGAGCTTCCAGTTGGCGTCGACGTCGTAGCGGCGTTCCCCAGCGAGGTGGATCCGCTCGAAATCGATATGCGCCCAACGAGTCAGGATCGGCTCGAGGTGGTGTGCGAACTCGTCGGCGCAGCGCTGCGGGTCGGTCTCGGTGGCGGATAGGTCGATGAACACCATGCCCGCCCACACGTGGCTGGCGACGGCGAGCAGGCCGAGCCGTTCGGCCGCCGCCGGATCCACCTTCGCGCGCCGCTCACGGCTGTAATACGGTGCGGCGGACAACTTTCCATCCAGGTCGAAGGACCAGCAGTGGTAGGCGCACTGGATCCGGCGGGTGACTACGAGCGGTTCTTCGGTCAGTGCCATACCGCGATGTCGGCACGAGTTGTGGAAGACCCGGATCCGGTCGTCGTCGCCGCGGACGAGGAGCAGCGGCTTACCGGCGATCGTGACCGGGTGTACGGCGCCTGGCTCATCGACCCAGTGTGCGTAACCGGCCCACACCCAGCCGCTGGAAAAGATGCGGTCCTGTTCGAGGGTGAACTCCGCGGCGCCGGTGTAGGCGCGGGCGGGCACAAGTGCGCGGCCGATCGGCAGCTCGGGCAGTGGCCCGTCGACGACCACGTTCCCGCTGGAGGTCATCCGTTCGGATAGGGGAAATTGGATGTCGCTCAACGTATTCCTCCTCGGGATGTGGTGATCGAAGTGCCGTGCACGGCCGCGGCGTACGCTGTCTCGGCCCGGTCGCGCAGGGTGAGTGTCTCGGCCCAGCGATCCGAAAGTTCGCGCCCATTTCGGTCGGTGATGGCATATGGGGTGGTGCCCAATTCGGCGCAGAACAGCACCGGCTCCAGACTGCCGTCGCGGCGGCGGCGCTCCAGGATGGCGGTGAATGCGCGGACCCAGCAGTCCTGGAACAGTGCCTCCCATTCGCGGTGCTGTGGGAAGCCGAGCGGAATCTGTACCTGGCAGCGGGTCGCGATGCGGCCCTGCACGGATTCGGCGCGCGCGAACAGCGCATCGAGCTGTCCTTCCAGCTCCGCGGTCGGCGGCAGCGGGAATTCGCTGCCGCATACGTAGTGGGACAGGTCGATTGCCAAATTCACGTCGGCGGCCAGTACATGCAGCAGTCTGGTGGTTGTGCGGATGTCGTCGGTCAGTGTGTTGCGGTGCGTTTCCAATTGCATCGCGACACCCGCGGCCGCGCACCGGCGATGCCAACGGAGGACGGTGTGCGCGACAGCTGTCAGGTCATGGTCGAAGACGCGTCCGCAGACCACCATTCGGTCGGCGTCGATGATCTCGGCATAGCGCAACGCGGCATCGAGATCGACATCGTCACCGACGAAAGCGAAGACCGCCGAACGCAATCGGTGCCTGCGCAGGGCGGCGAGTTCGTGGGCCTCGGGCCTGCCGCGTGCGCCGAGGTCGACCGCGACACCGTCGAATCCGGCCGCCACGAGCTGGTCGAGCTGCTCGGCGAGGGTCCACGGGCGTGGCGCACCCCACGGCAAATCCTCCATCGCCCACAGTGAATTGAATATCTCGAGGCGCGGGGGCCCATTCGTCGCCGGATTCATAGTGGCACCGAGGCCGGGGTGGCGACCGGATGCAGCGGGCGGCCGGTGCGATGCCACTGCACCACATTGCGGGCCTGGGTCAGCACGTAGTCTCGCGCGGTCGCATCCGAAAGATAGGCCACGTGCGGGGTCAGCAGGACATGGGGATGTTCGGCGAGCCGGTCACCGGCCGAGGGCGGCTCGGTGTCGAGCACATCGAGTGCGGCACCAGCGAGGTGGCCGCTGTCCAACGCGTCGGCCAGCGCCGTGGAATCGACGATGCCACCGCGGGAGACGTTGATCAGCCAGGAGCCGGGGCGCATCCGCGCGATGAGATCGGCGTCGAACAACCGCTCGGTGCGAGCGTCGAGCGGCAGATGGATGGAAACGAGATCGGAATGGGTGACCACCTGCGCGAGCGACGCCGCGCTGACACCGGTGGGCATGGCACGTCCCGAATGGTCATGGCCGAGAATCGATCCCACGGAACCGGCGGCGAACTCGGCGACCTTGGCGCCTATGCGGCCGAGCCCGACCAGCCCGAGGGTGATCTCGGACAGTCGCCGCGGCCCGGATATGGGCCGGTCCAGCCAGCTACGGCGGCCGTGCAGGGTGAAGAAGTCGAGGCGACGCACCGCGGCCAGGGCGAGCGCCCAGGTGTGCGTGGCGACCTCGGCGGTGGCGAGATCGCCGATGGTCGCGACCCAGATGCCCCGGGCCGTTGCCGCATCGACGTCGACGGCATCGTGGCCGCGCGAGAGCATCGACAGGATTCGCACACCGGGCAGGCGGGCCAGCAGATCCGCGTCGACCGGCGCGTAGCCGACCAGCAGTGCGGTGGCATCGGCGGCCCCCTCGGCGATACTGTCGGGGTCTCGGGTCTCCAGCACCCGTACCTCGAAACCCGCCGTCTCCAACAGGGTTACGCCCGGTGCGGGGTCGAGGTCGTCGAGATCGGTGTAGACCGCGATCGGAGCTGACATAGCGGAATCCGTTCCGAGTCAGTGGACATGGGACAGGAACGCGCGGGTTCGTTCTTGTTCGGGTTGGGTGAAGAATTGCTCGGGCGGCGCCTGCTCGACGATGACGCCGGAGTCGAACAGTGCGACCTCGTCGGCGAACCGGCGGGCGAATCTGGTCTCGTGGGTCACCACGATCATCGTCATCCCCTGTGCGGCAAGGGCTTCCATCACCGACAGCACCTCGTTGACCAGTTCGGGGTCCAGTGCCGATGTCGGTTCGTCGAAGAGCATCACCGACGGTTCGAGGACGAGCGCCCGCGCGATGGCGACGCGTTGTTGCTGTCCACCCGACAGCTCCGAGGGATAGTGCCGCAGATGACCGGCCATGCCGACCCGTTCGAGCATGGTCTCAGCGCGATGCGCGGCCTCGGCCTTGTTCAGTCCGGTCACCGCGGTCAGGCCGAGCATCACATTGCGCAGCACATCGAGATGGGCGAACAGGTTGAAGCGCTGGAAGACCATGCCGATATCGGTGCGCTGTCGCGCCAGCCGCCGCTCGGGCATCGGCACCGGATGACCGTTCCGTCCGCTCTCGACTCCGATCTCTTTGCCGTGCAGCAAGATCGAGCCACCGTCCGCGGGCTCGAGCAAAGCCATCAGCCGCAGGATGGTTGATTTGCCGGAGCCGGATGGCCCGAGCACGGCCTTGACCTCGCCCGGTGCGATCGCGAAGTCGACCCCTTTGAGAATGAGGTTGTGGCCGTAGCTTTTTCGCAGGGCGACCGTCTGTAGAAGGGGCGCATCAGTCATACCGACACCGGGTCCTTCCGTGGGATGGGGGCACCCGATGAGACCCATCGGTAGCGACGCTCGATAAGGCTCTGCGCACCCATCAGGGCGCTGACGATCACCAGGTAGTAGACCAGGGCCGCGCTGTAGTACTCGGCGTACCGGAATGTCACCGATACCCCCACCTGCGCGGTGGTGAGCAACTCGCGCAGCGAGATCACCGACGCCAGTGAGGTGTATTTGAGCATCGCGATGAACTCGTTGCCGGTCGGCGGCAGCGCGACCTTCACCGCCTGTGGCAGTACGACTTTCAGCAAGACCAGGTGCGGTGGCAGCCCGATCGCCCGGGCCGCCAGATGCTGCCCTTCGTCCACGCTCAACAGCGCCGAGCGCAGGATCTCCGCCATATAGGCGGCCTCCACCACCGCGAAACCGAGGAAGGCAGCGATGAACGGCGTGAACCAGTTCTCGCGCAGCCCGGGAAAGAGCTGCGGCCCGGCATTCCAGATGATCAACAGCACCAGCAGCGTGGGGATGGCCCGGAACAACCACACGTAGCCGCCGCCGACGGCGCGCAGGGTCCGTACCTTGCTGATGCGCATGAGGGCTACCCCGAATCCGAGCACGGTGGCGAAGATCATCGACATGGCCGCCAGGGCTACCGAAAGCCAAGCGCCATGCAGGAATTCGGACGAGGTGAGGGCGTCGAGGAAGATATCCCGGTCGAAGGTCATTGTGCTGTTCCGGGGCGGATCCGGGCCGGATCGAGCCCATACTTGGTGGCGATTTTCGCGAGGGTGCCGTTCTCGGTCAGGGTCCGGATGCCCGCGGCGACGGGGCCGGTCAGCGGCGAGCCCTTCCTGGTGAAGACCCCGAAAACCGTTTCCGCGGTGAAGACACCAGGAATCGCGGTCAGCGCGCCGCCGGACTTGGCGACCATATCGACGACCGCGACGTCGGTCTCGATCAAAGCGTCCGCTTTGCCATTGGTCACCGCCGCAACCGTTTCGGCGGTCTTGGGGTAGGCCTGGATCGTGATCGTTGATTTGCCTGCAGCCTTGAATCGGTCCGAAAGCTGTTGCAGGGTCTTCTCGTTCGCACCACCGCCTTGGACCGCGACGGTTTTGCCGGATAGGTCGTCGACGGTCGCGATCCGAGTTTCGCCATTGCGAACGATGAGTCCCGGTCCGGTCGCGAGAAACGGCGCGGCATCGGCCACCGCGGTGCGTTCCGTGCTGACGTACAGCGCGGACCAGAGCACATCGCAACGCTGGGCCTGCAGCGCGGGCATGAGCCCGTCGAACGAGGTGACCTGCCAACTCGGCCGCACCTGCCACAGGTCGGCGAGTGCGCGTGCGGCATCGGAGTCGAAGCCGACCGGGTCGGTGGTGTTCCCGTTTTCGAAGTACTCCATCGGCGCGTATTCGGGATCGGTGCAGATCCGAACCTCGCCGCCGCGGATCAGGCCCGCCGGTGCGGCGCCGCTGGCCGCACTACCGCCCGATCCGCTCCCGCAGCCGGCGATCAGCAATGCCGCACCGGTTCCCACGGCTACCAGTCCCAGCTTTTTCATCTGCTCAATCTCCTGCCAGTGCAGTGGCGTTATGGGCAACGTTCCTGCTCTGATTGATGCTCGTTCGATTGAGATGCACGATAGAAACTGCGATAGGTTCAGTCCACATGGGAAGTTCAGCGACGAGCGCCACTGTTTGATGTTATGCAAACCACTGCTCGATGAATCGTGCGAGAGTCTTGTTGGAGAAGGAAAATACTGATGATCGGTAAAGAAGACTCGGTTCGGAAGTCGATTGTTAAGTTCCGATGACCGCAGCTTCTGGCACCCACATGCTGGACGCCCGCATCCTCGAGGAACTGCGCTTCGACGGGCGGATCGGGCGCAACGAACTCGCTGCGAAACTCGGCGCGTCACGTCCGACGATCTCCAAACGCCTCAACACGCTGTTCAGCACTGGGCGTGCCCAGGTAGTCGGGATCGTGCACCCGTCGACGATCGGGCTGGAAGCGCTTGCCCACGTGTCGATCAGCGTTGACCAACCCGTTCGGCAGGTCGCGGGGCGGGTGGCCGCACTGCACGACATTCCGTATGTGTCGCTGACCAGTGGTCGGTACCCGCTGGTCGTCGAGATCCGCACTCAGGGTCCGCCGCAGCTCACGGCCACGCTCGACCGGATCCGCAGCATCGACGGTGTGCGAGACACCAACACGCTGTTCTACTCGGACCTGATCATCGACGTCGGCCGCCCCGAGAAGGCATCGGCGGCCTCGATCGATGCGCTGGATACCCGTTTGCTGGCGGTGCTGCAGGAGGACGGGCGTGCCTCCTACGCCACGCTCGCCGCCGCGGCCGGTACCTCCGCGGGCACCGCTCGGCTGCGGGTAAAGCGCCTCATCGATGAGCGCATTGTGCACGTCGCCGCACTGTCCGGACCGGGGCACGGCGATACCGAATACGCGGTCGGATTCGGCGTGCGTGCCAGCGGACGCACCGCGGGACTCGCGCCGCTACTCACCGAGCTCCCCGGCCTGCGCTTCCTGGCCGCGACGATCGGGCGGTTCGATCTGGTCGGCACGGTGCACGCGGCCGTGCTGGAGGACGTCGTCGGCGCGCTCGACACGGTGCGTGCGTTACGCCCGGTGCTCGAGGTCGATAGCTGGGTGCATCTGGTCACGGTGAAGGAGCGCTACAGCAACGTGCCGCCGCTTTCCGGGGAATTGACGGAGCAATCGTGACCGCGTCGATGTCCCTGCCGTTCGCGTCGATACCGGTGCGGGGGCGGATTACCGTTCCGCTCCCCGTTTGCGAGGCCTGCGACGTCGTCTTGCCGGTTCCGGGGGGACACCCAAATCGGGTGTCGCGGGCAGGATCAATGTGGTGGGGGTTGTATTGCGCCGGGTTTGGTGCAGGTGAACTGCTTGACGCTGAGGTGGCCGTGGCGAAAGTGGTCGGCGCACTCGGTCAGATAGCTGATGTAGGCGTTGTAGGTGTGTTGCCCGGCCAGTTCGATCGCCCGGTCGCGGTGCTCGTGCAAAGAGGTGGCCCACCTGTCGAGGGTCGTGGTGTAGTGGGATCCCAGTTCCTGAATGTGGGCGAGGCTGAATCCGGCGTCCTGCGCGTACTCGTTGATTCCCCTGGGGTTGTGGCCGGTTGATCGCGGGAGCTGACTACTCGGGAAGACGGTGCCGCGTAGGAACGCGAATTCGGTTTCGGTCGTCAGGCCGGGTGCCTGGTGCGCTTGCGCCTCGTGCGGGTCATGGGCGACGACGGTTTGTACCAGCAGCACTCCGTCGTCGGGCATCATCCGGTAGGCGAAGTCGAAGAAGTCGGGGTATCGCTGTTGGGGGATGTGTTCGAGTGCGCCGATGCAGACGGTGCGGTCTACGGGGCGGTCGAATTGGTGCCAGCTTTGCCGTCGCACACCGCCGTAGGGGCAGCCGTGGATGAGCCGGTCGACGAGGCGGTCGCGTACGTACCGGTGCTGGTTGCGGTGGGGCGTCAGCCCGATCGCATTGACGCCGTAGGTGTCCATGGCGCGCAGCACGGTCGAACCCCAGCCGCAGCCGACGTCGAGCAGGGTCATTCCCGGTCGCAGATCGCATTTGGCCAGCGCAAGGTCGATCTTGGCGGACTGGGCTTGTTCCAGGGTGTCGTCCGGGTGAGTCCAGTACGCGCAACTGTAGGTGCGAGTCGGGTCGAGGAACTGCGCGAAGAACTCGTCGGGTAGCTGGTCGCGGGACGGGATCTGACGGTCGGCGGGGGCGTAACCGGTCATGGTGCGGGTCTTCCTTGCATGCAGGCCGAATCGTGTCGGTGTCGGTGCCCTCCCCCATGCAGTTGACGTTGGACCGCCCTTCGGGGCGAGTGTCTGGGAGTCGTCGAGCGGGCGGCTGGGGTCCGTCCCTTAGGTCGGGTGGCATCCGGATCCGAGATTACAGATCTCACGGCTGTGCGAAACCGTGCGTGAGCAACATTTAACCAGGCAGTAACTGTGGTTGCTCGTCGGACTGCGTAGGATCGCCGCGCAACGCGACATCTGGCTGATAGGGGAACGTCTCCTCGATCGCCGCTTTGGCCGTGTTGCTCACCGCGACCGGAAGTTGCAACTTCGCGGCGAGTGCCGTGATCTGCGCGGCGACGCCGAACCGGTCCGCGTCCAGATCCACTAGAACCGCCGGTGACATGGCATCGGATAAGTGGCCCGCGACCGCGGTGATGCGCGACGCCAGCCGTTCGGGGTCGCTGGACGGTTGTGCGAGCACCAGCGGCTCGGTCGCCGCTATGCCCGTGCGAGCTCGCGCAAGTACAGGCACACCTCGTCGATCGCTTGCTTCGCCTGCGCGAACACCGCGACCTCGGTGAAGAACCCGTGGAAGACGCCGGTATCTGGTCAGCCCTCTCCCCTTCGGGCGCACCACCCTCCCCGCCCGAGCCGTTGATGTGACCAACCCAGCCTGACCATCCACCGTCCCCCGCCCGGTTTCGCCTGTCCAGACAGTCACGCTGCGCAGGGCGCGGCCGACCCGCGGCGGCTCATCGACAGTGCGAGCGGCGAGATGAAGAACCTGGCCGGTTTCAGTCCGCCCGGCGACGGCGCCGTCGCCACGGTGGCCGGATTCGCGCCGTGCCGCGCCGCGGGAACCTACAGGCTCCAGACCAGGCGCGGACCCCCTATCACATACCGATGCTTCAGACCTACCTATACGCCAATACTTGCGAATCTATTAGGACGCAACCGGGGAGGGTGGTGTGAGTCGATCGTTGTGGGTCGAATTCGACTGCCGCACACTCGGGGGGCCGCATCCGGGCATCCCTGGTCTACGGTCACGTCTTGGTCGGGAGTGGAGTGGCGACCAGGAGGATTGGGGCATTGCCGTTGCCGTGTAATGGTTTTCGACATCGCCGAGCACGGTGGCGTGTGGGGCATTCGACCTCGTGGGGAGAAGTCATGACCACGTCGCAGCTGTTGTCCGAGCTGCTCGCACCGATTGAGGCCGTCGAACCGTGCTGGTGACGATCGTTTTCAGTCGAAGGGGATTGCCTATGGACTGTGCGTGGACCGCCCGCCGCACCGGCTCCCCGCCGCACCGGTCCTGCCGGACCTTGAGTACAGGGGGCTAGCGTGTCCGGGCGCGGTGATGCCGAGGCACTGGAGATCGCGCGCGGGCTGTCCGAATTCGCCCCGGCCGGATGGCGGCGGCTGGAAGCCTGGTTCGCGGTGACCGTCGTCGAGGAGTCGGCACTGCTGCTGGCCGACGACGGCACACGCTCGGTTCGATGCAAGGTGCCCGACGCGGTGTGGGATGCGGTGCGTCTACACCGCGACGAGTCGGCTCGGTCCGACGACGGACCGTGGTGGCGATTGCTGGTGCGGGTGGATGCCGACGGCGTCGAGACCTTGCCCGACTATGGTGCGGAGCCCTTCCCCGGCGAGCAGTTGTTCGCGCCCGAGGCGTATCGCGCCGACCTGGAAATCTATCCCCGAGCTCGGCTGCCGGTGTGGTTGGCGGCCTACGTCGGGCGAGCCGAATTGCCGTCGCGACCGCCACGGCAGGCCGCGGAGCAGACGCGCGCGGACCGCCGCGCCGGGGTGCGGGCGGTGCCGGTCGAGGACGAGTTGCCGGATCTCGCCGCGTTGTGGGCCCGGTGGGCGGTGTTGGCGGCGGCCTTTACGGCGGCCGGATCGCGACGGGGGCCGCGGATCGGGCCGTCGACCGGTGTGTTCGAAAGGGCGGCACGCAGCGGTTCGACGCTCAACCTGCTGCCCGGCGACCGGGCGGTGTTGTCGGGCGGTGTCTGGAACGCGCCGGTCCTGGACGCCGTCTACAACTCCGGTGCCGCAGCTCCGAAATTCTTTGCCGGCGCACCGGTTTGGGTCGCGGACCCGGTGCTCAATCCGCGCGCGGCGACCGGTTTGCTGACGTTCTGCTACTGGTGGGAGGCGGGTCGATGGTATCGAGGTGAGTCGGCACCGATGGCGCAGTGCGCACCGGCCATGCCCGCGGTATGGACCGTCGACACCGTGGCGGGCATCATCGGCAGCCTGGTGGGCGATCGAGTGGGCGACGTGCCGAAAACCGCCGAGGCGTTGGTACTCGCCGCCCAGTCGGGATCGGTGACCAGGGCGCGAATGACGGACGTCTTCGGTCACGACGACCAGGTCGATATCGACGGCGCGCTGTTCCAATTCCTGGTCGCCGGTCTGGCCGCGGACAACGCGGACGGGATGTCCGAGGCCGATGCCGTCGACCTCGTTCGCGGTCACATTCACCGGCATGGCTACGACACCACGGGTTATCCGCTGTCGACGTTGCGGGCCGAACGCATCGACGTGGGCTGGGTGGTGCGGTCACCGGTGCCCGACGGCGAAATCGCCTTGGACCGTGCGGTTTTCTACGTTGCCGACGACGGTGTGGTGGAACGGTCGACATCGTCGGTGCCGCGTTCGGAGTTCGTGGCCGCCTTCGAGCGACGATTCCGGCTGCGCCGGGCCGCACCGGGGGCGATGTGAACGACAGAGTGCAGCTGGACCCGGACAGTCTGCGACGCGACAGCGCACGGCTCGCCGAACTCGGCGACCAGGTCGCCCGGACCTACGCCGGACTGCGAGACTCCCTGGCGAATGCGAACGGGTGCTGGGGCGATGACGATCTCGGCGAGGCCTTCGCCAAGAATTTCACGCCACAGGCCGATGAGTTGCTGCGGGATTTGCAAGCGATGGCGGAAAGCCTGCGCGGGACCGCTCAGCAGGCGGCCGCCGCCGCGCACGACTTCGAGGCCCAGGATCTCGACAGTGCCGGTCAGATCGGCCGAGCTGGCGACGAGGCGTATCGTCCGGACCAGAACTATGGGACGGGTGTGCGACCGTCCTCGGCCATCCCATCAGCTGGGAGCGCAGCACCCGCGACCACCTCTCTCGGGCCCGACGCCGGAACCGTGAGAAATACCCCTGCCGGACAGCCGATCTCGAATCGCACCCCCACCGAACAGCAAGCGTCCGGCAGGCCTCGGGGATCTTCCGGGAAACCGTCGACGTCGCGGAACAGCCCGCAGTCGTCGAATCCTCCGGCCGGAACTTCGGACCCGCAGGGCGGCTCGAAGTCCGCTGGGGATCCGAGCCGCCGGCCCCCATCCTCACCGGTGTCGCCACCGGTCGGCGCAGGACGGGATGCGCCACGCAACCCGAGCGCGACATCGCCCGGACCCGGGACGACGCCGGGGCGAAAATCCGCTCCCAGGACCGGCGGCAGAAGAGAAACGCCGTGGACCGGACCACCACCCAAGAGCGGGTCCGCGCCTTCCACCCCGAATTCGTCCAATCCCCGGCCCGGCTCCCCGCCGCGCTCCCCGAAGAGCGCCGAGCCGCGCAAGCGTGATCGAGGTCGCGAGACGGAAAGATCGACCCGCAAGCCCGGCCTCTCACCCATATTCGCCTGGCTCGCACGGACTTTGGCCCACCGGCACCACGTCACGGTCATCGGTTTCGACCTGCCCGACCTGCAGGAGACGCCCGTGCGTGAGTTCGCGGCGGCGGTCGATCGGGTGCTCACCGAGTACCCGATGATCGAACTCGACGTCGTCGCGGTGGGGGACCTGGGCGAGGACGCCCGGGAAGTGCGGTGGCGCCGTGATGTGCGTGACTCGGCCACGGTCCGGTCGATCACGCTCGATCGGCGAGTCGCCTGCGAACCGAGCCCTGGCGTCGGAACGCCGGAAACCGAAGCGGGACCCAATGATTCGGCTGTCGGCTCGGCGACGGTACGAGAACTCGGTCTCGCCTTGAACCACGCCGGCGGCGGTGTCGCCCGGGAGGTCGCTCAGCGCGCCCTGATCGCCGAGTACATGCGGGTGGTGGCGGGACGGTACACGACACTGGGTGAGCTGCTGCGCGGTTTCCGGCACTGGCGGGCCGAGTTGAATGGGGCCACCGGTGCGGCGGGTGGTTTCGAAGTGTATCGGGCACTGGGTATCGCGTTCGCCGATGTCGTGCTGCACGGGGAGCGGGCGAGCGCTGCGGCGAAGATACTGCACGCGGTGCTGGTCGACGCGGCCGCGCCGCCGGGATAGGCGGCGCCGGATGGGACACGCGTTGTCGCTGAATCCCGTGGTTCAGCTGCGGGAGATGTTCGAGGGGCTGCCCGACATGGTCCGGCGCCCGATCGAGATGGTGGTGTTCGGCGGGGATCTGCCGCGCGCCGACATCTCCAGAATGCGGTGGATGGCAGCGGAGTTGCGGGATAAGGCCGCGGCCATGAACGATTACGCGCTGAACGCGGGAACGCTACTGGCGCAGCAGGATTCGCTGGGTATGTTCGGTGACCAGTTGCGGGAGGCGTTGCGCTCGCAGCGCGATGGCGGGGCCAAGCTGCGCGAGCGGGCACTCGCGCTGGCCGATCAGACCGACGGTGCGGCCAACGACGCGGAGAAGACGCTGTGTGTGATGTTCGCCTTCGGCATCGAGCTGGGCTGGCGGATCGTGCGGATGGTGTCGGCGGCCGCCGCGGCCGGGCCGGTCGGTGAGGCGGCGGCCGCACCGGCGGTGGAGGCGGC
>NZ_BDAZ01000088.1 GCF_001612725.1 Nocardia anaemiae NBRC 100462 | reverse complement strand
CCGTCGCGCGATGCGGCCGAGCGACGGGCGCGACCCGGCGCCGCAGCCGCGGACGGTGGCCGTGCCGATCGGCCGCATCCCGATCGCGGGCGCACCAGGTCGGAAAATGGCCGCGGTGAACGGAATTCGGCCGAGCGTGGACGTCCGGACGGCGCCAGGACCGCTCGCCCGCGCGATGGCGCACCGCAACGATCGGTACGGGGGGAACGCGTGGCACGACCGGAACGCAATGGCTCGCGGACGAGTCGCGAGGCACAGCGCGCGGCGAAGATCGACTACACCGCCGACCGCGCCATGGGCACCCCACAGAGGGATAGGGCCGCGCGTCGCGCGAAGGCCAGGTCGGATAAGCGCAAACAGTCCGGTCCGCCGCTGCTCGACGATGCGACCAGGGCCAAACTCGAGCAGATCAGCCGTGAGGGCACCGGCCTGCGGGCGGCCTTCGCGACCTTCCGGATCCGCACCGACGATATCCGCCGCCGCAACTACGCGGCCCGCGCCGAACAGGTCTTCGAGGACGGATTCGACCGCAGCACAGCCCAACTCACCGATCGCGGTTATATGGGACCCGGCGGCGGCCGGATGAATGTCGTGGGTCGCCCGGTCGAATACCGGGCCACCACCGCCCAGGTCGCGGGTCTGTGGCCATGGTCGGTCGGCGCGGGTGCGCCGTTGATCGGCACCCCGCTCGGTTCGCATCTGCACACCGGGGCCCCGGTGTGCTTCGACCCGATGAACTGGTTCCTACGCGGCAGCTTCATCACCGCGCCGAGCCTTTTCGTCTTGGGCCTCAACGGTTTCGGTAAGTCCTCGCTGGTGCGCCGGATCGTGCTCGGTGGTATCGCACAAGGCATTACCCCGCTGATCCTGGCCGACGTGAAACCGGACTACCGCAAGCTGGTCGAACTGGTCGGCGGCCAGGTGATCGACCTGGGTTACGGCCACGGCAAGCTCAATCCGCTCGCCGCGGGTGTGCTCGGTTCGGTCGTGCCGATGCTGGACGAGTTTCCGGCACTGCAACTTCAGGTGCTGCAGGATCTGCGCGCCCGCCAGGTCACGCTCATCGCCGGTCTGGTCGAACTCGTGCGCGGCGCGCGGGTGCGCGACTACGAGGAAACGCTGATCGCCACGGCACTGCGCATCCTCTACCGACCGGGCAGCGGCTACACACCCGACCAACCGCCCATCATGGAAAACCTGCTCGAGGTGATCGTCGCGGGCGGTGACGAACTGCAGCTCGATGCCGGTGCGGACGATCCGAACGAATACCAGGTCGCCATCAAGGGCCTGCGCCGCTCGCTGCGGGCGTTGACCCAGGGCCCGTTCGGCGCGATCTTCAACGGGCAGACCAGCGTTCCGATCGATACCAGCGCGGTCGCGGTCTGCATCGACGTATCCCATATCCCCACCGGCGACAAGAAGCTCAAGGCCGCCGTGATGCTGGCCTGCTGGGCCGACGGTTTCGCCTCGGTGGAGGCCGCGCATGTGCTCGCCGACGCCAAACTCGGCCCCCAGCGCTATTTCCAGGTGGTCATGGACGAGCTGTGGCAGGTGCTCGGTCTCGGCGACTTCATGGTCGACCGGGTCGATGAGCTGACCCGTCTGCAGCGCACCATCGCCACCGCGCTGATCATGATCAGTCACACCATCAAGGACCTGCAAGCACTGGGCTCGGAAGCCGCCATCGCGAAGGCGCTCGGCTTCCTCGAACGCGCGCGCGCCAAGATATTCGGCGCGTTGCCCGGCGAGGAAATCAAGCGCCTGGACAGCGTGGTTCCGTTCACATCCGCCGAGGAGGAGATGGTGACCGGATGGTCCGCACCGCAAGCGCTGACGGGCGAGGCGCTCAAACCCGGTCAGCTGCGCCCGTCACCACCGGGTACCGGCAAATTCCTTCTGAAGATCGGTGAGGATCGCCGCCCGGGCATCCCGTTCCACATGGAATTCACCTTGTCCGAGAAGGAGAGTGGGATCCACGAAACCAACCAGCGCTTCTCCGAGTTCACCGAGTCGACTTCACGTGGCGGCGATTCCCCCAGCGGGAGTGCCGCATGACGGGGCTCGCGACTTCGCCCGATACAACACAGCTTTCGAGACAGGCGGTCGGCTGTGGGAGGTGGGGCGCATGATGCCGCACCGGTCCTATCGGAGAGTGTCGCCGGAAGTGCGCAAGGCCGCGGTCGAGCAAGTTATCGCGCTTACCGGCAAACTACGCAGTGAATCGGAGGCATGCCGGGTGGTCGCCGAGCAGATCGGCGTGCACACCAACTCGGTGCGCAACTGGGTGCGCGCCGCCGAGGGACCGAGTCTGGAGCGCCTGGACGCGACGGCGCTGCGCCGCAAAGTCGCACTGCTGCAACAACAATTGGCCGCCGCCGCGGAGATGAACCGCACTCTGGCCGACACCCTCAACCAATCTCGGCGGCAAACGTGAACGTGCTCGGTTCGGTCCGCGGTCGTTCGGCGCTGCCGGGGATGCGGTGAACGGGCGGACCCTCCTGTACGTGGCGCTGGGGAGCGTACTCGGGCTGATAACCCTGGTGGTCGTCATCGTGATGCCCGCAGTGGACGACGCCTGCGAGGGCACCTCGGTGCTCGTATCGTCGAGTGTGTTGGCGCCGCTCGGCGGATACGCGCCGGGTAATTCCCGGGTCGCGGGCACGCCCACGAGGACGTCCGGCAATCCGACTGCCACCCAAGCTCATTCGACCGCCACCGGTGCACCGTCGCTGGCCGCGGGCGTCGGCCCCATTCGCCGGACGCTGCCGCTGGCCGCAGGCACCTTCACCGTGTCGGATGTATTCGGCGCGCGCGGCGGCACCCATAAGGGTGTCGACTTCGCCGCATCTGACGGCACCACCATCTACTCGGTCTCCGACGGACGTGTCGTGGCGGCCGGTCCAGCTTCGGGTTTCGGCAACTGGATCGTCGTGGATTCCGTCGATATCAACGGCCGCGCGTATTCGGCTGTCTACGGCCATATGTGGGACAGCGGCGTGCATGTGCACGTCGGCGATACTGTCGTGGCCGGTCAGCCCATCGCCCAGGTCGGGTCGGCGGGCGAATCCAGCGGCCCACATCTGCATTTCGAGATCGTGCCCGGCGGACGCTTCACCGGCGGTCGGCAAATCGACCCGCTGCCCTGGCTCGACGGCGCTCCGACCCCGGATGTCGGTGGTGCGCAGGCCTTCTCGTCCGATCCGCGCTGCAATCGCGGGTTCGGTACCGCTGGCGGTGCGCTGGCGGCCGGCAAGGTGCCGCAGGAACTCGAAATCTGGTATCGGCGTGCGGGTTCCATCTGTCCGCAGATCACCCCGTCGCTGCTGGCCGCACAGGGCAGGCAGGAGTCCGGATTCCGGCGCGGCGCCGCCTCGCCCGCGGGTGCGCAGGGTCTGGCCCAATTCCTGCCCGGCACCGCGGCCAGTATCGATCCCGATGACGGTCAGCCCTATGTCATCGATGCCGACGGCAACGGCGTCGCGAGCGTATGGGACGACGGCGACGCGATCATCGGTCAGGGCCGATATATGTGTGCGCTCGCGCGCAAGATCACGGCGTGGGAGTCCGCGGGACGAGTACAGGGTGATGTGGTCGCGCTGACGCTGGCTGCCTACAACGCGGGTGAGGGCGCGGTGCTCGCCTCCGGCGGTATGCCGAACCAGGTGGCCGCGCACTACGCCGAGACCCAGCCCTACGTCACGAATATCCTTGCGATGGAACCGCAATACCGCGCCCAGGGTTCCACTGGCCGCTTCACTCCGCAGGAGGGCGCGGGCGGCGTTCAGATCGTCCAGGCGGCGCAGCAGTGGCTCGGCACGCCGTACGTCTGGGGTGGTGGCGGCCCGCAGGGGCCCAGCGGCGGCGGAATGGACGGTCCCGGCCTCACTTCGGCGGCGGTGTTCGCCGCGTCGTCGGGCACGGTGACATTGCCGCGAACGGCGGAACAACAGTGGGAGTCGGGCGTCGAGGTGCCGCTGAGCAAGCTGCAACCGGGTGATCTGGTGTTCAGCTCATTCGGTCCACGCGGCCCCGCCGAGGTCGGAATCTATTCCGGCAACGGCAGAATGATCCAATCCGTGCCCGCCGCATACGGGCATTCCAGTGGCGTGACCCAGGTTGCGGTGCCGGGGGACGGCCGCGGGAGGAGGGTGTTGTGAGGACAACCGATACCGCGGCGGGTGAACACGCCGAAGCACGAGCGGTGATCGGACCGCACAAGTGTCGGTCCCGGCAGCTAGCCTTGAATAACACGGCGGCGCGAGCGACGGACCCGGAGGCGGTAGCGGAGCGTGACCACGAAGGGGCCCGCGAACGCCGCATATCGAACACTGCACGCGCGAAACTGGTGGTGATGCTGGTGGTGAGCGTCGCGATGTCGGGTGCGGGGTGCGCCGGCTCGGATCGAGAGTCGGGTTCCGGTGCGCCGCAGCCGCCCACGTCCACGACCCGATTGCTGGAGGGTGTGCCCGCACCCGATCCGGTGACGCCCGAGGGCGTCGCGGTAGTTGCGCTGAAGGAGATCTACTCCTGGCAGCCCGCCACCGAGGCCCAGGGCGCGTCGCTGTCGCGCGCGCGGAAATGGTTGGGCCCCAGCCTGATCCGCATGCTGGACAGCACGCCGACCGGGATCGAGACACCGAAAGCGACGCTGCAGTGGGCGGACTGGGCCAAGGCGCAGGCGCATATCGAGGCGTTCACCTTCGCATCGGGGGAGCGCCCGCCCGCGGGCGCCGATCCGAACGTCCAGCAGTTCAAGATCGGGGTCGAGCAAACGGTCGTCTACCCGAACGGGCGCAAGGAATCCCTGCCGCCCGCGACGGTCATCGCGACCGTGGTGCGCACCTCGGAAGGTTGGCGGCTCGACGCCTTCCGCTGAATCCGCACCAGCGACAACCACATAGCCAGGTCCTAACAGGAGGCAGAGATGGCGAAAAAGAAGAAGGTGCAGGATCCGGCCGTGGTCGGACCCGATATCGCCCTCTACATGATCTACGCCGGTTTCGCGACTCTCGGAACCCTGTGGATCGCCCTGCATCTGGGCAATGCGATGGCTGTCACCCCGCAGGATATTCCGATCAACCCGATCGCGATCGTCGCCGACCTGATCAAGGGCAAATTGCACTGGCCGCGCGCTTCAACGGTGATCGTGCTGCTCGTGGTCGCGGCGATCGTGGCCTTCGTGCTGGTGCGCAAGCGGCTCGCCGCGCGTCGGTCGGTCGGTCGGCTCTCCGTGGACGACAAGGCCGATGTGATGGGTAGCGGCGACGCCATCAAGTCACTCACCGAGAAGGGCGTGCGCGAAAAGGCGGAGCTGCTCGGCGTTCGGCTCGGCTACAACGACAGTCCGGGCGTGCCGATCGGCATCGGCGTCGCCGACGGGGTGATGCTCTACGGCTCATATGAGGATCTGCACCTGGACATCTGGGGGCCGCGACAGGGCAAATCGACCTCCCGGGTGATTCCGGCCATCCTGACCGCGATCGGCCCCGTGCTGTCCACCTCGAATAAGCGCGACGTGGTCGACGCGACCCGAGATGTGCGCGAGGCCAAGGGAAGTCGCACCTTCGTCTTCGATCCGCAGGGTGTCGCGGGGGAGGAACCGACCTGGTTCTGGGATCCACTGGCCTGGGTCGACGCCTACCATGACGGTGCGGAGATGCGGGCCGCCCGGTTGGCCGGACACTTCGCCGACGCCGACAATGGTTCCGATGCCAAGGGCGATGTGTTCTTCGACCCGGAGGCCGAGGACCTGCTCGCCGGACTGTTTCTGGCCGCCGCGCTCGGTGGTCGCCCGATCGTCCAGGTCTGGGACTGGGTGACCAACCCCAACGATGCCGAGCCCATCGAACTGCTGCGCAACGCGAGCAAGCACTACACCGCCTCCGGTCTCGCGATGCAGTACAACGCCGATCCACGTACCAAGAGCGGTATTTTCGGCACCGCGAAGAAAATGATCCGCTGCCTGCAGCTGTCCAATGTGCACCCGTGGATCCTGCCGGGCGACAACCGCATGCAGTTCGACGAACTCGAATTCATCGAGAACAACGGCACTCTGTACAGCCTCTCGCTCGAGGGCCGCGGTTCGGCGGCGCCGCTGGTCAGCGCGCTCACCGAGGCCGTGGTCGATGTGGCCATGCGCAAGGCCACCCATTCGCCCGGCGGTCGGCTGCCGATCCCGATGCTCGCGGTCCTGGACGAGGCCGCGAATGTGGTGCGCTGGAAGGATTTGCCCAAGCAGTACAGTCACTTCGGCTCGCGTGGCATCGTGGTGATGACGGTGCTGCAGTCCTGGGCCCAGGGCGCGCGCTGCTGGGGTGACGACGGCATGCTGGCGCTGTGGTCGGCGGCCAATATCAAGGTGCTCGGTCCGGGCGTCGACGATATGAACTTCCTGCGCGACCGTTCCGAGGCGATCGGCGAGTACGACGCGATCTCGTCCTCGGTCTCGGAATCCAAAGGCGGCAAGAGCTATTCGCGCTCACTCAGTTCGTCCAAGACGTTCACCGTCAACGCGCTGGCGACCCTGCCGCAGGGCCGCGCGATCGTCTTCACCTCCGGCCAGCCCGCGGTGCTCGTGCGTACCGTGCCCTGGTGGGAGGGCGACTACGCTGACGATGTGAAGAAGTCGATCTCGCACCATCTTCCCGGGCGTAAGACCGAGATCGCCGACCTGATCGGCTCGCCCAACCTGACCAAGGCTGCTCCGCCACCCGAATACGGTCAAATCGAGGAGGTCCGGCCACTGTGAGCGAGCGTAGCGAGCGAACCATGAGCCCAGCACCATCGGTCGCAGCGGAACCGAGCGCCAGCGAGGTGCGGCTGTGACCGACCAGCAGGAACAGCCCATGATCTACACCAACGTGGTGGAGTTCGTCGAGAACTACCTCAGCCTGGTGTATCGGCGTCAGGTCACCGATATCAGTGAAACGGTGTGGTGCCCGGAGTGGTGGAAGCATGCCGAGGCGGTGGCGCGACTAGATGCGCTCTGGCGCGCATGGGAGCACTACCGACTCGAGCCGAGCACCGGATTGAGCATCTGGTTCCTCGACCACGCCGATCCGCATATGACCAAACTCTTCGATCCCCGTGGACCTTTCAAGTACTGCAGTGTCCGCAACGGCCACAAGGACATGCTCAGCCCACTGCCGCTGAAGTCCCCGGCCCAGGGGCTCTTCGGCGATCCGACCATCGGCGACTTCCGCATCTGAACGCCGAAAACGTCGAAACGCCCGCTGATTTCAGCGGGCGTTTTCGATTTCCGGTGCGCGGGCTACTGTCGGACGCGTTCCAAACCGCGTGCGTCCTGTTCCCGACCTCGGGCGGCGGCCGCACGGGCGGCTTCGTCGCGAATGCGTACCGCCTCTTCGGGCGGTTGTCCCTGGCCTACTTCGATGAGCATCCGCACCGCCGCCAGTTCCGGCGCGATACCGATCCGGGCGAGATGCGCCGCGATCGCCTGCCGACGTTCCTGGGAGTCGTAGCGGACGAGCGGTTTGGACTGAGCCGACGCCGTCGCGGCCATACGACTGGCCTCGGCCTGTGCGGAGAAACGATCCTTCTCCAGTGAAATCCCCTTGGCCGGAACCGATTTCTCGACCATGCGGGCAAGTTCGAGATTGCGTGGGTCCTTCGCCTTGGCGTCGCGGGCCTCCCGGATCTGAAGCTCCCTGGCCTCCTTGATGCGGGCCTCGGTGATCTTGACGCGGGCTTCGGCTTCCTTCTGACCACGCTCACGGGTCCGCAGCGCGACTAAGGTCGCAAGCTGCAGTGCGGTCTTCATCATGGCCGCGGTTTCCCGGCCGATGTCGTCCAGTTCCTCGGACATGGCTGCTCCCCGATGCTGCAGTGATCACTATGGATGTTGTGGTGCTTCGTCACGGACGCCGCCACGTCGGACTGTAGTCCGGCACGGCGGTGCCCCGCCTGCAAACGTGGACACCCAGAGGACTCGTCGCGTGGCACTCCCGGTGGGGATCGACCGATCGGGAATGACTACGCTACGCGTTCTCCTTCATTCGAGATTACCCGAGAAAGCTCGGCACCAACCGTGTGGGCGTGCCGCTTAACAGCATATATCGCACAATTCCGGCGAGTAGGGGAAAGCTTCGGAGGATCTCCGGTCTTAGCGCACCCTTACCGAACGATTAGGGTCGCCTACCCTGGCTTGGGCGGACATACAGCTCGGGTCCGCTGCCCACAATGGGCAGCGGACCCGAACGAAGCGAGTTCCCGGATCGGGCGTGTCGCTTCAGTCGATGCGGACCGACTGGATGGTCACCGGGAGATTGGGTTTGCCGTCGCCCTGGCCGTTGGAGTTGTCCTGACCGCCAGCGGCGATCTTGTCCAGCGTGCCCATGCTGTCCGGATCGACGGTGCCGAAGATGGTGTAGTTCGGCGGCAGTTGCGAATCGCCGTAAACGATGAAGAACTGACTGCCGTTGGTGCCGCCGCCGGTCATGGGATCCGGCCCCGCATTGGCCATGGCGAGTGTGCCGCGCTTGTAATCCATCGGCTTCTGCAATGCCGGGTCGGCGGGGTTGTAGCGATTGGTCGGGTACTCGTTGTCGAACTGGTAGCCCGGACCACCGGTGCCGGTCCCGGTCGGGTCGCCGCACTGCAGCACCTTCAGGCCCTCGTCCGCCGTCATGCGGTGGCAGATGGTGTTGTCGAAGTAGCCCTGACCGGCCAGGCTGGCGAAGCTGTTCACGGTGCACGGCGCCTTGGCATTGTCCAGCGTCAGACCGATGGGGCCCTGGGTGGTCTCCACGCTGACGCTGAGGCTCGCGTTGTCGCCGGTGTTCTCGATGCCGCCGGTACGCGGCTTGTCCACCGGCTTGTCGGCGGGCTTCTGACTGTCGCGGTAGTCACAGCTGATGGCCGCGGGCTTGTCGTCGCTCTTGGTCAGGAAGTAGACGCCGACGGCGGCCGCCGCCACGACCACTACACCGAGCGCGGATCCGGCGATCGTGAGTCGCCTGCGCTTGCGCGCCCGATCGGCCCGGTTGGCCAGCTGGCGTTCCAGTTTCCGTTTCGCCGCTGCCCGTCGCTGTTCGTTGGTCGGCACTACCACGTTCCTCCCGTATCCGTTACGTACGGCACAGGATTGTGCCATCTATTCCTGAGACTGCTCAGCAGGCCATTTCGACCAGTCGTGACGCTGTATAAACCCGTGGCGGCAAACCGGTTGGACTTGACGGGCCATAGTGGTGGAAACTGGACCATCGTGACCAAGACCAGCAGCTTCTCCGCCCCGAAGGGGGTTCCGGATTACGTGCCCCCCGGCTCGGCCGAGTTCGTCGCGGTGCGCGACGGCTTGATCCGCGCCGCCCGACTCGCCGGGTACGGGCATGTGGAGCTGCCGATCTTCGAGGACACCGCGTTGTTCGCGCGGGGCGTCGGTGAATCCACCGATGTGGTGACCAAGGAGATGTACACCTTCGCCGACCGCGGCGATCGAAGTGTCACGCTGCGACCGGAGGGCACGGCGGGCGTCATGCGCGCGGTCATCGAACACGGACTCGACCGGGGTCAGCTGCCGGTGAAGCTGGTGTACTCGGGTCCGTTCTTCCGCTATGAGCGCCCGCAGGCCGGTCGGTACCGGCAGCTGCAGCAGGTCGGTGTCGAGGCGATCGGTATCGATGATCCGGCGCTGGACGCCGAGGTGATCGCGATCGCCGACGCGGGATTTCGTGGACTCGGACTCGATGGTTTCCGGCTGGAGATCACCTCGCTCGGTGACGAGACCTGTCGTCCGCAGTATCGAGAGCTGTTGCAGGAGTTCCTGTTCGGGCTGCCGCTGGACGAGGAGACCAAGCGGCGGGCGCAGCTGAATCCGCTGCGGGTGCTCGACGACAAGCGACCCGAGGTGCGCGAGATGACCGCGAACGCGCCGCTGATGATCGATCACCTGTCGGAGTCGGCGAAGACCCACTTCGAGCAGGTGCTCGGGTATCTGGACGCGCTCGGCGTGCCCTATGTGGTGAATCCGCGGATGGTGCGTGGGCTGGACTACTACACGAAGACGACCTTCGAATTCGTGCACGACGGGCTCGGGGCGCAGTCGGGTATCGGCGGCGGCGGCCGCTACGACGGACTGATGGCCGAATTGGGCGGACAACCGTTGTCCGGCATCGGATTCGGGCTCGGCGTGGACCGCACGATTCTGGCGCTGGAGGCCGAGGGCAAGTCGGCGGGCGATCCGGCGCGATGTGAGGTCTACGGCGTATCACTGGGCGATGCGGCCAAGCAGCGGTTGGTCGTGCTGGCGGCACAGTTGCGGGCGGCGGGCATTCGGGTCGATCTGGCCTACGGCGGTCGGAGCGTCAAGGGGTCGCTGAAGGCCGCGGATAAATCCGGTGCGAAATTCACCCTGGTCCTTGGTGACCGTGACCTGGCCGAGAACACCATCGGCCTGAAGGATATGGCCACCGGTGAACAGCGGCAGATCCCACTGGACGAGACGGTCGCCGCAGTCGCCGCCGCGTTGCGCCAGGGCGAGTAGTACGGTGCCGGGGTACACCCGCACCACGACGAATGGGCAGCCGTGCCGGTAGAACCCACGAATCCCGGTGCAGCCCAACCGGTTCCGACGGTCGGACTCGATCTCGTCGCACCCGAGACCTACGCACCCATGCTGCGGCGGCTCGCCCTCGCCGCGGTCGGGGTAGGTATCGGTGCGGCCCTGCTCGCGGCGCTGCTGGTGCCGTGGTCGATCGCGATCGCGATCGGTCTCGTCGTCGGTGCACCCACCGTCGCCTACGCCGTGGCACTGCGTCGGCGACGGATGTGGTTGGCGGGGACCACGATTCACGCGCGACGGGTGATCGGCGAGCGCCGGGTCGATATCGCGGCCGCCAACGGCGTCGAAATCCTCGTCTTTCCGGCGCGTTTGAGCCGCATCGTGCTGCGGGTGACCGCAGGCGCCGAGTCCCAGGTCGTCCCGCTCGCGATGTACACCGATGCGGGCAGCGGCCGCGAACTCCACCTGCTCGGTCTCCGCAAGCTGGCCGACGCCCTGGCCGCGAGCGAACTCGCAGCGGCCGTAGCGGTTTCGACCATGCTCGTTCACCAACTGCGCGCCGAGGCCCGAGACGCCGGTCTGGAGGAGCGGCCCTTGTACCGCGCCGTCCGGCTGGCCCGGGTGAAGGACTACGTTTCGCCCATCGTCCTGACCGATCAGGAAGTCGCGGGGCTGTGTTGATGCGCGAGTCGAGTTGTGGCGTGGTCGACCCGTCGGAGCCACGGCGCTGACGGGAAGCTTGTCGTTAGCTGGGGGGTGGTCGGATGGGTATAGCGGGGCGATTGTCGCGTAGCTCACCACCGGGGTTCGGCGGCCGTGAGAGTCGTTAGGGTGGGGTTCGAGTGTCCGTCTATCGCAAGGAGTTTCTCGTGAGCACCGCTGCTCGGACCGCGCCCGTGACCGTCGCCGTGACCGGAGGTGCGGGGCAGATCGCCTACGGCCTGCTGTTCCGGATCGCGTCCGGGGCGCTGCTGGGGTCCGAGACACCGGTGCGGCTGCGGTTGCTGGAGATTCCGGCGGCGGTGGCGTCGCTGGAGGGCGTGGCGATGGAGCTGGAGGACGGTGCGTTTCCGCTGCTCGAGTCGATCGATATCAGTGACGATCCGTGGGTCGGGTTTGCGGGCGCGAATGTCGCGCTGCTGGTCGGCGCGCGGCCGCGCACCGCGGGGATGGAGCGTTCGGATCTGCTGGCCGCCAATGGCCCGATCTTCACCGAGCAGGGCCAGGCGATCAACGCCAGCGCCGCCGACGACGTCAAGGTGCTGGTGGTCGGAAATCCGGCCAATACCAACGCCTTCATCGCCATGAGCAATGCCCCGGATGTCCCGGCCGAGCGTTTCACCGCGATGACCCGCCTCGACCACAACCGCGCCATCGCGCAGCTGGCCAAGAAGACCGGTGCGCCCGCCGCCGATATCGCCCGCGTCGCCATCTGGGGCAACCACTCCGCGTCCCAGTATCCGGATATCACCCACGCCACCATCGCGGGCCGCCCCGCCCTCGACCTGGTTGACCAGACCTGGGTGCGCGAGGACTTCATCCCGACAGTCCAGCAGCGTGGCACCGCCATCATCCAGGCCCGCGGCGCGTCCTCGGCAGCCAGCGCCGCCAGCGCCGCCATCGACCACCTTCACGACTGGTCGCTCGGCACTCATGCCGATGACTGGACCTCCATGGCCGTGCCCTCCGACGGCTCCTACGGCATTCCCGAAGGCCTCATCACCTCGTTCCCTGTCACCTGCGCGGGCGGCGACTACGCGATCGTCCAGGGCCTGGAGCTCGACGAATTCTCTCGCACCCGCATCGACGCCAGTGTCGCCGAACTCGAGCAGGAACGCGACGCCGTCATCGACTTCGGCTTCGCCAAGCACGTCTGACTCATACCCGAAGTCGTAGCTCAGGCCGCGGCCGCGGCGGAGCGATTTCTGCCGAGCGCCAACTGACCCGCCGTGGCGAGATGAATCAGCGCGAGCACGCTGCCGCCGACCATCATGCCCGGAACTCCCTGCGTGGCACCGATGGCGACGTCACCGAGCTGTACCGCGCCCGACACGGTGAGCAACGGTAGGAGCGCACGCTTGCGGGCGCTGGCCAGGCTGAACAGCAGCGCGGCACCCAGCGGGATCGCGCGGGCCGCGTAGGCCTGGGCATACAGATCGATGCCGGGCGAGTCCGCGCTGCCGGATATGGCGAGGGTCGGATCGACAAGAGCCGCGACGCTGAATGCCACGGCGACACCCGCGCCGACCGCATTGACGATGATCGCGGACCTGGTGAGCTTCTGGTCCTGCATCTTTCACTCCCTAAATCGTTCAGAGTCTGAATGGTTTAAGGACAGTATTATGCTGGCTATGAAGAACGTCAAGGCGGCAAAGCTGCCGGAGACCGCCACCTTCCGGCTGGGCCTGCTGGGTGCGTTCCTGACCGACCGCTTCAGCGCCGATGTGTCGAGCCTCGGGCTCAAGCCGAAGCATGCCGGGGTGCTGAATGTGTTGGCGGCCAATGGCCCGACATCACAGATGGAGATGGCGCAGATACTTCGTGTCGCGCCGAGTCTGGTCGTCGCGCTGGCCGACCACCTGGAATCCCTCGGAGCCATCGAACGGTTACGGGATCCGGAGGATCGCCGCCGTCAGAACCTGAGCCTGACCTCGCACGGCCGCACACTACTGCGCAAATGCCTCGACGCCGCGCAGTCGATCGACGCCGAGACCACCGCGGACCTCACCGCCGCCGAGCGCGCCGACCTGCATCGCATCCTCGGCGCGCTCGCCGATCGGCTCGGTCTGCCTAGCTGATGGTCCAGGTTTCCGAACCGTTGAGCAGCGATTGCAGCGAATGCTCTTGTACCGGTTTGCGTTCGCGCGCCATGGTGGTTTGGGTGCGGACCGCATCGTCATAGGTCGGCCGGGTGACATTGCGGAAGATGCCGGTGACCACGTGGCCGAGGTCCTGGTCGGACAGGCGGGAGAGCGCGTAGGCGTATTCCGGATTGTCCGTGTACGCGTCGTGCACGATGATCTCGGACTCGTCGACCTCGTCGGTGCGCACCACCGCGAGCCCGAAACCGGCACGCACCACGGCGAATTCGCCATCGGCTCCGAAACGGATCGGCTGACCGTGCCGCAGCGGGATGAGGCGGGATTCGGCATCGCCCTTGCGCAGCACATCGAAGGAACCGTCATTGAAGATCGGGCAGTCCTGCAGAATCTCCACGAACGAGGTCCCGCGATGTTCGGCCGCGGCGCGCAGCACCTCGGTGAGACCCGCCCGATCGGAATCCAGTGCGCGCGCGGCGAAGCTGGCTTCCGCGCCGAGTGCGACCGAGAGCGTGTTGAAGGGGTGATCGACCGAGCCCATCGGCGTCGACTTGGTGATCTTGCCTTCTTCCGAGGTCGGGGAGTACTGGCCCTTGGTGAGTCCGTAGATCCGATTGTTGAACAGCAGGATCGTCATATTCACATTGCGACGCAGGGCATGGATCAGGTGGTTGCCGCCGATCGACAGTGCGTCACCGTCTCCGGTCACCACCCACACCGAAAGATCCGGCCGGGTCACCGCGAGCCCGGTCGCGATGGCGGGCGCGCGACCGTGGATGGAATGGATGCCGTAGGCCTCGAGGTAGTACGGGAACCGGCTCGAGCAGCCGATCCCGGAGACGAACATCAGGTTCTCCCTGCGCAATCCGAGTTCGGCCAGGAAGCCACGCACGGTCGCCAGGATCACGTAGTCGCCACAGCCGGGGCACCAGCGCACCTCCTGGTCGGAGGTGAAGTCCTTGACCTTCTGCGGCCCGTCCGCGGACGGTACTCCGGACAGGCCGGTGAGACCCAGATCGGTTCCGACGAGCGAGGTTTCGACGATGGTCATCAGTTACCCCCAGTCGAGTACGTGGCCCGCGACCGGGCCGCGAAGGCCTTATCCTGTTCCATATCCTCGATCGATCCGTCCAGTGCCGCGTCGATCACCCCGACGAGTTCCTGTGCGGAGAAAGCCGTGCCCGCGATCTTCGTCCACGGTTGCACATCCACCAGATACTTCGCCCGCAGCAGCATGGCCAGCTGGCCGCCGTTCATTTCCGGCGCGACCACCGTCCGATAGCCGCGCAGTACGGCATCGAGATTGGCGGGCAACGGATTCAGATATCGCAGATGCGCCTGCGCGACCGAGACACCCCGACGGCGGGCGCGTCGACACGCCTCGCCGATCGGGCCGAAGGAACTGCCCCAGCCGATCAGCAGCAGTTCGGCCCGCCCGTCCGGATCGTCGACCTCGAGATCGGGGACGGTGATGCCATCGATCTTGGCCTGCCGCAGGCGAACCATCAGTTCGTGATTGCCCGGCTCATAGGAGATATTGCCGCTGCCGTCGGCCTTCTCCAGTCCACCGATCCGGTGCGCGCGACCTGCGGTGCCCGGCACCGCGAGCGGCCTGGCGAGGGTGTCCGGATCACGGGAATAGGGCTGGAACGGCGTGCCATCCTCGGCCTCGGGTTCGAAGCGCGGATCGATCGGCTCCAGCTCGGTGACCCGCGGAATCGACCATGGCTCAGAGCCATTGGCGATCGAGCCGTCGGAAAGCAACAGCACCGGCGTGCGATAGGTGAGCGCGATGCGCGCCGCTTCCACCGCGGTGGCGAAGCAGTCTGCGGGGGAGCGCGGCGCGAGCACGGCGACCGGTGATTCCCCGTTGCGGCCGTAGAGCGCCTGCAGTAGATCGGCCTGTTCGGTCTTGGTCGGCAGTCCGGTGGACGGACCGCCGCGCTGCACGTCGACGATCACCAACGGCAGTTCCGTCATTACCGCGAGTCCGATGGTTTCGCTCTTGAGCGCCAGCCCCGGGCCGGAGGTACTCGTCACGCCGAGCGCGCCGCCGAGCGAAGCGCCGAGGGCCGCGCCGATGCCCGCGATCTCGTCTTCGGCCTGGAAGGTGGTGACACCGAAGTTCTTGTGCTTACTGAGTTCGTGCAGGATGTCGGAGGCGGGCGTGATCGGATAGGTGCCGAGAAATACTGGCAATCCGGACAATTGCCCAGCGGTGACGAGGCCGTAGGCGAGTGCGGTATTGCCGGTTATCTGGCGGTAGGTTCCCGGCGGCAGCTTGGCCGGGGCAACCTCGAAAGTTGTTGCGAAGCTTTCGGTGGTCTCGCCGTAGTTCCAGCCCGCGCGGAAGGCGAGCAGATTCGCCTCGGCGATATCGGGTTTCGCGGCGAATTTCTCGCGCAGGAAACGTTCGGTGCCACCGATCGGACGCCCGTACATCCAGGACAGCAGGCCGAGTGCGAACATATTCTTCGCGCGCTGAGCGTCCTTCTTACCGACACCGGTGGGCTCGGTCGCGCCGAGAGTGAGCGAGGTCATCGGCACGCGGTGCACCACGAAATCGCTCAGCGTGTCGTCGTCGAGCGGATCGGTGGTGTAGCCGACCTTGCCGAGATTGCGTTTGGTGAATTCATCGGTATTCACGATGAGGGTGGCGCCGCGCGGCACATCCTCCAGATTCGACTTCAGCGCGGCCGGATTCATCGCGACCAGCACGTCGGGCTGGTCGCCCGCGGTCAAGATGTCATAGTCGGCGATCTGGATCTGGAAGGACGAGACGCCGGGCAGCGTGCCCTGTGGCGCCCGGATTTCGGCTGGGAAGTTGGGCTGGGTGGCGAGGTCGTTGCCGAAGGCGGCCGCCTCGTGTGTGAAGCGATCACCGGTGAGCTGCATTCCGTCACCGGAGTCCCCGGCGAACCGAATTACGACCTTTTCCAATTTCGCTGTGCCGACATCACTTTGGTCGGAAACCATATGCCTGCTTCACTTCCTCGTCCGATGGGAGGTGCCATTGGCCAACCTACTCCGCCGTGCGCGGGAATTGCTTGTGAAATGCTTTACGCGAAGAGCGCCAGCTGCGTGTCGTCGGTCAGCGGCGTCGAGGGTCGGGTCTGCGGTTCCGGGGTGTGTTCGCGGGTGAGGCCGTGTCGCTGGAGCAGTGGCTGCACCCGCTCGCGTAGCCAGGACGCATATTCCGGCGTCACATAGGCGCCGCGGCCGTAGAGCTGGCGATAGCGGCGCACCAAGGCGGGATGCGTCTCGGCCAGCCAGCTCAGGAACCAGCCTCGGGTGGCGCCGCGCAGATGCATCGGGAATGCGACCACCGATGCCGCTCCCGCCTCGGCGATCGCACCGAATAGTGCGTCCAGGTGGGCGCGGCTGTCGGTGAGATACGGAATCACCGGCGCGACCATGACATTCACCTCGAACCCGGCATCGGCCAGTGCTCGCACCATTTCCAACCGGGCCCTGGGTGATGGAGTGCCGGATTCCAGGCTGCGGTGCAGATCCATATCCAGGATCGCGATGGAGACGGCGATGCTCACCCGGACCTGGCGCGCCGCCGCCGTGAGCAGCGGCAGATCCCGGCGCAGCAGCGTGCCCTTGGTGAGAATGGAGAACGGTGTGCCGGACTCGGTCAGCGCACGAATGATGCCGGGCATCAACCGATATCGGCCCTCGGCTCGTTGATAAGGATCGGTATTGGTGCCCAGCGCGACCGGCTCCTGATGCCAGGACCGCCGGGCGAGTTCCTTGCGCAGCACCGCGGCGATATTGGTCTTCACCACGATCTGTGAATCGAAATCCCGGCCGGCGTCCAGATCCAGATACTCGTGGGTGGGTCGCGCGAAACAGTAGCGGCAGGCGTGTGAACAGCCGCGCATCGGATTGATAGTCCAATGGAACGGCAGATTCGACGCCTCCGGCATCTTGTTCAGCGCGCTTTTGCACAGCACCTCGTGGAACGTGATGCCCTCGAATTCGGGGGTCTGCACGGTGCGCACGAACCCCGCCCGGTCGAGACCGGGCAGGGCGCCGTCGTCGGCATCCAAGGTTTGGCTTTGCCACCGCACCCCATCAGTCGAACATGTGTTCTAAGTACTGTCAAGCAATCTGTCGGGCGTCGGTTGTGGTGAGCTGCTTCGGATCGGTGAAGAAGGCGACCAGATCGCGCACGGTCTCCTCGATGGGCCTTGGCTGATAACCGATTTCGCGCTCCGCCTTGGCGTGGTCGACGATCGGGGCGGAGACCAGCGCGCCGAGTGCGGCCTTCGACACGATATCGGTCTTGAAGAGCTTGCCGATCGGTTCGAGCACCGGAATCAAGCCGTTGACGACCCTGGGCGAGATCGAGAACTTAGGGCCTTTCTTGCCGCCGCATTCCGCCGCTGTGCGACACAGGTCGAGCATCGAGATCATCGAACCGCCGAGCAAGTAGTTCTCGCCGGTCCGGCCTCGCTCCCCGGCCAGGATCAGGCCCTTCGCGACATCGCGGACATCGACTAGGTCGAAGCCGCCACCGATCATCGCGGGTACCCGGCCCCGGGCCGCGTCCTTGAGGGTGCGGTTGATTCTGGACAGCGGGGTGCTGTAGTCGAGCGGGCCGAAGACGCCGGTGGGATTGCAGATCACGGCGTCCAGACCCTGTTCGATCACCTTGCGCAGTTCGATTTCGCCCGCCCATTTGGAGCGGTCGTAGACGGGCAGGCCGGGATCGGTCGAGCGCACCGAGGTTTCATCGATGCGGCCGCCGCAGGTGTACTGGTTGAAGGCGTGGATGGAGCTCGCGTGCACCATGCGCCGCACGCCCAGCTCCAGTGCCGCCTCTGCGACGACGCGCACGCCCTCGGTATTGACCTTCCACGCGAGGTCGTGCTGGTCGGCCAGGGTGATCACGGCGACGAGGTGGTAGACGATCTCCGCGCCGGAGAGCACGGTGCGCATGGATTCGGGGTCGAGCACGTTGCCGGAAACCCAGGTGACGTTGGGGTCCGTCCGCTGCTCCGGGACGATGCGATCGATTGCTGTGACCTCGTGTCCTCGTTCGACCAGCAGGCTGAGCAGATTCGTGCCAAGGTAGCCGGCTGCGCCGGTCACTGCGACCTTCATGCGATCGAGAATATAGAACCTGTTCTAAATTGCAACCTGTTCCAGTTCCTTTCCGCGGCTCCCGTTTGGCTCGAAACTTGCCGGTGGGGTCGGCTATATTGAGCGCAACCGCAGCGGCGCCGGTACCGACTCGCAGCTGCGCAGGGGCCCGATCGCAGCCGAGCTGCCGGTGCGGGCAGGGAGTAGATGTTGATCGACGCTATGAACACTGAACTGCAGTTCACGACGATTTGGGGGGTGCAACTCGATGGCTGATCTCTCGGTGGAGACCGATGCGGTCCGAGCGTTCGCGGCGACGAATGCCGGAGTCGCTGGTGAGATCGCGGGGGCGGGCAACTTCGATGCCGTACAGAACGTTGCCGCGCTCACGCCGGTATTCGGGCTGATCGGCGCCGACTATCTGTTGGCGTTCGCGGCGGCACAGGTATTGCAGGCCAAGGACATCAATGAACTGTCGGCCAAATACGACAAGCTCTCCAAGTCCGCGTTCACCGCGGCCGCTGCCTTCGACACCACCGACTCCGGCAACGCGGGCGTACTGAGCGCGATCGCGAACCAGGTCGGGGGCGGGGTATGAAGCCGATGGATACCGGCGTGATCGCGCCCGACCAGCAGAGCGTGGCCATCGAAGAGGCCGTGATCGCGACGCAGAACACCGCGGTCGACGCACTGCAGAACGCATCGCAGGGATTGAGTGATCTGTCGCTGCCGCAATTGCCCGCGGATCTGCCGCCGATCGAGGCGCCCGAATTCGTGCTCGCGCGCAAGATCACCGAGGAATCGCCGCAGCTGGGGACCATCCCCTCGGGCATACCGGGGCTCAACGGCAATTCGACGTCGGACGCGAGCGCGATTCTGTCCGGCGCGGTGCCACCGGATGTGTCGCAGGCATTTACCGATGCGCAGACCGCGATCAGCCATGCGGCAGCTCCGGTGGTGCAGGCGGCCCAGAGTGCGGCGCAGCAGGCGCAGAGTGCGGTGAACAGTGCGCTCGGCGGGGCGAGCAACCCGGGTGCGGCCGCGGCGGCAACGAATATTCCGTCGGATCCGGCCGCGGCGCTGATGCAGGGGCTGTCGATTCCCGGAATCCCTGGCATCGACACGCTGTTCCAGCCGATCCTCGAGCTGCTCAACAGCTTCGGTACCGGTGTCATCGGAGCCTTCGACCCCACCGCGATTCTCAGTCAGTCGTCCAAGATCATCGAGGCCGCCGTATCGGTCGGCAAGGGTGGTCTGCAGACCGTCGAGCAGCTGTGGCAGGGCCAGTCATCCCGGGAGGCGCAGGCCGCGAGCCAGACCGCGCAGACCCAGGGACAGGACACCAGTCAGCGCGGTATCGATATCTCCGAACTCACCCAGCGCGCCGCCGCGGTGGTGCAGCAGGGCAATGCGCAGTTGCTCGGCATCGCGAGCGAATTCGCCACGCAGGCAACCGCACTCGTGCCGGTGGCGCTGACCCCGCCGGGTCAGGCCGCGCTCATCGCGACCGCGACCGAACATCTCGGGTCGGCTGTCGCGGTCGCCAATGCCACCCGCGGTGATCTTGCCGGGAAGACGGCCGAGCTGACCGGCATGGTGAATCAGTTGCTCGGGACCAGTGGTCTGCCCGCGCCGCAGGAGGTCGCGCAGGCAGTCATGCAGAACATCGGCGAGCCGATCATGGAGCAGGCGCAGTCGGTCGCGCAGGATGCGTCGACCAATGCCGCCAGTTTGTTGGACGGTTCCAGCACCTCCGGTTCGCCGAGCACGTCTACCACGGCGGCATCGTTCAATACCGGGCACACCAGCTCGGGAGGCTCGGGCATCGGCATCGGAAGCCATTCCGGTTCGCCGAGCACCTCGGGCTCGCCGTCGACGCAGAAGGTGACCGGAACGCCCGGCAGCTCGGTATCGCCCATCAGCCGGGTCTCGGGCCTGTCCGGCACATCCTTGGGCACGGGTACCTCGACCAGCGCGGCGAGCACCGGGAACTCCTTCATGGGCGGCAGCCCCGGTGCCACCGGCCAACGCGGCGGCAGCGACGACGAGCACTCGCGCAATGTGGACCCCTACCACAGCCGCACCGGCGACAACGACCTCACCGGCCCCCTCGGTGAGTCCACCCCGGACGTCATCGGCGCGACCCACGCGGATGAATTGGTCAGCTCGGACTACGAACAGGACCAGTTCTAGTCGATAGCAGAACTTCGGTGCCCCCGCTCGGTTTCGAGTGGGGGCACTGTTGTTCTAGCTGGACATACCCCGTTGCGCTAACTCGACTCTGGCGAATACCGAAGGCGCACAACATGCCTCGTGGTTGCATATCGTCTCGAAACTGCCGCAGCGCTTGATCGAGAGCTCACCGTTTGCGCGCGAGCAGGGTCTGGGTGCTGTCCAAGTACGTGAACGGCAATCGCTGCCGAACCCGGTTCAGTGGTCTCGGGTGAAAGCGTCGAGAAGTTTGCGGTAGAGGTCGGTGAAGCGTTTGCGGTTGGCTTGTTGCTCGGGCGTGAGATTCTCGGTGGCATCGGGGGAATACATGAGCAGATGGACGTCTTGGTCCGGCGGGGTCTGCATGAGGTCGATGATCTGGGTGCCCTGGTCGGTGCCGCCGGGCATGCCGAGGTCGAGCGCGGCGAGTGATTTGGTTTCCGCCAGTGCGGCATTCAGGACGTCGCCGGGGACGGTGCCGGTGAGTCGCTGCGGCGGGGTATCGGCGGCGCGGGTGGTGGATGCCGCATCCGGCTGTTGCACCGCGCGTCCGTCGGCGTAGACCTGCAGCAGCGGGCGCAGGTCGACGCGCTCGGACCAACCGCTCGGGATGGTGGTGAGTGTCAGCAGTGCGGGGGCGGCCTGCTGTGGCGTGTCGGCGGCCGGTTGCGCCGAGGCGACGCCCCAGCTACCGGCGAGCGCCACGACGAGAAGCATCAGTGCCGACTTCGTTCTCCGCATGAAATCCCTATCTACCTTGTGCCGCAGTCCGACTGGCGTCGATTATTGATCATCGGCTGGCGATCAGCGCAATGCGGACGGGGTGTTCAGATCCGCGGCCGAGTACGTGTCGCACGCTTGGACTTGGCCGGTCTTGTAGCCGGTGAGGAACCATTTCTGGCGTTGGTCCGAGGAACCGTGGGTCCAGGCCTCCGGGTTGACGCGGCCCTGGGCGGCGCGCTGGATTCGGTCGTCGCCGACTGCGGACGCGGCGGAGAGGGCATCACGGATATCGTTGTCGGACAGGGTTTTCAGGAAGGGTTGGTTGGCGCCGGGGGCGGGCTGCTTGTCGGCGAAGTGGGCCCAGATGCCCGCATAGCAGTCGGCCTGGAGTTCGGTGCGCACCGCCCCGGATTCCGCGCCGCGCGGATCCTGTTGGGCCCGGCCGATATCGCCGAGCAGATTCTGGATGTGGTGGCCGACCTCGTGTGCCACCACGTACTCCTGGGCGAGCGGGCCGCCGCTGGAACCGAAGCGGTCGACCAGTTCCTGGAAGAAGGCGGTGTCGAAGTAGGCGGTCCGGTCGGCGGGGCAATAGAACGGGCCGACCGCACTGGTCGCATTGCCGCATCCGGTCGAGACCGATCCGGAGAACAGGACCAGTTTCGGCTTCGAATACTTCTTGCCCGTCTGTTGGGGCAGCTGTGCCGCCCACACCGCGTCGAGGCTCTGGGCGGTGAGCACCACCCGGCAGTCGACGTACTTATTGGCATCCGCACCGGTCTTGCAGTGCGCGGGCGTACCCGCGGTGCCGGGCTGCACGCTGCTGTTCTCGCTGCCGTTCAACTGGCCGAGCAGCGAACTGGGATCCCCGCCGAGCAGCAGACCGATGACCAGCAGGATGAGACCACCGGCGCCGCCGCCGAGGGCGAGCTTGCCGCCCATTCCGGGTCCACCGCCGGAAGAAGCGCGGTCCGGGTCGATCTGGAGGCCTTCGTTGAAGGTCATCTGCTTCGCTTTCTCGTGTGCCAAACGCCTCGGTCATACCCTGCTGATACAGCTTCGCACGCGGGGCGGCGATATCGGTTTCCTCTCGGGATATGTGTCTCACTACGATGGCAACCGCACCGGATCGCCCTGCCGGTGTCACATCCGTCGAAAGGAATCCCGTGCTGCGCACCCACTTGGCTGGTTCGCTGCGAAGCGAGCACGCCGGTCAGACCGTCACCCTCACCGGCTGGGTGGCCCGGCGTCGTGACCACGGTGGCGTGATCTTCATCGATCTGCGCGATGCCTCGGGTGTGGCGCAGGCGGTGTTCCGCGAGGGTGAGCCCGCGGCGCAGGCGCACAAGTTGCGTGCCGAATTCTGCGTGCGGGTCACCGGCGTGGTCGAGCAGCGGCCCGACGGCAACGAGAATCCGGAGCTGCCGACCGGTTCCATCGAGGTCAACGTCACCGAACTCGAGGTGCTCAACGAGAGTGCGCCGCTGCCGTTCCAGCTCGACGAGCAGCCCGGTGACGAGGCCCGCCTCAAGTACCGCTACCTCGACCTGCGCCGTGAGGCGCCGGGTAAAGCCATCCGGCTGCGCTCGAAGGTCAATGCGGCTGCCCGCGCGGTGCTGGCCCGTCACGAATTCGTCGAGGTCGAGACCCCGACGATGACCCGCTCCACACCCGAGGGCGCGCGCGACTTCCTGGTACCCGCGCGACTGCAGCCGGGCAACTTCTACGCATTGCCGCAGAGCCCGCAGCTGTTCAAGCAGCTGCTGATGGTCGCCGGTGTCGAGCGGTACTACCAGATCGCGCGCTGCTATCGGGACGAGGACTTCCGCGCCGACCGCCAACCCGAATTCACCCAGCTCGACCTCGAGATGAGCTTCGTGCGCCAGGAGGACGTCATCCTGGTCGCCGAGGAGATCTTGGAGCAGCTGTGGAAGCTGGTCGGCTACGAGATCCCGTTCCCGATTCCGCATATGACCTACGCGGAGGCGATGCGTCGCTTCGGTAGCGATAAGCCGGATCTGCGCTTCGGTGTCGAGATCACCGAATGCACCGAATATTTCAAGGAGACTCCGTTCCGAGTGTTCCAGGCGGAGTACGTCGGCGCGGTCGTGATGCCCGGCGGTGCGAGCCAGCCGCGGCGTCAGCTCGACGCCTGGCAGGACTGGGCCAAGCAGCGCGGCGCCAAGGGGCTGGCGTATGTGCTGGTGCAGGAGGACGGCACGCTCGGCGGTCCGGTCGCCAAGAACCTCAGCGAATCCGAGCGCGAGGGCCTGGCCAAGCATGTCGGCGCGGTGCCTGGCGACTGTGTGTTCTTCGCCGCGGGTCCGGCCAAGGCGCAGCGCGCGCTGCTCGGTGCGGCCCGCGGCGAGATCGCGCGCAAGTGCGGTCTGATCGATGAGAACGCCTGGGCGTTCGTGTGGATCGTGGATGCGCCGATGTTCGAACCCGCCGCCGAGGCGGCCGCGAGTGGCGATGTGGCACTTGGTCATTCGGCATGGACCGCAGTGCACCACGCGTTCACCTCGCCCAAGCCGGAATCGCTGGACACCTTCGACACCGACCCGGGTTCGGCCCTGGCCTATGCCTACGACATCGTCTGCAACGGCAACGAGATCGGCGGCGGCAGCATCCGCATCCATCGCCGCGATGTGCAGGAGCGCGTCTTCAATGTGATGGGCATCGGGCACGACGAGGCGCAGGAGAAGTTCGGCTTCCTGCTCGACGCCTTCTCCTACGGTGCCCCGCCGCACGGCGGCATCGCCTTCGGCTGGGACCGGATCACCGCGCTGCTGGCCGGGGTGGATTCGATCCGCGAGGTCATCGCCTTCCCGAAGACCGGTGGCGGTGTGGACCCGCTGACCGATGCGCCCGCACCGATCACCGCGCAGCAGCGCAAGGAAGCGGGGCTGGACTTCAAGCCGGAGAAGAAGAAGGACGAGGGCGGCGACGCGGCTCGCGGTTCGGAATAGCGCGGGCCGCAGCCGGAGCGGTACTTTCTGGTCAGCTTCATCGATGCTGACCACGAGGGGTTCCAGTGCTGCACTTGCGCATGATCAGCCCGCCCGAACTCACCGACAAGGTGATGGCGGTGCTGGGTGCCGACCCGGGCGTCACCCATGTGACGCTGGCGCGCGGTGTCGCTGTCGAGCCCGTCGGTGATCTGATCCAGGCCGATGTCGCGCGGGAGGCCGCCAATGATGTGCTCGCCGATCTGACCACGCTCGGCATCAAGCACACCGGCGGCATCACGCTCGGCCCCGTCGAGACAGTGATCTCCGATGCGGGCGAGCGGGCGATCGAGGAGGCTCCGGGCGATCCGACCGATGCCGTCGTATGGGAGGAACTGCTCGCGCAGACTCATGAGGAGTCCTCGCTGACCCTGACCTTCATCGCCTTCCTCACCATCGCCTGTCTGCTCGCGGCCGTTGGCGTGGCCACCGACTCGTCGGTGACGATCGTCGGCGCGATGGTGGTCGGGCCGGAATTCGGGCCGCTGGCGGCCTTTTCGGTCGGGCTGTGGCGGCGCGATTTCCGGCTCGCCCGCAAGTCGGCGGTCGCGCTGCTGGTGGCCTTTCCGGTGGCGATGGTCATGACGCTGTTGGCGACCTTGCTGTGGGAGCAGTTCGGCTGGATCACCTTGACCGGTGTGGAAGCCATTCAGAATGTCGACTTCATCTATGAGGTCGGGCCGTTCTCACTGGTGGTCGCGCTGCTGGCGGGTGCGGCGGGCATGCTGGCGGTGGTGACCGCGAAATCGGCGGCGCTGGTGGGGGTATTCATCTCGGTGACCACCGTGCCCGCCGCCGGATTCGCGGTGGTCGCGGCGACCTTGGGGCAGTGGCATATCGCCTTCATGTCGGTGGGGCAGCTCGCGGTGAACCTGGCGGGGATCGTCACGGCCGGAGTGCTCGTGCTGGCGCTGCGCCCGCGCGCGGGCAGCGAGGGCGGCCCGATCGCACGGTTCAAGCAGTGGTGGTGGATGCGGTCCGTGCCCTCGAAGTGACCGCCAATTCTGTTGCGAGCCAGTGGTTCCCGTGCGCTGGGAGCGAATGCGCCCAGCGCGCCGGATGCTAGGTCACGGACACGGTGCCGCCGGTGAGTGCCCGGTAGGCGTAGGTCACCGCGATCGTGCACACCGGTCCGGCGACCAGCAGACCGAAGCCGCACAGCAGGGTGGCGACAAAGGTGATGACCAGCACCGCGAGGGCGAGCAGCAGCACCTGCCCGATATTGGCGATGACCAGCGTCGCACTGGACTTGATCGCCTCGAACGGGCCCTGCTCCTGATCGACGACGAAGTGCAGCGAGAACATGCACAGGAATCCGGCGATCAGACCGGGTACGAAGCACAGCGCCGCGCCGAGCCAGGTGAGCGCGAAGGCGAGCAGGGCTGTCAAGAGGACATTTCCCGCATTCACGAAATGGAAATAGGACGCGAAAGTCGGTTTGTTGCCGTCGGTTTCGTAGAGTGCGCCGCGGATCATGGCGGCCTGCAGCAGCCAGATCGCGACCATCACCGCGAGGAAGATCAGCAACAGACTGAACAGCGAATTCGGTTGCACGGCCTGGACGATGAGTACGAAGGCCAGATAGATGATCACGCCGACCGCGGTAACGGCCAGCCAGGGGCCGAAATTCGCGCGGAACTTCTCCCAGCCGTAGCTCAGGGCATTGCCGACATCGAGGGTGATCGGTGCGCCGGGGGCGGATTGATAGCCGTAGGTCGGTGCGCCGGGATCAAAGCCCGGGGACATCGCATCGGGAGGAGGTATCGTGCCCGGCGGCATGGTGCCGGGTTGTGTTGCGCCGGGCGGTACGGAACCGGGCGGCACGGTGCCGGGCTTCGCCAGGCCGGGTGCTGCTGCTCCAGCCTGTTCGGAGCCGGGTTGCATCGCGCCCGGCGGGACGGCACCGGCAGGCGTTGCGGCCGCTCCGGGAGGCATCGCGCCAGGTGGCATCGTTGCGGGATGCGCCGAGGCGGGACCGGTTCCCAGTGGACCGTAGCTCGGCTGTCCCGGTTGTCCGGGCGCGCCGACCGGCGGTGGTGGCTCCAGCGGTTCACTGCCGTACTGCGCCGCTCCGGGACCCTCGAACTGTGGGTAGCCAGCGGGCCCGGCCATCTCGTGCCTGCCGTGCTCGGCGC
Organism: Nocardia anaemiae NBRC 100462; assembly: GCF_001612725.1. GTDB lineage: Bacteria > Actinomycetota > Actinomycetes > Mycobacteriales > Mycobacteriaceae > Nocardia > Nocardia anaemiae. The sequence goes on along the minus strand of NZ_BDAZ01000088.1, from coordinate 8,155 downwards.
TCGCTTCCGCCGGTTGCGGATCGGCGCTTTCGTGCTGACCGGGATGGGCGGCGAACTGTTCGCCGCTACCCTCGTCGCGCGCGCCGCCGCTCGGTTCGGGCGAGCCAGTTGGTTCGTTCGGCTTGGGCGACGGTGAGTCGGACATTGTCTGCAGACCTTTCGACGCAACTGGTTTGCGGTGTGGCGCACGGCAGTTGACGATGAGAAAACCGGACAGCCGCAATGGTGTCAAGCAAGCAGCGCCCGTTCCGCAACGTTGACGCAGACACGCCGAACGACGCGGAAAGGTTGTGTAACCGCTCGCTAGAAGTGACCCGGTGCGAGTAGCTTGATTAGCGATGACCGCACTATTGGCCGAACGCGCCGCCGAAGTCGTGTCCGCAGCACAGCAGTTGCTCACAAAGCGAATGGGTGCTCCGGTGAAGCTGAGCGATCCCATGGAACTCAGCGGTAGTGGTAGGACGACGGTCCTACGCGTGCGTGTTTCAGAGAACGCCTACTCCCTGCCCCGGACGCTCATCGTCAAGCAGGTTCGCGGATCCGCGGCGGACCGCACGACGGGTGGTCTCGCGCCCGGCGTCGCCAGCATCGACTCCGCATTTCTCCGCGAGGCCGTGTCCTACCAATTCACCACCGCGCTCAGCCGCGATCAGCGGCCCGGCGCGTATCTGATCGCGCACAGTCTCCCGGACCGGCTGCTCGTCCTGAGTGATCTCGGTGAGAACTCCCGGATGACGCAGGTGCTGCAATCCGGTGCGGAACCGGCCACCCGCAACGCGCTGATGGCCTTCGCGCAGGCGCTGGGTCGGATGCATGCGGCAACCGTCGGGCGGGAAGCTGATTTCGTCGCGCTGCTGCGCCGGGTGGATGTGGTGCACCGGGTCGACGGCATCGCGCAACAGGCCGAGGCCGCCATCTCCGAGGTGCCAGGCATGCTGCAGCGCGAACTCGGCATCGAGGTGCCCGGTGAGATCGCCGAGCGGATCGTGCGCGGCAATCGGCTGTTCTCCGCGGGGCGCTTGCGCGCATTCAGCCCCTCGGACCTGTGCCCGGACAATGTGATCCTCAATGAAGAGGGCGCGCGTTTCCTCGACTACGAATGGGGTGGCTACCGTGACGCCACCCTCGACATCGCCTACGCGCTGGTGTCCTTTCCCGGCTGCCTCTGCGACTTCGAACTGTCCCGCGAGCGCGCCAAGCAAATGGTCGAGGCATGGCGCGCCGAGGTCGTCGGTGTCTGGCCCGCGCTGGCCGACGACGCAGTACTCGCCGAACGCATCCTGGAAGCCCGTCTCATCTGGGTCTGGCTCACCACCTTCTGGTTCCTGCCCGCCGACCACACCCGCATCGCCTCCGCCCGCGAACACGGCCTGTCTGTTCCGCGCTCGGAGGCCCTGATCAACCGCTGGGCCGCTCTGGCGGAAGATGCGCGCTGCACCGGGGACGACGCGGTCGGTGATTTCGCCGAGGATGTCTCGGCGATGCTCGAAGAGCGTTGGTCCGAATAGGTTTCGGGTTGGTTCGTGGCCCGGTTGCGTCAGGCCGTGAGGTCGGATAGGCGGGCTTCGAGATGGGCTCGTTCGATGGTGTTTTCGGTCAGGAGTAGGGCGGATTCGTAGGCTCGGGCTGCTTCGGTGGTCCGGCCCAGCTGGGTGAGGAAGACGGCTCGGGAGGCTTCGAGGTAGCCGTAGGTGGCGAGGGACGGTTCGGTGGCCAGGTCGTCGAGCAGGGCTAGGGCTCGGGTCGGATTGCCGGAAAGGCCAACTGCCACAGCATGATTGAGGCGCACCACCGGTGACGGCCAGATTCGCAGCAGCAGAACGTACAAGCCGGTGATCTCACGCCAGTCGGTCTCCGCCCAGGACGGCGCCTCGTCGTGCACGGCGGCGATGGCGGCTTGGAGTGTGTACCGATCCGTATGCGGCAGAGCGGTTTTCACCAGCGCGATGCCCTCGGCGATGGCCTCGCGGTCCCACTGCGAGCGATCTTGGTGTTCGAGGGTGCACAGTCGGCCTTCGGCATCCACTCGGGCGGCGCGTCGCGCGTCGGTGAGCAGGATCAGGGCCAGCAGGCCGGTGACGGAAGGGTCGTCGGGGACGAGCGAATGCATCATTCGCGCGAGTTGCAGCGCCCGTTCGACCAGATCGGCACGCACCAGCGCGTCACCCGACGGCGCGGTGTGACCGGTGGTGAACAGCAGGTGGATGACGGCGCAGATGGCGTCGAGCCGGTCCGGGAGTTCGCGCACCGACGGCACCCGATACGGAATGCGCGCCACCGCGATCTTCTTCTTGGCGCGGGTGATTCGGGCCGCCATGGTCGATTCGCTGGTGAGGAAGGCGCGGGCGACCTCGGCGGTGGTGACACCGCAGACCAGCCGCAGGGTGAGCGCCACCTGGGCCTCGCGGGCCAGGGCCGGGTGGCAGCAGGTGCTTATCAACCGCAACCGGTCGTCGGGGATGGCCGATGCCGAATCCAGTTCCGCGAGTGCGAGATCGGCGCTGTCCTCGGCTCGGCCGGTGATCAGCATGGGCAGCGTGCGCCGCAAGGTCGAATCGCGGCGTAGCAGGTCGAGGCCGCGGCGGCGGGCGACAGTGGTCAGCCAGGCGCCGGGTTTGGCGGGAACGCCGTGCGCGGCCCACTCGGTGAGCGCTCGCGCATAGGCGTCCTGGACGCACTCCTCGGCGAGGTCGAAGTCGCGGACCAGCCGCACCGTCGCGGCGAGCACGAAGGCCCATTCGCGACGGTGCGCCTGGTCGACGGCCGCGGCCGCATCGGTATCGATCGGCATCGAACTAGTCGAAGGTCATGATCGGGCGCACTTCGACGCCGCCGAATCGGGCGGGCACCTGCTTGGCCAGTGCGATCGCGGCGTCCAGATCCGCGGCCTCGATCAGGTAGTAGCCGCCGAGTGCTTCCTTGGCCTCGGCGAACGGGGCATCGGTCACGGTGAAATCGCCGGCGTCGTTCTGCCGGATGGAGGTGGCGGTGGCGGTCGGCTGCAGTGCGTTACCGCCTTGTACCGCATCGCCCGCGATCTCCTGGAAGGTCGTGTGCGCCTGGTAGACCTCGCCCATGACCTGTTCCGATGCACCCGCGTACGCGCTCTCGTCCTCGTAGATAAGCACCAGGTACTGGCTCATGATCTCGCTCCTTCGGTTTGCGTCGACCCGCCGATCGGGCCGTCGTATTCGTTCCGACGAGCGAGCTCGACGGAAATCGACAACCTGTCGCGAGCAAATTCTGCTCCTCGAATCGCGTGGAGTCCGGCAAGTTGCTGTCGGACCCTCTCGGTAACGTGCTCGGTGTGAGCGAAGGCTTATTCGACGTGCCCGGCGACGAGGTGCCGACCGGGCACTCCATCGACAGTGTGGTTCGCCGGGATGCCGGTGCGCCGCTGGCGGTGCGGATGCGCCCAGCGACATTGGATGAGGTGGTCGGCCAACAGCATCTGCTCGGACCCGGCTCACCGCTGCGGCGGCTGATCGAGGGGTCCGGCGCGGCATCGGTGCTGTTGTACGGACCGCCGGGCACCGGCAAGACGACGCTGGCCTCGCTGATTTCACAGGCCACCGGTCGTCGCTTCGAGGCGCTGTCGGCCTTGTCGGCCGGGGTGAAGGAGGTGCGCGCGGTCATTGATGTGGCCCGCCGCCGTCTCACGGCGGGCGAGCAGACCGTGCTGTTCATCGACGAGGTGCATCGCTTCTCCAAGACCCAGCAGGACGCATTGCTGGCAGCGGTGGAGAACCGAATCGTGCTTCTGGTCGGCGCGACGACCGAGAATCCGTCGTTCTCGGTGGTCTCGCCACTGCTGTCGCGCTCGCTGGTGCTGCAATTACAGTCACTCACCGCGGCCGATATCCGGCTGGTGCTCGACCGTGCCCTCGCCGACCCGCGCGGTTACGACGGCGCGTACACGGTGACCGAAGCCGCGCTCGAGCACATCGTGCGGATCGCGGGTGGGGACGCGCGCCGGGCGCTCACCGCGCTGGAGGCATCGGCGGAATCCTCGTTGGATGGCACCGTCGATGTGGATCTGGTCGAGGCCAGCGTGGACAAGGCGGCCGTCCGCTACGACCGAGCCGGTGACCAGCACTACGACGTGGTGAGCGCCTTCATCAAATCCATCCGCGGCTCGGATGTCGATGCGGCACTGCACTATCTGGCCCGCATGCTGAGCGCGGGCGAGGATCCCCGCTTCATCGCCCGCCGCCTGGTGATTTCGGCGAGCGAGGACATCGGCATGGCCGATCCGATGGCGCTACAGACCGCGGTCGCGGCCGCGCACGTCGTGCAGCTGATCGGCATGCCCGAGGCCCAACTCACCCTGACCCACGCCACAATTCACCTGGCCACCGCCCCCAAATCCGGTGCCGTGCCCGCCGCGCTCGGCGCGGCCCTCGCCGACATTTCGGCAGGCAAGGCGGGCTTGGTACCCGCACATCTGCGCGACGGCCACTATGCGGGAGCCGCCGCTCTCGGTAACGCCCAGGGCTACAAATATCCGCATGACGATCCGGATGGCGTACTGGCCCAACAGTATCCGCCCGACGAGATCGTCGGACGTGACTACTACACCCCGACCGACCACGGCGTCGAACGCGACATCCAACGCCGCGTCGAGAAGCTGCGCAGAATCGTCCGCGGACGATAAACGCGCACTTCGCCTCGGACCGGTTCCGGGTCCGCTCCTGGAGCACCCGGGCGCTGAAAAAGGGGATGCGGGACACCGGTAGGCTGGATATCTGTGCAGACCCACGAGATCCGACGGCGATTCCTGGACCATTTTGTCCGTGCCGGACATACCGAGGTGCCCAGTGCCTCGCTGATCCTGGCCGACCCCACCCTGTTGTTCGTCAACGCGGGCATGGTTCAGTTCAAGCCGTATTTCTTGGGCCAGGAGGCGCCGCCGTTCCCGCGCGCGACCAGTGTGCAGAAATGCGTCCGCACCGGCGATATCGAAGAGGTCGGTGTCACCACCCGGCACAACACTTTCTTCCAGATGGCGGGCAACTTCTCCTTCGGAGACTACTTCAAGGAGGGTGCCATTACCCTCGCTTGGGAGTTGATCACGAAGTCGCAGGAGGACGGTGGCTACGGCTTCGATCCCGAGCGGATCTGGGTGACCGCCTACGAATCCGATCCGGAGGCCGCCGAGATCTGGCACCGGGTCGCGGGCATCCCGAAGGAGCGGATCCAGTTCCGCGACGGCAAGGACAACTATTGGGATATGGGCGTGCCCGGTCCGGGTGGCCCGTGTTCGGAGATCTACTACGACCGCGGCCCCGCATACGGTAAGGACGGCGGCCCGGTCGCCGACGAGGACCGCTACCTGGAGATCTGGAATCTGGTCTTCATGCAGGACATCCGCGGTGAGCAGAGCCCCAAGCTCGGCTACCCGCCGGTCGGATCGCTACCCAAGAAGAATATCGATACCGGTATGGGCGTCGAGCGCATCGCGCTGCTGCTGCAGGGCGTCGACAACGTCTACGAGACCGACCTGCTGCGCCCGATCATCGATAAGGCCGAGGAGTTGACCGGCCGGTCCTACGGTGTCGAACACGAGGACGACCGCCGATTCCGCGTCATCGCCGACCATGCCCGCACCTCGGCCATGCTGATCGCCGACGGCGTCAACCCGGGCAATGAGGGCCGCGGCTACGTGCTGCGCCGTCTGCTGCGCCGGATCGTGCGTTCGGCCCGGCTGCTCGGTGCGGACAAGCCGGTGATCGGCGAATTCATCAAGGTCGTCAGCGAGCTGATGTCGCCGTCGTATCCGGAACTTGCCACCGACTTCGGGCGGATCGAGAATGTCGCGGTGGGTGAGGAGACAGCGTTCCTCAAGACCCTGAACACCGGCTCGCGGCTGTTCGCCGACGCCGTCGACGAGGTTGCGGCCAAGGGCGGCAAGACGATTCCGGGTTCGGACGCCTTCAAACTGCACGACACCTACGGCTTCCCGATCGAGCTGACCCTGGAGATGGCCGCCGAGGCCGGTCTGTCGGTCGACGAGGAGGGCTTCCGCTCGCTCATGGCCGAACAGCGGAAGATGGCCAAGGAGGATGCGCAGGCGCGCAAGCACGGACATGCCGACCTGTCCATCTACAAGGAGCTGGTCGACCGCGGCGCAACGGAATTCACCGGCTTCGACGAGCTGACCTCCGAGGCGCATGTGCTCGCGCTGATCGCCGACGGCGTCCGGGTGCCGACCGCGACCACCGGCCAGGACGTGGAGGTCATCCTGGACCGCAGCCCGCTGTACGCGGAGTCCGGCGGTCAGATCGCCGATCGTGGCACCATTACCGCGCAGGGCCTCAAGCTGCGCGTCAACGATGTGCAGAAGATCGCCAAGAAGCTGTGGGTGCACAAGACCACGGTCGAACAGGGGCAGATCACCGAGGGGGATGTGGTGCTCGCCCAGGCCGATCCGGCCTGGCGCCAGGGTGCCACCCAGGGCCACTCCGGCACGCATATGGTGCACGCCGCGCTGCGGCAGGTTCTCGGCCCGAACGCCGTGCAGGCCGGTTCGCTGAACAAGCCCGGCTACCTGCGCTTCGACTTCAACTGGCAGGGCCAGCTCTCCGAACAGCAGAAGGCCGATATCGAGGCCGTCTCCAACGACGCGGTCGGCGCGGACTTCCCGGTGAACACCTTCGTCACCGATCTGCCCAAGGCCAAGCAAATGGGCGCGCTCGCGTTGTTCGGCGAGAACTACGGCGACGAGGTGCGCGTGGTGGAGATCGGCGGACCGTTCTCGATGGAGCTGTGCGGTGGTACGCACGTACAGCATTCCTCGCAGATCGGCCCGATCACCGTGCTCGGCGAATCGGCGATCGGATCCGGCAAGCGGCGCGTAGAGGCCTTCGTCGGCCTGGACTCCTACAAGTATCTGGCGAAGGAACGTGCGCTGCTGGCCGGTGTCGCGTCCTCGCTGAAGGTGCCTTCGGAGGAGGTGCCCGCACGCGTCGAGCAGCTCGTGGAGCGGCTGAAGGTGGCCGAGAAGGAGCTCGAGCGCACCAAGATCGCCGCGGTGCTCGCTTCGGCGGCGAAGTTCGTCGACGAGGCCGAGCGATTCGGCAGCGTGCTGCTGGTGGCCGCCGCCGCGCCCGAAGGTGTCGCCGCCGGTGACCTGCGCACTCTGGCCACCGATATCCGTGGCCGGTTCGGCACCGAACCGGCGGTCGTCGTGCTGCTCGGCAATGTCGAGGGCAAGGTGCCGTTCGTCGTGACGGTCAATAAGAGCGCACAGGATCTCGGCTTCAAGGCCGGAGACCTGGTTGCGAGCTTCGGCCCGAGCATTGCCGGTCGCGGTGGCGGCAAGCCGGAGATGGCGCAGGGCGCGGGTTCGGACCCGACGGGTATCGAAGTCGGTCTGGCCGCGGTCCGTGCTCGGGTGGCCGAACTGGCCGGGTGATGGGCGACTCGGAGAGTCATCGTCCCTCTCCTGACAGCGATCCCGGCCGCGGCAGGCGGATCGGCATCGATGTCGGCAGTGTCCGCATCGGGGTCGCCTCCAGCGACCCGGACGGCATGCTCGCCACGCCCGTGGAAACGGTGGCGCGCGCGAAGCCGAATAAGCGCGCGCCAGGACCGGCAAGCGACATTTCCAGAATTGCCGAAATTGTGCGGGAGTATGAAGCCGTCGAGGTCATCGTCGGTCTGCCACGGACATTGCGCGGGGAAAAAGGCACCGCCGCCGAGGCGGCAGTGGCATTCGCTGAGCGTTTGCGCGCAGTCATAGCACCTGTGCCTATCCGACTTTCCGACGAACGTTTGACTACGGTGTCAGCTGCACGTGCATTGCGGGACAGTGGAGTTCGCGCGCGTGGCCAGCGGCAGGTGATCGATCAGGCGGCCGCCGTAGCGATCCTGCAGGGATGGTTGGACGAACGGAGTGCGGTGTTGAAGTCGGCCGAAGCGGCGTCTGAGTCCGGAGACGGTGCATGACGGATCGATGGGCGCGAGCCGAGGAACGTTTCCGTCAGCGCGAGGCTGAGCGGCGTTACCGGCGAAACGACCAGGCATGGGAGGACTACGACGACGACACGACGGTCATTCCGCGCTACACCGACGAAGATCATGACGAGGCATTCGAGGCCGAGCGTTCGCGGCGCGCGGCCCCGCAGCGGGCCGAGCGCGGGGAACCACGGCGCGG
>NZ_BDAZ01000087.1 GCF_001612725.1 Nocardia anaemiae NBRC 100462 | reverse complement strand
GGTCGGGGCAGGGGCCGCGGATCGGTCCGTCGGTCGGCATCTTCGAAGGCGCCGGACGCAGCGGCTCGACGTTGACACTACTGCCCGGCGACCGGGCCGTGCTGTCGGGTGGGGTGTGGGATGCGTCGGTTCTGGACGCCGCGTACAACGCGGGTGCGGCAATGCCGGAATTGTTTGCGGGAGCACCGGATTGGGTGGCCGATCCGGTGCTCAATCCGCGAGCGGCAACCGGTTTGCTGTCGTTTTGCTACTGGTGGGAGGCCGGGCAGTGGTACCGGGGTGAGTCCGCGCCGATATCGGAGTGCGCGTCGGCGCTGCCCGCGGTGTGGACCCCCGGCACTGTGGCGGGTGTCGTCGACAACCTGCTGGACGACCAGTCGGGCGGTACGTCGGGCGCGGCCGAGTTGTTGGTGTCGGCTGCACAAGCAGGCGCGGTGACTCGCCAGGCGCTCGTGCAGGTCTTCGGTGACGGCACCGACATCGATGGCGCGATGTTCCAGTTCATGCTCGCGGATCTGGACGCGAACCACGCCGAGGGGATCGGCGAAGCGGCTGCCATCGACCTCGTCCGTGATCACATCCGTAGACAGGAGTACGACACTACGGGGTATCCGTTATCGTCACTGCGGGCCGATCGCATCAGCGTGGGCTGGATGGTGCGTTCGCCGGTGCCCGACGGCGAAATCGCTTTGGACCGTGCGGTTTTCTATGTTGCCGACGATGGCGTTGTAGAGCGCTCGACCACGTCGGTGCCGTGGTCGCTGTTCGTCTCCGGCTTCGAGCGACGGTTCCGGCTGCGCGGCAACGGCCGAGCCTGACCGGAGGGCGATCGCGACGTGAACGATGATGTTCGGTTGGATCCGGACCAGCTGCGAAATCGGGGAGCGCGGCTGGCCGAACTCGGGGACCGCGTGGGGCAAACCTATGCCGGACTACGCGATTCCCTGGCGCACGCCGACGGCACTTGGGGCGACGACGATCTCGGTCTCGCGTTCGCCAAGGAGTTCAAGCCGCATGCCGACCAGTTGCTGGCCCATCTGCGGGCGATGGAGCAGAGCTTGCACAGCACGGCAGCCGGAATAGTGGACGCCGCAAGCCGATTCGAAGAACAGGACATGCTCGGCGCCAGTCTGGTCGGCACTGCCGCCGACCACCTGGACCCGATCGGCGAGTCTGCATCGCCTTGGCCGATCGGCAGCGCGGGCACGTCGCCGCCCGCGGGCGCGCAGTTGCCACTGCGGTCCGAACCCGCGAAGACGTTTCCGGCCACGGGGGCCCCGACGTCCCCCACGGACCGGGCCGACCCCACCGAGCGATCCGTCCCCGGGACATCGGACGGGTCCGCGGGACGCACCACGTCGGAGAGCGGTCCCTTGCGGGATCCTTCGAATCGGTCAGCGGGCCGAGAGGGGGAGCGGGGAGCAGGCGGACAGGGCAACGCTAACCCCGGCAAGTCGGCCGGAGACTCCGGTCAGCGTCCTCCGGCCTCCGGGGTGTTCCCCCCGGCCGCCACCCGGGACGCACCCCGTACCCCCGCCGCGCGGCAGGCGGCGGCCAGCTCACCGGGCGGTGTGGGACGGCGGGATACCCCGTGGTCCGGGCAGCCGCCCAGAACGGCAGGACCGCCCGCCGCGGCCCAGGCGAGACCGTCGAGTCCTCGGCTGCCGTCTGCGCCGCGGGCGCCGAAGCCCGCCAACGAATCGAGGGACAAGCGCCGCGCCGACGCGCGCCCGGCGATCGATCCAGTAATCGGCTGGCTGGCGCGGGCGCTGGCCGAGAACCACGACGTACGGGTAACCGGATTCGATATCCCCGGCTTGCAGGTGCCGGTCATGCGAGAATTCGCGGCCGCTGTGGACCGGGTGCTCACCGACTACCCGGTGATCGCGCTCGATGTCGTCGCGGTGGCCGAGCTCGATGCCGAATCGGGGCCGGTGCGGTGGAGTTTCGAACCACGCGATACGCGGGGCACAGACGCCGGTCGGTCGATCACCCTCGACCAGCGGATCGCGACGCGAGCGACCGGAGCGGCGGAGTCCGAAGCCGAATCGGCGGAGCTGGATATCTACCTGGCGACGCTGCGCGAATTCGGCCGGGCACTCGACTTCGCCGGTGGCGGTGTCGCAAGCAGGCGAGCACAGCATGTTCTGATCGCGGAGTATTTGCGTCTCGAGGGGGTACGGAACAGCACATTCGCTGAGGTAGTGCGCGGCTACCGGCGATGGCGCGACGAGTTGACCGGGGCCGCCGCGGACGCACGCGGGTTCGACGTGCGCCGGGCCCTCGGCGCCGCCTTCGCCGATGTCGTGCTGCGCGGCGACGAGGCGAGCGTTCAGGCCCGAGCACTGCACGCGGTGCTGGTCGACGCGACGTCGCGGTAGGTGGTGCCGGTGGACGGTTTGTGGTCGCTGAACCCGGTCGTGGAGCTGCGCAAAGCATTCGACGAATTGCCCGCGGGGGTGCGGCGCCCGATCGTAGCGCTGGTGTTCGGGGGAGAACTGCCACGCGCCGACGTGTCCGGGATGCGATGGATGGCCGCGGAGCTGCGGGCCAAGGCCGCGGCCATGAATGCTCATGCGGAAGACGCGGAAAAGCTACTGACGCAAGAGGATTCGCTGGGCGCGCTGGGTGACCGAGTGCGCGAAGTATTGCATCTGCAGCGCGAGGGCGCGGTCAAGCTGCGGGAGGAAGCGCTGGCGTTGGCCGATCAAGCGCACGCGGCCGCCAACGATGCGGAGAAAACACTGTGCGTGATGTTCGTGTTCGGTGTCGAGCTGGCCTGGCGCATCATCAGGATGGTGGCGGTGGCCGCCGCAGCCGGTCCGGCCGGAGAGGTTGCGGCGGCTCCCATGGTGGAGTCGATGCTGGTCGAGGGCCGAGCCAAGGTCGCGCTGATGCGCGCGGGCCTGGAGAAGGCCTACCAGGTGGGCGCGGCGAAGACGGCTGCACGATTGTCGGCGTTGGGGCCGCACCGGTTCGCTCTTGCCGTCGGCACGGCCGCCGCGCTTCCCGCGGGTGTGGATTTCGGGGTACAGCTCATGCAGGTCGGGTCCGGCGACCGGGTCTCGACCGTCAAGGGCCCCAACGGGGAGAACCCGATGGGTATCGATGTGAAGTCGATCGAGGCCGCAGCAGTGTCGGGAGCCGGGGGTGCGGTGGGCGGCATGGCCGCGGGGGTGTTCGCCCCCAAGGTTGTTCCCGCTTTGGCGACCAGCCGAGCGGCACTCGGGCTGGTACAGGGGGTCGCGGGCGCGGTGTCCGGCCTCGGTGCGGCGGCATTGATCACGGGCTGGCCGGAACACTCCGAAGACATCCTGACGTCGCTGCTCAACGGCGGATTCGCCGGAGTCGTCGATGTGCACGGCGGGGCCCACTCGAATCCCGGTTCCGCTCGCGGTGAAGTGGTCGACGGCAGCGGTGCCTACGTCCCTCCAGATCCTCCCACGGTGAGTCTCAGCAAGGATGCCGTGATGCGGCTGGCGGGGGCTCCCCAGGAGACGAAATCGCTGATGCCCGCTCCGGTGGACAGCAACGGCGGCACCATCCCGCAGCTCACGAACTCGGCCGCGCCCGGCCAGGCTACGGCGCTGCTCGGCGGGCACCTGATATCGGAGGGTTCGCCGGGAGCGACGGCCAACCGACAGCACGAGTCGGGAGACCTTCCGCGGCGCCTCGCCGATGGGGGATCGGGTGCGCAGGCTCCTGCCCCGGATGAAGACGCGAACAAAAGGGCAGCGGCGGACGGGCGACCGGGCGAGCCCGATTCGCCTGCGCTGCAAGGCGACCACGCAGCAGCAGACCGTGGTTCGGGTGGCGGTGCGCAGGCCGGTGCGGATGTGCAGGGCGCTGGTGGCGCTACGCAGACCGGTGATCGTACCCATACCGGTGATGCGCAGCAGGATGGTGCCGATGCGCGTGGCGGTGGTGCGCAGGCCGGTGGCGCCGACGATGCGCGAACCGGGGACCGCGGGGGCGGTAGTGGCGGCGGCGCGCACGCTGGCGATGGGCAAACCGGTGGCGGTGGGCACGGTGCTGGCGGTGGCGGCAATGGGCAGGCCAATGGTGGTGTGCACGGTGGCGGTGGTGCCCAGGCTGGGAGTGGTGTAGCTGCTGGTGCACTCCTGGCGGGTGCGGGCGATGACCACTCCGATTCGAAACCGCAGCAATCGGCAAGCCACGGCGACGGCGACGCGCACTCGGTCGGTGTCGGCCGGAGCGCCTCGGCTCCGGCGGGCGACGGTGCGGCTGGGCACGAGTCGGCGACTCCTCGGCCGGGACCGGGGGCGGCGAAGGTCGATCCTCCAGTGGAGATTGGCAATGCGTCCGGCCGCCATGGTGCAGGTGGTGAGGGCCCGGCCCGGGTTACGGCCCCGAAGCAGGTGGATGTACCGCCCGCGCACGAGCCTTCGGCGGTGGAGCACACCAAGGATGCGGTGCCCGCTGACGCTCGCCCGTCGGTGCACGACGGACCCGACCGCCCGGCGGAGGCGCTGGCACAGGAGCTGGCGGGGCTGCCGTCGGCGGATCCGGCGACGAAGCAGGACCTTACCGCCGACCAGCAAACGCAGTTCAAGGCCGCGGCCAAGAAGGCGCTCGCGTTGTATCGGCTGCGGCAGGAAGAACTGTCCGGTGAGACGTGGGAGCAACGCAGGCACACGATGGAGCAGGGCGATCGGGTGGAGTCGCTGCTGCGGTACATCGACGCGGTGCGTGCGGGAACCGGCATGACGCCGCGGTGGAATCAGATCAAGGCATTCCTGCTCGGCGAGCACGGGTTCATGCGTCAGATGGGCACGGGCCAGGGAAAGTCCATGGTCGGTGCGCTGGATACGTTGGGGCAATTGTCGCGCGGGGAGCCGGTGGAGCTGGCGAGCGGTGAGTCGGTGCGGGTGCATCATGTGATCACCACCACCGAGGTACTGGCCAACGAGGGGGTCCGGGAATTCGCGCCGATGCTGCGCAGTCTCGGATACGAGGTCGCGCGCTGGGATCCGCACAATCCGCCGGGTGAGATGGATCGCCCGACGGTGTACTACATGACCTACGACGAGCGCGCGACCGCTGAGCTGTTCGACCGGCCGCCGCCAGGGAAGACCGCGACGATCGATGAAGCGGACGCGGTGCTGGTGCACAACCAGACGGTGCACTACCAGTCCGAGGGACAGCGGGAGCTCGCCTCGGACGTGGAGGCCGCCGGGGTGCACCGGGTGCGTGACTTCTTGAAAGCCGTGTTGCGCAGCAGAATCACGGCGGCGAAGGACCTGTCGGTGCATTTCGAACAGGCACTCCACGACGGGCCGTTGACGGCGGAGGAGGCCGGGGCGGTACGGGCACTGTCGCCGGAGGAAGTCGGGGCGGCACGGACCCTGACGGCGCGGTCGATGCGTGAGCAACCCGAGCAGTGCCTCGACACGGTGAGCCGGTTGTGGGAAAGCTACGCCGGGCGGAAATTCACCGCCGAGGAAACCGAGATGGCCCGCGCTTTCCTGGACGTCAAGGCGGGCCGGTTGAAACTGAATCGGGACTTCCAGATCTTCGGAACGGATTCCGAGAAGAAGGTACAGATTCTCGACGAGTACGGGAAGCCGCGAAGCGATCCGAAGATCGGCACCGAGAGCCGGTGGTTCGGAGGCCGCCACAAAATGGTGGAGGCAATGTTCGGCGCCCCGGTGTATTCCGATGGGAAGGGATCGAAACAGGTCACCGTGGAGGACGTCCTCGGCGGGTACGAAAAATTGCATCTGATGTCGGGCACGCTGGAGCGGACCGCGGCGGAGATCAAGGAGAATTTCCCGGTCCAGGGCGGTCTGGCGAAGGTGGAGGACTTCGGCCGGTCGAAACTGGTGGGGGAGCCGGATCGGATATTCCTCACCGAGCCGCAGAAATTGCGGGACGCGGTGAGCCGGGTGCAGCAGTTGCAGGCCGAGGGGCGGCCGGTGCTGGTGATCTGCCCGTTCAACGATCTGGCTCGGAAATTCTCGCTGATGCTGACCAAGGCGGACGTGGAACACACTGCGATCGACGGCCAGTGGTTCGCCGCGCATCGCGACAACAATGCCGCCGAGGAGCACTTGCTGTCGGTCAAGGACACGGCGGGTGCTCGGGGCGCGGTGACCGTCGGCACGGGGATGCTGGGCCGGGGTTTCGACGTATCGATCAGCGACGAGGTCAATCAGCTTGGCGGGGTGCACGCGCACATGCTGGGGCGTTCGCCGACCAATCCGGATGAGGACCATCAGAGGTCGGCGCGCGCGGGCCGCAACGGCCGCAACGGTAGTTTTTGTTTCAGCGTCGCCGCGTCCGACAGCCTCTACAGCGAGGCGCAGCATCACGGTGCGCGGGTCGCGATCACCCACTATCGGGCCGCTGTGGCCAAGCACACCGAGGCCACCGCCGAATACACCGAAGCCACCCGTCAGGCGGGCAATAGGAATGCGGCACAACCAGGGGAGGCCGTGCAGGCGGCACGGACGAAGGTCGCGGCCACCGCGGCCGATGTCGCCGCGGCCGAGCGGGAAATGCGCAGCCTGACGTCCCCCTTGCAGAACGAGGCGGCCGACCGCGCGTATCTGCAGCGTGCGATGCGCCGCGTCAATCAGGCCAACGCACCCCCTGCCGCAGGAGATCGCGCTGCCACCTCGGCAACACCCCCGGCCGCCGTCGCTGCGGGAGCTGTACCCACCGGGTCGGGCACTGCCCAAACCGCGGCGCATGCCGGTCAGGCCGGGACCGACACTGCCCAAACCGCGGCGGACACGGGCCGAACCGCGGCGGACACCGGCCACGCCGGGGCAGAGTCGGACCGTGCCGCGAGGGAAGCTGTGCACGCCGCGCCTGATACCGTCCAACCGCACCTGCAGGGGGACCGGTTCGCGCGGCTGGCCGGGTGGTTGGGGATACCCGCATCGGTCCAAGCGGCCGCAGCCGTATTCGACACCGACGATGACGACGACCCGTTGAGTCGACTGCTGGAACGAGCAGGTATCTCCTCCGCTGCCGTGGAAGCGCTGAACCAGCACCTCGACCACGCCCCGCCCGTGACGGTGATGCAGGCGGACACCCTCACCGACGAGCAAGCGCTGAATCATCTGAGGCCGCAGCGTAACCGGCTGGCCGCCGAACTCGGCTGGGAACCCGCCCAGGTCGCGGGCGCGGAGGGCGTGCGCCAGGTCGGCGCCGCCGTCGACGCGGCCCGCGCCGAGCTGGCGGCCCTGCTGGACGCCCCCGCCACCGAGGTGAACGCCGCCACCGCCCGCGACGTGCTCGCCGACGCGGTCGCCCGCCTGCTCGCCCCCACCGAAACTGCCGATGACCCGGCCATCGAATTCCTGGTTTTCGCCGCCTCCACCTACTTGGCTGTCAGCGCCCTGCTCGACCTTACGGTCGCCATCCACCAGCGCAGCCCGAAGAGCTGCGTCAACAACGGCGTGACGATGATGCGGGTGTTGTACCCCGATAACCAGCACTCCTATCACCTGCGGGACGACATGCCACTGCGGGGCCACGACGCCGACGATACGGAGCGGGCATTTGGCGGTGCCTTCCGGACATTCCGGTCGTTCGACGCGGCCGCCGAGTCGTTGAAAAAGTGGCCCGGGGGTAGCCAGGCGCTGGTCTACAACTGGATGAATAAGGGGAAAGTCGAGAACCACCTGGTGCTGCTGGTCAACGACAGTGACCGGGCAGATGCCCCGAACCTCGTCGTCCTGGACATTGCGGCCGCCCCCGGACAGGCACCGATCACGCCCGCCGATCTGGCCGAACCCGGCGCGCTGCTGAACAAAGCTGTCCCGTTCGAGCAGTGGCGGCGCGAACAGCAACCTTTCATCGACCAGCTCGACGAGGCGGATCGGCGCGTCTTCGCAATCGAATTCGACAGTGCGGGCGAACCCCTCGCCCGCCTGTCCAGCACGCAGCGTCCGGTCGTCTCCGCCAAGGACCCCGGTTTACCCCCGCCATCGCTGCGGTCGAGTCGTGGCCCACCACTTCGGCAGGACCAGTTCGCGCTGGTAGGCCATCGCCCGCCCGGCGACGGCTCGTTACCGGACAGCTCCGTCCCGGCCGAGTCCAGAGATGCGGCTGAATTCACCCACGGCGGTCGGCCCGAACTGTGGCAGATGAGCGAGGCCGAGCATTCCCTGCAAGGCCTCCCGCAGAACATCGAACAGCGCATCCCCGAGGGGATGAACGATTCTTTCCTGGTGGACTTCGGCGCGGGCGCGCTCGGGGTGTATCGCCCAGGTTCCGGCGAATATCGCGGCATGGTCGAGGATGATTACGAGGAAGTATTCCTCGTGCCACGTTCCGGGCTTGCGGTCCGCGCGGTGGCCACCTCCCGGCTCGATGAACAGATAGCCGACATTGCATCGAATTTCGATTCGACGTTGAGAGCAGGCCAGGTTCCGACCACAACATTGTGGTCTGGCAGCCGTGGTGAGGGTTCATTGTGTATGAATGTGCCCGACTTCGACACGAGTCGACCGTTTGCTGTTTTGGATCGGGTGCAGCGCGATCTCATGATAGTCCGCGGGTACATCTTGGGAGAGTGCGCTGCCGCGGGTGAGAATTATGGAACGGCCGCGGATGGAAAAACTCTCGTCGTCGTGCCGGAAGGGTACTGCCTACCCGACAGCAGCTATTCTTTTGCGACAGCGCAGCGCGAGCTTCCGAACGGGAATTTCTCGCTCTATCCTCCGAATGTTCCGGAATTTGTGAAGCACGCTATGGACCGCGAGGATGCTCGGCTGCACCCAGTGGCGCTCGCCGTCGTCGAAGCATTGCGCCCGGCGTGGCTGGAGAACATGTTGGCTACGCTCGGAATCGAGCGGCTAGCGATCGACGGGGCGCTGGATCGTCTCCGGGAACTGAAAGACAACGGTCGCGTTCTCGGCACGGCTCAGCCGTATTCGGCCGAGTCGATGGATAACTTCGAGCTTCCGCCCGAGTATCGGCTGAGAAGGCCGTTGGCTATCGATGAGTACCGACGGGCCGAGCGAGTAGTGCCGACCCGCGATGTGTACGAGATGGTGCCGTTGGATACCGATGCTCGCGCAGTTGTGCATATACCCCGCGGATCCGAGAGATCATTCCTCCTCAGGGTTGTGGACGGCAAATTTGTCGGAGCCGACGGAAAGCCTTACACGTCCCGGTTCCTGGAGAGTCTCGGAATGCGAGACTTCGAGAGCATTGTGATGGGTCCGGCCGTCGGAGACGATTTTCGTGTCGGGTCGAATCATCTGCTTTTGTACGATGATCACCCCCGCTCGGAGTTCGGGGTACCGGGCTACGCGGTGTGCACGTTCATCGACGGTCTACCGGAGGAAATAGAACCCTTCGCCAATGCCTTCGGGCATTCGGTCGACGAACGGCCCGAGGGACGGCGAGAGCCGAGCAAGCGGAAGCTGATGCAGTCTGCGGCGCAGCTCAGATATGATCTTCGGAGTCGAGGCGTCGATCTTTCGGGCGGCCGCTTCCGGGATATGTATCGAGGAAAGCTGTGGAGCTCGTCGACAGCTGACCCGACCGTCGAAGACCTGACTGTCGACGAGCTGATCGACCGGGGCGCTGACGCGGCCGAAGAGTTGCTGCCCGGATACGGTGCGGACGACTTCTGGGTGGCGATCGAAAAAGTCGAGTCGGAATCCGATCGCCTGGTGACGACATTGTCGGTGAATCCGGTACTTTTCGAATCCGGCGAAATAGATGTGGAATGGCTACGCGCGGAAGGGAAGGTGACCGCCCGAATTACTCGGGTGAATTTGGGGCCGGACTCGGTGCGGGTTGCCGAAGCGCTCCGCGAGCTGGACGAGGTATTGCGTCGATGGTTGGCGAAGTCGGGTGTTCAGCTGGTCGGTGGTATGGAACCGCTGGCCGAATTGACGGTGGGTGAGTCGAGCTCCACTGGTCGTTCGGTATCCGGTGACGGGGCGGCTGCCTGGGCAGTCGAGCGCCTGCAAGCCTCCGGCTGGCATGATGCGGGCCAGATCGACGACGTGGCCGCCGCATTCTCGGAGTTGGCGACAGGTCGGCCGGGAGGCAACGATCTCAGGTTCGAACTGCAGACCTTCGGTGCTCCGGGTAAGCGGGTACTTCTCGGTCGTTCGGTCGAAATCAATATCGACAGCCCCGAGTCGGCTCGATCGGCCGCGCTGCCGGAGTTTCTGCAAAATCTCCGAGGAACGGCCCACAGCTTCGGTGTCTCCGAGCTGGCGGCGGGACAGTCGGTGTGGTTCATCTACGAAGAATCCGCACCGGATTTCATCGGCAGCCGCCCGGGGGTAAGCGGTCGTGATCGGCGCGACGACATCGACTACAACCCCGATTCGGTAGGCCAGGGCTGGAGCGCCCGGGAGGGCATGAGCGAACCGGAGACGCCGCTGTCGAACGTCGACTCCCGCCCGGCGGTGTCGCACGATGGGCCGTTCTTCCACGTGGGGGATCTCACCGATGAGCAGGTGCTGCAGCATGCTCTCGTTCCCGAGCAGCTTCTGCTCACCCAGGAGCATGCTGTCGCGCTGTCGGATGCAGTGACCGAACGCGATCAGGCAGTCGACCGAATCACCGATCAGGTGCGCGAGTTGGAGCACGTGCTTGCGCAATTGGTCGGTGAATCGGGAACGGTAGACATGGTGTCTCTGACCGGTGTCCGCGATGAGCTGAATACATTCTTGAACCAGCGATTGGCCGCATACGCCGAAACACCAGAGGGACGGCGCGACCAGACGATTGCGACCCTGCGTGAGCTCACCGCGCAGGCACGTCTCGACGATAAAGATCTTCGAGTGCTTGCCGAGATAGTCTCGGTCGAGCCCAGTAGATTCGCGGGGTTGCTTCCTGGGGCGAAAGAGCGTTATGCCCAGGCGTTGCACACCGCGGCACGGGTTCGGCTTGCGGAGTTGGATGCGCATCGGGTGGAGTCATTCCGAGTCGAGGACGCGATACGACGTTTGCAGCGCGGAATCCGGGGGCAGCTCGACCGTGCGGCAGAGGTGCTCGATGACCACGGTTCGCGCCGGACGGTCCAGCGTTTGCTCGACGACATCGATTCGATGCGGTCCGAGATATCGGCGGCGCGTCGGGATATGAGCGTTGGATGGCACGATATCCCGGATACCGGTCTGGCACCGTTGCTGTCGGAGATCGCCCGAGGTCTGCGTACCAGAGACGATGTAGTTGAAGCAGTAGCCGCCATTGCCGGGCCCCGGCACATCACCGTGATCGTCGATGACGCACTGCGGATGGTCGAACGGTCCGCGGTAAGCATATTCGCCGAATCCTCACTGCGCGGGTTCGTGTTTCGGGATCACGAGGCAAGAAACGTCAGGACCCTGGCGGACACCATCGTCCGCGTACGCACCATGGTGGGCATTCCTGAGACAACCCCCGATCTGTACACCCGAGTACTGGACAAGTCGGCGGAGTACCGATCCGATTTCGGCAGCTACGTGGATCAGGCCGACACGTTATACCTGCACTTCACCCCGAACATTCGCGCCATCGCCACAGCGGGCATGATCCGATCCGGCGCACACGACGAGGTCGTCAACACCACGGCCGCCCATTCCGTCGGGGTGCATTTCATCAAGCCGGGGAACTGGCAGGGGACCGAAAACTTCAACATGTACGTCGGATACGCCGGACTGCGCCGCACACTCGGACCCGGAAACAGCACTGTATTGCCTGACCCGCTCGGCGCGATCGTCGTGATGCCGCTCGGCGCGATCATGAAGGCAACGCCGATACGCAACGAGGCCAAGACGACCGCACCGGACGAGGCACATCTGGCCAGCGACGCCACGTTCCGTCCATTGAACGGGGATCCCAGATACGCCTACCCCCTTGATGACGCCTACATCATTCCTTGCTACAGCGACCTGCAGGTGCCTCGGGAGCAGCGTCTTATCATCGACCCCGACACTGGGGAGCGAAGTTCGCGACCGGTTGCCGAGCCGATCCGCGACGCCTTTCGCCACGCCGGATACGACGAGGCCTGGATCGACCGGCACGTCATCGAGCTGCCGGAACGCATCGCAGCGGACCCCGACACTCGCGGCCTCCACGGGGAGTACGACCGTACCCAAAGGTTGATCCGGCAGGCCCAGGACGAGATCAAGCGGCGGATGGCCGAGGACGGGACGTACACGGATCGACTCGTCGTTCCATTGACCACCGAGCATGGGCAGCAGTTCGAGACCCTCGATATGCACGGAACAACGCCGCCGGGTAACACGTCCGTTCCTGCGATCGAACGGCTGATTGTCACCGATCGGCACGCGCCGGTCAGTGACGCGGAGAAACCGCAGATCAAACGCACCCCGTGGACTGGGAGCGGCCGCCCGGACAGAGCACCCGACCAGCAGGAACAGCGCACTCGCCCGGCCGGACCGGCCGGTCTCATCGGTCGCCGTCCCGGGGAGCAGTCCGATTCGTTGGACGCCTCGCGGGGCGCGTGGCTGAAGGCGTTGCGGCTCGAACAGGGGATGAAGCAGAAAGACGTTGCGCAGGCCGCGGGTCTGACTAATTCCGCACTGTCCAATATCGAGAGGGGACGACGGACGACGCTCGGCACTTTTCAGGAGGTCTGCCGCGCGCTGGGAGTCGAGGGCGAGGCGCTGACCGAGGCCGTTCGGCGGTTCTATCCGGATGTCGATCTCGAAACCGATGTTGCCGCGCATGATTCGCTGGGCGGCTGGGTTGCCGCGCATCGCATCAACCGCGGCATGAAAAAGGCGGACCTCGCACGCGCGGTCGGAGTGACGCCGACGCGGATCGGGGAGGTCGAGAACGGGGATCGTCCGCCACCGAACCTTTTCTTCCGGATTGCTCGAGCGTTGGATGTGGGACAGCAGGCGCTGGCGGCGGCTGCGCGTCGCTTCTATCCGGATCTCGTGCTCGATCTCGATCCGGCGGCGCACGATCCAGCCTCACCCGGTAAGTGGATCATGGCGATGCGGCACAGCAGGGACATGACCCAGGCCGAGCTGGCACAAACCGCGGGCATGTCGTCGGGTTACCTCGCCGGAATCGAGGGCGGGGAATACACTCCGAGCTCGATCATCTTCCGGCGGATCTGCCGGGCCCTGGAAGTCGCGCCGAGACTTCTCGGCACCGCCACACACCACTTCTATCCGGAGCTCGAACTCGATCTCTCCCCGAGCACGCACAATTCCGCGTCACCCGGCAGTTGGATCGTGGCAGTGCGTCACGATCGGGATATGACCAGGATCGACCTCGCGAAGGCAGTCGGGCCCGGCTGGGGCCATCTCGGCCATATCGAGACCGGAGAATATGTGCCGAGGTTCGCGGTTTTCCGGCGAATCTGCGAGGTATTGGGGATCGACGACGAACTGCTGCGGTTGGCAACCCGGCAGTTCTATCCGCACATCGATCTCGACCTCGAGCCGGCGGCACACGACCTCGGCGGATGGATTACCGCACTGCGTAACGACCGGGACATGACTCGCGCCGAACTCGCCCGTGTGACGGGTCTGTCCACGAAGTATCTGGCGCAGGTCGAGACGGAGAACCGACGGCCGCAGTTCGGCACGTTCCGGCGAATCTGCCGGGGGCTGGGAGTCTCCGGTGGCCTGCTGATCCAGGCTGTGCGGGACTTCTACTCCGACATCACCGCCGATATCGATCCCGCTGCACACACATCGCTGGGGCCTTGGGTTGCCGCGCTACGTCACGACGAAGGAATGACGGCGACCGAGCTCGCGCAGCGAGTGGGGATTCCTCGCAGGTCTCTTTCCGATATCGAGAACAATCGCTATGTTCCGCGGCTGAGTAAATTGCGGCAACTGTGCCAAGCGCAGGGCGTCGGTGGCGAATTGTTGCTGGAGATCGTCGAGCGATTCTATGCGGATCGATACGAGCGGTCCGAATATCGAGACGAAGAAGAACTATTCAAACGGTATGTCGTGACTCGAGTGGGTTCGCCCGCAGAAAGGGCAGTCCAGGACGAGATCAAAGAGAGATTTGCGTGGGTTCCGAAGGCGGTCGCGCGTAGCGAACATCCGGATACTCGGGAAGAGGCGGAACAGGTTGCTTGGATCGGGATGCTGGTCGCGATCGCCAATCACGTTCCGTCTGCGTCGTTCGCTGCTCACGCGTGGGCCAGCTGCCGCGGAGCGGTGTTCCGGTACCGTCTCGCGCGCCGACTCCCCGATCTCGATGACCGCACGCGAAGGCTCGTGAGCACAGTAAAAGCGGAGATCCGCAGGATGGTCTCCGCGGGTGTGGCGCTCGAGAACACCGAGATCGCGCGCAGAATGGGATTGACGGTGGCCGATGTTGCGCTGGCTCGGCAGATCCTCGCTCGGCCCCCTCTGCGGCTGGATGCTCCGATCCGCGGCGACGACGAGTCGCAACCCCAGGTCGTAGGCAAGCCGGTGCCCTCGAGGTTCTCCGCCCCCGACTTCGAGCGGACGGTCCACGCCGCACTGGAGGACATGGATGATGCCGCCACCGCGGAGCGGCTGGTCATGCTTCATCTGGTCGAGGGCTTGTCCTTGACTCGCGCCGCCGAGCGGCTGGGGCTGCCCACCGCTGCCGCGGCGGACGTTCGCGCCGAGGCGGTCGCCCGATTGCGCCGTGCGTTCGACAATCGTGAACCGTCCGACGGCACCGCAAGCGAGCAGAACCAGTCGACGCCGTGGAGCACGGCGAGCGCGGAACCGGATCAGCCGCCGATTCCACCGGTGTCTCGCGGCGATTCCGCGCAAGGTGAGGGCACGGCAGACCAGCAGGAACAACGCACTCGACCGCGCGGACCGGGCGGTCTCATCGGCAGTCGGCCCTCGGATTCCACATCCGATTCCGGTGACCGCCAGCCCGCCGAAGATTCCACTACGCACGACGATCCCGCCAGACCCGATGCAGTTCACGCCACGCGAGAAGAACTCGCCCACTGGGCAACTCAGCTGTCCGACGACGACCTGCGAAACTTCCTCACCCAGGCCCAGACCGAGACTTCGGTACACATCGCGGACCTGCACCGCAGACAACCACCCGCGCTCGAAGCAGCCATTGCAGCGGCACGACTGCAGACCGCATTGGTGATCGAACAGTTGAACCGCAGCGCCGCAGGCGGTTCTGGATCTTTGTTCGCCGCGGCCGATGCCGCCAGCAATGTATTCGAGATAATCGGAGCGCTTCGAGTAAGCGACACGCCGTCGGCGTCCCCCCGAGACAGTCTCGATATTCTGAGCCAATTCCCGGAGCGACTGCGCGCAGTCGCCGAACTCGGCGCGGCGCGTTTCCTCGATGGGTCCGATTGGGTAAGACTGGTCGACGCATACCTCGTCGAGGGGCGCGACAACGACTGGGATCAAGAGGTGATCCAGTCGCTGGGCTCGCTACCGGTGCAAGCAGCGGAATTCGCTGCGGCACTTAGCAGCTCGGACCGGACCTTCGGCGACATTGCCAGTCGATATATTCCGAACGCCTACCGGGCGGCGATGTACTACCTGACCCGCAGCCACGACACCGACCAGGCGATCGACCGGCTTCGCGAGCTGGACCACGCGGTCGCCGCGGCGGTAGATCGCCTGGGGTCGACCCGGGCAGCCACCGAGGCAGGGCTGTCGCTGCTTCAGCTGCGAATGGACATCCACGCGGCAATCGCTTCCGCTGACGGGGCGATCGCTCCCGCTATGCGATCCAGCGCCATGCAGGGCCTCGACCACAATCCACAGCTACCGCGGATGATCGAGCGAATCGTGCTCGACCTCGGTGTTCTCGCCCGGCACGGCTCCGAAACACCGAGACCGATCCGACCGACCTACACCGCGCGCCCCATTGCGGTCCAGGATTTGCCCGCCTACGATGAGGAATTTTTTCCCGTTCTCGAAACTCTGGCTTTCGCTGTGCAGGACGGGAGTTTCATCAAATCGACCGGACCGTCGTCAGAGTTACTGCGGACCGGATCGAAGGGCGTTTCCTTTGTGATGGATCAGTGGGGCCGATTCCTGGCTGCGGGCCACCACAATTCCCTGCTTCACCTGATATTGGCTATGGGAGTCGAGCTGGCTGGTTGGGGCACATTGTTCACCGACCAGGACGGAGGGCTGGTCGATCCGGTACGTCCCTATGGGGTCGACATCTTCGATCCCATGGGTACCGCCCAACTGCGTGACGCGCTGACACGTGGTGGGCTCCGTCTCGATGACACCACCTTCGACAACGGGAGCCAGGGCACACTGTGGCGCCGCGATTCGGCGCCGGTGTCGGCGCTGTTCACCATGGAACCGCTCGGCGTCCTGGGAAGCATCGAGTCGATGTTCGCTGTCTACGACGACGGTTTCTGGATAAAGCCTGTTCGCGGCGGAACAACATGCAGCGCCGACGAGGTGCGAGTGCCGTTGATCCTCGGTCCTCTTCGCCACGAACCAGGCAATATCGAGGTTGTCGTATACCGGCAGGGCGACCGCACGATCGTCCAATATCGTGACCCCGACCCAGGTCTTGAACCCGATCGGGTCGCCCCCGTATTCGCCGAGTTCCATCAGCGCATGAGCCAATGGGTGGCCGAATCCGAAGGTGCGGAATGGCACCCCGACACCGCCCAGGCAGTTCACACCTTCGAACAGCACCTCGAACGATCAGCTCCCGAGCAAGACCAGCCCGACGGCTACATCGGCAGCCGCCCAACGGATTCCGCACCTGGTTCGAACGATTCGACTCGGTATTCATCCGCGGTGTTCGCACCGGATACACCTGCGCCGCAGGTACGTACTTCTCTAGCGGAGTCGCTGACTTCTCTCGCAGCGGTCACCACTTCGGCCGAGCTGCCCGCCGAACTGCTCGGTGTCGCTGCGACGCTGGTGAACTACGGTCTAGCGGCCGCAGGTGGCGACAGCGTCGAGGTTTCTATGTCGAGACGAGAAGACGATAACGGCTTCACGGTCTCCGGAATGCTGTCCGGAAGAACTCTGGTCCGTCCCCTTAGAGCTCTGGAGTCGGCGCTGTTGGGCAAGGGGTTCGGCACGTTCATGTGGCGGGGTCGGTCAGGTGAAACGGATTCTTGGTCGGTTCACCTGTGGGGAGATCGAAACAGCATCGTCCACGTAGACTCCGCGCAGTTGGCCGGGCTGGCAGTGGGTTTCGATGCCGATCAGGTGAGTTCGGCGGTGTCCGCTGCGGTCGGGCGGGCAACACGACGCTGGGGTGGCCTGAAAAGGACGGGCACGCTGGCGGTCGAGGTGCACGATGGGCAGCTTCGGGTGCGAATGCTGGGGATCATGCTGCCTGACGGTGTCACTTACGAGGCCCCCACGTTGTTCGACGAGACGATCACGCCGCCCGGCCCGGGCCGGTCCCTCGGGTTCATCGGCAGTCGGCCGTCCAAGTCTGAGGAGGACGGCCGTTTCGCTGAATTGGCGCGCAACCGCGCGGAGGCCGCAGCGGAGTTACGCGCGGCGGCACGGCAATTCGGCGAACAGCCACCCGCCCGCGGTGCGGAGGCCGCGGCCATCGAAGCATGGCGGCACGGCCAGAAATCCTCGGCCGCGACGATTGCCGCGCTGACCGGAACCACCCCCAGCTTGGTGACGACACAGATAAGCGAAGTGCTCAACCTGCTGCACAGGCGGTTGACCGCGCTCACCCAGCCCGAATGGGACCGACTGCTCAGCACTGCACGACAGCAGCCGTTGACAGCGCTCGGTCCCTGGATCGGTCGCAGTCTCGAGCTGGAAGACGATCTCCAACGTGCCACGACACTGGCACACGAAGGAACACCGGACAACGCACTCAACCACTCGAATGCCGAAAGGCGCACGCAGCGATCACGAGATCTTGACGACATGCTCGGTCGCTCTGCCATCAGCGGCGACATAGCGGCGGACGCGGATCTGGATCTACCGCAGGCACTCGAACGCCTCGCCGCCTCGACGGAGCAAACCCCCACTGGTCGCCTCTTGAACGCGCTGCTCGATCATCTGCGGTTCGCCCGGCTGATCCACCTGACCACCACTTGGATGGAACTCGACGGATACATCACCAAGAACTTCGGCCGATTCGAGACACCGGAACAGTCAGGCGATTCGGCTCCAGATGAAGGCGATCGCCCATCCCGGCCCATCGGGAACCGCCGGGGGCGTGGCTTCATCGGCAGACGGCCACCGGAAGGACCCGAACAGCACGAACCTGTGCAGAAAGATCGTCAGTCGACGCCGTGGTCACGCTCGAGCGATCGGACCGGAGCGTCCAACTCGGCTGATTCGACCCATCGTCCCGAGCCGTCGGGTGCTACTCCGTGGTCCCGGCCGACCGATAGCTCGTCTCCGGAACAGGCGACGTCGATCGAATGGCCGGATCCCACCGATACCGAATTCCCGCACCCCAACGCGTGGATCGTAGCCGCGCGCAAGATCAGGAAGATGTCTCGGAAGGACTTGGCCTTCCACGTCGGTCTGAGCGTGACTCAATGGGCGATGAAAGAACGCGCATCGAACCCACGCACCAAGGAGGTTCAGGTCTCCCCGGAGCAAGCGCGGCGCGCGCTCGAGGCGCTGGCCGCGCCGGAGAATGTCGCTGCCGCGTTTTTGCAACAGTTCTTTCCGGAGACGGCAGCGGAATCCAGCACCGATGAGCCGGACCCCGCACACGCTCCTGATTTCGTGGGCAGTCGACCTCCTGGCGACGAAACCGCAAGCCTCCGAACCGGACTCGACAATATCGCGGAGACACCCGA
Source organism: Nocardia anaemiae NBRC 100462 (assembly GCF_001612725.1). Classification (GTDB taxonomy): domain Bacteria; phylum Actinomycetota; class Actinomycetes; order Mycobacteriales; family Mycobacteriaceae; genus Nocardia; species Nocardia anaemiae. Next base: position 16,720 of record NZ_BDAZ01000087.1, on the reverse strand, counting down.
TGTGAAGCAAACCGAGGCGATGCAGGGCCGTCCGGGAGTCACGATCGAGTTGCTGACCTTCGACGACAACGACGAGACACAGATCCTCCGGGAGACCTACGACGACGTCGACCAGGCCATGGTCGAGTGGACGAAAGCGTTGATCGGCCGGGCGATGGGCGCGCCGATCGCCGAGGTGCGATTGGATCCACCGGTATACCATGTCCTCTACCGGGATTACGTGGCCGAGGGATTACGCAACAACCCCCGCGCAGTCGACATGCTTGGCCTGTTCGCGGCGATCACCGGCAAAACGAGTCCCTTCGCCGCCGCCTTCGTCCGCCACGTCGACGGCCGCAGAGTGTGGCAGGACCACCACCTCCATCGGCAAGACATCGTCGAGATCGGACGGCTGGTGAACGCCGTCGGGGACGTGGCCCTGATATTTCCCCCGTCGATCTCGAGGACAGTGCTCGATACGCAGAGGGCGGCGATGTCCGCGTTGCGCGAGGTGGCGAAGCACGCCCCCGAGCATCCGTTGTGGAGGGCCGGGCTCGACGACGAAGCACAGGCCAAGACCAGACTGGTCGCAAGCTTCGAGCTCGATCACCCCTATATCGAGCTGTCCGGGCTCGTCAGTCCCCACGTCCCGGAGAAAACGGTCAGGGAAATCCTGGGGAGATTGGATTACCTGCTCGGCAAGTATCGGTACGCTCCGGGTTTCCACAAGCTCATGACCAACATCCGTGCACTGAAGATCGATTTCTTGTGGGAACGGCGTGCCACCACCTTCGGCCAGTGGACGAAGAACCTCGAGACTGGCAAGCTTTCCCCCGTCCGAACCACATTGACATTCAGTTTGCAGTATGCGGCCGACCCGGAGAAAGCCCTCGCTGACGGCGACCGCCGTCGCCTATACGGAACGCATCCGAGCAGTGCACAAACATATGCAGACGATGTCGACCACGAATTCGCCCACGCGATCGACCAAGCCACCAACAATGAACTCAGCGATAATCTCGCGACCGTACTGACCGACGCCTACGAAAAGCTGATCAGGTACGGCTTGACCGAGACCTACCGGGAATGGCTCGGTCGCCTCCCCTCGTTCGCCTTCGAAGATTCGACCAAGACCAGACTCGATTACCCCGAGGCCATTGCCGTCGGATTTGCCGACGCGGAGATCAACGGCATTATCGTCGGCACGCCGCAATGGGTCATCCACGAGTACGTCACGAAACCTCAACCGCCGGAAATCAAGCCGGTACATGTCGACACGTATCTGCAGGACCGTCCCGATGGCGGATTGCCGATACCCGCGAGAGCGACGCCGACCGCCGGCTCAGTACCCACCTCGCAAAACGGGCCGGGCGGTTATATCGGCCGCCGCCCAACGGATTCCACACCCGAACCAGGTGACCGGCAGCCCGCCGAAGATCCCACCACGCGCCACGAACCCGCCAGACCCGATCCGACCACTCCGTGGTCCCGGCCGACCGACGGCTTGCAACAGTTCTTTCCGGAGGCGGCAGCGGAATCCGGTACCGATGAGCCGGAACACGCCGACACGTATCAGATCGATGACCGGGATGTCGACGCGCAGCAACGAGAGCTGGCTGAGTTGCGCAAGGCCGCAGTCGCCCGCGCGGAGCGATTGAGCGACGAGCTGAATCGACTGAGCGCCGTGCTGGGTACCGATGCCGACAGGCTTATGCCGGCTTCGGAGGAAATGGGGCACTGGATTCGTGAGTTCGAGGCGGCGGCCTGGGAATTGGTCGACCTGATCGCCGAGAAAGCATCGCGCATGGTGCCACCGTCCGATGAATCGAGACTCGAGATCCTGCGGCGTCAGACGAACGAAATGCTGGCGCAAGCGACTCGGCCGGCAGGACACGACCGGATGTCATGGCTGATCGATCGTGTCCAACGCGGGCTACAGCTCACGAATGGCTCGACCCTTTCGCGGAACAACAATCTCACCGACCTGTACGGGATGATGCGCGGAGTGCTACTCGATACCGAGGTGCAGGCGCATCCGCCGGGGGATTCGTCCAGGGGCGCGGAATCGCCCTGGGCGCCGAATCGCGCGCCCAGCGGGCTCGACCGTCACGTGGCCGACTTGCTCGGTGTGCCGGAGCCGTTGCCGCAGCAGCTGGATGGTGAGCACGTGGTCGGGGGCGATCCCTTCGCCGAGTTGCGGCTGCTGAGCGAGCGGCCTTCGTCCGCAGGGGTCGGGGACTTGCTGACGACCACGCTGGCATATCTCGAAATCGGCCGAATGATCGAAATACCGCGTCTGCTCATCTCGGAGAGGATGGAAATAGCTCGGCTCAGCGCCGAGGAGAACCGGCTCGAGCTGCTTCGGCGGAAAGACCGGAATGCTGATGCGACCGAGATCGCCGACCTGGAATTGGAGCGCGCCAAGAATCTCGAATGGTATTCCCGGCTCAGACTTCAACTGATCGCCGGAGAATTCGGTATCGAGACGAGGAAATACCGCCTATCGAAATGCGGGGATCTGATCGAAGAGATCCGAGAATCGAACCGGCGGTCCGAAAGTATCGACGAACTGGTCTCGGCCTTCGAGGATCACGTGTCGGCGATCGCGGAAAGGCATCGCCTTTGGATACCGCCAGAGGTCGCAGAATCCGGCAAGGAGCGGACACCGGACCCGCAAAACGGTTCCGATGCCGGCGAAGTCGGGCTTGATCGGGCAGTTCACGCGGGACTGCGCACACTCGATGCGCTGTTTCGCGCGCACAGATTGCGCGACGAATGGATGAAGCTGTGCAACGTGCCGCCGAGAAATCTGAAGTCCGATCTTGCGCAATTACACAACGAGTTCGCGGCACTGACGCAGACCCGGATCAATGGCCTGGTGAACCCCGATCTCATCCCCTATCGGACCACGCTCACCGTAGGGCGGGCGCAGCGGACTGTCCGCGAGCTGGCAGCCGAACAGACGACATTGTCCGGAAAGGCGGCGGGGGAGCGACAGAAACAACTCGAGCAGTGGCAAGCCCAGGTAGTTCGCTACCGCAGGCTCAGCAACCTGCTCCACTACGTCGAAGAATGCGAGCGCCTTTCCAGACAACTCGACAGTGAATCCGAGCGAGTGCGCGACATCGCTCAGGGTCTGGCAGCGCCATGGGGAGTGGTCTCGTTGCGGGTGCAGCCGCGACCGCCGGGATGGGAACCGGTCGGTGCGGCGAGGGTATTCGAGCCGGCTGGGCAGGACGACACGGCGCTTCGGGAGTGGAGCGGCCAGGTCGCGGCGGCCGCGGACAGCCGACGGCGGGTATTCGATCAGATCGTGCGACGAGCACGGCAGCTCGAGGTGGAGCGACCGAACGAGTCAGGCCCACGCGAGCTGCTGGATGCGGTCGATGCCTTGATCGACTGGGCTCTGGCCGTCCGCGCCCGCGCAGGGTCGAACTCTGTGGATAGTGCCGATGATCTGGCCGCCGCCTATCTCGAGGATCTCGGCCCGATTCTGGTCGAGGGCTACTTTCCCTTGTTCTTCGATGCGCAAACCGGCGAGCGCGCCACGCGAGCGGCGGCGGCGACTGCCATTGCGCAGGAGGTCCTACGCGATGAAGTTATCGGTCCGCTCGGCGGACAATGGCGCGCACCCGGAGTGGCGGTCGTGGAAGTCGACGGCGAACCACCGCAGGTATTCGTCGCCGGTTCAGTGTGGGCGCTCGATCGGGCGCTGGACGACATCCCTCCGGAGATTCGCGCCGCGCTGGACCGCAGCCGGGCTCGATACCACTTCCTCGAGGTCGTCGTGGACGAGGACGGCCGAGCTTTCGTTCGAGAAGTCCGGCCGGTGGGCGACCAGGCTCCAGAGCCCGATCAGCCGAGTTCGATCGAGCAGCCGCCACCGGAACCCGTCCACGCGGAGCCGCCTGCGGCTCGAGCGCCGGACGAACGGGCGTGGCACGCGGCCCGCGTTGCCATCGACGACACGATCGCGGAATGGCTCGACGATGGGTTGGTCGGGGAGCGGGTCGCCGACGGTGTGGCATATCTGCCCGACGTCACCGGCGGCGGAACCTTGGTCATCGCCGCGCCCCAAGGGCTGCACCTGCGGGCATTGAGCGAATTGGCGGTGACCGACACCAGGTTCGCCGGAGCCTTGTGGCGACCGGAGTTCGACAGACAGTACGTGCGGGTGACACCCGGACCGGACGGCTCGCCGGTCGCGGAGGTCTGCGACGCGGGCGCGGCGGAGGGCCGGTATCGGGAAGCGACGATCGCCGAAATCGAGGGCATTCTGGTCGCCGAATACCTGCGCTTTCGTCAGCTGAAACTGGTCCAGGTCGGGTTCGGCGACTGGCTCGCCGGGTTGGGCGAGCACGTGTTCTACAGCAAAGAGGAGGCCCGAGCCGAGAAGAAGGGCCGATCGGTGGGCGACCGAAACGGTGTGGTAGCGGGTCGGCTCAAGCAAGACGGCACGCTGCAGGAGTTCGGCTACGCGATGGCGCAGGCCAAGTCCTCAGTGAATGTGGACCTCGCACACCCCACCGCGGTACTGATCAGAGTGATCACCCGGCAGATCCCCCTACCGGACGCGGCAGAGCCGGATTCCGACCGGTCCAGGGCGATCGGCCGATCGCTCGTCTTGCGGGGGGAGGTCGACCTCGGCGGGCTGCGCACAATGGTCGAGATCCACGACGGCGGACGCGGATGGCATATCGCACCGCCCCATGGGCACGGCGACGCGGGTGACGTGCTCAGTCGATGGTTCGAGGGGATGTCGGACCAGGATCCGGATCGGCTACTGCAGCGGATCACCGAGAATCTGGCGGCAGCCGGCCCACCAGCGAATACGGCGCAGTCTCCGGGCACCGGTCGCCGGGCCACCGGCACACAGCGTGATTTCTGGCAACTGATCGCGTCTGCCGGTGGCCGGCCCCTCGTCGTCGACGTCAGGCGCGGGGACGGCCACTGGCGTGCTCGGGTGTCGGAGGGACAGGAGGTTGGCGACTGGCTGAACGAGGAGGTCTTCTACGAAGGCACGAAGCGGCCCAGCACGGCCGGCAAGGGTGAGAACCCGCACTTCATCCAGTGGACGGACCTCATGCCGCTGCTAGATGAGGTCACCGCGCGGCTGCGTCATACGAATGTGGACCAATCCGTTCGCCAATCCAGTGCAGTCGGCGTCGTGCTGTCCCCGGACGAACTTCGCCGATACGACACTCTGGTTCAGGATGCAAACGAGGCCGGCGAACGTCTCCGCGCCTGGACGCAAGAGTTCGAAACGCTCGCCCGTCGCTTGGGTGTCGGGAACTCGGACAATCCGGGCGCGTACCTCGACCAGGAAGGTCGAAAAGCGTTGCAAGAGCGCGTAACCCTCGACCGCGAAGCGTTGGCCGAGGACCTGCACATCGATCCGATGGAGTTGGAATCGGTCCCATTGCCCGACGGCGAGCTCGCTGCTCGCGGGGAAACCTTGCGGCGGATCCAAGCACTCATCGACCGACACGGAGAAGTGACCGAGGCCCTGTCCCACGCCCAGCAGGCCCGTGACGGATTTTTGACCAGTCGCGTCATCGATGCGGAACTGGCAGGCCGGGACAACGCGCGCCGACTGAACGATCGCGTCGCGTACGTGCCGGACGCGGCGGGCGGTGTGCTGGTCGTCGCTGCACCGAAGGGCGGACACATGGCGAGTCTGCTGCGGTTGGCGGCGGATGACCCCAAGTTCGCCGACGCGCTGTGGCGAGACGGGCTGGACAAGCGGTATCTGGAGGTGACATTGCAGCCCGAGGGTCGACTCGGGGTGACGACGATTCCCGATTCCGAGGCGGAAGGTCCGCGGCGCCGACCGCTACCCGAACATGTTCCGGTGCAACTGCTGCATCATTACCTGCTCTACCGCCAGGCAGGCCTGACGAGCGCCGGGTTCCGCGAGTGGCTGAATCAGCTCGGCCCAACAGCGTTCGACAGCACAAAAGAAAAGTTGTCCGTCACGGACGGTGGCTTGCGCGGGCGAACCGCCGTGGTACAGCAGCCGCTGGTCACTGGGCACCATCTCATGGAATTGGGGTACCGCATGGTGGTCACCGATTCCACGATCGGACAGTCCCATCCAGCACATGTCCTCTACCGGCTGCGGACCCGGCAGATACCGCCGCTGACTTCGTCCCCCTCGACAGATCGGAATCCGCAAGCCGAGCGGCGGCCTACGAATATGGGCGACACCATGTCCGAGTGGCTGATGCTGGAGCGCAGCAATGGAAAGTGGCGCCTGTCACCGAACAGCGGGAGCCCGGTGAGTGATTTGCTGGCGAACCACCTCATGGATATGACCGCCAAAACGCAGGGGGGGTTGGTCAAGCAGATCGAAACATTGTTGCGCGGCACAGGCCCATTCGACGCGGCGGGGTTACCGCAAGCGACCAGCGCTGACCCACCCCGCGGCTACATCGGCAGCCGCCCGACAAACCCCTCCGATTCCGCGCCGCGGGCGCTGACACCACAGGAGAGATCGGCGCTGCGAGCCGAGCTCGCCGCATTGCTACCGCTGGATCGGGACGGGAGGCAGCAGGTTCCGATGCGCGGGGGACCGGGCAAGATACTGGATCGGCTGCTGACCGAGGAATTCGTTGCCGACCCGCTACGGCCGGGCAGCTACGAGGTCGTAACCGAAGCCATCGCCGACACGGTGGCGACCGTATTCGGTGAGCGGCCCACGCCCGATCGCCGCAACCTGGTGGCAGCCATTCACGGCATACTCGCCGACTTCGCCCTGTCCGGCGACGCCAGCGCCCTGCGCCGACACATGGCCGATCTCATGCGGCACGCAGCGCAAACGGCTGCTCCGGGCAACCATCCTCGTGCTGGTGCCGAACCCGCTGGCGGACAACCGATTCCCCAGTTCGATGTCCAACCGGCCGAGCCCGGTCCCTCCGAGCCGGAGCACCGTGGGACGGGCGACTCGACCCCGGAGCCGCACCAGTCCGCCGATGCGCCGATCGATTGGCTGCCATCGGCACACGTGCCGCGCACCGTCGTGTCGCTGATTCGCGAGCTGTCGAAGAAGGGCATGACGCAAGTGCTCGCGGAGCCGACGCGGGCACGGGCAATTATCGCCGAGGTCGGCACACGGTTCGCGGAGGCGGATCTGCCGGTGCGCGTCGGTGGTGCCACGCGTCGGCTTGCGGAGTTGTTCCCACCGGAACAGCTTGCGTACCTGCGGTATTCGCTCGAGCGGTCGATCGCGTCGGGATGCCTGCAGTACAAGCTGACCGAAACGGCGCTAGAGCAGATGATGAGTCATCCGGAACGGGTGACGGCAGCATTGCAGTCGGGATATTCGGAGGTCGAGCCGGGTTATTTCGCGTCGTGGCTCGACGATGACTACGTCATGCACGGCCGCGACGGCTATCCACGCGATAGCGGCCAGCACGCATTCATGCAAGCAGCGGTCGAGCATCTCACCGCGGTCTGGGATCTGGTGGACGGGCCGGTATGGCAGGACCTCGCGGCCATCAAAGACGAATGCTCCCGCGAGCGGGCTCCGATCCTGGACGCGATCCCGCCGCACCGGCGAGCCGAGTTCGGCCTCCCCGCCCACTCGGTCGACGAATTCGCCATACCCGGCGACAAGACGGTACTCAGCGCCGCGACCAATATGGGCAGCATCCAGATCGTGCTGCGCGGCTATCTCGAGAGCCTCGTCGCGCACGCGGACGTGATCGAGGGCTGGCCTTGGGCGAGCATTCAGCACAGCATCCTGGAATTCGCCAGCCGCCTGAGCGTGATGGCCGGGGTCACCTTCGCCACGCTGGGCGACTTCACCGAGCCGCGCGACCCGCCGCGGTTCACCTTCGAATTCGACACCACTAACAAGACGATCACGTCGGTCGCGATCACCGGAACGGCGAAGCAGGCTCGCGCAGCCGACCGTGGGGGCGTGTGCCCGGGGTTCGTCACGTTCGACCCGACCGGAGCAGCCGAGGCGTCGATTGATCAGCTCCGGCAGTCATTGGCGGAATTCGACATCGCGGCGTACCGCCAGACGTCGGGCTCGAAGATAGCGGTGATGGTCGGTGCGTTCCTGCTACCGCTGCTCGGACGCGATTACTCGCAACTTCGACTCACCGGACCGACCCTCACCGACCGCATGTCCGGCCGCTCCGACGATCCGGACCGAGCGGTGCCGCGGCCGACCGGCCAGCCGCCCGGACAGCCCGGAGACGACCAGCGGGAACACCTTCTGACGCAGTTCCTCGCCGTCGCGGCTGACCGGGGATACGGTGCGACGTCGTTGGAGCTCGTCTTGGAGCGCGCCCGGTTGACGCGCCGGTCGTACTTCCAGATGTATCCCGGTAAGCAGAGCGGCTTCGAGGCCGCCTGTGCGGCGGCGATCGACCGCGTGCGGACCGCCTGTGCCGCGGCGATGCCGGACACGCCGGAGCCGCACGGCAGGGTGCGGTCGCGGCTGGAGACCGCCACGCGCGCCTACCTCACCGCCCTGGCCGAGCATCCGGACGCGGCCTGTGTTCTGCACCGAGACCTGCTCGCTCCCGGTCCCGGCGCTCGCCCGCTGCACGACCGGCACCGCTCCATGCTCGCCGAGCACTTCGCCAGGGCGCTCGGTTCCATCGACACACATACCGCCCGCGTGCTCGCCTCCGCGGTCACCGGCATCGTCACCGATCGGATCCGGGCCGCAGGTGCCGAACGCCGGGCGATCGCGAACCTGCCGGACCTCACACCCGCGGTCACGGCCTTGGCCCAAGGCCTCCTTCCTCCCGGGACCGAGGTGAACGACCCGAGCCAGGCCGTGACGCGCCGCAACATCGGGCCCGATGGGTTCATCGGCAACCGACCCGGTGGCGGTGACGAGCCAGCCGATCCGGTGCGGGCGCTGGGGCCGGAAGGTGCCGGAACTCACCTCCAGCTGATCGGGCCGGTAGATGCCCGTGCTGGGCTGCCCGATTACACCCCGCCCGATGCGGACCTGCGTATGCGGGCCGAGCGGGTTTTGCGTGAGCAGTGGGGGTCCGGGGCGAGCCCGGAGGATCTGGTGTATCGATGGCGGCGGCGACCGGCTGGGAACCGTGCGGTCGCCGTCGAGGAACGTGTGGCGCACGCAGCCGAGAACGCGCGGCGCGCGCGAGGTCTGAGCGTGGAGGAGCTGCGGGCGCTGGTGCTGGTGTGGCCGGAATTTGTCGGCAAAGCGGGGGGATTCCCGCGAGACGTGCGCGACCAGGCCAATCGGTGGGCGTTCGCGAAAGCGAGGGCCGCGGTCGAGGACTCGGCGCGGCCGACCGACCGGGAGCGGGCGCTGCGGGAGTATCTGCTGAATGTCGAGGACTTGTTGATCCGGGCCCGCCAGCGGGCCGCGACGGTCGCGACGCCCGGAGTACCGATACCGACCGTGCTGCTCGAGCAGTTCGATGCGGACCGACCGACCGCTGGCTCGATCATTATCTCGATCGGCAGCGCCGATCCCCTGTCGGAGGCGTGGCATGTGGATGGCACCGCTGGCGATCTGCGCCGCCTGGATCAGCGAATGCAGTTGGCGTGCAACCACTATGAGGCGGCCGTACGGGAAAACCCGGATCGCCCGGTCCGGGTCGTGGTGTGGTCCGGTACTGATGGCCATCGGTTGGCCGGGGATATGGCAGCGCTGTCCGCCGACATGCACGCTGGCGCAGCGTCGCATCCCGCGGTTCGGCCGCAACGTCAGCTGGTCGTGCACGGTAACGGCGGTCGGTCTGCGAAGAAGGCACTGTCACACGAGTCGGCGGCGCATACGGTCGACACAGTGGTGGTCTGTGGCGACTCGAATCTCGCGACGATGCGTGACGCGCTGGCGGATATCGCATCGTCCACCGACGTTTACTACGGGATCGCATCGCGGGCGAGTAACCCGGCGAAAGCGCTGGATTTGCCGGGCGTGCAGTTCGCGTGTCGGTTTCCGACCGGTGATGCGGGCACTATCAATTCCGTGCTGAAGGATGTGCGCGACAAGGCGCAGCGATACGAGAAGGAGCCGTTCGAGGCGGGCAAGCCGATCGATGACGAATTCCTCCTCTATATCGACGATCGCACCAAGGCGGCCACCGAGTCGCTGAACAATATGAGCCGCATTCTGGCCGGTCGCCCAGATCGGGTCGCGCGCCATGATGACGCGCAGGTTCCGTGGGTGCGCTTCACCGACTGCATCGAACGCAACGTCGACGCGCAGGTCGATTCGGTCTACGGTGCTATCTTTCCGCGCGATCCGGACACCGGCGTGCCCACCTTGGTCGAGACCGCCGGTGACGGTGCGCTGGCCCGAAGTGCGATCGACAAGCGCGGCGGCCGGGACGCGAGTCCCGATGTCCTACTGCATCGAGGTCTGCCGGACGATTTCACCAGAGCCGGTCGGCTCGCGGTCGACAACAAACGGTGGTGGGACGCACTGCGTCGCGACGAGCAGCGCGCGGTCGTGGCGCGGTACCCGGAAATCGTCGGCAATGCTCCGGGCATTCCGTCGGAGGTAGCGAACTACGCGAACGATTATCGGCGATATGCCACTGCCGCCGCTATCCATGCGAAAGGCGTCAGGAAAGCCGGGCGGATGGGGCGCCAGATATTCAGAAATCTCTATGCCGTCGATGAGGCACTCATCCGCTCGGTAACGGTGCACCGCGACATCCCCGCGCCGATGGTGTCGACGGTGGCATTGGACCCGACGGCGTTCGGCGGCAATGGATCCGGCACATTCGTCATCGGCAACTGTCGACTCGAGGACGCCGAACACGTGGTCTGGTACGCGGATGGCGTCAACACGCGGCTGCAGTCGGCAACGGCCCGGCTGGGGAGTGCGCGGAATCTGTACGAGGAATTGGTGCGGGCGGATCGCGCCACCAAGGTCGCGGTGGTGTGCTGGATCGGGTACGAAGCCCCCGCCAACTACAAGGAAGCGTGGGCAGCCAGACCCGAACTCGCCGAGGCCGGTGGGCGACTGTTCGCGCGCGATGTGCTGGCCTTGCGCGCCGTAAGCAGTGCGAGATTTTCCATGCTCGGTTACAGCTACGGCACCCCGGTCGTATCCGACGCGACCGTGGGTGGGCGACTGGATGGCGTGTTCGGCAACGGCACGATCGTGGGGTCGCCCGGGCGTGGTCGACGCTACGACAGCGCGACCGATGCCAGTTGCCGCCACACCTGGGTGCTGGCGCAATCCGACGATACGGTGACCGGTTTGGGGGGCGTTTCACCGGACGCGCGTGGCCGGTTGCTGGGTGACGGGCCGCTGGGGCTCGGGACCGATCCAGCGACCGACACCAACGCGACCCGAGTGCGTGCCGAACGCGGTTTCCCGTACTCGCTGGCTCCCTTCGACGGGCATGGCGAGTACCTGCAGTATTCATTGGTAGCTGCCGCGCAGCCCACGGAGTCGTTGCGCTACGCCGCGTGGTGTCTTGCCGGGCGTGGCGCCGAGGTGCCTACCGAGCAGCATCGGCCCACCGTCGACAACCCGACCGCGATGCATCGCATTCGCGCGGCTGTGGTCGACGCCGCCCGTGATCGCCGTGCGCCGCAATTGGACGCCGCACTCGACGAGCCCGCCGGGGACGTGGCGACCGATCCGTCCGGTGCCCGGTGGACAGGTCCGGTCGAGGCTGACGTGGCGGTACCGGATGCTTCCGATATGGCCAGGGTGGGACCGCGGATCGCAATACGGCTCAGGGGAGGACTGCTAACGGATGATGGGCGGGCATTGACCGACGCGCTCGCACTGGGCGTGCACGCGGTCGTCGTGCAGGTAGGCCGGGCCGCCGCTGACATGGCCGCCCTCGACGCCGCATGCCGGTCGGCGGACTTCGCGGATGCGGCGCTGGCGGTGGAGGTGTCTGCGGGGCCTGCCTGGTCCGATGCGGAGGTCCGCGCGCGAGTGCGAACGATCGCGGCCGCGCTGGAGCGGCACGGTGTGCGAGGTGAGCTGCACGCGGTCGATCTGCGGGTATTGGCAGCGGCCGCGGAGGTGGCACCGGATTGTCGGCGCGTGGCGATGATCAACACGCTGACGGTGGCCACCAGAGGGATGCGCGGCGCCACCGGTTGGATGGCTCGATCGTTGCTGCCGGGTGCCACCGACATCGACGCCATCATCAAGGACGTGCGCGGTGCCGGGGCCAGCGGTATCGCGGTCCCTTACCCGCTGCTGTCCGAGAGCTTCGTGCGGCAAGCCGACGCGGCAGAGATGCGTCTGGCCGTATCGGGCGTGGCCGGTTCCGGCAGGATGCGTGCGGCGATCGCGCTTGGCGTCGGCGAGATATGGGCGACAAGCAGCGAGCATCTCGCCCTCCTGCGCGCAGAGGTCGCTGAAAGCGGGTTCCGGATACCCGAAGCGTTCTCGCGCTCGACGCCACCGCCGGATGGCCCGCCGAGAGCCACGCCGTGGTCCGGTCTCCCGGGCCGATGATGGGGGACAGCGGCTGGTGCGGCCCCAGCGCGCGACGCCATACGCGATATGCATTGCCGCCGAACCTATTACTGGCAGCACCTGGATACCGTTAGCAGGATCCGGGATGATCGCGACATGACCGATGTTGTGGATGTTCGCGCGGTACGCAAGGCACGCCGCGCCGAATTGGGCGCGTTCCTGAAGTCGCGCCGCGCGCGGATCACCCCGGCCGACGTCGGTCTGCCCCCAGGCCCGCGCCGCCGGACCCCCGGCCTGCGCCGTGAAGAGGTGGCACAGCTCGCCGGAATCGGGATCACCTGGTACACCTGGTTGGAACAAGGCCGCCAGATCAACGTCAGCGTGCAGGTTTTGGATGCGGTGGCGCGGACGTTATCCCTGGACGCTGCTGAGAAGGCGCATTTGTATCGGTTGGCGGATGTGCCGACGGTGCCGACCGCGCATGCGGGAACGGCTCTGCCGGAGGAGCTTCAGGTGATTTTGGATCATTTGGAGCCGTTGCCGGGGGTGGTGCTCAGTCCGCGTTATGACGTGCTGGCTCATAACAAGTCGTATGAGGCGTTGTGCCCGGGTTTCGTAAAGGGAGAGCGTAATGTTGCCCGTCGGGTGTTCCTGACTCCGGAGTGCTGCAATACCTATCACCATAATTGGGATGATTTGCGGCGCATGGTCGGTTATTTGCGTGGTTCGTATGCGAAGAATCTGGGTGATCCGGGTTGGGAGCGTTTCATCTCCGAGTTGTGTGCGGAGAGTGAGGCTTTCGCGTCGTTGTGGGCTCGTAATGATGTTGCGGTTCCGGCGAGTCGGACGAAGCAGATCCGTAATTTGGCGGTGGGGGAGTTGGAGATGTTCTTGACGAGCATGAGTTTGCCTGCGTTGCCGCATGCGTGGATGCAGATCTATACGCCGGTTGATGAGGTGGCGTGGGTGAAGTTGCGTGAGTTGTTGGCGATGAGTGAGGAAGAGCGCCAACGGCCTTGGATCGAGCATCGCGAGCAGTATCACGCTGCTGCGGGTTAGCGTCAGGCTCGTTGCGTGCGCTGCCGTAACCGGATCGTGTTCGACATGATGATCCGTAGGGCCGCGGAGGATCCTCGTTTATGACTGTAGTTGGCGCGGGGCGTCTATTGGTCTGATGCGTAGCCTCCGTGCCACCAGCGGCGCAGTATGGTGAGCTGTCGTTCCGTAAGGGGGCCGGCGAGTTGAACTGATTGGTTACTGTCGGGTGCCGGCGCGATCCGGGGCAACTTTCCTACTCGATGCCGAAGTCCTTGATCCTGCGGTAGATGGTCGCCCGCGACATCCCTAGTGCCGCTGCGGCTTCGGCCTTGTTGCCGCTGTTCTCCTGCAGGCTGCGCACGATCGCGTCGCGTTCCAGTGCCTCGATCCGGCTCAGCCTGCGCCGGGTCAGCGAACGGCATTGTGGTGGCAGATTGTCGATGTGGATCAGGCCAGATCGTTGCTGTGAAATGGCTTCGGCTAGCACCCGGCGTAGTTGGGCCACGTTGCCTGGCCACGATAGCTTGTGGAGCTGGCGCATGGCGTCCGGGGCAAGGCGGACTTCGGCGCCCTTGGTCATCTCGCCCAGCAGGAAGGGGACCAGCTCTTCGAGGTCTTCGATGCGGTGCCGGAGTGCTGGCACGCCAACGGTCCGGCTGAATAGTGGCAGTAGCGAATCGAGAGCCGTAGAGGGCGTCGCCGAATGCATTGTTGCCGCGATCCATCCGCGATCGGCGCAGGTCTGGAGTATGTCCGCGATCGGCTCGACCGCCTCGGTCGGCAGGCGGTCTATATCTTTGATGACAACGTTGAAATTGCTGTTGCTGGTTTCAGTGCGCAGCGCGGCCAGCAGGCCCTCGGTGTCGGCGAAGTCGGCCGTCCGCAGCACCCGGGCCATCCTGCCGGGGCTGACGTGCGCGACGACAGATTTCGCGAGTTTTGTTCGTCCGGAACCTTTTTCGCCATCGATGACCACCCATTCGCGATCCCGGCAGCAGCCTTCGACCTGCTGGCAGCTGCGCCGCCACGAGCTGCTCCTACCGGCGATGCCGGGCAATGCGAGCGCGCCGTGTGTGATCGGGTGGTCCACGACGCGGTCATTGACCAGCTGAACGTGCAGGACCGTGTTGTAGCTGCTGCCACGTATCGAAATACGTTCGACTGCTGTCACTTTTGCGGTCTGACCGCCCGGCAGTGGGGCCAAGAGGGTATCGACGGCCCCGGGACGAACCAGGTCGGTCGAATATTGCAGCAATGCCCCTTGGTCGTGTGGGTCGAGAGCCTGGCGCAGGTAGTGGTTCATCAGCACCACGTCGCCACCGATCGCGAGCACGCCGAGCGGATACTGGCGGCATTGGCGCAAATATGCCTCCAGCAGCGCGGTCTCGGTTTCGCTGGCGAGTCCGCGGAGCCGATCCTGGATCTGGCTGCTCGCGCTGTTGGCGAGGGCGAGCAGCAGCGGATCGGATCTGTTGGCCCAGCAGGTGAGATCGATGACGCCCAGCACCGAGCGCGTCAGCGGATGGCGAATGGGCGAGCCTGCGCATGCGAGCCCGCCGAGGGTGCCGAGATAGTGTTCGCCGCCGCGAATGAACGTCGGGGTGGCTGTTTCCAGGGTGGTGCCGATTCCGTTGGTGCCGACGAAGTCCTCGGCATAGCTGTAGCCGGGAGCGAGTTGCACGCCGTCGAGTGTGCGCATGATTGTGGCATCGGCGGCGTAGCGCTCGAGCAAGAGCCCATCCGACGAGGTCAGGATGACGCTGACAGCCTGGTCGGCCAAGTCGCTCGCGAGCCGCCGCAGCACCGGCGCAGCGGCGCTCACCAGCGGGGAGTCGAGATTCGGGTCCCGCACATAAGGCAGCTCCACACGGTCGGGATGGATCTGCAGCGCGCGCGATCGGCACCACGAATCGAGCACAGCGTCGCGCACCGGCGGGAAATCGAGCGAACCCACGGTGAGGAATTGTTCGCGGGCCTTCTCTAGGCTCACGGCGACGTCGGCTCGAGGATCCGGCATCTGCTCATACCTCGGTGCTTGTTGCTCAATCGATGGTGGCGGCCGTCTCAATCGATGACGCGTCTCAGATTGAGACCGTCAGTCTATCGCTTCTGCGATGTCATGGGCACCAGGAGATGTGCTTCGCCCAGCAAAACCAGGAGGAAGACGTTTGAGCCGCCAGAGCCTCAGCAAAGCCCATCGAAAGATCACCGACCTATCGGGGGAGCCGACCTTCGCAGAGGTCCGATCCCGCGCCGAGCTGCCGGATGAGTTCTTCGCACTGTTCCTCGACCCGACCTGCAGTTGCGCGTTCTGGCCCCACCCAGAAGACACCTTGGAACGAGCCCAGTTGGCGAAGATCGACCTCGCTCTGGCCCAGTGCGATCTGCGGCCGGGGATGACCTTGTTGGATGTCGGTTGTGGCTGGGGTACGACCATGTTGCGCGCCATGGACACCTACGGGGTGAATGTCATCGGGCTGACTCCCAGCCGTAACCAGTACCGGTATGTGCGGAATCTGCTGGTCGACCGGGTGATCCGAGGGCGCCCCTATGGTGGGGTGCGGCTGCAAGGCTGGGAGGAATTCGACCGCCGCGTAGACCGGATCGTGTGTCTCGGCGCGTTCGAACCCTTCGAACACCGCTACGGCGAGTTCTTCGAATTCGCCTACCGCACAATGCCCGCCGATGGGGTGCTGCTGCTGCAGGCCATCGTCGCCGATAACCGCGACGAACTGCGTGCACACGGAATTCAGCACACCAGCATCGGGGACGCGTTCATGCGGTTCCTCACCGAAACCGTCTTCGGCGGCCCGCTGCTGCCCCCGACCGCACGCGACACCAAAGGTGTCACCGCATACGCCGAAGACGCCGGATTCACTGTTACCGGCATGCAGTCGATGGGACCGCACTACGCCACCGCCCTCGACCATTGGGCCGACGCATTGCACGAGCACCGCGATCGCGCCATCGAGCTCGCCGGATCCGATACCTACAACGCCTACATCCGGTACCTGACCGGTTGCGCCGACTACGTGCGCGGTGGCCGCATCGACGTCATGCAATTCACCTGCACCAAACCCCGTGCACCGCGATGAACCAGATTGCGGTCGAACTTCCCAAACGCAACTGGCAGTGGCAAGCTTCCAGATCGAATGAGCGACAAAGTCACTCGTGATGCCCGGCGTGCACCGCGTCAACGCCGTCGAGTGTCTTCGGCACCAGTCGGCCTTTCCTCCTAACCGTTGGGTTCGGCTGCTCGGGCGGAGATCTAGATCCACCGTTGTCATCCCGACACTCCCCCCGAAGGAGCGT
>NZ_BDAZ01000086.1 GCF_001612725.1 Nocardia anaemiae NBRC 100462 | reverse complement strand
ATCAGAGCCCCCGCAATGTATTTCAGTGCATCGGCGGGCGTGAGCTACTTCTTGATCGAGCGGCGAGCCTGCAGCTGGGCGCTGTCAGCTGCTGCACGACCCGCCGCCCAACCATTGGCGTTGCCGATGGAAATCCCGCGGTCTCGGATAGCGGGGAATAGCGCGTCGAACGCCTCATCCACTTTGTGTTGGTGAGAGCGGAGCGCCGGAAGCAGACGCGCCGGATCAGAGGATTCCGCAATCGTCGTCTCATTCGCTTCTTCGAGTCGCTCACCGATGCGCGTTGCATAGGCGATAAGGAATGACTTGCGATACGCACGGCTTCTGGCATCGGCGCTGCGCTTCGATTCGTTACCGCTGGCGATCATCGCTCTGGTGGCCTGAACGAGCAACGAGGTCGTCAGCAATTCGACTGCGTCCAGGTCGCTTTCATCACCGACGACTGTCATGAATCCGAATGCCGAGGCGAAGATCGCGCGGCACAGGTTGGCCTTGGTGACCACATCGATCAGCAGCGCTTTCGCGTCGACATAGGGAGTGTCCAACCAGATCCGGCACGCGCGGGGCAGATCGGGCACGGCGTTGTCCGCGTCGACGAGTACCCGATCGAGCGCGTATTTGGTCATCAGCTCCTGGGCTTTGGCCGAAAGTGCCTCCGCCTCTTCGGGATATGACGTCGACTCGGCCTTCGCGAGCAGTCCGCGAACTCGGCTCAGGACCTTGGCGTCGACGGCGTGGTGGTGCGCTGTTGCTCGCGGTCGTGCAGTGCCGGGCAAGGGCCGGATCAGCTCCAGTTTGGGTAGTCGGATCAGCATCGCAAGTGCCTCGACCACAGTTGTTACCGCCTCTGCGGCAGTCAGCAGTTGCTTCGCGGCCCACTGGCCGAGGTGCGGTTCCGATGCGGACCACCAGATGTCTGCTCCCAGCTCGGCGAGCTGCAACTGCCAGGTCGCATCGACTGATTCCGGCGGGAAAGGCTGGACGTGGGCGGCCATGACATCGATGAGTAGCGCGATCGCGAACTGGTCCACGCGTCGCCGCGCGACCTGGTGGATGTCTTCCGGAAGCCAGCCGTATTGGAAGATTCGGCCGATGATGTGCTGTGTCGCCAGGTGCGCGCCGTCCGCCTGCTCGCGCGTCAGCGGCTCGCGCCCGACGAGCTGCTGCGCGAATTGCTCAGCGGCGCGGGCATTCCCCTGCGCGGCCTCCATGGCCGTGGCCATGATCACGTTCGCGATCTGCTCGGAATCCTGCGGCCCACTCGACTGCGCAGACCAGAATGCGGAGCCCTTGGCAACGCCGTGCTCTCCCGAGCGCCGTCGACGATTTTGCTTGCCCACGACCGATCCCCCTCACATAGTCCGGAGGCAACCTCGCCCACAACCGTATAGGCAGGGAGAGGCCGAGGATGACGCGCATCCAATGCGGCGCGTATCGGAAGCCGTCGGATGGGGGGAACACAGGAAGTCGGTGGCTCTCCGGGAAGACCCTGAGCTGGAGGCCTGGCCATATGGGGGATGCGTCCTGATCCGCCAGGCCGGAGTCCGGGCCTACGGTTGTGCCGAGGAGGTCGCAATGAAATCCGTCACGGTTCCGTTGACCGTCATCGGGGTCTATGCCGCGGTGGCGAGCTTCGCGTTCGCGGCCGCCCTCACCGAGACGATCATGCTGTATCCCAATATCTTTCGTGATGTACCCGAATCGCTGGTGCAGACCCAGCAGTTCATGAGTGAGGTCGCGGTCGGTGATGTGATGCGCCCGCTCGGCGGGGTGCTGACGGTGTGCGCGCTGGTCGGCTGTGCTGCAGCGGTGCGGTATCGCCTCGCACGGGGATGGGTCGGCGCGTCGATGATGTCTCTCATCAGTGGTCAGTTCTTGTTGTCGATCCTGTACCTGTGGCCTCGCGCGACGATTCTGTTCGACGAACGCTCCCGGCACAGTCTCACCGAAATCGAGAGTGCGGCCACCGAATTCCAGGTGGGCGAGTGGGTTCGGATTGCGGCAGCGCTGGCGACCGCGGTATTTGCGGTCGCCGCCACGCTAATTTGTTATCGCACACGGGTTCTCGCCACGGTCGATGCACGGCTCGATTAGCTGGCTCAGGGGCGGGTGCCCGTGGACCACAGTGGCGTCGTCTCCACCCGTGACAGCCGCCAGCCTTCCACCGTGCGAACCGCGTCGAAGCGGTAGACCTCGCCGAGGGTGTACTGCGGCTCCGAAACGGCTGCCGTGGCAGGTGTGAAGGTGGCGATGAGATTCGCGCGCACCTCGGCCGTATCACCGTGCAGATCGATCATCACATTGGTGATGACATGCTGAATTCGCTTGTCGTCGGAGTGATTCCGGCTCGCCTGCGCGATGAGCGCAGCACGACCCTCGGCCCGGCCGCCGGGGGTTTTCGCGGTCGCGTCGGCGGTGTAGATCGTGCGGAAGTCATCGAAGCGGCCCTCGTCCAAGGCGCGGCCCAATTGGTTGACCAGCTCGGTGATCTCGTTGCGGTCCACCAGTTCGCGGAGTTGGTGCGTGTCGTCCTTGGCCGCGGTGGCGCAGGCGGTGAGCAGCGCCAGCGGCAGGGCAGCGAGGGGGAGGAAACGGCGGATCTTGCTCATCGATCGAACCTTTCGAATTGAACGTTGGTAGCTCCAATGTTGGCGCGTCCAACGATAACAGATCGTGGGTGAAACCAACAAGTCTTGCTACATTGCTCTCATGGAGATCGCGCACGAGGACACCCCGGGCAGGCTGCGCGCCCTGCCCACCCGACTGGTCAACCAGGTGGCCATCCTCGCCAACCGGGCGACAGAACGCGCCTTCGAGGCGACCGGATCGCGTCGCTACCACTACGCCCTGTTGACCACGCTCGGCGAATTCGGCCCCGCCAGCCAGGCCGATCTAGGCCGTCGCACTCGAATCGATCGCAGCGATATCGTCGCCGCGCTGAACGATCTGGCCGAGCGCGGCTTGATCGAACGCGCCCCGGATCCGAGCGACCGCCGCCGCAACATCGTCACGATGACCAAGGCGGGCGGGCGCCACCTGGACGAACTGGACCAGCGAATCGAAGGCGCTCAGGACGAACTTCTCGCTGCTCTCTCCACCGCCGAGCGTCGCGAACTGGTGCGGCTGCTCACCCGGGTCCTCGATGATCATGTGCAAGGGTGAGCTCGCCCCTATTTCCGCAGGCCGGGGATAGGGCGCGCGGAGCGAGCAACTAAACTGCATCCGTGAGTCTTGTGCTGCTACCTGCTGTCGACGTCGCCAATGGAGAGGCCGTGCGCCTGGTTCAGGGGGAGGCGGGCAGCGAAACCAATTACGGCTCCCCGCGCGATGCGGCACTCGCCTGGCAGGAAGCCGGTGCGGAGTGGGTACATCTGGTCGATCTGGACGCGGCATTCGGCCGTGGCTCCAATCGTGAACTGCTGGCCAAGGTCGTCGGCGAACTCGATGTCAAGGTGGAGCTGTCCGGTGGCATCCGCGACGACGAATCCCTGGAGGCCGCGCTTGGTACCGGCTGTGCCAGGGTGAATCTCGGCACCGCCGCTCTGGAGGATCCGCAGTGGTGTGCCCGCGCCATCGCCAAGCACGGCGAGCGCATCGCCGTCGGTCTGGATGTACGGATCATCGACGGTGAGCACCGGTTGCGCGGCCGTGGCTGGGTCAGCGATGGCGGCGATCTGTGGGAGGTGCTCGAACGGCTGGAGCGCGATGGTTGCTCACGCTACGTGGTCACCGACGTGACCAAGGACGGCACTCTCACCGGCCCCAACCTGGATCTGCTGCGCGATGTCTGCGCCGCCACCGACGCGCCGGTCGTCGCCTCCGGCGGCGTTTCCACCATCGAGGATCTGATTGCCATCGCCGAACTGGTGCCCGAGGGTGTCGAGGGTTCGATCGTCGGCAAGGCGCTGTACGCGGGCCGCTTCACGCTGCCCGAGGCGCTGGCTGCGGTCCGCTGACGATTCGATGACCGCCAACCGCCTCGACACCGAACTACCGGCCCTGCTCGACGTCGCCGGTGAAATCCTCGACGCGGCGAGCCCGCGTTTCGTCGAGGGGGTCGGCGCGCCGAGCGCGGTGGCCAAGGGCCGCAACGACTTCGCGACCGAACTCGATCTGGAGTTGGAGCGCACCATTTCCGCGCAGCTCGAGCAGCGCACCGGAATCGAGGTGCACGGTGAGGAATTCGGCGGCCCGCAGCTCACCTCGGGGACCGCATGGGTCCTCGATCCGATCGACGGCACCTTCAATTACTCGTCGGGACATCCTCTTTCGGGCATGCTGCTCGCACTGGTGCACGAGGGCGAGCCGCTGCTCGGACTGACCTGGCTGCCATTGCTCGGCCAGCGCTATTCGGCGGCCGTCGACGGTCCGGTGCTGCTGAACGGCCGACCGCTGCCGCGCCTGCCGCACGGGAAACTCGGCGAGGCGATGATCGGCTTCGGCGCGTTCAATGTGGACTCCGCCGGACGCATTCCCGGCCGGTTCCGTTTCGACCTGCTCGGTCCGCTGAGCAGGCTGTCCTCGCGGGTGCGGATGCACGGCTCCACCGGCATCGACCTCGCGTTCACCGCATCGGGTGTGCTCGGCGGCGCGATCGTCTTCGGTCATCATCCGTGGGACAACGCCGCGGGCGTCGCACTGGTACGCGCGGCGGGCGGGGTTGTCACCGATCTGGCGGGCGAGCCGTGGACCATCACCTCGGGTTCGGTGCTGGCCGCCGCGCCGGGAGTACACGAGGAACTGCTCGAAATGATTTGTACGGTCGTCGACGATGCATGAATCTGTGCACGAAGCACACTGGACAATGGCCGTGGGCGCAGTCGGCGGGGTCGGTGAAGGCAGCATGATTCGAGGAAGGGTGAGCCGATGACCTTGGCGGTACGCGTTATTCCGTGCTTGGATGTCGACGCGGGCCGGGTGGTCAAGGGCGTCAACTTCGAAAACCTGCGTGACGCGGGCGATCCCGTCGAACTCGCCGCCGCGTACGACCTGCAGGGGGCCGACGAGCTGACCTTCCTCGACGTCACCGCCTCCACTGGCGACCGCGGCACCATGATCGATGTGGTGACCCGCACGGCCGAGCAGATCTTCATCCCGCTGACCGTCGGCGGCGGCGTGCGCACGGTCGAGGATGTCGACCGGCTGCTGCGTGCGGGCGCGGACAAGGTGTCGGTGAATACCGCCGCCATCGCGCGCCCCGAGGTCCTGCGGGAAATGTCGGAGCGCTTCGGCTCGCAGTGCATCGTGCTGTCGGTGGATGCCCGTACGGTTCCCGACGGCCAGCCCGACACGCCGTCCGGCTGGGAGGTCACCACACATGGCGGCAAGCGCGGCACCGGAATCGACGCGATCGAATGGGCCGTGCGCGGAGCCGAACTCGGCGTCGGCGAGATCCTGCTCAACTCGATGGATGCCGACGGCACCAAGGCGGGCTTCGATCTGCCCATGATCAAGGCCGTCCGCGAGGCCGTCTCGGTGCCGGTGATCGCCAGCGGCGGAGCCGGTGCCGTCGAACACTTCGCCCCCGCCGTCCAAGCGGGCGCGGATGCCGTCCTGGCTGCCAGCGTCTTCCACTTCGGCGACCTCACCATCCCGCAGGTAAAAGCCGCCATGCGCGCCGAACAAATCACCGTCCGCTAACCCCATACGAAGCTGACGCATAACCAGTGACTACCTCGCACAAGGTATAGCCTCTGCGAGGTAGTCCGCAGGTATGCGATAGCCCAAGTTGTTCAGAGGTCGGCACATTGGTCGTCCTGATTTCCGGGGCGAAATCCTCAGTGCGGTAACGCTGATGCCCGCTGTGGTAGTGGCCGCCGAGCCGACGGTGGTGGTGATGATGGAGCGGCAGGCGCTGCGTATGACCGCTGAATGGGCGACGGTACAATTCAATTTCTGGTCGGTCCGAAAGCATTGGGCGGGCAAATTGTCGAGCTGATCACGGTTGGCCGCCGAACAAGCCGGACGTCCGCGTCCTCGTATTGTCGCCATGGTGTGTGGTCACCGCCGACGTCGAAAGCACTCGCCGCGACGGCAGCCGAACAAACGGCCTTCTACAACGAGATTCCGTCGTATCGGCGAATGATCGAACTGCCGGGCGTAGCCCATGCCGCTGAATTCGCCATGATCGGTGACGAACAGACCCCCGCTGATCAGTTCGACGCTTAATTCGAAGCGGGTGCGACCGATATCGTTGTGGCCCAAACAAATCCGGCCTCCGCAGCCGACCTTCGGCGCGGCTGGCAGGTCCGCGGTGAGCTGAATCGCACTCGTACAGCTTGACATTCTTCGGATTCTTCTGTCGCCACGCCGCAGCGGTGATTGCTATCTGCCCGATAGTTACCGAGGCTTAGCGACCATGTCCGCCACGTGTCCCGCATGCTCCTGGCCATCGCCGATACTGGTGTCGACACATGGTTCGGTTCGCTATCTGCGTTGCGTCTGTGGCAAATGGCTGGTTGCCCATCGGGGCGGGGTGAACCTGGTCACCGGCCGGGCCGCCTGCGCCAAAAAGCCTGTGGCCGAACATCTCGAACTGATTCCGCTGCCGGAGGAGTAGGAACTTTCGCGTCGGTGCGTTTCGGCACTACACGATGTGTTCCGGTGCGCAGCGCCATGTATAACGGTGATATGACTCTCGACCCCGCCATCGCCGCCCGGCTCAAGCGAAATGACGCCGGACTCGTCGCCGCGGTCGCGCAGGAGCGCGGCACCGGCGATGTGCTGATGGTTGCCTGGATGGACGATGAGGCGCTGGCCCGCACGCTGGAAACCCGCAAGGCGACCTACTATTCGCGTTCGCGCCAGCAGTACTGGGTCAAGGGCGAAACCTCCGGCCACACCCAGTACGTGCACGAGGTCCGCCTCGATTGCGACGGCGATACCATCCTGCTCGTCGTCGACCAGGAGGGCGCGGCCTGCCACACCGGCACGCACACCTGTTTCGACTCCGACCTGCTGCTCGCCGACAGCTGAGCCCGAGCGCTACGGATTCGGCTGCTCGTCGCGTTCCTCGACCGGCGCCGACCTGCCGTTGGACTGGTTCAGAGTGTCGCTGAGCTGCCTGACGAGTAGTTCGCTGAGATCGGCGAGTTGCGCCGTCTGTGCGGCATCGAGACCATCGAAAACCAACTGCCGCACCGCTTCCAGATAGCCGGGCGCCGCCTCGACTATCTTCGAGTAGCCGTCGTCGGTGAGCACCGCCTGCACGCCGCGGCGGCCGGTGGTTGCTGAACGTTGCGCCCAGCCCATGCGCTCCAGCTTCGACACCACATGGGACAGTCGCGATAGCGATGCATTTGCTTTGTGGGCGAGCTCACTCATCTGCAGGCGATGGCCGGGCTCTTCGGATAACAGTGTGAGCACCCAGTATTCGAAATGCGTCACCCCGGATTCGCGCTGCAGATGGGTATCCAAAGCGCCTGGTAGACGTGTCATCAGCGCGACGATCGCGCGCCAAGCTCGTTGTTCGTCCGGGTCGAGCCACTTCGTCACTGGGTGCCTTCTTTCGAGCCAAGTGACGTCTTATGGTTAGCGAACCTAGCGATTAACGAAAAGCGTGTTCACGGTCACTCGCGTGAACGAGTTTGCCACGACTTCGCTCGACCGTCATGGACTTGATCCGTGACATGAGGTCACTCACAGAGCCGCAGGGCGTGTCGGCTACGTGTCCTAGGTAACTTTCGGCGTTTGCGCAGTGGCGGCGGGCGGCGTCGGCGCCGTCTGTCTGCCCGGATGCCTGCGCCGCCAGCGGCGCCAACCGATCAGGCCCATCGCGGCCAGGAAAACCGCGACCGCCACGATGGCGCCGACCAGTGACGCGCCACGGAAGGCTGGGGCGTCGACGTCGAGAATCCGTTGACCGGCATGGGCGGCAGTACTCTCGCCGAGCACGATCGACAGTGTCATCAGGTTCGGAATCGCGGTGATCAGCGCGAGCAACGCTGCGGCGCCCGCGATGAACCTTCCGGCTCGCCGCTTCCAGACCAGCGCGGCGAACAGCAACAGGAACAACGGAATGGCGGTGCCGAGCAAGCCGTAGACGAGACCCCAGCCGATGCCCTTGCTGAAACTGCCGCTCACCAGCTCGGCGATGCGCTGTGCCCACCAGCGCGGAATGAACGCCGCCAGAATGAGGTAGGCGATGACCAGTACGGCGATGACCGCCAGTGCGCCGATGATCCGCGTGCGCCACGTGGCCGGCGTGGATTTCTGCCCGTCCGGCCGAACCTCGCTCGATGTCATGAATCCAGCGTATGCCGGGCAACCACGAGATCGACGGCGTTGGACCTGGCGTTTTCCCCGTTGCCGCAGGCAGGGCTACTGCAGAGCGCGCTCGCGTAAGAACTTCAGCGCCTCGTCCGCGTGTACATCGGCCCGCAACTCGCCGGTGATCACCTTGGCGACCTTGCGATCCCGGTCTATCACGAAGGTCTGCCGCTTGACCGGTGCGAGCTTGCCGAGCAGTCCGCGCTTCACCCCGAACGCCGAGGCGATCTTGCCGTCGGCATCCGACAGCAGCGGGTAACCGAGGTTCTGCTTGGCCGCGAATCCGGCCTGGGTCTCGACGCCGTCGGTGCTGATGCCGACGCACGACGCGCCCAGCGCCGCGAATTCGGCGGACAGATCGCGGAAATGGCACGCCTCCGCCGTGCAGATCGGCGTATTAGCGGCGGGGTAGAAGAACAGCACCAGCGGACCGTTCGCGAGCAGCGCATCGAGCGAACGCGGGGTGCCGGATTGATCGGGAAGCTCGAATTCGGGAGCGAGCTGACCTGTCTGCATAGTGCGGACAGTACCGGGCGCGAGGTCGGTTTGCCGCCCCCGCGCTCGGTTCCCGTCATGCCGGAGACCGGAATGACGGGTTCTTATCGCGATTAAGCGCCGATGAGTGCGGCGACCTCTGGATTTTTGATCTGCATGACATCGAGAATTCCGTGTGCGCGCAGCAGCGGCCTGAGTTCCCTGATCCGGTCGCTGTGAGTGGCGTACTCATCCGGAAAGTGGTGCTTGTCCAGGGCTTCCAGCGCCTTCACGTAGGTGACGAAGGAAGCTAGGGCGTTCACCTGATTGGAACTCGGTGATCCGCCCATCGAATGCGGGCCGACCATCCGCGGGGGTTGACCGGGCAGGCCAGAGCCGACGGCGTGCCGCCCGTCCGGCGCACCTGGCTGCGAGGGGTACATCAGTTGTCTCCTCTCGAAATGGATACCGCGTGTGAGATCGAACGGGGCGAGTGTAGTGACGGCTGTCACCCGCCCCGACAGCACGTCGGAACCGGACAGTCGGTTCAGGAGGGTGGGACGCGCCGACAAGGCTGTCGGTGCCGCCTGGGATGATGGACACATGCCTGGCCCGTCGACTCCCACCACCACGACCCGCGAACAGTTCCACGAACTGGCCGCGGAGCATCGGGTGGTTCCCGTGACCCGAAAGGTGCTGGCGGACTCCGAAACTCCGCTGTCGGCCTACCGCAAGTTGGCCGCGGATCGGGCCGGTACCTTCCTGTTCGAGTCCGCGGAGAACGGACGGTCCTGGTCGCGTTGGTCGTTCATCGGCGCGGGCAGCCCGTCCGCGTTGACGGTCGTCGACGGAGAAGCGGCCTGGCTCGGCAACACCCCCGCGGACGCGCCCTGCGGCGGCGATCCGCTGGTGGCGCTGCGGGAAACCCTGCAGTTGCTGCAGACCGAGCGGCTGCCCGGTCTGCCCCCGCTGACCGGCGGCATGGTCGGCTACCTCGGTTACGACGCGGTGCGCCGGATCGAGCGACTGCCCACCCTTGCCGTCGACGATCTGCGGCTGCCCGAGATGGTGCTGATGCTCGCCACCGATCTCGCGGCCTTCGACCATCACGAGGGCGCGATCACGCTCATCGCCAATGCGGTCAACTGGAACGGCACCTCCGAACGTGTCGACGAGGCCTATGACGACGCGGTGGCCCGGCTGGACCGGATGACCGCCGCGCTCGCCGCGCCCTCGGAGTCGACGGTGTCGATCTTCGATCAGCCCGACCCGGAGTACATCCGCCGCCGCACCACCGAAGAATTCGGCGCGGGCGTGCGGCGCCTGGTCAAGGAGATCGAGGCGGGCGAGGCCTTCCAAGTGGTGCTCTCGCAGCGCTTCGAAATGGATTACGACGGTGCGCCTTTGGACCTCTACCGGATGCTGCGCGCCTCGAATCCGAGCCCGTATATGTACCTGATCCACATCCCGGACGGCGACGGCGGCACGGCGTTCTCCATCGTCGGCTCCAGCCCGGAATCGCTGGTGACCGTGAAAGAGGGTGTGGCGACGACACATCCGATCGCGGGCACCCGGTGGCGCGGCGCCACCGAGGAGGACGATCTGCTGCTGGAGAAGGGGCTGCTGGCCGACGAGAAGGAGAACGCCGAGCATCTGATGCTCGTCGACCTCGGCCGCAACGATCTGGGCCGGGTCTGCCAGCCGGGCACGGTGCGGGTCACCGAGTACCGGCACATCGAGCGCTACAGCCATGTCATGCATCTGGTCTCGACGGTCTCGGGGCGCCTCGCGCCGGGCAAGATCGCATTGGACGCGGTCAATGCCTGCTTCCCCGCGGGCACGTTGTCCGGTGCGCCGAAGGTGCGTGCGATGGAGTTGATCGAGGAACTCGAGCCGACCCGACGCGGCGTGTACGGCGGTGTGGTCGGCTATCTCGACTTCGCGGGCGATGCGGATACCGCGATCGCCATCCGCACCGCACTGCTGAAGGACGGCACCGCCTATGTGCAGGCGGGTGCGGGCATCGTCGCGGATTCGGATCCGGACTACGAGGACGTCGAATCCCGCAACAAGGCCATGGCGGTGCTGCGGGCGGTGGCGGCCGCGAAAACCGTTCGGGCGTACGGCGCACCCACGGACGGCAGGGCGGAATGACCGATTCCGAACCCGCCGATACCGATCCGACCGCCGCGGCGGACGGACAGACTCCGAAGCGCAAATATCCGGTCGGCGCGATCGTCCTGCTCGCTATCGCGGCGGCGGCGCTGTGGGGCTCCTCCCGGATGACGTGGGTGACCGTCTTCTCCACCGACGGTCTGACCGAACCGCGCACCGACAAACTCAACGGCGGTGTCTGGTTCGGTGCGCTCACGCCGCTGGCTCTGGTACTGCTGGCCGCTATCGCCGCGGTGCTGGCGACACGTGGTTGGCTGCGGCGCATGTTCGGCGTCCTGATCGGTCTGGTCGCCGCCGTGACGGCCGTTCCCGCCTTCGCGTTGTTGACCAGATCCACCGCGACCGCGGCCCGTGCCGCCACCCTGGCGGAGTTGCCCGGCCGCGCGACCGTCACCGAGGTGGCCACTTCCCAGTTCCCGGCCGTACTTTCGCTGCTGGGAGCGCTGGCGGCCTTCGCGGCCGGTGTCCTGCTGGCTCGCATGCCCGAGGACGCCGCGCGCCTTTCCGGCAAGTACGACAATCCGGTCTTCCGCAGGGCCGCCGCCACCGAAGAGGTGACACGTCAGCGCACCGACGAGGCGGCGGGCGATGCCGGACAGCTTTCCGAGCGTGTGCTCTGGGATGCGCTGGACGCGGGCACCGACCCGACCGAGCAAGCGGATGGCACCGCTTCTGCCACCGACGATTCCGCCGATCATGATCAGGGGAAACAAGGGCATCGAGGTGTCTGAGCAGGTGACTACCAGCCCCGGCGCAGTTGCGCCACAAGCAGCCATTTATTCTTTGTCAGCATCGGTGAGACAGCGCCTGGGGGGATTCTCAGGCAGCAAGTCCGTCTCCCCAGAAAGGATTCGAGCCAGATGACGGTACTCGACTCGATTCTCGACGGGGTCCGCGCGGATGTGGCCGCTCGGGAAGCCCTCATGGACTTCCAGGCGATCAAGGCGGCCGCGGCCGCGGCGCCCGCGCCGCTGGACGCCCGCGCCGCGCTCCTCGAAGACGGCATCGGCGTCATTGCCGAGGTCAAGCGGGCCAGCCCGTCCAAGGGGGAGCTCGCGGATATCCCGGACCCGGCGAGTCTGGCCAAGGCCTACGAGGACGGCGGAGCGCGCGTCATCAGCGTGCTCACCGAGGGGCGCCGCTTCAACGGGTCGCTCGATGACCTGGACGCGGTCCGCGCCACCGTGAACATCCCGATCCTGCGTAAGGATTTCGTCGTCGGGCCCTATCAGATCCACGAGGCCCGCGCGCACGGCGCCGACGTCATCCTGCTCATCGTGGCCGCCCTGGAACAGGACGTGCTGAGCTCGCTGATCGACCGCACCGAATCGCTCGGCATGACCGCCCTGGTCGAGGTGCACACCGAGGAAGAGGCCGACCGCGCCCTCGAGGCCGGTGCGTCCGTGATCGGCGTGAACGCCCGCAATCTCAAGACCCTCGAGGTCGATCGCGATGTCTTCGCACGCATCGCGCCCGGTCTGCCCACCGAGGTCATCCGCATCGCCGAATCCGGCATCCGCGGCACCGCCGACCTGCTGGCCTACGCCGGTGCGGGTGCGGATGCCGTGCTCGTCGGCGAGGGGCTGGTCACCAGTGGCGACCCACGCGCGGCCGTTTCCGAACTGGTGACCGCGGGCACCCACCCGTCGTGCCCGAAGCCCGCCCGGCGGGGTCGGTGACAAAGTGACGGCACTGCCCAAGGCCTCTGATGGTATCCACGAGCGCAGCGACCACGAGCCCGATCCGGGCGGCCACTTCGGCGTTTACGGCGGCAGGCATGTGCCGGAGGCGCTGATGGCGGTGATCGAGGAGGTCACCGCGGAATACGAGAAGTGTCGCCTCGATCCCGCCTTCCTCGATGAACTGGACCGGCTGCAGCGCGACTACACCGGCCGCCCGTCACCGATCTTCGAATGCCGACGCCTCGCCGAGCATGCCGGTGGTGCGCGCATCATCCTCAAGCGTGAGGACTTGAACCACACCGGTTCGCACAAGATCAATAACGTGCTCGGTCAGGCTTTGCTCGCCAAGCGCATGGGCAAGACCCGGGTGATCGCGGAGACCGGCGCGGGTCAGCACGGCGTCGCCACCGCCACCGCGTGCGCGCTGCTCGGCCTCGAATGCGTCGTCTACATGGGTGCGGTCGACACCGCCCGCCAAGCGCTGAATGTGGCCCGCATGCGGCTGCTCGGCGCCGAGGTGATCTCGGTGCGCACCGGTTCGCAGACCCTCAAGGATGCGATCAACGAGGCGCTGCGCGATTGGGTCACCAATGCCGAGGCCACCTACTACTGCTTCGGCACCGCCGCGGGCCCGCACCCGTTCCCGATGATGGTGCGCGATCTGCAGCGCATCGTCGGCATGGAGGCTCGTGCTCAGGTGCAGGCACTCACCGGTCGGCTGCCCGACGCGGTCACCGCGTGCGTCGGCGGCGGCTCCAACGCCATCGGCATCTTCCATCCATTCATCGACGATCCGGGCGTGCGGCTGGTCGGCTACGAGGCGGCCGGTGACGGTGTCGAAACCGGAAGGCACGCCGCGACTTTCACCGGTGGCACACCTGGCGCATTCCAGGGCGCGTACTCGTATCTGCTGCAGGACGAGGACGGCCAGACCATCGAATCGCATTCGATCTCGGCAGGTTTGGACTATCCCGGTGTCGGTCCGGAACACGCCTACCTGAAGGACATCGGTCGCGCCGAATACCACCCGATCACCGATGTCGAGGCGATGGACGCGCTGCTGCTGCTCAGCCGCGCCGAGGGCATCATCCCGGCGATCGAATCCGCGCATGCGGTGGCCGGTGCGCTGAAGCTCGGCAAGGAACTCGGCAAGGGCGCGATCATCCTGGTGAACCTGTCCGGGCGCGGCGATAAGGATATGGACACGGCGGCCCGATGGTTCGGGCTGTTCGATGACCACGCCGACAAGGAGAGTCAGCAGTGAGCGAGCGCAGCGAGCGAACCATGAACACAGCGTCCATGACGTCGACGGAGCCGAGCGCCAGCGAGGCGCAGTCGTGAGTCAGCAGTCCCGCCTCGCGAATACCTTCGCCGCCTGTCGCGCTGAGGGCCGGGCCGCGCTGATCGGCTATCTGCCCGCGGGCTACCCGGATCTGGCCGGTTCGATCGAGGTGTGCCGCACCATGGTCGAATCCGGTTGCGACATAGTCGAAGTCGGCGTCGCCTACTCCGATCCGGTGATGGACGGCCCGACCATCCAGGCCGCCGCCGACCAGGCGCTGCGCGGCGGTGTCCGGGTGCGCGATGTGTTCTCGGTGGTCGAGGCGATCACCGAGGCGGGCGGCAAGGCCGTCGTGATGAGTTACTGGAACCCGGTGCTGCAGTACGGCGTCGACCGTTTCGCGCGCGATCTGTCCGCCGCTGGTGGGTCCGGCATCATCACCCCCAACCTCATCCCGGAAGAGGCCGACAGCTGGTTCGTCGCCTCGGCCGCACACGATCTGGACCGCATCTTCCTGGTCGCGCCGTCGTCCACCGAGGAGCGTCTGGTCAAGACGCTGGAGGCCAGCCGCGGCTTCGTCTACGCGGCCTCGACCATGGGGGTCACCGGCGCCCGTGACGTGGTTTCCTCCGCGGCTCCGGCGCTGTGCGCACGCGTCCGCGCCCACTCCGATATCCCGATCGGTGTCGGCCTCGGCGTGCGCAATGGTGCGCAGGCGGCCGAAATTGCCTCCTACGCAGACGGAGTCATTGTCGGCTCGGCACTGGTGACCGCCGCGGCCAAGGGAGCCAAGGGACTCGACGCAGTGCGCGCTCTCACGGCCGAGCTGGCCGAGGGTGTCCGGTCCGCGACCGTCGCCTCCTAGCCGCCCGCGAGAGGGGCACGCCGACCGCGAATCTCGCGATGTGGCCGTGCTCCGCTACGGTTGGGGCCGTGACCTTACAAGTCCTCGCAGACAGCGTCCTGAGCAACGGTGCCGTCACCGCTGATGTGCTGGCCTACATTCCCAGCCCGTCCCAGGGCGTATGGCATATCGGTCCGTTCCCGCTACGGGCCTATGCCCTGTGCATCATCATCGGCATCGTCGTCGCGATCTGGTGGGGTGAGCGGCGCTGGCAGGAGCGCGGCGGGCAGAAGGGCGCGATTCTCGATGTCGCGATGTTCGCGGTGCCCTTCGGTCTGGTCGGCGGGCGGCTCTATCACGTTGCCACCGACTGGCAGAAGTACTTCGGCGCCGACGGCCATCCGATCGATGCGCTGAAGATCTACCAGGGCGGTC
The DNA here is from genome assembly GCF_001612725.1 of Nocardia anaemiae NBRC 100462. Classification (GTDB taxonomy): domain Bacteria; phylum Actinomycetota; class Actinomycetes; order Mycobacteriales; family Mycobacteriaceae; genus Nocardia; species Nocardia anaemiae. Next base: position 20,016 of record NZ_BDAZ01000086.1, on the reverse strand, counting down.
TCGGCATCTGGGGCGCGGTATTCCTCGGCGGTGTCGGCGCCTGGATCGGCTGCCGGGTCTACCGAATTCCGTTGCCCGCGTTGGGTGATGCGATCGCGCCGCCGATTCTGTTGGCCCAGGCCATCGGGCGACTCGGCAATTACTTCAACCAGGAGCTCTACGGCCGCGAGACCGATTTGCCGTGGGGTTTGGAGATCTACCTGCGCTACGATTCCGACGGCAAGCTCGACATGATGAACGGCGTCGCCGGTCACGCCGTCGACAAGGTCGTGCAGCCGACGTTCTTGTACGAGATGATCTGGAACCTGCTGATCGTGGTGCTGCTGGTGCAGATCGATCGGCGCTTCCGGATCGGGCACGGCCGCCTGTTCGCGCTTTATGTCGCGGGATACTGCCTCGGCCGCTTCTTCGTCGAACTGCTGCGTGACGACGAGGCGACCAAGATCGCGGGCATCCGGATCAACTCGTTCACCTCGGCACTCGTATTCCTCGCCGCCATCGCCTATTTCGTCTTCGCGACCAAGGGCAGGGAGACCGCCGATCAACTGCAGCCCTCGACGGTCACGCGGCCGTGGCCGTGGCAGATCGGGGCGCTGCGGGCGGCGGGCGCCGAATCCGAGGCCGCGTCGAAGGCCGCCGCCGCTGCGGAAGCGGTACCTCCGAAGCACAGCTTCGCGAAAAAGGAAACCGAGCCCGCCGCGGACGGAGACGCGAAATCCGACCACAAGGGCAACGTGTCGGATCAGAGTGGGCCGGAGAAGGAAGCAGCCGCCGAGAATCCGGATCCGACGAAATCCGAGAACCCCGGCAACGAACTGGATACCACCGGCGATAACTCAACGGAGTCCGAAACCTCGGACGCCGCGCGGGGCAAGGTCGATACCTCGAAAAAGGACGGCTGATCCCATAACGACTTGGGCAACTCCCCGGGGCACTGAGTAGACACGCGCACGCGGGTCCGCGACGATACCCTCGGGCGCCCAATTGCCCGGCAAATACGCGGGGAGGCGGGTGAGCGCCCGTCGAAATGCACGAATGATGGAGGACATTTAGTGACCGACCCCTACCAGAACCAGCCAGGCTTCGGCGGCCCGCAGTACGGTCCGCCCGGGACGGGGCCGGACCTGAACAAGCAGCCCGAGGCGCCGGGACAGCAGTACCCGTCGGATCCGTACAACCAGCAGCCGCAGTACGGCCAGCCCCAGTACGGTCAGCCGCAGTACGGCCAGCCCGATCCCTATGGTCAGCAGCCGGGCGGCTACCCGCCCGCGCCGTACCAGGGCGGCGGCTACAACCCGAACGATCCGGAAGCGCCCTACGGTCGCGACCCGTTCGGTGTGCCGTTCTCGGATAAGCAGAAGCTGACCGCGGGTCTGCTACAGATCTTCCTCGGCGGCTTCGGTGTCGGCCGTTTCTACACCGGCCACACCGGCATTGCCGTCGCGCAGATCGCGGTCACCTGGCTGACCTGCGGTTTCGGCGGCATCTGGCCGCTGATCGACGGCATCATGATGCTGACCGGCAAGGTGCCCGACAGCCTCGGGCGGCCATTGCGCGACTGACCGCCGCGCACAGTTGACCGATGGGCCCGGCCGCATCGCATGACGATGCGGCCGGGCCTGTCGCCATTTTCGGCAGGCTGTGCGAGGATTCGGCGCACCATGATCGCAATACTGTCGGCCGATATTTTCCTGGCGTAGCCTGAGCCGGGTTTTTGTGCCGTGTCTGGATAGTCTTCGCAGTCCAGACACCGAAGAGAGGGACTTCCGTGCGCCGCAAGCTGTTCGCCGCCGCCATGCTCGCCATCGTCACCGCTACCGGGCTCACCGCCTGCGGCAGCAGCAGCGATCCGAACGTGCTGAAGGTCGGCACCGAAGGCACCTACTCCCCGTACAGCTACCAGGGTTCGGATGGCAAGCTCACCGGCTACGACGTCGAGGTGATCCAGGCGGTCGGGGAAAAGATCGGCAAGAAGATCGAGTTTGTGCAGACGCCGTGGGACGCGATCTTCGCGGGTCTGGAATCCAAGCGCTTCGACCTGGTCGCCAACCAGGTGACGGTCAACGACGAGCGCAAGGCCAAGTACTCGCTCTCGCAGCCGTACACCACCTCCGAGGGCGTGATCGTCACCCGTGCGGATAACAACAGCATCACCTCGCTCACCGATCTCAACGGCAAGACCACCGCGCAGTCCGCGACCAGTAACTGGGCCAAGGTCGCCCAGGGCGCGGGCGCGAAGGTCGAAGCGGTGGAAGGCTTCGTACAGGCCATTCAGTTGCTGAAGACCGGTCGCGTCGATGCCACGGTCAACGACAGCCTCGCGGTTCTCGAGTACACCAAGAAGAACGGCGATGCCAGTGTGAAGGTTGCGGCCAAGACCGGGGAGGTCAGCCACCAAGCGTTCGCCGCGCGCAAGGACGACGCCGTGATCGGCCAGATCAACACCGCCCTCGAAGCATTGAGCGCGGACGGCACGTTGGCCAAGATCTCGGAAAAGTACTTCGGCACCGACGTCAGCAAATAACGCCCGTGGATCCCGCGACCAGGGAACTGATCTGGCACAACTTGTGGCCGATGCTGCAGGCCACGATCGACAAGACCATCCCGCTCACCGCGATCAGCTTCCTGATCGGTCTGGTTATCGCGTTGTTCGTGGCGTTGGCGCGGATGTCGCCGCTGTGGTTGCTTTCGGCGCCCGCACGGTTCTACATCTCGATCATTCGCGGCACACCGCTGCTGGTGCAGCTGTTCATCGTGTTCTACGCGCTACCGCAGTTCAATATCGTGATCGATCCGTTCCCGGCGGCGGTGATCGCATTCAGCCTCAATGTCGGCGGTTACGCCGCCGAGGTCGTGCGCGCGGCCATCCTGAGTGTCGCGGAAGGGCAATGGGAGGCGGCCAAGGCGCTGGGCATGTCGTATGCCCAGGAGTTGCGGCTGATCATCCTGCCGCAGGCTGCCCGCATTGCCGTGCCGCCGCTGTCCAACACGCTCATCTCGTTGGTCAAGGACACCTCACTGGCCTCGACCATCCTCGTGACCGAACTACTGCGCACCGCGCAGCTTGCCGCAGCCCCCACCTTCGACTTTTTCGCCCTGTACGGCGTCGCCGCGCTGTATTACTGGGTGATCTGTCTGGTCCTCGGCTTCGGCCAGACTCGCCTGGAAACCAGGCTGTCCCGCCATGTCGCACGCTGACGAGGCCCAGGGGGATGGCAGCCGACGGAGCTTGCGGAGTCGGCGGGGTGGGCATGGTTTGTACTTTCCACTAAGCCCTTGTACATATTTTTCACCTAGCTTTCACCGAGGCCACAGCAGGCCAGGGGTGCTAGACGGGACTAGGCTCTACTCGTGATGCGACGGACGAAGATTGTGTGCACTCTCGGCCCAGCGACCGCTACCGAGGAACGTATTCGGGAACTCGTCGAGAGCGGCATGGATGTGGCGCGGCTGAATTTCAGCCATGGCGAACACTCCGACCATGCCGAGAACTACAAGAAGGTGCGGCAGGCCTCGGACCATATCGGCCGAGCGGTCGGCATTCTCGCCGATCTACAGGGACCGAAGATCCGGCTGGGCCGCTTCATAGACGGCAAGACCGTATGGGCCAACGGTGAAGAGGTCCGCATAACCGTCGACGACATCGATGGCTCCCACGATCGCGTCTCCACTACCTACAAGGAGCTCGCCAAGGACGCCAAACCGGGCGACCGCCTGCTCATCGACGACGGCAAGGTCGGCGTCACGGTCATTCGGGTCGAGGGCAACGATGTCGTCTGCCGGGTGACCGAGGGCGGACCGGTCAGCAACAACAAGGGCGTCTCGCTGCCGGGTATGGATGTCTCTGTGCCCGCGCTGTCGGACAAGGACATCGAAGACCTCGAATTCGCGCTCAAGCTCGGCGTCGACTTCATCGCGCTGTCCTTCGTGCGTTCCCCCTCGGATGTCGAGTTGGTGCACGATGTGATGGACCGGGTCGGCCGCCGGGTTCCGGTGATCGGCAAGTTGGAGAAGCCCGAGGCCATCGACAATCTCGAGGCAATTGTGCTGGCCTTCGACGCGGTCATGGTCGCGCGCGGTGACCTCGGTGTCGAGTTGCCGCTCGAGCAGGTGCCGATCGTGCAGAAGCGGGCAATCCAGATGGCTCGCGAAAACGCCAAGCCGGTCATCGTCGCGACCCAGATGCTGGAGTCGATGATCGAGAATTCCCGCCCGACCCGCGCCGAGGCCTCCGATGTGGCCAATGCGGTGCTCGACGGCGCCGATGCGGTGATGCTGTCGGGTGAGACCTCGGTCGGCGCGTACCCGATCGAGACGGTCCGCACCATGGCGCGGATCGTGCACGCGGTGGAGACCGAATCCACCCGGGTGCCACCGCTGACCCACGTGCCGCGCACCAAGCGCGGTGTCATCTCCTATGCCGCCCGGGATATCGGCGAGCGGCTCAATGCCAAGGCGCTGGTCGCCTTCACCCAGTCCGGCGATACCGTTCGCCGCCTGGCTCGTCTGCACACCCCGCTGCCGTTGCTGGCGTTCACCCCCCTTCCCGAAGTGCGCAGCCAGCTGTCGCTCACCTGGGGCACCGAAACCTTCATCGTCCCGACCGTGAACAGCACCGATGCGATGATCCACCAGGTGGATGTAGCACTTCTGTCCATGGAGCGATACCAAAAAGGTGATCTGGTGGTAATTGTGGCAGGCTCCCCGCCCGGTACTGTCGGCTCCACCAATCTGATCCACGTGCACCGTATCGGTGAGGAGGACCATTAGTCGTGACTGCTTCGCTAGGTGGCGCTGTCGGCCTCGGGGCCGCAGCGGAGGGGACCGATCTCGACGTGCTGCTCGGGCTGCTCGATCTGGATCAGGTCGACGAGGACGTCTTCGTCGGCCAGCATCCGGAGAAGGTCTGGAGCCGCACGTTCGGCGGTCAGCTGGTTTCGCAGGCGATCATGGCGGCGGGGCGGACGGTCGACGGTGACCGTCCGCTGCACGCCGTCAACGCGCATTTCGTGCGTGGTGGCGATGTGAAGAAGCCGATCGAGTATCAGGTCGACCGCCACCGCGACGGGCGTTCCCTGGCCAACCGCACGGTCACCGCGACCCAGGACGGTCAGGAGCTGTTCGTCATGCTCGCCGCGTTCCAGGATTGGGGCAAGGGGCTCGAGCATGCGCATGCCCAGCCGGAGGTGCCCGATCCGGAGACGCTGCCACGCGTCGAGGAAAGCTTCGCGGGCTTGGAAGACAAGCTGGAGATGTTCGTCAAGGCGCCGCATCCGATCGATATGCGCTACACCAATGACCCGGCCTGGATCCTGAAGGGCACGGGGGAGCGGCTCAACCACAACCGCGTGTGGATGCGCGCCGATGGCCGACTGCCCGATGATCCGCTGATTCACGTTGCGACGCTTGGCTATTCGTCCGACACCACGGTACTCGATTCGATCATCACCACGCACGGCCTTTCCTGGGGTCTCGATCGCATCGTGGCCGCGACGATCAACCATTCGATCTGGTTCCACCGCCCGTTCCGCTTCGACGATTGGGCGCTCTACGCGACCGAGTCCCCCGTGGCCGCCGGGTCGCGTGGTCTTGCCACGGGCCGATTCTTCTCCCGCAGTGGCGAATTACTTGCCACCACCGTGCAGGAAGGCATCATTCGCCACTTCCCGGCGCGCAGATGAGCTCCGTACCCATGTGTATTGCGGACAGTAACAACTGATTTCGCAAGCACATGGGTAACTCCATGTACTCGCATCGAACTAGCTTGCGATTGGCATCGTTGTCAAGCGCGGACCGCGTTGGATGTAGTTGGTTTCATTTGGCCGCTGAGCTGCGAATACGTTGGATACCCACCCCATTTCGGCTGTGATGTCGATTGCTAGCGTTGGCGCGTTCAAGGGTGGTTGGTTGACGTCAGCCATTAAATGGCGGGTTTGATGACAAGTAGCGACGGCTGGACAGCAACCACGCCGGTGGTCATGCGACCCCCAGCTATAGACGGCGGTTCCCAAATTTTGTTGGCGGCTGGGTCACACATGCAGCGGCGGCGATTGGACTCGGGGAACACTCGGTAATGCCGATGAGCGCACCGGGTCGGTGATGTTGTTTGGCCGGGGCTCGGCGAGTGGTCAGGGGCGGGTGTTCTCGATGACGCTGATGCACATGCGGGCGCATTCGGCGGCGAGTTCGGCGGCGGTCATGTCGATAGTGTCGGTCAGCCATCCTTCGATGAGTTGATTAACGCCGCCGGTGATGAACAACGCGGCGCGGCGCAGCCAGTCGGGTTCGGCCGTGACCCCCAATACCGCAGGCGCGTGTTCGACGACCAGGTTGGCGATCATGGTGAGCACGTCGTGTCGGCGCTGCGCGAGCTCGGGTAGGTCGCCGAGGTCGGTGGTCGAGGTGATGCGATGGATGTGGTGGTCTGCGGCAACGGTTTCGAGGAAGGCTTGGAGCGCGGTTCGCAGTTTGTGTTCGGCCGGGCCGTCGGCCGCGAGACCGGCCTGGACCATGACCGCGAGCATGTGGTCGCGGACCTCGTCGGCGACGGCGAGCAGCAGTTCCTCGCGGTTGGCGAAGTGTTCGTAGAAGTAGCGGTCGGTGAGTCCGGCCGTCTTGCACACTCCGCGCACGGTGACCGCGCCGATTCCGGATTCTCCCCAGCTGGTGCGGGCCGCCGCGAGCAGCCGCGCGCGCCGGTCGGCGCGGCGCTCGGTGGCGCTCACGCCGCCGTAGCTGCGGGTGGCCGTATTCGTCATTGACAACACTCTAGGCGCGCTCCTACATTTGCGGACATACGTCATCAGATGACATACGTCATCAGATTAGCGATTCAAAGGAGAATCCGCGATGACCAGCACTCACGCCACCTCGGCCGCCTATCGTCAGGTCACCGCGCCGCTGCTCGACGAGCACGACTACCGGGTCGAACAGATCGACGGAACATTGCCCGCGGACCTGCGCGGCACCCTGTACCGGATCGGGCCCGGCAAGCATCAGGTCGGGAAGTCGCTGCTGCACAACGTGTTCGACGGTGACGGCATGATCTCCCAGTTCGTGCTGGACGGGACATCGGTGCGATTCCGCAACCGGTATGTGCGCACCCGCCATTTCACCCATGGGCAGCGCTCGGATCAGATCCGGTATCGCGGTGTGGGAGACCAGATTCCGGGCGGACCGCTGGCCAATATCGGGCGGCTGCCGGAGAACGTGGCCAACACCAATATCGTCAACTACGACGGCGGCCTGCTCGCGTTGTGGGAGCTGGGAAACCCGTACCGCATCGACCCCGACAGCCTGGACACCCTGGGCCCCACCGACTTCGACGGCCACCTCGGCTTTCTCGGTGCGTTCTCCGCGCACCCGAAATGGGATCCTGTCACCGGTGACATGTACAACTTCGGGCTGGACGTGCTGCCCACCCCGCGGATTCGTACCTTCCGCATCGACCGTGGGGGCCGCCTGCACAACGTCGCCTCGGTGCCGATGCTCGATGTGCCGTGGAACCACGATTTCGCGCTCACCTCGCGCTACCTGGTGTTCGTGCTCGACCCGATCGTGCCCAACATCGGCAAACTCGCATTCGCCACGACCTCGTTCATCGACTCCCTGGAATTCAAGCGCGCCAAGGGCACCCGCTTCCTGCTAGTACCCAAGAACGGGGGCCGCCCCCGTATCGTCGAACACGAAGCGCTACTGCACTTGCATCTCACCAACGCCTACGACGACGGCGACGACGTGGTGGTCGAACTGGTCCGCCTCGACACCGACTGGAACGAAGTCCGCCGCATGACCGGTTTGGTCAACCGCGACGACCTCGGCGCACCGCAGTTCCCGAACTCCCGGCTCATGCAGTACCGGATCACCAAGAGCGGCACCGTGATCGAACGCGAACTCACCGATCGATCCGGCGAATTCCCCCAATACGATTGGCGCCGCGGCACCCGCGCCCACCACTACAGCTACCTCGCCGGTGCCGGCGGCCCCGCTGGGCTGTTCAACGCCGTGGTCAAGGTCGATCACCGCAACGGCAAGGTCACCAGCTGCGACCTGGGCGCGAGCTCGGTCGGCGAACCACTGTTCGTGCCACGCACTCGCGACGCCGCCGAAGATGACGGCTGGATCCTGGCCCTCAACCACGACCTCACCGAAAACCGCTCCCAGCTGTTGATCCTCGACGCCCGCGACGTCGAACGCGGCCCCCTAGCCGCCGCCTGGCTCGACCACCACATCCCCTGGGGATTCCACGGCACCTTCACCCACCGCATCGCGTACCCCGAGGCACCACTACCCGCCACGAACAACCTGTAATCAGCGTAAGACGTGGATCGCACCCATCCACCCTGACTTCAGTCGGAACGAGTGAGCGATAATGCCGCATATCGCGGTCCGGCTCTGGTCAACGCAGATCATGTACGTAGCCGCCAAGAAAACCTGGCAATACCCGCCAACTACACCTGGGAACGGACGGAAATAGGCTCCTCAGCCCTTTTGCCGCCGCCGTCCATAGCTGGGAGTCGCAGGTCACGTGCGATCCCCAGCTGTAGGTGGCGGTTCCCAGGTTTTGTCGGCGGCCGGGGATCGACGGCACTCATGTGTTGTGTGGTCGAGCGGCTCCGAGCCGGGAATCGAGTTGCCGGAGAAGCCGCCACAGTGAGTGGTCCGGGGATTCACCAGCCGTGTCGATGATGACGTGATTCCGGTTCCAAGGCTCGTAGTCGCGGGCGACCACGTCCTCCCACACTGGTAGCGGCAGGTTGGGGATGTCGACCGATCTCAACCCCATTCGGTTTCGATGCTCGGCCGGATCGGAACAGACCACCTCGACTTCGACAGTAACCGTTCCGGCGTTCTCGGCCGTATCCAGCCAGCTGTCACGAGTGACGGCCGGTGGCGGACAGAACACTCAGAGCGCGCACGTGTGGCTCGCCAGATGCCATCGCCTGTCCTCGATGACAACTCGATGGGCATGCATCACCATGTTGTTACGCTCGACATAGATGCTCTGCGTTCCTTGATGAATAGGTAGGTGGGTTTGCCCGCAGATCACCCTACGATTCTGGCGACCTCGATGGGTTTCAATCGGGCGCGGGATCCGTGGTTGCCGTCGCCGGTATTCCGGTATGCGTTCGAGCTCGCCGGAGGGCCGTCCCGTCCTCGACTGTGCTTCATCACTACCGGAACTGGCGACCGGCAAGCCAGCATCGACGCTTTCTACGCCGCGTTCTCCGAATCTGGTGTGGAGACAACGCATCTAAGCTTGTTCGATAAGCCGAACGTCGCCGACGTGTCTGCGCATCTGCTCGGCCAGGATGTGATCTGGGTTGATCGCGGCAGTGTCGTGAATCTGCTGGCTGTGTGGCGTGCACATGGTCTGGACCGCGTGTTCCGAGAGTGCTGGGATCACGGGGTTATCCTCGGAGGGGAGTCGGCGGGGTCGTTGTGCTGGTTTACCGGGGGTACCACCGATTCGTTCGGCGACGTGCGCTCGTTCCATGATGGTCTCGGATTTCTTCCTTTCGCCAATGTTGTGCATTACGACGCTCGGCGTGAGCCGACGCATCAGCTGATCGCGTCGGGCGCCTTCACCGACTGCTATGCCACTGATGCTGGTGCCGGACTGCACTTTTCGGCTACCGAACTTGTGGCCGCATTCAGCGATCGGAAAGACGCAGGCGCATACAAGATTTCCCGAGCGGCAAACGGTGAGGTCACCGAACAGGTTCTCGAGGTAACGCGGCTCAACCGGTAGCGCCGAGACGCTGAATAACCGCGCCGACATCGCCTAGCCCATGCCACTGACGCAACACCGGAAGGGCGCGGCGTAGTTCGCTGAGGGCCGACTGTGACCCGATGCTGCCGATGTCATCGAGCGCGGCGTGTGCGATGCGCGCGGCCTCGTGTGGTTGGCCGACATTGGCGTAGGCGCGGGCCAGTTTGGCTCGGGTGATCGTGGCGGTTCGGGCTGAGGATTCCGACAACCGTGTCAGGCGTGGTTCGAGGATCGGTACGACTCGTTGTCCGCGACCGAGGTAGATGTCGCAGGTGGTGCTGAAGATGGTGAACAGGTCTTCGCTGACGACGCTGCGTTGCCCGAGGATCGCGTCGCCTTCGCGCATGGGTTTCGCGAGGAGGTGCATGGCTCGGTCCAGTGCTCGGGCGCTGGCGTCTTTGTCGCCGGTCAGGGCATAGCCGAAGGCCATTTGTTTGGCGGCGAGTCCTTGGATGCGCGGTGAGGCACCGTTGGTGTCAAAGACGTCGCTGGCGATGTCGACGGCTCGGTGCCCGTCGCTGGCGAAGCTGATGGCGACCATCGAACGGCGCACGATGGCATAGGCCGACATCTCGGGCCAGTTCGCGGTATATCCCCACTGACTGGCGCGGTCGATCCAGTATGTAGCGGCGGTCAGATCACCGGATTCCTCGCTGAGCCAGCTCAGTGATTCGGCGTAGCGCGCTTGCATGCGCCCGTATGCGTGGCGTTGGTGCCCGCTGCTGCGTCGGCGCAGTGCGTCGAGGACGGCGACCTTGCCGGTCATTGGGTCGATCAGATGCTGTGGCGGCATGGTCCGCGCGAAGGACTGGAACGCCGCATATGCATCCTCGAAGCTCGACAGGTTGGCATCGCCGAGTGCAACCTCGCCGAGTGCCTGGTCGAATTGCGACAGCAGGTGCCCACCGCCGATACCCACGCTCAGGGACACCAGCAGGTCGCGCCGCGACAGCGGCATTGCGGCACCTCCTTCGGGCAGATCCACCACCAGGGTATCGCCGAGCGGCACTAACACTCGGGCACCGGGCGGCGCTGGGCTGCGGGTGAGGGCGGCGACGACTCCGCCGGTCTGATAGATGCGGTCGAGCTGGCTGGCCAGCCAGGGGTGGAGCTGGCGGCGACCCGACTCGACGTATGAGATGAGCGATTCCGCGCACCCGGCCTGTCGAGCAACCGCGGCAAGGGTCAGCCGCCGAGTCGTACGCAGATCACGCAGTACTGCACCCAATTCGGCGTTGCCGGGCATCCGGCCCCCTCTTGACAGTTCTTCACAGTCCCCTGTGCGCGATCGCCTCCGACTAGTCAAGCACACCAAGCTATTTCAGGTCAGGGCTTAAACACGACACTTCGGCACCGAGCACAGGGAGACGGGGATTCTGCCGATCCGGACCCCTCACCTGATGAAGCGGGCCGTCGACGCCAGAGGTCCTAACGGCCTGAACTGGAGAGAGGAAGCGCGGCAATGTCTGATCACCGATCGGTGCACGGGATTCTCCTGCTCGGAGGACGCGGCACCCGCCTGCGCCCGGCGTACACCGGTAACAAGCACCTCATCACGGTGGGAGGGCGGGCGATGGCGGACTATGGCCTGGAGTTGTTGACCCGGTGCGGAATCGACTCCCTGACCGCAGTGGTCGGCCCCGACGACGTTGATGCCTTCGAGCGTCTATTCGCGCGCACCGCACCGGATTACGACATCACCTTCATCGTGCAACCACATCCGCTGGGGACCGCCGATGCGCTCCAACGCTGCGCCGCGACCGTCGACGAGCCATATGTCGCGACCTTGTGGGGCGACAACCTGTTCGAGGTGATTCCGGAACCCACCGTGCACCGGTTCCTGGCCGACCCCGCACCATGCATGATCACGATCGCGCACTCCCCGAATCCGCAGCATTTCAGCACCGCCACCCTCACCGGCGGGCGCGTGACCGCGATCGTGGACAAGCCGGCCGAACCGACGACGAATCTGGTGTGCGCTGGGCTCATGTTGTTCGAATCGACGGCGCTGTTCGAGTCGGTGGGGCGTGTGCGCCAGAACCGGCGTGGTGAACGCGAGGCGATGGACGCGGTACGTGCCTTCCTACGAGCCGGTGAACTGCGCTTCGATCGGATAACCGGCCAGTGGTTCGACGCCGCCTTCTCACCCGAATCATTAACCGAGGCAGAACAATTCGCGCTGCATCGCGGCTTCAACCATCCCTCCAACTCCCGACAGGAGACCTTGGCATGGACCTGACACATCCATCCAACCCGACCCGGATTCTGCTCGACACAACCCGACGGTGCCAGCTCACATGCTGGTACTGCCACTCGTCGTCCGGTCCTGACTATCGTGGCCCGACGCTAGAGACGGACACGATTCCCGAATTGTTCGACGCTGCTGAACAACTGCGCACCTTCGATGTGACCATCACCGGTGGCGAGCCGACGCTATGGGCCGGACTTATTGCAGCGCTGGAGAACTCGCACCGATTTACCTTTACGAGCTTGCAGCTGATCACCAACGCGTTGGCTCCCAGTCGCAGGATCCTGCGAGCGATCGAGTCCGCGAACCTGTCACGGATTTGTGTGAGCCTCGACGGAATCGGCGACGTGCACGAGACCAATCGCGGCCCCGGCACCTACACGCGCACCCTGCGCGGCATTCGAGACCTGATGACGGTCACCGACAACATCACCGTGATCTCGGTCATCGACGCCACCAACCACCAACGCTGGCCCGAGCTGACCAGGACTCTGGCCGAACTCGGTGTGTCCCAACACCATCTGGCACCGGTGTGCTTCGCCGGGCACGCGATGACCGACTACCGCGGACTGACCACACAACAGTTCGCCGAAGTCGCCGAGGACGCCGAATCCTTGTCGGCGCATCTGCCTAACGGGTTCATCCTCCGATTCAACGACACGCTCGTGCGCGCACCGCGCTCGCGGACAATGAGCCTGCATCAGATGACCGAGACCTGGAAGGGCTGGCATGTCATCGTGCGCCCCGACGGCGATGTACGCACGGCGGTCCGTGCCTGGGGACGCAGTTGGCGCGCCGACGAAACTCACGGCAACCTGCATCGAGCACCATTTGCCACGATCGCTCGTCCCCAGGGCGCAACCCCGACACCGTTCTCTCGCCCGGAAGAGCTTGCCCGCAAATTTCACCTCAACGCCACGGACCCACAGATTCTCGCCGACATCGCCGATGTCGCCGTCCAGGACCGCCACCATGAACACACCCTGGGCGCGGTGCACAGCGCGCCGAGCCCAGATATCGCAGTTGCCCCCGACCTCGGCATCGACCTCACCGAACTCCGCAACCGCCTGCGGGCGGATCCCAGCCTGTATCGGTTCCGGTCGGAGGCCGGTTTCGCGCTGCTGTTCAACACCCGCAGCCATGACGTGCACATCCTCGATCACACCGAAACCGCGACGCTCGCAACCGAGTTGGCGGGAGACCTGCGATGAAGGTTCTCGTGACCGGTGGCGCTGGCTTCCTCGGCGTTCACGTCGTCGATCACCTGCTGCGCTGCCCGAAGGTCACATCGGTGACGGTGCTGGACTGCTGCGCACGCACCGCAGCGCCACAGGCGCTACCGCCCTCGTACCGGGTTACGTTCATCCGCGCGAGCATGCTCGATGCCGACCTACTGGCCGATCTGCTCGCCGACTGTGACGCCGTGATCCATTTGGCTGCCGAAACATTCGTCGACGCCTCGATCGCCGACGACCGGCCCTTCATTCAGGCGAACATCGAAACCACCGCACAGCTGCTCCGCACCCTGCGCCACGTCGGCGGACGCCGACGCCTGATCCACGCCTCGACCGACGAGGTGTTCGGCGAAGCGCTCGACGAACCATTCACCGAAACCTCGCCTTACCGGCCCCGAAATCCTTACGCCGCAACCAAAGCCGCCGCCGACCACCTCATCCGCTCATACACAGTTACGCACCAGATCGAGGCGACGATCTGTCATTTCGGCAATCTGTACGGCCGCTGGCAGTACCCGGAGAAACTGATCCCGGTCACCGTCGCCCATCTACAGCACGGCGAACCCGCCCAGATCTACGGCAACGGGCGACAATCCCGAACCTGGCTGCACGTCACCGACGCCGCCGCAGCAACCATCGCAGCGCTCGAACACGGCCGCGCCGGCGAGTCCTACCTCGTCGCGGGCGACGACGAGCGCACCAGCAGCGCGATCGTCGCCACGATCACCGAACTGATGAACATCGAACGCGCTCCACAGTTCGTTGCCGACCGGCCCGGCCACGACCTGCGCTACGTCATCGACACCAGCAAAGCACGCACCGAACTGGGCTGGTCCCCGAAGGTTCCATTCGACACCGGCCTTGCCGACACCGTGCAGTGGCTGACCGAACACGACGGATGGTGGCAGCAATGAAAGACAAGCACTTCCAGCAGATCTACGCCAACGGCGCAGTATTGAACACCAAAATCGACGTGCACACCCGATTCAGCAGCATCCCCACCGACATCCCAGCCGCCATCGCCTCCGCCGTAGGCGCACCGAGCAACGCGCACGTCCTCGATATCGGCTGCGGCACCGGGCATATGCTGCGGCACTTACGCGACCTCGGCCACCGCGGTCGCCTCGTCGGCCTCGATCTCGCCATCCCACCTGGAATCGACACCGACGGCATCGAATTCGTGACCGGCGACGCCGAAGCATTGCCCTGGCAGGACGATTCGTACGACATCATCACCGCCGTACACATGCTTGGGCACCTCACCGACATCCCCGCCGCCCTCGCCGAAGCCACCCGCGTCCTGCGGCCCGACGGGGTATGCGTGATATCGGCCAACTCCGACACCTCCTACCCACACACAGCGGAGTACCGGCGCCGCGTGCACGAGCTGTACGGCTGGGGTGAACCGGTCTACACCACCACCCGAGTCAACCTCGAGAACCTCGCCCAGGTGCTCACACCGTGGCGGAACGTCGAGATCCGTACCCTCACCGGTAAACTGCGCATCCCCTACCGCGATTATCTCGATTACTTCGCCGCCAACACCGCAGTGTGGGCCGTAACCCCGACCGCCGACCAACTCACCGATATCCTCGACCGCCTACGACATTGGGCACGGGAAGACTTGGTCGACGGACACATCATCGAACCGAAGACGGTTGGGATCGCGGTATGCACGATCCCAACCTGATCAGCGAGGACGCGCTACAGCGGTCCGCAGCACCGACACCGCACCACGTAATACCAGGCCAGCGGCGACCAATGGTGCGGCCAGCAGCCAGGGGGATCGGCGGTGATAGTCGCAGTAGAACCGCAACGCCGAACGGTGGTGGTTGAACACCTTGCGGAATGGAGCGTGACGGGTGCTGCCGCCCTCGCGGTGGCGGATCTCCACCGTCGGATCGACTACCACCCGATATCCGGCACGGTGCACATCGAGGGCGGCTTTGGTCTCCTCGAAGTACATGAAGTACCGCTCGTCGTATCCGCCGATCGCGTCGAATACGCTGCGGCGGAACAACATACAGCACCCGGAGATCCAGTCGACGTCGCTGACAGTGTCGACCGGGTTACCGAAGTATGCGCGGGTCGCAGGATTTCCTGGCCACACCGACCCGAGCAGAGCGTGAAGGATGCCGACACCGATCGAGGGGAACCGTCGACCGGTGGGGTATGGGGTGCCGTCGAGGCGGCTGATTCGGGGGCCGACAAGCCCGATCCGATCGTCCGTCATGGCCGTCTCCACTAGGCGCGCGATCGAGCCTGGAGTCAGCTGTGTATCGGGGTTGGCGATCAGCAGCCACTCCGTGTCGGCTTGTTCCGCGCCCTGATTGATGGCGCGAGTCAAGCCGACGTTCTCGGCGTTGCGGATCACCTTCGCGCCGAAGTCCTCGACGATGTCGGCGCTGCCATCGGTGGAAGCGTTGTCTACACAGGCGATCTGTAGAGAGAGCGGCTCGACCGCACTCGGGAGTGATTTAAGGAAGGGAGGAAGATCATCACTACTGCCGTAGGTGACCAGGACGAGGCCGACCGATTTGTCGTCGCGGCGGGACATGTCGGCGAAGATATCAGGTCCACGCCGCCAGCGAAAAACATACCGTCAACCCAGTTTTGTATCGATCAGGCGGCGACGAACTCGCCGACTAGAGAATCTGCGAAGCCAGGTAGCCGGAGGGCAAGGCCTCCTCCGGCATCCAACGGCGACGGTTCTACCGGTAGTCGAACTCGCCGCCCGCGACGCCCTTGGTGAAGGCATCCCATTCATCCGGCGTGTAGGTCAGTTTCACGGAATCGCCTCCGATGGCCACCCCGCTGAGGTCGGTCCCGCCGTCGCTACGGAGATCGATGGTGAGCGAATCGACCTGTCCGGACTTGGCGGCCAGGGTGAGGTCGAGAACGGTGGCCCACTGCGCAGCCGGGAGGATGATCGTCGGCTGCTCATCAGGAGCGTTGACGTACGCGGCGTTCTGCTTGCTGTCACGGATGAGCACTCGTTCCTTATCGAATTTCACCTCGACGCAGGAGGGGCCGTCGTTCGAGAATGACGACTTGAAGAAGACACCGTTGTTGCTGGTGACGGGCTTGATTGCGCTCATGTCTATCAGGCTATCCGATCTGCTATCTGGTCTATCAGGGCCAGCGAGTCGTCACGGCTCATCGCGGACTCCAACTGACGGTCGTACAGGATGCGTAGCTCACGCACTCTCGCGGCATCGTCGATAATGCCTCGTGTAGCCACCGATTCGTGCCACACGACCGGTCCGAGCATCGGGCTAGCGAAGTGGATGATGTGGAATGGTGAACCGGACAAGATCGGCCGGTTGGCTGCGGTGAACGGGACAATCCGGATGTCGATCGTTTCTGGGTGTTCACGGACCATTGCAGTCAGGTGCCGGAGTTGCCCGTGCATAACCTCATCCGTGCCTGTCCGCTGCTCCAGCGCCGCTTGATGGATCAACGCAGTCAGGTGTAGCGGGTCTTCGCCGGTCAGTCGCTGTTGGCGTCGCAACCGCACCTCGACATACAGGTCCGCATCCAGGGGACGGATGCGAGCGATGTCAGAGTTCATGATGGCGCGGGCGTAGTCCCCGGTCTGGAGCAGTCCGGGGATGATGAGACCTTCGTAGCTCTGGATGCTCTCCGCACCGTGCTCGAATCCGAACAGTCGGCGATGCTCGTCGTCGAACAGGCTGGTGTAGTCCATCCACCAGCCGCGTTCCCGCGCGTCGGCGCGCAGATCTTCGAGGATCTTTCGATCATCAGCGTCGAGGCCGAACAGCTTCATCATCGCGTTGAAGTGTTCATCGGTGAGGGCACGACGGTCGCTCATGAGCTGGTGCCAGTGGTTGGTTGTGATCTTCAGGGCTTTGGCCGCTGTCTGAACGTCGATCTTCTGTTCGGTCTTCCACTGGTTCAGTCGAAGCAGTAGCTCTGACCGCGCGACCGTAGGTGACGTCGGCACGCCGACAGCTCCTTCCGTTATGTCTGACCAGATCCTACCGCGCATCCGAAACTGCGCGGCGACCTGTTGTCTGCACTTGTGATGACAAGTTGTCAAAGCTATCGTCAAGTGGATTCGCAGTCACCAACGGCGACATGTTTACTCCATAGATGTCACACACGGAGGATCCGCCCATGTCTGTACATGTAGGCGCGCAGATGATGTTTAGCCATCTCACGGAGCATCGTGCGAAGGCCGTGGGGCAAGGCGACTGGGTCGTGGACTTCCTCCCCGGTCGCACGCTGTCGGAAGAACAGGCTCTTGCAGCAGTTCACGCCGCCGAGCAACTGACGGCGCTCAAGTCGTACGCCGCCCTACTGGGCTTGACCGCCCTTGAACTGGTGGGTATGGCTTCGGTCCCGTGCACGTGGCCGCCCCCGGACGGCCGCCGATCACGCACCTGGCAGAAACCGTGCAGGGAGTTGCGATGATGCTCGGTCGGGGCGTTAGTCCGTGGAGCACCGCCAGTTCGCGGGCGTTGCGGTTTGGGGGTGTCCCGGTGATGAATCAACGAGCTTTGGCACGGCCCTCCGTGGCGTTCAGCGCTGGTGCGGCGCGGGCTCGTCACGTGGCGGCGGAGGCGCGGCAGAGTTCGCGATCCCACCTCTCATTGGTGTCAGAGCCCGCTGGCCGTCATCGGAAGGGGCGGTGATGTTCGAAAGCTGCCACAGCGCGCATGAGGTAGCCCGGGTCTATCGCGAGTTGGGGTTCACGGTGTCGCGTGCGTTCGAGCGCGTGTCGGTGATCGCGACTCCAGCTTTGGGTGCGGTGGCGATGCCCGCAGGGCTCGGCAAGCAGGTGCGTGAGGTGCTTCTCGAGGAGGCCCGGTGCGTGTCGGTGCCGATCATCAGCTACTCACGACCGAATCGCGAGTGGATCTTCCTGGCTGGCCCGGCGTGGGGCGGCAGGCTCGGCGTGCACACGCTGGCCCAACTGGAGGAACGCGGCGTACGGATCCTGGAGTCCGGCGAACGAGTGTGGCTTCCGATGACCGACCATCCAACCGGGTGGTACTGGGTATCGCAGCCCTCGACCGCGCATTCATTGCCGTCACGTACCAGCGTGATGTCCGCTGCCCGTCGGCTCCTCGGCCCAGCCCGGTCTTCCGTGGTGTGGCGGTGAGCTATGCACGCCATTCCAGGTCCGAATACGAGCGCAGAGGTCTCGGACGGTTCCGAACCCGACGCCGTAGCGCTGTTCTCCTCGGGTGAGGCGCTGTTGTCGGCGATCCGGGGGCATCACACAAGGAATCCATCCATTGGCGACGACAGCGCACGAGTTCGGTGTCATGTACCGGCGGCGACTGGGCACGCGCGTGGGCGTACGGCGATGAGACCTCCACAGCGTGTCCGGTACGTCCGTTACGAAACCGGTGCGCCCATCGTGGATTTCCAGGGCAGCGGCGAGCAGATCGGTTGTGTCGCTGTCGAACTCACCGCCACCGTCGCCGTCGATCGCTCCGATAGCGAAGCCAGATCGCCGCCGAGGCAACGGCTAGATGGATATCTCTGCGCGGTTCACCCATCCACACCCACACCCGCACAACCTCGTATCTGGAAGCACCGACATGACAATGACAGCACATCAGCAGGGCCAATCGGCCACCGTCCATAACCAACCGCAGACCCCGCCGAAGGCGATCGGGTTCGAAACGTCATCGATGGATTCGCCGCGCCGCCGGATCGCGATCCAACGCCACGCCGAACAACTCGGCTACCACTACGTGTACACGGTGCGCCCGCCAGAAGGACACGCCGACCCGGTCGGCTATGCGCTCAACATCGCCATCGGCATTGATGCGGCGGCGATCATCGTGTACGACCTGGAAGTTGTCGCCCACAGTCCGGCGCGGGTGTGCGAGCAGTTCGACCTCGAGACCGTCTGTCCCGAGCAAACGTGGTCGCGTGTGAGTCCTCCTGCGGTCGATCAGGTTGCGCACGGGCTCCTGGAAAACGAGATGGATCCAGACGAGGCGCACCGGAACTTCCAACAGCACATGGGATGTCGCGCGTCGGAATGCCCACGAAAAGAGAGCGCGATACAGCGCCTCATGGAGGCGGGAAAGCTCAAGCCGCAGACCATGACTCCGCAGGAGCGGGCCATCGCACGCGGCATCGCGATCGAGCGAACCGCGGAAGCGGAAGTGGTGGGTGAGCAAGCGCGGGCGATGCTCGAATCCCTGGACGACCTCGTGGACACCATGCGCGGGCGAGCGCACCAGTAGCCAAGGGGCAGCCGTGACCGACGACGACATGCCGCACAAGCACGTCACCGAATGCGATGGGTTGGAAGCGAGTTGGACACTCGACAAGCACAACATCGAGATCCATGGCATCTATGACACTGCCGAGGACTTGCCGGTGGCCTCGATCGACGGGCCTTACCCGGATCTGGTGGAGGCACGGGAACGCTGGCCGAAGCTGACCGACCTGTGGAACGCGGTTCGCCACGACTTCTGGTCGCAGATGACCCTCCACGCCTACGGCCGGTCCACCAGGGGCGGAGGGTGACCGGCAACTGGGCAGCATCGGGTCCGATCCAGCCACCGCACGCGACCGACGGATGGCGGCTCGAAGGCAACGAACACCGCTGGTGGCTGTCCAAACACCGCACCGATGTCGTGGCGAAGATCCGGGCCACGACCGCGCGCTCGTGCAGTTGGGGGATCTACACACATGACGGCCGGATGATCCGGGAGGCGTCGGCTGGAAGCGATGTCGAGGAAGCCAAGGCGCAGGCCGACGCCTGGCTGGGGGGG
>NZ_BDAZ01000085.1 GCF_001612725.1 Nocardia anaemiae NBRC 100462 | reverse complement strand
GGGGAGAACAATGACGAATCACCATCTATCGCAACGCATTCCGGGCATGTTGAATGGCGGCGATGAGCGCCCGGTCGATCTGCAACCGGCCGATCTGATACGGCGGGTCATCGATGGCCTCAAGAATTTGAGTACCGGCGCCGTCGGTGTGGTCCGCCTGGACCTCGATGACGTGTGGACCGAGCAGATGCTCCGGGATGCCGCCGACAAATACGGTGTCACCCTCGTCGAGGTCATCCGGTACACGATCGGCGGGTCGATGTCGTGGTCCGACATCGGCGAGGCGGTGGCCCGAGCCGGTGCCGCTGCGGTTGTGACGCCAGCTCTGCCACATGTGGACCGCCACATCACCCGGGTCTGCTCGCTGATCACCGTTGCCGAGGGCCACATCTGGCCTCGCGGATACCGCTGGCCTGGCGATATCGCCGATCACTCTCGCGATCCGCGGTGAACGCGGCACCACAGCTTTCGACCATCACTGGTTCGACAAACATTGGGAAGGGAGTTTCTTTGTCCAAGACGAAAAGGCTGTCCGAGTTGAGAAAGCTGGGCTTGACTCTGCCGCGACTGGCTGTCCTGCGTGCGCTCACTCGGACCGCGCGGCCCGCTAGCGAGTTGGCTACCGCGTCCGACCGCCAGCATGGGCAGGTCCTGCGGATACTCGACTGGCTCACGGGCCACGGCTTCGCGCAGGAGCAGACCGGGTGGGCATTGACTGCCATCGGTCAACACATGATCGAGACCGGCGCGCATGAGCGGCTGACCCGATCACAGCGCACCATGCTCGAGGATCTGTGCCGCGTCGAGGGCGCGCGGGCATTGACCGACCTCGCCTCCGGCCGCACCAGCACCGCGCTCACGATCACCAGTCAGTGGCTGCACAGTCACCGCTATATCCACACGGTTCCCGTGTGGCGGGTCACGCTCGAAGGCTCGGTTTTCGCGGCGGCGGACCAGCGTGACGCCGGGAATGGTGAGGACCAGTGAACGATTCACCGACGCCTCCGAAAACCGATTCTGTTGCAGGGCTTGTGAATTCACCCCTGTCGAATTCTATGTTGCCGACCGTTGATGACCTGATCGAGGCGATGAGCGGTCGAGACACCGATGATCCGATCTCGGCCGCCATCAGTGCGATGTTCCCCTTGCATAAGCAGCGGTGGCTGTCGCTGTCGATGCTTGTCGATCCCAATTCCCGCGATATCGACGCAATGCTGCTCGCCACCGACCGGCTCAGGGCCGCGCTCTCGGAGACCGCGCGATGGGGTCACGCCATCGACCGGCACATCAGGGCCTCGGCGCGGCTGGCTCTGGCACCGGATGCTCCGGTGGCCGAGGACACCGTCGGAGGGTTCGCCGCCGCGATCACCTATGCGGCGCTGCGCGCGGGAGCCGAGCGTGAGAAGGCGTGGACCATGGCAGCGCGGCTCGGCTGAGTCGGCTGTGTTGTGCCTACGACGACTTCCGCGCCGGATTGCTGTCGGGCACATCACGCTTGCCGGAGCACACAACCTCACCGCATGCGGGCAACGCGCAGTCGCGCACGGGTGGTTCCGCGCCGCCTGCTCGGCCTGCGCTGGTAGGTAAGGGCGTCTGTGTGGCCTGCAAGAAACCGACTGATACCGGCATCGCTGTGGTCGGCACCGGTGAGTGGCCGGTGGCGATCTTGATGCGGTTGGGCTGGAGCTTCGAAGAGGCGATGGTCATGATCAGCGAAATCACCGGGTGTATGGAATCACTGTCGGAGACTGCCCGGTTTGCCACGGTGCCGAAACACGAGGTGACGCTGCTTATCAGTTTGTGCACCGAGTGCGCTCAGCGACAGGGCGACTTTCATGTCGAGGCGATAGGCAGTGGAAAGGTTCCGCTCTACAAGCAGACCGACTACTACCAGCCCAAGCAGGACGACCCGCCCTCCGTCGAGGGCGAGACCGAAAACCACAGCCCCACAACCTGATCGGAAGGATTTCCTGGTGCCCATAACCCTCGGAGCGACCCAGCTGATCGCGACCCGCACTCAGCTCGCCGATACGCCCACCGGCACCATCGTGCGCACCGGCAGCGACTACGTCTGCGTGCTGGCCACGACGGATACCGAAACATGACCAGCTCCGCCCATGACATCGGGCGCTGCGTCACTGCTGCCGTCCGCACCGGTTGACCATCAACCTCGAGGCGTGTGCCATGCACGGCGCGCGCCCTAGTAGCTGAAACCCGGTAGCCGACATCACGGGCTTCGCTATTGCTTGCTGGTGTCTTGGGTTGGCGCACTGTAGATTTCGGTGGCAAGCAGGGACGGTGAGGTTCGTCCTGAACGTATTGGGGGTTTGGTATGTCTGCCAATTTCGATGTCCGTGGGTCTGACCTCGAGGACGAGCGGATCATGGCCGAATATCGCGGTAGCGCCGAACGCCTCAACGACGATGGGGATCTGGCGGAGGCGGGCATGATTTCGGAGGTAGACCTGCGACTGTGGGGTTACCGCAAGCAGGATCTGGAGTCGCTTTTCGGTCCTCGCACCGAGATCACGGCAAGTGGTCGCCAGGTATGGAACCTCGACCACGTCCGCGCGGTCGAGGCACAACAGCTGGCACCGTTTCGCGGACGCATCATGCGCGAGCTGCGACACTGCCTCGATATCGAGACCGCCCTCGAGGCACTCGAGCGCATGTTCGACACGCTGGGCCAGCCCGCGATCGACCGGTAGAGACATGCCCGATGGACGCGAATTCACCCTCCACACACCGAATCCGGTCACCGCGGCTTGACTTGGCATTGCGAGCCTTTGCACCGTGAGGGCGAAATCCTCATAGGTCAGGAGTCAACCGCACCGGGGCAGTCCCGATTTCAATTGCATTGTCTGCCAGCGAACTAGCCTTACCCAGTTTCAGCGGCACTCATTCAAGGCGATGGTTTGATGCTGTCACGTGTGTTTGCTGATGCTGTTCGAGTTGCTGGCGTGGCTCGGCTTTGCGTGCGCCGCTGATGGTTTCGTTTCGTCGAGGGTGAAGCGGACGTTTCATGGTGAAGTGATCGTCACGCCGGTGCGACACCATGTCTTGGCGTGTCTCACCGGCGTGTCGAAGATTTTTTCAGATGTCGGGGCCGGAGTAGGGCTGGCGGATGGCGGTGACGAGTTGGACGTGTTGGTTTTGAGTTTGGTCGGCGATGCTGATGCGGTAGGAGACGAGTTCTCCGGTGCCGGGGTCGCGTCGGTGGAGCAGGTCGTTGACGTGGCGGCCGTAAGCGACCTGGGTGCTGGAGTTCCAGAGGCGCTGGAAGTCTCGGCTGGGGCGAAGTTGGCGCATCAGGTCGCGGGCTTGTTCGGAGTCGCGGTAGGCGCCCAATACCGCCCTGACGACGGCGACGGTGCGTTTGGCTTCGTAGCGCCAGTCGGTCAGGACCGCGCGGGCGTGCCGGGTGAACACCCATGCCCGCACGTTCCCGTCTTCACCGATACCGGTGAGCCATGATCGGAATCCGTCGGTCGAGGCCAGGATGTTCCACAGCGGATCGACATAGGCTGCGAAAAGATCACGTTTCTCGAGGTCGCGCAGGTAAGTCATGAGACCGACGTCGTCGTGCACATACCGGCGAAGGCGCTCGGCGGTGGGCAGGTGCTCGGGTGGGGCGCACAGCTCGCGCAGGTGTCGTGTGCGCGGGGGATCGAGATCGTAACCGTTGATGAGCTTTTCGAGAGTTTCAGGTTTTGGTGTGGTGCGGTCGGCCTCGATGTCGGACAGGTAGCTGGTACTGATCCCGTGACGCTGCTGCGCCACCGCACGCGAGAGCCCCAACTCGTTGCGGATGTCCAAGCAGGCGCTGCCCAAGGTCGGGATGTGCGGCATTGACCCACGTCGTGTGTGGCCGTGTGCACGGTGTGCAGGATTGCGGCTCATGTGCAGAGCCCCCCCCATCTTTCTAGAGTCTTCCGCTACAGATCTAGCAAGGTTATGGTGATTGGTTGCCCCCAAGATGATCTTTTGTTCCTACCAGACGGTCCCTGACACGACAAGGTCATTGCGTCGTGAGATCGCAGTGAGGTAGCTCACCGACAAGCCATCCATCCTCGCGCCCCGCCACGAATCAGCGTGTCGCGCAGACGATCCGGCAAAAATTTTCCTTGACGCTCCCAGTGACAATTGTTCAGCAAACGCGCTGGACAAGCCCAGAATAGCAATTTGACGCTCGGAGCATTACCGCAAAATAGGTGAGCGTAAACCCTGGCATTCCACGAGGTTTCACGGTTTGGATAGAACGGCAAGTCCAAACCGATTGAAAGGAAACCGATGTGGATCCCCTCCAGATCCTGAACGACGGCCTGATCGTGGCATCCAACGCCTTGAACGTGGTGTGGCAGGCGCTGTCGATCATCTTTATGTTCGTGTGACGTGAACACCTGAGAAGCGGACTCCCAGAAGCGCTTTCGCCTCTGGGAGGGCCGCGATAGCACGCGCCCGCCCCCGCGTATTCACCATTCTTTCTTATTTATCGCCCTGACCGATGAAGGGTTTATTCGGCATGTCCAAATCACGGAAATCACCCCAATCACCTCTCCAGCGCTGCGTATTCGGCGATGTGCGCCGAAACCGTGTGCACACCAGCCTGTCTCGCAGCGCCACGACGGTTCTCGCCGGTGCGGTGCCTATCGTGATGTTGCTGTCGGCGGCGACCGCGACCGCGACCGCGCCTGCGGAGATCACTGATCAGCCCGGTGTCACCAGCCCCGCGCAGCCCGGCACTTCCACCCCAGCTCGGCCGCCGGAACCCGTGCCGCCTCCGCCGGTGTACTACTCCCAGCCCCCCGAGATCCGCAACGGATCCGGGTTACGTCCGGCGCCGTCGGTGGACCTCCCTGTGGAGCCGATCGCGTTCGAGGATCTGCATTTGCCCGAACCGGTGGCACCTGTAGCGCCGATCGAGCCGCCGGAGAACACAATTCGAGTCGGGCAGTGGCAAGCACCGCGCCCGGACTGGCTACCCCCCGAGTGCGCCGACGCCATCAACGACGCCGCGGCAGGCGCTGAGGCGCAGGTCGCGACCGCACTCGATTCGGTCGGCATCCCCGCCGGACGCTCCGATCGAGTCAGCGGAGCCACGCTGGGCGGGGCAGCGCTCGGCGGTGCAGGTGGCGCGGTCGTTGCCGGAGCACCGGCCGCAACCCTCGGCGCGGTCGTGGGCGGTCTCGTCGGCGGCACCATCGGCGGAATCGCCGGTGCCGCACTGGGCACCGTGGTGGCGGTACCGGTCATCGGAACGATCACCTCCGGTGTGGCCGGTACCGCGTTAGGTGCGGCGGTGGGCGCTGCCGTGGGTGCGATCGTGGCCGGTGTGCCTGCCGCTGTGGTGGGTGCGGTGGCCGGTGGCACGGTGGGGGCGGGGTTCGGTGCTGGTGTGGGGGTGGGCCAGCCATGATCCCCACGACGAAGGGCCATGCGCGCATCCTCGCGGCCGTCGCGATGGCAACAGCACTCGGTGCAGCTGGGGCGATGAGCGCGACGACTCCGCTCGCGGTAGCAGTGCCGATCAATGGGTGCCCGGCACTGTATTTGCTGGGAGTGCAGGGCACCGGGCAGTCCTCACCCGGGGCGGACCCACTGGCCGATACCGGCATGCTCGGAGCGTTGCTCGGCCC
>NZ_BDAZ01000084.1 GCF_001612725.1 Nocardia anaemiae NBRC 100462 | reverse complement strand
GCGTGGGTCATGACGGCTCGGGTTGTGTGTCCGCGCATGATGTCGACGGCGAATTGCGCGTATTCGACGGCGATTTGTTGTTGAGAGACACGGCCGACAGGGCGGAACCACTGCGGCAGGGAAGTGCACATGGTGGCGACGGCGCGGGCGGCTTCGCGTGGGTAGCGGGTGGTGAACTCGCCTGCCCGGATTCCGGCGGCAACTTGGTCGTCGATCATTCGCTGAACGTCGTTTCGCTGAGCAGCGATTCGGGAGCGTGTGGGTTCGTCGACGCTGCGCATTTCGCTGGCCCCGATGAACGCGAGGTCACTGCGGTGTGTGTGGAACAACGCGAGGGCTTCGACAATGTTGGCGAATCGTTCGACCACGGTTGCGCCGTCGTCGCGGGCTGCCGGGATTCGCCAATACAGATCGGACATCCCGAGGTCGAATATGGCGACGAGCAGGTCTTGTTTGCTCGGGTAGTAGTGGTAGACGCCGGCGACACTCATACCGGCGTTGGCCGCGATACTCCGCATCGTCGCGCCGTGGTAACCGGTTTGCAGAAGTGCTGCGATCGCGGCGTCGAGAGCAGGATCGAGTGTCAGGGGCTCAAAAGTGCGCCATGTTTGCCCGTCACTGGCCGACCGGGCAGGTGATCTGCCGGTAGCGTCGGCGGCTGACGGCAGCCGGGCCGCGAGAATGTCGACCGCGGAGACGCCGAGTTCGGCAGCGATCCGGTCGAGCCGGCCGACGGTCAGTGTTGTTTTGCCGTTCTCGATGGCACTGAGGGTCCCGGCGCTCACCTCGATGTTGCGTGCCAGTTCGCGCAGCGAGACTCCAGCCGCCGTTCGAGCCCGGCGCACAAGGTGACCCGCACCGGTGTCGCCAGTATCCTCACGCACGATCTCCTGTTCAGGCATACTGAACATACTACATCGCCGTTGCCAATCGGATTAGAGCAGAACCGCAGATCACTTGACATTCCTTCGCAGTGTGGTGACGATGGTCACCAATTGAACAGCTGCCTATCGAACGTACGGTGAATGTTCACATTCCAGGTGAACGCGGAAGGATGCGCGATGGCCGAGGCTCCTGGTGCGTACGACTGGCGAACCGATCCTCTGCGAACAGCACTGTCGCGACGAGACCTTCGCTACCATTCGCCTGTTCGCGCACCACCGGCCTCTGAATGGCGAGCGGGTCGATCCAGTCCTCCGGCTTGCTGCGGCTGGGCCGCGGGTTGCTGGCGTCGTTCCTAGCAGACAGGTAAATGCGATCCGTATGTTGCTGTCTCTCGCTCTTGTTGCCATTGCCGGAGGTGGCTCACGCTAATTCGAACCAAGGATTGATCATGAATTCTCACGACATAGATAATTCTCACGACATCGATATCAACAGAGCCGGGTTTCATGCGGCTATGGAAGCCTTGATGATGGACGATCCCCACCCCAGTGATTGCCTTGGCGATTACTTTCAAGATTGTCCATCACTCTGGCTGCAGAGAGCGCTCTACGCATATGAATGGGCAAAGCGAACCTACCTTGTTCAGAATCTTGGTTCCACGCTCTACCAGGAGCTTCCACAGCCTGGCGAAGCTCGTGAAGCTGTCCTCCTGCATGAGTCCAGACTGCAAGAAAGTTCGACACCGCGATGACCGCGTGGAGTTGCTCAGTGTGTGAAACCCGCATGTATGCGGAGTCCGACTACAGAAGTGGCCATCGTCGCGTATCGCGCGCTGGTATCTGGTTCCTGGTCACCGGAGTACATCGGCGACTATTACGCCGAGCTTTGCGCTACGGATCGTAGGCGTTCGGAAGTCGAGCCCGCCCGAGCCCGCTCGGTCGTGTATATCACAGGATGATCAGATGCAGACCGACGCCGCAGAACTGCTAGCGAGGATCGCGGGAGGGCTGAGCCGGCATGCGTTGGCCTTGTCCGAACGTTTGACGGAGCAGATGCTCCAGATCGAGCCGGAGCTGCGCGGCGACAGCCGGGTGGAGTCATTGCTGCGCGCCAGCGTCACCAGCAACGTCGTGATCGCGTTGCATATCTACGAACTGGGGCTGGACATCGACGAGCTCGATGCGCCAGCGGAGGCGTTGGAGTACGCCCGTCGCATGGCCCAGCGCGGTACCTCGATCGCCGCGCTGCTGCGGGCGTACCGCATCGGGCAGCGACTATTCAACGACCACATGCTCGGTGAGATCACTGCCGCGACGAACGACCTCGACTTGGTCACAGCGGCGGTGGCCGAAATGACCGACCGCTCGTTCGCCTACATCGATCGGGTCTCCCAACAAGTCGTGACCGCCTATCAGGACGAGCGGGACCGATGGCTGCAGAACCAGATGGCCGTCCGCACTGCTCGGGTGCGCTCGATCCTGTCCGGACAGCGTGTCGATCTGGGAGAGAGCGAGCGTGCGCTGGGATATCGGCTCGACCGGACCCACTTGGGCCTGGTTGTCTGGTCCGACGCGGGCGTCGATCAACTGCGTTCTGCCAAACAAGTGGTGACGACCATCGCCGATCAGTTGTCCTGCCAGGGACAACCCGTGCTGATCCCGGCCGACGAATCGACCCTGTGGGCCTGGCTCCCGCAACCCGAACTGGAAATGGATCCCGCCGCGGTGAGCATTCCGAGGGCGACATGGGCGGCGGTGGGCAGGCCTGCGGCTGGGCTGGAGGGCTTCCGGCTGACCCATCGCCAGGCGACACAAGCACAGGTGGTCGCGATGTCCGCGCCGGCAACGGAGCGTGTGTCGGTGTCATGTTCGGCACAGGTCGGGCCGATCGCGCTGATGTGCTCGGATCTGGCCGCCACGCGGGCATGGATCAGCGAAATCCTTGGGTCGCTGGCGCGTGACGACGATGCCACGGCACAGCTGCGCGAAACGGCGCGTGTCTTCCTGGACACCAACGGCAGCTTCCAGACAACGGCCGAGCGGCTGGTGTTGCACCGTAATACCGTCCAGTACCGGATCCGCAAGGCGGAGGCAGTACTGGGGCATTCGCTGCGGGAGGGACGGCTGGACGTTGAGGTCGCCCTGCTGGCCTGCCGATGGCTGGGGTCGACAGTGCTGCAGTCCGTGAGTGACTGAGTCATCCGTCGTGCGATGCGCACGATCACTCCGGCTATGTTCATGCGCTCGCGATATGGTCCAGGTCACACCGCCTTCCTAACGTGTCGTTCACGCAAGTGAGCTGCTGCGTTAGCAAGGAGATCGACATGCACTTCGCCGCCCTCCCGGATGTACGCGCCGGGATCGTCCCCACCAACCCCTGTCTTGCCGACGACGACCGGGGGCGGATCACCAACGTCGAGTTCCTCGACCTCGTGCAGAAGTACGCCGATCGGTTGTCGAACGCCGGAATCGGTGTCGGCGATGTTGTCGCCGTGATGCTGCCCAACCGGCTCGAATTGATCGTGGCATTGTTCGCGGCCTGGCGGCTGGGTGCCGCGGCGACGGCGATCGCCCCGTCGCTGACCTCGGCCGAGGTGGATTATCAGTTGAGCGATTCCCGCGCTCGCGTACTGGTCTGCGCTGACGACTGCGAGGCCGGCGAGATCGATGCGGCGCAACGGCTTTCGGTGCCAGAGCTGGATCGGCACGAAGGCCGCGTCGGCGGCGCAGAGGCGATCGAGTTCTCGAACGACGCGCTGGCGTTGATCATCTACACAAGCGGTTCCACCGGACGCCCCAAGGGCGTCGAGCTGACGCACGCGAACATCATGGCGAGGGCCGAGACGATGGTCGCGGGCATGCGGCTGACCGCTGACGACCACAGTCTGCTGATTCTGCCGCTGTTCCACGTCAACGGCATCGTGGTCAGCGTGCTGTCGCCGCTGCTCGCCGGCGGCCAGACCACTGTCGCCGGCCGGTTCTCGCCGCGGACCTTTTTCGACAGGGTCGGGGCGGCACGGCCGACCTATTTCTCCGCGGTGCCAGCCATTTACGCCATGCTGTCAGCGCTGCCGCACGAGATCCGGCCCGACACCTCCTCGGTCCGCTTCGCCCTTTGCGGTGCGGCTCCGATGCCTGTCGAACTGCTCGCCCGGTTCGAGGAGCGCTACGGTGTCGCGATCTACGAAGGTTATGGCCTGTCGGAGGGAACGTGCGCGAGCACGGGCAATCCGCTCGACGGTGTCCGCAAACCTGGCACCGTCGGTATCGCGCTTCCGGGGCAGGAGATCGCCGTCGTCGACGGCGACGGCAATTTCCTCAATGACGGATCGGCGGGCGAGGTCGTGATCAAAGGTCCGACCGTGATGCGGGGATATTTGGGTCGGCCCGAGGAGACGGCGAAGGTGATCGTCGATGGCTGGCTGCACACGGGCGACGTCGGTCGCATCGACGCCGACGGCTACCTCACCCTGGTGGACCGCATCAAGGACATGATTATCCGCGGCGGAGAGAACATCTATCCCAAGGAGATCGAGTCCGCGATCTACACCCATCCACAGGTCCTCGAGGCCGCCGTGATCGGGCGACCGCACCCTGTCTACGGCGAAGTACCCATCGCCTTTGTGTCCTATCGCGATGGCGCCGCGGTCGACCCGGAACAGATGCTCGATCTTCTCCGGAACTCCTTGGCCGGCTACAAGCTTCCCGAACTGATCGTGACCGTTGACGAGATCCCGAAGAACCCCGTCGGGAAGATCGACAAGCGGACTCTGCGCGCCCGCTCGGTCGAAGCGCGCCTCTGATTACATTCCGTTCCCTCTCGAAAGACATCTGCCATGGGATTCACGAAACCGGACCTTCCGGACATCGACTACGCCGAATGGAAGACCCGGCCGCGCGGCGAACGACTCCGCACCGTTGCGGAACACTGGGTCGAGCACGGCTTCGGCACCCCTTATGCCGTCTACCTGCTTTACCTCGTCAAGTGCGCCCTGTACGTCCTCGGCGCGGCAGCGGTAATCTCCTTGACCCCTGGACTCGGAGGGCTCACCCACATCGCCTCGTGGTGGACCGAGCCGATCGTCTACCAGAAACTGGTCGTGTGGACCCTGCTGTTCGAAATCCTCGGGTTCGGGTGTGGGTTCGGGCCGCTCACCATGCGGTTCCTGCCGCCGATCGGCGGGCTGCTGTACTTCCTGCGCCCCGGCACCCTGCGTCTGCCGCCGTGGCCAGGGAAGGTGCCGTTCACCCGTGGTGACGAGCGCGGCATCATCGACGTCGCCCTGTATGCGGTCGTCCTCGGATCCGGAATCTGGGCTTTGCTCGCCTCCGGTCATGGCGCTCCGCCAGCAGACGGCAGTCACGTAGGTCTGCTCGATCCCACGGTCGTCGTCGCTCTGGTCGTTGCCCTCGGCGCGCTGGGGTTGCGGGACAAGACGGTGTTTCTGGCGGCCCGCCCCGAACACTACCTGTTGATGCTGCTGATGTTCTTCGTCCCGTTCACCGACATGGTGATCGGATTCAAGCTGGTCATGCTGGCCCTGTGGTGGGGTGC
Organism: Nocardia anaemiae NBRC 100462; assembly: GCF_001612725.1. Taxonomy (GTDB): domain Bacteria; phylum Actinomycetota; class Actinomycetes; order Mycobacteriales; family Mycobacteriaceae; genus Nocardia; species Nocardia anaemiae. The sequence goes on along the minus strand of NZ_BDAZ01000084.1, from coordinate 16,666 downwards.
GGCCACGTCCAAGCTCAACCATCACTTCGGGCACGTGGTGGCGGTCATGATGAGTAACAGCCCGGTCATGCGGATCAAATGGCTGGAGCGCAAGATGTATCGCGACCCGCCGCGGGACCTGCGCCCGTCACGGATCCCGGCCCTGCTGGCACACGGCGGCACCATCGTGGAATACCTGGTTCCCGCCTACCTGGTCTTCCTCGGCCACGGCGGCCCGCTGACGTGGGCGGCGATCATCTTCATGGCGGTCTTCCACCTGCACATCATCTCCACGGTGCCGATGGGCGTGCCGCTGGAGTGGAACATCTTCTTCATCTTCAGCCTGTTCGACCTGTTCGGACACTACGGTTACATCGATGTCTCGGGGCTTCGATCTCCGCTGGTTTTCGCGCTGATTCTGTTCTCCACACTCGTTGTCGTCCTCGGACATGTTCGGCCGCAATGGGTTTCGTTCCTGACGTCGATGCGCTACTACGCTGGCAACTGGGCCACCAGCGCCTGGTGTTTCCGCGGGGACGCCGAGCTGAAGCTCGAACAGCATGTGACCAAGAGCGCCGCGCTACCGGTCACCCAGTTGACCAAGCTGTACGGCCCCGAGATCGCCGACATCCTGATCCAGTCCGGGATGGGCTGGCGATCGATGCATACGCATGGCAGGGCGCTCAACGGTCTGATCACACGGGCCGTCGACAACGTAGACGACTACGCCATCCGCGACGGAGAGATTGTCGCGGGCCCGCTGCTCGGCTGGAACTTCGGTGAAGGGCATCTGCACAACGAACAGTTGCTGGCAGCGCTGCAGCGTCGCTGCCGGTTCGAGGAAGGCGAACTGCGCATCGTCGTCCTCGAATCCCAGCCGATCCACCGGCAACGCCAGGCATATCGCATCATCGATGCCGAGAGCGGAGTCATCGAGGAGGGCTACGTGCTGGTCGCGGACATGCTGGCCCGCCAGCCATGGCCGGAGCCAGGCGACCTGTTCCCGGTTCATCCTCTCCGCCGCGACGACACCCGGGTTCTGCCCTCGGCGCGTGTGCGATGACCACGGCGATTGTGGTCGGCTCCGGGCCGAACGGACTGGCCGCCGCCGTCACGCTGGCCCGGCACGGCGTCGACGTCACCGTGCTCGAGGGTGCCGCCACCATCGGCGGCGGCACCCGCTCCGGCGAGCTCACCCTCCCCGGGCTGCTGCACGACCACTGCGCAATGGCTCACCCCATGGCCGTCGGGTCGCCGTTCTTGACCGGAATCGACGCGGCCCGATACGGATTGGAATGGGCGTGGCCGGAAATCGACTGCGTGCACCCACTCGACGACGGAACAGCAGGAGTGCTGTACAGGTCCCTCGAAGACACCGCCGCGGGCCTCGGCGCCGACGGCTCGATCTGGCGCCGTCTGTTCGCCGGCCCCTCCGCTGGATACGAGCTGCTGGCGACCGATTTTATGCAACCACTCCTGCGGATACCGTCACATCCGGTGCGGTTGGCACGATTCGGCATCCCGACCCTGATCCCGGCCGCAGCGCTCGGACGGTTGTTCCGTACCGAGCAGGGGCGGGCGCTGTTCGCCGGGAACATGGCACACGGCTGGCAACCACAGCACCGGATCCTATCCGCGGCAATCGGTCTCGGCATCACCACCGCCGGCCATCGCTACGGGTGGCCGGTTGCGGTGGGCGGCTCGCGCGCAATCGCGGACGCCATGGCGGCCGCATTGACAGATCTGGGTGGAAAGATCGAGACCGGCCTCTGGGTCAAGTCGCTCGACCAACTGCCGCCAGCCGACCTCGTGATGTTCGATCTCGCCCCGGCCGCGATCGCCGACATCGCCGGTGACCGGCTGCCGTCGCAGGTCTCCCGAGCGTACCGGCGATTCCGGCACGGGCCCGCCGCCTACAAGGTCAGCCTGGCCGTCGAGGGCGGCATCCCGTGGACCAACCCCCATGCTGGCAAAGCGGGAAGCCTGCACATCGGCGGCAGCGCCGCCGATGTGGTTCGCGCCGAACACGCAATTCATCGAGGCCGGCTTCCCGACCGGCCCTTCATCGTGGTCGGACAGCAGTACCTCGCCGACTCCACACGATCACGCGGAAACCTACACCCCATCGATCTATACGCTCATGTGCCACAAGGATATTCGGAGGACGCCACCGACTTGCTGCTCGACGCGGTCGAGCGGTTCGCACCCGGGTTCCGGGACCGCATCGTCGCCATCACCGTGGTCGGCCCCACCGCCATGCAGGCCTACAACCCCAACTATGTGGCCGGGGACATCCTCATCGGCGACAAGAACATTCGCCAACTGATCTTCGGCGGACCACGCATCACCCTGCGCCCCTACCGTATAGCGGACCGGATGTTCATCTGCTCGGCCGCCGTACCACCAGGGCCGGGGGCGCACGGGATGAGTGGATACAACGCAGCATCTGCGGCCATGCGAAAGTTCGCCGTCCCCACCGAGGCGCATACTGCCTTTGGATCCGCACGTTGATGCGCTGTCGCCCCTCGACAATCACCATGGCGTGGTCGGCCGGATCCAAGCGGTCGGTGTCGATCATCAGACCACCGCTTCGCATCGGGTGTTCGCTGCGAAGCGGTGCGTTCTTCCAACGCTCGCCGCTCTGGATGCTGTGTTTTTCTCAGCTGAACCCGAATCGAACCCGCCCACGGCGCCTCTACCCGCGGTTCTGCACTGATGCGGCTCAAAGCCATCGCTCACCCTTCCTGTATAACCGCAAGTAGAACGGGTGACGTTGCGTAATGTGTGTGTTCGGAGGGGGTATCGACCAATACGCCAACCTCCTGTAACACCGAAAACTGGCGGTCATCGGCAAATAGCGGTGGCGTGACGGTTCTGGTCTCGTCGCTGCAGGTTCGTATCCCCGGCGGGGCACGCGAAACATGGGCAACTGGAAAAGACGCCTGGTCATCGTGGATGTGTATCCCGTCTGAGGGCTCGCGAAGTTCCGGAGGAACTGGCTCCGCCCATGCTGTGATCAGATTGTGCCTCGTTGGCTGATTCGAACTCCGGGTGTTTACCGGCCCCAGGCCGACACCTGGTTGCTGGTGCAGGTCCTGGCGCGGCCGACATACCGCGAGGGGTGAGTGTGCTGGATGTCGGCACCGGAACTGGTGCACTGGCGGTGGCCGCGGCTCGGTGCGGGCTGAGACGGTGACGGCGGTGGACATATCGCGTGCCGCCTTGGCATCGGCGTGGCTCAACTATCGATTGCGTGGCATTGCGGTGGAATTGGTGCTCGGTGACTTCGCCGCGACGCTGGGGCACCGGCGTTTCGATGTGGTGCTGGCCAACCCGCCGTATGTGCCCTCGCCCGACGGTCCGCATGCCCGCGGACGCGCTTGCGCCTAGGACGGCGGCCACCTCGGCCGCGCCACCCTGGACCGAGTGTGTGCATCGCTGCCCACGCTGCTCAACCCGCGTGGTATCGCGCTACTGGTGCATTCGGCCCTTTGCGACGCGGATCTGACTTTGTCGACGCTGCGCGCGCATGGCCTCAAAGCCTCTGTGGTGCAACGTCGTTGGATTGCGTTCAGTCCTGTGCTGCGCGATCGTGCGCAGTGGCTGATCGAGACCGGATGTATGGACCACACTCAGCGATGGGAGGAACTGGTGGTCATCCGTGCCGACCGAACCGACCGCCGAACCCCGCCGGATCACCTTTACCACCGATGGCCGCGCCTTGGTGGTGGGTTGATCAGTGCTTGGAGTTCATCGCAGGGCGCGATCTTCACCGCTGTCGGTTTTGTGTTGGAATCAGTCCCCGGTGGTAAGTCCGGTGACCGCCGAGCGGGTCTCGACGACCCGGCCCTCGGCTCGTGACCGAGCACGTCGTCGGGTTTCATATGGGCACCGAGCACCTCGTACAGGTGCAGGTCCGAACCACAGATGCCAGTCGATGTTCCTCACTCGAAGTCTTCAGGTCGCTCTGGCCGTACCCCGCGCGGGCGTCGGCGAACGAGCCGAGCAGGGAGGCGTCAGCTCGGAGTCCGGTCTTAAGCATCCGGTTTCGCCGCGGTCGGCGCGGGTATCTGCGCGTCGAGAGCCGTTTCGGCTGCTTCGCCGCATCAGCAGGAGGATCGATGGCAGATCAGCACGGGCACCGGCTTGCCGGTACCGCCGCATCAACCGCGCTGTCCGACCTCGGATTCGCGGCCCTCGCCACGGGCGTCATCGCCCGGCGCCGCCGCGTGATGGGGTTGCCCGAGCGCGCGAACGCGGACGCGCGGGTCCTGACACGCATGCGCGCGTTACCTCCCGAATCCGGTTCGAGCCCCCGCAAACTGTCGACCGATATACCAATGCCGTTGATATCGAACGACTTCGGGATCGAGTTCACTGTGCACCCCGCACCATTTCCGATCGATCGAGCCTGGCACGCCGACCCCGCGCAGGACCGTCGATGAACAAGTACACACGGGCCCCTTCCGACGAGAACAGCACGATGCCCTCCGATGTCGACGGCAAGCCAGGCCTGTTCGACCGCTTCGCCAGCGGGGCCGCCGCACTGACCTCCAAAGCGGCGTTTTTCGTATTCTGCGTGCTGATGGTGATCCTTTGGGCGCCGACGTTCGTGATCCTGCCCAGCGTGGACACCTGGCAACTGGTGATCAACACCGCGACCACCATCGTGACCTTCCTGTTGGTCGCACTGTTGCAGAACACCCAGTCCCGCTCCGAGGAAGCCCTCCAACAGAAACTGAACGCCATCGCCGACGCGCTCGCCGACCTCATGAACGAACTCAGCACCGACTACCCCGAACTCGGCGATCACCGCACCGAACTCATCGACGCGGTCGGACTCGAGAACCGCGAATCGGCATAGGACGAACCCATCCGCCGAAAGCTGTTTTCGCACAAACTTTCTTCAGCCTGATCCGGGCTCATGCGCTGTTTCACCGGCTTGAATCCGGACACCCTGCCTAACGGATCGGATCGACCGATGGTGTGACCGTGATCGCTATCCGCGCATCCGGGTCACCACGAAGACGACGGGAGAAATCCATGAGCAACCAGGACGTTATCGCGCAACTCCGCCAGGACATCACCACAGCCGAAGATGCTGGTGATGAGCCGACTGTCGCTCGGCTTCGCGCAGAACTGATGGAAGCGATGCGCCACGCAGACAAGCCTGCCGACCAGGATCGTTAATGGCCGCTGCCGCGGTGGCTATATTGTTGGGGTGGTGTTTCTTTCGCATCAAAGCATCGTTCGCCAGCATCGCTGAGTATTACGTTTTTAGGGAAGTCGGCGATTTCTCGGGGACCCCGGCTTCCCATCGGATCTCTAACCAGATCTCCTCGGCACGTTTGCTGGCCTGTGCGGGGTGAAGTAGTCGCCGGTCTCGAGGTCCTCCAGCAACGTCGCGTGCTGCGGTGTCCAGTCCAGAAGTGCCTGGGTGCGCTCGCTGGAGACGGGCACGTCGAGGGAGAAGAATGTGGCCAGGAACGCGTTCCCGAGATGGTTGCGGGCCTGTTCCAGGGTCAGCGAGGCGGTAGGGATATCGAGCATCCGCGCAATCTGCTCAGCGACGCTCTTGACCGCGACCTCGCTTTCGCCGGCACCGTGTAGCACGCTGCTGGCGGGAGCCTTCTCCAACGCCGACCGGAAGAGACTGGTGGCATCGCAGCGGTGGATGGCCGGCCAGCGATTGCCCGTCGCCGCTGGTCAGGGGCGAACGCTTCGCATGAGCTTTTCCATGTCTCGTTCTCCCTCTAGGGTCTGGGCGCCAGCATCGAGAGCGGCACTCATGAGCTGTCCGGCGGCGGGACGATTGACGAGCGAACTCCACGCATCGTTTTCAGTCACGAGTGCATCGCCGTATTCGGCCGGCGGAAGCGCTTGTTTCGCTCCCGCGGCCACGCCCTCTGCCAGTGCTGCGATGCCCGGAGGCAACGTGGGCGACCTCGTCGTCGAGGCGATCCTCGGGTACAACGCGGTTGATCCAACCGTAGGCGGCGGCCGTCGCGGCATCGAGCGCCTCACCCGTCAGCACGATTTCGAGGGCACGGTTGCGGCCAACGCGCTCGCGCAGGTACTGCGTCGCACCCCCGCCAGGAGTGATGCCCATGAGAGCCTCGATCTGACCGATGCGAGCGGTGTCGGCGGCGAAGCTCATATCGGCTGCAGCGACGAACTCGGCTCCGCCGCCACGGGCGAGGCCGCGAAGTTTGACGATTGTGACCTGCGGCTGGTGCCGGATCAGCTCTCCGATCGATTGGAAGACATTCACCCCTGTCGGCGCGGACTCGGCCACCTCGGTCAGGATTTCCATGTCGTCGGCGATGCGCATGTCGACGTGTGCGAGAAAGAACTCCGGATTGGCGCTCTCGAACACGATGACCTTCACCGACGATCGGTCCCGCACGTCGGCCAGCAGATCTCGGATCTCTCGCATCATCGTCGCACTGAGCACGTTCACTGGCGGGTTGTCCAGCACCACGGTGAGTACGCCGCTGGCGAGGGAGGGGCGGACAGTGGTGAAAAAGCCGAAGGGCATGACTAGGTTCCGATCGTCGCGAGGTTGTAGGTATTCATTGCATACTTACAATCGGACGGTGATGATGTGCCGTCAAGAACGCACTGTGGAGGAACCAAGGATCATGGAGGACACCACCCTGCGCGGACCTGACGGCTGGGTCTTCCGGGCGGACTGCCCGAGCAGGCCGATCCTGGACCAGATTGCCGACAAATGGTCGATGATGGCGATGGCCGTCCTGGAGCGACCGACCCGGTTCAACGAGATCAAGCGTCGACTCGACGGTGTCACACAGCGTGTGCTGACTCAGACGCTGCGACGGCTCGAACGCAACGGCATGATCCAACGCACAGTGCTGCCTACCTCGCCGGTGGGCGTCGAATACTCCCTCACTCCGTTGGGGGAGTCACTCCGAGGTCCGTTCCTCCATCTGTACACCTGGACTGTGACGAACAGCGACGAGATCAGGCGACACCAGCAGGCCTACGACGTCGCGAACAGGGTCACGGAAGCTACCGCGAACACCCGAATCGGGTTGGCCGGCAACGCTGTCTGATGTCGTGTCCACCACCGTCAGCACAGAAGCTGCAGTGCCTTGGCGAGCCTGCTGCCGATGCCCATCGCGCGGGGTTGTTCTCCGTGCCATCGCGGCCTCAGGCGCCGCAGCCAACACCCTAACGCCCGAGACAGACGTAGCCCTGGCTCGGGCAATCGCCGATGCGCTCGGCGTCGAGCCCACGCGCGGCCGTTACGACGGTCGAATTCGACGGTCTGCGGCGTGCACCGCTTCGGCGACCGCGAACAGCGTGGTGATCGGGTCATCGCCGAGGGGGTAGACGCCGACGTGGTCGGCGCCGGCAGCTCGATGGGCCAGCAGGCGGGTAGCGACGGTGGGCGGGTCGCCGTGGGCGACGAGGGCGTCGATGAGGCGGTCGCTGCCGGCGCCGGAGAGGTCGTCTTCGGTGAAGCCGAGCCGCCGGAGGTTGTTCGCGTAGTTGGCGACGCCCAGCGCGGTTCCGGGTGGTGCGGATCGGGCGACCGCGCGGGCCCGCCCCGCGTCCGGCTCGATGAGGGCGAAATGGCCGGGCAACAGCAGTTTCCCCGCGCCCAGGAGGGTGCGGGCGCGTCGGGTGTGCTCCGGGGTGACCATGCCGGGAATGGCTCCTGCGGTGCGGGAGCCGGCCATGCGTAGCATCCGGGGCCCGAGTGCGGCCACCACCGTGCGGTCGGTCGGCACGCCCGCGTGGGCGAGCCGGTCCAGATAGGACACCAGTGTGTCGTATGGCGAGGCGTATTCGGTGTGGACTTCCCGGTGCCCGATCCCGACGCCGAGCAGGAACCGCCCGGGGTGCTTGGCCTCGATCCGGTGGTAGGAGGCGGCGACGGTGTCCGCGTCGGCGGTCCAGACGTTCACCACACTCGTGCCGACGACCAGCCGGATGGTCGCGTCGAGCAGTTCCTCGGCGAGGACCAGGTCGGCCGGCGGTGAGGCGTCCAGCCAGAGCGTGCCGTAGCCGACTCGCTCGAGTTCCGCCGCGGCTGCCATGTTCACTTCGTGCTCGCGCAGATGGGCGCCGAGCAGACCGAGATCGATGTTCATGCCTCGACTTCAGCACGGCGGGCCGCGGCGAGCCACGATCAAGGTTGACGCGCAGCGATAACCTGAAGGCATCGTCGAAGGAGGGCTGGTGGAGCTACGGGCGTTGCGGTACTTCGTCACGGTCGCCGACGAGCTGCACTTCGGCAGGGCCGCCGACCGGTTGCATATCGCGCAGCCCGCGGTCAGCAGGCAGATCGCGCGGCTGGAGCGTGAGCTGGGTGTCCGGTTGTTCGACCGTTCACCGCGGCGGGTGCGGCTCACCGAGGCCGGGCATCGAGTGCTCGACGCGGCGCGGGAGGCGCTCGCGGCCGCCGACCGGGTCCGGGTCGCGGCAAGCCCGCGGGCAGGCGTGATGCGCATCGGAACGGGCACGGGGCAATTCACCGCCCGCTTGGAGCGCGGGATCGACGCGTTGCGGGAGCGGGATCCGGCGTTCGACGTGGTGCTCGTCGATCTGCCGCTGACCGCACGCCTGAACGCCCTGCGGCAGAGAGAGATCGACCTGGCCCTGGCCAGGGGAGTGAGTTCGGCGCACGGGCTGCGGGTGCTGCCGACCTGGACGGAGCCCCTGTTCGCGGTCATATCCGCGCGGCACCCCGCCGCCGATCGTGCGGCGGTCGGTGTGGCCGAACTGGCCGGGGGTCCCTTCCGAACTTCTCAAGACCACGACCCATCGGTGGTAACCGCGCTACCGGAGCCCCCGGCCCCGGTGCGGCCGGGCCACTGCGCAGGCACGGTAGGGGACACGATCGTCGAGGTCGGCTCCGATCCGCGCAGCTGGACGGTGCTGCCGGCCGATCAGGTGGCCGAGATCCGCTCCACCCGGGTGCGCGCGATCCCGCTCGAACCTCCGGCGCTGATCACCGGCAGCGTCGTCGTACCGGACGACCTGCCGTCTCCTTGCGCCGAGGCGCACCGGGCGGCCTTCGGCTGACCCACGCCGTACCTGATCGGTCTCACAGCCGCTGCCTGGGCGCTAACGCCACCTTCTTCGCAATGCAGCGTGCCCCAAGCGAATTCGCGGACGTCCGCTGCATGGTCGCTTGTCAGTCGCTTTCACCACGGGTGGCGCTGGAGCGCACGCTCGAGCGCCGCGGTATTCCGGCCGAGGCTGGACTGGCTGATCGGGCTCCGTACCGGTCTCGGCCTCGACGAGATGTCCCCGCTCGGCGCCGCCGCCTCGGTCCGGGTGCCGACATTCGTCTACCAGGTCCACGACGATCTCATGACGCGCCCGTCGGATGTGCAGCCGCTGTTTGATGCCATCAGCTCGGATGTGCCGTAGGAACTGTTCTGGATCCACGGCACCACCGGCGCTGGCACGGGTACCTCCACTTTCAGAAGGAGCCGCACCGGATCTTGGAATGGCTAGCCCGCCATACCGATTAACGCGGCAGATACCTGTGGGTTCCAGCAGTCGCGCTGCTATGGAGTTCACCGAGGTCGGAGACCGATTGGGCCATTGCCGGCTTTCGCAAGGAGTAGAGCGTCTGTCCCACGTCAGCCAGGCCTGCGCCGCGACCTTGTTCAGGTCTGATTATGGTGTTCGGTCTGTTTGGTGGCGTGTTCGGCGAGCCCGGTTGCCATGGTCTGCATGAAGCGGCGGAGATACCACTGTTGGAAACTGCGTGTCCCCACGCGTGCCGTGAACGTGCCGTGCCAGCGGATCCGGGTGCCGCCGCCAGGAAGCTCCGTCAGTTCGATCGCGGCCTGGTAGTCGCGCAGGTACGGGTTCTCTGTGCCCTCGTAGGCGAAGAGGCGTTCGGGCTCGAGAGCGGTGATCCGCTCCTTGGTGACCACCTTCCCGGTGCGGAACGCGCGGATCGCGCCGACGCCGTCGCGGCCGTCGGCGGACAGGCCGACGGACTGCTCGGTTTCCAGGGCGTCGATCGGTGTCCACACCGGCCAGCTGTGTGGATCGAGCAGCAGGGACCACACGGCCGCGGGTGTGGCGGGGGATTCGGCGGTGACGTCGTAGGACTGCATTTCTTGGTTCCTTATGCTGTTCGGCGGTCGCGTACCTCGCGGAACGCGTCCCTGATTTCGGACACGAGCAGGGCAGGCTGTTCCAGACCGGGGAAGTGGCCGCCGCGGTCCAGGACGTTCCACGTGCGGAGATCCGGGTAGCGCCGTAGCGCCCAACGGCGGGCGGTGGTCCTCCGGCAACGGCGACGCCGCCGGCGTCGTGAGGTGTAGGCCGGCGACGCGCTCCGGCGCGAGCCTCGCCAGTTCGGTGCCCACGTAGGCACCCCTAGTCCCCGCCGTGCGCGACGAACCGCTGGTAGCCGAGTTCGGTCATCAACTGTGCCCACGCTCGGGCTGTGCAGCCGGGGTGCCAGCCCGGCTCGGCCGGGCGGTCGCTGAACCCGAACCCGGGCAGCGCCGGCACGACCACGTGGAAGGCATCGTGCGCGGAACCGCCGTACGCGACCGGGTCACTGAGCGGCCCGAGCATGTCTTCGAACTCCAGCACCGAGCCCGGCCAGCCGTGCGTCAGCAGCAGCGGCAGCGCGGCCGGCTCCGGCGAACGGACATGCCAGAAAGCGATGCCCAACCCGTCGAGCAGCACTCTGTAATGCGGGATCGCGTTCCATCGCGCCTCGGTCGCCCGCCAGTCGTGCCGCCGCCACGCGTCGAGCAGTGCGTTCATCCGCCGCAGCTCGATTCCCTGGGACGCGTCGGGCACCGTCTCCGGCTCGGGGAGCCGAACGCGATCCAGCCGGGCGTGCAGATCGGCGAGGTCGGGTTCGGGGACGTGTACCGCGAAGCGCTTGATCTTCGGTGCCGCCGGAATTTCGATCACGAAAAAACGCTAGCGCGATGACCGTTGCTCGCCCCATGTGCGGAATTGCGGTGTGCCGGTCAGGAATTGCGATAGACGGAGGGACGGACCCCGGTGTGGCGCAGGAACGCGGTGGACAGGGCCTCGGGTCTGGTGAAGCCGCATCGATGGGCGATCCGGTCCAGTGGCAGGTCGGTGTCGCGCAGCAGGCGTTGCGCTTGCTCGACGCGCAGGCGGGTGAGGAAGCGATGTGGCGTTTCCCCGGTCGCGTCCCGGAACACCCGGACCAGGTGATAGACCGACAGGTGTACCTCGGCGGCCAGGTCGGCCAGGGTGACCGGCTCGGCGAGCCGCTCCCGCATGAGCGCCACGGCCGCGCGCACCCTCGCGTCCTCCCGGGCCGGGACTCGATCACCCGGCAGCCGTGCGTGCCGGGTGAGCAGGTGCGTGGTCAGGAACGCGGCGGCGGACTCGGCGTACAGCTCGCCCGCCCCGTCCGGTGCGCCGAGCGCTCGAATGGCCTGCTCCAGCAGCGGGTCCGGCTCGGCGAGGGACGCCGCCATGGCCTCGAAATCCACCTCGCCGCCCAGCCGCGCGGCGATCGAATCGATGGTGTCGCGCGGGATGTGCACCTGCACGCTGCGCATCGCCGCGTCGCCGCGGTAGTGCCGGACCAGCGGCCGGTGCGGAATTCCCAGCAGGAGTCGGCCTGGGATCCAGGGGTGGCGTACGGCCCGGCCGCCGTCGCTGGTCTCCATCTCCGCCCGCCCGGACACTGGCAGCACCAGGTGCAGATCCGCCGTGCCGGGCGCCACCACATCCTCGGCGGCCGGGACATGCTCGAACCGCTGAACCAGCAGGGACTGCCAGCCCAGGTCCTGCCAGCTGCAGAACGTCCGCCGCACGTACCGGTCCATGTCGAACCCGGCATAAGGCCGCAGATCGAACCGCGCGGAATCGAACACCATGATCCCAAGATTACGGCCGTTGATGCCATGAGGCCCAAGACGATTCGCACCGTGATTCGATCGTGGGGGTGAGCCTCGACCCCGCACTCAGTTCTCGGTCGCTGGGGGTGGCTCCGTGGGGAGAGCGTTGTCGATTAGTACGGCGGCGATGGCGGCAGCGGTCGGGAGGGTCTCGCTGCCGAGTGCCCGGGTTCGGGCTGTGGTGCCGTCGAGGAGCAGTGCCAGTTGTTCGCCGAGTTGCTGGGGGTCGGTTGCGCCGGCCTGGCGGGCGGTTTCGGCGAAGCGGGCGGCGACGGATGTCTTGTAGTCGCGTGCGCGGCGGCGTGCCGGGTGGCCGGGGTCGGTGATCTCGACGGCGGCGGCGATGAAGGGGCACAGCGGTGTCAGCTCGTCCGGTGGCACCGACTCTGGCTTGTCGAATGCGGCGAGCAGCCGTTCCCGGGGACTGAGATCGGTGCGATCCCTGAAGGACCGGCGGATCCGGGTCAATGTGCTGAGCCCGGGCCAGATCGCCACACCGATCCAGGAGCAGCTGTTCGACGCGGAGACCAAAGCGCAGTTCGAAGCGCTGATCCCGCGGGGGAAGATGGGCCGACCCGAGGAGATCGCCACGGTCGCACTGTTTCCTCGCCTCGGACGACTCGTCGTTTGTCAATGGTATGGAGTTGGCAGTCGACGGCGGCACCTCCGCGATCTGATCACACCTCGAGTTCGAGGTGCAGACCGTTCCCGAGCTCCGAGCCCGGAGTGCCTCCGGCGGATCGAGGACGCATGCCGCGAGGGAGGCACGACGCTGATGTCCGCCGGGACAAACCCCGAATTCGTTGTGCCATGGCTGGGGGCATCTGCGTGCCGCCGCGGCCGGCGTCTTCAACTGCATCCCGGTCGTGATCGACGCCCCGGCCGGCTTGTTCACGATGCCTGTCCACTGTTCCTGGCAGGCACGAGCCGCGTGGAATCACCACGGCGAGGCCGGGACGCCCGGACGCGCTGTGGTTCCGGTTGCCGAATCAAACCACCGCGCCATCCGGGTAGAACCTCCCCGCCACATACGTTCACATACATTGAGCAACCACCACGGCTGCCGTACCGTGCCGCACTATGGTCGACAGCAAGTGCGCGTCAGCGATGTGGCAAGCGATAACGGTTGTGGCAGTGGCAGTTCCCGTGACTCTCCTGGCTCCGGCGGTCGCTTCCGCGCAGTCGGAGGTATGCACGGCGGAGATGTTGAAGGCGAGTACCCAGCAGGACGGGGCGCCCGCGCCCAGCGGGCAGAACAGGCTACGGATCGTGCTCACCAATACGTCCGCGCAGACCTGTCTGGTGCAGGGTTACCCGGGCGTCGACCTGGCCGGTCCCAACGATCCCAATGCGGGACCGATCTATTCGCTGCCTCGCCAGCAAACCGGGTTCGCCCCGGTGACCGTCGCTCCGGGCGAAGCGGTCAGCAGCGAGCTCACCTATCTGTCCGGCGGAGCGAACGGCTGGACTCCCTGCACGATCATCGTGACCCCGCCCGACACCACCACCCAGCTGCGCGTGCCGTGGCCACAGGCCGGGAGCGTGCAGCGCCAGGACGGTGCCACCAACCCGGGCACCTACATCGGTCCGCTGCGGCCCGCCTGAGGCGTCGGCACCGGCCGTGCCGGCGCGGATCGGCGGTCGGTGTGCAGAATCCAACCGGACACGTCACCGCGCCCGCCGCCGGCAATCGCGACGCCGCCGACCTCCTCGATGAGCTGACCATCGGGGTGCTGGTGGCGAACTGGATTCCGGCGCCGATGAATACGATGTCGTAGGGTTTGGCGGCGAGGGCCCGGCGGACGGTGTCGGCACCCGCCTCGCCTGTTTCGATGAGGCAGGCATCGACCCGGTAACCGGCAGCGTGGAGGAGAGCGGCGTTGTCGGCGTTGGTCTTTCGCAGGGTATCCGCAGTGAGCGCGGGGTGTCGCGGGAAGCCGTTGGCGTCGCGATCCAAGGCCTGCGGATGCAATCCGATCTGGATGGCCGTGGCAGGCCGGTGCCCGATCGCGTGGTGGCCGGTGCGCTCGTTCGGCGCTCCCGGCGTGACGGGGACCGGGTCGGGTCTACCGGCGGCCGCGGATGGTGCGAGCAGGGTGGGATCGTGATGCAGGATGCGGTCGTGCAGAGCGCGCAACGCAGGTCCGGGGTCGGCGGCGGTGCGCAGGAGTTGACGGGCCCGCTGGAGCGCGTTGAGTGCCTCGGTTTGGCGGCCGCTACGGCTTCGGTGTTCGCGTTTACTCGGCTCGCTCTCGGTCGTCGAAACGCGCGCGGGCGCATTCGATGTCGGGCAATGTCGTTGTGGCCCAGCGTAGGAGCGCATCGATAAGGTCTTGTAGCGACCGCCCGAGCGAGGTGAGCCGGTTGGGATGATGCTCAGGTGTCGAGGAGCGCGGGGACGAAGATGTCCTCGCTGGTCAGCAACCGCTTCGAAAGACCCTGTTCGTAGTGGTAGCGCAGGAAGGTGTCGACGGCCTTGCGGTTCGCGACGAGGCCGTACGGCCACCAGTCCTCGCCCAGCAGCATCCGGTTCTGCTCGAAGTGGCTGCTGAACCACGGGGTGACGACGCCCATATGCTGCTTCAGCGCACCCTGGCGGTAGTTCTGCTGGGCTATTTCCTTGGCCTGGCAGAAGGCGCGGTAGATCGAATATTCGAACCGGTCCAGCGACTGGCCGCCGCCTCCGACGGCGCCTCGGTCGCCGACCTGATGGCTGCCTCGCTCGAGGCGCTCAGTGCCGAGACTGTCACCGATGCCGCGGGAGCGCCGGTGCCGGTCGAGGAACTGCTGCGCTGCGCTGTACAGACGTGGTCGGAGATGTTGCGCGACAGTGCTGTTCACGCTCGCGCGGAGGAAGGCTTCGCAGCCGTACGCGACAGCATCGCCGCTGCGCTGCGCTGCGCCGCGGTCAGGCGGCAGGCGTCGCCGCGCCCACTGTGGAGCCGGAGCGTGCCGCACGGATCGTGATGGGGCTGCTGCACGGCTTTCTGCTTCAACGGGTGGCTTTCGATCTGGCTGACACGGCACAGTTCGCCGACGATATCCGGACTTTGTTCGAAGGAACGGGGCGGCCGGAAACCGCTGCGAGGTAAGGGAAGACGCGAGAACATCCACACTCGCCTTTGCCTTGGCGGCGCCGGCAGTGGTCCCTATTTGCCGTGTGCGGTCCGCGAATTCGCATTGCGGTCTGACAGCCGCAGCGGGACTGTACTGTCGGCGTTGCCCGATATCGAATGGGGCGCAACGATTTCGGGGGCCGACCTGATCGAGGATCGCGAACACGCAGGCGCTGTCTCCGGCTGGTCGGAGGTGATCAGGCGTCCGTGCTGTAGCCGGAGGAGGTGATCGGCGCCGTGCGCTCGGTCGTGTGTGGACAGCACAACGGTGGTGCCATCGGCGGTGAGCTCGCGCAGAATACGTGAGATGTCTTGCTGGGCATCGGTATCCAGACCGGTGGTGGGCTCGTCGAGGAGCAGTAGATCGGATTCCTGCGCCAGGGCCTGGGCAAGCAATGCGCGCTGACGTTGCCCGCCGGACAGCGTGGTGAGTCTACGGCGAGCCAGGTCGGTGATGCCGAGGCGTTCCATGCAGGCGTGCACGATCGCGGTGTCGGCGCGGGTCAGGCGGCGCCAGGGGCCACGATGAGCCCAACGTCCCATCGCCACCGTGTCGCGGACGGTGAGGGGCAGGGTGGCGGGGACCGCGCTGTGCTGGACGACGAGGGCGGGGCGCCGGGCGCCGGCGCGGTGGATCGTGCCCGCGGTGGGGGTGAGGACGCCGGCTATCAAGCCGAGCAGTGTGGACTTTCCCGATCCGTTCGGGCCGACGACCGCGGTCACGCGGCCTGCGGGGATGGTGGCGGTGAGGTGATGCAGCACCGGGCCGGATCCATAACCGGCCGTGACGGAGTCGATCCGGACCGCTGGGCTTGTCGTCGTCTGCACCTGTGCACCTAACTTGTATTGAAAATCATTTCCATTATAGTTCTGCGCCATGGATGTCCTATTTGCCCCATTCGAGGTGACGTTCGTGCAGCGAGCGCTGTGGGGCGGACTGCTAGTGTCCTGCGTGTGCGCGCTGGCCGGAACCTGGGTTGTGGTGCGCGGCATGGCATTTCTCGGTGACGCGATGGCGCACGGCATGCTCCCCGGCGTTGCGGTGGCCGCACTGCTTGGCGGCAATCTGTTGCTGGGGGCGGCGTGCAGCGCGGCGGCGATGGCGTTGGGTGTGACTGCGCTGCAACGCAATCCACGATTCGCCGCGGACACTGGCATCGCGTTGGTGTTCGTGGGAATGCTGGCGCTGGGCGTCATTTTCGTATCCCGGTCGCAGTCGTTCGCCGTGGACGTCACCGCTTTCCTGTTCGGTGACGTGCTGGCCATCCGCCCTCGTGATCTCGCCTATCTCGGAGTGGCGCTGGTGATCGCGGCCGTCGTCGCCGGGCTGGGACATCGGGCGTTCGTCGCCCTGGCCTTCGATCCGCGGAAGGCGCACACGCTCGGGCTGCGGCCGCGGTGGGCCCAGGCTGCGCTGCTGGGCCTGCTGACCCTGGCCATCGTGGCGTCCTATCACGTCGCGGGCACGCTGCTGGTCTTCGGCCTGCTGATCGCGCCGCCCGCGGCGGCGACCTACTGGGCCGATCGGATTCCGCTGATCATGTTGCTGGCGGCCGTATTCGGCGGCTTATCGACCGTGACCGGTCTGCTGATCTCCTGGCACGCGGAGACGGCGGCCGGCGCGACCATCGTCGCGGTCGCTGTCGCGCTGTTCTTCGCCTCCGCGTCAGCGGCGTGGCTGCG
>NZ_BDAZ01000083.1 GCF_001612725.1 Nocardia anaemiae NBRC 100462 | reverse complement strand
GACCATCGTCGCGGTCGCTGTCGCGCTGTTCTTCGCCTCCGCGTCAGCGGCGTGGCTGCGCCGGCGGACGCGCCCACCGGCCGCCCGCGCGCGGGCGCTGCTGGGGATCGTGATCGCCGTGCTGCCGCTGACTGGATGTGGTTCGGGCGCAAGCGATTCTGCGTCGACCCCCGAAACCCCGCACGGCTACGTGGCAGGGGCGGAGGAGACCGATGAGCCGCAGCTACGCCTCGTCGTCGCCGATGCCGGGGGAGCGGTGCGGGTGGTCGACCTGCTCGACGGCACGGTGACCGATGCCGGGCGGGCGCCAGGTGTACTCGGCGTCCGGGGAGACGATCGGTTCGCCTATCTCGGGACCGGAGATACGGTGCGGATCGTGGACGGCGGCGCCTGGACCGTCGATCACGGCGACCACATGCACTACTACCGCGCGCCGATCCGGGAGACCGGTGTCCTGCGGCGCGGCGGATCGGTTGCGGCACACAGCGATCCGGTCCTGACAGGTATCGTCACCGCGACCGGGACCGCCCTGCTGGATCGCGCCGACCTGGACAAAGGCCTGATCACCGAACGCGGCGTCGTCGACAACGCCATCGCTGTCCCGTACGCCGAGCACCTCGTCGCGGCCGCGAAAGACACGGGCCGGGTGGACATCCGGAATCGTGCCGGCGAGGTCGTGGCATCGACACCGGAATCCTGCCCCTCGCCTGCCGGATCCGCGGTGACCCGCCGTGGTCTCGTGATCGGCTGCGCCGACGGTGCCGTCGTGATCACCGCGTCCGGCGGCAGGTTCGAAGCTGCGAAAGTCGGCTACCCGCAACCGGTCTCGGATTCCGAGCGGCCGAGTCGCTTTGCTCACCGACCCGGCAGCACCACACTCGTCGGGCCGGCCGGAAGCCGAGGCGTGTGGGTGCTCGATATCCGCACGCGGACTTGGCGATTGCTGGACACCGGGCCGGTCGTCGCGGCGAACACCGCGGGGGAGGGCAGCATCCTGCTCACCCTGACCCGCGACGGCGTACTCCACGGCTACGACATCACCACCGGCGCGCAGACCACGCAGACGCAGCTGCTGTCCGGGCCGATCCCGGATACCGGTCCGCCACCGGCGATCGAGATCGACTCCGGGCGCGCCTACGTCAACGACGCCGCCGCGCACGCGGTGCACGAGATCGACTATCGCGACAACCTGCGCCGCGCACGTACTTTCGGGATCGATATCTCGCCGGTGCACATGGTGGAGACAGGCCGATGAAGTCGGTCCTGCAGGCCTGCGCCGCTCTGTTGCTGCTGGCCCTCGTCCCCGCCTGTGCCGACACCGGCGCCGAACGACCCGAAATCGTCGTCACCACAAACATTCTCGGCGATCTCACCCGCGCCGTGGCCGGCGACGCCGCGACGGTGACCGTGCTGATGCCGCCGAACGCCGACCCCCACCAGTTCGCAATCTCGGCGCGGACCGCGGCCCGCATCGAACGCGCCGACCTGCTGATCCACAACGGTCTCGGCCTGGAGGAGGGCCTGCGCCGTCACGTCGAATCGGCCGAACAGGCCGGAGTGACAACGATTTCGGTGGGGGAGCAGGTGGATCCGATCCGCTATCGCGGCAGCGCGGGCGGCGGTCCGGATCCGCACTTCTGGACCGACCCCGCCCGGGCGCGCCGTGCGGTCGAGGTGATCAGCGAGCAGGTGGTCCGGATCGCCGGTGTCGACGCCGATGCCGTGCGCGCCGCCACCGCACGCTACCTGTCCGAGCTGGAACGGCTCGATGGGTGGATGAGCGAGCAGCTCGCGGCGCTGCCCGCTGAGCGCCGCAAATTGGTCACCAACCACCACGTCTTCGGTTATCTGGCACAGCGTTTCGGCTTCGAGGTGATCGGAGCGGTGATCCCCAGCGGCACCACCCTCGCCTCGCCGAGCGCCTCCGATCTGGCCGGACTGGCCGACACCATTCGCGCTGCGGGCGTGCCCGCGATCTTCGCCGATTCCTCCCGGCCCGACCGCCTCGCCCGCGTGCTGGCCGACCAGGCGGGCGTGCAGGTGCAGGTGATCGGCCTGCACTCGGAGTCGCTGACCGAACCCGGCGGCGCCGCTCCCACCTACCTGGACATGATGCGCGCCAACACCGAGGCCATCGTGCGCGGCCTGACCGCGCCCTGAACCCCCACATCACGAGAAATGGAGTAGCACATGCGGTTACGTTCCCGCCCCGCGCAGGCGGCGGCCCTGACGGCGTTACTGGGAGCGGTGGTCGCACTGTCCGGCTGCGGCACCGGCGACCGGGCCTCCGGCGACCATTCCGATCACCGCGCGATCGCCGATCCGATCGCGGTCACCTACGACGGCGGCATCTACCTGCTGGACGGGCAGACCCTGGCCCGGTCCGGCGAGGTATCGCTGGAAGGTTTCAACCGGCTCAACCCCGCCGGTGACGCCAATCACGTCCTGGTCTCGGGCAAGGACGGCTTCCGGGTCCTCGACGCCGTGCACGGTGAGCTGACCGAAATCACCTTCCCTGCAACGAAACCCGGGCATGTGGTGCGCCATGCCGGACGCACCGTGCTGTTCGCGGACGGGACCGGCGAGGTCACCTCCTTCGATCCCGGACAACTCAGGAACGGCAAGCCTGCGACCGAGTCGTACCGGGCCGCGGCACCGCACCACGGCGTGGCGGTCGAGCTGGCGAACGGGGAACTGGTCGTCACCCTCGGCACCGAGGAGAAGCGGACCGGGATCACGGTGCTGGACAAGGACCGCAAGGAGATCGCCCGCAACGAGGATTGCCCCGGTGTGCACGGCGAATCCGCCGTCCAGAGTGAAGCGGTCGTGATCGGTTGCGAGACTGGTGCTCTCGTCTACCGCAACGGCGCCATCACCAAGGTTGCCGGCCCTACCCCCTACGGCCGCATCGGCAATCAGGCCGGCAGCGCTGTGTCGCCCGTCGCTCTCGGTGACTACAAACAGGACAAGGACGCCGAACTGGAACGCCCCCAGCAGATTTCGCTGATCGATACCCGGACCGGCAGCCTGCGCCTGGTGAACATCGGCACCAGCTATACCTTCCGGTCGCTGGCCCGCGGCCCGCAGGGCGAGGCGCTGGTCCTGGGTACCGACGGACGGATTCACGTCATCGATCCGGACGCGGGCACCGTAGTCCGCACGATCCCCGTGACCGGCGCATGGGAGGAACCGCTGCGATGGCAGGAGCCGCGGCCGGCGCTCTTCGTCCGCGGCCACGACGTCTACGTCTCGGATCCGGCCACCAAGCAGATCCACCGGATCGACCTCGCCACCGGCGCCGTCGCCGCGACCGCCACCCTCTCCGCCGCACCGAACGAACTCAGCGGCGTCGTCCGGCATTGATCGGCCAGGCACCGACGTCCGGCCGGGGCAAATAGGCCGGAACCGTTCCCGATCCGGCCTGTTCGTCCACATTCCCGACGAGTAGAAAACCGCGGTTCAACGGCGTTTCAACACGGCGAAACGATCAACTCGACAAGGTCGGAACATGCCAGGACCCGCGAGAAGATGGCGCGCCCCACATCCTGTCGCCGTTATTGCCAGGGAGTGGAATGGGTGCCCGTCATCAAGACTGCGAGGTCTTCGGGCTTGATGAACGACGGTGGGGCGGGGGACCCCAGCTGAACAAGCCCTTTGCGCTCTCCAACGTTTCCGGCTTCCACAGTTGGTCCTCGACGATGCAGTCCATGTCGGAGTAGTACTCGGTGAAGTTGCCCGCCGGGTCTATGTGCGCTGCGGTGGACCGGATATTTCGGGATGATGATCCGGAGGGCATGGAGGAGCCTCGTTATGGCGGAGTGGGTACGGTTGGCACCAGGAGCTCATTGGTCTGATGCGTAGCCTCCGTGCCACCAGTGGCGCAGTATGGCGAGCTGTCGTTCCGTGAGGGGTTCAGCCGGTTGTTCTTGGATCTTGTCGAGGTGGGCGAGTTTTCGGCGGTCCACTCGTGGCCGCCCTCGGCGTTGTCGGTCAACGGTTGCTCGCTGCTGACGTGTCCGCTTGTTGCCGATAGTGGTGGCGACTGTCCCACTGGCGTAGGGCATTTCGGCTTCGGCGCAGTGGTGGGGAGAATGGGACCGGCGCTACTGTAAGCATGTGGTTGCCTGACTGTGCAACCCGTCTGCTGATTCTCCCTAGCCCATGAAACTATGCCACCGTTCATGGTTGCGGAAGTGAGATGGTCCGTCTTGGACTGCCGTTGGTCGACATCCACCTTGAATGGCTGTTGACGACTAGGGTTTCGCCATCCCGCAGCGGCGTGAGCCCCAATAGCTCTGCTCGCACGACGTTGGTCTTGGCAGAGCGAAGCGATCGCAGCAAGAGGCTGTGGCAGGAGCGGTGTGGGTGGTCAAGTCCGGAGGGGGTATCGACCAGCACGCCAACCTCCTGCAACACCGAAACTGCTGGTCATCGGCAAATAACTCAACCCTATCCAGGGATCGGCTGTCTTTTCGGGCTAGTCTTCTGGTTTAGCCCAGCGACCACGCGCCTGCCTGATGTGGTTGCGCATGAAGCTTTCGACGGCATCTTGATCTCGGGATTCGATGAGGTCGACGATGGTGAAGTGTTCGCGGGCCACGTCGACGAGTTCGCCCTTCTCGGCCAGGGAGGCGAGGCCGAATAGGCGGGTGTGGTCGCGCAGGTCCGAGACGAGGGTGATCAGGCGCGGATTGTCCGCGTAGCCGAGCAACGTCAGGTGGAAGATCTGGTCGGCGGCGGTGTATTCGACCAGATCTGCCTGTTCGGCGCCTTCGACGATCTTGGTGGCGAGTTCGCGTAATCGGGGGAGGTCCTCGGCCGGAATCAGCGGCGTGACATCGCGAACGACGGGAGGTTCGAGTAGTAGCCGGATCTGGGTGATGTCGTCGAGATCCTTTTCGGCGACTTCGGTGACGCGGAATCCCTTGTTGGGCACGATCGAGATGAGGTTTTCGCGTGCCAGATCGAGCATCGCTTCGCGGACGGGGGTGGCGGATACCCCGAACCGTGCTCCGAGGGTCGGCGCCGAATACACCACGCCCGGCTCCATCTCGCCGGCGATAATGGCCGCGCGAAGTGCCCGCGAAACCTTATCGCGCAGGCTGACCTTCTCCATCTGGGTGAATTGGTCGATACTCACGTCATCGTTCCCCTGCCCATGGTCAGCTGATCCGACCGGTCGAAGAGATTCTATGCCATGTCACGTTGCATAGACACTCTCACCGCTCGGCGGCCTCCGCATCGACAGCTCGCAACGACTTACCCGAGGTCTCTTTCGCGAGGCCGACCGCGATCACCGAGACCGCCGCCGCCGCAACCAGATACAGCGAGATCGGGACCGAACTGTGGAATCCGTTGAGCAGGCTGATGGCGATCAGCGGCGCCAGCGAGCCCGCCAGAATCGGCGCGATCTGATAGCAGAACGACAGCGCCGTATAGCGGACGTGGGTCGGGAACATTTCGGTCATCAACGCGGAATACGGTGCGTAGGTGAGAGATTCGATGGCCAGCCCCAGCGTGATCGCGGCGATGATGGCCGCATAGTTGCCGGTATCCATCATCGGGAAGGCCACGAATCCCCATCCGGCGGTGAGTACCGCGCCGGTGAGATACACCGGCCTGCGGCCGATCAGATCCGAGAGCAGGCCCGCTGCCGGGATCATGACGAAGTGCAGTAGGTGCGCCGCGAGCATCAGCGCCAGGATCGGGGCGGTATCCACCTCCACCACGAGCTTGAGATACGTGATCGAAAAGGTCACCACGATGTAGTAGAGGATGTTCTCGGCGAATCGGGCGCCGATGCCGATCAGCACCTCGCGCCAATGGAAGCGGAGCACCTCGACAATGCCGAGCGAACGGCGCTGATCCGCCTCGATCATGGCCTGCGCCTCGACGAAGATCGGTGCGTCGTCGACGCTGGAGCGCACCCAATACCCGACGATCACGACGATGGCGGACAGCCAGAAGCCGATGCGCCAGCCCCAGGACAGGAACTGCTCGTCGGACAGACTCGCCGACAGGACCAGCATCACGACGGTGGCAACCACGTTGCCCAGCGGCACCCCTGCCTGTGGCCAACTGGCCCAGAATCCGCGCCGGTGATCCGGGCTGTGCTCGCTGACGAGCAGTACCGCACCACCCCATTCCCCGCCGAACGCGAAACCTTGGATCAAACGCAGCGTGACCAGCAGGATCGGCGCCCAGTATCCGATGGCGTGGAAGGTGGGCAGACAACCCATGAGGAATGTGGTGATACCGACGACGACCAGGCTGAGCTGGAGCAATGCTTTGCGTCCGACGCGGTCGCCGAAGTGGCCGAACAGCAGTCCGCCGAAGGGGCGGGCGAGGAAGCCGACCGCGTACAGCGCGAATGCGGCGATGATGCCGTCGACGGCGTTGCCGCTGGAACGGAAGAACACCTGGCCGAAGACCAGCGCCGAGGCCGTGCCGTACAGAAAGAACTCGTACCACTCGGCGACGGCGCCTGCCATGGCCGCGGCCACGATACGGCGTAGTCCGGTTGGGGCATCCGCCCGTAGCTGAGTATTCGCGGTGCCGTCGACAGCGGTCATGGTGTTCACCTTCGTCGGAGATCGAATGGCATGTCGGGTGGACCGAGCAAGCCGAAGTCAGCGCTGCCGAGTTATTGATACTAGGCGCGAAAACTTATGCACTGTGATGTGTGACATTGCACCATAGAGAAGTGATGCCGCTCACGCAAGTGGTTGCGCGACCGGGACCATCCCGCTAGCGTCAGTGCAATGTCACACGGCACTGACGTGACAGTGGCGGCCGGGCGCTCTACCCGGACTCTCGATTCGATGGAGGTTCTCATGTCCGAAACGACCGCGTCGGCAGCGAATAAGCCCTGGCACGGGGTGTTGGTAGCGACGACCTTGCCGTTCACCGAGGACCTTTCGGTCGATTACGACACCTATGGCGAACATGTGGCGTGGTTGGCTGCCAACGGTTGCCACGGCGTGAGTCCGAACGGATCGCTCGGCGAATATCAGACCCTCGGCGACGAGGAGCGCGCCAAGGTGGTGACCACGGCCATTGCCGCGGCCCCCGCAGGATTTACGGTGATGCCGGGTATCGCGGCCTATGGGGCGCTGCAGGCGCGCAGGTGGGCGGAGCAGGCCGCCGAGGCCGGGGCGCATGCGGTAATGCTGTTGCCGCCCAACACCTATCGCGGCGGTCGGGATTCGATCCTCGATCACTATCGCACCGTGGCGCAAGTGGGGCTGCCGATCGTGGCGTACAACAACCCGATCGATACGCGCATCGACCTGACCCCGGACATACTGGCCGAGCTGCATGCCGAGGGCCTCATCGTCGGTGTCAAGGAGTTCACCGGCGATGTGCGCCGCTTCTATGAAATCAAGGAACTCGCCCCCGAACTGGATGTGCTCATCGGCTCCGACGATGTGGTGCTCGAGCTCGGTATCGCCGGCGCGGTCGGCTGGGTGGCCGGGTATCCGAATGCGATTCCGCAGGCGACGTTGGAGCTGTACAACGCGTCGGTGAGCCAGAACTTGGACAAGGCGCTGCCGCTGTATCGCGAACTGCACAAGTTGCTGCGGTGGGATTCGAAGACCGAATTCGTTCACGCGATCAAGCTGTCGATGGATCTGGCCGGACGTGGTGGTGGTGCGTGCCGTCCGCCACGGGTCCCGCTGGCGCCCGAGTTGGTCGCGAAGATCACCGCCGACACCCGCGCTGTGCTGGCCAAGGGCTACCGGTAATCCCACGTGAGTACGGGAAGTGAGAGCGCGATGACCTTCATGGTCGAATCCGTCGCCGATACCACTGCGGAAGAGGTCGATTCGATCGTCGAAGCCGCCGCGGGGGCGGCGGGGCCGTGGGCAGGAATGGCACTGGCCGACCGGGCCAGGGTGCTGAGTGGTATCGCGGACCGGCTCGACGCGCATGCCGCCGAGTTGATCCCACTGGCCATGCTGGAGACACACTTGGCGCAACCGCGGCTCGCAGGTGAGCTGAAGCGCACCAGCTTCCAACTGCGTATGTTCGCGCAGTTGGTGCTCGACGGTGGATTCCTCGATGTGCGCATCGATAGAGCGGATGCGGACTGGCCGATGGGCGCGCCGCGACCGGATCTGCGCCGGATGAATATTCCGCTCGGCCCGGTCCTCAACTTCGCGGCGAGCAACTTCCCGTTCGCGTTCTCTGTCGCCGGTGGTGACACCGCATCCGCGTTGGCTGCCGGATGCCCGATCATCGTCAAGGCCAATCCTGGGCATCCGGCGCTTTCCCGCGCGGTCGGCCGGCTTCTCGACGAGGTGATCGCCGAATGTGGTGCTCCCCGTGGGACATTCGGTATGGTCTTCGGCCGCGATGCCGGGGTGCGTGCGCTCCTGCATCCCGCGGTCGCCGCCGCGGCCTTCACCGGGTCGACCGCAGGCGGACGTGCGCTGTACGACCTGGCTTGTGGGCGGCCGGTGCCGATTCCCTTCTACGGGGAATTGGGATCGATCAATCCGGTGTTCGTGACGGCCGAGGCGGCGCGGGCGCGGGCGGCGGAGATCGCCGCGGGGCTACTGATCGCAGTGAGTTCGAGTGCTGGGCAACTGTGCACCAAACCTGGGCTGGTAGCGGTGCCCGAGGGGTCCCCGTTGCTGGCCGAGCTGATCCGTACCGCGCCGGTGCCGACGGGGGAGATGCTCAACGATCAGATCGCGGATGGCTTCACCAGGGCTGTCGAACAGGTGCGTGCACATCCGGATGTACGGGTGCTGACCGGTGGCGGACCCGGGGAGGCATTGCTGCTCGCCACGACCGCGCGGGCGGTGCTGTCCGATCGTGACCGGCTGATGCGCGAGATGTTCGGTCCAGCAACGCTATTGGTGAGCTATCGAGATACCGCGGAGCTGCTCGAGCTGGCCCGGTCGGTCCAAGGCGAGTTGACCGTGTCGATATTCGGCGAGCACGCCGACGACACCACCCGCGCGCTTCTCACCGCCGGGGCGGGTGCGGCCGGGCGTGTGCTCTGGAACTCCTGGCCAACGGGGCTTTCGGTGACCTACGCCCAGCAGCACGGCGGACCGTACCCCGCTACCACCGCACCGGCCACGACTTCGGTGGGCACCGCGGCCATTACGCGATTCCTGCGTCCAGTGGTGTTCCAATCGGTACCCGATCAGCTGCTGCCGCCGCAATTGCGCACCGAGAACCCGCTCGGTGTACCCCGCTCACTGAATGGGGCACTCGCGCAATGACTCTCGACTCGTCCCGCGCGGCGGCCCTGGCTGGGACCGACGTGCTAATTGTCGGCGGCGGCATCATCGGGTGTGCGCTCGCGGACCGGCTCGCGCTCGCTGGTGCGTCGGTGCGGGTCTGCGAGGCAGGTGGTTCGGCTTCCGGAACCACCGCGCACGGCGAGGGTAACGTCCTCGTTTCGGATAAGGGGCCGGGCCCTGAATTGGAACTCGCGCAGTTCTCGCGCGGTCTGTGGCCCGGCATCCTCGAGCGCATCGCCGAGCGACTGCCCGAGGAAGTAGTAGCCGTCGAATGGGAACCCAAGGGCGGCATCGTAGTTGCCACCACAGACGCCGGGGCCGCCGCACTGGACGAGTTCGCTCGTGGCCAGCGCGCGGCCGGCGTGCATTGCGAAGATCTCGACGCGGACCGGCTGGCCGAGGCCGAACCCGCATTGACCCGGGATGTGACCGCGGGCGTCTATTACCCTGACGACGCCCAAGTCCAACCCGTCGGCGCGGCGGCGGCCCTGATCGGGTCCGCCGTCGCGGCCGGTGCACTTGTCGAGACCCGTTGCGCTGTCACCGGACCCATCGTCCGCGACGGTCGGCTGATCGGCGTGCGGACCACCAAAGGGTCACGCTACGCCGATGTCGTGATCAACGCGGCCGGACCGTGGTCGGGCCGGGTGTCCGACCTCCTCGGCGCACCGATCGCGGTCAAACCACGGCGGGGCGATGTTCTGATCACAGCGCCCATGCCGCCCACCGTTTTCCACAAGGTCTACGACGCGGATTACGTCGGCGCAGTCGGTAGTTCGGATGCAGCACTGCAAGCCTCCGCTGTGGTCGAGTCCACTCGCGGCGGCCCACTCCTACTCGGCTCATCACGCCGGCAATGTGGCTTCGACGACCGACTGCGGCCGGACAGCCTCGCCGCGATCGCCCGCAAGGCGCTACGCCTGTACCCGGTACTCGCCGACGTCGCAATCATGCGCGCATACGGCGGTTTCCGCCCCTACGTCGACGACCACCTCCCGGTTATCGGACCCGACCCACGCCTACCCGGCCTTTGGCACGCTACCGGCCATGAGGGGGCCGGTATCGGCCTATCGGTCGGCACCGCGCAATTACTCGCCTCCGCCCTTACCGGCCACGCGGTCGGAGTCGACATCGCGCCCTTCGCTGTCGACCGCCCAGCCGTTATCGCCTCCCACCCCAGCCAACCAACCACGGAGAAGGTGTCCTGTTGAGCCCCAACCCGATTCGACCGGAGGTCGACCTGGTCGACCGCCCGCATCGCACGGCCGCGGTTTCCCGTACCGCCCCGCAGATGGAGCACGTAATCCTATGAGCCCCAGCATGATTCCCCCGAATGGGGACTCGATCGGCCGTGCGGATCGGCCATTGGCGGTCGTTGTAGACGGTGTCGAAGTGCAGGGCGTATACGGCCAGACGCTCGCCTCCGTCCTGTTGGCCGACGACCGTTCGCACTGGCGGACCGCGCCGAATGGCGGCCGTCGCGGCGTGTTCTGTGGAATCGGCATCTGCTTCGACTGTGTCGCCACCGTCAACGGGGTCCCCGATATCCGACTGTGCCGTCGACCTGCCCGTGATGGCGACACCGTGATCACTCAGACCCGCGTGATCGAGGGGGAGCGATGAGCGGTTATCCGCTGGCTGCTGGGGGCTGCCCCACGGGTATCGACGTGGCTTCCGTGCGTGATGGCGACATGATCGCCACTCGGGTCCGGGTGACCGGGCTGGCGGAGGTGGATCGATGAGTAGGCACGTGGTGGTGATCGGAGGGGGTCCGGCCGGTACCGCTGCGGCGGAAGCTGCGCTGCGTCATGGGGCGACGGTGACGTTGATCGATTCGAACGAGGCGCTCGGTGGGCAGTACAACCGGCGTATCCCGGCTGCCTATGGGGTTCGTCGACCCCTTGCCATCGGGCACGGTTATGACGCGTCCGACCGGCGTGCGCGTTGGTTGATGGCGCATTCGCGCTGCGAATATTTGCCGTGGGCGGCGGTATATCAGATCGAGCGGCACATCGAAGGCGGCTGTCCCGCTGTGCGATTGCTGGTCGGCGTCGAAGGTGATCAGCGGCTGCATCGGATCGTTCAGGGTGATGCACTGGTGCTCGCGACCGGCGCTTATGACCGGGTGTGTCCGTTTCCCGGCTGGGATCTGCCCGGCGTTTATACCGCTGGTGCCGCACAGACTCTCGCGAAGACGCAGCGAGTTCTGGTCGGGCAGTCCGTACTGCTGTCGGGCACCGGTCCGTTCCTGCTGCCCGTCGCGCACTCCCTTGCCGAGGGCGGCGCTGATGTTCGTGCGGTGTTGGAGGCCAATCCGGGCCGCCGAATCGTTCGGCATTGGGTTGCCAGGCCATGGGAGCTGCGGCACAGCTTCGGGAAGGCCGCAGAGCTGGTGGAGTACATCAGTTCCGGTGTGCGACATCGAATTCCGTTGCACACCTCGCGTGCAGTCGTCGCGGTGGCAGGTGAAGGTCGGGTGGAGGAGGCTACCGTCGCCCGCCTCGACGAGAATTGGACGCCGATACCCGGCAGTCATAGCACTGTGTCCGTGGATGCGGTTGCGGTGTCGCATGGCTTCACCCCGCAGCACGAACTCGCGCTCGCCGCTGGAGCGCAGCTGACCGCCGACGGCTTCGCCCGGGTCGACAGTTCGCAGCGGACTACCGCCGAATCTGTCTGGGCAGCAGGAGAAATCACCGGTATCGGTGGCGCGCAGGTCGCTGTGATCGAAGGAGCCGTCGCGGGGCTTGCCGCAGCCGGGGTGGATCCCGACTCGGACCGGGCGCTTCGTGCCCGGCACCGTACGGCCGAGCAATTCGTGGCACGGCTGGCAGCCGCGCATCCCATCGGCCCCGGTGTACTGACGTGGTCGCACCCGGACACCGTCATCTGTCGATGCGAGGGCACCACCTGCGGTGAACTGACCGCCGCTTGGGACCGCGCCGCGGGCGACGGCTACCGCCCCGCCAAGCTCGCCACTCGCGCCGGACTCGGGCCGTGCCAGGGCCGGATATGCGCGGCAAACATCGAGGCACTGCGGGCGCGGGCATGCCCGGACACTGTCTCCGCCCCTGGTCTTGCGGCAGCCACCCCCGCTTGGCGTCCACTGGCCGCACCGGTGCGCCTGCGCGAACTTGCCGATCTCGATAGTGAAGGACAGTCCTGATGCTCAGTAGCAAGATCATCACCGCGATCGATACCCACACCGAGGGCATGCCCACCCGTGTGGTCACGGGCGGGGTCGGCACGATTCCGGGTGACACGATGGCGCAGCGCCGAATGTATTTCATCGAGCATCTCGATGGGCTGCGCAAGCTGCTGGTGAACGAGCCGCGTGGACATGCGTCGATGAGTGGGGCGATTCTGCAACCGGCCACCACTGAGGACGGGCACTACGGCGTACTGTTCATCGAAGTCAGTGGACTGCTGCCGATGTGTGGGCACGGCACTATCGGTGTCGCGACCGCGTTGGTCGAGGCGGGCATGGTCCCGGTCACCGAACCAGTGACCGAGATTCGGCTGGATACCCCGGCCGGGCGCGTGGTGGCAACAGTGGCTGTCACTTCGGGGCACGTGGATTCGGTCACCCTCCTCAATGTGCCCTCGTATTGCGACAGCCTGGACAACGAGGTCGACGTGCCTGGTCTCGGCACCGTCCGCTACGACATGGCCTACGGCGGAAACTTCTACTCCATCGTCGATCTCGCCACGCTCGGTCTGGCGTTCGACCGTTCGCACAAGGATCGGATCCTCGACGCCGGACTCCGAATCATGCAGGCCATCAACGAGTTCCGCCGTCCGGTACACCTCGACGACGAGCGGATCTCCGGCTGCAAACATGTGCTGTTCCTCGACCCGGCTTCCGAGCCCGCGCACACCCGTAACGC
Source organism: Nocardia anaemiae NBRC 100462 (assembly GCF_001612725.1). Classification (GTDB taxonomy): domain Bacteria; phylum Actinomycetota; class Actinomycetes; order Mycobacteriales; family Mycobacteriaceae; genus Nocardia; species Nocardia anaemiae. Next base: position 5,650 of record NZ_BDAZ01000083.1, on the reverse strand, counting down.
GATGACCATCTACCCCGGCTGGTTCGACCGTTCACCCTGTGGCACCGGCACCTCCGCACTGCTTGCTCGCCAGCATGCCCGCGGGCTGCTCTCCGGTGATCAAGTGCTGCACAACGATTCGTTCATCGGCACTACCTTCTCTGCGCGCGCGGTCGAAACCACCACGATCGGAGGCTGTCCCGCGATCGTGCCCGCGATCACCGGCCGCGCCTGGCTGACCGGTACGGCGAACTACCTGCTCGATCCGTCGGACCCGTTCCCCGAGGGGTTCGTCTTTTAGCGCAAGCGATTTCGTGCACACCCCATCGACCACCACCCTGTTTTACTGATCACCACCTGAAAGGCCACGACAATGTCTGTCGTAACCAGGAGCCCGCGTCCCCCCATGACCAGAAGTGGGGTCATGCGGCGAATGCCCGTGACCGTCGCCGACACCGGCGATTTCAAGAAAAGCATGGGGCTATGGCAATTGGTGGCGCTGAGCCTAGGCGGGCTGGTGGGTGCGGGCGTGTTCTCGCTCGCGGGCGTCGTGGCCAATGAGGTTTCGGGTCCGGCGGTATTGATTTCGTTCGCGATCGCCATCGTCGCCTCCGGTGCGGCGGGCCTGTGCTATGCCGAATTCGCGGGCATGGTCCCGAAAGCCGGATCGGCCTATACCTATTCCTATGTCGCGCTCGGCGAGATCATCGGCTTCATGATCGGGTGGGATCTGCTGCTCGAATACACGGCCATCGTCTCCGTCGTCGCGATCGCGGTATCCGGGTATCTGAACTACATCACCCACTACATCGGATTCGACCTGCCCACCTGGGCACTCGGCGCGCCGGGCACCGGCGACGGCCACAAGGTCGATCTGTTCGCGGTGCTGCTCTGCCTGCTGCTCGCATTTCTCCTTTCCCGCGGCACCCGCGAATCCGCACGCGTGCAAACCGGACTCGTCGCACTGAAGATGGTCATCGTCGCGGTGGTCATCGTCGCGGGCGCTTTCCATATCAAGGCGGGCAACTACACGCCGTTCTTCCCGTTCGGCGTCGGCAGCGCGGTTTCCGGTGCGGCACTGGCCTTTTTCGCGGTGTACGGCTATGACGCGATGAGCGCGGCCGCCGAGGAATCCAAGGACGGGAAGAAGTTGATGCCGAAGGCGATCCTCATCAGCCTTGGTATCGCCTCGGTTGTCTACCTGCTGGTCTGCCTCATTATCGTCGGCATGGTCAACCACACCGATATCAATGTCTCCTCGCCTTTTTCCAGCGCGTTCGACACGGTGGGCATGGGTATCCTCGGCCTTGTCATCGCGGTCGGCGCCGTCGTCGGCGTCACCACTTCCGCCTTCGCGAATATGCTTGCGGTCACTCGCGTCGGCTTCGCGATGAGCCGCGACGGTCTGCTGCCGTCCTATTTCGGGAAGAGCAGCGAACGCCGCAAGGTGCCCACCCGGGTGATCTGGCCGGTCGGCATCGTCTCTGCGCTGATCGCGGGCCTGCTGCCCATCCGCGAAGCCGCGGAACTCACCAATGTCGGAATCCTGATGGCGTTCATCGTCGTCGCGGTGGGCGTGATCCGGCTCCGCAAGACCCGCCCGGACGCTGACCGGGCCTTCCGGACCCCCTGGGTTCCGGTGGTGCCGCTGATCGGCATCGGTTTCTCGATCTGGCTGATCAGCCACCTCGACATGATCACTTGGGTGCGGTTCGTCATCTGGCTGTTGCTCGGCCTTGCGCTGTACTGGGGCTTCGGTTATAGGAACTCGAAACTGAATGAGCCGGCGAGCTGAATCGCTTGCTCCCGACCACCCGCAGGTCATCGACCTGCGGGTGGTCGATCGGTCAACTCGACAGGCCTCCCGTGTTCGTGGCACACCTTTTACCAAGAAGGAGTTGTCCTTCTCCAACTCGGTGATTTCCCTCCGCAGCCGCAGCAACTCGGCCCGCTCGGCCGCGTCCAGAGCTTGTCCCCATGGACCTCGGCAGCGGCGGTACTTGGTGACGCCGCGGCGACCGTACCCGGGACAGGTCGTTCATCCGCGCACTCCATGGTTCGCCAAAGGCACCAGACCGTAGGGATTTTCGATGCCGCGGTGGCTGCGCGGTCGGTGGCCAGCCGAACGAGGACCGAGCCGCTGTCATCATTTGTCCACTCATCGTGGTTATGGCGAACCGAGGACGCGACGTCCGATTCACGACGCGAAGTTCGGGCACAAGTTCGTCGTCGCCGCACTGACGAACAGCGTGCCCTGACCGAACTGGTACTTCCGCTCGACCGCGGATATCTCGTCGAGAACCGACACACCTGCGCGCAGGTGGTCACAGGTGGCGTAGCCCGCGCTGATCATCTCGGCTGCCGATTTTCCGGGCAGGGTGGCGTTGTTGAGGCTGATCTCGTCGAAGAACGTGGCTTCGGCAGTGCCGGTGTCGGCCGTCGCGGTAGCACCGCCGCCCACAGCAGTTCCGACTGCCACAAGTGTCGCAGCACAGGCAACTGCGAAGGTGCGGAGGCGGATTCGGTTGATCACCATGATGTCGTCCTTGGGTTCAGGCGCCGTTGTCGGCGTAGCACCAACGATCCCGCAGCCGACATCGGCAAAGAACCCACCCCAGGGCTGACGCGGGTCACCCTCGAACTCGCCGATAAGCCGCGTAGGTCGACGCGCGACCATTCATGGGGTATCGCTGCGATGCCGATCCTGAGTCGATGCTGGATATTGGAGATTCCCACCGCATTCGATGCGCTCGCCGTGGCTGGCGCCGATCTGGCAAATCTGCCAGTTCCGGCGCAGGTCGGTGCTGGACCTCTGGCGATCCGGGATGGCCTGCGTGTGCGAGGAAGGACTTGATCACAGATCTGCGTCATCAATGACGCTGATTGGTGTTCAAGTGGAGGCTATTTCGGTTCGCTGGAGCATAGCATAGAGTCGACGAAAATGTTGCGATGTCCGTATCCTGTTGAGTTGTAACAGTTTTCGGTACTGTTGCGGAAATAGCTGAGTGGGGGGCGTTATGACGTTCTGCCGATTGGTTCGGATTTGGTCTATTGGCTGCTTCAAATGGGTTGTGGCATGGGCGGAGTCATGTGGTGAGTTGTGGTGCCGGTCGCGTGTGGTTGGCGACCGGCACGGTGGTGGTTAGAGGGTGATGGGGTGGGTTCAGCGGTGAGTAGTGGGTGGGGTTCTCGGGTGAGTGCGGATAGTGCTGCGGCGATTTCGTGGAGGTTGGCTTTGACGTAGGTGGCGGTGGTGCCGTGGGTTTTTCGGGTGTGGTGGCCTGCGTAGGTGCGGGCGGTGGCGTAGCCGAAGGTGCGTTCGACCCAGGTGAGGGTGGTGTGGCGTGGCATTCGAACACGTAGGCGCGTGATTGTGCTACAGCGTTGGCGTGTGCCTGCCTCCGACCACAGGCTCGCGTCCCCAGCGGGCAACCTTGGAAACGGCAAGACCCGCAAGTGTGCTTTTAGGCCAGCTCATTGTGGAAGTGGATTTCCCGCTGTGGGGGCTGATCTGGTCGGTCACGCCGCGCCGCGGCGCCGGAATTTTTCAAGCCGAATGAGACCATTGGGTGTGTTATGCGGCTGTCGTATCGGTCTCCTGTGCAGGTCGGTTGATCCAGACGGTGTCGGGTAGCGCGAGAATCTTCGGTGGTGTCGTGGCGGCGAAGCGATGAGGATGCCGCGCGCGAGCCGCGGCGAGCACCGCTCGCCGGTCGGCTGCCCTGTCTGCTGCGAGCCCGTAGTGGACATCGGCAGGGGTATGCAGGCCGATGCCGGTGTGGCGATGTTCGTGGTTGTACCAGTGGGCAAAGGAATCCATGAATTGTCTTGCCTCGGTGAGTGATCCGAAGCGTTCAGGGAACTCCGGACCGTATTTCAGAGTCTTGAACAGCGCCTCGGAAAAAGGGTTGTCATTGGACACTCGTGGCCGCGAATGCGACCGGGTGACCTCGAGATCGGCCAGCAGCGTGGCGACGGTCTTGGACGTCATCGACGTGCCTCGATCGGCGTGCACGACCTGCGGGATGCCGTGGACACCGAAGATCTCTTTCATCAATTCCGTTGCCAGTACACCGGATTCGTGAGTATGGACGTGAACGCCGACGATGTAGCGGGAGTAGATGTCGATCATCACGTAGGCGTCGAAATACTGGCCTTTCACCGGGCCGGCGAGTTTGGTGATGTCCCACGAGTACACCTGCCGGGGCGCGGACGCGACCAGTTCCGGACACACCTTCGCCGGATGCCGCGCCAGGCGGCGACGCTCGCTGACCTGCTTGTTCTCCCGCAATACTCGATACATCGTGGACACCGAACACAGGTAGGTGCCCTCGTCGAGCAGTTGGGCATAGATCTGCAACGGCGCCAGGTCGACGAAACGAGAACTGTTGCAGACCTCCAGGATTCGGCGCCGCTCCAGCGCAGTCAGCTTGTTGACCGGATCACTCGCCCGCGCCGACGACACGGGCGGTGTGGGTGCCGTCGTGGCCCGACGGCGGCGCATCGCGGTGGAACGCACCAGCCCGGTCAACACCGCGGCCACCCTCGTCGCCACACCACCGGCCGTCAGCGCGGCATACGCTGCTGTCAGCGTTTCTTGCGCTGCTCGTCGGAATCCGCGCTCTCGGACAGAGTTTGCAAGAGCGCGTGTGCTTTTCCCATGATGTCCAGGGCGGTTTCGGTGGTCGACAGGCGCTTGTTCAACCGCTCGTTCTCCCGGCGCAGCCGCGCGATCTCGGCCTGCTCGGTGGTGGGTTTCCCGATCTTCTCACCCGGTTTCTTCCCGGCCAGCAGCCCCGCGTCGCGCTGCTTGCGCCACTCGCTGATCAACGACGAATACAAGCCCTCTTGGCGCAGATACCCGCCGCCCTCGCCGTGCTCGACCGCGCGCTCATATGCCTCCAGATGCGCGAGCTTGTCCGCGGCGCTGAACGCGCGCCGCCGCTTCGGCTCCTCACCACGCGGACCCTGTGAACCCATCCGCCCATTGTCGTCGGCGACCCTGGAGGCCCTCGTACTGGTCATGAAATGTAGATCCGTCTCTCGCCCCGCGTCAGGCCGATTGGCTGTGAACCGGTGGACTCAACTCAGCCTGACACGCAGGGCGCAAAGCCGCGGACGGCGGTGGCGTTCCACGCCGGCGGTTTGTTCGGCCGCCGGCAGCTCGATGCGGCCCGCTACCGCGCCAGTCAGCCGAACCTGTCTATCTCGGGTCGCTCGCCAGTCGGGTCGCTTCGCACGTTTGGTGACGACCACGCCGGTGAGTGTAGGGGACTTCCGGGCAGGTTTATGCCGGCTTCGTTGCCGGTGACGAAGGGGGGACATCGAGTGCGGGGGTCTTGTCGGCGCACGTTTCGGTGCCACTGCCGATTCTGTCGCCGAGGATGTTTCAGTCACCGTTCACCGACAGGTTCGAGGCCGACCTGGTAGTGGCAGCCGGCGTGCCTCTAAGTGTTGACAGTTGACAGTGTGGAATTTACATTCATGGTGAATCAAAAAGCTGGCACCTCGGTCGCAATGGATAGCAGACGGCTGACGACGACCGAGGCCCTCTCCTGGCGCTTCAATGAAACGGATGATCGTGGCTCCAACCAACTTCCGGCCGAAGTATGTCTCCTTCGACTGCTACGGCACGCTGATCAACTTCGATATCGATCCGACCACCCGGCGG
>NZ_BDAZ01000082.1 GCF_001612725.1 Nocardia anaemiae NBRC 100462 | reverse complement strand
GTCGGTGTGCTCCCAGGGCAGGTCGACGTCGGTGCGGCCGAAGTGGCCGTACGCGGCGGTCGGCGCGTAGATGGGGCGCAGCAGGTCGAGGTCGCGGATGATCGCGCCGGGGCGCAGATCGAAGACCTCGGTGATGGCCGTGGCGATGCGCGCCGGATCGGCCTTCTCGGTGCCGAAGGTTTCGACGAACAGGCCGACCGGTGCGGCCTTGCCGATGGCATAGGCGACCTGGACCTCGACCCGGTCGGCAAGTCCGGCCGCGACCACATTCTTGGCGACCCAGCGCATGGCGTAGGCGGCCGAGCGGTCCACCTTCGACGGATCCTTACCGGAGAACGCACCGCCACCGTGGCGCGCCATGCCGCCGTAGGTGTCGACGATGATCTTGCGGCCGGTCAGGCCGGCATCGCCCATCGGGCCACCGAGGACGAACTTGCCGGTGGGGTTCACCAGCAGGCGAATATCGGAAACATCCAGCGGCGCGGGCAGATCCAGATCTGCGAGCACCACATCGACGACCTTCTCGCGGATATCGGGTGCCAGCAAGTTGTCCAGGTCGATATCGGCGGCGTGCTGGGTGGAGATCACGACCGTATCCAGCCGGACCGGACGGTCGCCGTCGTATTCGATGGTGACCTGGGTCTTACCGTCGGGACGCAGGTACGGCAGCACGCCGGACTTGCGGACCTCGGTCAGCCGACGCGAAAGCCGGTGCGCGAGCGCGATCGGCAGCGGCATCAGCTCGGGAGTATCGGTGTTGGCGTAGCCGAACATCAGGCCCTGGTCACCGGCGCCCTGCCGCTCGATCTCGTCATCCGATCCGGCGGTGCGCGCCTCGTGCGAGGTGTCGACGCCCTGGGCGATATCCGGCGACTGTGCACCGATCGCGATATTCACACCGCAGGAATTACCGTCGAAACCCTTTGCCGACGAGTCGTATCCGATTTCCAGAACCTTTTCACGGACGATTTTCGGAATATCCGCATAAGCCGATGTGGTGACCTCACCCGCGACGTGGACTTGGCCAGTGGTAACGAGAGTTTCCACCGCGACCCGGCTGCGCGGATCGGCCGCGAGCAGTGCGTCGAGGATGGAATCGCTGATGGCGTCACAGATTTTGTCCGGATGACCTTCGGTCACGGACTCACTGGTGAAAAGGCGGCTGCCGGACGTGGGCACAGTTCTTCCCTCTCCCTCAACGGGTTACTCGTATCGGATTGCGACGGTAACGCGATGCGGCCACCGCACAACCCTTCATTCAGACTATTCCAAACCACCGACGCGACGGGGTTGACGACAGGCAACTGTCTCAGACTATTGAAATCCGTCGACATATCGGGCCGGGGCTCCAGCCTCCAACACATCGACCAGTCCGGGTTGCGGTCGACAACAGCCTAACCATCACTCGGCGGCGTATCCACCGGACACCCTCGGTGCCCAGCAAACCAAGCGCCGCAACGGGTCTCAGTGCAGCAGCGGACCGAGCGCGTCCAGCACCCGGCTCGCGAGCAATGCCTTCGATCCATGGTCGAGCGCCTGTTCGGTGCCGTCGGCACCGAGTAGCCAGCCGTCGTTGGTGTCGACCTCGAACGCCTTGCCCTCGCCGACCGCATTGACGACCAGCAGATCACAGCCCTTGCGCGCCAGTTTGGCCCGCGCGTGCGTGAGCACATCGCCGTGTTCGTCACCGGTTTCGGCGGCGAAGCCGACGATCGCGGTTCCCGGTAGCTGACCATCGCGCCGCGACTGGACCAGTCCGGCGAGAATATCGTCGGTTTTGGTCAACGGGATCACGTCGGGCTCGTGTGCGCCCTTCTTGATCTTGGCCGCGGCCACGGTGGTCGGCCGGAAGTCGGCGACCGCCGCGGCCATGATCACCGCGTCGGCACCGACCGCATGCTTCTCGACGGCGGTCTTGAGCTGTTCGGCGGTGGTGATGTGCACGAGGTCGACGGCGGCGGGTGCGGCCATCTCGATCGTATTGCCCGCGATCAACGTGACGTGGGCGCCGCGTTGCGCGGCGACTCTGGCCAATGCGTAGCCCTGCTTGCCGGAGCTGCGATTGCCGAGGAACCGCACCGGATCCAGCGGTTCCCTGGTGCCGCCCGCGGTGATCACCACGCGGCGGCCGACCAGATCACGCGGGATGGCATCGGCGCGTTCCAGCAGTAGCGTCGCCAGCCCGAAGATCTCCTCGGGCTCGGGCAACCGGCCGGGACCGGTGTCGGTGCCGGTCAAGCGGCCCGACGCGGGTTCCATGACGATCGCACCGTGCGCGCGCAGCGTCGCGACATTGGCGACGGTGGCCGGATGCTCCCACATCTCGGTATGCATAGCGGGCGCGAACAACACCGGACATCGGGCCGTCAACAACGTGGCGGTGAGTAGATCGTCGGCGCGGCCCTGTGCGGCGCGCGCCATCAGATCGGCGGTCGCCGGGGCGATGACCACGAGGTCCGCCTCCTGGCCCAACCGCACATGCGGCACCTCGGGCACATCGGTGAACACATCGGTGTGCACCGGGTTCCCGGACAGCGCCTCGAAGGTTGCCTTGCCGACGAACTGCAGCGCCGACTCGGTGGGGATCACCCGTACCTGATGCCCGGTCTCGGTGAACCGGCGCACGATCGAACAGGCCTTATAGGCGGCGATCCCTCCGCCGACGCCGACGACGATCCGTGTGGTCACTACGCCTCCGGCCTAGATGTGGTTGTTACTCGCCTTCGGAGTGCTCGAGCAGGTCGGAGTGGATCTCACGCATCGCGACCGACAGCGGCTTTTCCTGCAGGCCGGGCTCGACGAGCGGGCCGACGTATTCGAGAATGCCGTCGCCGAGCTGGTTGTAGTAGTCGTTGATCTGACGGGCCCGCTTGGCCGCGTAGATCACCAGCGCGTACTTGGACGAGGTGCGCTCGAGCAACTCGTCGATCGGCGGGTTGGTGAGGCCGACCGGAGTGTCGTATGCGGGCGCGGGCTTGATGTCCGTACTGCTCACTGAGAGGGCTCCTGCGGGGATCGGTTCTTCGGGCTGGGGGATTTTCCGAGAGTGCGAGTCACGAACTCGAATTTGTGCTAGCGAACAACGATACCAAGTGCTCACAGGCGCTGGTCACCTCGTCGTTCACTATGACGATGTCGAACTCGTCACAGGCCGCCAATTCCGTCCTGGCGGTCTCCAACCTGCGGGCGATCACCTCGGGTGATTCGGTGCCTCGCGCGGTCAGCCGGGAAACCAGTTCCTCCCAGCTCGGCGGGGCGAGAAATACCAGCAGCGCCTCCGGCATGGCCTTGCGCACCGACCGCGCGCCCTCGAGGTCCACCTCGACGAGCACCGGCAGCCCGGCCGCGAGTGCGGCACGCACCGGTGCGGCCGGAGTGCCCGAGCGCTGCAGTCCCCCGTGGATATCAGCCCACTCGAGGAGTTCACCCGCCGCGATCATGGCGTCGAACTCCTCCCGGGACACGAACCGGTAGTCGCGGCCGTCGACCTCCCCGGGCCGGGGGGCCCGGGTTGTCGCCGACACGCTGAAGACCAGTTGGGGAAGTCTCTCGCGGACGCAACGGACCACGGTCGACTTGCCCACGGCCGAGGGGCCGACCAGTACTACCAGTCGACCCTTCCGCGTGTGTTCGACCACCTTGGTGGTCAGGCGAAGTCGAATCGGGCGAGCAGCGCCTTGCGCTGCCGATCACCCAGTCCGCGCAAACGCCGGGTGGGGGCGATCTCCAGCTCGCTCATGATCTCCGCCGCCTTGACCTTGCCCACCTTGGGCAGGGCCTCCAGCAGCGCCGACACCTTCATCTTGCCGAGGATCTCGTCGGTTTCGGCGTCGGTGAGGACCTGCTTCAGGTCGGTGCCGCCACGCTTCAGGCGCTCCTTGAGCTCCGCCCGAGCACGGCGAGCGGCAGCCGCCTTCTCCAAAGCAGCGGCGCGCTGCTCGTCAGTCAGCTGGGGAAGGGCCACGGTTCCTCCGTCTCATCGTTCATTGCATCAACTCCTGCCGGTAACCCAGCAGTCTCAGCGACCGTACCCACGACGTTGCTCGATTGCGAACCCACCCCCCAGGTCAGCGCATGATTCGCCGATGTCGTAGGGGTGGGCCCGGCGGGATGCGCGCAGCGCGTCGATCGCTGCGGTGATCCTACCGCCGAAATCTCGAAATGCCCCGCTAGCAGGGCTTTTTCCGACCGAAAGCGGGTTAGCGAGATGGTTGCGGCGACATCCCGCATCGGACCAGCAACCGGTCACCTGTCCGACCTGGAATTTTCTAGGATTTTCCCGCGTGTCGCGTTGTTCTTGCGCGTGTCGGAGGTGGGAAATAACCGATTTCGGGCTCCGGCCATTCGCATCGACCGCAGCGCGACAAGTACGCACGGCACGCTGTGCCGGTCCAGTTGGCTCCGAGATCGATCAGGAAGCCGCCATGGCCATCGGGGTGCCGAATGGCAGGGAAATCGGCGCAGCGGGCCGCACAGCTGTTCGATATGACACGTCATGCCCGCTCAACGCGGCCTCCGGCCCGGAAATGCGAAATGGACCGACACCGAAGCGCCGGTCCACCGCAATCGTCACCGCGTCATCGCCGCAGGAACGCGAACTCCTCCTGCAGCGCGCTCACCTTGGCACGCAGTGCCGAGACGGACGGACCGGCGCCGAGCACCTCCCGCGAAACATTCGGCACCGCGGCGTGCAACAAATGCTCGGGCACCAGCTCACGCACGGTTTCCGGCCCGCCACCCTGGGCGCCGACGCCCGGCATCAGGATCGGGCCGTTGAGCTCGGCGAGATCCGGCGCCTCGGTGAGGGTGGCCCCGAGCACGATGCCGACCGAGCCGAATTCCTGGCCCGCATTGCACTGCGCCGCCGCGTCGACCATCGTCTGCGCGATCGTGCGACCGTTCGCCGTCTGTGCCCGCTGAACCTGTGCGCCTTCGGGATTCGAGGTCGCCGCGAGGACGAACAGACCCCGGCCGTTCGCCTCCGCGAGCGTCAAAGCCGGTGCGAGCGAACCGAATCCGAGATACGGCGAGACCGTCAGCGCGTCCGAGCCGAGCGGTCCGTCGCCGAGCCAGGCGCGGGCGTAGGCGTCCATGGTCGAGCCGATATCGCCGCGTTTCGCGTCGGCGAGCACAAGGGTGCCCGAGGCGCGCAGCACCTCGATGGTGCGCTCCAGTACCGCGATGCCACCGGAACCATAGGCCTCGAAGAAGGCGACCTGCGGTTTGATCAGCGCCACCCGGCCGTCGAAGGCCTCGACGCAGATCTCGGCGAATTTCTCGATACCGTCGACATCGTCGCTCAGGCCCCACGATTCGAGCAGGCCGGGATGCGGGTCGATGCCGACGCACAGTGGCCCGAAGTGCCGCATGGCGTGCTGCAGTCGGGCACCGAACGTCTTCATCGCTGCGTCTCCTCGGTCAGCCACGCAGCACCGAATGCAGTTCCTGCAGCGAGCGCACCCCGATGCCGCCGTTGATGCTCGCCTCGATGCCCTGCACGGCCGCGGCCGCACCCTGCACGGTGGTGATGCACGGGATGTTCACACCGACCGCCGCCGTGCGGATCTCGTAGCCGTCCACGCGCGGCCCGGAGTTGCCGTAGGGGGTGTTGAACACCATGTCGACCTCGCCGTCGCGGATCTGCTCCACGATGGTCGGCTGGTCAGCCGGACCCTGCTCGGAATGCTTGCGCACCTGTTCGCACGGAATTCCGTTGCGGCGCAGCATTTCCGCGGTGCCCTCGGTGGCCAGGATGCGGAAGCCGAGATCGTTGAGGCGCTTGACCGGGAACACCATGGCGCGCTTGTCGCGGTTGGCGATCGAGACGAAGACGGTGCCCTCGGTCGGCAGCGAACCATAGGCCGCGGCCTGACTCTTGGCGAAGGCGGTGCCGAAATCGGCGTCGATTCCCATGACCTCACCGGTGGACTTCATCTCCGGCGAGAGCAGCGAATCCACGCCGCTGCCGTCGGCCTTGCGGAACCGATGGAACGGCAGCACCGCCTCCTTCACCGCGACCGGTGCGTCGAGCGGCACATGGCCGCCGTCGCCCTCGGCGGGCAGCATGCCCTCCTTACGCAGTTCGGCGATGGTGGCGCCCATGGTGATCCGCGCGGCCGCCTTGGCCAGCGGCACCGCGGTGGCCTTCGAGACGAACGGAACCGTCCGGCTCGCCCGCGGATTGGCCTCGAGCACGTAGAGCACATCGTCCTTGAGCGCGTACTGCACATTGAGCAGGCCCTTGACGCCGATGCCCTTGGCCAGCGCGATCGTGGAGCGACGCACCGCTTCGATATCGCTGCGGCCCAGGGTGATCGGCGGCAGTGCGCAGGCGGAGTCACCGGAGTGGATGCCCGCCTCTTCGATGTGCTCCATCACACCGCCGAGGTAGACCTCGTCACCGTCGCAGAGCGCGTCCACGTCGATTTCGATGGCGTCTTCCAGGAAACGGTCGACCAGCACCGGATGTTCCGGGCTGAGTTCGGTGGCCCGGGAGATGTAGCCCTCCAGTGAGGCCTCGTCGTAGACGATCTCCATACCGCGCCCGCCCAGCACATAGGACGGGCGCACCAGCACCGGGTAGCCGATGCCCGCGGCAATCTTCTTCGCCTGCGCGAAAGTGGTGGCGGTGCCGTACTTCGGCGCGGGCAGACCGGCGGCGACCAGCACATCACCGAACTCACCGCGGTCCTCGGCCAGGTCGATGGCGGCGGCACTGGTGCCGACCACCGGCACACCGGCGTCGGTGAGGCGCTGTGCCAGACCCAGCGGAGTCTGGCCGCCGAGCTGCACGATCACACCGGCCACGGTGCCCGATTCGGTCTCCGCGTGGTAGACCTCGAGCACGTCCTCGAAGGTCAGCGGCTCGAAGTACAGCCGGTCGGCGGTGTCGTAGTCGGTGGAGACAGTCTCCGGATTGCAGTTGACCATCACGGTCTCGTATCCGGCCTGCGAAAGCGTCTGCGCCGCATGGACACACGAGTAGTCGAACTCGATGCCCTGGCCGATCCGGTTCGGGCCGGAACCCAGGATGATCACCTTGTCGCGTTCGCGCTGCGGCGAGACTTCCGACTCGGCAGCTGGGTCGAGCTCGTAGGTCGAGTAGTGATACGGGGTCTTGGCCTCGAACTCGGCAGCGCAGGTGTCGACGGTCTTGAACACCGGACGGATACCGAGCCGGTGCCGCAGTGCGCGCACGCCGGTCTCACCAGCCAATTCCGGTCGCAGCGCGGCGATCTGGCGATCGGAGAGGCCATAGTGCTTGGCGCGGCGCAGCAGCGGCTCGTCGAGCACGGGCGCGTCGATGACCTCTTGGCGCAGCTCGACCAGTCCGGCCACCTCGGCAACGAACCAGGGGTCGATGCCGGAGGCGGCCGCGACGTCCTCGATGCTCGCGCCCAGGCGCAGCGCCCGCTCGACCTGGTAGATGCGTCCCTCGGTCGGAGTGCGCAGGTCTGCCAGGATGGCCTCGGTATCGGTCCAGTTGCCGTCGTCCTGGGTCCAGAACCCCGCGGCCTTGGTCTCCAGCGAGCGCAGCACCTTGCCCAGCGCCTCCGCGAAGTTGCGGCCCAGCGACATCGCCTCGCCGACCGACTTCATCGTGGTGGTCAGCGTGGCGTCGGCGCCGGGGAATTTCTCGAAGGCGAAGCGCGGCGCCTTGACGACCACATAGTCCAGGGTCGGCTCGAAACAGGCCGGGGTTTCCTTGGTGATGTCGTTGACGATCTCGTCCAGGGTGTAGCCGATGGCCAACTTGGCCGCGATCTTGGCGATCGGGAAACCCGTTGCCTTGGAAGCCAATGCGGACGAGCGCGAAACGCGCGGGTTCATCTCGATGACGATCAGGCGGCCGTCACGCGGGTTCACCGCGAACTGGATATTGCAACCGCCGGTATCGACACCGACCTCGCGCAGGATGTCGATGCCAAGGTCACGCAGCCGCTGGTATTCCCGGTCGGTGAGGGTCATGGCGGGTGCGACGGTGACCGAATCACCGGTGTGCACACCCATCGGGTCCACATTCTCGATCGAGCAGACCACCACGACATTGTCGCGGCCGTCGCGCATCAGCTCGAGTTCGTATTCCTTCCAACCCAGGATGGATTCCTCGATCAGCACATTGGCCGTCGGCGAGGCGGCCAGACCGCCGCCCGCGATCCGATCCAGGTCCGCCTCGTTGTAGGCCATGCCCGAGCCGAGCCCGCCCATGGTGAACGACGGCCGCACGACCACCGGAAAGCCGAGTTCCGCAACGGTTTCGCGGACCTCGTCCATGGTGTGGCAAACCCTGGAGCGCGCGCTCTCGCCGCCGACCTTGGCGACGATGTCCTTGAACTTCTGCCGGTCCTCACCGCGCTGGATGGCCTCGAAATCGGCGCCGATCAGCTCGACATTGTATTTCTGCAGCACACCGCGCTCGTGCAAGGCGACCGCGGTGTTCAGCGCGGTCTGCCCGCCGAGCGTGGCGAGAATGGCGTCGGGACGCTCCTTTTCGATGACCTTCTCGACGAATTCCGGGGTAATCGGTTCCACATAGGTGGAATCGGCGAATTCCGGATCGGTCATGATGGTCGCCGGGTTGGAGTTCACCAGCGATACCCGCAGGCCCTCGGCCCGCAGCACCCGGCACGCCTGGGTGCCGGAATAGTCGAATTCGCACGCCTGGCCGATGACGATCGGGCCGGAGCCGATCACCAGGATGTGCTTCAGATCCTCGCGGCGAGGCATCAGGCTCCTTCCATGAGACCGGCGAAACGGTCGAAGAGATAGGCGGCGTCATGGGGTCCGGCGGCGGCCTCCGGGTGGTACTGCACCGAGAATGCGCGGCCGTCGACCAGGCGCACGCCCTCGACGGTGCCGTCATTGGCGCATACGTGGCTGACCTCGGCCTTGCCGAACGGGGTGTCGAACTGTTCGCCCTGTTCGCCCTCCAGCGCGAAGCCGTGGTTCTGCGCGGTGATCGAGATCCGGCCGGTTTCGTGTTCGACGACCGGGATATTGATGCCGCGGTGACCGAACTTCATCTTGTAGGTCTTGCGGCCGAAGGCGCGACCGAGGATCTGGTTGCCGAAGCAGATGCCGAACAGCGGCAGCCCCTTCTCCAGCACACCCTGGGTGATGGCGACCGCGCCGTCCTGGGTGGCCGGGTCGCCCGGACCGTTGGACAGGAAGACGCCGTCCGGCTTCAGCTCCAGGATCTGGTCCAGCGAGACGGTCGAGGGCACCACATGCACCCGCATGCCGCGCTGGGCGAACATGCGCGGGGTGTTGGTCTTGATGCCGAGGTCGACCGCGACGACAGTGAAGCGCGGGTCGCCGTTCGGTTCGATCGTGTACACCGCGTCGGTGCTGACCTCTTCGGCCAGATCCGCGCCGAGCATCGAGGGCTGACCGTTGACTCGGGCCAGCAGTTCGTCGGCGTCGGCGAGCGCCGAACCGGAGAAGATGCCCGCCTTCATCGAACCGCGGGTGCGCAGGTGGCGCACCAGCGCGCGGGTATCGATACCCGCGATGCCGACGATCTGCTGCCGATCCAGCTGGTCTTGCAGGGTGCCGGTCGAGCGCCAGTTCGACGCGACGCGCGCGGCGTCACGGACCGCGTATCCGGCGACCCAGATCTTGCCGGATTCGTCGTCCTCGTCGTTCCAGCCGGTGTTGCCGATCTGCGGTGCCGTTGCCACCACGATCTGCCG
This sequence comes from Nocardia anaemiae NBRC 100462, assembly GCF_001612725.1. GTDB lineage: Bacteria > Actinomycetota > Actinomycetes > Mycobacteriales > Mycobacteriaceae > Nocardia > Nocardia anaemiae. The sequence continues at coordinate 31,183 of NZ_BDAZ01000082.1, read as the reverse complement.
GTGGTAGCTGGGGTCGGTGAGGGTCTCCTGGTACCCGGTCATCGCGGTGCAGAACACCGCCTCACCGAGTGTTTCGCCGACGGCGCCGAAGGCCGTGCCGCGGAAAACCCGGCCGTCCTCCAACACCAACGCTGCTGCTTCTTGCATCATCCCTCGTCGTCTCCCGTCATAGCCCTGGCCCACGCCGGGTACACCGTCTTGTCGTCACCTCGGAAACCGGTATCTATCTCGGTTCCGGTCGGCAGCTTCCAGCGAATTACCAGCACACCACCTTCCGTCATCACCTTGCCCGCATGTCCGCGTTCGGTCCGCACGGCGGTAATGGATTCCTGCGGAATCCAGAGCACCGTCGCACCGTCGCGCTCGAGCAGGATCCCCCGTTCGAACCGCGTGAGTTCCGCCGTGGCCCGGAAACCCAAGTCGCCCACCGTGATCCGGTCCTGCCAGCTGGGTGCGATGGTGCTGCCTAGATACAGTCCGGTGGTCGGCTCCAGTACCTGGGCGCCGAGATCACCCGGCACATGCGGTAGTTCGCCGATCCGTGCCGCCTGCCGCGCGGCACGGTTCTGCCAGCCTCGGTACATCGACCAGACGCACAGAACGAACAGTGCGATCAGCCCGACCACCAACAGAACTCTCATTTACGAACCTCCCACCGCCGCGCCCTCACGGGCGGTTACCCGGCCTCGCAGCAACGTCATGGTCACCCGAGCCGGGAACGTCATGTCCTCGAACGGCGTGTTGTTCGAAATGCTGGCGAGTTCGGCGGCCCGCACCGTCCAGGTCGCATCCGGATCGACCAGCGTCAGGTTGGCCGGTTCGCCGACCTCGATCGGGCGGCCGTGGCCGTCGAGTCCGACGATTTCGGCGGGACGCTCGCTCATCACGCGGGCGACCCCGCGCCAGTCCAGCAGGCCGGGTTCGACCATGGTCTGGACGATGATCGACAGCGCGGTCTCCAGCCCGAGCATGCCGGGGCGGGCAGCGGCGAATTCGCAGCACTTGTCCTGTTCGGCATGCGGGGCATGGTCGGTGGCGACGCAGTCGAGGATGCCCTCGGCGAGTGCCTGCCGCAGCGCGATGGCGTCGGATACCTCGCGCAGCGGCGGATTCACCTTATTGACCGCGTCATAGGTCTCCAGGCGCGAGTCGTCGAGCAGCAGATGGTGCGGGGTGACCTCGGCGGTGATCGAAATGCCCTGCGCCTTGGCCCATTTCAGCAATTCGACGGTGCCCGCGGTGGATGCGTGGCAGATGTGCACGCGGGCACCCGCGTCGCGGGCCAACAGTGCGTCGCGGGCAACGATCGACTCCTCCGCGGCGCGCGGCCAACCGGCCAGGCCGAGGCGGGCCGCGGTCGGGCCTTCGTGTGCGACAGCACCTTTGGTCAGGCGCGGCTCCTCGGCGTGCTGGGCGATCAAGACGCCGAGGGAGTTCGAGTACTCCAGTGCACGGCGCATGAGCAGCGGATCGTAGACGCAGTGTCCGTCGTCGGAGAACATGCGTACCGCGCCGACACCGGCCGCCATGGTGCCCATTTCGGCGAGTTGCTTCCCCTCCAGGCCGACCGTGACCGCCCCCACCGGATACACATCGACCAGGCCGACCTCCTGACCGCGCCGCCACACGTGATCGGTGACGACCACCGAGTCGGCGACCGGGTTGGTATTGGCCATGGCGAAGACCGCGGTGTAACCGCCGAGTGCGGCCGCGGCGGAACCGGTTTCGATGGTCTCGGTGTCCTCGCGACCGGGCTCGCGCAGATGGGTGTGCAAATCGACGAAGCCGGGCAGCAGTATCTGGCCCTGCGCGTCGACGACCTCGGCGTCGATAATGCCGAGATCGGTTCCGATCGCGGCGATGACACCGTCGCGCACGAGTACGTCGACCGGCTCGCCCTCGCCGTACGGCCGAACACCCTTGAGCAGCAGACTCACGCGGCAGCCTCCTGGGTACCGACCAGCAGCCGGAACAGCACGGCCATCCGCATATGCACTCCGTTCGTCACCTGTTGCAGGATCGCCGCCTGCGGGGAATCGGCCACGGGCGAGGCGATTTCCATGCCGCGCAGCATCGGACCCGGATGCAGCACGACCGCGTTCTCGTCCAGTAGTGCGAGCCTGCGCTCGGAAAGCCCGTAGTTGACCGAATATTCGCGGGCCGACGGGAAGAAGCCGCCGTTCATCCGCTCCTGCTGCACCCGCAGCATCAGCACCGCATCGGCGCCGGGCAATTCGGCGTCCAGCGAAGGCGAGATCCGGGCGGGCCACAGGTCCGCGCCGACCGGCAGCAGCGTGCGCGGCGCGACCAGCACCACCTCGGCGCCAAGAGTATTGAGCAGGAAGACATTCGAGCGCGCGACCCGGCTGTGCAGGATATCGCCGACGATGACGATCCGCTTGCCCTCGATTTCGCCGAGGCGCTGACGCAGCGTCAGTGCGTCCAGCAGCGCCTGCGTCGGATGCTGGTGGGTACCGTCACCGGCATTGATGATGGCCGGGCCCTGCCGTCCCTCCGCGACCGCCCAGCTATCCATCCAGCGCGCGATCTGGTGCGCCGCACCGGAGGCCGGGTGCCGGACGATGAGTGCGTCGGCTCCCGCCGCGTGCAGAGTCAATGCGGTGTCGCGCAGTGATTCGCCCTTGGCGACCGAGGAGCTGCTCGCGCTGACATTGATCACATCGGCGCTCATCCACTTGCCCGCGACCTCGAACGACACCCGGGTACGGGTCGAGTTCTCGTAGAAGACCGTCATTACGGTGCGCCCGCGCAGCGTCGGCAGCTTCTTCACCTCGCGGCCGAGCAGCGCCTGTTCGAAGCGTTCGGCCTCGTCGAGCAGTTCGGTGGCGATGGCGCGATCGAGATCGGTCACCGTCAGCAGATGTCTCACGACCGCACCTCGCTGACACTCGCTCCGGCGAGCCGGTTCACTGCGCTTCCTCCTGGTGCAAATAGACGCCGTCGCGGCCGTCGTGTTCGGTGAGCAATACGGAGATGTCCTCGCTGCGGGAGGTCGGCACGTTCTTGCCGACGAAATCCGCGCGGATCGGGAGTTCGCGATGGCCGCGGTCGATGAGCACCGCGAGTTGGACGGCGCGAGGGCGGCCCAGATCGCGCAGGCCGTCCAGCGCGGAGCGCACCGTGCGGCCGGAGAAGAGCACGTCGTCGACCAGGACGACGAGTGCGTCCTCGATGCCACCCTCGGGCACCGAGGTGCGCTCGAGCGGGCGGTGCGGACGGCTGCGTAGATCGTCGCGATAGAGGGTGATGTCGAGCGAGCCGAGGGCCGGGCGGACGCCGGAGAATTCCTCGATCTTGTCGGTGAGTCGCGCGGCCAGGGTGGTGCCGCGGGTGGGAATGCCGATCAGCACCACCCGCGGTGCGTCCGACTCGCCCGCATCCAGTGCGGTCTTTTCGATGATCTGATGCGCGATACGCGCGATGGTCCGGCCGACGTCGGAGGGAGACAGCAACTCGCGTCCCGCGCTCACCCACTCCGGGGTGTGTCGCTGCGACGTTTCGGCAGCGCCGGACTTGGCGGCCCGTTCCTCGGGCACGGCCATGCCGACCTCCTTCCCCGCCTCACCGGACGGTCCGTTAAAGGATGTCTTTACGGCATGCAGCCTAGCAGCGCCGTTTGCACCGCTTTAACCAGGCGTATCCCGCTGTGAGCGGGGCCACGCGCGGTTCGGGCACTCCGGACATTCCGGGGAGCATTCCGGAAAGTTCACGGTTCGCGGACCGCGATGACGACTCCGATGTCCGGATCGTGCAAGGCGACGGGCCGGTCGAGGGCGGCGACCATATCGTCCCAGCTACGGAATTCGGTGTGCCAGCCGTGTTCGTCCAGCCAGGTTCGGGCATCGACGCCGAGGCCGGTGCGCGGACGGTCCGCGCCCACGCCCGCACCGACCAGGCGTTTGAGTTCGGCATAGGGCCGGGCATTTTCGTCGACGGCGAAGCGGCTGACGCCGAAACGGCTTCCCGGAGCGGATAATTCGGTCAGCGTGGTGACCACGTGCAGAGCGTGTTCGTGGGTCAGATAGCCGAGAACGCCCTCGTCCACCCAGTGCGTGGGCAGATCCGGCCGAAATCCGTGCTCCCCGAGCAACTTTGCCCAGTCCTCGCGCAAATCGATGGCGAGCACCGCGCGGCCGCAGCGGGGTTGCGCATGTGCCGCGGCCAGGACCGGTTCCTTGAATGCGAACAGCTCCGGCAGATCGATCTCGAACACTCGGACGTCGGCGGGTAGAGCCATGCGGAATGCCCTGGTATCCAAGCCCGCCCCGATCAGCACGATCTGGCGTATCCCCTGTTCGACCGCCTCGGCGACCCGGTCGTCGACGAGCCGGACGCCGACCGTGCGGCCTTCGAAGAACATATCCGCGACCTCCTCCAGCCGCGCCCAGCGCTCGATTCCGCCGTCGACCTCGCGGTATGCGCGGCGGGCAGCATCGACGAACAGCTGCGCGAACGGATCGTCATACAGGCGGTCGGTGCGCACGGATTCCTTCGCCCGGATGACCGCGACGCCGACCGCCGTCAGTGCGACGCCCGCCATCGGCGCCTTCGGATGCCTTTCGGTCACTGCCGCCTCCCCAATAGATAACTTGCCGCCCGGCTAGTAATTCGGGCTCAGCGAAGACGCTAGGCTTCCGCTAGCCGGTCGTCAAGCAAAAGAGAAGGACGCCATGGACGGACGCCGCAGCGATACGCGGGAGCGGATTCGTACTGTCGCAATGGAATTGTTCTCCGAACGGGGCTACGAGAAGACCTCCCTGCGCGAGATCGCCGACCGCCTCGGTGTCACCAAGGCCGCGCTGTACTACCACTTCCGCACCAAGGAAGACATCGTCGCGAGCCTCTCCGACGACCTGCGTCGCGGCATCGATGAGATTGTGACCTGGGCCGAAAGCGCACCGCCCGGACCGGAACGAGCCAACGAAATCCTCACTCGCTACGGCGCGCTACTGCACGGCATCGGCCGCAGCATGGTCCGCTTCTGGCACGAAAACCAGCCCGCCTTCCGCCAACTCGACTTCGGCTCCAGCATGCGCTACCAATTCCGCGTGCTCGCCGACCTGATGGCCGGACCGAACCACCCGCCGCTCGCCGTCTTCCGCGCGCGCGAGGCCCTGCTCGCCATCAGCTGGAGCACTGCCATGATGGGCGACCTCCCGCTCACCGACGACGAGTGCTACGCCGCTGCCGTCGATATCGCGCGCAACATTCTCGGCAAGGATTGAATGACCGTTTTTCGCTAGCACATATGTTCGATAAGGCGTAGATTCGGCGGCATGTCGACACCGCTGCAGGGATCATTGCTCGACGGCTTCGGGGACATCGAGGTGGGAGGGCTCGATGGCGTGCATCGGACGGAGTTGACTCGTGGCGCCTGGGTGGACGTGCTGCCCGGATGGTTGTCGGGGGCGGATGTGCTGTTCGAACGGTTGGTGGATGAGGTGCCGTGGCACGCCGAGCGGCGGCCGATGTACGACCGGGTGGTCGATGTGCCCCGGCTGCTGTGCTTCTACGAGGAGGGTGCGCAGTTGCCGGATCCGGCGCTGGACGAGGCACGGGAGGCACTGACCGCGCACTACCGCGAGGAACTCGGTGAACCGTTCCGCACGGCCGGATTGTGCTACTACCGCGACGGACGCGACAGCGTGGCCTGGCACGGCGATACCTTCGGGCGCGGGGCGACCGATGACACCATGGTCGCCATTGTTTCGATCGGCGCGCCGCGTGCACTCCTGCTGCGACCGCGCGGCGGCGGGGCGAGTCTGCGATTTCAGGTCGGACATGGGGATCTGCTGGTCATGGGCGGCTCATGCCAGCGCACCTGGGAACATGCCGTACCGAAGACCCGCAGGCCGACCGGTCCGCGAATCAGCATCCAATTTCGGCCGCGGGGCGTGCGCTGACGCGGAGACGGAAGCGACGACCAGTTGACCTCAACCATGGTTGAGATAAGAAGCTGATCTCCATGAGCGCAACGACAATTCAGCCCGTGGTCGCGGATACCACGGTCGATCACACCGACGACATCGCGGCGATCGAGCAGATCATCGCCAATGCGCAAACCGCGTACAACACCAACGATGCCGAACTCATGACCGCCGACTTCACAGCCAATGCCGCGGTGGTCAATGCGGTCGGAGCGCTCATGGTCGGGAAAGACGCACTGCTGGAGGCGAATCGGCGGGGGCTGGCGGGATTTCTGAAGGATCAGTATGTCCGCTACGAGGTCGTCGACATCGTATTCCTGCGGCCCGATATCGCGATCGCGCACAAACTCGCCCGGGCGACGACGGCCGAGGGTGAGCTGATCGATCTCGATCACGCGATGATCGCGCTGTACGTCCTGGTCAAAGAGAACGGTCGGTGGTGGACCGCGGCACGGCAGAACACACTGATCCCGCAGGCGCAATAGCCGTCAGTTCAGAGGCGTGGCGAGCCGTTCCTCGCGTGTCGGGTAGCGACGGCGGCGAACGGTCGCCCCGTGCGACCAGATGGCCCGCTGGACCTCCTCCGTCGAGGCATGTCCGTCGAACCGGACGAGCATTTCGGTGCGGGCCTGCCGTGCGATGTTCACCTTCCTGCGGTACTGCCGGAAGATCTGCACCTCACCGTTGCGATCCTTGTCCAGGTACTCGTAGTCCATGCCGTAGTAGGCGTAGGTCCCGAGTGTCGCGAGCGAGGTTGCCCAGGATCGCAGCTGATCACGCGCGCCGAAGATCGTGACCATGCCGCCGATGCGGTCGATCCGCTCCCAGCCGGTCGGCACGTCGACGAAATTCCAGTCGCGCTCCCCCGGCCCCTTCGCGCGCCACTCCTGCAGCTCGGCCACCGCGGCATCCAGACCGAACGTCTGCCAGCGCACTGTGCCCTGCGATCCCTCGCGGAACGGCAGTCGCCTCCGCAAAGCGACGGCGGCGGCCCGGGTGAAGACGGTCAGGTCCGCGGGCACCAGCACGATCGGATCCGACGGTGCGGCATCGAACGGGTTGGGATCCAGATGCGCCGGATCGATGACGACAAGCGTGCCCGGCCGCCGCTGATAGGCCAGACCCCACAGCAGCCGAGCCAGCATCCGCGCACCGCGCCAATCGGAAAGCACATGCCAGGTCTGGTGGAAATGGTTGGTGGCGAAGCGGAAATCGCTGCCGGGCCGCAGGCTCAGCACCGTATACACCCGCCCGTCGAGCACCATGGTGCGGCGATGCAGTTTCGCCATATTGTCGGTGGCCGAACCGGGGCGCGGCCGTTTGTTGTGCGTGGCCACATTCACCTCCAGTCCTGCCTCGCGTGCCTTTCAGGAGACCACGACGGCCACCGCGCGGCAACGGATTATTTTCGCGCAGTTGAACAGTGGTCCAGAGCACAGCGGTGAGCGGCCGCCCCCGATAGATTGGCTATATGAGCAATCCCGGGGCGGGGGTTTTGGCCGTGATGCCGCTGCATACGATCAGCGAGGTCTACGGCGAAAGCGGACTGCGCGAACGATTACTGCTGGAAATAGCCGAATTGTCCGACACCGAACGGCTCACCGAGGCATTGGATCTGGCTACCGAATTGCACCGCGACGATCGCTACGGCCGCGAACCCTATCTGAGTCATATACTGCGCGTTGCCATTCGGATCGTCAGCCACTACGAGGTGCGGGACCCGGACGTCGTCGCGGCCGGACTGCTGCACGATTCGGTCGAAGATCACCCGGTCGAACTGGCGGGCGCGCGTCCGGGTGCGCCGACCGATGCCGCCCTCGCCGAACTCTCGGCTCGATTCGGCGCCCGGGTCGCGGAGCTCGTCGCCGCCGTCACCAATCCGGAACCCGATCCGGATAGTGATCGGCTCGCGCAATACCGCGAACACGTGGCGGCCAATCTCGATCGCGCCCCGTGGGCGCGCATCGTCAAATTGTCCGACTTCACCGATAACGGCGTCGGCATCCTCTACGCCGACGGTCCGGCGATGCGCAAACTCGCCACCAAGTACCGCCCGCTCACCGATATCTACCGCGACCTCGTCACCCGCGCGGACACTCCGCTCGCGGAGCACGTCAAACGGCATATCCTGCACCAACTCGACAGCGCCGACGAACGTTTCGCCGCCATCCTCGCAAGGGACTAGGGCGCGCGCAGCACCGATTCGACGAGTTCACGAACCGCCGCAAGCAGCCGCTCGGTCTGCCCCGCACGCGCCAGTCGCGGCACCTGTTCGCCGCCCAGTGCGCCGAGCAGCAGCCTGCCGACCACCTCGGCATCCAGGTCGGGCCGAGCCTCGCGCAGCAGCGCGGTGATGTGGGCGTCCCAGAATTCGTGGATTTCGGCGGCGCGTGGATGCGGAGGACCCTGTAGGTAGGCGACCGTCACCTCGATGTTGTCGGTCATCATTCGCACGAAAGCGTCGAAGAAGGCCAGCAGTCGCTCACCGGCAGGTGCCCCTGGGCCCAGCGGCGGCGGTCCGCTCCGGACGGCGTCCATTACGGCGAAGGTGCTCTCGGCGATCATCTCGTGCAGTAATCCGGCGCGATTGCCGAAGCGATGGAAGATCGTGCCTTTGCCGACCCCGGCGGCGGCCGCGACCCGGTCCATGGTGAGCGCGTCGGCGCCGTGTTCGGCGAGCAGCGCGGCGGTCGCGGTCAGAATCGCCTGCCGGTTACGTGCGGCATCCGCCCTTTCCCTCGGGCGTTTGTCGGTCATTCCACCACCTTCATTGACAACTTGACCGACGGTCCATATGGTTCGAATCATCTGGACCGTCAGTCAAGTTATGGAGTCAGCAATGAAGGCAATCGTAATGACCGGCGTCGGCGGACCCGAGGTCCTGGTCGCCCAGGATGTCACCGTGCCGCACCCAGGCCCCGGCGAACTCGTGATCCGCGCCGAGGCTATTCCGGTGCTGTTCCCGGAGACCAAACTGCGTTCGGGCGAATTCCCGATGCCTGCGGAACCACCGGTTGTCTTCGGTTTTCAGGCCGCCGGAGTGGTCGTCGAGATCGGGGACGGGGTCGACACGGCACTGCTGGGTCGACGGGTCGCGGTGGCGACCATGGGTTTCGGCTCCTACGCCGAATTCGTCTGCGCACCAGCGGCCGCCGCGACCGCGATACCGGACGCCCTGTCGTCGGTCGACGCGGCCGCCGTCCTGATGGACGGGTCGGTGGCACTGCCGCTGCTCGCGACCGCGGCACTCACCGGCACCGAAACAGTCCTCATCGAAGCCGCCGCGACGGGAGTCGGCAGCGCGCTTACCCAACTCGCCAAGGAATTCGGCGCCGCGCGCGTCATCGCGACCGCTGGCGGCCCCGAAAAGTCGGCGCGTGCACTGGCATTGGGCGCGGACACGGTCATCGACCACAATGCGCCGGACTGGCCGAACCGGCTGCGCGAAAGCCTCGACGGCACAACTCTCGACGTAGTCTTCGATTCCATCGGCGGCACCACCGCCCGCGACCTACTGACGGCCATGACACCGGTGCGCGGCCGAATCCTCAGCTACGGCTGGCTCTCCGGAGCTCCGGCTCAGATCTCCACCACGGATCTACTCCCCAACGGCCTCACCCTCACCGCCTGCGCCGGTCCGGCTTGGCTCGCCGAAGTGTCCCGCTGCGGCACCGCCGCCCTAGACCGAGCCGCCACCGGAACCCTCGCTCCCCAAGTCGATTCCGTACTTTCCCTCGATGAGGCGGCCAATGCCCACCAACTCATCGAACAGCGCTCCCCCATCGGCAAAATCGTCCTGCGTCCCTGACGCAACGCACACCAAACCGCCACGACGCAAGGCATTCTCCCTCGGATTCCCCTCGAAAGCGCCCATCAGCGGAGCGATTCCGCGGAACGGGCGGAATCCCGCAGGACCGCGCCGCCTACCGGATTGGAATCCACTGTGGCCGTTGCTGTTTCCCGTGGACCATTCGATGCGCGGACTGCATCGTTGCACCGAGTGCATCCACTGAGTCAGCGACGAGCGAAAGCGGGCGCGTGTTCGGGGAGTATTCCTCGAGCAATCAGAAAAGGAGGGAAGGTGCGGAGGACGGGGATCCGGCGCAGGATGCGTAGCGGTAAGGGAGTCGTTGCGGCGTTGGCGATATTGATTCGGCCGGAGAGGGCGGGACGGATCACGGCGGCGTGCAGGATGCGTTGTAGACCCTGGGTGACGGCGGTTGGGAGGGCGCGGCGACGCTGTATCCTGGCCAGGTCGCGGGTGGTCAGGTTGCCCGAAGCCAAGACTGGCGCAAGGATTCTCGCGGTGGCGACGGCATCCTGGATGGCGAGGTTGATCCCGACACCACCGGCAGGGGACATGGCGTGGGCGGCGTCGCCGATGCAGAGCAGACCGTCGGTGTACCACTTGGTGAGGCGATCCAACTTCACGTTGAGCAGTTTCACCTCGTCCCAGTCCCGCAGCGCATCCTGCCGGTCACTGAGCCAGGGTGCGGAATCGGCCATGCTGCGCACGATTTCGGTGACCGGACCGCGGCGGGCTGCCGCATCGCTGCCCTTGGCGATGAGGGTCGCGACCTGCCAGTAGTCGCCGCGGTCGAACATGACCGCGGCGCGATTGGCGCTGAGCAGTGCGATCAAACCGGTAGGGTCGATTTCGGTGCGTGGCAGGCGGAACCACCACACATCCATCGGTGTCGGCCAACTGCGTGAGCCGAGGCCGACTTCGGCCCGCAGCACCGAATCGCGGCCATCGCAGGCAACGGTCAGGTCGGCGCGGATCTCGCCGGTTTCGCCGTCACTGGTCCGGTAGGCGACACCGGTGACCCGGCCGTCCTCCCGGATCACTCCTGTCGCTTCGGTATTCATGCGCAGCCGGAAGTTCGGCTCGCGATCGGCGGCCCCAGCCACGAGGTCCAGCAGATCCCACTGCGGCACCATCGCGATGTATTTGTGCGTACCCGGCAGGTGTTCCAGGGTGAACACGGTCTGCACCGAACCGCGGATCGGCAGCTGGATCTGTCGCAGTTTGCGCGCGGGCAGTTTCGCGAATTCCTCGCCGAGACCCAATTCGTCGAGCAGGTCCAAGGTTGTGGGATGTACTGTGTCGCCGCGGAAATCGCGCAGGAAATCCTTATGTTTCTCCAGGACAGTGACATCGATACCGCTGCGGGCAAGCAGCAATCCGAGCACCATGCCAGCCGGTCCCCCACCGACCACCAGACACGTCGTAGGTTCCATTGCCCGACCTCCCTCCGTGCGCACGCGCCGGACGGACCTTCCGCGGGCGCGGATGCATCGGCCTGTCCTGGGCCGACTCCAGGGGTATGCCCGGAAATCGAGCCCAGAACCAAACCGAAATAACCGGATCAGCGACGCAGAACGAAAAAGTACGGCTCGGTCATTCCCCGCATATCCATCACCCCGAGCAGCGTATCGATATCCACCCGACGGAAGTGATCGATGATCGGCAGATGGTCGTAAACCATCGCGGCACTGGCCACACGGCGGTATTCGATATCGCGCAAACGCGCGGCCGACCTGTGAGTTCGGATTGCCGGGCCGAGCACCGGCAGCAGCTTGCGCACCGCCCGCACGCCCGAGGGCGGTACCTTTCCGGCCAGACCGAGCGGTACCCGGCGCGGATCGACCGCGAAGATATTTCCCGGTTCGTCGGCAAACAGCAATGGATGCACCGACTCCGGGTCATCGAATTGCTTGCCGTACCAGCCCGAAGCGACCAACACCCCGGCGAACGGATGCCCGGTATCGAGTTCCTCGCCCCGCCACCGGCCGACAGTCACCTCCGCGACCCTGGCCGCGGGCAAACTGTCGAACAGCTTCCACGCCTGCTCGGTCGTGCACCTACCATCGAGCAAACCCGCCAGCTCGGACTGCGCACTCTCCTCGGCCATCACCGATCTCCTTACTGACGCAATGCTGTGAGAGTAAGGCTATCAATCTCTCATTTCGACCTGCTCAGAAGGGCGCGTCGGCCGCCAACTGCCGCACTTCCGGCAAGTAGGGATCGAGCTCGCCGGATTCGAACCGCGACATGCCGATGACATGCCAGAACTGCCCGGCGATATTGCCCTCGAATTTGTATCGACCATCCGGTGCGAGCGCCGCCCATCCTTCGGGCAGACCGAGCAGGATCGCACGGATCGATGGCGCGTCGTCGTCCGGCCGCGACCACAGCAGGATGTTGCCGTCATCACCGCCGCTGGCCAGCAGCTTGCCGGAGGGGTCGAAGCTCAGCGACCAGACTCGGCGCTTATGCCCTTCGAGGGTATGCAGATGACGTCCGGATGCCATGTCCCACAACCGAACAACCAGATCATCGCCCCCGGTCGCCAATGTGCCGGTTCCCGGGTCGACCGCAGCGGTCCAGAGCCTGCCGGTGTGCCTGGTCAGCGTATGCAGCACAGCGCCCGATTCGATATCCCAGATGCGGGCGGTGGTATCCCAGGACACGCTGGCAAGGCGGTCCTCGTGAAAGGCGACCGCGTACACCCGGTCGCGATGTCCGTGCAGTGCCCGCAGGAATCGTCCGGAGCGCACATCCCAGAGCCGAACCACTGAGTCGTCGCAGCCGGTGGCCATCAGCGCACCGTCGGCACTGAATGCGATCGAGCGCACCCGCCCGCGATGTTCGGCGCAGACGGCGTGCAGCGCGCCGGTGGTGCGCACCCAGATGATCACCGTGTCGTCGTCATTGGCGGTGGCCACATAGTCGCCGGTCGGGTCGAAGGCGGCGGCCCAGATCGGTGCCGATTCGACATTGATGTGCCGCTCGTACAGGTCGGCATCGAGGTTGAACAGACTGAGCCGCCCGTCGTTGACGACCAGACCGAGCTGATGGCGGCCGAGTTTGCTGAATATCGCCGATTCGAAGGTGAGCAAGCGGTCTTCGCTGCCGATCAGTCGGCGAACCAACCGCCCGGTCACCGGGTCCCACAGTCGAACCACACCGTCGTTGCCGACGCCGGAGAGCAGGGTGCCATCCGCATTGAAGCTGACCGTGCGGACCTGGCGGCCGTGGCCGGTGAGCGTGTGCTTGCAGGCGCCGGATACCGGATCCCAGAGCCGGGTGGTGAATTGGTCGTCGGTAATGGCCAATTGCGAACCGTCCGGGCGAAAGGCGAATGGCCAGATCGAACCGGTATGGGCGGTGAGCCGGTGTCGGAGTTCGCCGGTCTCGCTTTCGTGCAGACAGACGAGTCCGGCGCTGTCGCCGGAGGCGAGCAGATCACCCGCCGGATCGAAGGCGAGCCAGTAGATGGCCGCGGTGTGTTCGGTGAGCGACTGCCGTTCCACACCGGTCTCCGCATCCCACAGCCGCAACCCGCCATCGGTATCCCCGCTCGCCATGATCGGGAGGCTGGGATGGAAGGTCACCGTATAGACCCGCCCGGTATGCCCTGATAGATCGCGAACCTTCCGGCAACTCGATGGATCCCACAGCGCCAGCGTGCCGCCGACGCCACCGACCGCGAGCAATTCACCGGTCGGATTGAACACCACCCGGAACACCGAACCGGATGCCCCGCTGAATTCGCCACTCTGCCTGCCGCTTTCGATATCCCACAGCCGCACGGTGCCATCCCGATAGGAAGCGGCGACCAGCGGTCCGCGAATATCCAAGCTGTAGATGAGTTCCCGGCCGCCACCTGCCGGACGGCATTCGTGTCGCAGTTCGCCGCTCGGCAATGTCCACAGCCGCAGTACACCGTCGGCGTCTCCGGTGGCCAGCAGATCACCATCGGGACTCAGTACCACCGGCCACGGCCAGTTCTTGTGCCCCAACAGGATTCGGCGCAGCTCACCGGTGTCGGCATCCCAGATGCCGACGGTACCGTCGCCGGATCCGGTAACCAACACCGTATCGGTGAACGCGACCGCGAAGGTGCGGGCACGGTGGGTCTGCAAGGTACGCAGCGGTCTGCCGGTTTCGGCATCGCAGATGAGCACACCGCCGTCATCGCTGCCGATGGCCAGCGTGCCACCGTCCGGATTGTAGGCGACCGGTTGCGGCAGTCGGCCGTGTCTGGCATGGAAGCCGTGCCGGACTCCGATTGCGGCAGGCCCGAATTCGGTCTGCGCCGCCACCCCCGGCACCCAGGCCGCACCGCGCAGATCGGTGCCGGTGGGGGTGCCGGTGACCTCGATGAGCGCCGCACGCGACCAGCGGCTACCGCTGGCCCGCGATCCGGTCAGATCGGTGTGCACCAGGCGAGCGCGGGTGAGATCGGCCTCGCCCAGATCCGCACCGACCAGGCTGGCCTCGTCGAGTCGGGTGCCGACCAATCGTGCACCGCGCAGTACGGCGCGGTCGAGGTTCGTGCCGACCAACCGGGCGCCGCTGAGATCCGCTCCGGTGAGATCGACATCGCGCAGATCTCGATAGGACAGATCCTCCCCGGCCAAACTCGCACCGCGCAGATCCGCGGTCGGTGCGGTGCGCAGCCGGGTCGCCACCCGGATCGCATTGATGCGCGACATCTCGTCGGCCGCCTGGTCGGCGAGCACACCCTCGGCCCACGTGCGCAGCGCCCGGTTATCGGCGAGGTCACAGAGGAAGTCGATCGACAGTTGAGACAGCGGCGACTGGGTCAGTTGGGCGGGCACGGGGGTGCCGACTTCGAATTGTTCGGCAATGTGGTTGGCCACCAACCATTCCATCACCGAGGAATGGATGAAGCCGAACAGGTTGTCCTCGGTGCGCACCAGCAGGCTGCCGGAGCCGATGGCATGCGCCGACTGCTGCACCGACATCCGGCTCGATCCGGTCAGCTCCGCCAGATCCGCTGCCACCTCGGTCAATTCGGACAGTCGCAGATACGGCTCGCCGGTTTCCCAGACGCGTAGGGCGAATGCCGTGACACCGAGCCACAATTCGTGCAGGCGCAGCCCGGGTAGCGCACCGGCCACGCCCGCGGTCCGGTCGGCCTCATAGGTGAGCCAGGACTCCAGGATCTCCCGGTACAGCCCGGCCGGACCCACCGTCTGTTTCGCACCTGCCGCGGCCCGTAACCGCCGCTCGTCCAGATCGGCGATGAAGCCGAGCATCCTGGGATTCTGTGCCAGTCCGAGCAGATCCTCGATCCCGGTGATCAAGCCCATTCTGGCGTCGGCGCGGCGGATGTCGCCGCCGTAGCGGTTGGTCAGGAAGGCGTGGATCTGCGCGGGCGCGAAATCCTCGATGCTCACGATGCGCCGGTCCTGCAGCAGTCCGACGCGTTCGCCGAGAGCGGTGAGCACCTGGGCGCGGGATTCGAAGTGCTGGGTGCGGCTGGCCACGATGATCTTGGCCTTGCCGACAGCGGCCTGCAGCAG
The DNA here is from genome assembly GCF_001612725.1 of Nocardia anaemiae NBRC 100462. GTDB lineage: Bacteria > Actinomycetota > Actinomycetes > Mycobacteriales > Mycobacteriaceae > Nocardia > Nocardia anaemiae. The sequence goes on along the minus strand of NZ_BDAZ01000082.1, from coordinate 15,899 downwards.
GGTTTCGAGGTGGTCGGCGGCGAAGTCGTAGCTGATCCGAGTGACGAGTTCGTCGAAGCCGTCGAACAGCAGCACCACCCGCCCCTCGCGCAGCATGTAGTGCAGCGCCTTCAGATCGATCCGGTCCTCGCCGTGATTGGCCAGATGTGCGGCGACCAGACCGTCCACCGAATGGGTTTTGTCCAAGGTCCGCAGGTCGATCAGGATCGGAATCAGCGCGGGCATGGTTTCGGTGATGCGACGGGCCAGCTCGCGCAGCGCGAAGGTTTTCCCGCGCCCGAAGTCACCGAGTATCAGGATGAATCGGCCGTGGTCGGCGGCGATCACCTTCATCAGTTCGCCGACCAGATCATCGCGGATCTGCTGGTCGCCGTGTTCGAGGATCCGGAAGCGCTGCGGCACATACAATTCCGGCGGATAGGTGCGATCCGCGCGCAACCGCGCCGCCTGGTGCGTGAGGTAGTCGTCCAGATCGAGCAGGCCCTGGAATTCGGTGAAGCTGCGCACCCGCAGCCCGTGGCTGGCCGCCTCCTCGCGCAGCGAACGCGGCGGCGCCGCACCGCGATACACGAGTTCGGAACCGTATTCCGGATCGTGGCCGAGGAAATCCTCCACCACCTGCCTGGTCATATCACCGACATGCACACCGACGCGCCACTGGGCGATGACCTCGTCGTCCTCCCTGGTGATCAACAGGTGTGGCGGCTCCACCTCGACCCGCCGGACTTTCGCGCCGGGATAACGGGTCTCGCACACCTCGGCGACGCGCTCGAGCAGACGCCCGTGCGGATCGACCGCCGGTGATTCGGCGGGGGGTTCGGCAAGCTCGGGCTCGTCCGATCCGAGGAGCTCGGGCTGCTTGTCCGTCGGCAGCGCCGCGGTCACCTTCAGCCAATCGAATTCGAGTTGTGCGGTGGACTCACCGCGTCCGGAGAAACGCGCCAGGCCAGCGGCGGTGAGCTGGATGATCTCATCGCGCCCCGGTGCGGCAGCGGGCAGCACGGGCAGTGCGTTGTCGAGCCGATCCAGATGCGGCCCACCGGGTCCCGGACCGTGCAGCAGCAGATTCAACCGGCCGCCGAGCAGCCGGGACAGCGTATCCGCATCGCGCAGCAGCTCCGGATCATGGGCGGGCGTGCCCGCGCCGGGCAGCGGATCGTGCCGGACAACGCCCAGTCGCAACCACCCGTTCTCCTCGAACGGGCGCAACCGCTCGGCGAACCAGGACGCCTGCGGTTCGCCGATTCGGCCGTAATCGTCCTCGGGCAGATGGGTCGCGGCCATGGTGGAATTGAGTCCGGCGACCACCATCCGCAATTCGGGAATCGGGAACAGCGTCCACGGCTGACCGACATCGAAGACGAGATGGTCCAGGCCCTGGTACAGCGCGCCGAACATCCGCGCGAACTGCTCGAGCTTGGGAAAGTACGGCGGCTGCGGTTTGCGGTCGCGGGCCTCACAGCTCAGGAAGTACGCGTGGCAGGCCGGTTTGGAGACATCGTGATTGCCGGGCACCACAATCAGCCGCTCCGGACCGAGGCCGAGCAGCGTGCGCAGTCCGCTCAGAAATGTCAGCGCCTCCTCGACCTCGCGGGGACGGCCGGATTCGGTCATATCCCCGGACACCACGATCAAATCCGGTTTGGCCACGCCCTGATTCACCAGGTGGGTGACATTGGCGTGGATGCGTGCCTGCAATTCGGCCGCGGTGCTCGGCTCGTCCGGCGCGAGCAGCCCACGACCGAAGCGCGGACCAGCCACATGCAGCACCGAGACGCTGGTGCGCGGCTCGTCATGATCGGTGGCACCCGGAAATGCCGGGGCCGCAACCGGTGTGCGGCGCGGGAGTGCGGATACGGGTGTGTCCGTGAGGGTTTCGACGGCGAAGCGGTCCGGCCCCTCGTGCGGGAACCCCGGCTCCGAAGGTGGCTTCGCCCGCCCCGCGAGCAGATGTCCGACCCGCTCCAAAACGATTCGCCGCGCCTGTTCAGCGGTGGACACCCGCACCAGGTCGACATAGGTGATGGTGGCGAGCAGACCCTCGAGCGTGCATTCGGCGATGCGTACCGGCATGAGCTTGCCCGGATCGGTGCGGTAGGCCGCCTGCCATTCCATGGTTCCGTAGTAGGAACCGAGATAGTTCTCCGACAGCACTACCAGCACCACCGCCGAATCGCGCACGCCGCGATCCATGAAATCGATGAAGTTGGTGCCCGGCACGAAATCCCAGGCCTGGATGAGGGTGCTGTAGCCCGCGGTCTCCAACTGCCATGCCAACCATGTGGCCCATCGCTCGTCGGCCGGTGAATAGCTGATGAAGAAGTCCCGCCGCCCGCCCGAAGTCACAGCATCAGTATGCCCCGGTGGCTGGCCACGCCAAACGGCAGAAGATCATTACGACGCGGACCGAAGGCGGAAGTGGCCCAGCCGATATGCTGCATGATGGGCATGTGTCCGAACAACAGGTCGATTCCGCCGCGGAGAACCCGCCGTCGAGTGCCCTGGTGTCCGCGCCGCCGAGACGGGCGCTGAGCACGCTGGATTGGGTCCGGCTCGGGCTGTTCGCGGCCGGACTGCTGTGCGTGGCGACCGGATTGCTGCCGCGCGCCGAGGCCGCGGACAATATGCGCCGGATCGGTCCGCTGCTGCTGTTCCTGTGCAGTGTGATCATTCTCGCGGAGCTGACGCGGCAGGCCAAGGTGTTCGATGTGATCGCACACCGGCTTGCCATCCTCGGGCGCGGCTACTATCCGGCGCTGTTCCTGCTCTGTGTGCTTTTCGCGTCGGCGACAACGATTCTGCTCAATCTCGATACCACTGCCGTCCTGCTGACTCCGATCATGCTCGCGCTGGCGGTACCGGCCCGGATTCCATCGCTGCCGCTGGCGATGACCACGCTCTGGCTGGCCAATACCGCGAGTCTGCTGCTGCCGGTCTCGAATCTCACCAATCTGCTCGCCGCCGATCGGGTTGCCTTGCGCGCCACGGATTTCGCGGCGCGGATGTGGGCGCCGCAGCTGGTGTCGATCACGGCGACCATGGTGTGCCTATGGGTCTGGTATTGGCGGCGCGGTCGACGTGAAACCGACCGATATACGCCGCCGGAACCGATTCGTCCGGCTGATGCCAGGGAACGCACACTGTTCTACACGACGGCAGGCGCGTGTCTGCTGTTCATTCTGGCGATCCCGTTCGTGGGTGACCGGATCGGTATCGCCGCCACCCTCGCCGCCGCCATCGCGGTGATCGCCTTCGCGATCTTCGACCGATCCTCGCTGCGACTATCGCTGATCCCGTGGCAGTTGCTGGTTTTCGTGATCGGGTTGTTCCTGGTGGTGCCGACACTCAGCAGGTTCGGACTCGCCGACGTCATGCAAGCGCTGATCGGGCACGACTCCGGAGTAGTCGGGGCATACCGGGCGGCGGGCGCGGGCGCCGGATTGTCCAATGTGGCCAATAATCTTCCGGCTTACACCGCGGGTGAGGCAGTGGTGCCCGCGGAGAATCGAAATCAGTTGCTGGCCTTGCTCATCGGCACCAATGTCGGGCCGATCGTGACGCCATGGGCGTCGCTGGCGACGCTGCTGTGTCTGGAGTTCTGCCGGACCCACGGGGTTCGGGTGCCGATGCGGCGGTTCGTGCTCACCGGACTCGGACTCGCCATCGTCGCTACGACCGGTGCCGTGGCTACGCTGCTGGCGACGGGTTAGCTCACCGCCCGTTCAGCCCGGCAGCCCAGTCACACTCACCTCGGCGGCGGCCTTCACCAGCAAAGCCAGCTCGGGCAGCATCTCGGCACTGGCGGCAATGAAGTTCACTTCGCCGCCCGGGAGGTCGAGATGGTCGTCGAGCGGTGCGCCGTCGAAATCGGTGATGTGGATGCCGGATTCGCGGGCCAGCAGGGTGCCTGCGGGCAAGTCGACCAAACCCGCTCGGTAACCGACGAATCCGTCGATATCGCCGCGGCTCAACATGACCCAGCACAGCAGCGGAGACCACAGTTGGATCAGGCGACGGGAGCCGGATTCCAGGGCCAGGCGCAGGGCACGTGCCGTGGTGTCGGTGCGGGCCACCGGATAGCCCTGCAGCCAGGCCAGGGTCGGGGCGGATTCGCTGGGACGGTGCGGCGGTCGCCAGAGCGGGCCGTCCGGACCCGTCGCGCCGGAACCGCGCACGGCGGACCAGGTGCGGTCGGCCAGAGGTTCGTGGACGATGCCGAGTACCGGAACTCCGTTGTGGCACAGTGCGATACCGATGGTGCATACCGGCAGGCCGATGGCGATGTTATTGGTGCCGTCCAGCGGATCGACGACCCAGCACCAGGAATCGTCGACCCCATGCAGCCCGGATTCCTCGGCGAGGATGCGATGGTGCGGGAAGACCCGGCGGATATGGCCGACGATGATATGTTCGGCACGCAGGTCCAGATCGGTGACCAGATCACCGCTGGCGTCCTTCGTGCGGACCGTGAGCGATCCGGCCAGACCCTCCCGAATCGCGCGCCCGGCCTCGATCGCCGCCTCCCTGGCAACCTCGGCAGCGGTGAGCAGAACGGTGTCCAGCCGGTCGAAGGGGCTGATCGGATCCGGATCGGCCAGCGTCGGATCATCCAGTGGCAGCATCAGGTTCGCTATGTCGCCTGCTCGCATCGGTCCTCCAGTTGTTCCGGCAGGGTGGGTTCCTGCAGGTGGTCCAGCACCGTTTGCGCGGCGCGCCGGGTTTCGGTGCGGGTGCAACTGGTCCGGTGCACCCAGTGGTCTTCGGTGGCGAGGGTGCCCAGCGATCGGTCCGGTCGGCCGCGGCGAACCTCGCCGAGCACCACGGTGGCCGCCTCACCCCGCACGTCGGAGAGGTGAAATACCCCGTGTGGCAGGGTGTATACCTCGCCCGCACGGAAATGTTCGCTGGATCGGGTGCGATAGCGGACCAGACGCTCGGTCGCCCGCACCACGTCACCGTCGGCGCCACTGTGGATTTCGAAGATGCGATGGGTCGCCCCGTCCGCAGCACTGTCCACTTCGAGTATCTCGTTACCGACCTCGCCGTACAAGACGACGCTGAGCAGATCCCAGCTGTGCGCGTGCATCGCCGAGGTCGTCGGATGCGAGCGCAGCCCATCGGTCCAGACGTGCACGCAGACGCCGAGTCCGCCATCGCGCCACGCGGGAAAACACAAAAAACCCAATGGATGTCGGATCGCACCGACCTCGGCGCGACCGTCGAGCACCGCGGTCATGAAATCACGCGCCCAGCCGCGCACCGCGGGAGCCGCCGCATCGGAGCCGATCAGCTTTTGTAGTCGCGCGTAATCGTTCATTCAGTACGGATTCCTCGGCTGCAGTGCGCGTCGCACGATATCGGCGACATCGCGATCGGTATAGGAAGCCGGTAGTGCGAGACCGAGGAGATCGAATAGCGCACGAGTCTGATCGACCGACGGCTCATCGGCGAGCGGGAGTTCCTCGCTCCGGCTCAGCGGCACCTGTCTGGCCTGCTTGAAACTGGCCACGAGTTCGCGGTTGAAGTCCCGGTAGTAGGGCTTGTCCCGCTCGAACATCAGGGCCGGAGTATTCGGGTTGTCCTGCGTGACAATGACGCAACTCGACGAGAGGTCCCAGCGGAAGGTCGTCATCACGGTCGAGAGCCCGACATCGATGGTCAGGAAGGTGAACCGCTGCCGGTACCAGCAGGCCGCCAGCACCGTCGCGAAGGACTCCTTGCGGGTGCGTTCGGTGGTCCACAGTTCGCCGGTGCGGTCGGCCTCGGGCACGAGCGAGGAGCGGAACTGCGCGTAGGTCTTGCACAGCTGTTCATTGGTCGGATCGAGCACCTCGATCTGGATCCGCAGCGGACGCTGTTCGCGACGCGCGTTCTCCACGCACTCCCGCAGCGTCACCGCGCGCAGGTAGGTTCCGGTGCCGCCCTTGAAAAGCCACTGTTCGGTGCCGCGCCGGGCCAGTGTATGCGCATGTCCGATCTCGGGGCCGTAGAGCAATTGCACCGAAGTCGTATCGCGAATTGCCTTGGCCGACAAGTGCCGATCGCGCAGCAGCGTGGTGGCCAGCAGGCCGAGTACCAGCAGAATGACCGCGTTGATCAGATCCGAATCGAACAGTCCGATATCGATCAGCGATATCACGCCGAAAATCACCGCGAGCACCAACGCGACGAGACCGTCGATATTGTTGCGCAGCCAGATCAGAACCCGTCCCATACGTTTTCGGCCTCCCCAAGGGTTTCTCCCCAGGATAGGTGCACCCGGCTACGACGGCGTATCGATTGGTGAGTCCATCACAACCCGTGACCAGCCAGGTGGTGCGGATCACATCGGCTTGACCTCGAGTGCGGTTGAGGAACCAGTATCGGGAAGGTGTCACGGTTCGGGATGCGGTATCTCGCTGCGGATCCGGCACACCCGAATCCGCGAGACCGTCGCAGTGGTCGGCTCGCGGTCCGCTCCCGCTGGGCCCGTACACCCACCGGCGGGAGCGCGGACGGGTACCGAAATACGAACAGCCGCACACCAATCGAGGCGTGCGGCTGTTCGGTTCGCGGGTCAGGCGGAGACCGCGATCTCCCACTCGTACACGGTGAGAGCCGAGGAACCGGTGGTATGCACCGGGTCGGTGAACGCGATTTCCCTTGCGGCTTCGAGACTTTCGGCGCGAATCACGTACGCACCGCCGGTGCCGTCGGTGAACCGACCGCTCTCCACCAATTGCCCGCGCTGCAACAGCTCGTTCAGGAACTGTCGGTGCGGTTCGATGACAGCGGGATCGAACGACGGCTTGCGCATAGCCATGACCAAGTACTTGTTGATCACGCCTGCGACTCCGGACGCGGTGCCCTGGTCGCCGCGGCGGCCGCGCGCACCTGCGGGGCAACCAGCACGACCTGACCGAGCACACCGTTGACGAATCCGGGCGAATCGTCGGTGGACAGCTCCTTGGCCAACTCCACCGCCTCGTCGACCGCGACGACCGGCGGAACATCGTTGGCGTGGAACAACTCCCACACCGCGATCCGCAGGATGGCCCGGTCGACCGCGGGCAGCCGGGACAGCTCCCAATCCTTGAGGTAGGACTCGATGGTGCCGTCGACCCGATCCAGATCGTCGGCGACGCCCTCGACCAGGGTGCGGGTGTAAGCGGGCAGCGGGGCGACCGCTTGATCCTGGGTGGCCAGCTCGGCCCGCTCGGTGAGCAGGTCGGCCGCGTCCACATCGCGAGCCTCGGCCTCGAACAGCAGATCGACCGCCCGGCGGCGGGCCTTGTGTCGCGCGCCGAGCTTCTTGAACGTGGACTTCTTGTCTCCGGGCTGTTCCGCCACAGCAGTCATTATCCCTGTTCGCCTGGACGGGCGATCAGGCGTTCACGCGGCCGAGGTAGCTGCCGTCACGCGAATCGATGCGCAGCTTGTCACCGGTGTTGATGAACAGCGGAACCTGCACCTCGGCGCCGGTCTCCAGGGTGGCGGGCTTGGTGCCACCGGTGGAGCGGTCGCCCTGCAGACCGATATCGGTGTGCTGCACCTCGAGCTCGACGGTGACCGGCAGCTCGACGTAGAGCGGCGCGCCCTCGTGCGTGGCGACCTGCACGACCATGTTCTCCAGCAGGAAACGGGCGCCAGGGCCGATGGTGTCCTCGGAGATGGAGATCTGGTCGAAGGTCTCGCCGTCCATGAAGACGTAATCCGAGCCGTCGTGGTACAGGTAGGTCATATCGCGACGGTCGACGGTGGCGGTCTCCACCTTGACGCCCGCGTTGAAGGTCTTGTCGACGACCTTGCCGGACAGCACGTTCTTCAGCTTGGTCCGCACGAAGGCAGGGCCCTTACCCGGCTTGACGTGCTGGAATTCCACGATCTGCTGGAGCTGACCGTCGATCTTCAGCACGAGGCCGTTCTTGAAGTCGCTGGTGTCCGCCACTGTTCTCGGATCTCCTAGTTCTGGATATGCGGTCTCGGTGACCGGCGTCATTCGACGACGGTCAGGTCTTTGCTGGTGTTGGTGAGCAGATCCGGGCCCCCCTCGCGCACCACGAGCGTGTCCTCGATCCGGACGCCGCCGCGGCCGGGGAAGTACACACCTGGTTCGACGGTCACCGCCACGCCAGACAGAAGTGTACCGGTTCCGGTTTTGGCGATTCCCGGTGCTTCGTGGATCTGCAGTCCGACACCGTGTCCGAGACCGTGCACGAACAACTTCCCGTGCCCGGCCTCCTCGATCACCGCACGCGCCGCCGCATCCACATCGGTGACCTGCGCGCCGGGCTTCAGCGCCGCGCACCCGGCTCGCTGCGCCGCCTCGACCAGCGCGTACACCTCACGGTGCCAGTCGGAGGCGGTGCCGAGCACGAAGGTGCGGGTCATATCGGAGTGGTAGCCGCCGACTACGGCACCGAAGTCGATCTTGACGAAATCGCCGGTGGCCAGGACCGCCCCGGTGGGCCGGTGATGCGGGATGGCGGAGTTAGGCCCCGTCGCCACGATGGTCTCGAAGGCGACCGCATCGGCGCCGTGTTCGAACATCGCCCACTCCAGATCCCTGGCGACCTGACGTTCGGTACGACCGGGGCGCAGGCCGCCGCGTTCCAGCAGGGTCGCCAGCCCGGCGTCACCCGCGGCGCAGGCGGCACGCAACTGTTCGATCTCGTAGGCGTCCTTCACCATCCGCAACTGTTCGACCAGCCCCGGCGTGGCGACGAATTCCAAACCGGTCTTCTGTTCGATGAATCCGCGATGCTGGTCGACGGTGACGATATGGCTCTCGTAGCCGACCCGGCCGAGCTGCCACTCCCCCGCGAGTTCCACGATTCGTCGGGCAGTGGCCCTGGCGATTTCGGCGCGCAGGTCGGGCACCTGCTCGACGACCTGGCTCAGATAGCGCCCGTCGGTGCCGATCACGGTGCGCTCCTCGGAATTACGCGTATCCCAGGAGGTCACCAGCACCGCGGCATTGGACCCGGTGAAGCCGGTCAGGTACCTGATGTTCACCAGATCGGTGACCAACAGCGCGTCGACCTCGTTCTCCACCAGCAGACTGCGCAGTGCGCCACGGCGCGCCGCGTAGTCGGGCCCAGGGCCCACGTGATCAGCAGACATATCTCAAAACTACCGCCGACACGCCGTAGATCCCGCATAAAACACCGGTCTAGCGGTATTCGAGCGAGGCGATCGATGTTCACATCTGCGTCGGTTATCCCCAATCCAGAATCGGGGGCTGCATACGCGACCGGGGCGGACGAGGCTGAAAGCCATGTCCCCCATCACTTTTGCCCTGCTGGCGGCTTGGTGCTCGATGCTCACCGTCTTCGATATCCGACAGCGTCGACTGCCCAACGCGCTCACCGCCTCCGGTGCGCTGATCATCTTCGGATATGCGCTGTTCACAACGCAATTCATAGCCGCCGTGCTCGGTTCGGTCCTATTGGCGATGCCATATTTATTGGTGCACTTGATCGCACCGGCCACACTCGGGGCTGGCGATGTGAAACTGGCCGTCGGACTCGGCGCGGTCGCTGCACTCGGCGGCGCGCAGGTGTGGGTACGCGCGGCACTCGTCGCACCGATTCTGACCGCGGCGTTCGGGCTCGCCGTATTGGCCCACTGGCGGATTCGATCCGGTGCCGATCGGGCCGGACCGCATGCGCTACCGCACGGGCCGGCCATGTGCCTCGCGACGATGCTGAGCCTCGCGGCGGCGTACGGCCAGCCGATGCCGTGACGCGACCGTGCCGGTGATCACGGCGGGCCGCGTGCCGGAGCACCCGCGCCGACATGGGAAGATGGACGACGTGTTGCGCTGGATAACTGCCGGAGAATCCCATGGTCCCGCTCTTGTCACCATCCTCGAGGGGATGGTGGCCGGTGTCGAGGTGACATCCGACGAGATCTCCGCACAATTGGCGCGCCGTCGGCTCGGGTACGGGCGCGGCGCCCGGATGAAGTTCGAGGCCGACAAGGTCACCGTCATCGGCGGGGTGCGGCACGGACGCACCATGGGCGGTCCGGTGGCCATCGAGGTCGCGAACTCCGAATGGCCGAAGTGGACCACGGTCATGTCCGCGGATCCGGTGGACGAGAGCGAACTCGCCGATATGGCCCGCAATGCACCGCTGACCCGACCGCGGCCCGGCCATGCCGACTACTCGGGCATGCTCAAGTACAACTTCGACGACGCGCGCAATGTGTTGGAACGGGCCAGCGCCCGCGAGACCGCCGCGCGGGTCGCGGCGGGCACGGTCGCCAGGAACTTCCTGCGCCAGGCCTTCGGCGTCGAGGTCGTCTCGCATGTGGTCTCGATCGGCACTGCCGCCAACACCACCGGCGTCGTGCCGACGGCCGCCGACCTGGCGGCGATCGATGAGAGTCCGGTGCGTGCGTTCGACAAGGATGCCGAGGCCGCGATGATCGCCGAAATCGAGGCCGCCAAGAAGGACGGCGACACCCTCGGCGGTGTGGTCGAGGTGGTCGTGGACGGGCTACCGGTCGGATTGGGTTCGTTCATCAGCGGCGCGGACCGGTTGGATTCGCGGCTCGCGGGCGCGCTCATGGGGATTCAGGCGATCAAGGGCGTCGAGGTCGGCGATGGGTTCGAAACCGCGCGCCGCCGCGGCAGCCAGGCACATGACGAGATGAAGCCGGGGCCGGACGGTGTGCTGCGCTCGACCAACCGTGCCGGTGGGCTCGAGGGCGGTATGACCAATGGCGAGCCGCTGCGCGTGCGCGCCGCGATGAAGCCGATCTCGACGGTGCCGCGCGCGCTGGCAACGGTCGATATGACCACCGGCGAGGAAGCCGTCGCCATCCACCAGCGCTCGGATGTCTGTGCCGTGCCCGCCGCGGGTGTCGTCGCCGAGACCATGGTCGCGCTGGTCGTCGCACAGGCCGCGCTGGAGAAGTTCGGCGGCGATTCGCTGGTCGAAACCGTCGACAACATCACCAGCTACGTCAAGCGCATCGGCACCCGACCACACGTGCCGCAATGATCGTGCAGTCCGATCCGCGCGCACCGCGCGTAGTGCTGGTCGGACCGCCGGGGGCGGGGAAGTCGACGATCGGCCGCAAGCTCGCCAGGGAACTCGGTGTCGAGCTCTACGACACCGATGCCGCAATCGAGCGCGAGACCGGACGCACCATCCCGGAGATCTTCACCGAGGACGGCGAACCGGAATTCCGCCGGATCGAGGAGCAGGTGGTGCGCCGCGCCATCCTCGCCGAACGCGGTGTGGTCTCGCTCGGTGGCGGAGCCGTGCTGTCCAAGGACACCAGGGCACTGCTGCGCGATCGCACCGTGGTATATCTGGAAATCAGTGTGGCCGAAGGGCTTCGGCGCACCGGCGCGAGTACGCAGCGGCCACTGCTCAACGGTGCGGATCCCGGTGCGAAATATCGGGAGCTGATGCGCAAGCGCAGGTCGCTGTACCGCGAGGTCGCGACGGTGCGGGTGCGCACCGACGGTCGCAGCCCGGGCCGAGTGGTGCGGATGATCATGGCGAAGTTGGGCATGGAATCGGTACTGCCGCAAGAATCGGAGCCCGATTCAAGCGGTCCCTCATCGGGTGTCGTAGCGCCGAAACCACAGGGCAGCAATAGATCCCGCGCCCGCCGCGCTGCCAGGGCCCGTGCGGCCGCGCGTCGCCGGGCCGCCGCCGCGCAGGCGGATGGCACCGAATCCGCGACGACCGAGCGGGTCAAATCCACCGGCAAGGTCACCGCGGCCAATCGAATCACGACCGATTCCGCGACAGCCGACCGGCCGAAGCCCACCGGCAAAATCGCCAATGGTCGCGCCGGTTCCGAGGGATCCGGTGACCCGGCGACACCCGGAAGCCGGTCCCGCCGCACCCGGGCTCGGCGCGCTCGCGCGCGAGCGCTCAAACAAACAGCACGCACAGAATCGGAGCCGAGTAAACATGAGTGAGCGAAGCGAGCGGCCTACCGGCCCGGCTGAGCAGCAGCCTATCGAGCCGAGTCGCATCGAGGTTCGCACCGCCGATCCGTATCCGGTGATCATCGGCCGCGGCCTGCTCGGCGAGCTCGTCGAGTCGGTCGTCGGCGCGACCACCGGAGTGCGCACCGTCGCGATCTTCCATCAGCCGCCGCTGGCCGAAACCGCCGAAGTGGTGCGCAAGGCATTGGCCGACAAGGGTATCGACGCGCACCGCGTCGAAATCCCGGATGCCGAGGCTGGCAAGGATCTGGCCGTGGCGGGCTTCTGCTGGGAGGTGCTCGGCCGCATCGGCCTTACCCGCAATGATGTCGTGGTATCCCTCGGCGGCGGTGCCGCGACCGATCTCGCCGGATTCGTCGCCGCCACGTGGATGCGCGGAGTGCATATCGTGCATGTGCCGACCACGCTGCTGGCCATGGTCGACGCGGCCGTCGGCGGTAAGACCGGTATCAATACCGAAGCGGGTAAGAATCTCGTCGGCAGCTTCCACGAACCGGCCGCCGTGCTGGTGGATCTGGCGACCCTGGAAACAGTGCCCCGCAATGAGATCGTCGCGGGTATGGCCGAGATCATCAAGGCCGGTTTCATCGCTGACCCGGTGATCCTGGAGTTGGTGGAGCGTGATCCGGAGGCCGCGCTCGACCCGACCGGCGATGTGCTGCCCGAACTGATCCGTCGCGCGATCCAGGTGAAGGCCGATGTCGTCGCCGCCGATCTCAAGGAGGCCAGCCTGCGCGAGATCCTCAACTACGGTCACACCCTCGGTCACGCCATCGAGCGCCGCGAACGCTACCGCTGGCGGCACGGTGCGGCCGTCTCGGTCGGTCTGGTCTTCGCCGCCGAACTCGGCCGCCTCGCCGGTCGGCTCGACGATGCCACCGCCAATCGCCATCGCACCGTCCTGGCCAGCGTCGGCCTACCGACCAGCTACGACGCCGACGCCCTTCCACAACTCCTCGACGCCATGCAGACCGATAAGAAGACCCGCTCGGGCGTGCTGCGCTTCGTTGTCCTCGACGGCCTCGCCAAACCCGGTCGCCTCGAAGGCCCCGACCCCACTCTGCTGGCTGCCGCCTACTCGGCCATCGCCCGCGAGGACAGCGCCAGCAGCGGCGCAATTCTGCTGTAGTCGCGAGCATCGAAGCGGCGCATCCGATTCGGTCGGTTGCGCCGCTTTGCTTCATGAGCGCGGGCCGCAGGCAAACTGCCGACGGCATCCGCCCACCCGCTGCATGGGCGACCCGGGCTACTACCAGATGTCCAGGAAGCGGGCCGTTGAACCCCGCCTGCCACCCCAGACGCGAACAGGACTGCGGCCCATCCGCAAAAAAGCGAAGGCGACCCTCCGGCCGTATCGGCCGATGAGAGTCGCCTCCAGTCGAATTCGTGCGCGGCTACGCGGGAGTCGCGGCGGCGCCCGGTGCCTGCGGCGTAGGCCGATCAGCGGACTTGTTGATCTGGCGATCGGCGATGATGCGGCCGATACCGATGCCGATAAGACCAGGGATGAAGACCAGCAGGACGATGAAGGACGCCCCCGCGGTCAACTCGAAGAGCAGGCCGTTATCGCCGAGATCGAACCGGGGCAGCCAGTCGAGCAGCCACGAGACCGCGCCACTGCCCAGACCCGCGGCAATCGCGGCCTTCAGCCACAAGATGGTGAGGTCGGAGCCGTGCTCCGGATCCGGATGGACCTCACGGTCCTTGCGGCCATCCAGCACACCCCAGAACACGACCGCGGCGATCAGCACCACCAGGCACAGCGGTCGCATCCAGCTGCCCTGGGTGGGCCAGTACACCATCGCGAATCCCAGCGCGGCACGCAGGAAAACGACCAGCGCACCGAGCCCTATGGCCCGCAACACCCAACCATTCATGGTCAACACCATAGCCTCGAGTCGGCCGGATCCAAATGAGAACCGGTTACAGATTTATCGCCGCGGCCATTTCCGCGCGCGGAGCGGGGCGGCCGGTGAACTGTTCGACCTGCCCGTAGGCCTGATTCAGCAGCATCTCCAGTCCACCGACCACGGTGTGCCCCGCCCGTGCGACCGCAACGGCCAGCGGCGTCGGCCACGGGTCGTAGATCGCGTCGAGCACCACCGGGGCCGCCGCCACCGCCTCGGCGACGACCGCGGCCGCCTCGGCCGGGATCGTGCTGACCACGGCACCCGCATCCGCGCATGCCGCGCGCAACGCGTCTTTGTCGAAGCCGATCACGGCGGTGGTCATGCCGAGCCGGTCCGCGAGATCCACCGCGTTGCGTGCCCTTGCGGCATCGCGGGCGACCACGGTCACCGTCTTCGCACCGAGTTCGGACAGCGCGAGCAGCGCCGGACGCGCGGTCCCGCCCGCACCCAGTACGACGGCCTCGGCCAACTCGCCGACACCACCACCCCGCAATGCCCCGAGCACCCCGTCGACGTCGGTGCAGTCGGCGCGCCAACCCTGCGAACCGATCCGAACCAAGGTGTTCGCCGAGCCCACCAGCACCGCACGCTCCGTGCGCTCGCTCGCGTACGCCAGCGCTGCTTCTTTACCCGGCATCGTCACCGAAAGCCCGACCCACTCCGGCCCGAGTCCATCGACCAGCCCGGGCAACTCCTCGGCCGAACATTCGATCCGTTCATAGGTCCAGTCGAGCCCGAGCGCACGGTAGGCCGCCAGATGCAGCTGTGGCGACCGCGAATGGGCGACCGGCTTGCCGAGCACGGCCGCCTTGCGCGTTGTCGGCATCGCCTCACCTCCCACTGTCGAGAATTCCGCTCTGCCTGGCCTTTTCGATATTGCGCAGATGTTCGCTGTAGCTCTCGGTGAACAAGGTGGTCCCCTGTTTGTCGACGGTCACGAAGTACAACCACGTCCCCGCCTCCGGATTCTCCACCGCGCGCAACGCATTCAACGACGGTGCGGAGATGGGGGTCGCGGGCAACCCTGGCATGGCGTAGGTGTTCCACGGCGTGCGCTTGGCACGGTCGGCGTCGGTGGTCGCGACCTCGGTGCGGTCCAGCGCGTAGTTCACCGTCGAGTCGAACTGCAGCGGCTGGTTGGCCGCGAGCCGGTTCACGATCACCCGTGCCACCTTTCCCATATCCTGCGGCAGCGCTTCGCGTTCCACCAGCGAGGCGGCGATCAGGGCCTGGTACGGATTCAGCTTCGTCTCCGCGCCCGACTGCACCAGACCGGTCGACTCGTAGCTGCGCGCACTCGCACTCACCAGCTGTTTCAGGATCTGCTCCGGCGTACCACTTGGATCGAAGTCCCAGGTGCCCGCGGCGATCAGACCCTCCAGCTGCCTGCTGCGGTCGGGCACGTCACGCACCCGCTGCTCGGCCCAATTCGGCACACCGAGTGCGGTCAGATCGGCCCCCGCCCCGGCGGCATCGAGCTGGTCGTAGGTAATGCACTTCTGATTCGTACCGGTGCCGACGCAGCTGGCGTCGGCGATCTTGCGGTAGATGCCGTCCTTGCGCGAACCGGTATTCACATCCTGCTGATCGTGCAGCTGCCGTCCCTCGGAGACGACCAGATTGCCGACCCGCGAACTCTTGGCGAGCAGCGCCGTCACCGCCTGTGTGGACGGGCTGTGACTCGGGATGGCGTAGTAGCCGGGCTGCACCGAATTCATATTCGAATTCCGCACGGCCGCTTGGAAGAAGGCCTCGCTGCTCGCGACGATGCCCTTCTTCTGCATTTCCTCCGCGATCTGGTTGGAGGTGTCGCCGGGATGCACCTGCACCACTACCAGCGGCCCGACCGGACCCGCGAAATCCTCGGGCGCGCCGAACATCTTGACCACTTTCAACCCCGCGAATACCGCGGCACCGGCGAAAAGCACCACGAACAGCGCGCCGATCAGCCACAGATTCCGGCGACGCTTCTTGCGCTCGGCGGCCTTGCGTGAGGCCACCCGGGACCGTCGGCCGCGCGAGGGCCCACCGCGCTG
>NZ_BDAZ01000081.1 GCF_001612725.1 Nocardia anaemiae NBRC 100462 | reverse complement strand
AAGGATTGCACCGAGGGCGCCCGGATCGCCAACAGCACGTCTTCGCCACCGCGACGGACCGCATCGAATCCCTCGACCTGCTCTGCTCGGGCTGGAACGCCGAAAGCCGCTAACCTTCGCACCTTACCGTTGCGATCGCAACGATTAGATGCACTTCACTGTATATACCTGGATAAGACCGGTGCTATCGTTGCTATAGCGTTGTTAATGACCCGCCGTCGGTGGCTAGCTCGATCGACCTCGCAAGTGTGGTCGTTAACGCTGCGATGGCAACGATAGGAGGGCCTGGTGACACGGCGGAAACCCCGTCGGCGATCTCGGGACGAGACTGGTCCGCTCGCATCCTTCGCAGCCTTCATCGCAGAGCGGCGGCGCACCCTCGGTCTGACTCAACTCGATCTTGCCGACCTAGCCGATGTCGGGATTTCCTCGGTGCGCACCCTGGAGACCGGGCAAACATCACCAACCCTCGCGATCACCCTGCGGATCCTGGACGCCCTCGGACTGACGCTGGTCAGCATGCCGCACACGGATGCTCGCGCCTTAACCGGCAGCGTCGTCGAGCTGCGCACCGCGAAGGCCGATCACCAGTGACCGAACCCCGCGACCTCACCGAACTTCGCACTGTCACCGAAGCCGATGTCTACAAGGCTGGTCGGCTGGCCGGACAATTGCGCCGCGAACGCGATGATGTCGTGTTCACCTATGCCGAGCCCTACCTCGACGACCCGACTACACCACCGCTTGCGTTCAGCTTGCCGAAACCGGCACGGATGGCTCGGGCGACCGGAGGCTCGGTCCCGGCGTTCTTCGCCGGGTTGCTGCCCGAAGGACTGCGCCTGACGGCAATCACGACGGCTGCCCGAACCAGCGAGGACGACCACTTCAGCATTCTGCTGGCAGTCGGCGCCGACACCATTGGCGACGTCCAAGTGCTGCCCGCCGGAACAGCACACACCGACCCACCACCATTGTTCGACCAGACCGACGCCACCACCGCGGATTTCACGACACTGTTCACTCGCGCCACCTCCGCCGACGGCAGCGCCCTCGACCGCACCGCGCTACCCGGAGTCCAGATCAAGGTCTCCGCACAAATGATTTCGACTCCGATTTCCACCACGGGCGGCCCGGCCATTCTCAAACTCAATCCGCCGGAATACCCGCTCATGGTCGAGAACGAGAACTTCTTTCTCGACATGGCCGACGCGTGCGGGATCCGAGTTCCTGACCATCAGCTCGCCACCGACGCAAACGGTCATACAGCACTGTTCATCAACCGGTTCGACCGCACACTCGAGCATGGCGAGATTCGCCGCCTCGCCCAAGAGGATGCCTGCCAGATCCTGGGCCGATACCCCGCCGCCAAGTATCGGATCACCTTGCAGGAAGCCATCGAAGCCCTTGCCGACGCCGTCACCATGGGCCGTGGCTCATCTCGCCTCGCCACCCTGCAAATGCTCGAAATCGCGGCATTCAGCTACCTCATCGGCAACGGCGACCTGCACGGCAAGAACCTGTCGATCCGCCAGAATTCCGACGGCATCTGGGAAGTCACCCCCGCCTACGACCTGCTCTGCACCCAGCCTTACCTGGGCTGGCAGGACCCCATGGCCATTTCGCTATACGGACGCGACGCAAAACTCGCGTACCGCTGGTGGGCGGAAGCGGCCACCCGCCTCGGTGTCACCACGCGGGCCATCAACCGCAGCCTGGCACGGATCGTCGACGCATCGGAATCGTGGACCAACCGGGTCGCAGAAATCGGCTTCGACGACAAAACCACCCGCCACCTGGCAACTCTCATCACGGAACGACGCAAAGAACTCCGACAATCACAGGCGTGATCCTATTGCCTTGCGCCCCAATAAGATCCGGTTCCAAGGCTAGGCTGTTCCGCTCGAGACCGCGAGGAACAGCCTAGCCTTCTGCGGCCAACTGCCCGCAGGCGGCTGCGATCTCCTGACCACGGGTATCACGCACCGTGCACGGAACACCCTGCGCGTTGACGCGCCGAACAAATTCCTGCTCAACGGGTTTCGGGCTGGCATCCCACTTGCTGCCCGGCGTCGGGTTCAGCGGGATGACATTGACGTGCACGCGGGAGCCGAGCGCCTTGTGCAGCTTGGCGCCGAGCATATCGGCACGCCACGGCTGGTCGTTGATATCGCGGATCAGCGCGTACTCGATGGACACTCGACGGCCGCTCTTGTCGGCGTAGTAGCGGGCGGCATCGAGGACCTCGGCGACCGGCCAGCGGTTGTTCACCGGCACCAGAGTGTCGCGCAGTTCGTCATCGGGGGTGTGCAGCGATACCGCGAGGGTGACCGAGAGGTCCTCGTCGGCGAGCTTACGAATGGCCGGAGCCAAGCCGACCGTGGAAACGACCACGTTGCGCTGAGAAATACCGAAGCCGTCGGGCGCGGGTGAGGTGATGCGACGAACCGCGGCGACCACCCGCTTGTAGTTGGCCAGCGGCTCACCCATGCCCATGAAGACAATGTTGGACAGGCGGCCAGGACCGCCGGAGACCTCGCCATCACGCATGGCGGCGGCCGCGGCACGAACCTGGTCGACGATCTCGGCGGTGGAGAGATTGCGATTGAGGCCGCCCTGGCCGGTGGCACAGAACGGGCACGCCATCCCGCAGCCCGCCTGGCTGGAGATGCACAGGGTGGCGCGGTCCGGATAGCGCATCAGCACGCTCTCGAGCAAGGTGCCATCGCCCGCGCGCCACAGGGTCTTTCGCGTCTCGCCGCCGTCACAGGCGACATGCTTGACCACCGACATCAACGGCGGGAACAGTGCCGCGCCGATCTTTTCGCGCACCGCGGCGGGCAGGTCGGTCATCTGGTCCGGATCGGCCTGCAACCTGCCGTAGTACTGGCGCGCGATTTGATCGGCACGGAACTTGGGCAAACCGAGTTCCTCGACCGCGGCCTTGCGCCCGTCGGCATCGAGGTCGGCGAGGTGCCGCGGCGGCATGCCACGGCGCGGAGCATCGAAGACGAGGGGCAGGGAGACGGTCATAGTGTCTCCAGTGTCCCATCTCCCGCTAGTGGCTCTGACCGAAGGTAACCATCACAACCTCCGACGCGACGAAGGTCACGCTCGATCGAACGAACGGCCGCCCTGCGGCCAGATCACGACATGCCGGTCACCGTACCCAAACGCCTGCATCGACGATAGCGATCGGCAATGATCGGAGTATGACCAGCCATGCCGAGTCGCCCGAGCCGGAGCGCACCGGGGAGGTCACACCTCCGGCGTCGACCGGCCGCGAGACGCAGGAGCCGATCGAGCGCCAGACCGTGCAGCCGACCGAGCGCCAAATCGTCGAGCCGAACGGCCGCAAGTCAGTCGCGAAGTCACGCACCGGCGACACCTGGGTCGCCTTGGTGGCCGCCGCGCTGATCGGGATGGTGGTCCTGATCTTCATCCTGCAGAATCTCGAACAGCAGCGGGTCGATCTGTTCTTCTGGGACTTCTCCCTGCCGGTCGGAATCCTGGTGCTGCTGTCGGTGATCGCGGGCGCGCTGGTGATGGCGCTGGTCGGCGGGGTGCGCATCATTCAGCTGCGGCGAGCCGCGAAGCGATAGGTGCATTATTTTTCGCGGCGATCCGCAGATTCCGCACGGGCGCTGAGATGACCTCAGATCAAGGTGGACAGCACCAACCAGGACACGAAAGCCGACGGCAGCATCGAGTCGAGACGGTCCATGATGCCGCCGTGGCCGGGCAGCAGCGTGCCCATATCCTTGATGCCCAATTCCCGCTTGACCTGGGATTCGATCAGATCGCCCACGGTCGCGACGAGCACCAGGCCGACGCCGAGCACCACGCCGATCATCGAATTGGCGTCCAACAGCAGGGTGACCGTCAGCAGACCGCCGATCACGCTGAACACCAGCGAACCGCAGAAGCCCTCCCAGGACTTCTTCGGGCTGATCGCGGGCACCATCGGATGCCGCCCGAACAGCACACCCGCGACGTAACCGCCGACATCGGAGCAGACCACCAGGATCATGAAGGTCAGCACCCGCAGATTGCCGTCGGGCTCGAGCAGCAGCAGCGTCGCGAACGAAGCGAGCAGCGGGATCCAGGCCAGGGTGAAGATGGTGATCGCGGTGTCGCGCAAGAAGTTTCGCGGCGCGGTCTGCAAGCCGTGATCGAAAAGCCGCCACACCATACAGATCAGCGTGGTCGCGGCGAAAGCACCCGCCACGCCGCTGGCCCCCCACGGCCAGCCGAGCCAGAACACCGCCTGACCACCGACGATGAGCGGGATCCTCGGGACAAGGACATCCGCCTCCCGCAGCCGCTTGGCGACCTCCCAGGTGGCGACACCGACTCCGGCGGCCGCGACGCCGATGAATACCTTCGGCACGAACAGCAGGATCGCGATGAGCGAGAGACCGAGGCCGAAGCCGACCGCCAAGGCGGCGGGCAGATTGCGGCCAGCGCGGGAGGCGGGAGTCGCCGGTTCCTCCGAGTTCGCTTGCGGGACGGCGGGATTCATCGGGGCGGTCGAAGATTCCTGGGTCGCCGATCGGTCGCTTTCGGAGCCCGGCGTCGCCGGTCCCCAGGTCGAGGGCGCACCGCTCGCGAGCCCTCGGGTCGCGGGATCACTAGTTGCGGGTTCTGAAGTCGCGGGTCCGTCGGTCGCGGGGCCACCGCTCGCCGGGCCGTCGGTCGCGGGGCTACCGCTCGCCGGGCCGTCGGTCGCGGAGCCGTCGGTGGCGGGTCCGGATGTCGCGGGTCCACCGCTCGCGGGACCGGGTGTCACATATCCACCAGTCGCAGGGCTGGGTGTCACAAATCCACCAGTCGCAGGACCTGGTGTCGCGTCTCCAACTGTCGCAGGGCCGGGTGTCGCGACTCCGGCTGCCGCAGGTCCACCGCTCGGGGGTTCGGGTGTCGTCTGTCCTGAGGGTACGGCGGTCACATCCGCCGGAGTCGCGGGCCGCCCGGTCGCCGCCACCGGCGTCGAAGATCCCCGACGCGCATCGGGCGTCGCGGACTCGGTGCGCACGGGTTCAGGAGGTGCGACTTCGGGAATCGCGGCATTGACCGCGCGCCCGTCCGTCGCATCAACTGTGCCGTTGGCCGGTGTCGGCTCCTCGGCCGCACCGGTCGCGGCGGCGTTCTCGGCCACGATTGTCCCGTCGCTCAACTCGTCGTTCCGTTCGTCCCCCGCCCGGGCGGGCCCGAAAGATCCGGCCTCGGACCTCAGACCTCGAGCAGTTCAGCTTCCTTGTGCTTGACCAGTTCATCGACCTGGCCGACATATTTCGCGGTGGTCTTGTCGAGCTCCTTCTCGGCGCGCCCGACCTCGTCCTCACCCGCCTCGCCATCCTTCTGGATCCGCGACAGTTCGTCCATGGCCTTGCGGCGGACATTTCGAATCGAGACCTTGGCGTCCTCGCCCTTGCCCTTGGCCTGCTTGGCCAGTTCACGGCGCCGCTCCTCGGTGAGCTGCGGGACCGAGATCCGAATGATGTCACCGTTGTTGGTCGGGTTGACACCGAGATCCGAATTGCGGATCGCGGTTTCGATCGCGCCGAGCGTCGACTGCTCGTACGGCTTGATCACCACCATCCGCGGCTCGGGCACGGTAATGCTCGACACCTGCGTAATCGGGGTCGGCGAACCGTAGTAGTCGATGACAATCCGCTGGAACATACCCGGATTCGCTCGACCGGTACGGATGGACCCGAGATCGTCCTTCGCCACCGAGACGGCCTTCTCCATCTTCTCCTCGGCGTCGAAGAGCGCTTCTTCAATCACGACCGTTTCCTCCACAGCGTCGTCATCGTCATGATCCGCGGGCGCGGGGTCAGGACCGAACCAATGTGCCGATCTTCTCACCGGCGACCGCACGGGCGATATTGCCCTTCGTCAACAAATTGAACACCAGGATGGGCATCTGGTTGTCCATACACAGGCTGAAGGCCGTCGCGTCGGCGACCTTCAGGTCACGCTCGATCACCTCTTTATGCGTGATCTCGGTGTACATGGTGGCGCTCTCGTCGACCCTGGGATCCGCGGTGAAGACGCCGTCGACGGCCTTGGCCATCAGCACCACATCGGCGCCGATCTCCAGCGCGCGCTGGGCGGCGGTGGTGTCGGTGGAGAAGTAGGGCATGCCCATACCCGCACCGAAGATGACAACACGGCCCTTCTCCAGATGCCGCTTGGCGCGCAGTGGCAGATACGGCTCGGCGACCTGGCCCATGGTGATCGCGGTCTGCACCCGGGTGTCGATGCCCTGCTGCTGTAAAAAGTCTTGCAGCGCAAGGCTGTTCATCACGGTGCCGAGCATGCCCATATAGTCCGAGCGGGCGCGTTCCATACCGCGCTCCTCGAGTTCGGCGCCACGGAAGAAATTGCCGCCGCCGATCACCACGGCCACCTGGACACCGCTGGAGACGACCTCGGCGATCTGCTCCGCGACCGTCTGCACCACATCGGGGTCGAGCCCGACCTTGCCGCCGCCGAACATCTCCCCGCCCAATTTGAGGAGCACCCGGCGATATCCTGGGCGGTCGGTCCCGGGGTCCGTCATGGGTGTTCGTCTCCTTCGGCGATAGATTTCGGTCTGTCGACACAGCACGTGGGCCGGATGGCAACGCGGAGGCTCAATACCGGAGCGCCCTTATCCTGCCCTACTCGGATTCGATGTAGGTAGAAGACCCCCTCGGACGCAACGAACTCGCCCGGTCAGGCTCGGGAATTGCGGATGAACGGACAACGTCCGGACAGCCGAAACCCCTCGTACACCGTAGCCGGAGCACGAGGGGTTTCACGGTCGTTATCAGGCCTGGCCGACCTCGAAGCGGGCGAAGCGGGTCACGGTGACACCGGCCTCGTCCAGCAGCGCCTTGACGGTCTTCTTCGAATCGGTGACCGACGCCTGCTCCAGCAGGACCACGTCCTTGAAGAAGCCGTTGACGCGGCCCTCGGTGATCTTCGGCAGCGCGGCCTCGGGCTTGCCTTCTTCCTTGGCGGTCTGCTCGGCGATGCGGCGCTCGTTCTCCACCACGTCGGCCGGAACATCTTCGCGGGTCAGGTACTTGGCCTTGAGCGCGGCGACCTGCATGCCGACCGCACGCGCGGCCTCGGCGGCGGCGTCGCCCTCGCCCTGGTACTCGACCAGCACGCCGACGGCGGGCGGCAGGTCGGTGGCACGCTTGTGCAGGTAGACGGCGACAGGGCCGTCGAAGGACGCGACCCGACGCAGCTCGAGCTTCTCGCCGATCTTGGCGGCCAGCGCCTGCAGCGCGTCATCGGCGGTCTGACCGCCCAGGTCCAACGCCTTGAGGGCGTCCAGATCGGCGGGCTTGGCGGCCGCGGCGGCGGTCACGATCTTGTCCGCCAGACCCTGGAATTCGGCGTTCTTGGCGACGAAGTCGGTCTCGGAGTTGATCTCGATCAGCACGCCGTCCTTGGCGGCGACCAGACCCTCGGCGGTGGCGCGCTCGGCGCGCTTGCCAACATCCTTGGCACCCTTGATGCGCAGCACCTCGACGGCCTTGTCGAAATCGCCGTCGGTCTCGACCAGCGCGTTCTTGCAGTCCATCATCCCGGAGCCGGTGAGCTCCCGCAGCCGCTTCACGTCAGCGGCGGTGTATGTCGCCATGGGTGGCGATCCTCCTGTGTGTTGTTTCGGGTGGTAACACCACCTTGCCGACCGCTCCTGTGCAGGAGAGGTCGGCAAGGTGAACAGACGCTCCGCGATGACGGCGACGGGGCCGCAGGCAGTAGCTTGCGTAACCACGCAGGCCCCCGCCGCCATCGCCGTCGAGCACTGCGACGATCAGGCGTCGGCCGGGGTGGCGGGGGCCTCGGCGGCAGCCTCGGCCTCGGCCTCGGACGCGGCGGGGGCAGCCTGCGCGAGCAGCTCCTGCTCCCACTCGGCGAGCGGCTCGCCCGCTCCGGCTTCCGGCTTCTCGTCACCGGAGGAGATACCGGCCCGCGCCTGCACGCCCTCGGCCACCGCGGAGGCGACGACCTTGGTCAGCAGAGCGGCGGAACGGATCGCGTCGTCGTTACCCGGGATCGGGTAGTCGACCAGATCGGGATCGCAGTTGGTGTCCAGGATCGCGATGACCGGGATGTTCAGCTTGCGCGCCTCGCCGACGGCGATGTGCTCCTTGTTGGTGTCGACGACCCAGATGGCCGAGGGCACCTTGGCCATATCGCGGATACCGCCGAGGGTGCGCTCCAGCTTGTTCATCTCACGCGTGAGCATGAGGATTTCCTTCTTGGTGCGACCCTCGAAGCCACCGGTCTGCTCCATCGCCTCGAGCTCCTTGAGGCGCTGCAGGCGCTTGTGCACGGTGGAGAAGTTGGTGAGCATGCCACCCAGCCAACGCTGGTTGACGTAGGGCATCCCGACGCGAGTCGCCTCGGCCGCGATCGACTCCTGGGCCTGCTTCTTGGTGCCGACGAAGAGGACGGTGCCACCGTGGGCGACGGTCTCCTTGACGAACTCGTAGGCCTTGTCGATGTATGTCAGCGTCTGCTGCAGGTCGATGATGTAGATGCCGTTGCGGTCGGTGAAGATGAACCGCTTCATCTTCGGGTTCCAGCGCCGGGTCTGGTGTCCGAAGTGTGCGCCGCTGTCGAGCAGCTGCTTCATTGTTACGACAGCCATGGTGGGCGTATCTCTCTTTCGTTGCCGGTTGCCGCGGCGAATCGGTGATCCGCCGCCCTGGCGCCTCCGAATCATCGGACCCGATCACGAGGATCAGGACCAGCCGATGATTCCCTGCTCCGCATGCACTGCCGATCCACGGAGTCGAGCTCCGGTTCGAACAGCGCCGTTACGAACAAGCACGGGGTGGCGCGCGAAGTCGGTCCGTGCAGGCACAGACCGCTCGACCAGTCTACGGGCTGAGCGGGTGAGTTCCTAAATCGCCCTGTCATGGGTCGAAACGAGCAATCTCCACAACTAAGCAAGTTGTCCACACTCGCCGAAGCGAGGGTACTGCGGGTGCCGCGCGCGACCGACGCTTGAAGCATGAATCGCATAGCAATCTCGATGACGATGCTCATCCCACCGTTGTTCCTGCTGTCACTCGCTCTGGCACAGCCGGTTTCGGCCGCACCGCCGAATGGCGGGGCTGCTGTGGCGCTGCCATGGGGTCCGCTGGCACCCGCCGGGCCTGATGGCGCTGCCCCTGGATCGGAAGTCGTGTTCGGGGAGTGCACGGGTTCGGCTTGTTCGACTCCGCGGCCAGGCAATGGGCTGGCGCGGGTGCCGGATCCGCTCCGGGTTGCACCGCTCGCCACCGACATCGCCCGTGTCGGCGGGTCAGGATCGGCGAGTTCGTTGCCGCGGGTTTTCGGTGATCTGCTGTCGCGGCTGCTGGACCTGGTTCAGCAGGCTCCGCTCCCGTTGCTGCGCTGATCTCGGATGACTCGCCTCGATAGGGTCGACGGGCGCTATCGTCGGCGACTGATTTCGATCGTCCTGGGCGTCATCGCTCTGCTGGAACTCGCTGCGGAACAGTCTGGTTCGGCTGCTCCGCACGGGGAGTTCAGCTGGCCGCTGCAACCACAACCCGCGGTCGTGCGGCAATTCGACAAACCGGCGCAGGACTGGCTACCCGGGCATCGCGGGGTCGATCTGGCAGGCGCGCCCGGGCAAGCGGTCTTCGCGGCCGGAGACGGAATTGTGGTATTCGCCGGAACGGTCGCAGGCAAACCGGTTGTATCGATCGATCACCCCGGTGGGCTCCGAACCACGTACGAGCCGGTACAAGCAGAGGTTTCGGTGGGCCTGCGGGTTGCACGCGGAACGCGAATCGGCAACTTGGCGGCGGGACATGAGGGTTGCGCAGCTGCGGCGTGCCTGCATTGGGGTGCGAGACGAGATGCGAGCGGGCACAGCCGACGTGAGTACATCGATCCACTCGGACTACTGCACCCAACTCCACTACGACTGAAACCGGTGACATGAATCCGCGGCCGAGCAGGAGCTTCGGAGGATGCTCTTCCGTCGTGACGGATCCGGGACGAGGATCGGGTTATGGGATACGCGCTTGGGGATCCGCCGTTCACCTATACCGAGGTCGGCGCGACCAGGGAGGTGCTGCCTGCGGGATATCACCAGTTTCGACTGCGCCGCCGCATCGGATCCGGGCGGGCGCTGTTCGAGCGCGCGGGTGCGGAGATCCTGGCGTATCGAATGCAGAAGGGCACCGGCATCTTTCGGGAGGCAGACACACCGACCGCGGAGCCGGGGACACGGCTGACGGTGCGGTTGGGCATCGGTCCGGTCGGCATCACCGCACCGTGTCGGATCGTGTATGTCCTCGCCGAACCCGACCGGCGCGGCTTCGCCTACGGCACGCTGCCCGGACATCCGGAAATCGGCGAGGAACTGTTCGCCGTCGAATACGACCCCACCGATGACTCCGTCTACGGCATGGTCACGGCCTTCTCCCGCCCCGGGGCCTGGTACGTCCGGCTCGGCGGCCCCGTGGTTCGAACAATCCAGCGCATCATCGCCGGAAAGTACATCGATACGCTCCCGACCTCCACCTAGTTCTGTGTGTCCAGGTAGCTTCTGCCGTATCGCTGCTCGTGCGCCGTGCCGCGGGTTCCGGGTTCCGGGTTCCGGGTTCCGGGTTCCG
This sequence comes from Nocardia anaemiae NBRC 100462, assembly GCF_001612725.1. Taxonomy (GTDB): domain Bacteria; phylum Actinomycetota; class Actinomycetes; order Mycobacteriales; family Mycobacteriaceae; genus Nocardia; species Nocardia anaemiae. The sequence goes on along the minus strand of NZ_BDAZ01000081.1, from coordinate 34,659 downwards.
TCGAAGGTAGCCGAATGGTGATCGCCCACAATGAGTTCGAACGCCATATGACTACGCTCGGCGAGCTGCCGGAAGCGGATAGCGCGGCAAGCAATCCGGACGTGGCACCAGAGCCGCATAGCGCCCGGCTCGGACAGCGGATTCGACTGCAGCACGGCCGAATTCGCCGTACGCAACTCCACTGCGCACCCAGTCAAGCGCGCCGTCGTATGCCGAGGTGCGAGATTCAGACCGGTCAGCACGATTGCCTCGATGGGCGACAATACGAAGCGGTGCGACGATGAATTGCTCGGCGGCAACCAGTGTCGCGCTCCCCCGCACGGGAGAGCTTTCGACGTCGGGTATCGGTGTGTCGGATCTCAACCACCATCCAGGCCCGCTCCAATCTCGGTACGCGCGAGCGCTTTCGGCGTCAGCTCCCACGTGCGACGATGACGCGCACTCGGCCAACCAAGCGGCCCACACCCGTCACGGCACGCGCGAGAGCGCCCGACGACAGGCACCGCGTGCGACTATGACGCGCGCACGACCAGCAACCACGGCGTCCGCACCATCACCGCACGCCCGACGACGGACACCGCGTGCGACGATGACGCGCGCACGACCACCGGCGAGGGCGTCCCGCACCATCACCGCACGCGCAGGAGCGCCCGACGTCGGATACCTAGAGCAGCGCCTCGAGCGCGGCGGCTTCGGCGCGCAACAGGTCGCCATGCTCGGAGCGGCCGAGAGTGTCGTATTCGGCGGCGACCTGCTGCCGGTCGGTGATTTCGGCGCGGACGATCTGTTCGATATCGGCCTCGGTGAGATCGCGGCGGCGAGCTTCGGCGGCGCCGAGGCCGACCGCGCTGGTCTCGATGGCACCGGCCTCGATGTCCACGGTGTCGATGGCTTCGGCGTTATCGATGGCACCGAGGGCCGAGCGCAGTCCGGAGATCGCGCTGCGGTCGCGGGTCTTCATCGCGGCGGACAGCGCCGTGCGCAGGCGCTCGCGCAAAGGTACGGACTTGTCGATGGCTTCAGTGGACATGGTCGCCGACCATACGTGCCAGGACATCACGGGGTCGAGCGATTTAGCCGAGCGCCCTCGCGGCGATATCTCACGGAGTGACGATGGCGAAGTTCGGGTCCGGCGCGTCGATCACACCGACCACCGCGTTCAGCCTGCTGGGATTCCCGGTAATGGCGATATCACCCGCGGCGACCAGTGCGCCGAGATTCTCGCCTGTCAACAAGGCTCGAATCAGGATCGGCCTCGTCAAAGTGAAAGATGCGTCAGGATCGGGTAACTCGGCGCCGTCTGGCTTGTCGTAGTGAACCATCAGGCCGTTGCGCAGTTCGAGACGGTAGGTGCGTTTTTCATCGGTAATGTGCCAGTCGATCATCACGCGCAGATTCCACGCCTTGGGTCCGTCGATGCGCAGCGCTATCGCATCGAAGATCTGCTCGATGGTCAAGGCCTCGAGCATCGTGGGCGCATTGGTCGACGTCGGCGTCCCGAATGAGCCGTTGCGCAGCTCGTAGGCGCCGCTGAGGTAGAAGTTGCGCCAGGTAGCGTTCTCCGCGCCATAGCCGAGCTGCTCGAAGGTTTTGGCCTGCAATGCTTTCGCCGCCTCGTTCGACGGGTCGGCGAAAATGACGTAGTTGACCACCTGCGCGACCCAGCGGTAATCCCCTGCGTCATAGGCGGTTTGCGCCTTACGCAGCACCTCGTCGGCACCGCCCATGAATTCCACATGGCGTCTTGCGGATTCGACCGGCGGATGCTCCCACAGATGCGCAGGATTGCCGTCGAACCACCCCATGTAACGCTGATAGATAGCCTTGACATTGTGGCTGACCGACCCGTAGTACCCGTGCGTATGCCACGCATCGCAGATGGCCGGTGGCAACTCCAGCATCTCCGCGATCTCACTGCCGAGATACCCCTGATTGAGCCTGCGCACCGTCTGGTCGTGCAGGTATCCATACAGGTCCCGTTGCAGCGAAAGGTATTCCACCAGCCGATCGGTACCCCAGGTCGGCCAATGGTGCGAGGCGAAGACCACATCGGAATTGCGGGCGAACAGATTGATCGACTCGGTCAAATACTTGGCCCACACCCGCGGGTCACGCACCAGCGCGCCACGCAGCGTCAGCAGGTTGTGCATCGTGTGCGTTGCGTTTTCGGCCATGCACAGCGCACGCATATCCGGGAAGTAGAAGTTCATCTCGGCGGGCGCCTCGGTACCAGGGGTGAGCTGGAAGACGATCCGAATCCCGTCGACCGTCTCTTCCTGACCGGTGGTGGTGATATCCACTGTCGGTGGAATCAAGGTGACCGTGCCGAGTGACGTGGTCTGTCCGAGCCCGGCCCCGACCTGCCCCTTCGGACCTCGCGGCAGCACCGCGCCGTACATATAGGCCGACCGACGCGCCATCGCCGTTCCGGCATAGATGTTTTCGGCAACCGCATGCTCGAGGAATCCGGCCGGTGCGAGCACCGGGCAGCGGCCCGCGGCAACATCGTCGACCGTCGTCACACCCATCGCACCGCCGAAATGGTCGGCGTGGGAATGGGTATAGATCAATCCGGTCACCGGTCGATCGCCCCGGTGCGCGCGATAGAGCGCCAGGCCCGCCGCTGCGGTCTCGGCCGAGATCAGCGGATCGATCACGAGCACACCGGTGTCGCCCTCGATCAGCGTCATATTCGAAAGGTCGAGCCCGCGAATCTGATAGATACCCGCGGCGACCTCGTACAGTCCCTGCTTGACGACCAGACCGGACTGCCGCCACAGGCTCGGATTGACCGAGGCCGGGCAGCTGCCCTGCAGGAATGCGTAGGAGTCGTTGTCCCACACCAGCTTTCCGTTCGACGCGCGCACCTCACCGGGCTCGAGTGCCGCGATGAACCCGCGGTCCGCATCCGCTAGGTCGTCCATATCGGTGGGCAGTGTGGCAGCCGCTCGTTGCTGCTCGGCGACGATGAATTCGCTCGGCTCGGTCGCTGTGCTCATATCCATCCTCCTGTGCTTGTCAGCCGAACATGTCGGGCCCGCAAAGCATTAGGGCCGTGGATCCGTAAACCCGATTGCGGCCGCGACGCATGCGACGGCCAGCACCGCCAGCACCGTCGCGGCAATGGCTCCCCCGCCGTGGCCGTAGCGTCCATGATGCAAGGCGCGATTGCGCGAAAAGGACAGGGCCGCAACGGCTGCCATGGTGATCGCCGCGCCGGTCGGTGCGATGGCGACGGCCCGCCACCCGTTGCTCGCGGCATGATTGACGAAAAGCGCTGCGACGACCATCGCGGCAATGGCCGTGCGCCGCCACGCCAATGCGGTGCGTTCGGCCGCCAGACTCTTGGCGGTCATCGGAACAACACCACTACGCACGCGAATACCGACACGACGGCGATACCTGCCGACAGAATCGGCACCATGATCGTGTCGGGTAGCGGTTCACCGTTTCGCATGGCCCGACCGACGCGTCGCCAATGTCCGTACGCGCCGACCGCGATGATCACCGCGAGCACGATGCAGCTCATCGCGAGCGTGCGACGCAACCCCGACATCCGCAACGGCTGCACCAGCGTGTGCACCGCGACACCGCCCGCGAGTAGGCCGAGCGAGGTACGCATCCAGGCCAGGAAGGTGCGTTCGTTGGCGAGGGTGAAGCGGTAATCGATCTCCTCTTCACCCTCCGCGGATTCCTCGGCGGGGTTGGGGAGGGTCATGCCGCCTCGGCTCCGGTCGTGGATTCCCTCGCTCGGGGCGATGCCGGTTCGGTCGATGAGACGGTGCCGAAGGTTCGCACTACACCGTGGTCGTCGTCGGAATTCACGGACACCTCTCCATCGCTGGTCGGTTTCCTGCCGCATGCGAACGCTCCGCTAGGTCAGGTTAACGACCGGCGTTGTCGTCGTCACGGAGATCACGATCTCGGGAGGCGGGCGCCCGGTCAGAGGGCGGTGGCGTCGTGGAAGGTCATCGCGAGCCGATCGACGGTCGAGGCCATGAGTGCGCGCTTGGGTAATCCGAGGGAGCGCAATTCGTCGGCCCAGGCGTGCTCGCCGAGGGACAGTTCGGCGCCACCGGGGCGAGCACGCATGCCGGACGGCTCCATCTGCCACTGCGTGCAGCGGGTGATCCCGTCGATATGGGAGTACGCGTCGAAGGAGGAGCCGCCGCGACGCTGCGGGACCGCGAGGCCGGGACGGATGGTGAGATCGACGATCAACTGCCTGTTCTGATGGAGTACGCCACGTCGCAGGCCGCCCTCGTGCTGCGCGTCGAAATCGGCGATTTCCTTGGGGAAACCCCAGATGCCGCGTCCAGCGGCCAAGGTGAATTCACCGTCGACCGGGAGGCGATGGATGAAGACACCCGCGCCCCCGGTGGACAGCGCGCGCAGATCACCGAGCGTGCTTGCGGGCCCAGCAGTGTGGTGGCGGACCATGAACGACACACCGAACTCGTTATACGGCCCCAGATCGCCATCGATGTAGTCGACGAAAACGAGCGTGCACATGGCGCGACCGCCCGGCAGCCGCAGAATCTCCAGCCCGGAGTAGTCGATGAGTCGCTGCGTGGCAGCCGCCGGTACCGAATAGGTCGCCATGAAGGCATGCGCAAGCCGAATCCGCACCGGCATCCGCACTTCTTTGCCCAGCACCGTATGAGTACTCATCGGACCCACCTCGAAGTGGTGGTGCAGCATGTGCCGCCGCCCTCGAACCCGTCGACAAAACGTGCGGCGTTCACTAATCCTCCAAACTAGAACTTGTACCAGAATAGCGGCCATTCCGTGATTGATACAGCACTTACAGCCATGAGAACGCGTTTCAAATTCTCCTCGGCCACGGGCGATGGAGACAATCGATGTCGAGTTCGCACACCACTTGTTTTGCTGCGCCACCCACACAGCGAGGTACAGCCGCACCCAGCGGGCAGGCGATTTCAGCCGATTGCGCCCGGAGACACGTGCGCCCTGACGGCCTCGCACGGCTTGCCGATGATTCCGGCCCGGGCAGCGCACCTCGCTCAGATCGGGCGCTGATCCTCGTCCGCCGATCTGGAGACCGTCAAGCACGCGGGTGGGCTTGGTCGTGCACCTTTTTCAAGCGCTCGATGGAGACGTGGGTGTAGAGCTGGGTGGTTGCCATGCTGGCGTGGCCGAGGAGTTCCTGCACCACGCGCAGGTCGGCCCCGCCCTCGAGCAGATGGGTTGCGGCCGAATGGCGCAGGCCGTGCGGACCCATATCCGGTGCGCCCGGAATTGCGGAAACGACCTCGTGGACAACCGTCCTGGCCTGACGCTGATCGAGCCGTTTGCCGCGACGGCCGAGCAGCAGCGCGCGCCCGGAGTCGGCTGTTGCGAATGCGGGGCGGCCGTATCGCAGCCAATTCGCGATCGCCTCGTCGGCCGGAACTCCGAAGGGCACCGAGCGCTCCTTATTACCCTTGCCGATAACGCGGACCAGCCGCCGTTCCCGATCGATATCGTCGAGATCCAGACCGCACAACTCGCTCACCCGAATGCCGGTCGAGTACAGCAGCTCCACGATCAGCCGATCCCGCAATGCCATCGGATCACGTTGTACCGCACCGGATTCCGCCGCATCCATAGCCGCTACCGCCTGCTGCGTACCGAGTACCGCAGGCAACACCCGATGCGCCTTCGGCGACCCGAGTCGCAACCCCGGATCGATCGACAGCCGCCCGGTACTGGTCAACCACGCGGTGAACGTCCTCGCCGAGGATGCCCGCCGCGCCATGGTCGTACGCGCCGCCCCACCGGCCGACTGCGCCGCCAACCACGACCGCAGCAATGCCAAATCCATTTCCCGCACCGCCGAATCCGACGACCGCGCAACCAAATGCCCCAGCAACGACCGCGCGTCACCCACATACGCCCGCGCCGTGTGCACCGACCGATTCCGCCCGAGCCGCAAATGCCGCTCATACTCCGCCAGCAATGCCTCGAGATCCTCCGGCAACTCCATCCCCCCACCGTCACCGCCCCCACCCCCCTTGGCAAGTAAGCACGCCGCAACGCCGCCGCTTTCCCCGCCGTAGCCATGGCTCTGACGCGTCACTCCATCTCGACGAACGAATACATGTTGCGAAAGCCCCGGTCGCCGAGCGAGCTGGGTCGGCTCGGGGCGTGAGTCGTTCATCGGCTCGGGGGATTTGCGGTTCGGTGCCAACCGTTTTCGTCCATGCCGACCAGGCCCGCGAGTTCGAGGGCGGGGAGAATGGCGCGGACGGTGGGCAGGTCCAGGCCGGAGTTTTCGGCTATGGCGCGGGGTTGGCGGGAGCCGACTTCGGGGAGGACAGCGTAGACCGATGCTTCGTCGCCTTGTAATCGGTCACTGGGGTCGGACGGCTGGGCGGTCGGTAGTGAAAGGCGTAGTGGGCCTGCTTCATCGATGACCTCTTCGGCGCGGGTGACCAGGAGGGCCTCGCCTTCGCGGATCATCCGGTGACAGCCCGCCGAGGCGGCGGCGGTGACCGGGCCGGGGATGGCGAGAGCCGGGCGACCGAGGCGGCGGGCCCATTTGACGGTATTTCGAGCGCCGCTGCGTAGTCCGGCTTCTACGACGAGGACGCCGTCCGCCAGCGCCGCGATCAGGCGATTGCGGGCCAGGAATTGGTTCTTGTGGGCAACCGTGCCCGGCGGGTATTCGCTGATCACCAAACCGGTTTCGGCGATCTCGGCCAGCAGTCGCTCATGCTGGGCCGGGTACGGGCGATCGACGCCGCACGCAAGGACGGCAATCGTCGGAGCACCGACGGCGAGGGCGGCTCGATGCGCCATACCGTCGATACCGAATGCGGCACCGGAGACGATCGTCCAGCCCTTGGCGGCGAGATCGCCGACGATCTCCCCGGTGACATGCTCTCCATATCCGCTGCTGCATCGGGCCCCGACCACCGCGATCGCCCGCTCGCTCGACTCCGACAACGACCGAGGCCCGCGCACCCACAACGCCAACGGCACCGCCCCGTCACGGTCGCGTCCGGGCTCGAGTTGGCGCAGCCCGAGCATCCGCCAGGCAGGCCACTCGGGATCGTCCGGCGTCACCAACCGCCCACCGAGCCGCTCGATCCGCTCGAGATCGCTTGCCGCACTATCGATATCGCGCCGCAGAGCGGTCGGCGCGAGCAACGACTCCGGCAGCTCACACTCCCGCACCGCCCGCGCCGCCTCCACCACTCCTACCGATTCGATCAATGACGACAACGCCGCACACGGCCCCTGAACAACCCGCGACAAATACGCCCACGCCAACCGACGCTCATCAACGTCCCCACTGGAAACCGCCGACTCCGAACCCCCCGAAGCCCAACCATCCAGATCCACAACCCCATGCCCCGAGCGACCCCTGCCACCTACCCCCGCACCGGCATACCCTGCCGCATCCACCCTGCTGACCACGAGTGCGACCGGATACGTATCACGGCCCGCCGACGCACCCGCAGTTCCCGTTGCCGAAGCACCAATCGCTGAGGCGATCGCTCGGCCTGTCCTCGCCTTTCCGCCACCGACGGCAACGTCCGAATCGGCTGTGGCACATGGCCGGTCGCGCTGCAGCGGGACCGCGGCGCGATCACCGCCACAAGCTGCGGCATCTTGGTGATCCGAGCTGTCCATCGTCTCGGCCGCACACCCGGGTGTCGCGGAGGCGTCGCCCATCGCCTCTGGGTGTCTCGAGGCAACGACCGCTCGCGGCGCGCAATGCCCGCTGCCCACCGAGGTGCCCATGGCATCGCATGCGGGACGGTCGCCACGCGCCGTGATTGCCGCACAGTCCGAGGCATCACCCGGACGACCAACGGCGGCAGGACAACTCGCTGCCATTGCCGCGAGATCCGATGCGGTCCCGCCGATATGCGATGCGCCAGCGCGCCCCGAGGCATTTGCACCGCCAACCAGTTCTGGCGCAACGGACCTCGCTTCGATCGGGCGCTCATTTCCCGTCGCCGCGCTCAATGGGAGCCCCGTTGCCGGAAGTTCAAGGCGGCCAGTACGTCTTGGGCGCTGGGTTGGTCGGCGTTGCGGAGGTCGCAGATAGTCCACGCGACCCGGAGGGCGCGGTCGGCGCCGCGGGCGCTGAGGCGGCCCAGACGGAGCGCGGCTTCGATGGGGGCGGTTGCTTCCTGGGGAAGTCGGAAACGTTGGCGCAGGATGTGCCCGGGAACTTCGGCGTTGGTTGCCCAGCCGTAGTCCTTCCAACGTTGTACTGCGGCTTGCCGTGCGGCCGCGACTCGACGGCGCACCACCTCGCTGCTTTCGGCTTCCTCGGCGGCGAACGATGCGCCGGAGTGGCCGTGCATCTGGACCCAGATGTCTATGCGATCCATCAACGGTCCGGACAGCTTGCCCAGGTATCGGCGGCGCGCGAGCGGGGCGCAGATGCAGTCGACATCGCGGGCCGGGGCACATGGGCAGGGATTCGCGGCCAAGACCAGCTGGAAACGGGCCGGGTAGCGGGCCACCCCGTCTCGGCGAGCGATGCGAACTTCGCCCTCTTCCAAGGGTGTTCGCATCGCTTCCAAGACCTTGGTCCCGATCTCCGCGCATTCATCGAGGAACAAGACCCCGCGATGAGCACGGCTGACGGCCCCTGGACGTGCGGTCCCCGATCCCCCGCCGACCATGGCGCTGGCCGAGGTCGAGTGATGCGGAGCGACGAAGGGCGGCATGGTGATCAACGGGGCGTCGTTGGAGAGCGCGCCCGCCACCGAATGGATGGCTGTCACTTCGAGCGCTTCGGATTCGGTGAGCGGCGGCAGCAAGCCCGGAAGACGTTGCGCCAGCATGGTTTTGCCGATTCCGGGCGGTCCGGTGAGCAGCAGATGGTGCCCGCCCGCCGCGGCGACCTCCAATGCCCACCGGGCCTCCTCCTGACCGACCACCTCGCTCAGATCGCCACCACAGCGCACGGTGTCGGGCAGCCTCCCGTCGGGCTCCACCAGACCGCCCTCGCCACGCAGCCACGCGACCACGGTGCGCAGGCTCAGGGCCCCGAAGACCTCGATGCCATCGACCAGACCGGCTTCGGCGAGTACGGATTCCGGCACGATCACCCGCGTCCAACCAGCTTTACGTGCCGCCAGCACGGCGGGCAGGATGCCGCGCACCCGGCGTACGCGCCCGTCCAGCGCCAATTCCCCTAGCAATACGGTCTTTCCGAGCCGATCGGAGGGGACCGCGCCCGCCGCGTCGAGTACCGCGATCGCGAGGGCGAGATCGTAGACGCTGCCGATCTTGGGCAGCGTCGCCGGAGACAGTGCCAGGATCACGCGGCCGTCCGGCCACTTCTCCCCGATATTCGCCACCGCCGAGCGCACCCGATCACGAGATTCCTGCAGCGCAGTGTCGGGCAACCCCACCAAATGAACCGACGGCAGGCCCTGCCCGATATCCGCCTCGATCTCGACCAGCTGGCCGTCCACCCCGCTCACCGCGACCGAATACGCCACCCCCAGCGCCATCAGAACACCGCTTTCAGGTGATCGATGACCGGTCGGTGGCCGCGGTGCAGCAGCACCGAAATAACGTCGAAGCGGATATCGCGCCACGGACCGTCCTGTTCGGCCAGCCACACCAGCGCCAACCGCCTGATCCGTTGCTGCTTATCGAAGGTGACCGCCTCGGCGGGTGTGCCGAACTTCGTTCCGGTTCGCGTTTTGACCTCGACGAAGGCGGTCACGCGGTCGTCCCGGGCAATCAGATCCAGTTCGCCGTATCTGCACCGCCAATTCCTGCTGATGATCTCCATCCCGGCGGCCTGCAGGAATCGGGCCGCCAGTTCTTCCCCTTGTGCGCCGAGCGCCTGGTTTTCTGCCACCGGCTCAGCGTGCCCGGATCGCGCCCGCGGCCGATGACAGTGACCTGCGCGAATAGAAAACCTGTGGATACTCGCTCAGCTGTGGACAACCCCGGCGTCGGGCCCCCGAACTCCACCTAGTTGTCGGTGCCCGATGTTATAGGGACCAACCGCAGCCGAGCCCTACTCCGGCAACCGCAGATCCGGCTTCTCCAGCTCCTCGATATTCACGTCCTTGAACGTGATCACCCGAACGTGCTTGACGAAGCGCGCGGGCCGGTACATATCCCACACCCAGGCATCGCTCATGCGCACCTCGAAGTACACCTCGCCATCGGCGTTCTGCGGCCGCAATTCGACGGAGTTGGCCAGATAGAAGCGGCGCTCGGTCTCCACCACGTACGAGAACTGACCGACGATGTCCTTGTACTCCCGGTATAGCGAGAGCTCCATCTCGGTTTCGTATTTCTCCAGGTCCTCGGCACTCATCGGGTGGGACGTCCTCCTTCTCGCCGCACTGCTTCTGCTGACAACATCATCGCGCATGCGCCGCGTCGGTAGCCACTCGGCTATCCGGTTCGGCGCCATCCAGCAAAACCTCGTCGGCCAGTTCCACGTCGGCGTACTCCGCCGCCGCTACCGGCCGCAACCCCGCTGCCAGCCGCACATTGCGCCAGGAGCGGCGGTGTTCACTGCTCGGTCCGAGCCGCTCCAGCGCGGCCGTGTGCTCGGGCGTGTTGTAGCCCTTGTGCGCGGCGAATCCATAGCCAGGAAACCGCTCGTCCAGTTCGACCATCATCCGATCCCTGGTCACCTTGGCCAGGATGCTCGCCGCCGCGATACAGGCCGCGGCCGCGTCACCGCCGATGACCGGCAGCGACGGCACCGGAATCCCGGGCACCCGGAATCCGTCGGTCAGCACATAACCCGGCGTCTGCCCGAGTCCGGCGACCGCACGGCGCATGCCCTCGATATTGGCGACGTGGATGCCGATCGAATCGATCTCCCAGGCCGGAATGACGACCACCTTCCAGGCCAGCGCCAATCGGGTGATCACCGGGTAAAGCTCCTCGCGTACGGCTTCGGTGAGCTTCTTGGAATCGTCGAGCCCGGCCAGCCTGTCGTATGCCTTGGGAGCGAGCAGACAGGCGGCAACGACCAGTGGTCCCGCGCAGGGTCCGCGCCCGGCCTCATCGACCCCGGCGACCGGGCCGAGTCCACTGCGGATCAGCGCCGCCTCCAGCGTGCGCAACCCACCGGCGCGACGCATCACGACACGCGGCGGCCACCCGTTGCCCGGAGTCGCGCCATTAGCCCTAGCCACTCGACCCTGCCCCACCATCCAATTATCCCGCGGCCCGCGCCGATCAATTCGTCTGGGGATCCTGTGCTTTCACCGGACCGATCCGGGTGGGCGGCCAGATCTTGAAGACGGTTTTGCCGCGCACATTGTCGATCGGGACGGTGCCCTGCAGGTTATCGCTGACATGGGCGCGTGAGTCGGCGGACTGGTTGCGGTTGTCGCCCATCACCCACAGGTTGCCCTCGGGCACCTTGACCGGGCCGAATACTCGGCCCGCCGGGTAGCTCGCGTTCTGCTGACCCGGGTACCACGGGTAGTCGTTCAGGACATACGGCTCGTCCAACGGCTTGCCATCGACCATGACCCGCCCCTGCGCGTCGCAGCACTGCACGGTCTGGCCGCCGACAGCGATCACCCGCTTCACCAGATCGTTCTCATCCGGCGGGACGAGCCCGAAGAAGGAGAAGAAGTTCTGCACGCCGCGCACCACGACATTGCTGGACCGGATCGACTGGTAGCGGGTATTCCAGGACGGTGGGCCGACGAACACCACAACGTCACCGGGCTGCGGCTCGCCCCAGTAGTAGCTCGGCTTCTCGACATAGATGCGGTCGCCGATGAGCAGCGTCTCTTCCATCGACTGGGACGGAATGACGTACGGGCGCCCGACAAAACTGACCATAAGTGCCGCGATGACCGCGGCGATGACAATGAGGACCGGCAGTTCCTGCCAGAAGGGGCGCTGCTTGCGCTTCGAGCGCCGTGAGCGGCGGCTCACACCCTCGTCGTCCGAATCGGAGACCGTCATCGACCCACTTTCGTCTGCCACGCCGAACAGATTAGCCCGGCACCAAGACTGACGTCCGATGCCGGGCTAGCTGAAGAACTTTCGCGCCGAGCGGTACCGCTGACTACCTCAGCGCTTTTCCTTGATCTTGGCGGCCTTGCCGCGCAGATCGCGCAGGTAGTACAGCTTGGCACGGCGGACATCACCGCGGGTCACGACATCGATGTGGTCGATGTTGGGGCTGTGCACCGGGAAGGTGCGCTCCACGCCGACACCGAACGACACCTTGCGGACGGTGAAGGTCTCGCGGATGCCGCCACCCTGACGCCGGATCACGACGCCCTTGAAGACCTGGATGCGCTCCTTCGAGCCTTCGATGACCTTCACGTGCACGTTGAGCGTGTCGCCCGGACGGAAGTCGGGGACGTCGCTGCGCAGCGACTTTTCGTCGACGAAGTCAAGGGTGTTCATTTCATCCTTCTGATGTTCGCGCGAGCAGAGGACCCTGGCGGCACTGGCGTGCTCGACCGGTTCATGCTCCGAATAAGGGGTGCTCCGTGGGCCTAATGCACCCAGGGCAACCTGTGCATTGTGCCAGATCGGCGGGTCGCGGGAAAAATCGGGCCCGGTTCATCGGGTGGCCGCGCGGTGCACGGCGGCCGCGAGGCGGTCGTTCTCCGGTGCACTGAACCCGACGGGTGTTTTCCATGATCGGTTCCTCTCCCGTCAGACCGCAACCGCTCTGGCCGGGCGCAGGGCCCACGACGCGAGGGTGAGCCCGGCGAAACCCAGCGGTCCGAGCCAGGCATTCGGCTTGTCGCCGACGGCGATATGGGACGCGGCCGCGCCACCGTAGACGAAGGTCAGGCCCGCGTACGCCCATTCCTCGGCGCGCGGGAAGCCCGGCGTGACGATCGCGGCGACCGCGGCGGCCTTGGCGATGCCCATGATGGTGGCGAAGTACATCGGGTATTCGAGTCGCTGGAAAACCTCGCGCACGTAGGAGATTCGCGCGAGATCCCAGTAGGACCCGACGGCGGTTTCGGCCAGCACGATTCCGGTGGCGCCGAGGTAGGCCACGCGGGATGTCTTTCGTAGGTTCATAACTGTGTGACGGATGGCGGCCCGACAAGGTAACGGGTTGTCACACTCACGGCCGCGGTTCCGTCATCTCTTCGAGCAACCTCGAGGAGATCCCTGTGAGCGAAGACGATTCTTTGGCAGACCGATTCACGGCGCATCGGGCGCACTTGGTCGCGGTGGCCTATCGCATGCTCGGTTCGCTGAATGAAGCCGACGATGCGGTGCAGGAGGCCTGGTTGCGGCTGGCCGGGGTGGACAGCACCGACATCGATAATCTCGGCGGTTGGCTGACCACGACCGTGGGTCGGGTCTGCCTGGATATGTTGCGGTCGCGCAAGTCCCGCCGCGAAGAGGCCTATCTGCCCGACCCGATCATCACCGCCGATGACGCGACGCAGCCGGAACAGCAAGCGCTACTCGCGGATTCGGTCGGGCTGGCGCTGCTCGTCGTGCTGGACGCGCTGAATCCCGTCGAGCGCGTGACCTTCGTACTGCACGATATGTTCGCGGTGCCGTTCGACCAGATCGGCCCGATCATCGGCAAATCCGCGGCCGCGGCCAAGATGATGGCCAGCCGCGCCCGCCGCCGGGTTCAGCGTGAAGCGCCGCGTCCCGACCGGGATCTGCCGCGCCAACGTCGGGTGGTCGATGCCTTCCTCGCGGCGGCCCGCAGCGGTGAATTCGACGCGCTGCTAGCCATTCTCGACCCCGACGTGGTGCTGCGTGCCGACGCCGGAGCCAGCTTCCCCGGCGGCATGCGCGTACTGCACGGTTCCGCAACGGTGGCCGGTCAACTCGACGCCTTCCAGCGCGCCGCCAATGCCTTTGCTTCGCAACATGTTCTGGTCAACGGCGCACCCGCCCTACTCAACACCGCCAATGGCAGGACGGTCTCACTGATCGCCTTCACCATCGTCGACGCCAAAATCGCCGCCATCGACCTGCTCTCCGACCCATCCCGCCTCCCCCAGGCAGTCCTCGACGCTTGATCACCGTGCAACCGTGCAGGCAAACGCGAGAGCGATCCTGCCCCAGAGCATTCTCGGAGCCCGGGACGCTCTGGGGCTGGCGCTGGCGCGGTTGAGTAGGCGCGAGGGTCAGTCGCGGTGGGAGTGGTCGGAGGCAGAGGGGAGGTGCCAGTGGGTGGGGGCGGAGGCCGAGGGGAGGTGCCAGTGGCTGGGGGCCGGTGGGGCGGGGACCACGGTGCGGGCCAATTCGGCCTCCGCGGCCTCGCGGACGTGGACGACGTCGGGTTTTCCGGCGACGAGGTCTTGTACGAAGATCTTGGCGCGGATTACCGGTCGTCGGTAGCGGCGTTCGCGGACTATCGCCCGATACATGAGCCGTCGCCTGCCTGGGTAACGCCAACGTGCCCATGGTGCGCCGGGTCGGCTCAGTCGGAATGCGCCGACCACGAGTAGGGGCAGGAAGAACATCCCGAACAGGCCGGTCCAGATCTTGCCCTTGGCAATGACGATGGCCGCCAGCCCCAGGTTCACCACCGCGAAGCCGACGATGAAGATGCGGACTTCGGTGCTGGGGTCCCGACGGAAGTCGTTGATATCCAATAACCACAGCGGGTGGAAACCGAGTAGCAGCAGCCCAGTGACCGCCAGCGCGACGAAGACCGCGTCCACCGAGGTGCGGCCCTGCTCCTCCCAGTACACATCGCGCAGGTAGAAGATCAGCGCGAATTCATCGAGGGTCAAGGCCGCGCCGACACCGAAGGCGGCGGCCAGCAGGCTCGCGGTGAGTGTGGTGGCGCTCTGGTACATGGTGACCATCCCGATGCCGGACAGCAGCACCAGGATGACCCCGAACACCATGTGGTGAATGTGCACACCGCCGGAGCGCACATTGCCCGGCCACCAGCGGACTTGCTTGCGGATCAAGCGGACACTGAGCCGGATCAGCAGGAAGCCGACGATGAAACCGAGGAGGAAGCACAGCAGCGGAAGGCGGCCGTGTCCGATCACATCGTCTTCGAGCCACCGTCGCATGGCCGCCTACATACCTCCGCCCGTATCGTCCTACTGGCCGAAACCCGCCCGCCGCAGCGCATCCGCCATCGAACCGCTCGGTGCGGGAGCGTTGCGCCGCTGGTTGCCCTGGTTGCGGCCCTGATTCTGCTGTCGGCCCTGGCCCTGCTGCCTACCCTGACCATTCTGCCGCTGTCCGCCGCGATCCTGCCCGCCCCGGCCACTCTGGCCACGGCCACGACCACCGTCGCCCTTGGTCGTGGCGCCCGGTTCGTCGTCCAGCCGCAGCGACAGTCCGATGCGCTGGCGTGCGACGTCGACCTCGAGCACCTTCACCTTGACGACATCACCGGACTTCACGACCTCGCGCGGATCCTTGACGAAGTTGTGCGACATGGCCGAGACGTGCACGAGTCCGTCCTGATGCACGCCGACATCGACGAATGCTCCGAATGCGGCCACATTGGTGACCACACCTTCGAGCACCATCCCAGGCCGCAGATCCGCGACCTTCTCCACGCCCGCCGCGAATTCGGCGGTCTTGAATTCCGGACGCGGGTCGCGACCCGGCTTCTCGAGTTCGGAAATGATGTCGGTGACGGTGGGGATACCGAACTTCTCATCGGTGAAATCGGCGGGCCGCAGCGAGCGCAAGGCTGTGGTGTTGCCGATCAGTTCCGCCATGCCGCGTCCGGTCGATTCCAGGATGCGCCGCACCACCGGGTAGGCCTCGGGGTGCACGGCGGAGGTGTCGAGCGGATCGTCGCCGCCGCGGATGCGCAGGAAGCCCGCGCACTGTTCGAAGGCCTTGGGGCCCAGGCGAGGCACGTCGAGCAGCGCGGTGCGGCTGCGGAACGGTCCGTGCTGGTCACGATGCGCCACAATGCTTTCGGCGATCGAATTGGCGATACCCGACACCCGCGACAGCAGCGGCACCGATGCGGTGTTCACATCGACACCGACCGCGTTCACCGCATCCTCGACCACCGCGCCGAGTGAGCGGGCCAGCAGCGTTTCGGAGACGTCGTGCTGGTACTGACCGACGCCGATGGACTTCGGGTCGATCTTCACCAGCTCGGCCAGCGGGTCCTGCAGGCGTCGGGCGATGGATACCGCGCCGCGCAGCGAGACGTCCATATCCGGTAATTCCTGCGAGGCGTACGCCGATGCGGAGTACACCGACGCACCCGCCTCGGAGACCACGATCTTGGTCGGCTTGTTCTCCGGAATCCGCGAAATCAGTTCGGCGGCAAGGGCATCGGTCTCGCGCGAGGCGGTGCCGTTGCCGATGGCGATGAGCTCGACGCCGAACCGAGCGACCAGCGCGCCGAGTACGGCCAGGGATTTCTCGGTCTGGCCCTGGGGCTTGTGCGGGTAGATGACCTCGGTCGCGACGACCTTGCCGGTGGCATCAACGACGGCGACCTTCACACCGGTGCGGTACCCCGGATCCAGGCCCATGGTGGTGCGGGTACCCGCGGGCGCGGCCAGCAACAGGTCGCGCAGATTCGCGGCGAAGATTTCGACGGCATCTTTCTCGGCGGCCTGACGCAGGCGCATGCGGGTGTCGATGCCAAGGCTTACTTGCAGTTTCGTGCGCCACGCCCAGCGCACCGTATCCAGCAGCCAGGTGTCGGCGGCCCGGCCCCGATCGGCGATATCGAACTTCACCGCGATGCGGCCCTCGTAGATCGACCGCTCGCCTGGCTCCCCGGGAGCGGAGCCCGCAGAGCGACCAGACGAATCAGTCTCGGTATCCGGCTCGAGCTGCAGCTGCAGTATCTCTTCCTTCTCACCGCGCAGCAGCGCGAGGATCCGGTGCGAGGGCAGCTTGCTGAAAGGCTCGCTGAATTCGAAGTAGTCGGCGAACTTCGCGCCCGCCTCCTCCTTGCCAGGCCGCACGCTCGAGCGGACCTGGCCGCGATTCCACATCAGCTCGCGCAGTTCGCCGACCAGATCGGCATCCTCGGCGAAACGCTCGACCAGAATGGCGCGGGCGCCGTCGAGCTGCTCGGCGGTGTACTGCGCGGGATCGGTGGTCGGATCGCCGATCAGCGCATCGGCGACGGGCTCGTGACCGGCCTCGCGAGCGATCTGCGCCTTCGTGCGCCGCTTCGGCTTGTACGGCAGGTAGATGTCCTCGAGGCGGGCCTTGGTCTCGGCCGTCATCAGCTGCCCGAGCAGCGCGTCATCGAGTTTGCCCTGGCCCTTGATGGATTCGATGATCGCGCCGCGGCGCTCGTCGAGTTCGCGCAGATAGGTCAGGCGCTCGTCGAGCTGGCGGAGCTGGGCGTCATCGAGGCCACCGGTGACCTCTTTTCGGTACCGCGCGATGAAGGGCACCGTGGAACCCGCGTCCAGCAGCTCGACGGCGGCCCGGACCTGGGTCTCGCGCACGCCGAGCTCATCGGCGATGCGTCGGCCCACGCTGGCCAGAGCTGTGGTCGCGGCCGGTGCGGCGGCGGTCGTGTCGGTGTTCGTCGCTGAACTGGCGATCTCGGGCGCTGTCGTCACGCCCGAGACACTACCGTTGTCACCTGACAAACGGCCCACGCCCAGGTAAACCAGGTTGCGGATGACCGAATTGCGCGAAATCAGTCGTCGCGGTCGGAAGCCGCGAGCAGTTGCGCAGCCAGCTCGCGCATTTCGGCTTTGCGGATTTTCCCGGTCACGGTCATCGGGAACTCGTCGACGATGTGCACGTAGCGCGGGATCTTGAAGTGGGCGAGCTTGCCGGTGCAGAACGCGCGGACGGTCTCGGCGTCCAACGGTGTTGTGCCGTCCTTCATTCGGATCCAGGCCATCAGCTCTTCGCCGTACTTCGGGTCGGGGACGCCGATCACCTGGGCGTCGAGAATGTCCGGGTGGGTGTAGAGGAATTCCTCGATTTCGCGCGGATAGATGTTCTCGCCGCCGCGGATCACCATGTCCTTGATCCGGCCGGTGATGGCGAGGTATCCGTCATCGTCCATCACGCCGATATCGCCGGTGTGCATCCAGCGGGCGGCATCGATGGCCTCGGCGGTCTTCTCGGGCTCGGCCCAGTAGCCGAGCATGACCGAGTAGCCGCGGGTGCACAGTTCCCCGGGTTCACCGCGCGGCACGGTCAAACCTGTTGCGGGGTCGACGATTTTGACCTCCAGATGAGGGCCGACCCGCCCGACCGTCGCGGTGCGGCGATCGATGCCGTCGTCGCGGCGGGTCTGGGTGGATACCGGCGAGGTTTCGGTCATGCCGTAGCAGATGCATACCTCGCGCATGCCCATGCGATCGATCACCCGCTTCATCACCTCGACCGGGCAGGGTGAACCGGCCATGATGCCGGTGCGCAGGCTGGACAGGTCGACGTCCCTACCAGAATCCAGTTCCGCGAGTATGGCGATGAACATCGTCGGTACGCCGTAGAGCGAGCTGCAGCGCTCCGCGGCGACCGCATCGAGGGTTGCGACCGGATCGAATGCGGGCGCCGGAATCACCACGGCCGCACCGTGACTGGTGCTCGCCAGGTTGCCCATGACCATGCCGAAGCAATGGTAGAACGGGACGGGCACGCAGATCCGGTCCTGTTCGGTATAGCCGCAGAGTTCGCCGACGAAGTAGCCGTTGTTGAGGATGTTGTGGTGGCTCAACGTCGCACCCTTGGGGAAACCTGTTGTGCCGGAGGTGTATTGGATATTGATCGGGTCGTCCATCGACAGTGTCGCGGCGATCGCCATCAGCCGATCGGCATCGATAGCGGTCTGCGCCAAGGCATCCCATTCGGGCGAGCCGAGTACCAGAACCTGTTCCAGGCCAGGACAATTCGGGCGGACCTGCTCGATCATGGCAACATAGTTCGATGTCTTGAATTCCGGCGCGGCGATCAACATGCGCACACCGGCTTGGCGAAGCACGTATTCCAGTTCGCTGGTGCGGTATGCCGGATTGATATTGACCAGAATCGCACCGAGTTTCGCGGTCGCGTACTGGGTGAGGAACCATTCCGCGCAGTTCGGTGCCCAGATGCCGACCCGATCGCCCTTGGCGATACCACCTTCGGCCAATCCGGTGGCCAGTGCGTCGATCGCGGCCGCGAGTTCGCGATAAGTCCAGCGGCGACCGGATGGACAGTCCACCAAGGCTTCTCGGTCCGCATAGGCGGCCGCCATGCGGTCGAAGTCATCGCCGATGGTTTCGCCGAGCAGCGGGGTTTCCGCGATGCCGGAGGCGTAACTCGCAAGTGCGGACATCACCGAACCCCCTGCTGCCGCAGAATGAACCGCTGCACCTTGCCGCTGGGCGTCTTGGGTAGCGCGTCCACGAAATGCACCTTGCGTGGATACGCGTGCGCGGCGAACTTGCGTTTCACCAGGGTCTGCAATTCGGCCTCGAGTTCGGCATTGCCTTCGAAACCATTGCGCAGCACCACGAATGCTTCGAGCACCTCACCGCGCAATTCGTCGGGCATGCCGACCACCGCTGCCTCGACCACCCGCTCATCGAGCACCAGTACGCTCTCGACCTCGAACGGGCCGATGCGGTATCCAGCCATGATGATGACATCGTCGTCGCGGGCGGAGAAGTGGAAGAAACCGTCCGCATCCTGGGATCCGGCATCACCGGTCAGATACCAGCGCCCGTCGGCGGTGTAGCGCTGCGCGGTGCGTTCCGGGGCGTCGAGGTAGCCGAGGAACCACAGTAGTGGACTGCGTTCGGTATCGATGGCGACTCGGCCCAGTTCGCCGACCGGCGCTTCGACGTCGGCATCCTCGGCGAGCACCGCGCAATGCCAACCCGGCATCGTCCGGCCCATCGAGCCCGCGGGGGCGTCCACCCGCAATGCCTCGTGCCATGAATTGCAGATGAGCATGCCGTGCTCGGTCTGCCCGTAGTGATCGCGCACCGCGACGCCCAGCGTTTCGACCGACCACGTCACCACATCCGGGGTCAGCGGTTCGCCTGCGGACGAGGCGCGCCGCAAGTGGAGATCCGTTGGGGCAGTTGCACTATCGGCACGCAACGCTCGATAGACCGTCGGCGCGGCAGTGAAATTGGTGACGCCGAACCTTTCGAGAACCTGCCAAGTCAGCGGCGCGGAGAATGCGGCATGGAGCAGCAGGCTGCGGATACCGGATGCCAGCGGGCTGAGAATCGCCCAGTACAGTCCGTACGCCCAACCCGGATCGGCCGCATTCCAATAGACGTCGTCCGGCCGCACGTCCAGCGAAAACTCTTGGTACGCATGGAATGCCGCGAGCGCCCGCACCGGAATCGGCACACCCTTCGGCGTACCCGTGGTGCCGCTGGTGAACAACTGCACCAGCAGCCCGTCCCCGCCGACCGCCACGGCAGCCGCGCGCGGGTCGTCGGCGGAGTACACGGCGAGCAGATCCGCGAACCGCAGTGGGGTTGTCCGCGCGGCGATCGGGGGCTTCGCCGCATCACCGTCGGCCTCGGTAGCAGTCGCATTGCCGGAGTCACCCACGTGCCCGGAAGCAGCTCCGACCGCTCGCACATCAGCTCCAGCGGCAGTCGTGTCGGACGCCCGCACGCCAGCGGATACCGGGCCTTCCCCCGCGATGATTACCCGCCACGGCGGATCGGCTGGGATGTCATCGCCGGGTACCAGTTTTGCCGCCTGGTCGACGTCGGCGATGACGATCGTCGCACCGCTCGCGGCCAGTCGGAAGGCGATGGCGGGTGGGGCGAAGGCGGTGAAGAGCGGGACGTGGACCGCGCCGCGGCGCCAGATGCCGAGCAGCGCCACCACCAGGTCGGCGGACTTCGACATCAGTGTGGCGACGCGGTCGCCGGGTTCGACGCCGAGGTCGGCCAAGGCGACGGCGAAGCGTTGGGAGCGTTCGCGAAGCTCACCGTAGGTCAGATCGAGCGCGGTCAGGTCAGGGTCGACGATGGTGAACGCGACCCGATCGGCGGGGTGCCGGTCGCACAGCAGATCCGCCGCGCTGACGGCGGGTCCGTCGTAGGTCTCCAGTAGCTCGCGCACGCGCGCGTTCAGGTCCGCGGTCATCTCGCCTCTCCTCATCGGTGATCCAGGCCACCTCGGTCTCCCATAGGATGTGGGTCACATCACGTTCGGCACTACCCCCGAAAAGGGGTGAGTCTTTTGACCCACACCTCCGCGCTGCTGCGGCCACGCGACGGCGATGCGCTGCGTGCCGAGATCCGCTGGGTGGCCAACAAGGCGGGCGTGCCGGTGGTTTTCGGCGGCGAAGTGCACAATGACGCGCTGCTGCTGACCGAATTCGTCGGCACCGTCACCAATGGCCTGCGCGGACTGACCGTGCTGCGCACCTCCGGGCTGGGAGGCAGGGTGATGGATATGCGCCGCCCCGCCTCGGTCGCCGACTACCGCAATGCCTCCGAGATCACCCATCACTACGACGGTCCCGTCTCCGGCGAACGCATCCGCTCGGTGCTCGCGGTGCCCGTGGTGGTGGACGATCGCTCCCGTGCGGTGCTCTACGCCGCCACCCGGGGCGGCGCACCGCTCGGCGACCGCACCGCCGATCTGGTCGTCGCGGCCGGTCGACGCCTGGCGACCGAGATCACCATCCGCGACGAGGTGGACCGTCGCCTGCGCCTACTGGAAATGACCACTCCGGCAGCCGGGACCGCGCCCGCGGTCGCCGAGGAACTGCGCGAGATCAATGCCGAACTCCGCGGCGCGGCCCAATCGGCCGAGGACGAACGCCTCCGCGAACGCCTGCACTCGGTGTGCGAACGCCTCACCCGAGTCCTCGTCGGCGACCTGCCCGCGGATGCGCCGCGCCTATCCCGACGGGAACTCGACGTGCTCGCCCAGATCGCGCTCGGCTGCACCAATCACGAAGCTGCCCAACGCCTTTCGCTCGGATCGGAGACGGTCAAGAGCTATCTGCGCAATGCGATGACCAAACTCGACGCGCACTCTCGCCATGAGGCTGTGGTCACCGCTCGGCGCTTCGGTCTGCTGCCCTGAGTTCCCCGCGCACAGATTTCGCACTGTCCGAGATTCGTGCGCCGCGGGTGAATTGGTCAGCGCCCGCCGGTGCAGACCCCTTCGGGGGTGTACTGGCACGGACGCTCATTGCGACCCTTGTATTGCCCGTGATTGCTGCTGCGGCCGCGCTGACCTGCGCTGTTGCGGCTACGGCCAGCATCCGGCTCATGCGTGTCCCGATCCGCGGCGACTCTGATTACCTCGATTTCGGGCGCGGCCAGATCCGACAAGACGATCATCGCGCCACCGATGAGAGTCGAGGCCACCGCTCGACGCACCGTTACGAACCGAGCCACTGTCACCATAGCCACCTACCGTTGTTTAACGTGCCGTTAATTAACGATACATTCGATATGGCGAAAAGGTCACGATTTCAGTCGTCGGTAAGTAGATCCGGCCGCCGTTCTCGGGTCCGAGCGAGAGATTGTTCGCGCCGCCACGCGGCGACCTTGGCATGATCGCCGGACAGCAAGATCGGCGGCACTTCGAGGCCGCGCCAGGAGACAGGTCGTGTGTAGCTCGGCCCCTCCAGCAGTCCGTCGGAGAACGAATCCTCTTGGTGGGATTGCTGATTGCCGAGTACGCCGGGTAGCAGGCGGACCACGGCCTCGACCATCACGAGGACCGCGGCCTCACCGCCGATGAGAACATAGTCGCCGATGCTGACCTCTTCGACGCGAACCCGGCGGGTGGCATCGTCGAACACACGTTGATCGATGCCTTCGTAACGGCCGCAAGCGAATACCAGATGTTTCTCGGTGGCCCAGCGCTGCGCGGTGGCCTGGGTGAAGGGCACTCCGGCGGGCGTCGGCACCACGAGCAGGGCGTCGTCGGGGCATACTTCGTCGAGGGCATCGCCCCAAACCGTCGGCTTCATGACCATGCCCGGCCCGCCGCCGTAGGGCGAATCGTCGACGGACTTGTGCACGTCGTGGGTCCAGCGACGCAGATCGTGTACGTCCAGGGCGATCAGGCCCTTGTCGATGGCCTTGCCGAGCAATGCCGTTCGCAGCGGCTCCAGATACTCCGGAAATATCGTGACGACATCGAGTTTCATGCGGTCCTCAAGTCTTCCGATGGTCCGCTACTCCGGATCGAGCAGACCCTCGGGCGGATCGATGACGACCAGTTGATCGGCCAGTGAGACCGTCGGCACGATCGCGGTGACGAACGGAATCAGGATCTCCCTGCCGTCGTCGGCGGCACGCACCGAAAGCAGTTCTCCCGCAGCCGAATGCAGCACCTCGGTGACCTTGCCGACAACGGTGCCATCGGTGAGCTGGACGGTCAGGCCCTCCAACTCGTGGTCGTAGAACTCGTCCGGATCCTCCGACGGCGGCAGCTCCGCACTGTCCACGACGAACAGTGTGCCGCGCAGCGCATCGGCGGCGGTGCGGTCGGAGATCCCGACGAGTTGCACGAGAAGTCGGCCCGAATGCTCTCGGGCCGACTCCACGGTGAACTCACGAACTTCGCTGGATCGCGCCGCCCGCCCGCGCAGCCGCACACCGGGTGCGAAACGCGCATCGGGATCGTCGGTGCGTACCTCGACGACCAACTCGCCGCGCACACCGTGCGATTTGGCGACCCGACCTACGACGAGTTCCATCAAGCGTCGGTATCGACCACGTCGACCCGGATGCCCCGGCCGCCGATTCCGGCGACGAGGGTGCGCAGCGCGGTCGCGGTACGACCGCCGCGACCGATCACCTTGCCCAGATCATCGGGGTTGACGTGCACCTCGACGGTGCGCCCGCGGCGGCCGGTGATCAGCTCGACCCGGACGTCATCCGGATTGGCGACAATGCCGCGAACCAGGTGCTCCACGGCATCGGCGACGACAGCGCTCATTACTCCGCAGCCTCAGTCTCGGCGGCCTCTTCCTTCTTGGCGGCCTTCTTCTTGGGCGTGACGGCCTCGGCGACCGGCTCGTTATCGGCGGCGGCCAGCGCGGCGTTGAACAGGTCCAGCTTGGAGGGCTTCGCGGGCTTCACCTTGAGGGTGCCCTCGGCGCCCGGCAGGCCCTTGAACTTCTGCCAGTCGCCGGTGATCTCCAGCAGCCGCTGCACGGCCTCGGTCGGCTGCGCGCCGACACCCAGCCAGTACTGCACGCGCTCGGAGTTGATCTCGATCAGCGACGGCTCTTCCTTGGGGTGGTACTTGCCGACGTTCTCGATGGCGCGGCCGTCACGACGGGTGCGGGCATCGGCGATGACCACGCGGTACTGCGGGTTGCGGATCTTGCCGAGACGGGTGAGCTTGATGCGAACAGCCATGTGCTGATCTGCCTTTCAGTGGTTGGTCACGGCGCAATTCAGCGACCCGCACGGTCTGCGAGCCCGGTTTTGCGCTTGGAGTGTGTGACCGCCGCGCGGTGCGTAACCGGAGACGGGCTGACACTTGTCCAGGAAGGACGATGGTCCATTCTGCCAGACCGGTCCCCCGCCGCTGAAATCGCGTCGTCGGGGGGAAACGATCGGCCGCAGGTTGCCGAGGCCGCGACCGAAATCGGCGGCGACGCGGCCATGGAATTGTCGGCGCTCGGCCTCGCGCGGGCCGCCGTCGGCGGTATTCGTGGGGGTGATCGGCGGAATCGCCAACCTGTTCAGCT
The DNA here is from genome assembly GCF_001612725.1 of Nocardia anaemiae NBRC 100462. Classification (GTDB taxonomy): domain Bacteria; phylum Actinomycetota; class Actinomycetes; order Mycobacteriales; family Mycobacteriaceae; genus Nocardia; species Nocardia anaemiae. The sequence goes on along the minus strand of NZ_BDAZ01000081.1, from coordinate 10,097 downwards.
GACGATCAGCTGGTTCGATAGCGCAGCAGCACGACCCCGGACCGGAATTTACGGCTCTCGACCAGTCGCAGGGCAGGTACGTGGGTCGCGTCCTCGAACAGGCGGGCACCCCTGCCGAGCACCACCGGGAAGACGAACAGCCGGTACTCGTCGACGAGATCGGCGGCAATGAGGCCGTGGACCAGGGTGATACTGCCGGTGGTGACGATGTCCTTGCCCGGCTCGGACTTCAGCGCCCGCATCTCATCGGCCAGCGGCCCGCGCAGCACCGTGGTTTTCGCCCACTCCGGTTCGCCCAGTGAGCTCGACATCACGTACTTGTGCACGTTGTTCAGATCGTCAGCGATGCCGGTCTCGTCGTCGGTCTGCTGCGGCCAATAGCCGCGCATCTGCTCGAAGGTGATCCGCCCGAACAGCACGGCATCGCATTCGGCGCTCTGGCGCATGAGTTCATCCAGAACGTCCGATTGGTCGCCTTGCGCGTCATTGCCGACGGTGAACCAGCCCTCGCTCGCATCGATGACGCCATCGAGCGTGATGTTCTCGGTCACGATCAAATCCCGCATTACTGCCCTCTCGGTCGAAGTTACTTCACCTACTAGGACGCGCGGAATGCAGGGAATTCATCGCCCGACGATTCAGCCCTGGTGACGCTAGCGGTTGTCGACATGACGGGTGGTCGCCCATTCCTGAGCACGATTCACCGGAACCTGGCTTCGGCCGCCGCTGCGCACAACGACGGCCGGGGCGCCGGGGACGCGGAATGGGCCTGAGTGCCGCCTCAGCGAACCAGCGGGGCGAGGGTACGACCGGCGAGATCCACCGCACCCGGCTCGTGGCCGTTGGTCACCATGTTGACGATGAGACCTTGCACGCCTTGGTCGAGCACCCTGGTCTGTAGTTGTTCGGCGACTTCGGCTGGGCTGCCGACGAATTGGCGGTCGGCGATGGTCTGCTTGCGCTGGTCCTCCGAGAGTGCGGACAGGTCGACGCCGATGCCGCGCAGTAGATCCTGCTGTTGTTTGCGGGCGCGGTCGCCGTCCTCGTCGATCATCAGGAAACAGAGGTAGCTGACCTCCAAAGTGTCTGGATCACGGTCGTTTTCGGCGCAGCGCTGGTGCAGTGCCTCGATCTTGCGCGGCAGCTCGGAGGCGTTGCAGATGATGTTGATGTGGTCGGCGAAGCGGGCGGCCAGCGCGAAGGTCTTCTTCTCGCCGCCGCCCCCGAGCAGGATCGGCAGGTCATTGCGCAATCGCGGCTCATTCATGGCGTTATCGGTGTGGTACCAGTTGCCGTCGAAGGTCGAGTGTTCACCGCGCAGCATCGGCGTAATGATTCGCAGCGCCTCGTCGAGCCGCTGGAAGCGTTCGGTGAAGGTGCCGAATTCGAAGCCGTAGGACTGGTGTTCGAGCTCGAACCACCCGGCTCCGATGCCGAGTACCGCCCGCCCGCCGCTCACCAGATCCAAGGTGGTGACAGTCTTGGCTAGCAGTGCGGGATTGCGATAGGTGTTGCCGGTCACCAACGCCGACAACTGAATTCGTTCGGTCGACGCGGCGATTCCGGACAGCGTGGTGTAGGCCTCCAGCATCGGTTCGCTCGGCTCACCGAGACCGGGCAGCTGGTAGAAGTGATCCATCACGAAGACCGTGTCGAAACCGGCGGCTTCGGCCTCCCTGGCCTGCGCGACCACGGTCGGAAACAGTTCGCTGACGGGCTGGCCATAACTGAAATTGGGCATCTGATAACCGAGGCGAATGGTCATAACCCGACCCTACGCGCGCCCCACCCCCACCTTCCCCCTCTTCCCCACACCACCCTCCTGACCTGGGGTCTGTCGCACACCCAGTGACAACCTCGCACAAGCTATAGCCTGTGCGCGATGCCCGGACCATATGCGGTGGGTCAGCGGTGGCCGGTGACCGGATTGTGGGTTTCGACGAGGCGGCCGCGCAGGATGACGTACTGGGGGTCGGTGAGTGCGGCGGGGTTGGTGCGTGGGTCTTCCCGGTAGACAACGAGATCCGCTGGTGCACCGGGCTCGATGCTCGGTCGGCCCAGCCAGGTGCGGGCATTCCAGGAAGCAGCGCCGAGGGCGTCGTGTTTGGACAAGCCCGCTCCGGACAGGGCGGCGATTTCGTCGGCGACGCGGCCGTGACGGATGGATCCGCCCGCATCGGTGCCCGCGAAAATCGGGACGCCCGCATCGTGCGCATTGCCGACGGTGCGGCGGACGCGCGCGTGCAGATCGCGCATATGTGCGGCATAAATGGGGAATTTGCCTGCGCTGTCGGCGATTTCGGGGAAGGTATCGATATTGATCAGCGTCGGGACCAGCGCGGTGCCGTGTTCGACCATCAGCTCGATGGTGTCGTCGGTGAGGCCCGTGCCGTGTTCGAGGCAGTCGATGCCAGCGTTGATCAGGCCGGGCAGCGCGTCCTCGCCGAAGACGTGCGCCGTGACCCGCGCACCGTTGGCGTGCGCGGCGTCGATGGCCTCCTTCAGGATCGCATCGCTCCACAGCGGCCGCAGATCGCCTGCCGACCGGTCGATCCAGTCCCCGACGATCTTCACCCAGCCGTCGCCGAACCGAGCCTGTTCGGCGACGATCTCCGGCAGATCACGCTCATCGTCGAGTTCGATGCCGAGCTCGCGGATATAGCGGCGCGGTCGAGCGATGTGGCGGCCCGCACGAATGATCCGCGGCAGCTCCTCATGCTCATCGATGAAGTGCGTATCGATCGGCGAGCCCGCATCGCGCAGCAGCAACGCACCCGCGTCTCGCTCGGTCTCGGCCTGGGCGATCGCCCCCTCGCGATCCTCATGTCCCCCGCCGTACCGGATCCCGACGTGACAGTGCGCATCGACGAGGCCGGGCACGATCCACCCTGTGCCGCAAAGTGTTTCGGCCCCCGCGACGGGCTCGAAAGACACCAGCCCATCCCGCACCCACAGGTCACGCACCTCGTCATCAGGGAGAACCACACCCCGCAGATGCACAGCAACCTCCTCGACGCGATCGGCACCGTCCAACCTACTGCCGACACTCTTCGACAGTCACCCCACCCGCACCCGGCAACGGCTCGCAGCCGATGTTCGGGGACCGACACCGCGTCTTCGAACCGGGCACGCCATGTACACGATGCCCGATCCCAAGAGCGGGTGCCGGTAGAGCGCACATGGGACGCCCTGCCGCACGCACCGGCGAGGGCTCGCAGCCGAGATCCTTCAACCGCGCACCTTCCGGGAACCGGGCAGCCCAAGTAGACGGTGCACGGTCCCCAGCACCGGTGCCAGGGAGAGCGCAGACGGGTCACCCCTCCCGCACACGCTGGCAACGGCTCCCAGCCGACATCGGTCAGCCGCGCAGCTCCATCCTGGGATCGGGCACCCAGCCGGTCTCGAAGACGGACGCACAGCTGAACAGGGCACCCCGCCCGATCACAACGACCGACCCACCGCTGAGCGGGCGCACCGGACGGTCCGCGCCTTGCCCGCAACGGCATCGAGGAAAGCTGCGCCGCTCTACTTCTTGGGGAAGTTCAGCTTGGACAGGTCGAAACCCTCAAGTCCGGGCGGCAACTGGTCGAGCCCAGCGGGCATACCGGACAGATCCGGCATCCCGGCGGGCATACCCGGCATGCCGGGGAACCCGCCGCGCATCTTCGGCGGCGTCGGTCCGCGCCCACCCTTCTTGCCCTTCTTGCCCTTCTTCGCATTGCCGCGGCGCGCACCGGGCAGGCCCATCTGACGGCCCATCATGGCCATCATCTTCTTGGCCTCGAAGAAGCGGTCGACGAGTTGATTGACCTCGGAGACCTGCACGCCGGAGCCGTTGGCGATGCGCAGACGGCGAGATGCGTTGATGATCTTCGGGTTCGCGCGTTCGGCCGGGGTCATACCGCGGATGATCGCCTGCACCCGGTCGAGTTGCTTATCGTCGACCTGGGCCAGCACATCCTTCATCTGGCCCGCACCGGGGAGCATGCCGAGCAGATTGCCGATGGGGCCCATCTTGCGGATGGCGAGCATCTGATCGAGGAAGTCCTCGAGCGTCATCTCGCCGCTGCCGATCTTGCGGGCGGCTTCCTCGGCCTGCTGCTGGTCGTAGACCTGTTCGGCCTGCTCGATCAGGCTCAGCACGTCACCCATGCCCAGGATGCGCGAGGCCATCCGGTCCGGGTGGAAGACGTCGAAGTCCTCGAGCTTCTCACCGGTGGAGGCGAACATGATCGGCGAGCCGGTCACATTCCGGACCGACAGCGCCGCACCACCGCGGGCGTCACCGTCGAGTTTGGTGAGTACGACACCGGTGAAGCCGACACCGTCGCGGAAGGCCTCCGCGGTATTGACGGCGTCCTGGCCGATCATCGCGTCGAGCACGAACAGCGTCTCGTCGGGCTTGACCGCATCGCGAATGCCAGCGGCCTGCGCCATCAACTCGGCATCGATACCGAGGCGACCGGCGGTGTCGACGATGACCACGTCGTATTGCTTGCTGCGCGCCTCCGCGACACCCGCCTCGGCCACCGCGACCGGATCGGCCGCCGAAATGCCGAGCGGATTCTCGCCGCCGCCGATCGAGGTGCCGGGATGCGGCGCGAAGACCGGCGCCCCCGCGCGCTCACCGACCACCTGGAGCTGGGTCACCGCGCCGGGACGCTGCAGGTCACAGGCCACCAGCAGCGGCTGATGCCCCTGTCCTTTGAGCCATTTCGCGAGCTTGCCCGCCAGGGTGGTCTTACCGGAACCCTGCAGACCGGCCAACATGATCACGGTCGGCGGGTTCTTGGCGAGGGTCAGCCTGCGGGTTTCGCCGCCGAGGATGCCGACGAGTTCCTCATTGACGATCTTGACGACCTGCTGGGCCGGATTGAGGGCGGCGGAAACCTCCGCACCCTTGGCCCGCTCCTTGATCTTCGCGATGAAACCGCGCACCACGGGCAGCGCGACGTCGGCTTCGAGCAGGGCGAGGCGGATCTCCCGGCAGGTGGCGTCGATGTCGGCCGGTGACAGACGCCCCTTACCGCGAAGATCCTTGAGGGCACCGGTAAGCCGGTCGGACAGGGATTCGAACACCGATCGCGCTCCTGATCTCGTGGGACGTCACTTGGTATCCCAGGGTAATGGGACGGCCCACTTACGCGCGCAAGCGGTGCTCGGTTATTCCATCGCGCGGCGGCGCGGTTTCGCGGTTTTGCGGTAGTCGTGGTTCTCCTGCGCAACCATGAAAACCGCCTCCCGACCGGTGAGACCGAGCTCGAGGGCCAGGTCGTCGAGCATGGCCCAGTCCGCGCCGGTCGGCACATCGCGGGTGGCAACGGCGGTGGCAATCGTCATAGCAGTCACAGCCTGCTGTCCGGACAGTGTCCGGCCGGGCAGCCAGGAGACCACCCACCGATCACCGCCGACGCAGCGCGCCATATGCGTGGTCTCGTCACTCGTCATCATCGACGCCGAAACGACTTCAATTGCCACCGACCTGCTCCCCTCGCTCGCGATAGCCAGACGCTCTGATAGTAGGGGGCAACGGGCGCGCTGCCTATGCTTTCAGCAAATCATCTGCAAATGTAAATCGGGTCGATCATGAGACCGAGCTGGTACCGGGTGGTCCGACTCCCTCCGGAGGCTTGGGGGCGGGGCGCGGAACCACGGCCAGCACCGCCTTTTCAACGGTTTCGCGACGCTCAGGAATATCGACGCCCAGGTCGAGGCCGAAGGCGTCGACCACCGCGGAACCCATGGTCACCACCTTCGCCCAGCGCACATCGGCGCCGCATTCGGCAAACGCCGCGGCCAACCGGCTGAGCAGGCCGATCCGGTCCTCGGCACGCAATTCGAGGACCACCTGACCGGGGGTCGATGTCGCCGTCCAGATCACCCGGGGCTGTGCCTGCGCGTACTGGCTCGGGCCAGCGCCGATGGCCTCGCGCTCTCGCTTCGCCAGCAGCGCGGACAGATCGAGATCGCCAGCGGTCGCACGGATCAGCTCCTGCCGCAGCAGTCCGCCATCCGGTGGATCGCCGAACTTCGGGGACACCACAAAAGTGTTGACGGCCGAGGAACCTTCGCCGCCGACGGTCGCCGAGAGCACCCGCAGCGAATGTAGAGCCAACACTCCGGCGGCATCCGAGAGCAGGCCCGGCGTATCCGGTGCGATCACGGTGACCGTGTAGGTGTACTTGCCCTCGCCCGGCCGCAGATCGACGTGCACGCCACCCGCCGCGGCCTTGGCCAGCAGTTCCGGTGCGATCGGTTCCGGCTTCGGCAACTGGTCCCCCGCCATGACCAGGCGGCAGCGGCGCACGAGTTCGCCGATCAACGACGCCTTCCAGTCACCCCAGACACCCGGGCCGGTGGCCAGCGAATCGGCCTCGGCCAAGGTGTGCAGCAGTTCGAGCAGTTGCACATCGCCGCCGAGGGCGTCGACGACGAATTGCACGGTGTCCGGATCGGCCAGGTCGCGCCGAGTCGCGGTGTCGGGCAGCAACAAATGGTGGCGCACGATGGCGCTGAGCGTGCGCACGTCCGATGGCCACAGCGCGAGACGCCGTCCGATATGGGTGGCCAGTTCCGCCCCGACAATGCTGTGGTCACCGGCCCTGCCCTTGCCGATATCGTGCAGCAGCGCACCGAGCATCAGCAGGTCGGGACGGGCGACGCGGGTGCTCAGCGCGCTCGCATACGCGACCGTCTCCATCAGGTGCCGGTCCACGGTCCAGGTGTGCAGGGCATCGCGCGGCGGCAGGTCGCGCACCGCACCCCATTCGGGAAGGAGCCTGCCCCACAAGCCCGTTCGGTCAAGTGCCTCGACCGCATCGATGGCACCGCGACCCGCTCCGAGCAGGATCAACAGGTCGTTGAGCGCGTCCTTTGGCCAGGGTTCGCGCAGCTCCGGCGCATCCTCGGAAAGCCGATTCAGCGTGGTCGCGGACATCGGCAGCCCGGTCTGCGCCGAGGCCGCGGCCACTCGCAGGATCAGGCCCGGATCGCGCTGCGGGCGCGCATCCCGCGCCAACACGACCTCCCCCGCGTGTTCGACCACCCCCTCATCGAGTGGTCGGCGAACCGGCATGCGCCGCAGTCGGGCGAGGCCGCGTCGCGGTAGCGCATTGGCCGCGGTGCGCAGACCGACATCGACGGAATAACTCACCGTCCGTGCCGAATCGCTCAGTGTGCGAGCGAGATCGAAACGGTCGCCGATGCGCAAGGCCGCGCCGATCTCGTCGGCATCCTGGGCTCGCAGTTGATCGCGGGCCCGACCCGCCACCCGATGCAACTCCGTGCGAACGTCCAGCAAACGTCGACGCGCCTGCTTCAGACCGCCGCCCGGCACATCCGGGCCGAGACCCGGCATGGCATCGGTCAGCTGGGCGATGGCCAGCGCGTCGAGCAGTTGGATATCGCGCAATCCGCCGCGCCCGTTCTTCAGATCGGGTTCGGCGCGATGGGCGATCGCACCGCTGCGCTGCCACCTGGTCTCGGCCTGTTCGATCAATTCATCGAAGCGCGAACGGATTCCGGTTCGCCACTCCCGGCGCACTCCGCCGATCAACAGATTGCTCAACTCCATATCGCCGACGATGTGCCTGGCCTCGAGCATGCCGAGTGCGGCGATGAGATCGTCGGAGGCCACGCGCAATGCCTGCGGCACGGTGCGCACGCTGTGGTCGAGTTTGATATGCGCGTCCCACAGCGGATACCAGAGCTGATCGGCCACCTCGGCCACGCGCGCGGGATCGACGTCATCGTGCAGCAACACCAGATCCAGATCGGAATACGGCAGCATCTCCTTGCGCCCGAGTCCGCCGACGGCAACCACGGCCAGACCGCTGTCGCGGCCGATGCCGAGATCGGTGCCCTTGGTGGTCAGCCACAATTCGAACAGATCGACCAGCGCCGACCGCAGGGATTCCGCGTCCAGCCGCGGATTACGGGGCAGTCCGCCCTCGAGCAATTGATTGCGTGCCCGGACCAGGTCGGTCGCGCCATTGGAGACGTTAGTCCCGACATCCTCGGTTCCCTGTCTGCCGTCTTGCTCGTGACTACCCACAAACCACCGTCCATCCAAATGCGTACGGCCCCGCCCCGACCGGGCTATCCGGTGGGAGCGGGGCCGCCGCTCGATTTCGATTCTCCGTTTAGAGAGCGTCGGTACCGCGTTCGCCGGTCCGCACTCGGATGATCGACTCCACCGGGGTCACCCAGACCTTGCCGTCACCGATCTTGCCGGTGCGGGAGGCCTCGACGATCACCTCGACGACCTTGTCGACCGAGGCATCGTCCACGACCACCTCGACCCGAACCTTCGGAACGAAATCCACCGAGTACTCGGCGCCGCGGTAGACCTCGGTATGCCCCTTCTGGCGGCCGTAGCCCTGCACCTCGCTCACGGTCATGCCCAGCACACCCGCCTGCTCGAGCCCGGATTTGACGTCCTCGAGAGTGAACGGTTTGACGATTGCGGTGATCAGTTTCATGTCGTCATGCCTCCTTGACGGCGGTACGTGCCGTGCCACCCACAGCAGCGAAATCGTATGCCGTTTCAGCGTGCTCGGACTCGTCCATGCCCACCGACTCGGCTTCCTCGCTGGCGCGCAGCCCAATGGTGAACTTCACGATATAGGCAATGATCAGGGTCGCGATGAAGGAGAACGCAAGTACCGCACCGGCACCGACGGCCTGCCGCCACAGCTGGTCGAAACCGCCGCCGTAGAACAGGCCGGTCTTGCCCGCGCCCGCCTCCGGAGCGGCGACCAGGCCCACCATCAGGGTGCCGATGATGCCGCCGACGAGGTGCACACCCACGACGTCGAGCGAGTCGTCGAAGCCGAACTTGAACTTCAGGCCGACCGCCAGCGCACAGACCGCACCGGCCACGAAGCCGATCACCAGGGCGCCGACCACGTTGACCGAGGAGCACGACGGGGTGATCGCGACCAGACCGGCCACCACACCCGAGGCCGCGCCCAGCGAGGTGGGCTTGCCGTCGCGGAACTTCTCCACCAGCAGCCAGGCCAGCATCGCCGCACAGGTCGCGAGGGTGGTGGTGATGAAGGTCGAACCGGCCAGACCACCGGAGGTGACCGCGGAACCGGCGTTGAAGCCGAACCAGCCGAACCACAGCAGACCGGCACCGAGCATGACGAACGGCAGGTTGTGCGGACGGAACGGGGTGCTGGGCCAGCCCTTGCGCTTACCGAGCACAAGCACCAGGGCCAGGCCCGCCGCACCGGCGTTGATATGGACCGCGGTACCACCGGCGAAGTCGACCGCGAGCAGTTTGTTCGCGATCCAGCCGCCCTCGTGCACGACATTGCCGTCGGCATCCTTGACATCGAAGTCGAAGACCCAGTGCGCGACCGGGAAGTAGACGACAGTCGCCCAGATACCGGCGAACAGCAGCCAGGAGCCGAACTTCAGGCGGTCGGCGACCGCACCCGAGATGAGGGCAACCGTGATGATCGCGAACATCAACTGGAACGCCACGAACACGGTCGCGGGGATCGTGCCCGCGAGTGGGATGTTCACTGCAGCAGTGGTGACAGCGCCGCTCGCGTCCTTGACCTCGGCAACCGAATTGCCGCCGATCAGGCCCTTGAGACCGAAGAACTGCGCGGGATCGCCGATCACGCCGAACTTGTTGTCGCCGAACGCGGCCGAGTATCCGTATAGCGACCACAGCACGCCGACCAGGCCCATGGCGCTGATGCTCATCATGATCATGTTGAGCACGTTCTTGGAGCGGACCATGCCGCCGTAGAAAAACGCCAGGCCGGGCGTCATCAACAACACGAGCGCTGAACTGGCCAGCATCCAGGCGGTGTCACCGGTGTCCGGTGCACCGGTAAGGGGAAAAGCCACCTTAATGTCCTCCTCATCTCGGGCCCAGCCGACTCCGGCAATTGGACCTGCACAGAAGGGTCCTCATTCGGTGTTTCATCCGTGATGATGCTGCGTTTCGCCTAAGTGAACGCGTGGGGCAGTTGTGTTGCTACCACGTTTCCTGGCGTACACCGACGTTTCATCGCAGCTGTGCGATGTGTGTCGGAGCAAACCGACAGCTGTTTTCGAGGAGAAGGATCGGTGGGGCGCGA
>NZ_BDAZ01000080.1 GCF_001612725.1 Nocardia anaemiae NBRC 100462 | reverse complement strand
ACGGCCGGTGCGACCGGCGCGGGCAGCGGCGCCACGAACGGCTGCACGGGCTGCACCGCAACGGGCTGCACCGCCGAGTACGGGGATCCGCCAGCGGGCTGGGTGCCGACCGAGTTGGCCGTGGCGTGCGTGCCGGAACTGTCGAGACCGGAACGTCCGGTACCGCCCGGGGTTTGGCCGAGCCAATCGGAGAACCTGTCGATATTGTCACCGACCCGACCCGCACCGACCTCGACCTTCAGCGCGCCGTCGACCTCGACCTTGGACTGCGTGGCCAGGTGCATCCCGTTCGGGCCGACACTGAAGTCGACTCCGAGTTCGGTATGCACGCTGAAAGCGGCCTCCGCATTGATGAATACGCCGACGGCATCTGGATTGCCGACACCGTGGAACATGTCGGCCCCGTGGAGTGCGTCGCTACCTTGGAACGCGTCGTTGCCGTAGTAAGCGTCGTTGCCGTGGAACAACGCACCGCTGCCCCCGGTCGCGCCGCTGTGGAACATGTTGCCGCCGTAGAACGAAACATTGCTCGCGTCCGCATCGCCGTCGTCGGTGCCTTCGGCATCGCTGCTCACCGATTCGCTGATCGCGATGTTGTCGGCCGTCGCCGACACCGGAACGCGGGGCAGAGCAAAAGGGTTCGAACCCGGAGTGAGGAACCCGTTCGGGTTGGGCAGGTTGAAACCGTGACCGGCCTGCCCCAGGTCGAATCCGGGTAGGTTGCCGAAGCCTCCTGGCACGTGTCCGGTACCGAGATCGAGGCCGGACGGCGGTGAATCGCTGTGCAGATCGAGACCGGACCGTTCGCTCTCGGTTCCGAGGCCGAGTCCGGGCTGATAGCTGTTGCCGTATCCGGCGTTCTGCCACGGCTGTGCTGAATGCTGCTGCGGCACAGGCCCGATGTATACGCCTGAATTGGGCACGTTCGGGATGGTGAACGGCGCGTTGACGCTGACATCGCGCGGCGTCGGCGTCGACGAATGCACCGGTGCGGGCGGTGTCGAATTCGGGTCCGGATCCGGGAAGGTGACCACCGGACTCGGCGCGTCCGCATCGGGATCGCGAGTGTAGGCCGAAGTCCAGCTGTCGAGCCGTTGCCCGCCGGGATGAACGGGGGCGGGACCGCCATTGGTGGCGACCAGCGCACCGCCGGTGACGTACGCGCCCGCCCGCGCTACCCGCGCGACGCCGGTGGCGACGCGATAGGCGGTATCGCCCGCACGATCGTCAGCATCGGTGGCATCGCTGTCGAAGGGCAGGTCACTCGTCATGCAAGCTCCACTCTCAGGTTTCCAGCATCCTCACCACGCCGGGCAGACCGAGTGAAGATCACCTAACGATATTCCGGAAAACCCAACTGTCACATTCTGCAGGTCCGCAGAGCATACGACTGTGACGAGCAACATAACTTGCCATTGGAAAAACCAGAACGGAAGCCCTGTTTCTGCGGGCATCCCGAACCGGGGCCGGTGTTGCCATCGGACCTGCTCGAGCGCTCCGGGCCCGCGGCCCGAAACCGTGTCGACGAGACTAACTCGTCGGCGGCCACGCGTACAGCCCGAAGTTGGATGCGCCGCAAGAGATTTCTAATAATTGCTCAAGAGTTGGTGAAGTTGCGCTGCTTAACGTCGGTCTCGCCGGAACAGACCCGGCACCGACGCGAAGGAGATCCCATCATGACCCTCGGACGCGGCCGAGCCCGCATTATCACCATCGTCACGGGTACCGCATTCGCCGCGACCGCGACCGCGCTGGTCGCCGGAGCCGCCTCGGCCCATCCGCCGCTCCCGGACGACGGGGACCTGACGGTGACGTGCGTGGTGCAGGAGCCTGGCGAACCTCATGTGGTGATCCAGGAGCGTCGGGAGCTCGGCGCTCCGGGCGCACCGCTGCCGCCGATCTTCGCACCGCCGGGCTGCCCGGACATCGATCCGTCCGGACCGGTCATCGTGCGGCCCGACCGGCCAGGCGAGCCTGCTCGGCCCGGCGTCGTGTACATCCAGCCCGCCCGTCCGGCGCCGACCGGCAGCAGCGGCAGCTGACCGAGGGGCGGCTCTATGGTGGCCCCATGACCGGACAACGCATCTTGGTCGTGGACGACGAGGTTCGAGTTCTCGCGTCGCTGCGGCGCGGGCTCGAACTCTCGGACTTCGAGGTGGTCACCGCGGGGGACGGCGCCGAGGCACTGTCGATGGTCCGCAGCGCCGAGCCGGACGCCATGGTGCTCGATGTGAATATGCCGAATCTGGATGGGGCCGGCGTGGTTACGGCTTTGCGCGCGATGGGCAACGACATTCCGATCTGTGTGCTCAGCGCGCGCACCGCGGTCAGCGATCGCATCGCGGCACTGGAGCGCGGCGCTGACGATTACCTGACCAAGCCCTTCGACCTCGGCGAACTCGTCGCGCGCCTGCACGCGTTGCTGCGCCGTCGGCCCGCGCTGATCCGGCCGTCCGGTGATGAGCAACGCCAAGTCGGACAGGTGCGCATCGATCGGGCCGGGCATCGGGTGTTCGCGAGCGGACAGCAGGTCGAGTTGACCAAACGGGAATTCGAGGTGCTCGCACTGCTCGCCGAGAACATCGGCATCGTGCTCAGCCGCGAGCAGATCCTTTCCGCGGTCTGGGGATACGACTTCACCACCGACACCAATGTGGTGGATGTGTTCGTCTCCTATCTGCGGCGAAAGTTGGAGGCGCACGGTGCGCCTCGGGTGATCCACACCGTGCGCGGGGTGGGATTCGTACTGCGGGAACAAGCATGAGCGCTACGGAGGAATCATGAGCGAGCAGCGGAATCGTGAGCGAGCAGCGGAATCGGTCCCCGCACAACGACCCGAGCGCCGATGAGTCGGTGGAGTCGGACAGTGAAGTCCGCGAGAGGCAAAGTGTCCCTGTCGTTGCGCGCTCGTGTGGCGTTGGTGTCGGGCGTGGTCGCGGCGCTTGTCGCGGTCACGCTCGGCATCGCCTACACGGCACTTCTCGACGCTACCGGTTCCCGTCAGTTCGACGACACGGTCTCGACCATGGGTGTCGCCATCGCACCACCACTGGATACGCCACCGCACGTAGTGATTCGGACCCTCCCCAACCCACAGCACCTCCCCGCACCGCAACCGGGTCCCGACATCCCCCTCCCGACTCTCGATCCCGCCATACCAGCGCGAGTGATCGTCAGCCCCGGTGACGTCCGCACCGCCGTCGCGGGCGCGCCCGGTTTGGTGGTGCGGCTCGAACCCGATCGCGCACTGGTGGATTCGGCCATCCGCCACAGCCAGCTTATTGGGGTCGGGATCGGCATCGCGGGCGTCCTGCTCGCCGCGGTGCTCGGCTGGTTCCTGGCCGGTTACGCCGCGCGGCCACTGCGCCGACTGGCCGCCGCGACGCACGGCATCGATACCCTCGAACAGCTTCCGCCGCTGAGCGGCCGCGGAGCCCGTGAGGCGGAAGAGCTTTCCGACGCCATCACCCGCATGCTCACGCGACTCGAAGCGGCACACGGCGCCACCAATCGCGCGCTTGCCAGTGCCAGGGACTTCGCCGCGGTCTGCGCCCACGAGCTGCGCACACCGCTCACCGCGATGCGCACCGACCTGGAAGTCCTGGCCACCAAGGAATTACCCGCCGATCAGCAGCGCGCGGTACTGGCCGATGTCCTGCTCGCCGAGCGCCAGATCGAGAACACCCTGACCGATCTGGAACAACTCGCCGTCGGCGAACTCACCGAATCCGACGCCTTCGAGCCCTTCGAAGTCTGCGAAACCCTCGACCGCGCAGTGCAAGACGCCCGTCGCCGACACCCGGAGGTCAGCATCGACCTCGCCGAATGCACCCCGGCCACGGTGACCGGTCTCCCCGGCGGCCTCATGCTGATCGTTACCAATGCGGTTGCCAACGCCGTCCAGCATGGTCACGCGAACACCGTCACGGTCGCCGCCCACCGCCACGACGACGACACAATCGAAATCACCATCGACGACGACGGCACCGGCATCTCCGATGCCCTCCGCCCCACCGCCTTCGACCGCTTCGCCAAGGGCCCCGGCTCCCCCGGCTCCGGCCTAGGCCTGGCCCTGGTCCGTCAACAAGCCGAACTCCATTCCGGCACAGCCGAACTGGACCAGAGCCCACTGGGTGGTGTACGCCTCCGAGTAAAGATCGCAATCACAACCTGACAGCAGCCTGGCGATGCACTGACCGATGGCGCTGTGTATACCGAATCAGCCACTTCGACGCGGCCAGTCGGCCTACTTCTGGCCCTTGGGTTTATCGGAGGCGGCGTCGGAGGAGAGGGCGGCTACGAAGGCTTCCTGGGGGACGTCGACGCGGCCGATGGTCTTCATGCGCTTCTTGCCCTCCTTCTGCTTTTCGAGCAGTTTGCGCTTACGGCTGATGTCACCGCCGTAGCACTTGGCGAGCACGTCCTTGCGGATGGCGCGGATGTTCTCGCGGGCAATGATTTTCGAGCCGATGGCGGCCTGGATGGGCACCTCGAACTGCTGGCGCGGAATGAGTTCGCGCAGTTTGGTGGTCATCTTGTGGCCGTAGGCCTGGGCGGCGTCGCGGTGCACGATCGCGCTGAACGCGTCCACTGCCTCACCCTGCAGCAGAATATCCACCTTGACCAGCGCCGATTCCTGCGCACCCGACTCCTCGTAGTCGAGGCTGGCGTAACCGCGGGTGCGCGACTTCAGCGAATCGAAGAAGTCGAAGATGATCTCGGCCATCGGCATGGTGTAGCGCAATTCGACGCGGGTCTCGGACAGATAGTCCATGCCGCCGAGTTCACCGCGCCGGGACTGGCACAGCTCCATGATCGAGCCGATGAATTCGCTCGGCGAGATGATCGTGCACTTGACCACCGGCTCGTACACATGCCGGACCTTGCCCTCGGGCCAGTACGACGGATTGGTGACGACGTGTTCGGCGCCGTCCTCCATCTCCACCTTGTAGACCACATTCGGGGCTGTCGATATCAGGTCCAGATCGAATTCGCGCTGCAGACGCTCGCGAGTGATCTCCATATGCAGCAGGCCGAGGAAGCCGCAGCGGAATCCGAAGCCGAGCGCGACCGAGGTCTCCGGCTCGTAGGTCAGCGCGGCGTCGTTGAGCTGGAGCTTGTCGAGCGCGTCGCGCAGGTCCGGGTAGTCCGAGCCGTCGACCGGGTACAAACCGGAGTACACCATCGGGCGCGGCTCGCGATAGCCGGTGAGCGGTTCGCTCGCACCGCCGCGCGCGGAAGTCACGGTATCGCCGACCTTCGACTGGCGCACATCCTTAACACCGGTGATCAGATAACCGACCTCGCCGACGCCGAGGCCCTGGGTGGGCTTGGGCTCCGGGGAGACGATGCCGACCTCGAGCAGTTCGTGCGTCGCGCCGGTGGACATCATCTTGATCTTCTCGCGCGGAATGATCTTGCCGTCCACCACGCGGACATAGGTGACCACGCCGCGATAGGTGTCGTAGACCGAATCGAAGATCATGGCGCGCGCGGGTGCGTCCGGATCGCCGACCGGCGGTGGCACCTGCTTGATGACCTCGTTCAGCAGCTCCGCCACACCGACACCGGTCTTACCGGAGACCCGCAGCACGTCATCGGGTTCGCAGCCGACGATATGGGCGATCTCGGCGGCGTAGCGGTCCGGATCCGCGGCAGGCAGGTCGATCTTGTTCAGCACCGGGATGATCGTCAGATCCTTGTCCAGCGCCAGGTACAGATTCGCCAGCGTCTGCGCCTCGATGCCCTGCGCCGCGTCGACCAGCAGCACCGCACCCTCGCATGCCTCGAGCGCACGCGACACCTCGTAGGTGAAGTCGACGTGGCCGGGGGTATCGATCAGATGCAGTACATAGTCGGTGCCGTCGACCTGCCAGGGCAGCCGCACATTCTGGGCCTTGATGGTGATGCCGCGCTCGCGCTCGATATCCATCCGGTCCAGGTACTGGGCGCGCATCGCCCGCTCCTCGACCACACCGGTGAGCTGCAGCATGCGGTCGGCCAGCGTCGACTTGCCGTGGTCGATGTGCGCGATGATGCAGAAGTTCCGGATCCGGGCGGGATCGGTGAACGTCGTGTCGGCGAAGCTGGCGGGCACTCCACTCCTCATGGGTATCGGCAAACTGCCGTCTATCGTCCCATGCGCGAGGTAGCGGCACTGTCAGCGGTTCACCGTTCTGCGTTCCGTACCACTTTTCAGCCGCGGTAGCCGGTGCCGGGGATGCGGTGCGTGTAGTCGGTGCACAGGTAGGTCTCGGGTACCTGTTCGGTCACCGGCACCTCGAAATAGTCGTCCTTGGTGCGGACCGCGAGGTACTGGTCCTTGGCATCGCGATGACACCACATGCCGGTGAGGCCGTGGCCGTACGGCGAGTAATCGGAGAACAGGCAGGTAATGCAGGACAGCAGGCGGATATCGTCCGGGAACTGCTGTCCGAGTCGGAACAATGCGTCCTCGAAGTATCTGTCGGTGCCCTGGTAGGTCTGTCCGTCGATATCGATGGCGAGCTCGAGCGACTCCCCTACCCCGCCTGGCGGCAGTGTCAGGCGGAAGTGGATGACGCCGGATCGGCGCTCACCGTGCGCCTGCACCGAGCAGGGCAGTTCGCCGGAGAATGCGCAGCCCGAGATGGCATCCCACTCGTCGATGGGCAGTCCGACCCGAAGCGCGGCGCTCTTGTCGTAGGGACCGAGCGCGTCGAAATCCGGACCCGCCACCGGAACGCCGCGGATCACCGTCCGGATATCGAACCGGTTCGGACCCCAGTGCCGCGATGGCCCGATCCGCCACATGATGCGCTCGGTGCCGTGGTCGTCGGTGTAGGTTCCGGGAAAAACCTGCGGTTGCACAGCTGGATTACCTTCTCCCGCGACGAACTTCGCCAGACTCTAGCGGAGAATGCGCGCGCACGAACCCTGTTGCGCGGCATCGCCGAATCCGTCCCGCTAATCGGACAAATCCCACACACCGGCGGGTCCGCGGCCGTACGTTCGGCGGATGGAGAAATTGGTCTTCGTCCTGCGCCGATCCGATGCCGAGGCGACCGAATCATGGTGCGAATCGCTGCGCACCACCGTGGCCGCGCGCCTTGTCGACCTGGGGGTCGCGGGTGTCACCGTCTATGTCCGTGACGCGGCGGTGCAGGCCGCACTGATGCGAATGGTCACGCTGGATCCGCCGATCGCCGCGGCGGTCACGGTCTGGGTCGAGCAGAGCTACGGTCCCGAGGCCACGGCCGCGGCGGACATCCTCGCCGAATTCGCCACCGCGGCACACGGCTACCTGGTGACCGAGTCGGTGCCGCTACGGCTCGACGATTCGGTCCCGAACCGCACCGAGGGCTTCGGCAACCTCGCCTTCTTACGCAGACCCGCCGAACTCACCCAGGCGCAATGGCTCAGCGACTGGCAGGGACGGCACACCGCGGTGGCCATCGAGACACAGTCGACATTCGGCTACACGCAGAACGTGGTGGTCCGGGCGATCACACCGGACGCACCCGCCATCGATGCCATTGTCGAGGAACAGTTTCCGGCCGCGGCGCTCACCGATCCGCTGGTCTGGTACGGCGCGCGCGATGCCGCCGAATTCCAGGACCGAGTGCGCCGGATGCTGGACTCGGTCACCCGGATCGGCGCCGATCGCGACCTCGATACCGTATCCGCCAGCAGGTATCCGGTGCTGCAACCGTTTTCGACACGCGTCCGTCAGCGCACCGGCGCATGACGCGCGAACTCGCACTACCGGGCGGTAGGCAGTGCTGATGAGAAGACGAGATCGCGCCGTTACCATCCAAGGATGGCCCGAACTTGGAACACGATCGGCAAGCAGCTAGGCCTCATCGCGAAGGAGCAGGGTCCCAAGATCGTCAAGCAGCAGGGACCGAAGCTGGTGGACAAACTGCAGCGTTCATCGCTGCTCGAGCGCGCGGTCGGGTCGCTGGCGACACGTAAGGCGCCCGCGGTCGCGATCCGGCCGATCGCCTCGACCCCGGTGCCGACCGCCGAGCGGGCCAGACAGATCGTTTACTGCCCGCAACTGGACGGTCGCGCGGATCCGGGCGAGATCGTGTGGACCTGGGTGCCCTTCGAGGAGGATCCGAACAACGGCAAGGACCGCCCGGTGCTCGTGGTCGGTCGCGACCGCAGGACGCTGCTCGGACTCATGCTGTCATCGAATCCGGAACGCGCCCACGATCGCGACTGGGTCGGAATCGGCAGTGGCAGTTGGGATCACGAGGGCAGGCCGAGCTGGGTCCGCCTCGATCGAGTACTCGATGTCCCGGAGGACGGCATCCGCCGCGAAGGCGCGATCCTGGCCCGCAAGACCTTCAACCTGGTCGCCCACCGCCTGTGCGCCGAATACCACTGGCATTGATGGGAATCGGGTCCGGGTGCAGCTGACGCGGTTACCGTCAGTGGCCGCTCACCGCCCTGGCAGCAGGGCCCATTTCGTCGCGACGACGCACGGTTCGCAGACCACACGCCTGCCCCACGCTCTCACCTTCCAGGACATACTGCAGCGCGATCAGAACAAAGCCGAACAGCCACCGCCACAACGTCTGCCAGAAGCGCGGACGCCTGCCATTCTTCCACCGCACCACCCGCATTCCGAGCAACAGCTTGGCGACGCTGCCACGAACCAACAATGTGCCGACCACGTGATTGACGAAAGACACCGCAAAGACACAGGAAACGAAACCCGCGAGGAATTCCATAGCGCCGTCGGTATCAGGAAAGATCCTTACCGAAACGCTCAGACCGACAGTCAGGGCCAGTAAGCCGTCGATCATGGCCGCCAGGGCCAGGCGATTCTCACCTGCCTCCTCAGGAACATCCGCCTGCGGCCGAGATTGCGGATGCTGACCAACCCCGCGGGCTCCAGGGCCCGGATATTGAACACTCACGCGACGCATTGTGCCGTACTCCCATGATCTGGAGCCCTACGCTCGACCCCGTAGCGAGACCCGCACACGAACGATCAAAGCCCCAGCGCCACAATGGATGCCCAGCTGCATCGGGCGACAGCAACGCTCGGCGGCACGACCGCATGCCCTCTTCAGGGGGGTCTCGACGCGCTGCGGCCGGAAGTTCTTGCGCGGGAGCCGAAATCGGTTCGCCGCGCTTCAGCTGTCGTTAAGGACTTCTTAAGCGCGATCGGCAAGCGTAATCGTGAACCAACAGTCTACCAATGGATTTCACGCAAATTCGGACTCTGACGACGAGTAGACGCTTACTGCTGCTGCGACAGTGATTTCGATTCGATCAGGAGCCTTGATGATCCCAACCCGTCTTACCCTTCTTGGGCTTTCCGCGCTCGCGCTGACCGCTACCGCCGGTCTAGCAGCGGCTCCCACTGCCGCGGCTCAACCCCCGCTCCCGACCTACACCTGCAAGTACACGCCCATCGTAAACGTCTTAGTGGTATTCAACTCGATGAAAGGGCGCAAGTGCACGGCCTCACCCGGCGCCCCGTTGGATGACACATATTTCTACCCTGTCTGGATGGAAAACAGCGTCACCGGCGAAAAATGGGAGTGCGGTGCTGCGTTCGTATACTTCGACAATCCGGTCCACCCGGGAATGTTATACGCGGAGGAGGTACTCAACGCCGGGGTGGACGCGAGCAACTGTCACCCTATCTGACGCGGCTGCGCAAACGATATAGCCGTTCGCGAGAGACCATTTCCCACGGTGTTACTTATTTCGATTTCGAACAGGAACCACGATGATCACAACCCGCCTTGTCCGCCTCGGCTTGCCCACACTCATCCTTGCCGCCACTACCGCCGGTCTGGTGACCACCCCCACAGCTACGGCACAAGCCCTGCCGACCTACACCTGCAAGTACACACAGCTCACGCCATTCGGATCCGTGAAAGGGCGTGAATGCACGGCCGCGGCGGGTGCCCCTTTAAGCGGCTGGCACATCTTGAATTTTCTCATAGAAAATAGTGAAACGGGTGAGAAATGGCTGTGCCGAGATGTCGAAGCAGCCATTATCCCGTATTACATGGACAAGGTCGATCCGAGTTATTCCGATTTTGAACGGGCGTACGGTCGCGGGGCAGACGCGGGCAGCTGTGACCGCATACTGGACTGATCCTTTTACGTGCCCTCTGTTGTCTCGGATCCGCAGAAGCTCGGGCTATACCGAACTGAACTTACTGGGGAACATCGCCCCAGCACGTTGGCCGTGAACCAGTGAGTACACAGAGGAGGTTGAGTACACCATTGAGCAGATATCCAGAGCCACTGGACGATCCCGAATCGATCGGAGCCGCTACGGTGGTAGAGGTTTGAGCAGAAAGATCGGAGGCGGCCGACGCGGTCGGAGCAATGGTCGCAACCAAAGCCAGACCAGCGGCGACGGCCGCCAGCGAACGTTTCAGCCGAACTTGTGCCGTACTGGTTTCCATGGATGGTGTCTACCTTGACCGGCGAGCCAGGGGCAACACTGCCGCGGCTCCCATGGCAGGGGATAACTCGAAGTCTCTCAGCTTGTGGGAGGCGGTCAAGACACCATTTCGCGGGAGCGGCCGAACAGCAGGCCATAGATCAGCGCGCCGAGCACGCCACCGATGAGCGGGAACACCACGAAGACCCAGACCTGGGGTCCCGCACCGTTCTGGTAGAAGGCGACGGCGAGGCTGCGCGCCGGGTTCACCGAGGTGTTGTCCACCGGGATCGAGATCAGGTGGATGACCGCGAGTGTGACGCCGATCGACAGACCGGCCAGCGGGATATCGGAGATCTGGTCGGTGGAGGCCAGCACCACGAATACCAGCAGCGCGGTCAGCATGACCTCGATGATTATCGTCGCGGACAGGCCGTAGCCGTTCTCGATCACCACCTGTCCGAGCGGGCCGCGCACCGCGGACGGACTGTGCTTACCCCAGCCGTTCGCACCGAGCCCGTTGACCGCGCGGTCGTAGGAGGGCAGGTTCTTGGCGATCGCGAACAGCACGAGTCCGGCCAGGAATCCGCCGATCAGCTGCGCGATCACATAGCCGACCGCGGAGATCACCGAGAGCCTGCCGAGCAGCAGCTGCCCGACGGTCACGGCCGGATTCACATGGCAGCCGGAGATCGGGCCGATCGCGTACACCAGAAACAGCAGAGACAAGCCGAAGGCCAGTGCGATGCCGAGCGCACCGACGCGCTCACCGGCCAGTACCGCGGTGCCGACACCGCTCATGACCAGCACGAATGTGCCGAGCGCCTCGGCGGCCCACTTCTTGGCCTCTGGCGTCGGCTCCAGTTCGGTGACTTCCTCGACGACTTCCTGAGCAGTGGGAGACATACGCGCCACCTTCCGAGAGGATCTTCCCCGTATGCGCGGGGCTTCTACCTGGGACCTGCTACGAAAATCACGGCTGATGCGAAAAAGGACGTTACGCGAGACAGGTGAGCACTACAACGCTATGACTTGGCTAGGCGAGCCGGGTGATCTCAACGACGACCTCCAGATCAGTCGATCCGCCGCCGGAGAAGATGCCCTTGAGCGGTGGCACATCGGCATAATCGCGGCCGACGCCGACCGATATGTGCTGCTCGTTGATGGCGATATTGTTGGTCGGGTCGTAGCCCCACCAGGCACCGGTCCACGCCTCGATCCAGGCGTGCGACTGCCCCGCGACCGTCGCATTGATCTCGGCGGCCGGGTTGGGGTGCAGATATCCGGAAACGTAGCGGCTCGGAATCCCCATGCTGCGCAACAAAACCAGGGTCAGGTGCGCGTAATCCTGGCATACGCCTCGGCGTTCGGCGAAGGCCTGGACGGCCGAGGTGTGCACCGAGGTGGTACCCGCGACGTAATTCATTTCGCCGTGCACCCATTCGGCCGCGCGCACAACGGCTTTCGCGGGCGACACACCGCGCGCGAGCTGTTTCGCGATCGCGGCCAACTTCTTGTCCTGCGGCACATAGGCTGTGGTCGAAAGCATTTCGTCGAAACGGTCGACGATATTCTCCGAATGCAATTCCGCCCAGGACAACTCCTCGACTGGTCCGGCGAACGGTTCGGTCTCCACCACCGATGATCCGGTGACCTCCAATTCGGTATGCGGGGCGTGCAGATCGAAGGAGGTGACCGCGGTACCCCAGTAGTCGGTGTAGCGATAGGACCGGGTGGATGGCACCGTCTCGACCCGATTGAGGATGACGTTCTGTCTGCTGTCCGCGCGCGGAGTGAGCCGAGCCTCGTTGAACGACCGGGTGACCGGGGCGTCGTAAACATAACCGGTGGTGTGCACCACCCTGATCCGCCAGCTCACAGGTCTCCCTCTACCTGCGCATGGTTATCGTGACTGCTGCGCAGATCGGTCCAGGCCACCCACGGCGCGGCGTGGAAATACTGCAGCGCGATCGCCTCGCTGACCTCGCGACAGGTCTTCTGCAGGGAAAGCAGGCGATTCTGTAGATCCTCCAGCAGCGCACCGGGCGGGAGGAATTCGAGTTCGCTGCGGGCCCGGCCGAGCAGTCGCTGCGCCTCGTGACGCGCGCCGACCCGGCTGCTCGGGCGCTGATCGAGTTCGGCGAGGCAGGCCTCGGCGACCCGCACCGAATGGAAGACCGAACGCGGGAAAAGCCGGTCCAGCAGGATGAATTCGGCGACCAGATGCGCATCGAGCGCGCCGCGGTGGGTGCGCAGATAGGTGTCGTGCGCACCGGCCGAGCGCAAAACCGTCACCCAGGCCGGTGACGAGGTGCGGTCGCCCGCGCGCGAAAGCAGCAGGCGCACAGTCATATCCACGCGTTCGATGGAGCGACCGAGCAGCAGGAAGCGGTAACCGTCGTCGCGACTGAGCGTGGAATCGGAGAGCCCGGCGAACATCGCCGCCCGATCCTTGATGTAGTGGAAGAATTCGTGCGGGCCGAGACCGCGGGCGGCCTTCTCGGTGGCCGTGAGCCCGATATACGTGGCGTTCAAGCACTCCCACATTTCGCTGGAAGTGACTTCTCGTGCGCTCCTGGCATTTTCGCGCGCATTGGCGATCGAGTCGACAATGGAATTGCCGTGGTCGTGACTGAAGGCCACCAGGTCGGTGACCGACCAGACATCGAGTTCGACCTCGGGCGGTTCGATACCGAGTACCCGCAACAGGACTCGCGAGGTTCGGTCCGGATCCACCGTGGCGTCCTCGAGCAATTGATGCACCGCCACGTCGAGGATGCGGGCGGTGTCATCGGCACGTTCGACGTATCGTCCGATCCAAAACAGGGATTCGGCGTTACGGGCCAACATCAGCGCGTCCCCCGCTCTGTTGCCCCAGCCGCTGCTCCTGTTGTTGCTGCTGCTGTTGCCGATTCGACTGTGCCGTGGTCGATTCCCGGCCCAGCTCGCGCCGATCGGACTGCGGCGGGTCACCGACCAGTTCCTCGCCCGCGAGCTCACGGTCGGCGGGTGAGGTCCGCCCGGCCAGCACCCAGGTGTCCTTACTGCCGCCGCCCTGACTGGAATTGACGACCAACGAACCCTCCGGCAGTGCCACCCGCGTCAAACCGCCGGGCAGCACCCAGATGTCCTCGCCATCATTGACCGCGAACGGCCGCAGGTCGACATGGCGCGGCAGCAGCTCGTTGCCGATCTTGGTCGGCACGGTGGACAGCTGCACCACCGGTTGCGCGATCCAGCCCCGCGGATCCGACTCGATCTTGCGTCGGATCGTCTGCAATTCCCGTGATGAGGCCACCGGACCGATGACGATGCCGTAGCCGCCGGACCCCTCGACCGGTTTGATCACCAGTTCGCCGATGCGGTCGAGCACCTCTTCACGCTCGTCGTCGAGCCAGCAGCGATAGGTATCGACATTGGGCAGCACCGGTTTCTCGGCAAGGTAGTACTCGATGATCGTCGGCACATACGCGTAGGTCAGTTTGTCGTCGCCGACGCCGTTGCCGATCGCGCTGGAGATGACCACATTGCCCGCCCGCGCGGCATTAACCAATCCGGCGACGCCGAGCACCGAATCGGGCCGGAAGTGCATGGGGTCGAGGAAGGTGTCATCGATGCGGCGGTAGATGACATCGACCTGGCGCTCCCCCGCCGTGGTCCGCATATAGACGACGTTGTCGCGGCAGAACAGATCGCGCCCCTCGACCAGTTCCACCCCCATCTGCCTGGCCAACAGCGAATGTTCGAAGTAGGCCGAGTTGTAGACGCCGGGCGTGAGCACGACGACCGTCGGATCGGCCTCGTTCGGCGCGGCCGAGGCGCGCAGTGCGGCCAGCAGATGGCTCGGATAGTCGCCGACCGCGCGCACCCGGTGTGAGGAGAACAGATCCGGGAAGACCCGCGCCATGGTGCGCCGGTTCTCCATGACATAGGACACCCCGGATGGCGAGCGCAGATTGTCCTCGAGCACCCGGAAATCTCCGCGCTCGTCGCGGATCAGATCGATACCCGCCACATGGATGCGCACCCCGTTCGGTGGCACCAGTCCGGCGGCCTCGCGGTGGAAGTGCTGACATGAGGTGACCAGCCGCCTGGGGATGACCCCGTCGCGCAGGATGTTCTGCTCGCCGTAGACATCGGCGAGGAACAGCTCCAGCGCCGTCACCCGCTGCTTGATCCCGCGCTCGAGCTTTGTCCACTCGGCCGCCGCGATCACCCTGGGCACCAGATCGAGTGGAAAGGGCCGTTCCTGTCCGGATAGCGAGAAGGTGATGCCCTGATCGATGAAGGCGCGGTCGAGTGCGTCCGAGCGGGCCGCGAGATCGGCCACGTCGATCGGCGCGAGCGCCGAGAAGATTCCCTTATATGGCTGACGAACCCGTCCTTGGCCGTCGAACATCTCGTCGAAGGCGTCCGCGTATCGGCCGGGACGGTAACCCTCGAATAGGCCGGATGTGGTTGCTGTGCCATTGCCGTTCGCATGCCCGTTCGACCGGACTCGTGTCGGCGCAGGTGATCGCGCCGAACGTGGCGGCGAGGCGGGAGTCATGCAAAAATCGTGCTACACGCAGCATCAATGCCGTGTGAGACGCAGGTAAATTTCTTGCGTCACAGTCCTGTTTTCGCCCCATTACCGTGGTCGGTAGCGTTGCCGGTCGAACTGTTCGCGCGGTGGCGATTTCGCGCGCCGGGCTGTGGTGATTTCGTGTGCGACGCGGCGGCTGGTACCCTCGATCTTCGGCGTCGCGTTACCTGATTACTCCGGTTTCCAACGCGCGCTCGCGAACTTTTCAGCACAGTCCACCAGCGACAGGAACACGAGGAAACAGGCGTGGCCAACATCAAGTCCCAGATGAAGCGGATCCGTACCAACGAGGCGGCGCGCAAGCGCAACCAGTCGGTCAAGTCCGAGCTGCGCACCGAGATCCGCCGCTTCCGGGAGGCCGCCGCGGCCGGTGACACGGACAAGGCCGCCCAGCAGCTGGTCGTCGCCAGCCGCAAGCTGGACAAGGCCGCTTCCAAGGGTGTCATCCACGCCAACCAGGCCGCCAACAAGAAGTCGGCTCTCGCGCTGGCGCTGAACAAGCTCTGAGCACACCGGTACCGCCCGCGGTACCACCCATACGTTGACGCAGCCGCCGTGGCCTCGATGACCACGGCGGCTTTTGTCGTCGCTGACCAACTATTGCGAGGATCACTTTTCCGGTTCGGCGGCGTCGATTCCGATATTTTTCAGCAACAGTTCGGCAATCTCAATCTTCGGCTGCGATGCCGCTCCCTGGGCGTCGAGCGGAACCCGCCTGGCAGGCGCCCTGGCATCGAGCCTGTCCTGGCAAATCGGCAGGAAAGTGGCGACACGACAACATGCCCAGGTCATCGCCGCATCCCATTCCTCGAGCCGAATTCGGATCGGGCAGCCAGATGTCGGAGGTTCCCGCTACGATTCGGCGCATGGTTACCGTGTACGCCAATCAGACGCCGGTTCGCTCCGAAGATCTGCCGGACATCATCCGCGCAGCCGAGGTCCTAGGCATCGGACTGAAGATCGAGAACGTCATGGTCCCCGATGAGGAAGGCGGCTACTCGCTGGAGTGGATCGTCACCCGGGACGAGGAAATTCCGGTCTACGAGGAGTGGGAGGGCCGGTACGAGGAGTCCGAAGACGACGTCGAGCTGGTTCTCAGCTCGGTCGAATAGATCCAGCGAATCCGCACCCGCGCCGAGCGGGTGCGGATCTGGCGAGTAGCTCAGTCCAGGTCGCCGTTCAACCGGTCCAGCGCGGCCTGGGAGTCCGCATCGGCCGCGCGATAGATGATGACGCGCTGGTCGGGATCCTGTAGCGGCATGAGCACTTCGAAATTGACAACCAGCGGCCCGACCTCCGGGTGGCGCAGCGGCTTCTTCCCGCGCCCCTGCACCCTGACGTCGTGCCTGGCCCAGCCCTGCGCGAACTCCTCGCTTCGCGCGGTGAACTCGGCGACCAGATCGGCCAGCTCCTGATCATCCGGATGGGCCGCCCACGCGGCGCGCAGATCGGCGGCGCCCTCGCGAATGATCCGGTCCCGATCGCAGTAGAAATCGCGCATCGCGGGATCCAACAGGCACAGCCACATCGAGTTGCGCTGCCGCGGCGGCAGGGCGCCGAAGTCGACGACCAGCCGCGCCATTTCCGGATTCCACGCCAAGATGTCGTAGCGGTGATTGATCAGCATCGCGGGCAGCGGCGACAGATCGTGCACCAGCAGCTCCAGCGCGGGCGGGGGGACGGTGCTCGGTTTCCCGGCATTCGGCTGGCGCTGCTGGGCAAGATCGAAGAGGTAGGCGCGCTCGTCGGTGTCCAGGCGCAGGGCGCGTGCGAGCGCTTCCAATACGTCCGCGGACGGACGTAGGCCGCGTCCCTGCTCCAGTCGCACGATGTAGTCGGTGCTCACACCCGCCAGCTCGGCGACTTCCTCACGCCGCAGCCCCGGGGTGCGCCGAGCCTGTTTGCGCGGGGGCAGACCCAGGTCGCCGGGATTCAAGCGCTCACGCCGAGCGCGCAGAAAGGCCGCGAGTGCTTGTGCCCAATTCGCGGAGCTCCCTTGCCCGCTATCACCTCCGGGCCTGAGCTCGCTCCGCTGTCTGGCATTCACCGTGCTCGTCATCGTCCTCGATCTTACGGCTGACTAGGACTGGGCTTCCCAGGAAAAGCCTTCCCTTACCCATGCTCTCGCGCTGTTCCAGACTCGAAGGCACCGGAAACGCAGTACGAACGACAGGAGCACGACATGTCCGGAGCCCGCACTCTCGATACCTACCGGTTGCTCGGCCGCTCGGGTCTTCGGGTGTCTCCGCTGTCCCTCGGGACCATGACGTTCGGCGCCGATTGGGGTTGGGGCGCCGATAAGGACGAGGCCCGCAAGATCTTCGACACCTATGTCGAGCGCGGCGGCAATTTCATCGATACCGCGAGCCAG
Source organism: Nocardia anaemiae NBRC 100462 (assembly GCF_001612725.1). GTDB lineage: Bacteria > Actinomycetota > Actinomycetes > Mycobacteriales > Mycobacteriaceae > Nocardia > Nocardia anaemiae. The sequence continues at coordinate 30,907 of NZ_BDAZ01000080.1, read as the reverse complement.
TACACCAACGGCACCTCCGAGCAGCTGCTCGGCGAGTTCAGCGCCGCCAATCGCGAAAGTCTGGTGCTGGCAACGAAATACACGATGCTGCGGCGCCCGACCGATCCCAACTCCGGCGGCAATCACCGCAAGAGCATGGTCGGTTCGGTGGAGGCCAGTCTGCGTCGGCTGAATACCGACTACATCGACCTGCTGTACCTGCACGCCTGGGACTTTCTGACCCCGGTCGAGGAAATCCTGCGCGCTATGGACGATCTGGTGCGCGCCGGGAAGGTGCTCTATGTCGGCATCTCCGACGCACCGGCCTGGCAGGTCGCCCGCATGCAGACCATCGCCGACCTGCGCGGCTGGTCGCCCCTGATCGCACTGCAGATCGAGTACAGCCTCATCGAGCGGACCGTCGAACGCGATCTGATTCCGATGGCACGGGAACTCGGCCTCGGTGTGGTGCCGTGGTCGCCGCTGGCCAGCGGTGTGCTCACCGGCAAGTACAGCCGCGCCGATTTGGACCACGACACCGCCAGCTCACCGGAGGGCACCCGCAAGAACGTCGCGGCGGCCAACGGATCGCTCACCGAACGCGGCCTTGTTATCGCCGATGTCGTGAAAGACGTTGCCGCACAACTCGGTAAGACGCCCTCGCAAGTAGCGCTCGCCTGGACACTGCAGAACCCCGGTGTCACGGCACCGATCATCGGCGCACGCACGGCCGCACAGTTGGAGGACAACCTCGGCGCACTCGAGGTCGAATTCGACACCGCTCAGCTGGATCGGCTCGAACAAGCCAGCGCGATCGAACTGGGCTTCCCCCACAACATGCTCGCCCGTCCGATGACCCGCAGCGTCACCTTCGGCGACCTGAAAATCGAAGGCCGCGACTGAGTTTCACCCGATGCGGTGGTGCGAGCCCAACTCGCACCACCGCATCACCGCGTCAGCCTCCGATGGGTCGATGAGAAGTTGGCGACCGAGCGGTAGTGCGTTGACACGGTGGTGAAGGCAGTTCATCGAGGAGGGCGGTGGCACCTTTCGACCAGAGTGCCCCATCGCGGTCGCCGAACCGCTGCCCGGGGCGTGCCTATACCGCGCCACTTCGCATAGGGCGGTGCGGTGCCGCTGTCGGCCTGTGCCGGGATCGGCTAATTGCTATCGCGGCACCGATTCAGCTCGCGGAGTGCAGGTCCAGGATCTGGGTGAGTGCGTGTTCCAAGGCGTAAGTGGCGTCGGCGGCACCGCCCTTGACGTCGGCATTCAGTGTGGCGACTACTTGCAGGGCCGTGCCGATGCTGGCCTGGTTCCAGCCCCGTGCTTGGGCCTGGGCCTTCTTCACCTTCCATGGCGGCATGCCCAATTGCTGGGCCAGTTTGAACGGGTCGCCGCGGCCCGCGGAACCGACGCGGGCAATGGTGTGCACGGAGTCGGCGAGTGCGTCGGCGAGCAGTACATGCGGTACGCCGCGGTCGGTGGCCCAGCGCAACGCCTCCATGGCACCGGGCCGATCCCCCGCGACCGCGAGTTCCGCGACATCGAAACCGGAGATCTCGGCCTTGCCGGAGTAGTAGCGGCGCACCGCGGCGATATCGATCTTGCCGCCGGTATCGGCGACCAATTGTGAACAGGCCGCGGACAATTCCCGCAGATCCGAGCCGACCGCCTCCAGCATCACCTGCACGACCTCGCTCGAAACCCGCACCCCCGCATTGCGGAATTCGCCGCGCACGAACTCCACCCGCTCGGCGGCTTTGGTCAGCTTGGCGCAGTCGTGCACGTGCGCACCCGACTTCTGCAGCGCGGGGGCCAGCGCCTTGGCCCGGCCGCCGCCGGAGTGCAGCACCACGAGCACCACACCATCGGGCGGATCTCCGGCGGCGGCGGTGATCACCGCGACCGCCTCCTTACCGGCCTCCGCCGCCGACTCGAGCACGATCACCCGATCCTCGGCGAACAGCGAAGGACTCAGCAATTCCGCTAGCTCAGCGGTGCTGGCATCACCGGCCCGCAGCCGATCAACGGGCACCGCATCGGGATCCGGCGCATTCGCCCGCACCTGCGCCGTAATCCCCGCGATGGCCCGTTCGACCAACAGTTCTTCATCACCGAGCACCAGGTGCACAGCCGCAGTCCGTTCGGTCACGACTGCACCTCGCTGGTGCTCGACTCCGTCGGGCCCGACAGAGCCGTGTCTTTGGTTCGCTCGCTGCGCTCGCTCACGCGAGCATCCTACGGTTCGTCACCGACACGTCGTCACGACCAGCACCCCGCTCTCAACCACCAGGTGCGGCGGATGTGCAGCGGCCGTCGCAGACGATGTCGTTTGCGCCGGGGTGGTGCTGTTCGAACTTCCGCGCGCCGGTCGCCCCAAACATTTCCGCGAGCCAGGGGCACGAGTGTGGGCGCCCGTCTGGGGCAGAATCGTGGCGCTGAATAGCGGGAATGCATGCGGCCGCGAGCAGTACCGCAAAACGACGGTCAGTCGCCCGCTGGGAGTGGCCAAATGTTGGAAGTGTCGGTCCGCATGGTGATCCGCGACGTCGAAGCGCTATCGGCGGCGACAACTGCGTATCAGCCGCCAGCGTCCCAGGATTTGTGTCCGGATATGGCAAGTCATCTACCCGGGTCCGCCGAACTGCTGGGCGCGGCGTAGCAGGGTGGGATCGTGGGCGTTGACCAGCAGCAGCTCATGAGCGTGCGTGGTCCACAGTTGGGCGAGGCGTTCGTGGTTGGCGTAGACGCGGGGCATGTCGCTGGCGACGAAGCGTTCCATGATGGTCAGGGCTCGGGGCACGTGACCGGTGCCATCGATCTGGCCATGGTGATAGAACGCGTCACCAGCGTGGAAGATCCATTGCTCGCCGGTGTCGACGGCAATGGCGGCGTGGCCGCGGGTGTGGCCGGGCAAGCTGATCATGACCAAGCCCGGGGTGATCTCGGTGAGTTCCTTGGCCGCGGCGAAGCCATACCAGGGTTCGCCGTCACCGGGCGTATGACAGACCAGCGTCGGATGGTGGTTGCGGTGGGTGGGCAGGTAACGGCCGGTTTCGACGAACCCCTGCGGATGTAGTGCCGCTTCCGCCTCGTCGGCGGTGAGATGGATTCTGGCCCAAGGGAAGTCGGCGAGCCCTCCGGTGTGATCGGCGTCGAAGTGGGTGAGCACGATATCGCGGACATCGCGCGGGTCGAAGCCGAGGCGTTCGATCTGCCGGATAGCGGATTCGTTCTCGTCGAACCGTGGGCGCACGTAGAAGCGGGCCGGGCCGAACCGGCCTGCCGGGTCGGCGGCGTCGCGCAGGCCCAGTCCACTGTCCACCAGCGCGAGGCCGGAGCCGGTTTCCAGCAGCAGAACGTGGCAAACCAACCCGTCGGGTGTGGCCGGTGGACGCATGGTGCCGCAGTTGAGGTGGTGGACTTTCATCCCAGCGCGCCGCTGCCGTCGGTTTCGGCGAGAAGGACCGATGCCAGGTCCTCGGTGGTGGTGTCGATCGTGACATCGGCACCGGCCGCCAGCAGTACGGCGCGTTTGCTGTCGCTGGTGGTGCCCTTGCCACCGACGAGCGCACGTATTGTCACGGTCTACTCCTGAGTTCGTTCGAGTTGCGGTCGGCGGTCAGTCGCCGAGGTTCGGTGGTGTGGTGGTCAGCAGGCGCGGGTCTGGTTCGTTTCCGGCTGTGGCGACGGCTCCGGCGAGAGCACGCGCGAGGGTGAGCAGGTCGCGTGGGTTGCGTTTGTCCAGCCCGCCCAGCAGTTGCTCGAGGATGGTGAGCTGGTCGAAGTAGATCCGTTCGGTCGTCAGGTTCTCGTGCTCGTCGAATATGAAGTAGGCCGTCATCCTGGTCCGATGGGTCGACCCGGTCGGCGGTATCTTGCCCAGCGGCCCCAGATGTGTTCCGAGCAGCCAGAATTCGACGATTACCGCGTCGTGACTGTGGCGCAGGGCGATGATCTCGTGGTCCTGGTCGGGAAAGGCGCGGCGGGTGTCGCGGTAGTAGTCGCGGACCTCGTCGTCGCCGTCGTGGACGACCATCGGCGCGATCAGCTCGTAGTGCGGGTGCGGGAATGTCGCAAGTGTCGCGTCCCAGTCCTGGGCCACCTCATCGTGGAAATGGTCGAGGACGAGTTTCTCGCGAGCGCGCAGGATGTGTTCGGGGGGAAGGGTGAATCGTGCGGACATGATCTAGTCGCTCCTAGCGCTGAGGACCGTGGGTGATGTGGCCGTGATGGAAGGTGGGGTGGGTGCCTGGGTTGGTCCACACCCCGGTGAGCTCGCTGGAGGGGAAGAACTGCAGGAAACGTGAGTCGGCTTGGCTGCGGTCGGCCAGCGTCTTCTCGACGATGATCGAGTTGTACTGATCGGCGGTGGTCTCGATGGTGTTGGCATTGAGCACGACCTCCTGCTGCCACTGCTGCGCCCATCGCGCAAGTCCCGGCATCCTGGAGTGCTCCGGGGTCAACGCCTCGGTCGCGATCACGTTCTCGCTGCTGACCCAGATCCCGGTCGAGGTGTTGAGCACCAGGCTCTGATTGCCGAATACATGTCCCGGCGTCTTGACCACGGCGACACCGGGACCGAGGACGATCGAGCCCTCGATGGGCAGGAACGCATCGGCGGGGACATCGCGGTAGGTGGCGGGCTGGTACCACGGCTTCTGCAGCGGGTGCAGCTCGGCCATTCCCGCCAGCTCGTCACGCTGGACGATGACTTTTGCGCTGGGGAAGATCGCGGCCGGTTGGGTGTTCAGGTCGGCTTGATGGCTGGTGGTGCCTATCCAGCGCCGCAGGTCCTGAGTGTGTAGGTGGTCGAACATCAGATAGTCGACCTCCTCGCGGGCGATCCCCAGGCGCGACAGATGCTCCAGTACCGTGCCGTGCTCGCGGACCATGCGCCGTTCGATCACGGCCGGGGTGCGCTGGGAGAGGTCGTCGAAATACGGTGTGTAGCGGCCGAGTTCGACGTCCGAGGGCTCGAACAGCAGGGTGCGACGGCGGCCATCGGAGTCGTGCCAGCGAATCACGAGCATCCGGTTGGTGATCGACAGGAACGGCGCGATCGCCCGCGAAGCACGGAACAACCCGAATCGCGTCGGATACGGCAGTGTCACCAGATCACAGGTGGTGATGCTGTCAGGCGTGCCGGTACTCGGAAACTCGCGGCGGAATGCTGCTGCCTGTTCACGAGCCAGCCGCAGGCGCGTGCCAGGACCGCCCTCGACGTGAGCGAGATCGGTGAATGTGTCGATGCGCTCTCCGACCGTCGGAAGATCGGCTACGTCGGAGATGCCCCAGGGAAAACGCATATCGGACTCCAATATCCACAGCGTGGGTTTACGCGTAGCGGCCACGATATACCCACAATGTGGATTAAATCAAGAGGATTGAGGCAGAATGGCCGAATGACCAGCCGAGTTCCCTCGACCCGACGCGGACGACCTCCGAAAGGGGCCGGTCAGCTCACCCGTGCGGCGATCGTCGAAGCGACCCTGGAAGTGATCGACCGCGACGGGGTCGGCGCTGTCGGTATGCGGGGGGTTGCACGAGTGCTCGGGGTCGATCCGAAAAGCCTGTACAACTATGTCGACGGCAAGGACGGGTTGCTCGATGCGGTGACCGAGCACCTGCTGGCCTCGATCGAATTACCTTCGCGCAGTGGCGATCTGCGCGCTGACCTACGTGCCATCGCGGACGCCTTCCGTGCTCGCGCACTGGCGCATCCCGCGGCCTCGGCGCTGGTGCTCACGCGGCAGCTGGCGTCCGTGGCGGGGTTGGCGCCGATCCAGGCGGTGCTGGAAGTGCTGCGCGCCGCGGGCTGTGATCCCGACGAGGCGGTACACCTGATGCGCACCCTGCTGGCCGCCCTCATCGGAACGCTATTGCGCGAGGTGAACGCCGCACCCGTCTACGGCACCAGCGATACCGCGGGCATCGCCGCCCGCCGAGCGATCCTGGAGGAGTCGGGACTTCCTGCGGTGGCCGAGGCGGCCCCGTATCTGGCACGATTCGACAGCCAGGTCGAGTTCGACTACGCGATGGACCTGGCTCTCGATGCGGTCACCGCCCGCATTTCCACTGCCCAGAAACTCTGATCCGCCGTCTCAGCGCACGGTCGGTCGACGGGGACAGCGAGGATGCGGGCCCTCCCGGACGACCGCACCGATCACCGGTCGGACGCAGTTCAGGGGGTCCATCAGCTTCATCCAGATCGGCGCGCGGATTATCGGGACAGCGTTCTGACTTATCGGGTGGTCAGGGTTCGCAGCTGGCGGCCTTCACCCAGGACCAGTACGTCACCCTGCCGATCGGTCCGAACGACGGCGACGCCCAGGTCGGCCAGATCCGCGAGCACGCGGGGATTCGGGTGGCCGAAGGTGTTGTCGGCGCCGACGCTGACCAGGGCGAGGCGAGGGTGGACGGCGGCGATGAATTCCTTTGTGGTCGTTCGGGATCCGTGATGTGGCAGCTTCAGGACGTCGGCCTGAACGGGAGCGCCCGAGTGCAGCAGTCGTTGTTGCGCGGGTGCCTCTATATCGCCGGTGAGCAGGATTCGGCCCGCAGGTGTAGTGGCGGCGATGACGATAGAGCGGTCGTTGGCATCGTCGGTGCTGGGCGGGCCGGTCGGGTGGTGCGCGAGTGGGGCCGGGGCCAATACGTTCAATTCGACAGTGCCGAAACGCAATACCTGTCCGGACGACAGCTCCAGCACCGGGATGTGAGCGTGTGCCGCGAGGCTGGCGACTTGCTCCGGTCCGCTGACCGGTGCGCGCCGATCCTGGACGGGTCGTTCATAGGAAGCACCTGTCGACTCGCCTGAATCCGACTCGGATCTGGCCGAATTCGATACGCGACGTTCGCCGGTGTTTGCGGATTCGCCCGTTGTTCCGGAGAGTTCGCCGGGACCGACCGCCAGGGCATCGACCAATCGACCTTCCAGAGCACCGGCCAATCCGGCGATGTGGTCGGCGTGCGGATGGGTCAGCACGAGCAGCGAGATTCGGTTGATCCGCAAACGATTCAGACAGGTGCGCATGATGCGCGGGTCCGGTCCGACATCGATGACCACCGCCGTGCCGTCACCGACGGACAATGCGAGTCCGTCACCCTGACCGACGTCACAGACGGCCAACACCCAGCCAGCGGGCGACCAGCCCGGATGCCAGACCCGCACCGGAATCAGCACGACTGCGATACCGAGCAGTACAGCGGCGGCGAGGCGGCGCATCATCGCCGACCGCAATGCCAGCACCACGAAAACTACCGCAGCGCAGGCGATGGCCCCTCCGCTGAGACCACCGCGCACTGAGATCTCCGCGCCCGGCACATTCGCCGCATGTTCGGCCACGAACAGCAGCCACCACAGTGGCGGTTGCGCGCAGCGCAGTATCAGTTCGGCCAGCGGCGGCCAAGCCGCAGCGAGTACGGTGCCGATAGCACCGAGCACCGTGACCGGTGCTATTACGGGGTCGACCAGGATATTCGCGAGAATCGCGACCAGACTGAGCCGCCCGGTCAGCGCGACCACGAGCGGTGTCGTCACTACGAATGCGGCGGCCGATACGGCGACGATCTCGGCTGGCACCCGCCACCAGCCTCGAGAGCGCAACCAGTCCGACCAACTCGGTGCCAACAGGATCAGTCCGGCGGTCGCCAGTACCGAAAGTCCGAATCCGGCACGCACCGCCAGTTCCGGCCACAGCGCGAGCAGACCGATGACCGCGGTGCAGAGCGCGGGCAATGCCTGCTTGCGACGACCGGTTACCAAGGCGAGCAAAGTGATCGCGCCCATTGCTCCCGCCCGCAGCACACTCGGATCCGGACGTGCCACAACAATGAACATCAGCAGCGCCGCAGCCGCGACCGCGACACCGACGCGCGGCCCCAAGGTGAGCAGCCGTACCGCACCGAGCACGACCGCCAACAAGATCGTGAAGTTGGCCCCGCTGACCACGCAAATATGTTCCAGTCCAGCGATTTCGAACTCCTCGCGGACTTCGTCGGACAGCGCGGAAGTGTCTCCCACCACCAGCGCGGGCAGCAGCCCGGCCTGCTGTTCGGGTAGTACGCGGGCCGCCGACGCGAGGTCGGTGCGCACCGCCGCCGCGACCCGTTGCCACCAGGGCAACGCGCCGACCACCACCGCCGGTCCCTGGGCACGCAGCGTGGCGACGGTGAGATCGCGATGCCACGGCTGCTCCGGCTTGGCACGGAATTCCACCGCTCGCCCGAGCAACAGCTCGCCCCAGTCCGCACCGGACCCGAGGATGACTACGGCGCCGCCCGCCCGCACCGTCGCACCGCCCTGCCGATACTCGCGCAGTCGTGCCCGAACCGTCCATTGCTGCTCACCTCCGAATGCGCTGGACCGCACCGGTTTCGGATCATCGTCGGGTACCGCGACCACACGCAACGAAGCGGCGGTATTCCGCAATGGATGCGTCGCCACCCGATGCTCGCGCCACGCCCCGGCCACCGCGAATCCGGCACCCAGCAGCAGGGCGGCGAGTGCTGCGACGGCGACCACCCGCCGCCGCTCACTGGATGGGCCACCGCGCGCAACAGCATCACCCAGAGCCCGATCGCCAGCAGTACCAGCGCCGACGCCAGCACCAAACCGGCCACCCATCCCGCCGTCAGCGCGACAATCGTTGCGCCCCAACAACTCAATGCCGCGGGCAACAACCGCGCGTCGAGCACCGGCGCCGCCGCTACCGACGGCCCACCATCCTCGGCAGCCCGTCGATCGATATCGCCCTGCCCATCCGTGACGCCCTCGAATGCGGTCATACCGTCACCAGATCCCGCAGTCGGGCCAGACGCGCCGGGCCGATGCCGTCGACCTCGCCGAGTTGGGCGACATCGGTGAATCGTCCATTCGTCGTGCGCCAGGTGACGATTGCGCGAGCAGTGACCGGGCCGATGCCCGGGAGGCCATCGAGATCGGCTTCGGTTGCGGTATTGAGGTCTATTTTGCTCGATGGTCGTTGTGCCGCTGAGGAATTCGATGCCGAGCCGCTTGGCGGCCGTCCGCCCGCACTGATCGTGGTGCTGCCCAGGTGCGGCCCCGTGTTCGGACCGCTCGGACCAACGAGCACCTGGTCGCCGTCCTGGAGACGCTGTGCGAGGTTGAGTCCGCTCAGATCCGCCCCATCCTTCGCACCGCCCGCGGCGGTGAGTGCGTCGGCGACCCGCGCCCCGGCGGGCAATCGCACCAGCCCGCCGCGATGAACGAGACCGACCACGCTGATCACCAATTCCGTTACGGGACTCGTGGTTACCGGCACCGCCGACGATGATGCCGCCATGCTCGCGGCGGACAGTCCAGCCGGTACCGTGTCGGTGCTGACACGCACCGCGGACGGCAGCGGCACCATCTGTGCGACCGGTCGCTCACGCAACACCACGACAGCCGCGACGACCACCGCTGCCAGTCCGACCGCGACGAGCGTCACCAGTCCCCGCCACCCAGGATCCAGTCGAGTGCCCCGAAACCGTTCCGGCACAAGGCGATCCCGCCACGCCGACCGCCGCTGCGGCTCAGCCAGCCAACCCGGTGCCCGTACCTCGCCGACCTCGTCCGCCCAGTCCTCCTCATCATCGAGATCGGACCTGGCCACCTCGGTATCGGACTCGTCCGCCCCGGATAACTCTTCGTCATCCCAGCGTCCACCCCGGACCAGCGGCCTACTTCGCCCCAATCGTGTTGCGGACTTCGACGAACGCGGCGAACTTCGGCACAGCTCAGCGCTTCCCGGGTCGGTACGCGCCGGACTCCCGGCACCGATCGTTCGGCTGGCACCGACTCGCTCGGTCAGCACGGTCAGTCGTCGGCGAATCCGCTCGCGTTCGTCATGTCGGGACATGGCGGCGACGCTAGTCCCGCGGTAAGGCCGGGAATCGATGCCGACCAGGCGAAATAAAAAGTCTGTTGATAACTCCGTGCCTGTGGATAACCCCGCCCGGAAAAGCCGGTCCCCCGACGGCGCGGCGAGCGCACATTACGCTGCGGCGTAGGTCAGTTCCGCACCGCTGTCAGTACTGTCGTAGTGAACCGCACCGTGAAGGAACCACCGGCCGCATCGATGGCCGCCCCAATGCCTGCCAGCACCTCTTCCTGTGTGGCAGAAGAGAATTGAGCATGACCGCCGGTCGTCGGCAGTTGATCAAGCCACTCGTCGCGGGTATAGCTTCGCTCCCAATCGAAGCTCCACTGCTCGGGGTCGCCGAAGCCATCCGCCGCCCGAATCCCCTCGCTCGCCTTGGTGGACGGCGACGCATACGCGGTCGTCGCGCCCGCTGCCCAACGAGCGGCAAGCGAGTCGGGCACGACCCGCTGATATACCTCGGCGAAGGCGCGAGCCAACTCCGTCGGCGGCTGGCCCGAATTCCAGAACACGGCCAGCCTTCCACCAGGTCGCAGCACTTTCGCGGCCTTCACGGCACCCGCGACCGGGTCCACCCAGTGCCAAGTCTGGCCGGAGATGACGGCATCGAAGATTCGCCCAGCAGGCTCCCAGGCTTCGAAGGCCGACACTTCGACCTCGAAGCCGTGCTTGCGTGCCCACTCGGCCATCCGCGCATCGACCTCCACACCGAGCACGCGACAACCCGCCGCCCGGAACTGCCGAGCCGCGATGCCGGTACCGATGCCGACATCGACGATCTCGGGTCCTGGGCTGGCCGCGACGATCGCATCCACCATCGCAGCCGGATAACTTGGTCGGGCGCGGTCGTAGCGTTCCGGATCCGAGCCGAAAGATTCGGCCAGCTCACGTGCTTGATGCGATTCGCGTTGGTCGGAGTGCGTAGGCTCCGGCGATATAGTGGGCATGCGCCCACCATAGTGGGCGCATGCCCACTTGCCAACGGGTGCGCCCGAGCAAAGGAGATACCGTGCCGACAGGCGTGGCCATGCGCGACCCGCGCGAGCAGCTATTCGATGCCGCCGAACGAATCCTGTTGCGAGACGGTCCGAATGCGCTGACCAGCCGCGCGGTGACCACCGAGGCAGGCTGCGCCAAGGGCGTCCTGCACCGGCACTTCGCCGACTTCGACGCCTTCCTCGCGGAACTCGTACTCGACCGCATCGGCCGCATCGATCAGCAGTCCGCCGCCCTGCGCGAATCCGCGGGCACCCGCACGGTCACCGACAATCTCACCGACGCCCTGACCACCGTCTTCGAATCGGTCGCGGTGGCCATCGTCAGCCTGGTCACCTTCCGCGACGGACTCCGCACCCGCCTGCGCCAGGTCCGCCCTTCCGGCGTCCCGGTACTCACCGAAGCAACAACAATGCTCGCCACCTACCTCACCGCCGAACAAACCCTCGGCCGCATCACCCCCCAAGCCGACACCGACACCCTCGCCCTGACCCTCATCGGCAGCGCCCACCTCCTCTTCGCGGACCGAACCACCACCCCACCCACCCCCGAAGCCACCCGCAAAGTCGTATCCACTGTCATCACCAGTGCTCTCAGGTGAGATGGCGGATATCACCGAGGCGGTGGTCAGCGTGACCGCAGCCAGTCCGTTTTCACTTCCGTGGGGGATTTGTCGGGCCGCAGACCGCGCCAGGACGGGTGGCGGAGGCGGCCATCGCTGGTCCATTCGGCGAAAGTCACTTCGCCGACGAGGGTGGGTGTTGTCCAGATGGCGTCGGGTACATCGGCGGTCACGGTGGGGGTTTCGCGTTGTAGGGGTTGGAGTTTGGACTGGAGGTCGGCGAGGGCGGATTGGGTGAAGCCAGTGCCGACGTTGCCGATGTAGACGAGGTTTCCGGACTCGTCGTGCACCGCCATCAGGAGGGAACCGATGGTGCGTGCGCGTCTGCCGGTTCCCGGTCGCCAGCCGACGATGATGACCTCCTGGTCGCGCATGTTTTTGACCTTGGTCCACAGTGGGCTGCGTCGACCGGGGAGGTAGGGGCTGTCGAGGCGTTTGCAGAGAATGCCTTCCAGGCCTAGGCGTTTCGCTTCGGTGAGTACATCGGCGCCGGTGCCGTGCAGGCGCGGTGGGACCTGCCAATGCGGTCCGCGCAGGCCGAGCTTTTCCAACAGCTCGCGACGCTGCTGGTAGGGCAGGTCGATCAGGGATCGGTCGCCGATGTGGAGCAGGTCGAAGATCATGTACGTCGCCGGAATGGACCTCCGCAGGGCGCGGATCATGGCGGGATTGCGCTGGTGCATGCGCGGCTGTAGTGCCTCGAAGGAGGTCCGGCCGTCGGCGGTGAAGGTGACGACCTCGCCGTCGACGACGAATCTCGGATTCCCGGGTGCGATCTCGGCGAGTTCCGGCCATGCCGCGGAGATGTCCTTATCGTTGCGCGAGATCAGCCGCAGGTCGTTGTCGACGTACCCGATGGCGCGAATGCCGTCGAATTTGACCTCGTAGCCCCAGCGGTCACCGTCGCCGGGGAGAGCACCCGCCAGCGCCAGCATCGCCGCATAGTGCGGCAGCCTCGTCACACCCGCCTCGTCGCCATCGCCGGTCCCCTTGCGAACTCGAACGCTGCTGACAATTAGCTGAATGATACCGACTGGTCGGGCAGGTGCGGGTTATCGAAGGATTCCTCTCCGGATGAGCAGGTCCGAAGCATTCCGGGCCTACTCAACCGGAGAGGAATCCTGGGCATCCGAGTTCTGTTGAGTGTCGGCACATGGCATCTACCTCCATTTCATTGTTGGGACTTCGAGCGCGGGATCTAGGTGAACAGCCTGGTGACGAAGGCGTTCATATTGTCGCGGACCCGCTCGATCTTGGTCTCCTCGGTGATGAGATCTTCGCGATACCGATTGCCGAGCGCGGGCGTGCGCTTACCGCGCGCGTAGAGCGAACACGCCAGGTCGGTGCACATATAGGTACCGATCGAGTTGCCCCGGCGTCCGGATTCGCCCGCCTTGTGCGCGGTCATCAGCGAGACGCCGTGGCCGGTATGCGAGGTCAGGCAGATCGCGCACATCTGGGTCCGGCCGGATCCGCCGGTTTCGTAGCGCAGTGCGACGCCGACGATGCGATCGTCTTGCGGCACAACGAGATAGCCGCGGCCGGGCAGCGACGGATCGCTCCAGCCGAGGAAATCGAGGTCATCCCATGGTTGGCTGTCCAGATCACGGGGCACCGGCAACTTCTTGGCGGTCGTCTTGGAACAGTTGATGAACGACGACCTGATGTCGCGTTCGGTGACGGCTTTCATGACGGCATCGACTCCTTCGATCGATCGGTGAACAAACCGAAGGAACGCTACAGCTGGTCATTAGCCCAAGCAACGGAATTTCACACGCGGCGCATCACCGACACGACCTTGCCGAGCACCACAGCCTGGTCGCCATCGATCACGTCGTAGGCCGGATTGCGCGGTTCCAGATAGACATGGCCGTTGCGACGGCGATACACCTTGACCGTCGCCTCCCCATCGATCATCGCGGCGACGATGTCACCGGAATGCGCCTCGTGCTGTTTGCGGATCACCACCAGATCGCCGTCGCAGATCGCCGCGTCGATCATCGAATCGCCGCGCACGCGCAGCCCGAAAACCGTTCCGCGACCGACGAGTTCGCGCGGCAGCGTCATCATGTCGTCGGCATGCTCCTCGGCGAGGATGGGCGTGCCCGCCGCGATATCGCCGACGACCGGAACCGCGACCGAATCCTCGGCCTGCTCCGCAACCACCGACGGCCGCAGGAACATGCGCACATCGATCGGCCGCGACATGGTCTCGCTGCGGCGCAGAAATCCCCTGTCCTCCAAGGACTTCAGATGCTTGGAGACCGAGGACGAGGACCGCAGGCCGACGGCGTCGCCGATTTCCCTGGTATTCGGCGCGTACCCGTACCGCAGCACCCAGTCCCGAATCGTGGCGAGGATCCGCTGCTGGCGCGGCGGCAGGGTCGAGGTGTCGAGGTGGTCGAAGGCATCGTGGTCGTATCCGGTCACCCGGGAATCGTAGAGGGGCATGCGGACAATTCCCGGCTTTGTCACACCCGGCCCGGCTGCGTCGTCATCCAGGTGAAACCAGCGCACGCGAACCTTGGAGGAATCATGACGACCATCCTGCTGACCGGCGGCACCGGCACACTCGGCCGCCACGTCACACCACTTCTGGTCGAGGCCGGTTTCAAGATTCGAATGCTCAGCCGCAAGGCCCACGAATCGACAGACGGCGTCGAATTCGTGACCGGAGATCTGCTCGAGGGCACCAGTGTCGAGGCCGCGGTCGACGGCACGGAGATAATCCTGCACCTCGCGGGTGGCCCCAAGGGCGACGACATCGCGACCCGACACCTGGCCGATGCCGCCGCCAAGGCGGGCGTGCAGCACATCGTCTACATCGGTGTGGTCGGCGCCGATAAGCTGCCCATCGGTTACTTCCATGCCAAGTACGCTGCCGAGCAGGCCATTGTCGAATCGGGCGTTCCGTTCACCATCCTGCGCGCGGCCCAGTTCCACGACCTCGCCCTGAAAACCGCGCGAGCCATGGCGAAAAGCCCGATCGTCCCGGCCCCTGGCGCGGTGCTGTGGCAGCCGGTCGATTCGCGGGAGGTGGCCGCGCGGCTCGTCGAACTGACGCGCGACGCACCGGCCGGTCGGGTTCCCGATCTGGTCGGACCGACGGTGTACACGTTGGCCGAGCTGATCCGCGGCTACCTGAAGGCCGAGGGTAAGCGGCGGTTGTTCCTGCCGGTTCCGGTGCCGGGTAAGGTCGGGCGCGCGTATCGCGCGAAGCAGAATCTGACCCTCGAAGGTGCGACGGTCGGCAAGCTCACCTGGGAGAACTTCCTCGCCGAACAGGTGTGACAACGAATCGGCGTAGCAATATCGACGTGCCAGCGCCATGACGGCTCTGCTACCGTGGCGCACATGAAGCGCGCTGCTGTGACGACGACGCCGGAGACCGTCCCGGCGCGCTGACTGCTGTCATGATCGAAAGCCCCGGGCGAGTGCCCGGGGCTTCGTCTTGTGGTCACTCGCCCGCTGTCCGCGAGGAGACCTCATGCACGACCACCGCAAGCTCGGCCGCGAACTCGGCCTGTTCGATACCGACCCACTGATCGGATCCGGCCTGCCGTACTGGCTGCCCGACGGCGCCACCGTGCGCCACGCACTCGAGGAATTCATCCGCACCGCGGAGCGACGAGCCGGGTACCGGCACGTGTACTCACCGGTGCTGGGGAAGCGGGAGCTCTACGAGATGTCCGGGCACTGGTCGCATTATCGCGACGACATGTTCCCGCCGATGGAATTGGGCGGCGAACAGGTGCTGCTGCGCCCGAGCCTGTGCCCGCATCACGCGGTGATGTTTCGATCTCGCTCGCACAGTTACCGCGAATTGCCGTTGCGGATAGCGGAATTGGGCGGGATGTATCGATCCGAACTTTCTGGTGTACTCGGCGGACTGACTCGCGTTCGCGCGATCCAGCTCAATGACGCACACATCTTCTGCACCGTGGATCAGGTCGGTGAAGAGGTCGCGGGCGCGCTGGAACTGATTCGATCGGCCCACGCCGCCATGGGCATCCAGCCAACTCGATACCGCCTCTCGCTGCCCGGGCCAGGCGGGAAATATGTTGCGGCCCCGGAACTCTGGCAGCAGTCGATCGCCATGCTCACCGATGTACTCGACCACTCCGGTCTGCCGTATGAAGCGGCCGAGGGCGAGGCCGCATTCTACGGCCCCAAGATCGATATCCAGTTCACCGACAGCGCGGGCCGCGAATTCACCCTGTCCACCGTGCAGGTCGACTTCCACCAACCGGAGCAATTCGACTTGAATTACATCGGCGCGGACGGCATCAAACACCGCCCGGTCATGGTGCACCGCAGCATTATCGGCAGCGTCGAGCGGGCCGTCGCGCACCTGATCGAGGTGCACGGCGGCGCGTTCCCGACCTGGCTGGCCCCGACCCAGCTGGTGGTGTTGCCGGTCTCGGCGGCCGAGGCGCGGCCCGCCGAAGCCCTCGTCGAACGCTGCCGCGAGCTGGGACTGCGCGCCGAGATCGCCGATTACGAATTCGGCAGTCTCGGCGCGCGCATTCGGCAAGCCCGCCTGATCCCCTATCAGGTGGTGATCGGCCCGAAGGAGGTCGCGAATGACCTTGTCGCGGTGCGGCTTCGGGACGGACAACGCCTGGAACCGCAACCTGCCGACGAATTGCTCACCCGCATAACCGAACTCATCGCCGCGCAGCACCGAACTGTAACCTTCAGCGCTCGGTGACGAAGTGGATCGCCAGGCGGTCGCACAGTTCACCAAGTGCGCACGCATCGATGTGTGGCGCGTCCGGCCACGCGTCGGCGTTCGTCCACGGCACCGAGGCGGGGGTGCCGTGCGGACGGGCGAATACGTGCTGATGGAAATGCGCGACGCTCAGTCCGGTGATCGCGGAGAATACGAATTCCGGTGCCAGCTCTACGTATAACGCGTGCGCGGCGCGGCGCGCGGCCCAGCCCACCGCCCGCGCCTCGGCGTCGGTCAGGGTCGATAACGTCGGTGCGTGCCGCCGGGTCTCCACGAAGAGGTAGCCCGGCACCGGTGTGCCTTCGGTGAGCGGCCGATGCGTCACCAAGACCAGCTCGTCCGCGTAGATCACCGGACCGACCAGCGCACCGATCCCCCGGTGCTTATCGCAGATCGGGCATTCGCCGTCCACATCCTCACCGTAACTTCCGTGCTCGATGTCGAAGCTGCGCCATCCCGCTCGATATCGCCGAGCGGCCTTGCGGCACTTGGTGTTATCCCGCTGACCAGGTCGGGTTGGGCGGTGCCGCCTGGCAGCGCCGCCGCACATTGTGGATCGTGGCATCGGCGCTCAGTTCAGAGCCTCGGCGGTCAGCTCATCGCGCGGAATGACCGCGTCCGGATGCGTCCGGGCGGCCGATTCGACGGTCAGCGGCGGATCGATCGGAGTTGCGGAACTCGTCATGCCGCGACGTTAGTCACCTGCGGTGCCGACCGAAGGGGTTGCGATCACGCAGAAATTATTACGCCCAGCACGCCATTCGACCGGAGATGCGGCACACTCGCGAGTGCTGGACCGTAGCCGATTAGGCGCAGCCGCCTGGCACGACCAACACACCGACCGCACCGACACCGAGGTGAACGCCCAGGGTGGGTCCGAATTCCGCGACGATCAGCTCACCGATGCCCGGCACCAGCTCGCGTAGTTGCGTGGCCACAGTATTCGCGGCGTCCTCGGCACCCAGGTGTTGTACGGCGACGGCGGCGCCATCGTCACCGGCCGCATCCACCGCTGCCGCAACGAGTTTGGCGTAAGCCTTGGAGCGGGTGCGCACCTTCTCGCGCAGTTCCAGGCGGCCCTCGACGATCTGCAGCAGTGGTTTGCTCACCAGTTCGCTGCCGAAAAATGCTGCGGCACTGCTCAACCGCCCGCCGCGCCGCAATTGCTCGGTCCGGTTCACCAGGATGAAGGTGCGTGATCGGCTGGCCGCGGCGACGGCGGTGTCATAGACGACATCCAATGTCGCGCCACCGCGCGCGCGACGGGCGGCGGCGAGCACCGGCAGACCGGTGGCCAGACCGGCGCCGAGTGAATCGACCAGCCGGACCTGATCGGCGGCGTCCATATCGCGGACCGCCTGCCGTCCCGCCTCCCAGGTGCCGGAGAGTTGGCGCGAAAGATGCACCGCGACAACGCCGTCCCCATTGCTGCGCTGCAGCGCCTGCTCGTAGACGGCACGCAGCTCACCGGGTGAGGCCGCCGAGGTCGTCACGGTATCGGAGCCATAGTCGATATCGATGGCGTCGACGCCTTCGCGGATGGTGCGGTCGCCGACCAGAACATGCAGCGGGACAACGGCAATGTCCAACTCACCGACGAGTTCAGCAGGGAGGCTGGCGGACGAATCGGTGACCACCACGACGGCCACGGACTACCGAACCTCCTGCAAGGTCTTCACCATCGCATTCGCCACCGCGGTATGTCCGGCCCAGCCCCAGTGGATTCCGTCCGGATTCGCGTCGCCGGAGAAGATGTCCTCGCGCACCGCTTCACCGAGATCGACCAGCGGAACCGAGGTCTTGGCCGACCATTCGCGCAGCGCCTTGACGGCGGGCTCCCGGCCGCTGTGCACATGCCCGTAGGCGGCACAGTTGTGCACGGATGGCAGCACCGCCACCACCGGCAGATCCGGGCGCAGCTGGGCCAGCGCCTCGCGCGCCTGCTCCAGGTAGTCCACGCTCACCTTCGGTGGCAATGCCACCGGA
Organism: Nocardia anaemiae NBRC 100462; assembly: GCF_001612725.1. GTDB lineage: Bacteria > Actinomycetota > Actinomycetes > Mycobacteriales > Mycobacteriaceae > Nocardia > Nocardia anaemiae. The sequence continues at coordinate 12,702 of NZ_BDAZ01000080.1, read as the reverse complement.
CGACCGAGTTTCGACAGCTTGGGCTGCAGCCAGTTGTAGGTGCCGCGGACCCCGCGACGCAGCGCGGGCGGGCGCACGTAGCGGATCAACTCGCGCAGCGCGGTGGGCAGCGGCGAGGGCAGGGTGTCCATGCCGCCGACCGCGAAGACGACCGCACCCGCGCGCGGCACCGCGGCCCAGATCCGGGGATCGCCGATCAGCGCCCAGTACGCGTCCCGGCAGGTCCAGCCGATCCGCCCGATCAGCTCGACATCCCAATCGAGTTCGGCGCCGACCAGATTCGGCCAGATTTTCGGATGGTCCGCGGGCAGGCCGCCCTTGGGACCGAAGTAGGACAGCGAGTCCGCGATCACCAGCAGTACCGGGCGATCCGATTCATCGGTCGAGGCCGGTTCGGCCGCCGCGGCCGAAACCTCGTCATCGATAAACGATTCGAGCGCGGGTACCGATTCGGGATCCACGGAATCCACTGTGGCAGTGGACTCGTCCCCGCTCGTAGAAACCGCGACCGTGACATCGGGCGCGGATTCCATCGCTGTGGACTCGTCTATGGGGGCAGCCGCCGCGATATCTGTATCGGAAGCTGCCGCAACACCTTCCGGTGGTTCACTCGCTGGTTCCGCTGGCTCCGCACCGGTTCCGAACTCGGGCGTGGATGTGGCGGGCTCCTCGTTACCTTCCCCGGAGTCGGCGACCGATTCGTCGCTGTCGGACTCGCCCGTCGGCGACTCGGCCGGTTCCTCCGGCTCGACATTCTTCACCGGGGGAGGTCCGAATAGCGCGTCCGGGATCGCCCGTTCGGGCTTCGCCGAAACCCGACGGAACAATTCATCCGGTACCTGCCGAACCGGTTCTTCAGAGGACATCCGGGGCCACCTTCGCCGCTGCGTTCCACACATCCAGACGCCAACCGGGTTGATCGATGCTCGGACCGTGACTGCTCAGCTGCACCCAGCTGGTATTGGCCAATCCCCCTAGGGCAGGCCAGTTCCGCGGCGGCAGGTCGAGCAGCGCGGCCGTGAGGGCGGCGATCAGCCCGCCGTGCGCCACCAGGATGATAGTCCGGCCGGGCCAATCCTGCCGCTCGGCGAACAATTCCCGAACAACCGGTAGTGACCGTGCGCCGACCTCGAGCTTGCTCTCACCGCCAGGCGGGGTATAGGCCGCATCCAAGCGCCAGGCCACCCGCGCGCCCGGGTAGTCGGCGTCGACCTCGAGATGGGTCAACCCCTCCCAGTCGCCCAGGTTGGTTTCGCGCAGCCGCGGATCCGGGACCACCGGGAGATCGGTGTGGTCGGCCAGTGCCGAGGCGGTATCGAAGGCGCGCCGCAGATCGGAGGAGACGATGGCGATCGCATTACGCGAAACCAATTCGCGCGCGGCTTCTTTCGCCTGACGCCGACCGAGCTCGGTGAGATCGGTGTCGATCTGCCCCTGCATCCGGTCGGCGGCATTCCATTCGGTCTGCCCGTGCCGCAGCAGGATCAGCGTGCGGACGCCGGCATACTTGCTCACTCGCTGTCTTCCCCCGCTTCGCCACGCGCCACGACGTCCTCGGACTCGGTGTGCTTGAACACGTCGGTCCCGGCCGCGATCCCTTCCACCGGAACCACCGGACAATCCTTCCAGAGCCGTTCCAGCGCATAGAAATTGCGTTCGTCATTGTGCTGGATGTGCACGACGACGTCGACGTAATCCAGCAGTGCCCACCGCCCCTCGCGGGTGCCCTCGCGCCGGACCGGCTTGTGCCCGGCCACGCGCAGCTTCTCCTCGACATTGTCGACGATGGCATTGACCTGACGCTCGTTCGGCGCGGAGGCGATCACGAAGCAGTCGGTGATCACCAACTGTTCGGACACGTCGAGCACCACGACGTCGGTGGCCAGCTTCTCGTCCGCCGCGCGCGCGGCGACCTGCGCCATCTCCACCGACTCGATAGATGCGCTCAAATTAGCTACCTTCCACTCCTACGGGCACATATAAATGCCGCTTCGATATGTACTGCACGACGCCGTCGGGCACGAGGTACCACACCGGCCGGTTCTCGGCGGCACGGCGACGGCATTCACTCGATGAGATCGCCAACGCCGGTATCTCGATCATGGTCACCGCATCGACCGGCAGGTCACGCAGATGCTCCTCGAGATGATCGGTGTTCAGCTCATACCCCGGTCGGCTCACCCCGACGAATTTCGCCAGTTCGAACAACTCCGCCCAATCCTGCCACGTCAGGATGTTGGCGAGTGCGTCAGCTCCGGTGATGAAGTACAGCTCGGCATCGGGATGCTTGGTGCGCATCTCGCGCAGGGTGTCGACGGTGTAGGTGACCTTGCCCCGGTCGATATCGGCCCGGCTGACCGAGAATCGGGGGTTGGAGGCGGTCGCGATCACGGTCATGAGGTAGCGATCCTCGGCCGGGCTGACCTGCCTATCGGCCTTCTGCCATGGTTGTCCGGTTGGGACGAAGATCACCTCGTCCAGTTCGAACCGGTTCGCGACCTCGCTGGCGGCGACGAGGTGGCCGTGGTGGATGGGGTCGAAGGTGCCACCCATCACCCCCAGCTTGCGTCGACGCCGACCGTTCTCCTGCATGAGAGCCGAGCTTAACCGGTCGGTTCGGTCCGAGCCGGGGCCGGACGTTCAACTGCTGACGACTGCCCGCAGACCCGGCTTCAGCACTCCGTCGAGGTCGGACCACGGGATCGTGATGTCGATATAGCCCAGTGCGTGCGAGGCGATCTCCCCGAGGTAGACGCGTAGACCGTCGGGCGTGGCCAGCCAGTCCTTGAAGTTCTCCACCTCCGGGGCGATGCGCTGCTTGTCGTAGGGGTTCGTGCCGACCCGGGTCTTCGGGATCTGTACCTGCGCCTGCGCCGACAGCCGCTCGAGGGCCTTCGGCAGATCGGTGAACAGATCCGGCAGCGTGAGTGCCTTGCCGGTGTCGATATCCGTCACGTGGGTGCGCTTGAAGGTGATCGGATGCAGATAGCCGTCGGCCACCTCGATGCCGAGCACACCGCTGAGCACATGGCGGCCGATATGGGCGACCTCGCTGTGGAATCCGCTCACCTTCCGCGTCTCGGCCGCATCCCGCAGGAACGGATCCAGCTCGGCGCGCAAGCCTTCGTTGAAGTCGGTACGCGCGGCGTCGGGTCCGCCTTCGACCTGCGGCAGGTCGAAGGAGTACCAGGGGCCCTCGAGCTTGACAGTGGTCGCGGTGAAGGCCGGTGCCGCGGGCGTGGCGGCCCGATCGGCGGACCCGCAGGCCGTCAGCACGGCCAACAGGACGCTGACCAGGACAGCGGCAGCGGTCTTCCTCATTTCGCCTCCCCGAATAGCTCGATGCGTGCCCGAGAACGTACCACCGCGAACTGTCACGGGTTTATCAGCTGCTGAGGACCGCACGCATCCCCGGCTCCAGCACGCTGTCCAGCGCGGACCACGGCACGGTGACATCGATATTGCCCGCGGCATGCGAGGAGATTTCACCGAGGTAGATCCGCATGCCCTCCGGTGTGGCGACCCAGGTCTGGAAGTGCTCGGCCACCGGAGTGAGCAGGCTCTTGCTGTAGCCGGTCGCCCTCGGATTCTGCTGCACCTGGGCCTCGGCCTGCGTCGAGAGCGTGTTCAGGCCCTGCTGCAGATCGGTGAACAGGTCGGGCAGGGTGATGGCCTTGCCGGTATTGACATTGGTGACGTGCGCGAAGTCGTTGCTGTTCGGGTGCGCGGCCCCTTCGGAGTACATGATGACGACCAGATGCCCGCTGAGCACCTGCGAACCGATGCGGACGACCTGACTGTCACCGCCGGTGACCGAATCGCCCTGGCGGGTGATGCGGTCGATCCACTCCTGCGCCCCGGCCCGCATCGCCTCGTTGAATTCGGTTCTGGCATCGGTCTTTCCACCGCTCACCTGCGGCACGTCGATCTTGTACCCGGTGCCCTCGAGATGCAGTGTTGTCGCGGTGAAGGTTTCGGCCCGAGGTGATCCGGCGACGGTCGTCGACGCGGCCGATGTCGCGGTCACCGACGGGGCCGATGTCGCGGACGCCGACGATCCGCCCCCGGTCGTCGGCGATTCGTCCGGCCCACAGGCCGTGAGTACTGCCGCGCTGGCCAGCGCGCCGATAACAGCAGCGGTCTTCTTCATCCGGAGCTCCGAATCGACAACGCACCGAGCCGATCTCGGTGTCCCACCCAACAATGCCGCCGCCACCTAACAGTTTTCTTATCGTCCGCAAACGCTGGTCGCTGGGTGATCAGTCGTCGCGCTGCATATCGGCGAGTTGGGTGCGGGTATTGAGGAGTTCGGTGGCTACCTCGGGCGAGGGGGACGTTTCGGCGATGTTCTCCAGTTCGGCGAGTAGGTCGCGCATGATCGTGAGCCAGGGTCGGTCGGATTCGATTCCGGCGCCGTAGAGCTGCAGCCAGGCCGCGGAGCGCAGGCACTTGGCTCGCGGGCCGATGCGATCGAGGGTGCCCCACAGGTGAGCGGCGCGGAGGAAGGCCAGGACTGCTTGTTCGTCTTCGCCGCAGTAGTCGAGGACCGCGGCCGCCGACCAGGCGAGCTCGGCTTCGAGTTCGACGCGGTCGGGATCGTTGTGCACCAGACGGGCCGCCTCGACGAATTGCCGTGCCGCATCACGGAATCGGTTGAGCTTGCGCAGGGATTCGCCGTATTGGCGGCGCACGATGGCCATTTCGGCGGGCGGGTACGGTTGCTCGCCCGCCGCGAGTGGCTGTTCGAACAGCGCGGCCGCCTCCCCGTGCCGTCCGGCCCGGTGGCAGGCGCGCGCGGCGACGTAGGTGAGGTGTATCGCATCCGCGGTCGAAATCGGTTCCCAGCGTGCGGCGGCCATGAGTGCCGCATCAGCCAGTTCGTACTCGCGCCCCGGCTGTCCGGACAGCACCATGACCAGTTGGGAACTCAGCCGGGCGAGATGTTCGGCGGGCAGCGCGGTCGCGCCGATCGAAAGCGCTCGGCGCAGATATTGTTCGGCATCCTTCGGATAGTCGACGAGGCGTACTGCGGCCAGTTCGGCCAGTTGTAGCGCGTCCTCGGCTTGTTCTTCGACGCTGGCGGTGGTCGTGTGCGCCACGGCGGAAACCTTGCGCGGCAAAGTGTTTCGCATACCGAGCGGGAGGTGGTCGAGCAGCGGTTGCTGCGCGAGCCGTGCCGCCACCCGCTCGCTGACCAGCGCATTGCCATTGCGCGCGTCGTATCTCGCGGTGAGCTCGCCGATCTCGACGCTCAGCTCGGCACGCACCGAATCCACCGTGCTCGCCCCGATTGCGAGCGCACCGAGATCCAACTCGGTGAGCCGCCGCAACAGCACGCACACACCCGATATGAAGGACAGCCGAACGGCGGCGTCCGCGCCGGGATCGGTCAGCCACATCGCATGCTCGGCCAGCATCTCCAGGCCACGCGCCTCGTTTCCGGTCAATGCGCAGAATTCGATGTGCTCACCGACCGAGCGCCGCAGATCCGGAAGGTGGCGCACCAGTGGATAACCCGTCAAATGCGCACTGCGCGCCTCGGCGGTGCGCCCGGTGCGCAACATCGGCAGTAAGGCCTGCCCGAGCACCCGATGCGGTTCCTCGGCACAGCTGCGCGCACCAACGATGACCGGCCGCCAGCTCTCCAGTGCGGACTCGTCGTCACCGGCCTGCGCGTAGTTCGCACCCCATTGGTTGCGTTCACAGGCATCGCAATCGGCCATGCTGTCGCGCGGTGCCGCACGCGCCGCGTCGAGCAGTTCGGCGGCCCGATCGTGCTGCCCCAGTTCCCGTGCCAGGTCCGAGCGCAATGCGAGCACCGGGCGTGCACTGTATCCTCGCTGCCGGTAACGACTTTCGAGCTCGTCGAGCCAGCGATAGGTGGTCTGCAGCGGCACCGCGGGATTCTCGATCAGCCCCCAGGTCAGCCATTTCAGATACCAGTGCACCGAATGCGTCATCGAACCGAGTTCGGCCGGGAAGTCGTCGTAGATCCGCAACAGCCTGCCGTAGGCGACCGGTGCCAGATCGCGTTCACCCGCATAGGCGTACGCCTGGGCCAGCTCCAACAGGACACTGCCCTCCAGTGCCCGGTCCGGACCCGACTTCGCCGCGGCGGCAAGCATTTCCAGGCGTTCGGTGCGGCCGCGTCCGTGCGGCAGCGAACGGCTCTGCGCCAACGCCGATTGGATCTCGGAGGTTTCCATCTCAGGCCTCCTCCGCGGTCTCGCCCGCCGCACGTCGGGTCGCCCAGCCGAGGAATTCGCCGAATGCGCGATTGAGCAGCGCGGTATCGGCCGGTCGCAAAGGTCGATGTGTCATCAGTAACGCTTGGCCGTAGAGCGATTCGACCGCGGTCCGCAGAAAGGCCGGGTCGTCGATCCGGCTCAATCGTCGGATCACCGGACTGTTGTGGTTCAACACCAGTTGCGCGCGGGGTGCGCTCGCCTGCAGCGCGCCCAGGATGTCGGTCCAGAGCTCATCGGCGCCGACGGTGGTCTCGACGCGTGCTCGTTCATTGCGCGCGCCGCGACTGTCCAGATGCAGTGCTGGCACCGAAACCGGATGGAACGCACGCAGAATCACATCGCAGGACAGCGGATCCAGTGCGGTGCGCGCTGCGGCGAGTACCTGGGCCAGCACCAGTTCGTCGGCCGGATCCACCAGGTCGAGGGCGGCGGTGACGGCGTCCGCGTCCAGGTCGGTCACGGTGACGCCGGGCAGGATCGTCGGCAGCAGCGCGACGAGTTCCGCATCGTAGGTATAGCCCCCGTTGACGACACCGATGCCCTGCGCGGCCGCCGTGGCGGCCACCTGGCGGAATTCCTCCACGGTCGCCGTTACCCGGACGCTCGGATGGTTGCGCGCGAACTCCGTCAGCGGAATGCGGCCGTCGGTCGTCTCGAACAGCAAGTGCGGCAGCATGATCCGCAGCATGTCGGGCGAATGCCGGGCCATCGCCTTGACACCGAGCGCGTGCACGGACAGGAATGCAGCCAGCCGCTCGGGTTGTTCGGCCGCGATTTCGGTGAGCCAGTCGCGGATTCGGTCGCCGAGGCTGTCGCGGACGATGGCGAGGCGTTCGTCTTCGTAGAGGCCCTCACGCGACGCGGTCGGATGCAGGCTGTCGGTATCGATGACACAGCGCACGAAGAAGGCCCAGTCCGGCAGCAGTCCGCGCACCGCGTCACCGAGCAGCATGCCCTTGAGATACACCCGGTGCGCACTGCTTTCGGCGGGATTGCCCGGCTGTGACAGCACGAAGGCGACCCCGCTGACGCCCGCCAATTCGGCATCGAGGTCGATCACATCCAGCGGGGTGAATCCGAGGACGCGCTCGCCGTACTCGAACAGCGCCGCACGCCGCTGGGCTGGCGATGGGTAGCCGCGCCGCCACACCGGCGGACCGTCGGTCGCGCGCAGTCCGGCACCGTTCGCCTCGACCGTCACCTCGTAGGGCAGCAGCGATCCATAGTCGCGGACCAATTCCAGCACCCGCCCCGGTGTGAACCATTCCCGCGCACCGGCTCGCGGCGTGAGATGCACCGTGGTGCCCGGCTCTTGCCGCACCTCCGGATCGAGCTGACGCAGCGAGTAGGTGCCGTCGGCCGCGGCAAGCCATTCCACGGGCGGGGCGTCCGGATCGATCGCCGAGCGAGTGACCACGCGGATGGTCTCGGCCACGGTGAAGCACGCCAGCAACCCGATGCCGAACTGCCCGAGGAACTCTCGGCGCGCACCCTCGATATCGTCGCGCTTGGACGAATGCCCGATGGTGGCGAGGAAGCGGTGCACATCCGCCGCGGTGAGACCGATACCGTGATCGGTTATCCGCAACCCGGTTTCATCTACGACCAACCGAATCATCTTGGGCGCCAAGACGTCACGCTGCGTGCGCGCGGTGACGGCGTCGACCGCGTTCTGCAGTAGCTCACGGATGTAGACCCGGGGACTCGAATACAAGTGGTGCGAGAGCAGATCGACGATTCCGCGCAGATCGACCTGGAACGAATAATCCCCACTACCGCTGCCGCCAGCCCCACCCGGCGCGTTGTTCACCATGGACCGAATCCTGGTGCGCGGCCCCAATGGTTCCCTTAACGAATGCTGATGGTGTTAACGCGGACCGATGATGAGTTCGGTCACAATCGCGTCACACCGGCAGCAGCCTGGACACCACCGCGGTCAGCTGTTTGGCCGAGCGGCACTCGTGCATCTCGATCACTTCGCGATATTTGTCGGCGGCGGAATCGCCCGTGCCCCAGCTGTTTTCCTTCTCCGGGTTGAGCCAATGCGCGTGCTTGGCGGTTCGCACCAGCTCGCGCAGCGTATTCAGATCCGGATCACGGTAATTGGTGCGGGCATCGCCGAGTATCAGCAGCGAGCTGCGGGAGGTCACCGCGTCGGGCCACTGCTCGACGAAGGTCGACAGCGCATGGCCGTAGTCGGAGTGCCCGTCCAGGCCGACCACCTTGCCCTCGGTGAAGATGCGGGCCATGGACTGGTCCAGCTGGGTATTCGGATCGAAGAACCGGGTCACCTCGTCGGTCCGGTCCACGAAGGCGAATATCCGCACCCGGGAGAACTGTTCGCGCAGCGAATTGACAAGCAAGAGCGTGAAGTTGCTGAATCCGGCCACCGAGCCGGATACATCGCAGAGCAACACCAGCTCTGGGCGGCCCGGTCGCGGTTTGCGATTCACCAGATCGATGGGCACGCCACCGGTCGACATGGATTTGCGCAGCGTCTTGCGCAGGTCGATCTCACCGTGCCGAGCGTGCCTGCGCCGCACGGCAAGCCGGGATGCCAGGATTCGGGCCAGTCGCTGCGTGCCGCGCCGCAGCTCCGCGAGCTCGGTCTCCGAAGCGCGCAGGAAATCCACGTCCTCGACCTGCCGGGACACGGCATAGCTCGCGACGCGCTCCCTGCCGATATTCTCGGCGACCCGTCGATGCGTTTCCGCCTCCACGATGGCGCGGAATCCGGCGATGCGCCTGCGACCGATGCGGCGGGCGATCTCGGCATCGAATTCGCTGGTATCCGGTCCGATAGCCAGCCCTTGGAGAATCCTGGCCAGCAGCGTCTCGGGCTGGACCTCGCGCAACGTTCGGTATGCCGAGAAGGACGGACCGCGCGAGGATTCGTACTGCCCGAGTTGTTCGACCAGCTGCGCGGCGATCATTTCCTGCTGTTGGGTCGAATCCTCCCTGGTCATCAGGTCCGAGAGCAGTGCGCGCAGCGCGGGAATGTCGATCTCGCCGGACGGCGTGCGCGGAAGTTCGAGATCATCCGCGGTGCTGCTGCGCTCGCCGAGGGCGGCCGGGAACCACAGGTCGAACAGGCCGTCGAAGGTGCCGCGATGGGTGGTGCGGCGCAGTAGCGAGCAGGCCAGACCTTCGCGCACGACCTCGCGGTCCATCAGATCCAGCACCGACAACACGCGGCCGGCGTCCACCGTCTCCGAGGGACCCACCGGGATGCCATGCGCCCGCAATTCCTCGACGAAACCGACGAGATGTCCCGAAATCCCATGCGGCGCATCGAGTGTGGGCTGCGATCCGGCCGCCATGGCTCAGGCCAGCTTCAGCTCGGCCAGCGCGCGCTGGTGGTCGGCCTGATGTTTGAGTACGACACCGAGGGTGGCGCGCACCGTGGTGTCGTCGAGATCCTGCAAACCCAGCGCGAGCAGGGTGCGTCCCCAGTCGATCGACTCCGCGACGCTCGGCAGCTTCTTCAACTGCATCCCGCGCAGCACGTGCACGATCCGCACCAGCTGCGCGGCGACCGAGGCGGACAGCTCCGGAACCCGGCTGGCCAGGATCCGGCGCTCGAGTTCCTCGTCCGGGAAGTCCAGGTGCAGGTAGAGGCAGCGGCGCTTGAGCGCTTCGGACAGTTCGCGGGTCGCATTGGAGGTCAGCACCACGAACGGCTTGCGGCTCGCGGTAATGGTGCCGAGCTCCGGGACGGTGACCGCGAAATCACTGAGCACCTCGAGCAGCAGACCCTCGATCTCGACATCGGCCTTATCGGTTTCGTCGATGAGCAGCACGGTGGGATCGGCGCGGCGGATCGCGGTCAGCAGCGGACGCGAGAGCAGGAATTCCTCGGTGAAGACGTCGGCCTTGGTCTCTTCCCAGTCGTTCTCGCTGGAGGCCTGGATGCGCAGAATCTGCTTAGCGTGATTCCACTCGTACAGCGCGCGGGCCTCGTCGACGCCCTCATAGCACTGCAAACGCACCAGCTCCGCGTCCGCGGTCTGCGCGACCGCCCTGGCCAGTTCGGTCTTGCCGACACCGGCCGGGCCCTCGATCAACAGCGGCTTGCCGAGCCGATCGGCCAGGAATACCGAGGTCGCCGTCGCCTTATCGGCCAGGTACCCGGTCGTGGCCAGCCGTTCGATCACATCGTCGACCGAGGTGAAGATCGGCTCCTGCACTGCGCTTTCGGTACCCACGTAGCGTCCTTCCATTGAAACCCACCCCCAACGCTACGGGAGTGCCCGAAGCAAGCGCTCGGCGGTTCTTACACCGAACGAAATCTAGACCGGCCGGATCTGGCCGTCGCCCCAGACGATCCACTTGGTCGAGGTCAGCTCCGGCAGCGCCATCGGGCCGCGGGCGTGCAGCTTCTGGGTGGAGATGCCGATCTCCGCGCCGAAGCCGAACTGCTCACCGTCGGTGAATGCGGTGGACGCGTTCACCATGACGGCGGCGGCATCGACGCGGTTGGTGAATTCCCGGGCCGCGGCCAGCTCACCGGTGACGATGGCCTCGGTGTGACCGGTGCCCCAGGTGTTGATGTGCTCGACCGCCTCGTCGAGATCCTTGACGACCTTGAGCGCGATATCGAGGGTCAGGTACTCCTCACCCCAGTCCTGATCGTTGGCGGGCACCAGCCCGGGCAGGTCGCCGTGCACGGTGACGCCGTGGCGTTCCAGCGCCTCGATCAGCCGGGGCACGGCGGTGGTGGCGATCGCGTCATCGATGAGCACCGTCTCGGCGGCATTGCACACGCTCGGACGACGGGTCTTGGCATTGATCAGGATCTGCTCGGCCATCTCCAGATCGGCGGCTTCGTGCACATAGACGTGGCAGTTGCCGGTGCCGGTCTCGATGGTGGGCACCTGGGCATCGCGGACCACCGCATTGATCAGCCCCGCACCGCCGCGTGGGATGACCACGTCGACCAGGCCGCGCGCCTGGATCAGATGGGTCACGCTGGAGCGATCGTGGCTGGGCAGCAGCTGTACCGCATCGGCCGGAATATCCAGTGCGACAAGGGCTTCCCGCAGCACCGTGACGAGTGCGGCATTGGAGTGCGCGGCCGAGGAGGAACCGCGCAGCAGCGCGGCATTGCCGGATTTGAGCGCGAGTCCGAACGCGTCGACGGTGACATTCGGGCGGGCCTCGTAGACCATGCCCACCACACCGAGCGGCACCCGGACCTGACGGATCTCCAGCCCGTTCGGCAGCGTCGACCCGCGCACGACCACACCGACCGGATCGGGCAGTCCGGCCACCTGACGCAGCCCGGAGGCGATGCCGTCGATGCGGGCCTTGGTCAGCCGCAGCCGATCCAGCAGCGACTCCTCGGTCCCCGCCGCCTGCGCCGTCGCGATGTCCTCGGCATTGGCGGCGAGCACGGTATCGGCCGCAGCCAGCAACGCATCCGCGGCCGCATGCAGCGCCTCGTTCTTCTGCGCCGTGGTCAGCTGTGCGAGCGCGCGCGAAGCCACCCGAGCCTTACGCGCGGCATCGTGCACCGCCTCGCGGATATCCTGGCCGGTCGTCGTCCCTACCGTCATAGGTCACAGCCTACTGACCGGCCTGAGCACCCATTCCCGCGAGTGCGCTTAGTCGACCAGCGCGTTCGACATCCCAACCGCCCGCCAGCACTGGTTCGCTCAACAACGGTTCTCGCAGCCGCTGCCCCGGCCAGATGGGTTGCCGCGTATCAGGTCGGGCTCGCTCGCCGAGCGCAGTCGAAAGGCGGCACGACTCGCCCGCAGCACCAGTGCTGGACTGACTGTCGGACCGGTGCGGATGCACGGCATCGATCCGGACACCGGGCAGGTCCGATGGACGACCGACCTCGGCGAACTCTATGGCTGCCGTGAGCAGGTATTCGACGGAAAGATCGCCTGCCACGGCACAAATCGGGTGTTGATCATCGAAGCCGCCACGGGCGCGGTGCTCGCAGTAGTGGGTAACACGGTGATCGTCCGATCGGTCGATGGATCACAGCTTGCCGGCCTCGATCTCACTGACGGACACCGGATCTGGCAGCAGCCGACGCCGTTCTCGAATGCCTCCCGCTACTCCCGCAACGATGGCATAACCGACGCAAGCCACCTCATCCTGACCGATGGCACTACCGTGCACGCGATCAACGCCGGAGACGGTTCGACCGCTTGGTCGATGCCGTTACCGCCGAGTGGTAGGCCCAACTTTCGCTCGGCGGTGAAGGCGATGGGTGGCCGTATGGTCACGGTGACCGCGCAGGAATTCACTGGATACGCTGCGGCATAAGATCTTCGACATTCAGCCGCAGCCACGTTGGTGGATTCAATTACGATCGCAAGGCCCCGAACAGCCGCGCCGACAGCTGGTTCCGACGTATATCCATGCGGGCCATCCACGTGATCAAAGCCGGTCAGTCAGATCGTGCGCCGTTGCTCCCAGGGCCGAGGGATTCGACCCAATA
>NZ_BDAZ01000079.1 GCF_001612725.1 Nocardia anaemiae NBRC 100462 | reverse complement strand
GGTCGGTGCGGATCTCGGTGCTGGCCTCGGCGGCACGATTGGCGCAGGCGCACAAGCGATTTCGGGCTTGGAGGCCGATCTCGGCGGGAGCCTGTCGAGCGGCCTCGGTGGTGTGGTGGATGCCGGTGCACAAGCCGGATCGGGCCTCGAAGCGGGCCTGTCGACCGGTCTCGGTGGCGCACTGGACGCCGGTGCCCAGGCCTCAACCGGATTCTCCAGCGCCATTGGCGCCGCAGCCGACGCGAACGCCGATCTGTCCACAGGTCTGACCGGCGCGGTGAACACGGGTGCGCACGCGGGCTCCGACCTGGGTGGCAGTTTGTCCACCGGCATCGGTGGCGCTGTTGATACCGGTGTGGATGCGGCAGGTGGTCTGGAAACCGGCCTGTCCACCGGTATCGGTGGCGCACTCGGCAGCGGAGCACAGCTGGGCTCTGAATTCGGCGGCAACCTGTCGACCGGTCTGCAGGGCTCAGCAGGTGCTGGAGCCCAAGCGGGCGCCGACCTGTCTACGGGTCTGAGCGGTGCCACTGGCGGCGGTGCCCAGGCGGGTACTGATTTGGGTGCCGGTCTGTCCACCGGAATTGGCGGTGCCCTCGGCGGCGGTGCGCAGCTGGGATCGGATCTGGGTGGCGGTCTGTCGACTGGTCTGGAGGGCGCGGTAGGCGCTGGAGCCCAGGCAGGTACTGATCTGTCCACAGGTGTGAGTGGCGCGGTTGGTGGTGGCGCGGAGCTGGGGAGCAATCTCGGTGCCGGTCTGTCCACGGGGCTCGGTGGTGCCATCGACGCGGGTGCTCAGACGGGTGCCGACCTGGGTGGCAGTTTGTCCACCGGTCTGGAATCCGGCTTGTCCACTGGAATCGGTGGTGCGCTCGATGGTGGTGCGCAGTTGGGTTCTGAGTTCGGTGGCGGTTTGTCGACCGGTCTGGAGGGCGCGGCGGGTGCTGGAGCCCAGGCGGGTGCTGATCTGTCCGCAGGGCTGAGCGGTGCCGTTGGCGGCGGTGCACAGGCTGGGGCTGGTCTGGGTGGTGGTTTGTCCACAGGGCTGGGCGGTGCTGTTGATGCTGGGCAGCAGGCGGCTTCCGGGATCGAGGGGGCTTTTGATACCGGAGCGCATGCGGGTGGTGGGCTCGGGGGTGGGCTGGAGGCTGGTCTGGGCGGTGCGTTGGATGCCGGGGCCGGGCTCGGCGGTGGGGTGTCGAGTGGGGCTTCGTCCGCGATCGGAACCGGTGCTCAGGTGACGACGGGGCTGGAGTCGAGTTTGGCTACCGGGGCGGCGCTCGGTGCGGGCACCGAGCTCGGTGGCGGGCTGTCGAGCAGTCTCGGAGGCGCTTTCAGTGGCGGCGCGCAGGTTGGATCGGATCTGGGTGACGCTGGGACGCACGCTACGTCCGGGTTCTCCAATGCCATCGGTGGCGCGGCTGACCTGGGTGGCGGTCTGTCCACAGGTCTGGGTGGTGCCGTCGGCGCCGGGACGCAGGCCGGTGCGGATCTGTCCACAGGTGTCGGCGCCGGTGCACAGGCCGGTGCCGAACTGGGTGGCAGCTTGGCATCCGGACTGAGCGGTGCGGTGCACAGCGGTGCCCAGACGGGCGCCGATCTCGGTGCGGGTCTGTCCACGGGTCTGAATGGCGCGGTCGGCGCTGGAGCACATGCGGGTTCGGCGCTGGGTGCGGGTCTGTCTTCGGGTGTGAATGGTGCGGTCGGCGCTGGTGCGCATGCGGGTTCGGAGCTGGGCGCGGGCCTGTCCTCGGGCGTGAACGGTGCGGTCGGCGCTGGTGCGCATGCGGGTTCGGAACTCGGCACGGGGTTGTCCACAGGTTTGGGCGGTACTGCCAATGCCGGGGGCCACGCGGCCACCGGTCTGGAGACGGGTCTGTCCACCGCGGGCGGTGCGGCTACCGGTCTCGGCGGCAGCGTGTCCACTGGAGCACAGGGTGCCGTCGACGCCGGTACACATCTGGGGACGGGTCTGGAGACCGGTCTTTCCAGTGGAATCAGCAGCGGCGTCCATGCCGGTAGCGGTCTGGAAACCGGTCTCGGCGGTGCCATCGATGGCGGTGCGCATGCCGGAACCGGTTTGGCGACAGGGCTTTCCACCGGTGCCACCGCGGACTCCACGGTGCACTCCGGCGCCGCGGCGCAGACCAGCGCGAACGGCGCCGCGGATCTGGGTGGCCATGCCGGTGCCACACTGACCGGCGGCGCCTCCTCGACCGTCGGGTCCACCGCGAATACCTGGTCGTCGCTGGACGTTTCGAATGCCTTCGGCTCCGGACTCGACAGTTCGGCCGGTTCGCATCTGGACACGTCGGTCACCGGACACAGCGATTCCAGCCTCTTCACCGATACTCATGCGGGTACCGATCTGGCCGGACATGGCGGCGGCGATCTCGGCGGCGACGCCTTCCTGCACTAAGAGATATTCGTACGAAAGAGGTTCGATGGGGACACCAGCAGTGAATGCTCAACCGCCCGCGGTACCGCTGCTGACGGTATTGGGTGAAACCATCGCCGCGGCGCGCGCCGCGGGTCGCAATGATCTGGTCGGTCGCCTGGAAATGGCGGCCGACCGGGTGCGCGATCCGCGGCGGCGCATCGTGATCGTCGGACAACTCGGTCAGGGCAAGAGCTGTTTCGTCAATGCCCTGTTGAATCTGGAGATCTGCCCGGTCGGCGACGACGCGACCACCGCCGTCCCGACCTTGCTCGCGCACGGTCCCGAACCGTATGCCGAACTGGTGCTGGCCGGTCCGAGCGGAACCGAGGAGGCGCGAGTTCCATTGCCGGTCGACGAGATCGGCATGATCACCGTCCGTACACCGCAGGCGCACGGCCGTCGGGTGTCGCGCATCGAGATCCAGCTGCCGAATCCGCTGCTCGCCGACGGTATCGTCCTGGTGGACACCCCCGGCGTCGGCGGACACGGAAGTGGTTATGCGGCAGGCGTACTCGGCATGATCGCGACCGCCGACGCGGTTCTGGTGCTGTCGGATGCCTCCACCGAACTCACCGAACCGGAACTGGCCTTCCTCCGGCAGGTCCGGGAACTGTGCCCGACCACCGCACTGCTGCTCACCAAGATCGATCTGTATCCGCATTGGCGCCAGGTGCATCAGGCCGACCAGGGGCATCTCGGCCGAGCGCGAGTCGAGGTGCCGATTATCCCGGTTTCCGCGGTACTGCGCAGGCACGCAATGCTTTTGCAGGATCAGCAGCTCGGCGCCGAATCCGGTTTCGGTGTGCTTTATCAGTTCCTGCGCGAGCAGGTGGTGGCGCGCGACCAAGCCGCGACCCTGGTCGCCGTGGCGCACGACATCCAGTCGGCCGCAGAGCATTTGGCGCTCGCGCTGGGCAGTGAACTGGTCGCGTTGCGCGATCCACGCCAGGGCGCGATGGCGGTGCGCGAGCTGCAGTTGGCGAAGACCACCGCCGAGGACCTGCACCGGCGCACCTCGGCCTGGCAGTTGACCCTCTCCGACGGCATCACCGATCTGGCCGGGGATGTGGATCACGATCTGCGTGAACGCCTGCGCGAGATCGCCAGAACCGGTGAGGAATGGATCGATAAACACGATCCGGGCCGCCATTGGGACCGGATTGCCGAATGGCTCACCGGTGATATCGACACCGCACTCGGCGACAATCTGCTCTGGACGCATACCCGCGCCGTGGAACTCGCCGAGCGGGTCGCCGAGCACTTCACCGAGATCGGCATGGTCGAACTGCCCGATGTCAGCTCGGGCCTGCACACCGAGGACAGCCGCGCGGGTGGCGGCACTCTCGCCGATCTGGAGCCCGATATCGGCTTCGGCAGCAAAATCCTGGTCGGCATGCGCGGCTCCTACGGCGGCGTGCTGATGGTCGGGCTCGCGACCACCTTCGCCGGGCTCGCGATGCTCAATCCGATCTCCATCGGCGCCGGTGTCCTGGTGGGCGGCAAGGCATTCCGCGATGACAAGCAGGCCAGGCTGGCCAGGCGCCGCAATGAGGCCAAGGTCGCCATCCGGCGTTTCATCGATGACGTCGCCTTCCAGGCGGGCAAGGAATCCAAGGACCGCCTGCACCGCATCCATCGGGCATTGCGCGATCACTACACCGGCGTCGCCGAACGCAGCCTGCGCTCCATCGACGATTCGCTGCGGGCCGCGCAGGAGGCGGCGAATATGGAAACGGCTCGCCGGACCGAGCGCTGTGCGGTGCTCGACCGGCAGCTGCACATGGTCGCCGAGCTGCGACGCTATGCGGATGCTATGCAACCTGCCATCGCCGCACCGCGGAAAGGGGCCGCCGGTACGGTAACCCCGTGAGAAGAGACGTGACCCGGCATGATGCTCGGCGGGCGCCCGGCATTGTCGCCGAGGCGCATCAGCTGGTCGCCGCGGCCAGACAGGCATTTCCTCGCGAGCCGCGACCGCGTGCGCTGCTGGCCGACTGTGCCCGCCGCCTGGATCAACCTCTGCGGGTGGCGCTGGCGGGTTCGTTGAAGGCAGGCAAGTCGACCCTGCTCAACTCACTGGTCGGCCAGGACATCGCCCCGACCGACGCGACCGAATGCACGCGCGTGGTCACCTGGTACCGCAACGGCTCGACCCCGAGCGTCACGGCTTACGCACCGGACGGCTCGACGGCGAATGTGGTGGTGCGCCGCGGCAGCGGCACGCACGGGCTGACCTTCGATCTGGAACGTCTGAACTGGAATGCGCCGGGCCCGCGTGAGGTGGACCATCTCGAGGTCGAGTGGCCCGCCGCCGCACTGGCGAATACCACCATCATCGACACACCGGGCACATCGTCGCTGTCGCGCGAGGTGTCATTGCGGACCGCGCGACTGCTCACCCCCGGTGACACCGACGGCGACCGCGGCATGGCAGCCGTATCGATTCCGGGTGCGGACGCCGTGGTTTATCTGCTGCGTCGGCTCGATGATGCCGATGTCCGGTTCCTCGAACAGGTCGGTGCCGGAACGGCTGGCGCGCAGGGTGTTTCGGGTCCGCTGGGCGTCATCGGTGTGGTCTCGCGTGCCGATGAGATCGGGGCGGGCCGGATCGACGCACTGCATTCCGCCCGCGATGTCGCGGCACGTTTCGCGGGCGAATTGGAGCGAACGGGGTTGTGCCAGGCGGTAATTCCGGTCGCCGGTCTGCTCGCATTCGCCGCTGCCACCCTGCGTCAGCAGGAGTTCGCCGCCTTCGAGGCGTTGGCCAGGGTGCAGGTCGACGAGTTGAGCGCCGCCTTGCTCTCGGCAGATCGCTTCGCGCGCCCCGATATTCCGCTCCCGGTCCCGCCCGAACTCCGCGCCCAGCTAGCGGCGCGGTTCGGCCTCTTCGGAATTCGCATGGCGGTCACCCTGATTCGCCTCGGCGTGCGCGACTCCGCCACGCTGGCAGCGGAATTGACCAACCGCAGCGGCGTGGAGGAACTCCGCTCGGTTCTCGACGTGCAATTCGGCCAGCGCGCCGACCAACTCAAGGCGCACTCGGCCCTGACCGCGCTGGCCCGGGTCCTCACCGCATACCCGGGCACTCCCGCCGACCAGCTGCTGCCCCGAGTCCGCACCCTGCTCGCCGACGTGCACGGTTTCGCCGAACTTCGTCTCCTCGGTCGCCTGCGCACCGACGAATTGGCCCTGCCCGCAGCCGATCTCGCTGAACTGCACCGCCTGATCGGCGGCTCCGGCGTCGCCCCGCATCTTCGACTCGGCCTGCCCTTCGGCACCGACCCCGCCATCCAGCGCGCCCAGGCCATGGCCGCCGTGCGCAAATGGCGTGCCCGCGCCCGCCATCCCCTGGCCGACCAGTTCACCACCACCGCCTGCCTGACCGCAGCACGCAGTGCCGAAGGAACCCTCAGCCTCCTACCGGAGTGATTCCCGCCAACCGTGACGCCCGCAGGAAGCCGGAGTGCTCCAGCCCGGCCTCGTCGGTGACCACCCCGCCAGAGGTTCGACGGTGACGCACGCCAAGTGGTGGTCAGCCGAGGATCCGACGCATCGCGTCGGCAAGCTCCTGGCCCGACGGCGCGTGCTCCGGATCGATCAGAACTTGTGCCGCTAGCCCGGTCAGCAGCGCCTGATAGAAGGTCCCGATGGCGCGCCCGCCCTCGGTATCGGATTCATCGATGCCCTCGAAAAGCCGGGCCAGCCCACGGCGCGCCTCGTCGAGTCCGGCCGCCAACTGTTCGCGGGTCGCCTCGTCCTGCCCGGACTGGGCGAGGATGTCGAAGGTCGCCGACCAGAGACCGCGATGGTCCGCGACCGAGTCGAGCACCGCGGTCCAGTTCGCTTCGAAACGTTGCAGCGCAGTCGAATTCGGCTCCGCGGCAGCACTCAGGGTGCGTTCGAGTTCGTCGCCCCACTCCCGATTCGCCTCGGCAAGTGCCGCATTGAGCAGCGCCTCCTTGGAGCCGAAGTGGTAGCCGATGGCGGCCATGCTGACCCCGCCAGCGGCATTCGAAATATCGCGCACGGTGGTGCGCGTATAGCCCTTCTCGAACAGGCAGCGGCGCGCCCCCGCCAGCAGATCTTCACGATTTCCCATGGTCAGCATGCTAGCGCAGTTGCCTTAGGCATTTGTCTTGCGCAGACGCCTAAGACATATGTACAGTTCCTCGCATGAGCAGGAACCGCACCGTCCTCATCTCCGGAGCGAGCATCGCCGGACCGGCCCTCGCCTTCTGGCTGCACCGCTACGGATTCACCCCGACGATCGTCGAGCGCGCGCCGCGGCTGCGCGAGGGCGGTCAGGCCATCGACGTGCTCGGCACCGCCACCGAAGTCGTGCGTCGAATGGGTCTGCTCGAGCGGGTACACCAGCTGAGCACCGACAAGCGCGGTACCTCCTACGTCGACGCCGCAGGGAAAGTGCGGGCCAGCATCAGCAGTGAGGTCTTCAACGGCGTAGGCGCGAACGGCGACACCGAGATTCAGCGCGGCGACCTGTCCCGCGTCCTGTACGAGGCGACCGAGGACAACGTCGAATACATCTTCGGCGACTCGATAACCGGACTGGCCCAAGGTGATTCGGGCGTGCACGTCAGTTTCGCCGATGCCGAACCGAGAACCTTCGATCTGGTAATCGGCGCCGACGGCGTGCATTCCAACACCCGCAAACTGGTCTTCGGCCCGGAATCGGACTTCATCCGGCATATGGGCTTCTACATCGCGATCTACACCACCCCCAACCTGCTCGACCTCGATCGCTGGGAGCTGGACTACAACACCCCCGGCACCATCGCGGGCAGCTACAGCGCGCGTCAGAACACCGAAGCCAAAGCGGTGTTCGCCTTCGAATCCGAGCAACTCGACTACGACTACCGCGATATCGAACAGCAGAAAAAGATCCTCGCCGACCGATTCGCCGGTCAGGGCTGGCAGGTGCCGAAACTACTCGCCCACCTCGATGCCGCCGAGGATTTCTATTTCGACGCCATGGCACAGATCCACATGGACAACTGGTCGAAGGGCCGCGTCGCACTGGTCGGCGATGCGGGCTACTGCGCCTCACCGCTATCCGGTCAGGGCGCCGACCTGTCGCTGGTCGGCGCATACATCCTGGCCGGTGAGCTCGCCGCCGCGAATGGTGATCACACCATCGCCTTCGCCCGCTATCGCGCGGAAATGCTGCCGATGGTGCGTGGCTGTCAGACCTTCGCCGAAGGTGTCGGCAAATGGTATGCGCCGCCGAGCAATTCGATGATCCGCATGCGCAATCTCAATGTCCGTCTGCTGCCGTATCTGCCGTGGCGGGGGCTGATCGGCGGTGCGCCGCAGAAGGTCGCCCGTACCGTCGCCGCCAAGGATTACCCGGCGTAGTCGCGCGTGTGGGCCCGTGACCCATGGGTACGCCCCGGATATCCGAACCCAGGAGCATGCGATGACTCAAAAAGATGTGGTGAACGCTTTGCTGGACCGGGCGGGTAGCGGCTATGCGGCCGAGGCGGGCATCAAACTGGCCGATAAACCCGCTCCGCTCTTCCAACTGCTCATGCTCGCCGAATTGCTCAGCACCCGGATCTCCGCCGATATCGCCGTCGCGGCGGGCAAGGAGCTGATGAGCAGCGGATATCGCACCCCGAAGCGGGTCGCGGACGCCGACTGGCAGGAACTGGTCGACGCGCTGGGGCGCGCCCATTACAAGCGCTATGACGAAAGTACGGCGTCGCGCTTGGGTGCCGTCGCATCGCGCGTGCTGGACCGCTACGGCGGTGATCTGCGCAAACTCGCCGATGAAGCCGAGCACGATCCGTCCCGTGCCGCCGAACTGCTGCAACAGTTCAAGGGCATCGGCCCGACCGGCAGCGATATCTTCCTGCGTGAAGTCCAGGACGTATGGACTTGGGCCCGACCGCATTTCGACGAACGCGCGCTGCGCGGCGCCGAACGCGTTCGACTTCCGAAAGATCCGGACCGCCTGGCCGAGCTCGCGCCGGAGAACCACACGGCCGATCTGGCCGCTGCCCTGGTCCGTGTTTCCCTGGATCGCGAGATCGCCGATGAGGTGCTCGCGGCCAGCTGAGGATCAGCTGATCAGCACCTGCACCCGCAGACCGGCCGCGGCGATCATATTGACCAGCGCGTCCAGGCTGAACAGCTGCGTGCGGCCGCCGAGCAGATCGGAGATCCGCGCGGCGGTCACGCCTAGGTGCTCGGCGGCGACCTCCGGACTCCAACCCTCGGCCGCGATCCGGTCGGTCAGTTGGAATATCAACTGCGACCGCAGCCGCATATTCTCGACGTCGCCCCGGATGTCATCGATCGCATCCCACACGATGTCGAAGATCTTCTCGGCCATGCTTAGCCCACCTTCTCGAGCTGTTCGAGGACGTATGCGCGCTGCTGGTGTACAAGTGGAGAGACCGTGCCCATCGTCGCAGCAGGTGCGGCCAAGTGGTGGCAACTCCGCCGAAACCGCGTATTTCCGGACCCGGCGAGGGAAGGTCGTGAGGTGATGTCGGACCGTGACGCGCAACCATTCGCCCAGGTGAGCCTGGTCGCGGGCGCATTATTCGTGCGCGGCGAGGACGTGCTGCTTGTGCACGCAGTCGATCGGGGCGGTTGGGACATTCCGGGCGGCAGTGTCGCGCCCGGCGAATCACCCGCAGCGGGCTGTCGCCGCGCGATCGGCGAAGAACTCGGCCTCGACCGCCCGCCGTGTCGACTGCTCGTGCACGACTGGACGCGCAAACCCGCTGGCGACCAGATCCGCTATATCTTCGACTGCGGCGAACTCGGCGACGAATCGGCGATCCAACTGCGGACAAGCGAACTGGACCACTGGCGGTGGGTGCGCGTCGACACCGTGGACACCTTCGCCCGACCCGAGCCGTCCCGCCGCATCTGGCAGGCGTTCCGCGCCCGGATGGAGGGCCACGCCGCCTACCTCGAACATGGCGAACCCGCGCTCAGCTACCCCGACACCGCGGCGCCCTCGTGGCTCGATCGGCAGCCCGACCGCGACCGCCATCTCGGCTGAGCGTCAGGGCGTCGTCGCGGTACTGGCCGGGTCGATCAGGATCTTCGCGTGCTGTTCCGGATCGGCCAGCGCGGTGAAGGCATTTTCGACACCGTCCAGCCCGACGGTGCCGGTGATCAAGCGAGCCGGGTCGACCTTGCCGTCGGCGATCATATGCAGTGTGTCGCGGAATTCACCTGGGTCGTAGCCGAAGGCGAAGCGCAGTTCGATTTCCTTGTTGATGGCCATCGCCGGTTGGAAGCGGTCGGTCTCCATACAGACGCCGACCACGACAACGCGCGACAGCGGCGGCGCCGCAGTGAGTATCTGATCGATAATGCCCGGCACACCAACGCATTCGAAGACGACCGGACCCGCCGGACCGGCATCGAGCGAGTGCGCCAACCGGAAGACATACCACCAGGGCAGATTCGGGACGCGGCGCAGCCGTTCCATAGTGTCGAAACCGAGGCTGAGAATATCGGTGACACCATTGATCCGCCCACGCTTCGGCGCTGCCTCCCATGGGGATTCGGTCGCGGGGTCGACGACGATATCGGCACCGCAGCCGACGGCGAGCTCGCGGCGGCGCGGCGAGAAATCACTGGCGACGACGGTGCGCACACCCGCTGCCTTCAGCATACTG
The DNA here is from genome assembly GCF_001612725.1 of Nocardia anaemiae NBRC 100462. Taxonomy (GTDB): domain Bacteria; phylum Actinomycetota; class Actinomycetes; order Mycobacteriales; family Mycobacteriaceae; genus Nocardia; species Nocardia anaemiae. The sequence goes on along the minus strand of NZ_BDAZ01000079.1, from coordinate 39,164 downwards.
ATAACCGCCAAACCGATTGGACCACACCCGATTACGAATGCAATCTGCCCCTTGCCGACCCGTCCCTTGCGCACGGCGTGCCAGGCGACGGCCATTGGTTCGGTGAGGGCGGCATGTTCGGCCGAGAGTCCGTTGGGGATCGGCATGGTCATGGATTCCTGCACTACCACCTGCTCGGCGTATGCACCGGGCGCGGCCGTCGACAGTCCGGTCAGCTGTGGTGCGCCGTCGTGCCGCACGATCGGCAGCGCCACCACGGGCGTACCCGTCCGCCAGCGTTTGCGGCAGCCCGGCCCGTAATCGACTATCTCGCCGCTGAATTCGTGTCCGAGCACCACACTCTGCTCTGCACGCATGAATTGGTCGTATCCGGTGCGTGCGGCCAACTCGGCCATCTCATCGGCGTGGGTGCGGGCATGCAGATCGGACCCGCAGATGCCACACCGCGATACATTGATCAGCACCTGCCCGCGCCCTGGCGTCGGAGTAGGCAGCTCCTGCACCGAGAACTTGGTATTGGTGACGACGGCGGCCCTCATAGACGAACTCCTCGAATCGGCGGCGCGCGGCTCCCCTTTGTCGCCACCCTACTGCCACGGCCACCGGCCACAGCGGAAATTGCGCGTCTGAGTCAGCCAGGTGTGGCAGGCCCGAGGCCAACGCGGTGACGGCGGTCCCCGTTGTCCGCGGGAACCGCCGTCTCGCCGCTACTGACGCGCCAAACTCGGAATGACCACCTCGTTCAGATACTCCTCGATACCGCGTCCGCCGCGCTTGGCCTCGTGCACGATGACGTGCCGATCGGCCGCCTTCCGCTTCAGGGCCGCACGCGAATCCGCTTCCACGCCACCGCCGATGATCAGATCGGTGATCTCGCCGGTATCGAGTACGCGCAGGGCTTCGGCGTCGGCGATGGTACCCACGGCGGCATAACCATTGGCCCGCAATAATTCGATGGCGGTGTCGACGACGGCTCGGCCGCGTCCGATGGCAAGTACTTTCATCTCACGCTCCTGTCGATGCCAATTCCAGCGGATGGCCGATTTCGTGCTGCTCCAGCCGTGCATCCTTGGGGAGCGCGAGGAAGCCGAGACACATCAGGGCCAGCAGGCCGATCCCGTACCACAGCGTGTAGCGGAAGGTGTTGGCGAAATTCACCGCATTGGCCCGTTCGCCCGCATCGGTGAGCACCTGTGCCACAGCGTAATTGCCCGAATCGGAGCTCTGGCAACTGGCCGGGACGGCCGTCGGATCGACTTGTGCGGACCGGTCGCGGACGCAGGCAAGGAAATTCGCGATGATCTGGTCTTGTGCCGGTTCGGGCAGACCAATGGTCGATAGCTCGGTGCGTACCTGCGGCGTGACCGCCTCGACGCCGCGCGCCGAATCATGGTCCAGCTGACCGAAGAACACCACACCGACCAATGCGACTCCGAGTGCGGTACCGAGCTGCTGCCCGGTATTGAGCAGCCCGGATGCCGCCCCGGCCTCCCGTGCGGGCACCTGACCGAGCAGCAGGTCGATGGTCGGCGCGACCACCATGCCGAATCCGACACCGGTGACGATCAGCGGGATCACCATCTGCCATGACGCGATCGACGCACCGTAATGCGCGGCCAGCCACCCGTACAGCGCGAATCCACCGGCATTCACCACACCACCGGCGATCAGCACGATGCGCCCGAACCGCGGCGCGAGCGCGCTGACCGAGACCCCCGCCCCGATGCCCGCGCCGACCGCGAAGAAGACCGCGGTGAGTCCGGCCCGCATCGCCGACCAGCCCAGGCCCACCTGCATGAACAGCGTCCAGATCAGGAAGAATCCGCCGAGTCCGATCCAGAACAGCAGCCAACTCGCGAGTCCGACGGTGAACGGGCGAGACCGGAAAAGCTCCAGATCGATCAGCGGGGATCCGACGGTCCGCGCCCGTCGCCGCTCGAAGGCGACGAATGCGCCGAAGACCACCGCGGCGCTCGCCATCATGATGAAAGTCCATGCGGGCCAACCCAATCGGCGGCCCTCGGTGAGCGGGTAGGCAAGCAGCAGTACCGCGGAGATCGCCAGCACCATGCCGATCGGATCCAGCCGGGGTGCGGCGGCCGAGCGTGAATCCCGCATCACGATCGTCGCGGCGATCAGCGCCGCGATCCCGACCGGCACGTTGACCAGGAAGATCGGCCGCCAGTCCAGATCGAACAGATTCCATTGCACCAGCAGTCCGCCCAGTGACAGGCCGACCGCGGAGGCCGAGCCGCCGACGCCGCTGTAGATGGCGATGGCCTTGGCGCGCTCCTGCTGCGGGAAGGTGGCCCGGATGATGGCCAGGATCTGCGGCACCATCAGCGCCGCCATCGCGCCTTGGACGAACCGGGAGGTGATCAGCATGGTCGGATCGGAGCTGGCGCCGCAGGCGGCCGAGGCCAGCGTGAAGCCGGTCATGCCGATCAGGAAGATCCGCTTGCGGCCGTAGATATCGCCGAGTCGGCCGCCGGTGATCAGCACTGCGGCGAAGGCGAGCACATAGGCCGCGATGATCCATTCGATCTGCGAATACTGGGCGCCGAGATCGGTCTGGATGCTCGGTACCGCGACATTGACGATGGTGACGTCGAGCAGATCCATGAATCCCGCGGCAAGCACGACCGCGAAGGCGATCCAGCGGCGCGGGTCGAGTTGTGGGGGCGCGTCCGCGCCAGGGGAGATGTCGGTATCCACGAGAAGGCTCTTTTCGATCGGTGGAGTAGGACGACACCTCAACTATGCACATGAAGTGATTATCAATCAAGTGTGCAATCACTAAGAGTGCATTTACCGCGGTATGCTCGGTGCGTGACCGATCCGACCTTCGTGCCACTGTCCGAGCGCGCCGCCTTCCTGTTCGGCCAGCTCGGATTCCATGTCGCCCAGCGCTTCGCCGATCTGCTGGCGCCGCTCGGCATCAGCCCGCGTCACTACGGCACGCTGCGCATATTGCGTGCCAACGACGGCCAATCACAGCAACAGTTGTGCGAGGCGCAGCGGATTCATCGCAATGTGATGGTCGGGCTGGTGGACGAACTGGAGAAGCGCGGACTCGTCGAGCGACGCAAACACCCGACCGACCGGCGCGCGCATGCGGTGTATCTACTCCCCGCGGCACACGAATTGCTCACCCGCGCCGAGTCGATCGTGACCGGCTTGGATGCCGACGTCACGGCCGCGCTCGATCCGGACGAGCGGGCCACCCTGGTCGCGCTCCTGCAGCGCACCGCGGCGGCGAACGGACTGATCCCGGGCATCCATCCGGGCTTGGCTCGCCCGGCGGACAAGCGCTGAACTCAGATCAGCACACCGGGATTGAGGATTCCGGCCGGATCCAGGGCGGATTTGGCGGCCCGCAGCGCATTCGCGAACGGATCGGGACGCTGGCGGTCGTACCAGGGTCGGTGGTCCCGACCCACCGCGTGATGATGCGTGATTGTCCCGCCCGCGGCCGAGAGTGCCTCGGAGACAGCGGCTTTGATGTCATCCCATTGCGCGAGCGTACTGCCCCAGCGACCGGCGGCGTAGATGCCGAAATACGGCGCAGGACCGTCCGGATACACATGGGTGAAGCGGCAAGTCACCACGCCGGTGGCGCCGACGGATCGGATGGCCGCATTCGCGGCCTCGGTCACCGTTGCTTTCAGATTGTCGAATTTGTCCCAGGTACAGGCGGTTTCGAAGGTTTCGGTGATCATCGACCGCGCCGCGAGGGCGTCGCGTTGATAGGGCATCCGCAGGAATGACGAACGCCAGGTGTCGGCCGCGCCCGAACCGCCTCGGTGCTCGGTGGATTCGGTGTAGCGCGCGGGTTCGGGAAGCGTGCCGCCGTGCGCGGCGACCAGTTCCAGCGCGCGTTCCATCCAGGTGCGGGTGGGATGATCGGCGGATTCGAATCCGAGCACCAGCACACCGCCGCTGGTCGCGGCACCGGCATTGAGGAATGCCTCGGCGGGATCGAGCAGTCGGCAATTGGTCGGATAGAGGCCGGACTGGGCAATCGCCCTGGTCGCGGCCACCGCTTGGGCGTAGTCGTCGAAGTACGCGGAAGCCGTTGCGCGCCAACGTGGCCGGTCCTGCAAGCGCATCCACGCCTCGGTGATGATGCCAAGCGTCCCCTCGGATCCGAGGAACATCCGGTCGGGCGACGGCCCCGCCCCCGAACCGGGTAGCCGCCTCGATTCGCCTGTGCCCGTGGGGGTTACCACCCGCATCGACTCGACCAGATCATCGATGTGGGTGTACAGCGTCGCGAAATGTCCACCCGCCCTGGTGGCCAGCCAGCCGCCGAGCGTCGAGAATTCGAACGACTGCGGAAAATGCCGCAGCGTCAGATTCGCGCCGCGCAGCTGATCTTCCAGTGCCGGACCGAGGATTCCGGCCTGAATTCGCGCCGCCCGGCTGGTGCGATCGAGCTCGAGCACCCGATCGAGACGACCGAGGTCCAGGCTGATCGCCCCCGCGTATTCGTCCGCGGGCAACCTCGGCTCGACCCCGCCCACCACGGAAGTTCCACCGCCGAACGGGATTACCGCGGTATTCGCCCCGGCCGCCCAGTCGAGCACATCGACGATTCGGCCCTCCGTGCGCGGCCGAACGACCAGATCCGGCGCATTGCGCACCTCGCCGAGCAGATTGCGCACCACATCGCGAAACGCCTGACCGTGCGCGTGTGCCGCCCGATCGGCCGGATCCGTCGACACCGAGTCGGCGAGCGAATCCGGCGCGCTCACCCGAGGTTCGGGCAGTCCGAGGGATTCGACTGACGGCGGTTCGTGTGGTGTGAGATCCGCACTCGGCAGTATCGCGGCGACCCGCGCGGTCAGCGCCTCCGCTTCCGCGCCGACGACCGCGTCCTCGATATTGCCCCAGCTCCACCAGGACCGCGTCTTCGGCACATCCACTTCCTTTCGGCGGATCGACGACGCTCGATGCCGCCATCCTCGTGGACCATCGGATCGGCGGGCAACCCGCTTCAGGCGCCCGGGACGGAATCGGGCCGGTTCGCAGCCGTCGTCGATGAATAACAACCGGTCGACGATTTCGGCTCGGCGAGGTCGCGGGGCCGCCGATTTCTTCCTGTATCGGGAATAGAACCGCGCGAGCCATCGGTTGAGCTATTCGACAACATTGAGTGTGATCGGCTCAAGTTTCAGTTGACGCCCGGTGTCGAATGGGTGCAGGATTGAGCCGACCACGCTCAGCGTTGCTGGGACCGTGCTCCGTGAGGTGCTTGGGGCGAGGTCTCGCGGCACTCGACTCGGTTGTCCCGAGCGGATGTCGCAGAGCGGGAGATCGCCCGAACAACGCGATTACCCAGCACCGACACAAGAAGTTACGTCAACTAGGAGGAACCACCATGGCTCGTGCGGTCGGAATCGACCTCGGGACCACGAACTCGGTCGTCGCCGTTCTCGAAGGCGGCGAGCCGGTCGTCGTCGCGAACTCTGAAGGATCGCGCACCACCCCATCGATCGTCGCGTTCGCCAAGAACGGAGAGGTTCTGACGGGCCAGCCCGCCAAGAACCAGGCGGTCACCAACGTCGACCGCACTATCCGCTCGGTCAAGCGCCACATCGGCACCGATTGGTCGGTGGCGATCGACGACAAGAAGTACACCGCGCAGGAGATCAGCGCGCGCGTGCTGATGAAGCTCAAGCGCGACGCCGAGGCCTACCTCGGCGAGGAGATCACCGACGCGGTCATCACCGTGCCCGCGTACTTCGAGGACTCGCAGCGCCAGGCCACCAAGGAGGCCGGTCAGATCGCCGGTCTGAACGTGCTGCGCATCGTCAACGAGCCCACCGCGGCCGCACTCGCGTACGGCCTGGACAAGGGCGATAAGGAACAGACCATCCTGGTCTTCGACCTCGGTGGCGGCACCTTCGACGTCTCGCTGCTGGAAATCGGCGAGGGTGTCGTCGAGGTCCGCGCCACCTCCGGTGACAACCACCTCGGTGGTGACGACTGGGACGAGCGCGTCGTGAGCTGGCTGGTCGACAAGTTCAAGGCCAGCGCGGGCATCGACCTGACCAAGGACAAGATGGCCATGCAGCGCCTGCGTGAGGCGGCCGAGAAGGCCAAGATCGAGCTGAGCTCCTCGCAGAGCACCTCGATCAACCTGCCCTACATCACCGTCGACGCCGACAAGAACCCGCTGTTCCTCGACGAGCAGCTGACCCGCGCCGAATTCCAGAAGATCACCTCGGACCTGCTCGACCGCACCCGCGCGCCGTTCCAGTCCGTGATCAAGGACGCGGGCATCAATGTGGCCGATATCGACCACGTCGTGCTCGTCGGTGGCTCGACCCGTATGCCCGCCGTCTCGGACCTGGTCCGTGAGCTGACCGGCGGCAAGGAGCCCAACAAGGGCGTGAACCCGGACGAGGTCGTCGCCGTCGGCGCCGCACTGCAGGCCGGTGTGCTCAAGGGTGAGGTCAAGGACGTCCTGCTGCTCGATGTCACCCCGCTGTCGCTGGGCATCGAGACCAAGGGCGGCGTGATGACCAAGCTCATCGAGCGCAACACCACCATCCCGACCAAGCGCTCGGAGACCTTCACCACCGCCGACGACAACCAGCCGTCGGTGCAGATCCAGGTGTTCCAGGGTGAGCGCGAGATCGCCTCGCACAACAAACTGCTCGGCTCCTTCGAGCTGACCGGCATCCCCCCGGCCCCGCGCGGTGTGCCGCAGATCGAGGTCACCTTCGATATCGATGCCAACGGCATCGTGCACGTGACCGCGAAGGACAAGGGCACCGGCAAGGAGAACACGATCAAGATCCAGGACGGCTCCGGCCTGTCCAAGGAGGAGATCGACCGGATGGTCAAGGACGCCGAGGCGCACGCCGCCGAGGACAAGGCCCGCCGCGAGGAGGCCGAGACCCGCAACCAGGCCGAGTCGCTGGTGCATCAGACCGAGAAGTTCATCAAGGAGAACGAGGACAAGGTCCCCGCGGACGTCAAGACCAAGGTCGAGGCGGCCATCGCCGAGGCCAACGAGGCGCTCAAGGGCACCGATATCGCGGCCGTGAAGTCCGCGGTGGAGAAGCTCGCGACCGAATCGCAGGCGCTGGGTCAGGCGATCTACGAGGCATCGGCCGCCGAGCAGGCCGCGTCCGGCAACGGCGCGTCGAGCTCCGCCAACGATGACCAGGTCGTGGATGCCGAGGTTGTGGACGAGCCGGTCGACACGGAGAAGAAGTGAGCGACGGAAACTCCGAAAAGGAGCCGATCACCTTCGTCGACAATCGCAAGATCGATCCGCAGGAGCGGAGCCCGCGGAGCGACCAGACGGCGCAGGCCGGTGAAGTCCGGGAATCCGCGGCGGCCGAGGCTGCCGCGGGTCCCGGCCCGGACGCCGGGAACGGCACCGAACCCGTCATCGGTACCGATGAGGGCGCCGAGATCCTGGCCGAGTCCATCACCAAGGAGCTGGCCGAGCGCACCGCCGACCTGCAGCGGCTGACCGCCGAATACGCCAACTACCGGCGGCGGGTCGAGCGGGACCGGCAGGCGACCATCGACTCGGCCAAGGCGTCCGTGGTCTCCGAATTGCTCGGCGTACTCGACGATCTCGATCGTGCGCGGGCGCACGGCGATCTCGATGCCGGACCGCTCAAGTCGGTCGCGGATAAGCTCGCCGACGCGCTGCACAAGCAGGGTCTGCAGGAATTCGGTACGGAGGGTGAGCCTTTCGACCCGACCCTGCACGAGGCCGTGCAGCACGAGGGCTCCGGCCACGATCCGGTGATCGGCCTTGTTATGCGCAAGGGCTATCGATTCGGCGATCGAGTGCTTCGGCACGCGCTCGTCGGGGTAACCGATGGCGTGGCCGATCTGGTCGAAGAAGAGGCATCGGATGCTGATGCCAATGCGAACAACCAATAGGAACCCGAGAGGAGGAGATGCCCGGTGAGCCAACGGGAGTGGATCGAAAAGGACTTCTATAAGGAGCTGGGTGTCTCCTCCAGCGCCTCGCAGGACGAGATCAAGAAGGCCTATCGCAAACTCGCCCGTGACCTGCATCCGGATGCCAATCCCGGCGATACCAAGGCCGAGGAGCGGTTCAAATCCGTCAGCGAGGCGCATGCCGTGCTGTCGGATCCGGCCAAGCGCAAGGAATACGACGAGACCCGAAAGCTTTTCGCCGGTGGCGGATACGGGCGCGGCGGCTTCACGCCCGGTGCGGGCGGCGGCTTCTCGCAGGACTTCAATATCGGGGACATCTTCGGCCAGGCGAGTGCTGGTGACGGTGGCCTCGGTGACCTGCTGGGCGGTCTGTTCAACCGGGGCGGCACGCGCACCGCGAGCCGTCCGCGCCGCGGCGCCGATGTGGAGACCGAGACGACCCTCGGCTTCCGCGAGGCCGCACAGGGTGTCACGGTTCCGCTGCGGATGACCAGTCCGTCGCCGTGTACGACCTGTCACGGCAGCGGCGCCAAGCCGGGGACCAGTCCGCGAGTCTGCCCCGTCTGCAATGGCAACGGCGTGATCAGCCGCAATCAGGGCGCGTTCGGCTTCAGCGAGCCGTGCGACGAATGCCGTGGTACCGGTTCGATCATCGACAATCCGTGCGTCGACTGCCACGGCAGCGGCATCCAGAATCGGACCCGCACCATCACGGTGCGGATTCCCCCTGGCGTCAGCGATGGGCAGAAGATCCGGCTGGCCGGACAGGGCGAGGCCGGACTGCGTGGTGCCCCCTCGGGTGACCTCTATGTGACCGTGCACGTCAGCCAGGACAAGGTCTTCGGCCGCAACGGCGACGACCTGACCCTGGTGTTGCCGGTCAGCTACAGTGAATTGGTGCTGGGCACAACGGTTTCCGTGCCCACGCTGGAAGGGCGCGTCGGCGTCAAGGTGCCGCCGGGTACCGCGGACGGTCGCATCCTGCGGGTGCGCGGCCGCGGCGTGCCCAAGCGCGGTCCCGGCGGCGGTGCGGGCGATTTGCTCGTCACCGTCAAGGTGGCCGTGCCGCAGAAGCTGGACGACAATGCCGCCGAGGCGCTCAAGCGCTACGCGGAGGCGGAGAAGACCAGCGGGTTCGATCCACGTGCGGGATGGGCAGGTGCTTGATGTCCGATAATCCGAAGCAGGCAGCAGGCGGGGCGTCGCGGGCGGAGTTCTTCATGATCTCCGTGGCGGCCCAGTTGGCGGGTATGCACGCGCAGACACTGCGCACGTATGACCGCCTCGGACTGGTTACGCCGCAACGCACTTCGGGTGGCGGTCGACGTTATTCGGCACGGGACGTCGAACTGCTCCGCGAGGTGCAGCGGCTGTCCCAGGACGAGGGCGTCAACCTGGCGGGCATCAAGCGCATCATCGAACTCACCAATCAGGTCGAGGAACTGCAACAGCGCGTCGCCGAGATGTCGGCCGAGCTGGATCGGCTGCGCGCGGGGTATCGCCCCGATCTCACGCCGCCGCAACGCAGTACCGCACTGGTGGTATGGAAGCCGCGCAATAGGCGCTGATCATTTCCAACTGTGGGCCCCGGGCTCGGTGCAATCGCACCGGTAACCCGGGGCCCACGTCTTTCCGGATGCACCGGAATACCCAGGCGATCGCCATGGTAAATCGGCGGATACTGCGGTGATAGCGGTTGGCAGCAAGGCAATTCCTCGGTATCGGAGCGGTGTGCCGTAAAGGGAAGTCGTATCGGCACATCGGTTTCTCATGATCGGTGGCGATACCGATATCGGGCGCAATGCGGTCGGCTCACTCATTGAGCTCATCCGGTGACAACGGCGAGCAAACATCGGGGATTGAAGTCTTGATACCGGGCTTATGGTTTCGGAGCGTGCGTGCCTATCGCTGCCGATACTGGATTGCTGGTAATGAGCTGGCGGGCAGGGTTTGCTGAAGCGCGGCGTCCAGCAAACTCTGTGCCGCAATGCGAGCCGGATCGCCTTGGGCGCCCGGTGTGCGGGCGCGCGCCATTCGTCAAGGCGCCTGGTCGGTCTCGGATGTTAGGTTGCCCTGTGATCGCTCTCGATGCTTGATCGGGACGAATCTTGCAAGACGAGCCTTGCGAAAAGCGAGATTACCTGGCCGATTTCATCGTCGTGTTCGTTCTTTCGGTTTGTTTTCAAGGGGTTTCGTGGTGCGGATCCTCGTTTCGAGGGAATTACATACGTGATGTTTATGCGACTGATTCCGCAGCTGGCAAACCTCGCCTACACTCATTCGCATCGGCTGCTGTCGAGTGTCCCGCAGCACCTCACTCGTCGGCCACGGTTTGTGTTCGAGTGCAAAAGGGGTTGTGACACAAATGGATTCGCGGACTGTCGCTTTGATAAGAACGACGTTCAAGGCGGTTGCTGCGGAGGAGGGGGGTCCGGCCAAGCTGGCCAGTTCGTTTTACGCGATCCTGTTCACGGACTATCCCGCCGTCCGGGATTTCTTTCCCGCAGCGATGGATTCCCAGCGTGACCGATTGGTCAAGGCCATCTCCTATGCACTGGATCGGCTGGAGGAGCCGAATAAGTTATTGCCATTCCTCGCCCAACTCGGGCGCGATCACCGCAAGTACGGGGTGCAGGCCGCGCATTACCACGCCGTGGCGACCTCGTTGAAGTCCGCGATGCGGATTTTCGCGGGCACCGAGATGTGGACCGATGAGGTCGACCGGGCCTGGGACGAGGGCCTGAAGATCATCGGTGACACCATGATCGGCGCGGCCGAACAGGAATCGTCACCGCCGGTCTGGACCGGAACCGTCGTCGAGCGTCGCGAGGTGCTGCGCAATCTCGCCGTGGTGCGGCTGCAATTGGATCAGCCGATGCAATACGCCGCGGGCCAGTACATCAGTGTGCAGATCCCGGCCCGGCCGCGCATGTGGCGCTATCTGTCCCCGGCGGTGCCCGCGAATGCGAACGGGGAGATCGAATTCCACATCCGCGGGGTGCTCGGCGGCTGGGTCAGCCCGGCCATTGTCGGCCACACCAATATCGGTGACCAGTGGCTCCTCGGCTCACCGCTCGGCGGACTCGGCGTACCGCGCAATGTGAAACGCAAAATGCTGATGGTCGGCTGTGGTACCGGCATCGCACCCTTGCGCGCCCAGCTCATGGCGATGGCGCAGCGGCGCGTCAACCCGCGGGTGCATCTGTTCGTCGGCGGCCACCATCCGTGTGACCTCTACGATCTGGAGATCCTGAGCCAACTGGCCACCGCCAATAAATGGCTCACCGTCACGCCGGTCACCGAGAGCGATGAAAACCCTTGGTGGTATCTGGATTCCGGCGAACCGGAGCACACCTGGCCGGGCCTGGAGGCCCGGATGACCGGCCAGATAGGCAAGGTCGTCGCGAGCTACGGCTCCTGGTCCGACCGCGATGTGCAGATAGTCGGATCCCCCTCGATGGTGCAGACCACCAAGTTCCGCTTGATGGCCGCCGGAACCCAGACCAAAAACATCCGCCACGACCCGCTCTTCTGAGCTATCGGCCGTGCCTTCGCCCCTGGCGTCTCGCGGCTGATCGCGACCTGCGAGCAGTCGCTAGTGCCGCGTCCGGCTCGTCGAGCGTAGTGATATGGCGGTCGAATTCGACATAGGCGACCACCATCTGACTACGCTCGACGGACCCCGGGCCCGGCATGGTTACAGTCCCTCGAATTGGATTAGCGCAGCTGGGGTTCCGGTTTCGACGAGTCGGTCCAATGTCACGCGGACCATATTGGGGGAGCCGCAGACCAGCACCTGATGCTGGTCGAACGCGCCATGTGATCCGACGACGTCGGCGAGGGTGCCGAAGAGCATATCGTCGAGCGGGAATCCGATATCCACGCGCGACTGCTCGTACCATTCATCGACCCAGCCCGGATCTTCCGGGCTCTCGACCACGGGAATCACTGTGAGCCAAGGCAATTCGTTCGCCAAGAGGTACAGCATGTCATCGGCGTACAGGTCGCGCGGTGAGCGCCCGCCCACGAACAGGTAGGTGGGCGGCGGATCCTCGTGCCGGGCGAGGTCGAGAATCTGGGAGCGCATCGGGGCCAGGCCGGTGCCGCCCGCGATCATCACCACCTCGTCACCGTACGGGTCGACGGCGAGAGTGCCCATGGGAGCACTGATCTGCCATTCGTCGCCCGGTTGGGTGTCGGCGACGATACTGCCGCTGCACCAGCCGCCCGGCACCGCGCGCACATGGAATTCCATCTTGCCGTCCAGCGACGGCGGCAGCGCGGGGGAGAGCCGACGGCGCATCCCCGGATGCTGCGGCACCCGGACCTCGACGGATTGTCCCGCGAGAAATGGGACGTACTCGCCGATCAGGCGGATCACCGCGATGTCGTGGCGCAGCCGGTGGTGACCGACGACGGTCGACTTCCATTCGGGCGCCGCACCATTGCTGTGCGGGCTCGGATCAATTGTCATTGCTTCTCTCACACGGGATCTGAGCTGATCACCGACTCGGGGGTGCCCACCGCCATGAGGGCGCGGCGGGTGTCGGCGATCATGCGGGCCGAACCGGCGATCTGGATCTGCCGGTCGGCCCATGAGCCGAAGCTGGCCACGACCGCGCCCAGATTTCCGATCAGGCGGCGGTGCATGCCGTACGGCTCGTCCTGCGGTGGATGCGGATACCACCACGGGTTGGTCTTCTGTTCACAGACCGGGACCACGGTCAGCCACGGATTGCTCTGCGAAAGCTGCCACATATTCTCCACGTCGTACAGATCGCAGGGATAGCGGCCGCCGATGAAGAAGTGCACGCGCGGATTGATGCCGCGCTGACCCATCTCGATCAACTGGGCGCGCAGCGGCGCGATGCCGGTGCCCGCACCGATCAACAGCACGTCACGGCCGCTGTCGCGATCGATGTGCAGACCACCGAGTGGACCGGCGATCATCCACCGATCGCCGACCCTGGTCTCGTTGACGATGGCCGGGCTCACCCAGCCGCCGCGAATCTTGCGGACGTGGAATTCGATCTCGCCGTAGGGATTAGCGGGAATCGCGGGCGAGAGATAGCGCCACATCTTGGGACGCTGTGGCAGCGAGACCGGCACGTACTGTCCGGCCTGATACGGAATCGGACTGTCGGACTGCAGCCGCACGATGGCCAGATCCTCGAGCACCCGACGATGGCCGACCACGGTGGCATCCCAGTACGGCTGCGATTTATCGGAATTGGCGCCGATGGCCATGGAGGCGGAGATGAGGATGGTGATATCGCGCCAACCCTCCTCGAGCGCGCGATTCCACATCGGACCGTTGAAGACCCGGAAGGCGGCGAGCAGCGCCCGCCCCGCGATGTCATAGTGCGCGGCGATGACACCGTATTTGCGGTGATCGCGCGCCAACTGCTCGAGGAACTTCTGGGCCCGCCCCCAGTCCTCGAGATTGTCGAGCACGTAATGGATGGCGGTCACCACCCGCTTGGCCTGCATCTCCATCGCGGGCGGGAACAATTCCCGCAGCTGCGGCTTCTCCGCAAACAGGTGACCATAAAACGCACTGATCAACCGCTCGGGTCCGTTCGGCGACTCGATCACCGATCGGAAGTTGGCGCGGACCAGCGCTGCCGAACGCGCATCCACGACGTGGAGCTTCCTTTCCCTCAAAATCTGCCCAGGGACATATCCGTAACCGGCGGTCCTCCGCCGTCAAGTATCCCTGAAAATCACATGGTCGGGTGGGTATGGCCGATCACGCCCGCGCCAACGGTAATCCGTGGGCAAATCGGGGCTGGTGTGGGCCTGACATGCAGGATATCGCGAGCCCGGTCGCTCCGGGTTACCGACCGGTCAACTCGCGACGTTCGCGCGCACCGCGGGCGCGACCAATTCGGCGTAGCGATGCACCTGGTCGACGGGGTCGCCCTCGGTCGGCCAGAAGATGAAACCGTCGATGCGCTGGTCGCGATGCAGCGCGGACAGATCGTCCACCCAGCGCTCGGGCGGGCCCTCCAGGAAGCCGTAGTCGGTGCCGTCGGCGGTGATGGTGCCGGAGAGGTTGTAGACCCGGCGGATGGCGCGCGGATCGCGTTGCGCCGCGGCGGCCGCATCGTCGATGCGCTTACCCGCCTCGGTCAGGAATTCGGGCGGGGCCCAGGCCGCCGAGGGCAGCCAGCCGTCGGCGCGCTGTCCGGTCAGTGCGAGCATGCGCGGTCCCTTCGCGCCGAGCCAGATGCCGGGATCGTGCTGTGGCCGCGGGCCGGGGTGGGCCCCGGCGAGCAGATGGTAGGTGCCGGGCACCCGGACCGAACGTTCGTCGCTCCACATGGCCCGGATGACCGTGATGCCCTCGGCCAGCGCCCGGACCGATTCGCCCGCGCTCAGGTGATAACCGCCCATGGCGGCGATGGCGGCCCAGAAGGCACCGGCGCCGAGTCCGAGGTGGATTCGGCCGCCGGTCATGATGTCCAGGGAGGCAACGGATTTCGCGAGTACGGCGGGATTGCGCAGCGGCAGGTTGGCGACATCGGGGAAGAAGGTGATTCGCTCGGTGCGCATGGCCAGGGCGGTGATCAGGGTCCAGGTGTCGAGGAAGCGGCGCTGGTAGGGATGGTCCTGGACGCCGATCAGGTCGAGTCCGGCGCTTTCGGCGTATGTCGTCAGCTCGGTCAGCTGCTGGTAGTTATCGGCCTCCGGAAGCAGGAAGAGGCCGAATTCGGGTGGGCGCGCCGAGCCCCTTTTTCGGGCGGCCACGCGAGCTCAGATGGCTAGCACGGTTTTGCCCCGTGCGCCCAACGCGCCGATGACCGAAGGGCCCTGTTCCAGCGGGACGGTCGCGTCGATCGGCACGACCACATCACCGGCGGCGACCCGAGCCAGCAGGCGGGTCAATTCCGGTGCACGCCCGGAGGATTCGATATTGCCGCCCTTGATGCCCCGATCGCGCAGTGCGTCGGGATCGGCGGACCAGATGGTGGAGTAGACCGTGCCGCCGTCGTGAACCAGCGCGGTCAGTTCGGTCAGCACATCCGGTGGACTCACCAGATCGAACAGCGCGTCGACGCCGTCGGGATGTGCGGCGGCGACCTGTTCGACGACCGGACCCCGGGTGTAATCAATGGTCTCGGCCGCGCCGAGCCTGGTCATCTGATCGGCGACTGCCACGCGCGCCGTCGCGATGACGTGCGCCCCGGCGATATTCGCCAGCTGTACCAGGAAGGAACCGACGCCGCCGGTGGCGCCGACGATCAATACCTTCTGGTCCGGCTCGATCTTGGTGGCGTCCACGATGTCCTGTGCGGTTATGCCCGCGGTCGGCAGCGCCGCCGCCGCCACGGTGGGCACCTGATCCGGGATCGGGACCAAGGTGGCGTCCTCGGGCAGTACCGAATACTCCGCGAAGCTGCCGTGGCCCGCGGGCGGGACCAGGAATTTGCCGACAACGCGGTCGCCGACGCCGAATTTGGTGACGCCGGGGCCCACCGAGGCCACCGTGCCCGCACCGTCGACGCCCAAGATCATCGGAAAATCATGCGGCAGCTTGCCTTCCAGAATGCCGCCTGCCATCTTCTTGTCGAAGGGGTTGACCCCGGCCGCTTCGAGCTGGACTCTGACCGCACCCGCGCCGGGTTCGGGTGTCGGCACCTCGGCCAGTTCGGGTGTTGCTCCGAAGCTTCGTACCACGATCGCGCGCATACATCGCTCCTCGAGTCGGGCTGGATTGTGATGCATCAACCAACGGCCAAGGCCATCGTAGGCATCGCGGTGCCCTGGACCCGGCGATTGATGCCATTCGGCAGTGTCGCGGCGTAGCGTTCAAGCCGAGTGTTCACAGGTATCGGGCGTTTTGCTCGAGCGATTAAGTTGAGTGGAACAGACTCAACCTTTCCGACGTTGGATAGGGCGAATCGACCAGTAGGAAGGTGACTTGTGGACTCGTTCAATCCCACCACCAAGACCCAGGCGGCCCTGACCGCCGCCCTGCAGGCCGCCTCGGCCGCGGGCAACCCGGAGATTCGTCCGGCGCACTTGCTGGTGGCGTTGCTTGATCAAACCGATGGCATCGCCGCCCCCTTGCTCAAGGCCGTCGCGGTGGATCCGGCGACGATTCGACGCGAGGCACAGGAAATCGTGGACAGGCTGCCACGAGCGACCGGTGCGACCACTGCGCCGCAACTCGGCCGCGAGGCCGTTGCCGCGATCACCGCCGCCCAGCACCTTGCCACCGAACTCGGCGACGAATACGTCTCGACCGAACACGTCATGGTCGGCCTGGCCGAGGGCGATTCGGATGTGACCATGCTGCTGAAGAAGTATGGCGCGACCCCCGAGGCGCTGCGCGAGGCGTTCACCGCCGTGCGCGGCAGCGCGCGGGTCACCAATCCGGATCCGGAGGGCAGTTACCAAGCGCTGGAGAAGTATTCGACCGATCTCACCGCGGCCGCCCGCTCCGGCAAGCTCGACCCGGTCATCGGGCGCGATACCGAAATCCGCCGTGTCGTACAGGTTTTGAGCCGTCGCACCAAGAACAACCCGGTGCTGATCGGTGAACCCGGTGTCGGTAAGACCGCGATCGTTGAGGGCCTTGCCCAGCGCATCGTGGCCGGTGACGTGCCGGAATCGTTGCGCGGCAAGTCCGTCGTCGCGCTCGACCTCGGCGCGATGGTGGCCGGTGCGAAGTACCGCGGCGAATTCGAGGAGCGGCTCAAGGCCGTCCTCGAGGAGATCAAAAGCAGTGCGGGACAGATCATCACGTTCATCGATGAGCTGCACACCATTGTCGGCGCGGGCGCGACCGGCGAATCGGCGATGGATGCGGGGAATATGATCAAGCCGATGCTCGCCCGCGGTGAGCTGCGGCTGGTCGGCGCCACCACGCTGGACGAGTATCGCCAGCACATCGAGAAGGATGCCGCGCTGGAGCGGCGCTTCCAGCAGGTGCTGGTCGGCGAGCCGTCGGTGGAGGACACCGTCGGCATCCTGCGCGGTATCAAGGAGCGCTACGAGGTGCACCACGGTGTGCGCATCACCGACTCGGCGCTGGTCGCCGCCGCCACGCTCAGCGACCGCTACATCACCTCGCGGTTCCTACCGGACAAGGCGATCGACCTGGTCGACGAGTCGGCGTCGCGGTTGCGGATGGAAATCGATTCGCGCCCAGTGGAAATCGACGAGGTCGAGCGCGCGGTGCGCAGGCTCGAGATCGAAGAGGTCGCGCTGGAGAAGGAGACAGACGCGGCCTCCAAGCAGCGTCTGGACAAGTTGCGCCAGGAACTCGCCGACGATCGCGAAAAGCTCAACCAGCTGATGACCCGTTGGCAGAACGAGAAGAGCGCCATCGATCAGGTCCGGGCACTCAAGGAGGAGTTGGAATCGCTGCGCGGTGCCTCCGAACGCGCCGAGCGCGACGGTGATCTCGGCAAGGCCGCCGAATTGCGGTACGGGCGCATCCCGGCATTGGAGAAGCAGCTCGCGGAGGCCGAAAAGGCCTCCGCCACCGCCGGTGACGGCGAAGTGATGCTCAAGGAGGAGGTCGGCCCCGACGATATCGCCGAGGTGGTCTCGTCCTGGACCGGTATTCCGGTCGGCCGGATGATGGAGGGCGAAACCCAGAAGCTGCTGCGGATGGAGCAGGAGCTGGGTAAGCGTGTGGTCGGTCAGGCCGAGGCGGTGCAGGCGGTTTCCGATGCGGTGCGCAGGGCGCGCGCCGGAGTCGCGGACCCGAACCGGCCGACGGGTTCGTTCATGTTCGTCGGCCCCACCGGTGTCGGTAAGACCGAGCTGGCAAAGGCGTTGGCGGACTTCCTCTTCGATGATGAACGCGCCATGGTCCGCATCGATATGAGCGAGTACAGCGAGAAGCATTCGGTCGCTCGCCTCGTCGGCGCCCCACCCGGTTATGTCGGTTACGACCAGGGCGGTCAGCTGACCGAGGCGGTGCGGCGGCGGCCGTACACGGTGGTGCTCTTCGACGAGATCGAGAAGGCGCATCCCGATGTCTTCGACATCCTGCTCGCCGTACTCGACGAGGGTCGCCTGACCGACGGCCAGGGCCGCACGGTCGACTTCCGCAACACCATCCTCATCCTGACCTCGAATCTGGGTGCGGGCGGCGAGCGGGAGTTCGTCATGAACGCGGTGCGCTCGGCCTTCAAACCGGAGTTCCTGAACCGCCTCGACGATGTGGTCATGTTCCATGCCCTCGACGAGGAGCAGCTGGAATCCATCGTCGACATCCAGCTCGACCAGCTGCAGAAGCGACTGTCGCAGCGCAGGCTGAAGCTGGACGTCAGCGATTCGGCCCGGTTCTGGCTTGCCGTGCGCGGCTACGACCCGGTCTACGGCGCCCGCCCGCTGCGCAGGCTGATCCAGCAGTCCATCGGCGACACCCTCGCCAAGGAACTGCTCGCCGGTGAGGTCACCGACGGCGACACCGTCGCGGTCAACGTCTCCCCGAACGGCGAGGGCCTGATCGTCGGCCGCGGCTGAAATCGGAACACGCCGCGCCGAAGGCGCGGCAAAACCAACAGAGCCTACCCTGGAGGGCATGAGTAGTCCCAACGATCCCTGGGCTCAGCGACCGGAGGATGCGCCGACGGAACATATCGGTCCGTCGGGTAAGTCGGGATTCCAGCCGTCCTCGCAGACGACCGAATACACCGAGGCATATGGCCACGGCGATGCGACTTCGGTCTATCCGTCCGCCGAACGATACGACCCGTGGGCCCCGCCACCGACCAATGCCACCAAGGAGTTTCCGCCGTACGACAGCCAGGTCCAGTGGGGCGGACCGGAAAGCGGCGCGTGGCAGGAGCCGACGCAGTTCGGTGCGTACGGTCAGCCCGGTGCGCAGTATCCGCCCGGACCGCCGGGCGGACCGCTACCTCCGGATCAGCAGCCACCGCGCAAGCGCAACACCGGCCTGTGGATCGCCCTGGGCCTCGGGGTGATCCTGCTGATCGGCGCGGTCAGTGTGGTCGCGGGGATGCTGCTCGGTGGTAAGGACACCTCTTCGAGTTCCGCCGCGAGCACCTCGGCCTTCCCGACCGCGGGCCGATCCACCGGCACCGCACCGTCGGGCGGCCCGTCCTCTACCAGGGTCGTGCCGAGCATTCCGGGACTCGGCGGCATAGATGAGCTCGGCGCGACCATGGGCACCATCACCGCCAATGCCGGTGGCCAATTGACCCTCGACACCCTCGGCGGATCCGCCGTGACGGTACGTACCACCGATAAGACCCAGGTGATCTCGTTGACCGGGTCCAAGGCGGCCGATCTTCCGGTCGGTGACATGGTCGTGGTGCAGGGCGATAAGGCCGCGGATGGTTCGATCGACGCGAAGATCATCATCAGCACCGCGTTGCCCGGAGGCACGCGGTGAAATATCGGCGGGCAGTGCTGCGCAATAGCCCTGTCGGCTCTATAGGGTAGGCGACGATGACGGCAATGTGGTTCGGGTTGGCGGCGATCGCGCTCGTTGGTGCGATCGTGCTGCTGTATTTCGATCGGGTCCAGCGACAGCGGACCGGTCATGCGCGCCAGGTGTGGGCCAAGGCCCAGGGCTATACGTATGTGTCGGTGGAACCGGCGCTGGCGTCCACTTGGCGCCGCGGTGCGTTGGCCAAGCTCGGCTACCTGTCCGCGGTGGATGTGGTGTCCGGTATCCGCAAGGGCGAGAAATTCGTCCTCTTCGATCTGGAAGACGCCGCGACGCTGGTCGCGGTGCGCAGGCAGATCGGCTCCGATATCGATGTGGATATGCGGCTCAAGACCGCGTCACCTCCCAAGGATGCCGATCTGGAACTGCTCGGCGCGATCGGTGATCGGGTGGTGTTCGCGACCAATCCGGAGATCGCCAGGCACGCCGTCGATCAGCGCATGGTCGCCTTCATCGAATCGCTGCCCGATTCCGTGCAGATGCTGTGGAGCGAGGGCAATTGGACTCTCGGCATGCTGAATGTCGGTACGGTGGCCAAGGATTGGGAAACCGCCATCGACGCGGTGCTGCGCCTGTCCGGTCTGCTGCATGTGCTGCCGCCGGTGAGCGATGTGCGCGGGGTGGATTCCGGTGGTCACGATCCGGGACGGCCGCATCCGCGCAAGCGCCCTGGTGATCGGGAAGCGGCGGATCGTCCGGTGGCCGCGCGGGTCGCGTCGGCGGATCTGCGCAAGCGCACGGACTTCGACGACGAGGACTATGACGAATCACCTTATGACCAAGACGATTTCGACCGTCCGAAGTACCGCGAGTACTCCGATGACGACTATTACGACGAGGAACCGGCCGCCGACCCGGTGACTCCGGAGCCACCGCGCCGCCCAAGTCTGGCCGTCGTCCCCGACTCCCGCTCGCGCGCCCGCGACGAGCGCTGGGCAGCGGAGCCGGACGACGACTGGTCGCCGCAGGACCGACCGCAGCGCGAAACCGCCGAGACCGAGTCGGATGAGGACGAATGGCATTCGGCCGAGCACACGCCGGAACAGCCCGGCGGCCCGTTCCATCCCGGATTCCGCCCGTATCAGGGACCCGTGCCGCAGTGAGCGGGCACAGCGCCCCTTCGACCCGGATCACACCATGAACGACAGTCCTACGCGCCTGCCCGGTGCCATCCGCCCCGTCGCGCTGATCACCGGACCGACCTCCGGCATCGGGCACGGATTCGCCGTGCGCTTGGCCACACTCGGCTATGACCTGGTGCTCGTCGCTCGCGACGAGGACCGGCTGAATGCACTCGCCGCGGAATTGGAGCGGAAATTCGCGACCCGTTCGGAGGTGCTCGTCGCCGATCTGGCCGATACCGAAGATCGGGATCGGGTGCTGGCCCGTGCCGCCGACGGCATCGAATTCCTGGTCAACAACGCCGGATTCGGCCAGTCGGGCGAGTTCTGGACGCAGCCGCCCGCCGCGGTCCAGGCGCAGCTCGACGTCAATGTCACGGCGGTGGTGCAACTCACCAGGGCGGCGCTGCCGTCGATGATCGCGGCGGCGAAGGGTTCGATCGTCAATGTGGCCAGTGTCGCGGGTCTGATTCCAGGACGGGGCTCGACCTATTCGGCCTCCAAGGCCTACGTCGTATCCTTCACCGAGGGGCTGGCGGGTGGACTGGCCGGAACCGGAGTTCGGGTCCAGGCCCTGTGTCCCGGATTCGTGCATACCGAATTCCACGAGCGGGCCGGTATCGAGATGTCCTCGCTGCCGAAGCAGCTGTGGCTGAGCGTCGACCAGGTGGTCGCCGGTTCGCTACGTGATCTGGAGAAGGACCGGGTGCTCAGCGTGCCCGGAGTGCAGTACAAAGTGCTCACCACCGCCGCCGGGATGATCCCGCGAGCCCTGGCGGCCCGACTGAATCGCGGCATATTCAACGCACGCGGAAGGACTTGACAGACATGATCGACCAGGCGAACCAGGCCGCCGTTTCGACCGACGACCGCGATAGATTGGCGGCACTCGTACGCGAGCTCGCCGTCGTACACGGCCGGGTCACGCTGTCCTCGGGCAAGGAGGCCGACTACTACGTCGACCTGCGCCGCGCCACCCTGCACCACGATGCCGGGCCGCTGATCGGGAAGCTGCTGCGCGAAATGGTGGCGGACTGGGACTTCGAGGCCGTCGGCGGACTCACCATGGGGGCGGATCCGGTCGCGCTGGCCGTCATGCACGCACCCGGCCGTCCGATCGACGCGTTCGTGGTGCGTAAAGCCGCCAAGTCGCACGGCATGCAGCGCCAGATCGAGGGCCCGGACATCGTCGGCAAGCGGGTGCTCGTCGTCGAGGACACCACGACCACCGGAAATTCGCCGCTGACCGCGGTGCGCGCACTGCGCGAGGCCGGTGCGACCGTCGTCGGCGTCGCGACCGTGGTGGACCGGGAGACCGGCGCCGATCAGGTGATCGCCGCCGAGGGCCTGGAGTACCGGTCCATCCTCGGATTGAAGGATCTGGCCCTCGGCTAAGCTGCGAATGCGGTCCCCGGGTCGTTATCGCTGGTGGTCGGAGCTTGGAAAAGCGCTGAAACGCCGACGGCGGTGCGACCCGATAAGGGGCGTGTTCGAGACAGCGAAGGGTCGTGTGAGTTACCTGTGGTGAGCATTGCAGTCAATAAGAGCCGTGCGAATGTCGCGATGCTCGGCATCGGTGCTTACCGTCCGAAACGCCTGGTCAGCAATGAAGAGGTGTGCGAGGTTCTCGATTCGACCCCGGAGTGGATCTACGAGCGCACCGGTGTGCGCAACCGTCGGTGGATCAGCGGCGACGAAACGCTGCAGTCGATTTCGGCTGCCGCCGGTGAGCGCGCGATCGTCAACAGCGGCATCGACCGGTCCAAGATCGGCGCGCTGATCCTGGCCACCTCGAGCTGGTTGACGCTGACTCCGCACGGCGCCCCCAAGGTCGCCAATGACCTGGGGATGAACGGGATCGCGGCCTTCGATCTGACCTCCGGCTGCGGCGGATTCGGCTATGGCCTCGGCGTCGCCGCCGACCTGATCCGGTCAGGATCGGCCGAATACGTGCTGCTCATCGGCGCCGAGACGATGACGGTCGGACTCGATCCGACCGATCGTGGCACCGCGATGATCTTCGGTGACGGTGCGGGCGCGGTGGTGGTCGGCCCGAGCGAGGAGAACGGCATCTCCCCGACGGTGTGGGGCAGCGACGGCGAGAATGCCTCGGCGATCGAGCAGGACGTCAACTTCCTCGAATACATGGAGAAGGCGCAGCGGCTGCAGGGCACCGATCCGGCCGTCGAGCCCATCGGCCGGATGTCGCTGCGGATGGAGGGGCCGCGGGTATTCCGTTGGGCGGCGGTCACTTTGCCGCGCGCGTTGGCCTCGGCGCTCGAGGTCTCCGGTGTCTCCAAGGACGATATCGAGGTCTTCATTCCGCATCAGGCCAATGCCCGCATCAACGAGTTGATGAAGAAGAACCTGGGGCTGGCCGATGACATCCCGGTGGCCAATGACATCGAGAACACCGGCAATACCTCCGCCGCCTCCATCCCGTTGGCGATGGAGGAGATGTTGGTGACCGGTAAGGCCAAGGGTGGCCAGGTGGCGCTGCTGCTCGGCTTCGGTGCGGGTCTGAGCTATGCGGGCCAGGTGGTCACGCTGCCGCCCGCCCCGAAAGAGCCGAGCTTCGGTGTCTGATTTGCGGCATTCGCGGGTCGTGCGTCCGTTCCGAGCTGGGTTCATAGCTGCTGCCGCGGTGACCGTGTACGGCGCGGTCACCGGCCGTGACAAGGTGCAATGGGTGGCGAAGCCACTGCTGATGCCGCTGTTGGCGGCCGATGTGGCGACCGATCGGACGGTGTCGGATCCGGTCGGTCGGACGGTTCTGCTCGGTTCCCTGGGGGCCGCGACCATCGGTGACGTGCTGTTGATCGAGCCGGACAATGATCGTCGGCTGATCGCGGGGGCGTCCTCGTTCGCGGTGATGCAGACCGGGTATTCGGTGCTGTGGTGGCGGCAGGGTGGGCGTCCACGTCCGGAGATCGCGGTTCCCCGGCTGCTGGCTTGGCTCGGCGCCGCGGCGCTGATGCGGGTCAAGGCACCGACCGTCGCGGCTGCGCTGACCGCCTACGGTGCGACGCTGGGCAGTGCGGCGGTGCTCGCCTCCGATCCCGGATTGGCTCCGGGTGCGAAAAATATTGCCGGACTGAATATTCCGAATGCCGATCCGCGTAGTCGGCTCGGCCTCGGTGCATTGCTGTTCACGGTTTCCGATGGGTTGATCGTGCTGCGGCGGCTGTTCGCGCGCAGTGAGCGTTCCCGGCGGGTCACCGAGGGGGTGGTCCTGGCTACCTATGCGGCGGCGCAATATCTGCTCGCGGACCCGCGAGCGCACGCGCGGGACTGACCTCGTTCCCGTCGATTCGGCCGAATCCCGGTGATCGAAAACTATTGTCCCAGAACGAGAATGATCCGATCCCGATTTTCCGGATCGACTCGGATGGAGATGGTCTCACCGACCGCCATCCGCGGCTTATCGGCCGGGGTGACATCGAAAACGATGGTGCCACGGTAACTTTCGGATCCGGGCACAACGAGCTCCAGATCGAATTCGGTCAACTCGGTGTGATGATCGGTGCGGTGCAGGGTATGCGCACCCTCGATGGTCGCCCACCCCTCCAGCCCGTGCCGCCACAGCTGCCGATCCGCGCGCGATGGCCGAGCGGCCAAGAGCATTCCGACGCCGACGCATGATCCGAACAGACCGACCAGCGCGACGATCTGAAACGGCTCGGTGCCCGGCGGCATATGCGGTAGTAGCCAGCCCAGCCAGAATCCGAGCACGATCAAATACCCGGCGGTCACCCCGAGCACTGTGCGGAGAACGCGTGCGTGATCCATGCCAGCCTCCACCCGACTGCCCTGCATCTCCAGAATAGGACCGGCCACCCCGGCGTGAACGCGCCTTGGCCACAACCGTGACCTGCCCGTTTCCACCGCACCCAGCCGCCCGTCACCTTCGATGGGCAACCGAGTGGTCCGCGAGACCGTAATGCTTCCCGATCGGCTCGGTCACGACTCGCGGTGGTGCCGTCGACCAATGCGGTTATGCCGAACACCGCGTCACTGCCGCTGATCAATTGTCCGGCAATGCTTTTGATCAACGGATTACCCGCAGGGCACGCCGATGCCTACAGCCCGGCGGCGCTGACCTGGTAGGCCGCCTCCATCAGCAGCCAGCCCGACAGTTGCACCGACATATCGCGTTCGGGCACCCGCGACGAGGTCACCGAACCGCCCTCGGTGAAATGCCCGGCGCCGGACCGTCCACCGGGTAACTGGGCGGGTTTGCTCCAATCGTGTCCGAACAGCGGCTCGCCCTCGACCTGCAGTCGGTTCGCCCAGGCCGCCGTCGCACTGGCGCGGACAATGGCGGCCGCGGTCCGCCGATCGGCGGCCTGTTCGTGCTCATCGCCGGGCAGCATCAGCGCGACCACCGCGAGATACCGGGCCAGAATGCCGTTGAACAGGCCACCATCGCCACCACCGCCGCCATTGATCACCCCATTGGTGGTCATCTGCTCCTCGACCGCGGCGAGCAGTCGGTGTACCCGTTCGCTGTGGCGCGGCTCGCCGGTGTGCACCGCGAGTTCGGTCTCCAAGCCGAGCACCACGCCCTGGCAGTAGCTGAAGGTCGGGCGCTCGATCTCGCCGGAGGGCAGGTGGACGCCGTCCAGGATCAGGCCGGATTCCTTGTCGCACAACGTCGCATCGATCCAGTCGGCCATTTCCTGCGCGCGGACGTGGCGGCCGAGCCGCAGCAGCGCGATGGCGGCCGGTCCGTTGGCTGGGGCATTGAAATAGTCCGAGTCGACCCGCCACGGCACACCACCGCCGCGTGCCGGATCCCAAGCGCCGTACAGCTCCTTCTCGAGTGCGATCAGACCGCCGCGCGCCTCGGTGATGCCCTGGGTTCGCTCGGCACGCTCCAAAGCGATTGCCAGCCAGGCCATATCGTCGTAGTAGTTATTGGTCCATCCGGTGATATTGCGCAGTCGATGCGCCCGCGCGATGGCGGCGATGCGCTTGCGTCGGGTCGGCGTCGGCACCCGGTTGGCGGCATCGACCGCGCAGTCGATCAGATGCGCCTGCCACCAGTAGTGCCAGGTCGCGAAGCCGCGTTCACGACGGGTCGCGGGCCAACCGACGACACCCAATTCGGTACCCGGCACGCCCCATAGCGCGCGTAGGTGCCGAGAGACGATCGCGGCTTCGGCCATATCCGCACGCTCGGACCACAGCGCGGGCGTGGGGGCAGCATCGCGCCCGGTATCCGGACTCCGCGAGGTCATGGGTCAATGGTGCCAGCTTCGAGCCGATTAATACCGATCTTTTCGTTACCAAGCTGACGTCAAATCGGCATGTTGCCGGATCCATGCGTGCATGGCGATACCGGCCGCGACTCCGGCATTGATACTGCGGGTCGAACCGAACTGCGCGATCGAAACCGTCAGCGCGGCCGCACCCTTGGCATGTTCGGTGACACCCGGCCCTTCCTGCCCGAACAGCAGCAGGCAGCGGCGCGGCAACTCGACGGTTTCCAACGGAACCGAGCCCGGCACATTGTCCACGGCGACCACGGTCAGATTTTCCCGCTCGGCGAAGGCGATCAGCTCGCCGATATCGGTGTGATGTTCGATGTGCTGATAACGGTCGGTGACCATGGCGCCGCGGCGATTCCAGCGCCGCCGACCGACGATGTGCACGGCGGCCGCGGCGAAGGCGTTGGCGGTGCGTACCACGGTGCCGATATTCGCGTCGTGGCCGAAGTTCTCGATGGCGACATGGAACGGATGCCTGCGGCGGTCGATATCGGCGATGATCGCCTCGCGCGTCCAGTAGCGGTAGGCATCGACGACATTGCGGCGGTCACCGCCCGCGAGCAGCTCCGGATCGTAGCGGGGGTCATCCGGCGGGGCCTGCCCGTGCTCCTGCGCCCATGGCCCGACACCGTGCGGATGCTCGCCCCATTCGGTGGGGCCTGGCTGCTCGGCCGTATCCGGCGCGGGGTGGTTCACCCCGACGATGCTAATTCCGGCCGCGCCCCCACCTTCGGGTGGCCGGATTCAGTAGCTCGAGGACGAGGCGCCGATAACAGCGAATACCGCAATGATGATGACGAACGCGAGGGTCAGGATCAGCAGTATCGAGGCGATGATGCCGCAGATATATCCGGCCTGGACGCTGCCGCGACCACCGATGGCGCCGCCGGACGCGTCGATCTCGTTGAGCGCCTTCTTCCCCATCACCCACGCGATCGGGCCCAAGACCTGGCACATCAGCAGGCCGAGAATCCCGAGGATCATGATCGTGACGGCCTGCGGATGATCCTGCGGCGGACCATAGGCCGGGTAGCCGTACGGTGAACCGTACTGCGGTGGTGGCGGATAGTTCATGCGCAGGATGGTAATTGGTGGTGTAGCTGGCCACACCTCGGATTCGCCGGTCAGCGCGATCGAATGCCGCCGTCACCGCGACAACCATGGAGTCCATGACCGAGACACAAACCCTCGTGCTCGACGCGCCCACCGGTAAGACCGGGCCGGACGCGCGAGCGGTGCTGCGCGCGATACTGCGGGCGCCGATCCAGGTCCGGACCTGGAAGCAACTCGTCTATGTATTCACGGTTTTCGCGATCGGCATGCTCGCCGTCTGCTATCTGTTCTTCGGTTTCGGCGGCGGTTTGTACGCCTCGATCTTCCTCATCGGCATTCCGATCCTGGCGCTGGTGATTCTGGGCGCGCGGCTCTGGGCGAAGGTGTACCGCGCGCTGGCCAGGGATCTGCTGGATACGCCGGTGCAAGCGCCGCCGCCGTATGTCTCGCGGCCGGGCTTCTTCGGCTTCCTGAAGAGCGCGTTCACCGATCGCGCGAGTTGGCGAGCCATGCTGTTCCTGGCAGCGCAGGCGGTACTCGGTGTGGTCGGCGGTTATCTGGTGCTGGTCGTGGTGGCCGTGACGGTGTTTACCGCGCTCTCGCCCATCCCGTGGGTGCTGTTCAACCCCACGAATATCGACGACAACGGTGTCGCGCACCATTCGCTCGCCCAGTTCGGGTCCGTCTATATCGACACGTGGCCAAGGGTTTTGCTGATGTCCGCGGTCGGCATCATCTGCTGCTTCGCACTGCCGTGGCTGCTGCGCGCGGTGTGCTGGGTGCACGGACTGCTCACCATCGCATTGCTGTCGGCGACGGCGCGGGACCGGCAGCTGGTCGAACTGCGTGCGAGTCGGCGTGCCGCGGTCGAGGATTCGGCGGCGACGCTGCGTCGGGTGGAGCGGGATCTGCACGACGGCACGCAGGCGCGGCTGGTCACCATCGCCATGGCGCTGGGTCGGGCCGAAGAGCGGATATCCCTCGGCGGCGACGCACGCGACCTGATCGCCGACGCACACGCCAATGCCAAGGAGGCGCTGACCGAATTGCGCGAACTGGTACGCGGAATCCATCCGCCCGCACTCGAATTGGGGCTCGAGCCAGCATTGGAGACACTCGCCTCGCGGTGTGCCGTTCCGGTGGAACTGCGAGTCCAGCTGCCGCAGCGGCCGAATCCGGCCATCGAGGCGATCGCCTACTTCTCGGTCGCCGAATTGCTCACCAATGTGGTCAAGCATGCGAATGCCACCAGTGCATGGGTGTCGGTGGTACCGACCGATGCGCACACCATCGCGGTCTCGGTGCGCGACAACGGAATCGGCGGCGTGCTGGCGCCGACCGATGGGGAACATGTCGCTGGCAGCGGACTTTCCGGACTTGCGGCGCGGGCTCGTGCGGTGGACGGCACGCTGACGGTGCAGAGTCCGACCGGCGGGCCGACCGTGGTGACCATTCTGCTGCCGACGGCCGGGCCGCGATGAGTACACCGTTGCGGGTGGTCATCGCCGAGGACAATGCGATCCTGCGCGACGGGCTGGCCGGACTGCTGACCGAGCGCGGCCATGAGGTGGTCGCCATTGTCGGCGACGCCACCACCTTGAGCGATGTCGTCGGCACCTACAACCCCGACGTGGCCGTGGTCGACGTGCGGATGCCACCAACCTTCACCGACGAGGGCCTGCTCGCGGCCATCGAGTTGCGCCGCAAGTACCCGCTCACCGGCGTGCTGGTGTTCTCGCAGTGGATCGAAACCCGCTATGCCACCGAACTTCTCGCTGGCGGTGCGAGCGGCGTCGGCTACCTGCTCAAGGATCGGGTGGCCGACGTGCGCGATTTCGTCGACGCCCTGGACCGGGTCGCCACCGGCGGCACCGCACTCGACCCGGAGGTGGTGAGTCAGTTGATGGGTGCTTCACGGCAACAGGATTCGCTCGCCCGACTCACACCCCGCGAGCGTGAGGTGCTCGAACTGATGGCCCAGGGGCTATCGAACAATGCGATCGCGACCGCGCTCACGGTCACCGAGCGCGCGGTCGAAAAGCATATCGGCAACATCTTCACCAAACTCGACCTGCCACCGTCGGACACCCACCACCGCCGAGTCCTCGCGGTCCTGCGCCTGAAAGGCTGAATCGGCTTCGCCATGCTGAGCGCAGCTCGTCGGGCGGCGATGCCCCCCTGGTCGAATATAGTACTTGGCCTATATAGGATGGATGCTATGAGCCTCTATGTGGTCGAGGTAGAACAGGAGGTAGCCGATTGGTTACGTTCGCTGTCGGACGGGGACTTCGGTCGCGTGGATACATACGTGGGCATGCTCGCCGAGCAAACCGTGGTCTCGGAATCTCGGCGACGGCGTACGGGAGCTGCGATTCCACCTGCACCCACGAGAGATGCGCATCACCTACTGGCTTGCGTCGGGGCGGCGAGTGGTGCTGCTGACGGTGTTCCGGAAAACTCGAATGCGGGAAACCAGGCATGTCGAACGCGCGAAGGCATTGCGGAAGGTGTGCGAGTCCGAACACGAGCATGCCCGAATCAACTTCGGCAGGGAGATAGGCGACGATGACTGACCACACGACCATGAATGACCTGCGACGCGAACGAGCCGACCGGCCCGGCTTCGACGCGGCGGAGTACGATGCCGGTCGCGCGGAAGTGCTGCTGGCCATCGAACTCGCGAACGCCATCCGGGAACGGCGGCTCGAACTCGGCCTCACCCAGTCGCAGTTGGCCCAGCGTGCTGGACTACACCAACCCGACGTTTCCCGGCTCGAGTCCGGCGGTGGCACACCAACCATCGGCATGCTGGACCGGTTGGCGCACGCACTCGAACTGCGGTTCGTCGCTCGGTTCGAGAAGACCGACGCCGCCTGACCAGTACAGGGACGACCGCGCCGTTCAGCGCGTCAGATCGAGGCGGTTTTCGTATCGTCGCCAGCGGTTTCGAAATCGAAGTCCTCGGCGGGCTTGGCGATCTCCTGCCGGTAGTGCCGGATGCCGACGGCGGTTCCGATGATCAGGCCGACCACCAGGGTGCCGATGACTCCCGGCATCAGCCACGGCACCCGGTCCAGGAAACTGCCCGCGTAGTAGCCGATGAGCAGCAGCACCGGCGCCCAGATAATGGCGCCGACCGTGCTGGCCACGGTGTATTTGCGGTGATCCATCCTGGCCGCGCCCGCGACCATCGGGCACAGCGTGCGCACCCATGGGATCCAACGCGAAATGAGCACCGCGAGGAAACCGTGCCGCTGCAGCAATTCGGTGACCCGCTGCAGGTTGCGGGTATTGATGTAGCGGCCGTTTTTCCTGGCCACCAGGTGATGGCCGGTGCGATGCCCGATGACGTAGCCGACCTGGTTGCCCGCGATGGCCGCGACCATCGCGCCGATGGACAGCGCCCAGACATGGGCCTCGCCCGCGGCGTTGGAGGCCATCACGATGCCCGCCGTGATCAGCATCGAGTCACCGGGCAGGAACAACCCGATGATCAACGCGCATTCGAGGAAGACGAAGGTCAGCACCACCGTCCAGACGAGCGCGGGCCCCGCCGAGGTCAGCGGATCGAAACTGCCCACTGCTAGGGGCAACTGCGCCGTGGACACCGGCTCAGTGGGTCGGCTCGTTCGTCGAGGCGGTCAGCGCGGCATCGTGCTGACCGGCCTCGTCCGCACCCCGGTTGAGCACCTTCTTGGCCACCGTGATGATGCCGGGCAGGATCGAGATGAAGACGATGAGCAGGAAGATCGGCTCGATATGGTCGCGGATGAACGCGACGTTGCCCAGGAAGTACCCGAGCACCGTGACACCGCCGCCCCACAGGATGGCACCGACGATGTCGAAGGTGACGAACTTGCGGTAGTCCATCTTGGACACACCGGCCAGTACCGGCATGAACGTGCGCACGATCGGCACGAAGCGGGCCAGGATGATCGTCTTCGGACCGTGCTTTTCGAAGAAGGCGTGCGTCTCGGTGACGTAATGCTTCTTGAAGAACCGGGTGTCTTCCTTCTGGAACAGCGCGGGCCCGATCGCCCGACCGATCCAATAGGCGCATTGGTCACCGGCGAAGGCGGTCACCATGACGGCGGGCAACAGCAGCCAGATCGATACCGGCGGGTTGTCCGTCGCGGACAGCAGGCCGCCGGTGAACAGCAGCGAATCGCCCGGAAGGATCGGGAAGAGCAGACCGGTCTCGATGAAGACGATCACCAGGATCGCCGGGAGCACCGCATTCTTGAGCCACGTCTCCGTAAGCAGGTGCATCGGGTCCAGCAACTGGGTCAATGCGACGTTGCTCGTCACCGATTCTGTCGCTGCCAGCAGAATCACGCGGCCTCCTGTCCCTGGTACGGCTGGCCTACATTGCTTGCCACCGCATCGGAAGCTGCCAGCGCAATTACGCGGCCAACAGTACCGGGTCCAACTGAGAAACCTCTTGCTGTGCGAAAAGTTCGCCTTGTCCGACCGGCCGGTCCGTACTCTGCGGCGGCCACGCAGAGCGGTCCCCGCACATCGCGCGAAAGCCCGCTGGCCTAGTCTGTGAGCTGACAGAATTGTCTTTTGCCGCACAACACGGAGGTCTTCACAGTGCCCATCGCGACTCCGGAGGTCTACGCCGAGATGCTCGGTCGGGCCAAAGCGAACTCCTTTGCCTTCCCGGCCATCAACTGCACCTCCTCGGAAACCGTCAACGCGGCCATCAAGGGCTTCGCCGACGCGGGCAGCGATGGCATCATCCAGTTCTCCACCGGCGGCGCGGAGTTCGGCTCGGGTCAGGGTGTGAAGGATATGGTCGTCGGCGCGGTCGCACTGGCCGAATTCGCGCATGTGGTCGCCGCGCGCTACGACGTGACCATCGCGCTGCACACCGACCACTGCCCCAAGGACAAGCTGGACACCTTCGTGCGGCCGCTGATCGCCATCTCCCAGGAGCGGGTGAACGCGGGCAAGAACCCGCTGTTCCAGTCGCACATGTGGGATGGCTCGGCGATCCCGATCGACGAGAACCTGGAGATCGCCAAGGAGCTGCTCAAGGCGACCCATGCCGCGAACATCATCCTCGAGGTCGAGATCGGCGTCGTCGGCGGTGAAGAGGACGGTGTCGAGGCCGAGATCAACGAGAAGCTCTACACCTCGCCCGAGGACTTCCAGAAGACCATCGACGCGCTCGGCTCCGGCGAGAACGGCAAGTACCTGCTCGCCGCGACCTTCGGCAATGTGCACGGCGTGTACAAGCCGGGCAATGTGGTGCTCAAGCCGGAGGTGCTGGCCGAGGGGCAGCGCGTGGCGGCGGCCAAGCTCGGCCTGGCGGCGGACGCGCAGCCGTTCGATTTCGTCTTCCACGGCGGTTCGGGCTCGCTGAAGTCGGAGATCGAGGATTCGCTGCGCTTCGGTGTGGTGAAGATGAACGTCGACACCGACACCCAGTACGCGTTTACCCGACCGGTCGTCGGGCACATGTTCACCAACTACGACGGTGTGCTCAAGATCGACGGCGAGGTCGGCAACAAGAAGGCCTACGATCCGCGCAGCTACCTGAAGAAGGCCGAGTCGGCCATGGCGGCGCGGGTCGTCGAGGCGTGCAATGACCTGAAGTCCGCGGGTCGCTCGATCAGCGCCTGAGCCTTTACGTTTAGTACATGAGTCTGGATGTGCGCGTGCTCGGGCCCGTGCGACTGCTGGTCGGTGGTGAACCGGTGGCTGTCGGCGGGCCCAAGCCGCGAGCCTTACTCGCCGCGCTGACCGTCAATCGACGGCGCGCGGTGGCTTCGGCCGCGCTGGCCGATATGGTCTGGAACGAGGATCCGCCCGATTCCTACGCCGCCAGCCTGCAGGTATTCGTCTCGAATATCCGTAAGGCACTGCGCAATTCGGGTGTTGACCCGGCCATGGTGCTGCGCACCGAATCGTCCGGCTATCGACTCGAGATCCCGGAGGATGCCTGCGATCTCGGCCGCTTCGAGGCGGCCAGGGATGCGGGCGCGCGTGCCGCCGAGGTCGGCGACCATGTCGGCGCGTCGCAGCTGTTCGGAAACGCGTTGCGCGAGTGGAGCGGTCGGGCACTGGCCGATCTGGCCGGATTGCAGTTCGCCGACGGTTTCGCCACCGCGATGGACGAGGAACGGCTGCAGGCCGCATCCGCTCGGATCGATGCCGAAATCGCTTGTGGGCGTGCGTCATCGGTGATCGGCGAGTTGGTCTCGATGACCAATGAACATCCGCTGCGCGAACCGCTGTGGGGTCAGCTGATCACCGCGCTGTACCTATCCGGCCGACAGGCCGATGCGCTGGACGCGTGCCGTCGGGTGCGCACGGTGCTCGCGGACGAACTCGGCATTGATCCGGGTCCGGTGCTGGTCGATCTCGAACAGCGGGTGCTGCGGCAGGAACCGCTGAGCACAATGGAACTCAAGCGGACCGAGCGGCTGGCCGCGGCGATGACCGAGACGGTCACCGAGATGCCGCGCGCGGTCCGCAGCGGTCAGCTGCGCATGCCGGACGGCCGGGTCACCGCGATCGCGCAGGGCGGCATGCGAATCGGCCGGATGACCGACAATGATCTGGTCCTCGACGATCCGAAGGCCAGCCGCTACCACGCGCATATCATGCCGAGCCGGGCCGGACTGCTGATCAAGGATCTGCATTCGGCCAATGGCGTGTACGTCAACGATGAGGCGATCGATAGCGGTGCCCTGCTCGCCGACGGCGACAATATCCGTATCGGCGCAACGGTTCTGGTATTCCAGGCCGTCCAGTAACCGCTCAGTCGCAGGCGACGCCGTCCCCGTCCGGATCCAGATACGGGTTGTACCCAGCCTGACCACGATAGAGCGGTAGCTTCCCCTCCGCCCGAACCTGATCGCAATCGGTGTAATACCTCGGCGACTCCTCCTTCGACTCTTCCGGCGGAGGCACATTCGACCCCTTCGGCCCCGGCCGATAGCTCGGCACCGGAAGCGAACTATCGGGTCCGGCAACGAATTGGACGGTGGACGAATCGGCGGCGGCGATCGGCGATGCGATCCCGAGGCCGCTGATCACCAGACATGCGGCACCGAGCGCGGGTACAGCGCGGCGATAGATCAGTGAAGCGTTCACATTCTCCATCCTGCTCCGCTTTCGGCGCCGATGTCACTGCGCTCGAATGAGAACCACCGGGGGCCCTTTGCTCCCCCGGTGGACGGCCACTCACCCCGACTCGAGTTGTCGTGTCGTGGACGGTAGCAGGGTGGTCGGGGTGCGGTCCCGAAAATGGAGTAGGAGTTTCCTGTTAATTCTGGATGTCCGTGCGGCGCATGGGTGGTTCGGTAAGTCGGGCGGGTCGAACTGGGCAAAACGGGTAGGGTCGGGCGCTGGTGCGCGGCGTCGCGAAGGGCTGCGATGCGGCCGGGAGACGGGTGTCCATTTTGCGCGAGATATCAAGGGGTTGGCGATGACTCGGCGGTGGGTAGCGGTGTTCGGTGCGGTGGTGTGTGCGGCCGGGGCGTTGACATGTGCCGCGCGACCGGCCGGTGCCGCGCCTTCCGGACCGGTGGCCGGTCCGTGCCGCACGGATCCGCCCGCGACGCATGCGGGCCTGGTGCCGAAGACGCTCGAGGTGCCGATTCCGTATCCCGTGCTGACCGTGCTGCCGCCGGCTGCCGCCGAACCCGCGCCGGTTCGCACGGAAATGGAGTTGCCGTCGGATCCCTGCGTGAATCCGTGCCCGGATCTGACCGATGCACCGGCACCGCCGCCGAGTCCGGCGAGTCAACTCGGCATTCCGGAAATTCTATTGAGCCCCAAGCCTTTCCATTTCGCGATTCCGGGACCGGGACCGGATCCCGGTCAGGCGCCGCCGCCTCCGCCGCGGGTTGATCCGCCGATCGAATCCGCCCCTGTGGCCGCGGTCCGGCCGACGCCGCGGATCAGCACGGTCACCGAGGTGGCCAAGCAGACCGGCGCGAATTCGGTCAATCGCACCGATAAGCGCTGGCAGGTGGATGGCACCGATCTCGGCATCATGTGGGAGAGCGCGCCGGGGGAGATCGCGACCGCTTTCGGCGACACCGTCGGACGCGGCTTCCATCCGCCGGGCGGAATGGGATTGGATTGGCGCAGTAATGTGCTCGCATTCAGCACCGATCACGATCTCGAAGACGGGATGACCTACGACCGAATGGTGACCGACGACCGCTGCCACGCGGCCGAGGTGCTCTCCAGCCGCAAACTCGACAATGTCGAGGTCACCACGATTCCGACCTCCGGATTTGCCCTCGGTGCGCGGCAGTACCTGAGCTATATGTCGATTCGCACCTGGAACAGCATTCCGGGCACGTTCTTCACCAATTACGGCGGCATCGCCTATTCCGATGATCACGGTCAGACCTGGACCAAGGATCCGTACGCGCGCTGGGACAATATCTTCGGACTCGCGAATTTCCAAGTGAGCGCGATGGTTCCGCACGGCGACTATGTGTACATGTTCGGCACACCCAATACCCGGCTCGGCTCGGTGGGACTGGCGCGAGTGCCGAAGGATCAGCTCCTCAACACCACCGCCTATCAGTACTGGCAGGACGGAAACTGGACTCCGGTAGGCGGATTCGGGTCCGCCACCCCGATTGTCGACGCGCCCGTCGGCGAGTTGTCGGTGCGCTTCGACGCCAGCCGAAACGTATGGCAGATGAGCTATTTGGATACCGGAAGAGCGGCACTGGTGGTCCGCGAAGCGGATTCACCGCAAGGTGTGTGGACCGATGGCACGCCGACGGTGACGGCGCGCGAATATCCCGAGCTATACGGCGGATTCATCCACCCTTGGTCCTCGGGTTCGGACCTGTACTTCAGCATTTCGACGTGGAACGACTACAACGTCTATCTCGTGCACGCGACCATCGAATGAGGTTGCCTCGCTAGGCGAAGCGAACCTCGGCGATGGCCCGGCCGAAAAGTTTGCGGCCCTCCGAATTACCCGCGAGCACAATGGTCGCGGTCCGTCGGCGCGGATCGAGCGATTTGATCCGCCCACTGAATTCGACGGAACTCGGCGCGTCGGCGGTCACCGGAACGAATCCGGCGAACCGCACGCTGAACTTCTCGATGGCCGTCGGATCACCGAGCCATGCGGTCAGATAGTCGCCCGCCAGACTCATGGTCAGCATGCCGTGTGCCACCACGGTCGGCAGTCCGGCCAATTGGGCCGCGCGCTCGCTGAAGTGAATCGGGTTGGGATCGCCGGAAACTCCCGCATAGTTGGTCAGATCGCCGCGCGTCACCTGGACGGTCTCGGCGGGGAGCTGATCGCCGACGGTTAGTCGGTCGAAGTCCGGGAGGGAGTGCACCGAAGCGCTGCGCACCGCGGGCTGACCGGGCGCGGGGGCGTCCGCGGGCAACTCGACCAGCGGGTCCGGCCTGGTGATGTCACCGATGGTGACCGGACGTGCGTGCATCATGATGTTCTCGACGGCGGCCGCGATATTGGGATCCACCTCGACACCGCGACGCGCCACAATGGTGGTCGAACCCGATTGCACGATCTCGCCGTGCTGGTTGGTCAGCGAGAACGTCACCAGCACGAAGTCGTTATCGCCGAACTGACGGATCGAGTCGATCACGATCTCGGTGCTGAGCCGGTCGCCCGCCAGAATCGGCCGGGTGAGCTCGAATACCTGGTCGGTCTGCAGGATCTGGGACAGATCGTATTCGGTGAGCACGGTATCCAGTAGGACCCTGGTCGCATTGATGCCGATGACCGAGGCGAAGGTCGGCGGCGCGATGATGCCGTCGTAACCGAGCTCGAGCGCATCCGGTTCGGAGTAATGCGCACCGTGGCGACTCTGTGTCGCGCGGGCGAACTCACGGACTTTCTCCCGGCCGACCGAATAGTGTTCACGCACCCGGAACCGGCGCCCCGCCACCTGCTCGACCGCTTCGACTTCCGGCTTTTCGATTGTCTGCTCCCTGACCATGATCCGGGCCATGCTACTGGCGAACCGGTCCGGTGACCAGGTGAGTGTGATGTTCGCTACCGGTTAGAGGGCTCACCTTTTGGATAAGTCCTGCTGATTCGGTGCCGCCTTCCGGCTAGGGCGTCCCGGCGCTCGGCGGATCGCAGACCTTCCAACCGTCGGCGGTCTGCTCGAGGTCGAACGTCCGCGCCGAGCGCTTCGTCGGATCCGCATCGGTGTACACGGTGGCCTGTGCGATCGCCGTCTTATCGGTGATCTTGATGGTATCGACGCTGGCCACCACGGGAATGTTCTTGCGATCCATCGACAGCTGGTGCACGCCGGCGAACTGGTCCGCCGCAATATTCTGATAGAAGTCGTGCAGCTGCCCGCAGGTGCTGTTGCGCAGCGCCGCGAGATCGCCGGATTTCAGTGCCCCGGTGTAATCGGTGATGGTGGCGCGGACCTGCGCCTCGGGGGAGTTGCCGCCCCGATTGCCGATGAGCACGGCCGCGAGCCCGATCACCGCGATGAGCGCCACCGCGGCCGCCCCGATGACCAGCCAGCGCTTCGAGCGCTCGGCCGGTGCCTCGGCGTCCGTCGATTGCTGACCGGGCGTGATTCGCTGCGGCTGGGCCATCGGTCGTGGTCCGTTGACCGGCTGGGCGGGGCGAGTCTGCTGGGTATCGGCCGGTGACGGGGCCGATGCGACCTGACGTGGCCGCCCCGGTCCGCGCGGCGCCGACGGTGCGGTCTCCTCGACCCCGGGTCCACCCTGCGAAGGGCCTTGCGCCCCAGCCTGTTTCGGACCGGCTGCTGGACGCGGCGTGCTCGGCGGCTTGCTGATCGGCCCGGGCCGCGCAGCGGGTGGGACGACCCGATCGGTACCGGGCTTGGTCCCGGCACCGGTCCGCATCCGCTCCGTGGCGTCCTTATCGACCGGCTTCTGAATCGGCAACGCGACGGTCTGCTCGGCATCCAGCTTCGAAACCACCGGCATGGCGACGGTCTTGTCGTCCGCGCCCGCCAAATCCGGCTCATCCGGCTGCGTCGGCGCGGCAGCCGCACCCTTACCCTTCGGATCGACCCGCCGCATCACCATGGTCGCCGCATCCGCACCCGCGGCATCGTCGACCTTGTCCGCTGGTGCCGCGGCCTTGGTCGCAGCCGAATCACGCTGAATCACAGCGGTTTCCGCAGCGGATGCGGGAGTGCCACTTGGTGGCGCAGCGTTTTCGGTCGGTGGCGTGGCTGCCGTCGACCGAGTAGTCGTTTCGGCGGCTGCTCCGGCGGACTTGTCGCGTACTGCTTCGTCGCCCGCGTCGGATCCTCCGGCGGCCGCAGCGGCAGTTCCCCCCGCCGCACCGGCAGCCGCGGCCGACTTCGCCGAACCGCCACCAGCCTGCGCTGCGGAACCGCCCCGTTTGATCACAACGGTCGGTGAATTCGGCCCGGCAGCCTTGTCTGCTGCGCCGGAACCCGCGTCTCGCGTCGCCTTGTCAGGAACTCCCGCCCCCGGCGCCTCGGCCGACTTGTCTTTGCCCGCGACACCACGCGAGATCTCCGCAGTCTTGCCTTCGGAATTCCCGGTAGCACTCCCGGCCTGTCCGGAACCGGCAGCTGCGCCCGGCTGCACAGAACCGGGCACAGACGAAGCTGCGCCGCTACCGCGTTGACTTGCACCGCCTGGCCTGTTTGTGCCACCCGGAGCAGGAGCAGATTCGGTGCCGCTACCGCGTTGGCCCGTGCTGCCTGGATTGGTTGCGCTGCCCGGCGCGGAA
This sequence comes from Nocardia anaemiae NBRC 100462, assembly GCF_001612725.1. Classification (GTDB taxonomy): domain Bacteria; phylum Actinomycetota; class Actinomycetes; order Mycobacteriales; family Mycobacteriaceae; genus Nocardia; species Nocardia anaemiae. Next base: position 638 of record NZ_BDAZ01000079.1, on the reverse strand, counting down.
GCCGGTGAGGTGCCGCCGAGGTTGGCTGTGCCCGGCGTGGCAATAGATGAGGCCGGGCCGCTATCGCGTTGGCCTGCCCCCGCCTTGGTTGCACCACCCGGCGTTGGGGCCGACGAAGCCGCGCCGCCATCACGTGGGCCCGCGCCCCTCGGCCCGACTGTGCCGCTCGGCGTCGGAGTCGACGGGGCAGCGCCACCCTCGCGTTGGCTCGCGCCGCCGGGGCCGGTAGCGCCGCTACCTCGCTGCGCAACGCCGCCGGAGCGGGTCGTTCCGTCCGTTGGAGTAGATGAGGCTGCACCGGTATCCCGCTGGCCTGCGCCACCGGGCCTGGATGCGCCACTCGGTGTTCGAGCCGATGGCGCTGCGCCGCCCCCTTGTCGGCTCATGCCGCCCAGCTTGGCGATGTTGCCCGACGCAGGAGCCGGTGATGCGGTGCCGCTCGGCTTGCCTGCGCTGCCCGGCGTGGAAGCAGACGGTGCGACCGCGCCACCTCGCTGGCCCGTGCCGCCGGAGTTGGCGGTGCTGCTCGGTGCGGGAGCGGGCGAGGCGCTGCCGCTTTCTCGTTGACCTGTGCCGCCTGGCCCGGTTGCGCTGCCCGGCCTGGTTGCGTTCCCTGGCGAGGAAACAGACGGTGCGGC
>NZ_BDAZ01000078.1 GCF_001612725.1 Nocardia anaemiae NBRC 100462 | reverse complement strand
GCGGCGGGCATCCGTAGCGGACTGAGACGGGCACAACGGACTGACGCGGGCGCAGTGGACTGATACGAGCGCGGGCACCTGTAGCGCGCCGACGCGGGAGCCTGTCAGGAGGTCCCTGGACTTCGCACCCGCGCGTCGGCGCCCACACTGGATCCCTGCGAGCGTGCGTGGTCAGGTGAGGGCGCGGGCGATGATGTCGGTGGTGTTCACGCCGGTGGGGAGGGTGCCGAAGGCGATGCCCCAGTCGTCGCCCAGGCGGGTCGCGCAGAAGGCGTCGGCGACGGCGGGGTGGCCGTGGCGGACCAATTGCGCACCCTGCAGCACCAGGGCCATGAGTTCGACGACGCGGCGGGCGCGGTATTCGATTTCGTCGAGGTCGGACAGCTCCTTGCCGAGGCGGGCGATGGCATCGTCGAGACGGGGGTCGGCACCAGCGGCGAGAGAGACTTCGTTGAAGAAGGCCTCCACCGTTTCGGGCTGACGACCCATGGCACGCAAGGCATCCAGCGCCGCGACATTGCCGGAGCCTTCCCAGATGGACATGAGCGGAGCCTCGCGATACAGCCGGGGCATACCGGATTCCTCGGCATAACCATTGCCGCCGAAGCATTCCAGAGCCTCGGCCGCATGCGCGGGGGCACGCTTGCACACCCAATACTTGGTGACCGCCAACGCGATTCGGCGCAGCGCGGCCTCGGCGGGATCGGTGCCCGCGCGGTCGGTCGCACCGGCCAAACGCATCATGACCGTGGTGGCGGCGTCGGATTCGATTACCAGGTCGGCGAGCACGTTGCGCATCGCGGGTTGATCGATCAGCTTGGCCCCGAAAGCTTCTCGGTGCCGCGCATGGTGCGCGGCGTAGACGGCGCCGACGCGCATGCCGGTAGCCGAGCCGATGACGCAGTCCAGGCGGGTCATATTGACCATTTCGATAATGGTCTTGACGCCAGCCCCTTCCGCGCCGACCAGCCAGCCGGTGGCGTTCTCGTATTCGATCTCCGAGGACGCGTTCGACTTATTGCCGAGCTTGTCCTTGAGGCGTTGGATCCGGATGGGGTTGCGGGTGGCGTCCGGGAGAACGCGCGGCAGCAGGAAACAGGACAGGCCGCCGGGCGCCTGGGCCAGGGTGAGGAACATATCCGACATGGGCGCCGAGGTGAACCACTTGTGGCCGACGATGCGGTAGCTGCCATCGGTTTGCGGTGTGGCGGTGGTGGTGTTGGCGCGGACGTCGGAGCCGCCCTGCTTCTCGGTCATCGACATGCCTGCGATGAGACCGGCCTTTGTCGACGGTTCGCGCAGGCCGAAATCGTAAGTGCGGGAACCGAGTAGCGGTTCGTACTTGGCCGCGAGTTCCGGATTGTGGCGCAACGCGGGCACGACGGCGTAGGTCATCGAGATCGGGCACATATGCCCGGCGTCGGCGACGCCCCAGGTGTAGAACTTCGCGGCGCGGGCAACGTGGGTGCCCGGCCGGTCGTCGAGCCAAGGCGAGCCGTGTAGTCCGTGTGCGACAGCGACTTTCATCAGCTCATGCCAGTACGGATGGAATTCGACCTCGTCGATGCGGTTGCCGTAGCGGTCGTGCGTATGCAGGACGGGCGGGTATTCGTTGGCGAGGCGGCCCCACTCCTGCGCTTCGAATCCGCCTGCGAGCGTGCCGAGTTCGCGCACCTCGGGTTCGGCCCAGCCCGCGCCTTCGCGGTGCAGTCCCTCGAGCAGGGCCGGGTTCCGCGCGACATCGAAGGGCACGATATCGGGAACCTGGTTGAAGACTTCATGCGTCGGCATCGGACACTCCTGAGTCGGATTCATCGCGCACACCCAGTGCGCGTAACGCGAAACTGATGAGTTCGGGCACAACGGATTCGCTGTGCGGTGCGTCGGCCAGCGGGCCGACCAGGACCTCGCCGATCGCGCCGACGAGCGCGGCCGCGCTGGTCCTGGCATCCTGCGCGGGCAGTTCACCACGCGAAACACCTTCCGCGACAGCGGATTCGAAGGCTTCGGCGAAGGCGCGACGGAAACGCAGACGCTCGGCGTCGACCACGGTATCGACGGGTTCGACGAGCAGGACGTAGGCGAGTTTCGGATTCTTCAGTGCCCGTCCCGCGAAGGTCTCCACCGCCGCGGTCACCCGTTCGACGGCGGTTCCGGCGGCACTCGCGGAGACCACGGCGGCCACCTCATGCGCGACAACTTTCCGAAATACCGCACTCACCAGGTCGGCCTTGCCGCTGAAGTTCTTGTAGACCGTCCCGGTGGCCACGCCGGCCTCGGCGGCGACGGCCGCCATGGACAGTCCGGCATAGCCCGCGCGGGACAGCACCTTGGTCGCCGCCTGCACGATCAGGCCCGCCTGGGCATCGAGGCGAGCCTGTACAGCAGGGGTTCTGCGGTAGACCATACAAGAAGTGAACCATAAATTCATTTCTTCACACAAGGGTTGTTCTGACGGCGTATGGTCGTGCACGTGACTGTGCGAATCGAACGCAACGGGCCCGTGACCACGGTGATCCTGCACCGCCCTGAGGCACGCAATGCCGTCGACGGTCCGACCGCCGCGGCACTGGTCGACGCATTCCGCGAATTCGATGCCGATCCGGATGCTGCGGTCGCCGTGCTGTGGGGCGAGGGCGGCACCTTCTGCGCGGGTGCGGACCTGAAGGCACTCGGCACCGAGCGCTCCAATCGGGTCACCGAGGACGGTGACGGTCCGATGGGGCCGACCCGAATGCGGCTGTCCAAACCGGTGATCGCCGCGGTCTCGGGATACGCGGTCGCGGGTGGACTGGAGCTGGCCCTGTGGTGCGATATGCGAGTTGCCGAGCAGGACAGCACATTCGGCGTGTTCTGTCGCCGCTGGGGTGTGCCGCTGATCGACGGCGGCACGATTCGGTTGCCGCGCATTATCGGCACCGGACGTGCGATGGATTTGGTGCTCACCGGTCGCGCCGTCGCGGCCACCGAGGCGCTGCAGATCGGGCTGGTCAATCGGGTGGTGCCGAATGGCGAATCCCGCAGCGCCGCTGAGCAACTCGCCGCCGAGCTGGCCGCACTGCCGCAGACGTGCCTGCGCTCGGACCGCATGTCGCTGCTGGAGCAGGACGGTATGGAAGAACAGACCGCACTGCTCAATGAATACCGACATGGCCTGAAGGCCCTGGCCGACGGAGCCTTGGACGGCGCGCAACGGTTCGCCGCCGGTGCGGGCCGTCACGGAGCGCATACCTGACAATGGCGCCTGCCCAACGCCTGAGCGTCGTCGACGAGATCTTCCTGCGCACCCATCGCGGGCTCGGCACCCCGATCGTGCTCCAGGGTTTGTGGCGCACCTCCGATCGCGTCGATTCAGACTTGCTGTGCCAGGTGCACGCGGCGCTGCGAGTTGGACCGTTGGGACGCAGGGTGATTCGACCTCGCGTTCCGGGCGCACGTCGCAGTTGGCGGGCGAACACTCGGGCATATCCGCTCGCATTCACCGATGGCACTATCGCTGCCGGAGCCCTGCTCGAGTGGGCCGATGAGCAGGGCGCGAACCTCGACCCCGAATACGGCCCGGGTTGGCGCTTGTCGACCGCTCAGCTGGATGACGGCGGATCGATCGTGTCGCTGACCTGCTCACATGCACTCGCTGACGGCCGAGCACTTGTGCTCGCGGTGGACGACGCGCTGGGCGGTACGGGCTTGACCACACCGTCGGTGCGGGCAACGCATTCCCCGGACACCGGATCAGGCATGAGCTCGGCGCGGTCGACAGTCCGTCCGATCAGCACGTCAGCCGCGAAATCCACTCCGCCAGAAACGCATGGCTCAGGGATTGCCAAAGATCCGCCCGGTCGACCGAGCACGAACGGGCCGGTCACATCCGATGCCACCGCCGCATCGGAATCGAATCACTCCGGTGGGAAGGATCGGTTGGTCGGCACCGCGGACTGTCGCAACGCGCCGACCGAGGATCCAGGGTCGGCTTATAAGACGCTGCCGGGCCGATCGAATGTGGGCGGCTCGATGTCGAAGTCTTCGGCTTGCACTGAAATCCGGTGCAACCCGTGGGGGAATACCTCGTCGGAGCGAGAGGTCGAGGCCCGATATTCGGCGTCGGATTGGTCCGATGCTCGGCGGCAGTGGGCGATCGTTGTGCGCGGCACTTTCCGCGCACTTCGTCGGGGGATCCCCGAACGTCCTACCCGAGCGGCATCGGCTCGCGAACACGACTTGTCGACCAGTGCACGCGGGTCGATCGCTGGACGCGCAGGGATCGAGAGCGTGCCGACCATCAGCGTCGTACTGCAGTGTCCCGCTGCGGACTGGGAGTCGGCGGCTGCGGCGCAGGGCGGCACCGCCAATAGCCTGTTCATCGCGCTGGTCGCGAAGGTGTTGTTGGCCAGTGGGTTTCCGGGCGAGACGATCGATGCCAGTCTCCCGGTCGACACCCGCGATGAGCCGCGCGTCGACAATGACCTCGCGATGACCGAGATCACCATCGAGCGCACCGATACTCCGGCCACCATCCGCGACAAGACCCGAATCGCCTACGAGCGGCGCATGTCCAGCCCCGGTGGGATGCCGGAGGAACTGCTGCAGGTCATTCCGGACCGCTGGGCCTATGCCCTGTCCAAGGGCGCCGGTGAACGAGACATCCTGTGCTCCAACATCGGAACGCTTCCCGACTCCCTGCACGCCCTCGGCCCACACCGCTGCACCGGCGTCGCGGCCCGCGCCATCCATCCCGGCCTCACCGCGGACCGCCTCCCCCGCACCCGACTATCCGGCTATCTGTGCCGCATCGCGGACACCTACACCCTCGCCCTCGTGAGCCTCGACCCCACCCGCATCGACACCCCCGAAACCCTCCGCACCCTGGCCCACAAAACCACAACCACCCTCGGCCTCCCGGTCACCCTGTGGTGACCTCGGGCACCCGGCCCGGGCTACCGCACACCCTGTGAGCACCTCGCAAAAGCTATAGCCTGTGCGAAGTCCGCACTAGTTATGCGGGAACCGGGCTGGCGCAGCGGCGGTCGCGGGGAACCCAGCCCGTGAGACGCGGAAGTTGGCACGCAGTGGTGTGGCTAGCCGCCGAGTGCGCGTAGGTCCGACGCGCAATTGGGGCGCTCGACGAAAAATCGCTGCTCGCAACAATTGGTTCCTCGTCGGCCGACACCAGTTGCGGCCATGGACGGCGCAAGCGCTCGCAGATGGGCTCGGACACCAGTCGCACACGCTTGTCGCACACTCAGTGAGCACCTCGCAGAAGCTATGGCCTATGCGAGGTCCGCACTAGCTATGCGCGAGCCGCATATCGTCGGCTGGGACAACCGTGGTCGACGTCGATGCCTGCGCCTGGCGGTTTCGAGTCGGCACGCTTGTCGCATACCTGGTGGCTGCCTCGCAGAGGGTGCAGCCTGCGCTGGGTGTGCGGTCTACTTGGAGGGGCGGGGTCAGGGGGTGGGGAGTGGGGTGAGGTCGGTTCGATCGAGGACGTCCTGGGGGATCTCGATGCCGGGCTCGAGATCGGCCGAGGGGATCGGGGGGTCCCAGACCTGGCGCAGGGGTAGGACGCCTGCCCAGACCCCGCCTGTTTCGATATCGGCGGTGTCGTCCTTGGGGCCGCCGGTTCGGACCTTTACCGATGCCTCGGTCAGGTCGAGGGCGAGGACCATGGTGGCGGCCATTTCCCTTTTGTTCGGCTGCCGCACGCGATCCCACGCACCGGGGGCGGAGTGTTCGACGATGACGCGCAGCGCGTGCATGCGCTCATCGGGGTCGGTGAGTTCGACGGCGCGGCCGCGCACCACGGCCGAGCGGAAGTTGGCGGAAAAGTGCATGGCAGAACGGGCGTAGACGATGCCATCGACGAGGGTGACGGCGATGGAGATATCGCCGGTCAGCGCCGCCCGCAGGTTTCCGGCGCCGGTCGAGCCGTGCAGGTACAGCGTGTCGCCGTCACGGCCGTAGACGGTCGGGAGCACCACCGGGCTGTCGTCGAGTACGACGCCGAGGTGGCAGACCAGGCCCGCGTCGAGGACCGCATCCAGCTCGTCGCGATCGGTTCGGCCACGCTCCTTGGAACGTGTCAGGGTGGTACGTGGGGTAGGCGAAAGCGGCGGCCGAGAGTTCGTCATACCTTTAGCGTGGAGCCGGAAGTGGCATTCTGAAATAGCCAATTCATGGAAATTCGAACAGTCCAATTCGGGAGGTGTGCGATGCTGGAGGAACTTCCGCTCGTCCTCGACCGCGAGGCTGACCAGCCATTATCGGTTCAGGTCGCGGAGGCGCTGCGCGCCGCGGCCAGCAACGGACTGCTGCGCGCGGATGATCGACTCCCCTCCTCGCGAGCGCTGGCCCAGCGCCTCGGCGTGAGCCGCACGGTGGTCGCCGCGGCCTACGACCAACTGCACGCCGAAGGCTGGATCGCGGGCCGCCGCGGCTCGGGCACCTACCTGACCACCGCCCCCGTCGAACCGCCCGCCCGAGCGAATACGCGCAGCATCGCCGAGCACGAACCGGACCTGCTCGATCTCGGCCCCGGCGCGCCCTGCGTCGAAGCGCTCGACCAGGCAGCCTGGCGACGTGCCTGGCGGGCGGCCGCCGACAACTCGCCCATCATCCGCAAGGATCGCGGCGGCGAATCGGAATACCGCGCGGTGGTCGCCGAACACCTGCTGCGCCACCGCGGCCTCGGTGCGGGCAGCAAGTCGGTAGTGCTCGCGACGGCCGGAACCAGTTCGGCCGTAGGCGAACTCGCGACCGCCGTGCTGCGCCCCGGCGACGCCATTGCCATGGAAGATCCGGGCTATCAGCGTGCCGCGGGCGCATTCGTCGCCGCTGGCGTCCGAGTACTTCCGGTGCCGATCGATGCGGACGGCCTGCGCGTCGACCGACTGCCCGACCCCATCAAGGCCGTGTATTGCACTCCGGCACATCAATTTCCACTCGGCACTCGCATGCAGGCGGCACGTCGCGTACAACTCGTCGAATTCGCCAGGCGCGCTGGCCTACTCATCATCGAGGACGACTACGACGGCGAATTGCGCTACGACACCGCGCCTTTGCCGCTACTGGCCGCAATGGCACCCGATGTCGTCATCCATCTCGGCACTACGAGCAAGATCCTGTCGCCGACCTTGGGCATCGGCTGGCTCGTCGCAGCCCCGGATATCACCGAAGCCGTTGTCGCACACCGCGAACGAACCGGTACCAGCCCGAGTCCCGCTGGCCAGCGCGTACTCGCCGAATTCGCCCGGCACGGCGATCTCGCCCGACACCTGCGCCGACTGCGCCGCGCGGTGCCTCCGCGCCGAGCCCTGGTCGTGGACGAGCTGCGCCGCCGTGGACTCGAAGTACTCGGCGACGACGCCGGTTCGCACGTGGTGGTGCCACTGGATTCGGCCGAAGCCGAACAACGTGCCGTGGCAATGGGCCGAGCGCGCGGTGTGGCGCTCGATGGATTGTCCCGCCACCACCTCGCGGCACAACAACACCCACTCGCGGTCGCAGCCGGTCCGCACACCTTCGGGATCGCACTCGGCTACACCGCACTGAGCTGGAACGAGCTGACCACCGCCGTTCCGATCGCCGGAGCATGCCTGGGTTCAGCCGAACAGTCGGGCGACGAACGGCATGCTGTCCGGTAGCGAACCAGCGACGGTCGCGTTGTGATCGAGGCCGGGATAGACGTGTACCTCGGGCCGGACGCCATTGGCCTGCAGGTCGGCGACCAGCTTCGCGGTCAATGGCGCGGGCACATCGGTGTCATCGGTGCCCTGGCCGATGAACAGCGGGCGGTCGTATCCGGTCATCGGCACATCCATGATCGGACGCGCGGTCGCGGCGAAGTCACCGTCCGAAAGTGGCCGGGCGAACAGCTGATTCACGGTGACGCCCTCGGCGCGCTGGGCCAGCGGTGCGAAGCACAGCGTCCGGGCCGCGGCGACCAATTCCTTGCCGACGGGGGTGAGGTAGCTGTCCAGGTCGAAGTCCGGGCGTGCCGCCTTCAACCCGTTCATCACATATGTCGCGTAGGCGGTCAGGTGCGACGACCGAATCGTCGGTGTCGACGGGCCGACCAATGTGAACGCGTCGACGATATTCGAGGCGGGTCCGGTGGCGACCGCACCGCGATAGTCGAGATCAGGACCGTACTTCGTCGCCAGCGATGCGGTGAACACCGCTGCCCCTCCGCCCTGGGACTGTCCGATCGCCACCCATTTCGACGAAAGCGAGTCGTCGACAGCGCGGGCGGCGCGCACCATATCGATCGCGGCATGCGCCTCGGCGCGACCATGGAGATAGGCATGCACACCGGGCGTGCCGAGACCGATGTAATCGGTCGCAACGACGGCATAACCCTGCCGCAGCCAGGTGGCCAGGTAGTTCTTGTCGCGCTCGGAGCGGCCCGCGGTCGACGGGGCGCAATCGTCGCCGATGCCGACGGTCCCGTGTTCCCATGACAGCACCGGCCAGCCGCCGGGTGGGGGCGTACCCGCTGGGATGAAGATCGCGCCGGTCGATTGGGCGGGCCGATCGTCGGAGTCGCGGGTCCAGTAGGTGAGTCGGCGCGCGGATCCGGTGCCCGCGAGCCACAGGTCCGATGGCAGCACCTCGTCGCGCAGCACCGTTCCGGGTTCGGCCGGATCCGCCTGCGCGGTCGCGGCCAAGGGTCCGGCCAGGATGGCCGCCGCGGCCAGGGTGATCAGTGTCCGACGCATCGACACTATTCCTCTCACTCGGAGTTGCTGTCTCATCGAGACACTTTAGCCAGACTAAACTAGAAAGTGTCACATTGAGACAGATGATTCTGGAGGTCGCATGGAGCAGAGCGGTCTGCGCGAAAAGGAGAAGGCCCGGGTGCGCCGGGAACTGATCGATACCGCGCTGCGCCTGTTCGAGCGGCAGGGTTTCGAGCAGACCACCGTGCAGCAGATCGCCGATGCTGTGCAGGTTTCGCGGCGCACCTTCCACCGTCACTTCCCGTCCAAGATGGCCGTGGTGTTCGCGCACGAGGAAGATCTGATGGCGCAATTGCTTTCGGAACTGGAGCGCCGACCGGTCACCGAATCCGCGCTCACCGCAATGCGTTCGGCGATTCAGCAGCTATTGCTCGACGAATCCGAGGCGGCGCTGCGCCGCCACCAGGCCGATACCGCGCGCCGCGCCCGCCACTTGTTGGTCACCAATCCCGAACTGCGCCAAGAGAATTTCACCGGCGCGATGAGCCGAAAACATGCCCTCGCCCTGCTCCTCGCCGAGCGTTCCGGACTTCCCGAATCCGATCTGCGCCCGCAACTCGTCGCCGCCACCTGCTTCGCCGCCTTCGGCGTCGGTCTCGACCACTGGATGCTCGGCTCCGATCATTCGATCGCGGCCCTGTACGAAATCCTGGACAGCATCGTGGCCACGTTGCAGCAAGGTATCGATGTGCCAGGTTCGCACCGACCGGTCGGATTCTCGGCACGGCCGTAGCATGGTCCCCATGACCGAACAGGACATCCTGGCGCGTATCAAGAATCTCGTCGATCGCGAGCATGATTTGCGGTCCAAGGCGACGGCCGGTGCGGTCGATCCGGTAACCGAGCGCAAGCAGCTCGCCGAACTCGAAGTCATGCTCGATCAGGCCTGGGATCTGCTGCGGCAGCGCCGCGCGCGCATCGACGCCGGGGCCACGCCCGAGGAAGCGCAGGAGAACCCGCCCCGTCAGGTCGAGGGTTACCTGCAGTGACCTCCGATTCCCCCGCCGAATACGACGTCATCGTGATCGGTGGTGGACCCGCCGGTGAGAACGCCGCGGCCTACGCCATCGCCGACAGTGACCGCACGGCGGCCATCGTGGAGCGGGAACTCGTCGGCGGTGAATGTTCGTACTGGGCGTGCATGCCGAGTAAGGCACTGCTGCGACCGGCGCACGTGTTGTCCGGCGCCAAGGCCATGGCCGGAATCACTGCGAGCGGGCTCGATGTCGACGCGATATTGAAGCGGCGCGACGCGTTCACGCATAAGCACGATGACAGCTCGCAGGTCGACTGGGCCGCCGACAATCGCATCGACGTGGTCCGCGGTACGGGACGGCTCGCTGGCGAGCGACTCGTCGAGGTCGACGGCCGACAGCTGCGCGCCCGGCACGCGGTGGTGCTGGCCACCGGCACCAAGGCCGCGGTTCCCGATGTACCCGGATTGCGCGATGCGCTGCCGTGGATCTCCCGGGATGTAACCAATCTGCACGAGGTTCCGCGCCGGGTGGTGATCATCGGCGGCGGTGTGGTCGCGTGCGAAGCGGCCACCTGGCTCGCCGCATTGGGCGCGAGTGAGATCACCATGCTGGTCCGCGGCGATGCGTTGTTGGGCAATGCCGAACCGTTCGCGGGAGAACGCGTGGCCGCGGCGCTGGCCGATGCCGGTGTGCGGATTCGATTCGGCACCCAACCCACGCGGGTGTCGCGCGCGGATGCGAAGGACTCCGGCGAGGGCTGTATTCACGGCGGTGCGGTGACCGTCGAAATCGGCGAGAGCGAGATCGAGGCCGACGAGATCGTGGTCGCCGCCGGGCGCGCACCGGCGACAGCCGAACTCGGACTGGGGTCGGTCGGACTCGCGGACGGCTATGTCGAGGTGGACGACCGGTTGACGGTGCGCGGCGTCGACGGCGACTGGCTGTACGCGGTCGGCGACGTGAATCACCGTGCGGCGCTTACCCATATGGGGAAATACCAGGCCAGGGTGTGTGGTGATGTCATTGCCGCACGGGCCGACGGACGCGCGCTGACGGATGGCAGGTACGCAGCGAGCGCCGACCACGGGCAGGTGCCGCAGGTGGTATTCACCGCACCGGAAGTCGCGTCGGTCGGGCGCACCGAGGCGGCGGCCCGTAAAGCGGGCTATGCGGTGGAAACCGTGGAGCTCGATATCGCGGTCGCCGGATCGTCACTGGCACGCGACGATTACGCGGGGCGGGCGAAGATCGTCATCGATACAGCCACCGATACGCTGCTCGGCGCCACTTTCGTCGGACCCGAGGTCGGCGAACTGATTCACGCGGCGACCGTTGCCGTGGTCGGGAAAGTGCCGCTGGCGGCGCTATGGCACGCGGTGCCTGCCTACCCGACGGTGAGTGAGCTGTGGCTGCGTCTGTTGGAGGCCCGCCGCTCGTAGTTACCATCGGAAAGATGTCCGATATCACGACCGCCGACGGAGTTGTCCGCGGTTACCGCGGCCGTCGTGTGCTGCGCTGGCGTTCCCTACCCTATGCCGCACCACCGGTCGGCGATCTGCGATTTCGCGCACCGGAGCCGGTGGCGCCGTGGACCGGGGTGCGCGAGGCAACCGCATTCGGGTTCGCCGCAATGCAGCATCGGTCCGGTGCCAGGATCGGGCCGCGCCGGTATCAGCCGACCAGTGAAGACGCACTGACACTCAATGTCGTCGCACCGATCGAACCCTCGTCGAAACCCCGGCCGGTACTGGTATTCATTCACGGCGGCGGATATCTGATCGGCACGTCGGCACTCGGTCTGTATTCCGGTGCGCGACTAGTGGTCGGCGGCGACGTGATCGTGGTGTCGCTGAACTACCGGCTCGGCGCGTTCGGCTATGTCGATTTCAGTGAATTCAGCACGCCCGAACGACCTTTCGACAGCAACCTCGGACTGCGTGATCAGGTCGCGGCACTGGAATGGGTGCAGCGCAATATCGCTGCATTCGGCGGAGACCCCGACAATGTCACCATCTTCGGTGAATCCGCCGGTGCCCATGCGGTACTCACGCTACTGGCCACACCCGCGGCAAAGGGACTGTTCCATCGCGGCATCGCCCAGAGCCCGCCCGCCGATTGGGGTATGAGTGCCGAGGACGGTCGCGCCTTCGCCCGCCGATGTATCGACGCGCTCGGCGCCACACCCGATACCGCGGCCAAGGCACTGATCACTGCCGGTGCCAATGACATTCGGCACGCGGTCGACAAGACCAGCAATAAGGTGCTGCGGGAGCGTCCCGGACTGTTCCCGATCGCGCCGGTCGTGGACGGCGACTACCTACCGCAGTCACCGATCGATGCGATCACCAGCGGTGCCGCACACAAGGTTCCGCTCATCATCGGCACCAATCGCGATGAGGGCACATTGTTCGCGAAGTTCGCCGACGAACTGCCGACCACCCCGGGACGCCTGCATGCCCTGCTCACCCGAGACGGTGGCGCGGAACTCGAATCCCGCATCATCGCGGCCTACCCCGGCTATCCGGATGCGAAGGCCGCCGTTCGTGCCGGTGGTGATTACGTGTTCTGGCGACCATCGGTCACCGTCGCGGCGGGGCATAGTCGCTACGCACCGACCTATTCCTACCGTTACGACTTCGCCCCGCGCGCATTGCGTCTCGCCGGAATCGGCGCGACCCATGCCACGGAGCTGATCCCGGTCTTCGGTGCGGCCAATTCGCCGATCGGCCGGACCTTCACCGCGGCGGGCGGGCGGCGTGGGCTGCTGGCGGTTACCCGCCAGTTCCAGGACAATTGGCTGGCATTCGCGCGGACCGGGCGACCACTCCCCTCCTGGCCCGCCTATACCGAGGACCGGCGCACCACGCTGATCATCGATGAGATCACCCGGTTGGAGAACGATCCGGACAAGGCCAAACGCATTGCCTGGCAAGGAATCCGGGTACCGACCTTGATCTGACCTACTTCAGCAGTCGGGACATGCGGCGGTCGGCGAGTACCTTTCCGCCGGTCTGGCAGGTCGGGCAGTACTGGAACGAGCGCTCGGCGTAGGAGACCTCGCGGACGGTGTCGCCGCAGACCGGGCACGGCAGGCCGGTGCGGGCGTGTACCCGCATGCCGGAACGCTTTTCGCCCTTGAGGCGGGCGGCGGCCTGGCCGACCGAGCGCTGCACGGCGTCCGTGAGCACCGAGCGCATGGCGTCGTACAGCACCGAAATGGTCTCCGCCGACATGGTTTTGGTATTGGCGAAGGGCGAGATCTTGGCGGTGTGCAGGATCTCGTCGGAGTAGGCATTGCCGATTCCGGCCAGCAGGGACTGGTCGACGATCGCGGTCTTGATGCGTTGCGACGCGCCGTGCATGATCTCGCCGAATTGTTCCTCGGTCACCTCGAGTGCGTCCGGGCCGAGGCGCGCGATGCCGGGGACGAGTTTCGGATCGTCGACGATGTACACCGCGAGCCGTTTCTTGGTGCCCGCCTCGGTCAGGTCGAATGCGGGGGTCATGCCCTCGGGCGTGAAGAAATGAACCCGCAGCGCGAGCGGGCTCTTGCCGCCCGGTTTCGGCGGTGTCTGACTCGGCTCATCGATCCACCGCAACCATCCGCCGCGCGACAGATGGGTGATCAACCAGAGCCCGTCGCACTCCATCCCCAGGAATTTCCCCCACCGCCCAGCCCCGGTCACATCACGCCCGGACAGCGCCGTAACCGGCGGATCGAACGTCTTGACCGCACTCAAGGCCGCCACATCGACACGCCCCACCACGGCGCCGACCGCGTGCTCCCGCAGGAACTGCGCCAACGCCTCCACTTCCGGTAGCTCGGGCACGATCCTCAGGCTACCCGGCCCCACCGACATCCACGCAGTTCACGCACACGGGCGGACCAAGATCAGGTGGAACCGGTGGCGGGCCTTCTCGGGCGATGCCGCCATGGATTCCACCTGATCTTGATCGCCGGTCGCTCGGCGGCGCAGCGAGCAGGCAATGAGGATCGGCGCGTGATGCAGGGGCGCTCGGACGCGCAAGAGCGAGTGCTAGGCGACGGCTGCGGAGGTGAAGTGGGTGCGGTGGTTTTCGGCCCAGGTGTGGAAGGGGCGGGGTGGGATTGCGGTGAGGCGCTCGACGGTGGGGTGTACGACCGAGGTGAACGCCTCCAGGGCGGTGGCGCGCAGGGCCATGATCGCGTCGGCCATCTCGTCGGGAACTCCGTGGTCGATGATCGACTGGCGAGCGGCGGCGGGTTCCACTTCGACGTACCGCAGTGGGCGGCCAAGGACGTCGGCGAGGATGTCGGTCTGCTCGCCGGGGGATAGCGGCTGTGGGCCGCTCAACGTGTAGATCTCGCCCTCATGGCCTTCGGTGGTGAGTGCTGTCGCGGCGACGGCGGCGATGTCGTGCGGGTCGATCACGGCGATGCGGCCCTGGCCGAAAGGGGCGTAGACCGCGCCGTGATCGCGAATCGAACCGGCCCAGTGCAGCGCATTTGCCATGAAACCCAAGGGGCGCAGCATCGTCCATGGGACTCCGCTGTCCCGGACCGCCTGTTCTCCGGCACGATGCCAGGTGGGTATCGGATCGGTCGCGGTGTCGTCACCGGTGCGTCCGGATGACAACTTGACGATGTGCGCCACGCCAGCATGGGCCGCCGCCTGCGCGAGATTCGCGTCGTGCGTGGGGATTTCGGGTCCACTGGACAACAGGAACACGCGATCGACACCACGCATCGCATCCGTGAGGGTGTCCGGATCACCCAGGTCCGCCCGCACCACCTCGATACCGTCGGGCAGTCCGGCGAGCTCGGGCCGCCGCGTCACCGCCCGGATCGGAACACCTTGCGCCACCAACTGACCGACCAACTCGCGGCCTACCGTGCCGGTCGCTCCCGTCACCAGGATCATCGACTTCTCCTTCGATTCGCCGGGCCGAGCGGCCCGGGGCGAAGTCCACCTTCGGCAGGCACGGCGAAATGCACCATCAACCGTCGAAGATCAGCAGATAATTTCCATATTCATGGCGAATATGAAAGATGTTTCCATGCTCGATGACGTAGACCGCGGCCTGATCCATGGCTTGCACATCGACGGCCGTGCACCGTTCCGCAAGATCGCGGCGGTCCTGGATGTCTCGACGCAAACCGTCACCCGCCGCTACCAACGCCTGCGCGCCACGGCCGGACTGCGCGTGGTCGGCCTCCCCGATCCGACCCACGCCGGACACACCCAGTGGCTCGTGCGCCTCACCACCACGACGGCCAGTGGCCAGAACCTCGCGAACTCACTGGCGCGCCGTCCCGACACGTCATGGGTCAAACTCCTCTCCGGCGGCACGGAAATCCTTCTGGTAGTGAATATTCCGCGCGGTGACGCGTCCCGCTCGATATTGCTGCGCGACCTTCCCCGGGCCGCGGGCATCACCGCCGTCTCCGCGCACTATGTTCTGCACACCTACCTCGGCGGACCGACCGCATGGCGCGGCCACATCACCGCACTGAACGAACACCAGCGAAAACAACTGGAGCCGACCACGGGACCAGTCAGCGGATCCGGCGGCGGCACCGCGACCGCGAGGCACCGAGCACCCCGTCGTGACCTCGCCGACACCGATGCCGCGCTGCTGCGCGCCCTGCAAAAGGACGGCCGAGCGACCTTGGCCCAACTCGCCGCCGCGACCGGCTGGTCTCAAGCCACCGTCACCCGACGACTCACGGAACTACAAGCGGCACAGGCGATATTCTTCGATGTCGAACTCGATGCCGCGCACTTCGGCGCCACAACCCAAGCGCT
The DNA here is from genome assembly GCF_001612725.1 of Nocardia anaemiae NBRC 100462. GTDB lineage: Bacteria > Actinomycetota > Actinomycetes > Mycobacteriales > Mycobacteriaceae > Nocardia > Nocardia anaemiae. The sequence goes on along the minus strand of NZ_BDAZ01000078.1, from coordinate 34,080 downwards.
GCTGTGGATGTCGGTGGCACCATCGCAGCTCGACCGGGTCGCGACCGCGCTCGCCGAGCACGACGAGTTGGCCTTCGTCGCCGCCACCACCGGCCCGACAAACCTTGTCGCCCAGGCCTTGTGCTCTGATACCGAGGCCCTGCACGACTACCTCACCCAGGGTCTCGGCGCGTTCGATGCCATCCACAACTTGGAAACAACACCTGTCCTTGCCACCGTGAAGGCGGTCTCGCTTCAGGAACCCGGGCGCAGGAGATAAACGTCGAAGATCCAACCCTTTTCGGCGCGCAACCGAGTGCGCCGCTCGACGATCTCCTGCTCGACCGCACGCAGCGGCCCCTCGATCAACGTCTCGTCGGGCATCCCCAGATACGCGCCCCACCAGATGTGCACGTCATCGCCGGGCACTTCCGTGAACGAACAGTCACCGTCCAGCATCACCAGTGTCGAGCCGCTGAGCCCGTCTTCGCGCAGTCGCCGCCCGGTGGTGATGTGCACCGGCTCGCCGATGCGATGCAGCACCATCCGGTGCCGAGCCGCCAAGGCCTGCGCGCTGGTGACCCCCGGAATCACCTCGTAATCGAAGCTCTCGGCACCGCGATCCAGCACCCGTTCGATCATGCGCAGCGTGCTGTCGTAGAGCGACGGATCACCCCAGACGAGAATGCCACCGACCCCATCGACCTGCGCGAACGCATCCGCCAGCAGGGCCGAACGGCGATCGTGCCAATCCTCGACAACGCCGCGATAATCGGCGGGATCCCGCTCGCGCGGCGGATCGGCGATCTCCACGATGCGGTAGGGGTGATCGAGGTGTTCGGTCAGGATCGACGTGCGCACGTCGACCAACTCCTGCTTCTCGGCCCCCTTGCCGATCATGAAAAACACCTCTACCTGCCGCATTGCCTTGATCGCCTGGACCGTCACCTGATCCGGATCCCCGGCACCGATGCCGATCACGTAGAGCTTGCGCATGGCTCGAGCTTGCCAGGCAGGACATGGGTAAGCTCGCCAGGCGTGGCCAACAATGCTGATACCCAGTACGAGGACCTATTGCGACTGGTCCTGGAGTCCGGTACCGCCAAGGCGGATCGCACCGGCACCGGCACCCGCAGCATCTTCGGCCATCAGCTGCGCTACGACCTCGGCGCGGGCTTTCCACTGATCACCACCAAAAAGGTGCATCTGAAGTCGATCATCTACGAATTGCTGTGGTTCCTGCGCGGCGATTCGAATGTGGCCTGGCTACACGAACACGGCGTCACCATCTGGGATGAATGGGCGGATCGGCACGGCGAACTCGGCCCGGTCTACGGCGTGCAGTGGCGATCATGGCCCACCCCCAACGGCACCCACATCGACCAGATCGCCGAGGTGCTGCACACCCTGCGCACCAATCCGGATTCCCGGCGCATCATCGTCTCGGCCTGGAATGTGGCCGACCTCGACAAGATGGCTTTGGCGCCGTGCCACGCGTTCTTCCAGTTCTATGTGGCCGACGGCAAGCTGTCATGCCAGCTCTACCAGCGCAGTGCGGACCTGTTCCTCGGCGTGCCGTTCAATATCGCCAGCTATGCCCTGCTCACGCACATGGTCGCCCAGCAGACCGAGCTGGAACCCGGTGATTTCATCTGGACCGGCGGCGATTGCCATATCTACGACAACCACCTCGAGCAGGTCACCGAGCAGCTGAGCAGGCAGCCCTATCCCTTCCCCACATTGAAACTGCGGCCCGCGCCGACGCTGTTCGATTACGCCTACGAAGATGTGGAAGTGGTCGGCTACCAACACCATCCGGCGATCAAGGCGCCGGTTGCGGTATGAATGCGCCATCGCGTAGGCCGGACCGCACCATCGGGCTGATCTGGGCGCAGACTCCGGACGGCGTGATCGGCTTGGAGAACACCATCCCCTGGCGCGTGCCCGAGGACATGGCGAATTTCAAGGCCGTCACCATGGGTCATCCGGTCATCATGGGCCGTCGTACCTGGGATTCCCTGCCGCCCAGATTCCGCCCGCTCGACGGTCGCCGCAATATCGTGGTCACCCGACAGCCCGACTGGTCGGGCGTGGGCGCCGAACGCGCGGCATCGCTGTCCGACGCGCTCGCCGTGACGGCACCGGAGGACGTCTGGATCATCGGCGGCGGCGAAATCTATCGAGCCGCTATGGATTTCGCGACCGACCTGCTCGTCACCGAGGTGGACACCGTGGTCGACGGTGACGCTTATGCACCCGCCATCGCCGCCGAATGGCATGCCGACGACACCGAGCCGTGGCACGAGTCGAAGTCGGGCCTGCGCTTCCGGATTCGTCGCTACACCCGTAAGTAAGCCACCAATCGGCAAATCTTCCGCATCACGCATTCGGGACCGCGCAACACGGTTCACGCACCGACCGGCGGCGAACACGCCGCATACCGTCGCGGCGACCAAACCGGACACACGTCACCCGTCGGTCGGGCATACTCCTCGATATCAGCCCGTGTCACCAGCCCTGATCCGGCTGATTGCATCTGCGGAAGGTGGTCTATGGACAAGAAATCGCTGACTGCGGTCGCGCGCCAACAGCTCAAGTTGGCCAGCACCGCCACGAGCGGGCGCAGTTCGCAAACCATCTACGGCGGTCATGCCAATGCGCTGCGGCAGACCGTGGTCGGTCTGTCGGCGGGCCAGAGCCTGGCCGAACACGACAATGCGGGCGAATCCACCCTGCTGGTGCTCAGCGGCACACTCACCTTGATCAGCGGCGCCAACGAATGGAAGGGATCGGCCGGAGACCTGCTGGTCGTGCCCAAGGCGCGGCATAGCGTCAAGGCCGTCGACGACGTCGCATTCCTGTTGACGGTCGCCAAGTCGTAGCGGACGGGGCGCCCCGCTCGGCCGGATTGTCGGTGCCGCCCTCTAGGGTGGAGCGCATGGGTGAGCCGCAGCCGATCCTCGAACCGCTCACACCAGCCGCGATCTTCCTCGTCGCCACGATCGACGAGGGTGGCGAGGCGGCGGTGCGCGACCTGCTCGCCGATCTTCCCGGGTTACGTCGTTCGGTCGGTTTTCGGCTGCCCGGCGCCGGACTCACCTGCGTCGCATCGATCGGTTCCGACGCCTGGGATCGCCTTTTCGCGGGCCCGCGACCGGCCGAACTGCATGTGCTGCCCGAATTCGTCGGCCAGCACCACAGCGCCCCGAGCACGCCGGGCGATCTGCTGTTCCACATCAAGTCCGAATTCCAGGACGCCTGCTTCGAATTGGCGATGACCATCGCCGACCGGCTCGACGGCGCGGTCACCATCGTCGATCAGACCGTCGGATTCCGGTATTTCGAGCAGCGCGATCTGCTCGGCTTCGTGGACGGCACGGAGAATCCGGAGGGCGCCGCGGCCGTCAGCACGGCGTTCGTCGGGGACGAGGATCCGGACTTCGCGGGCGGCAGCTATGTCGTCGTGCAGAAGTATCTGCACACCATGGCGCAGTGGCGGGCGCTGTCGGTCGAGGAGCAGGAGCGGGTGATCGGACGCACCAAGCTCGACGATTTCGAGCTCTCCGATGCGGATAAACCCGCGAATTCGCATGTCGCGGTGAACACCGTCACCGACGACGAGGGCAACGAGCGAAAGATCCTGCGCGCCAATATGCCTTTCGGCAGCATCAAGGACGGCGAATTCGGCACCTATTACGTCGCCTACGCGGCCACGCCGAGCGTCACCGAAACCATGCTGTCCCGGATGTTCATCGGAACGGAGGATGCTGCCTATGACCGGATCCTGGACTTCTCCATCGCGGTGACCGGCACGCTGTTCTTCGCACCGTCACTGGACTTCTTCGACGACCTCCCCGACGCACCCGAGGTCGCCGCGACAGCGCTCGAGGAATCTTTATCGCCGAATGGTGTTGGCAGTAACGGTTCTCTGGGTATCGGCACGTTGAAAAGGAGCATGCAATCATGAACAACCTCCATCGCGAACTCGCGCCGATCACCGCCGAGGCATGGACCGCCATCGAGCAAGAGGCGACGCGCACCTTCAAACGTCATATCGCCGGTCGCCGGGTGGTCGATCTGTCCGGACCGCACGGCACCGACTACTCCGCGGTCGGCCTCGGCCGCACCACCGTCATCACCGCACCGGATGAGGGTGTGCAGGCCCGGCAACGGGTGGTCGCGCCGCTGGTCGAGTTGCGGGTGCCGTTCACGTTGTCGCGCGAGGAACTCGACGATGTCGAGCGCGGCGCGCAGGACACCGATCTGGACGCGGTCAAGGAGGCGGCGCGCAAGATCGCCTTCGCCGAGGACCGGGCCATCTTCGAGGGCTATCAGGCCGCGAATATCACCGGTATCCGGGCGAGTTCGTCGAATTCCCCGATCACACTGCCGAGCGATCCGCGACTGGTGCCGGAGGCCGTCGCCCAAGCGCTGAGCGCATTGCGGTTGGCCGGTGTCGACGGGCCGTATTCGGTGCTGTTGAGCGCGGACCTGTATACGGCGGTCAGCGAGACCTCCGATCATGGCCACCCGATCCGCACCCATATCGAACGACTCATCCCGGAGGGCGAGATCATCTGGGCTCCGGCCATCGACGGCGCGTTCGTGCTGACCACGCGTGGCGGCGATTTCGATCTGCAGCTGGGCCAGGACCTGTCCATCGGCTATCAGACCCACGATGCGCAATCGGTGCAGCTGTACTTCCAGCAGAGTCTGCAGTTCCTCGTCTACACCGGCGAGGCGGCCGTCGCGCTGTCGTCCTGATACCGGACCCACCCGCATCGGGAAGCCAGCAGTAAACCGACCGACTAGGTTGGGGTGCGGTATGCAGGAGGTCGAGATGACGATGGTGCGCGCGGGTGTGGTGCCGACGCGGCGGGCGATGCTGTACGGGATGCTCGGAATCGCGATCACCGTGCTGGTATGCGCTGCGATCGTGGCGGGATTCGGGGTCAACCGGGTCTTCACCGGTCTGCTGGCCGGTGCGGTGGCCGGAATCGCATTGCTTGTCGCGCTGTTCGGGCGCGATGTCGTCGTGCTCACCGAGGGGGCGATCTATCAGCGCACGCCGTGGCGGGAATCCAGTATCGACTGGGAGCGGGTGGTGGCCGGACGGTTCGCACTCGACGAGCGGGCCCGCTGGTCGCTGGCGCTGGATCTGATCGGCGGCGACGAGCGGCACGGCGAACTCGTGCTGCTGTCCATCCCACCGGTGCGACGACCGGTCGCCGGGGCGTACGACATGCGCAAACGCGAGCAGGTCAACGAGATTCGGGCCATGCTGCGGCGCAAGCGCGTACCGGTGACAGTGCTGCCGGAGATCGCCGGTGCGCTGCAACAACATTGGCAGATCGCGCCGCCCACCCGCTGACAGCCCGGGCGCGCGGTGACCGAGACAGGGCGCGCTCAGGTCGTATACCTTGGCAGATGTGTCGATGATGAAGGGCGCCAATGTCGCGGTGCCGATGTCTTCAGTCCGCGTCGAGCTGGGGTGGCAGTCAGGTCAAGGGGTTCCGGATGCGGATGCCTCCGCGCTGTTACTCGTGTCCGGGAAGGTGCGCTCGGACAACGACTTCGTCTTCTATAACCAGCCGACTCATCCGTCCGGCGCGGTGCGGCACGAAGGTAAGCGACCGGGAGCGACGGTCATCGATACCTTGTCGGTGAATCTGGCGCAGGTCGAAGCGCAGATCGACACGATTGTCATCGCGGCATCCGCGGATGGTGGCACGTTCGGGCAGTTCCATGGGCTGTATGTGCGGGTGCTCGATGCGGTGAGCGGCGCGGAGGCGGCGCGGTTCGACAGCACGGGGGCGACTTCCGAGACCGCGTTCGTGCTCGGGGAGTTGTATCGACGGCAGGGGGCGTGGAAGTTCCGGGCGGTTGGTCAGGGGTATGCGACCGGATTGGCCGGGCTGGCTACGGATTTCGGGATTTCGGTTGATGATGCGGGGGCTGGGCAGGCTCCTGCGGCGCAGCCGCAACCGGCTGCTTATACGCCGCCCGCACAGCCGCATACACCGCGGCAGCACCACACACCACCCACACCGCAGCAGCAAACGCCGCCACCTGCGTCGCAGCAGTTCGCGCCGCCGCCCGGCCCACAGCAGTTCGCGCCGCCGCCCGGCCCACAGCAGTTCGCGCCGCCGCCCGGCCCGCAGCAATTCGGGGCACCGCCCGCCCCGCAGCAATTCGGGACACCGCCCGCCCCGCAGCAATTCGGGGAACCCGCGCTGTATCCGCCTGCGGCACCGCCCGGGTATCCGCCGAATCAGGGGCAGCCGTATCCGGCGAGCCCGACGTCGCAGAACCCCTATCCACCGAACCAAACGCCGCAGCCCTATGCGCCGCCGAATCAGCCACCGCCCCCGCCGAATCAACCGCCGCAGCCTTATACGCCGCCGACCGCGTCCAGCCCGCCTACCGCCGCTCCCGGCGCGCCGGTGAACCTCAGCAAGGTTTCGCTGACGAAGGAAGCGCCGACGGTCTCGCTGACCAAACACGGTGCCACCTCCGGCACCATGCGGGTCAACCTGAATTGGGTCACCGCGCAGACCGGTGGCGGTGGTCTGTTCGGTCGCAAGCGCGCCAATGCCCTCGATCTCGATCTGTGCTGCTTCTTCGAACTGGCCGACGGGCGGATCGGATCCGTTCGCGCCCTGGACCGTTCGTTCGGCGCGCTGGATCGCCCGCCGTTCATTCGGCTCGACCAGGACGACCGGACCGGCAGCAGCACGACCGGGGAGAATCTGGATATCAATCTCGACTACACCGCGCAGTTCCGCCGGATTCTGGTCTTCGCCTCGATCTATGAAGGGGCGAACAATTTCCAGGGCGTGCAGTCCACCGCCACGTTGTATCCGCTGAACTCGCCGCCGATCGAGATGATCATCAGTGGCTGCCAGGACAATTCGCGCGATGTGATCCTCGCCCATATCGAAAATGTCAATGGCGAGTTCATCGTTCGTCGTGACGGCACCTTCATCAGGCCGCCCTCTGGGCATCCCGGTGGCGGCGTCCGTGAAATCGCACGCATCTACAACTGGGGCTTCGAATTCCAAGCCACCCGCGGCAAAGGATAGAGTCGCCGCGCGCAAGCGCTTCAGGCCGCACGCCGCAGGAGTGCGGTCGCGTCGGCACGGAGGCTGTCCAGATCACCGCGCCATCCGAGCATGCGCATGATCGCGTCGGGGATGGTGTGTTCGGCGTGGGCGGGTGCGCTGCCCTCGTCCGAGCGGATGTTGATCACCGTCTCCACCAGCCGGAACGGCAGGGCCTCGGCCCCCGGCACGCCCGCCTCAGCGGCGACTGCGGCAGCCAAAGTTTCGTAGTGCCTGCGTAATTCGTCGCGGCGCAGGCGAAAGGCGGCGAAGCGTTCGGTGCGCAATTCCGGAAGTAGGTACAGCGCACCGAGATTCCAGTGCGATGCGCACAGCTGGCGCACGTCGAACCGGGCCAGCGCGTATAACCGGGTGTGCGCTGGCTCCGAAACCTCGCGTAGACGTTCGGCGAGATCCAAGGGGCCCGCGATGGTTTCGGCGAGCAGCGCGTCGAGGATGTCGTCCTTGGCGGCGAAGTGGTGGTAGAGCGAGGCCTGCCGGATACCGACCGCATCGGCGACGGCACGCGTCGAGGTATTGGCATAGCCATTGGTGGTGAACAGCTCTCCGGCGGCGTCGAGGATCTCGGCGCGTGGCGTCCGACCGCGCCGGGGACGCTGGTCGAGACGGGGACGGCCGGGACCGAGATTTGCCACGACGTCATTCTGACACCGCCTCCGACGCGGCCGACCGTCGCCATAGCGATCAGACCGGTCTGATGTTTCCAGCGTGAACGCCCCGGTGTGAGTTTTCTGTCACTCGATAGAAATCAAGGCAACGCAGAAGTTACCGGCGTTCCCGGAAGCGATACACCAGGGACACCGAAACCGCGATCGCGAACGCAAAACTGTCATGCGATAGGTATTGGCCGCTCGCGAAGGAAACCCCATGGCCACCAGAGTCGATTCCCCCGCCCCCGCCCTCGCACCGCCCGCCGACCAGGACAATGCCGACCTGGCAGGCTTCGGCTATCAGCCGGTGCTACACCGCAAGCTCGGCCGCTACGCCTCATTCGCGGCCGGATTCTCCTTCGTCTCGATCCTCACCACGATCTTCCAGTTCTTCGGCTTCGGTTATTCGTTCGGTGGAGCCGCATTTTTCTGGACTTGGCCGATCGTGTTCGTCGGACAGTTCCTGGTTGCGCTGAACTTCGCCGAACTGGCCGCGCGCTACCCGATTTCGGGCTGTATCTACCAGTGGTCGCGTCGGCTCGGCGGCGAGGTCGTCGGCTGGTTCGCCGGGTGGATGATGGTCATCGCACAGATCGTGACTGCCGCTGCCGCGGCGATCGCGCTGCAGGTGGTACTGCCATCGATCTGGAGCGGATTCCAGATCATCGGCGACGACGCCGCGCTCACCTCGACCTCCGGCGCCACCAATGCGGTACTGCTCGGCAGCATCCTGCTGGTGCTCACCACGGTGATCAATGTGATCGGCATCGATCTGATGGCGCGGATCAATTCGATCGGCGTCACGGTAGAGATCATCGGCGTGCTGGCGATCATCGCGTTGTTCTTCACCCACACCGAGCGCGGGCCGGGCGTGGTGCTGCATACCGAGCAGGCCGCACCCGGACCGTATTGGGCGGCGTTCCTCGTCTCGGGTCTGATGGCCGCCTATGTGATGGTCGGATTCGATTCGGCCGGAGAGCTTTCCGAGGAAACCAAGAATCCGCGCCGGGTCGCGCCGCGCACCATTCTGACCGCGCTCGCTGTCTCCGCACTCGGCGGTGGACTGCTACTGCTGGGTGCGCTGATGGCGGCGCCGAGTCTGGATGACGGTTCGTTGGGCTCGCAGGGCCTGGCCTATGTGCTCACCGCAAAGCTGGACAGCCCGGCGGGCACGGTGCTGCTCGGTTGTGTCGCGGTGGCGATCATGGTGTGCACCTTGGCAATTCAGACCGCTGGTTCGCGGCTGATGTTCTCGATGGCACGAGACGGCAAGTTGCCCTTCGCCCGTCGCCTGGCCGTGGTGCATCCGCGCTTCGGCACGCCGGTGCTGCCCGCCGTGATCATCGGCGTGCTCGGTATCGGCCTGCTGGTACTCAATCTCGGCAATGCGGCGATCTTCGCCACCCTGGCCAGCGTCTGCATCGTGACGCTCTACCTGGCATATCTGCTGGTCACCGTGCCGCTGCTGGTGCGGCGGATCCGGGGCTGGGACAGCGACGATACCGGGCTGTTCCGCCTGGGCCGCTTCGGAATTCCGATCAACGCACTCGCCGTCGTCTGGGGCGTAGCGATGGCGGTGAATCTAGCCTGGCCGCGCGCCGAGGTGTACACACCGACCGGTGGTGGGTGGTGGATGCTCTGGGCCGCACCGCTTTTCGTGCTGTGCGTAGTCGCCGTCGGAGTTGTCGTGCACCGCATCGTCAACGCGGGGCTGAAGACCGAAAGCCTCGAACCCGCAGTCCAACCCGCCTGACCGACACAGCGCAAGGCCGAAGAGGCCGCCGCACGTCCGGCCCAGGACGGTACGCGGCGGTGGGGCGAACCGCCGCGCACCGCGCACTGCGCCACGCCCGACCGCGCAGCACCGGCACCCCTACCCAGAAAGCACCCACCAGCCACAGCGGAGACCCGCCCGCCACCAACAACCGATCACCTCGAAAGGAACATAAATGACCAGCACCGCCTCCACCACTGGGGCACGGGCGCACGCCCGCTCACAAGCGGCCGCCGCCGAGATTGTGGGGCCGCAGCTGCCCGACGGCGTGGCGGCGGCGAAGATCGCCTTTGCACAGCGTATTCCGGCTGGCGGGTATGCGAATGTCGTACTCGGTCGGGGAACAAGGGTTCGATTGCGTGATGTCGACGGTGCCGCGTGCGCGCACGTTTTGCTCCTTCGCGCCGACGCACCATGGGAGCGGCTCAATGTCGCCGACACCGTGAAGGTGCCGTGGCAGGCCTATCCCAGTACCGGACATCCGCTGCTCTCCGATCAGGGCCGGGTGCTGGCCACGATCGTCGCCGACACTTCTGGGCGACATGACGCCCTGTGCGGCCCGACGCCCGAAGGCCGTGCGCTGCTGCGGCTCGCGGGCGCGAAGCAGGGACTCGAGCCACGGGATATCGCGCCGACCGTGTCCTTCTTCCGCGGTGTCCGTGTCGAATCCGATGGTGCGCTGACCGCCATCGGCAGCGCGGCCGCGGGCTCCTCGATCGACCTGCTCATCCATCTTCCAGTGGTGCTGCTCGTCGCCGATGCCGCGCACCCGCTCGATGACCGACCCGTGACCGATCTCGATCTGGTCGCCTGGTCCGCGCCGGAAGAGCTTGCCGAGCAGCACAATTCGGAACCGGAATATCTGCGAGCCGTCGAGAACACCGAACAGGCCTGGGCGGCCGCGACTCTGGAGGTAGGAGCATGACCTCGGCACCGACCCGCACCATCGTGCTCGACGAAACCGTGCCCGCATGCGCACCATGGTCGACCGTGGTCCGCGCGGGCGACCACCTCGAGATTGTCGATCTGCACGGCAATCAGGCGGTGGACTGCCTGCTCTACTCCGCCGCCGACCACACCGACCGCTACAGCGCGCAGGCCACCATCACCGCACAGCGCAATATCTTCCTCGGCACCGGCAGTGTGCTGCGCACCGATGCGGGCACCGCACTCATGACCGTGCTCGCCGACGAGGTCGCCAACCACGACACCATCGCGGGCGCCTGCTCCCAGGAGTCCAATACGCTGCGCTACGGCCAGCACACCCGCCACCAGCACGCCTGTGTGGAGAACTTCCTCACCGAGGCGCTGAAATGGGGCTTGGGCAAGCGTGATCTGGTGTCGAATATCAACTGGTTCATGAATGTCCCGGTCGAGGCCGATGGCACCCTCGGGATTGTCGACGGATTGTCGGCTCCGGGAAAGAGCGTCACACTGCGCGCCGAGATCGACACGTTGATCCTGGTGTCGAATTGCCCGCAGATCAATAACCCCTGCAACGGATTCGATCCCACGCCCGTGCGGATGGTGGTGAGCCGATGACCGTCGCCGACCTAGCGGTTGAATACAGCGAAGTCGCGCGAGCCGCCGACGGCACGCACGCCGAAGGTTCACAGCAGACTGCGCAGGTGGTACGGCCGGGAATGCTCACCACGGTGCAGGATTGGCCGGGACGAATCGGGTATTGGCACGTCGGAGTTCCGCCTTCGGGACCCATGGACGATCTGTCGTTCCGACTAGGCAACCGCGTACTGGGCAACCCCGAGGGCGCCGCTGGCCTCGAGTGCACACTCGGCGGTCCCGCGCTGAAGTTTTCCGCGCCGACCTGGGTATGCGTCACCGGCGCACCGACCGATGTCACCGTGAACGGAATCCACGTCCAGCAGTGGCGCACGGTGCGAGTTCCGGCGGGCGCAACGCTCGATATCGGTGCGGTGCGCGGACCGGGCATGCGCTGCTATGTGCTGATCGCGGGCGGTATTCAGTTGCCCGAATATCTTGGTAGCACAGCGACATTCACGCTCGGCAAATTCGGCGGCAGCGCGGGCAATACGTTGCGTGCCGGTGAAATGCTGTCGCTCGGCCCGCATCAGGGGTGGGTGGCGGCCGCGGTGCCGATGGAGGAGCAGCCGGTCCTGTCCCGCCGATGGGAATTGGCGGTGACCGAAGGCCCGCACGGCGCACCGGAGTTCTTCACCCGCAAGGACTTCGACACCATTATCAGTACCGACTACGAGGTGCATTTCAATTCCGATCGCACCGGCGTGCGGCTGATCGGACCGAAACCCGAATGGGCCAGAACCGATGGCGGCGAGGCCGGACTGCACCCGTCCAATATCCATGACACGCCGTATTCCGTTGGGGCACTGGACTTCACCGGCGATACACCCATCCTGCTGGGCCCCGACGGACCCAGCCTCGGTGGCTTCGTCTGCCCGGTCACGGTGGTCGCCGCCGACCGATGGAAACTCGGCCAACTCGCCCCCGGCGACACCGTGCGCTTCGTCCCGATCCGCAGCGAACGCGCCGCCTCGGTTCGAGAACTCGGTCCGGCCCGACGCGCCGCCTGGCCCGCCGTACTCTCCCCCGGCGGCGATGGCGATGACGGTGTACTGCGCCGCACCGATGTCGACGCCGAGACCGGGGTGACCTACCGCCGTCAGGGAGATGACGGCGTCCTGGTCGAATACGGCAGCATGACATTGGACCTCGGTCTGCGCGCCCGCGTGCACGCGCTGCATCAGCACCTGCTCGAGGCCGGTGTGCGCGGCGTGACGGAACTGACACCGGGTGTCCGTTCGCTACAGATCCGAGTCGATCCGACGGTCATGCCGGTGTCCACGCTGCTCGATCTGCTCGCCGAGGCCGAACAGCACATCCCCGCGTCCGACCGGCTCGTGGTACCGAGCCGCACCGTACATCTGCCGCTGTCCTGGGACGATCCGACCACGAGGGAGGCGATTACCCGCTATATGCACGGTGTGCGCGCGGACGCGCCCTGGTGTCCGTGGAATATCGAATTCATCCGGCGCGTGAACGGATTGGCTTCGGTGCAGGACGTCTACGACACCGTCTTCGGGGCCGAATACCTGGTCCTCGGTCTCGGCGATGTCTATCTCGGCGCACCGGTCGCGACCCCGACCGATCCGCGGCACCGACTGGTCACCACGAAGTACAACCCGGCCCGCACATGGACCCCGGAAAATGCTGTCGGCATCGGCGGCGCGTACCTGTGCATCTACGGGATGGAGGGTCCCGGCGGTTACCAATTCGTCGGCCGCACAACACAAGTCTGGAACCACCGTCACCCCGGCAACGTGAGTGGCGAATCCCCCTGGCTGCTGCGGTATTTCGACCGAATCCACTGGTATCCGGTCGAAGCCGGTGAACTCCTCGACCTGCGTGCCGATTTCGCGGCGGGCAAGGTGGAGGTGCGGGCCGAGGACGGCTGGTTCGCACTCGCCGACTATCGGAAGTTCCTCTCCGACAACGCCGAATCCATCGACGAATTCCGCGCGGTACAGACCGCGGCCTTCGCCGCCGAACGCGACTCCTGGCGGCAGGCAGGTGAACTCACCGCCTGAGCGTGCGCTACCAGCCGAACAGCTCCGCCATATCGATGGACTCGTCATCCCAGATTTCCTCGATATGGCGTCTCTCGCCCTCGGGCAGATCGGGTGACCAGCCGCAGCGCCGCCAGAACTCTTCCCGATATTCCTGAGTAATCCTTCTCGGCTCACTCATGGCGCTCACCCCTGCGTTGCCACCATCCTGCTGCCATTGATTGTGGGCCTGTTCCGGCCGCGACATGCCGGAACAGGCGTTTTCAGCGCAGGTCGCGGAAGAACTCGCGAATGTCTTCCAGCAGCAGCACCGGCTCCTCCAGCGCGGCGAAATGTCCGCCGCGATCCACATCGACCCAGCGGGTCATGGTGTGCTGGGTCTCGCAATAGCGCCGAATGCCGACGTCCTGGGCGAAAACGATGGCCGCGGTGGGCACTCCGGAAATCGATTTGTTCGTACCCCACCCGGCGCGCTGCGCGTAGCCGACGAATGCGGCCGAACCCGCGGTCCCGTTGAGCCAATACAGCATCACATTGGTCAGCAGGCGGTCGCGGTCGATGATCTTGTCCGGGTCGACGTTTCGCGGATAGGTCCATTCCCGGAATTTGTCCATGATCCAGGCGAGCTGGCCGATCGGCGAATCGACCAGTCCGTAGGCCAGGGTCTGCGGGCGGGTGGATTGAATCGCGATATAGCCGGTTTCCTCGCGCAGGAATGCCTGGATGCGATCGATCCGGTCGCGTTCGAGATCGGTCAGGCTGGCCAGCTCGTCCTCGGAGAGCTGATGGGTCGCAATCGGATCCGGGCCGCCGTTGGTGTGGACGCCCACCACATTTTTCGGTGCGCTCCGGGCCACCTCCGGACTCACCGCGGCACCGATATCACCGCCCTGTGTGCCATAGCGCTCGTAGCCGAGGCGACGCATGAGTTGGGCCCAGGTGTCGCCGATCTTCGCGCTGGTCCAGCCCGACTCGGCGACGGGGCCGGAGAAGCCGAAGCCCGGTAGCGATGGAATGACCAGGTGGAAGGCGTCGGCGGGATCGCCGCCGTGCGTGCGCGGGTCGGTGAGCGGTCCGATCACGTCGAGGAATTCGACGACCGAACCTGGCCAGCCGTGCGTCATCAGCAGCGGCAGGGCATCGGGCTCGGGCGAGCGGATGTGCAGGAAGTGGATGCGCTGTCCGTCGATTTCGGTGGTGAATTGCGGATAGGCGTTGAGCTGGGCCTCGGCGGCGCGCCAGTCGTAGCCGGTGCACCAGTAGTCGACCAGGTCGCGCAGCCAGGCGGTCGGCACGCCGATGTCCCAGCCGTCGCCGGGCAGCGGTGCGGGCCAGCGCGCATTCTCGAGACGATTGCGCAGGTCATCGAGCTGCTGCTGCGGGATTTCGATGCGGAATGGGGTGATCTCTTGGCTCATGTGAACCACGGTATGAGCCGCCTAGGACAGGCCTGGCCCTAGGTTTGCGGCAGACTTTCAACCATGTTGGAAACCTCCGCGCGCCTGCTGCGATTGCTTTCGCTCTTGCAGACGCCTCGCGACTGGACCGGTACCGAACTCGCCGAACGCCTCGAGGTCGATGTGCGCACGGTGCGCCGCGATATCGATAAGTTGCGCAATCTCGGCTATCCGGTCGATGCGACCGCCGGTGTCGCGGGCTACCGTCTCGGCGCGGGTGCGAAACTGCCGCCGCTGCTGCTCGACGATGACGAGGCGGTCGCCGTCGCCGTCAGGTTGCGCACCGCGGCGGGCGGCACCATCGCGGGCATCGAGGACAGCTCATTGCGCGCGCTCACCAAACTGGAGCAGGTTTTGCCGTCGAGGTTGCGGCATCGGGTCAGCCTGCTCCAATCGGTCACTGTCACAGTGCCTTCCGCAGGACCGACCGTCGACCCCGATGTGCTGACTGCCATCGCCGGTGCCATCCGCGACAATCACCGCCTGCGCTTCGACTACCGAACGCACGGCGGCACAACATCATTGCGCACCACCGAGCCGCACCGCCTGGTCCACACCGGTCGGCACTGGTACCTCATCGCCTGGGATATCGACCGCGCGGACTGGCGCACCTATCGCGTCGACCGCGTGCACCCCCGCATTCCCACCGGCCCGCGCTTCACCCCGCGGGAACCACCCGAGGCCGATCTGGCCCACTACATCACCAGCGGCACAACGACTTCCCCCTACCGCTACGCCGCCCGCGTCACCCTGTTTGTGCCCGCCCAAGTCGCCGCCGAACGCATCGCGCCGACCGTCGGCGTCATCGAGGCCATCGATGAACACAGCTGCCTACTCCGCACGGGGTCCAACTCCCTGGACGAACTCGCCATCTACATAGCGACTTTCGGCTTCGACTGCCGAATCCACGAACCCCCCGAACTGATCGCCCACATCCGCGAACTCACCAATCGCCTCACCGCGGCGATCGACTAGCGCTCACATACAAGCGGCGGCGATGGCCTCGATCTCGTGCTCGATGGATGCATGCCCGCGGCTTCGAGGTAGGGCGTCATGTCGCGCAACGTAGCAACCGAGGCCGACGGCTAGTCGGGTTCGCGGGCGGTGGCTTCTGGATTCACCTGATCGCGAATGGTGCGTAGACCGGCGACAAAGGCGTCGAGCTGGTCTGGGGGAAGCAAGCCGGTGAACCAGCGCTCGATGACCTCGAGGTAATCCGGGAGGACGCTGGCCAAGCGGGTCGCACCGGTGGCGGTGAGCACGGCGTAGGAGCTGCGGCGGTCCACCGAGTCGAGTTCGCGGTGCACGAAACCGTTGCGCTGCAGGCGGTCGACCAGCCGGGTGACGCCGCTGGTGGACAGGTTGGTCTGAGCGGCGAGATCGGTCATTCGCAGGCGACGCTCCGGTGAGCGGCTCAGGCGCATAAGCGCATTGACATCGAGCCCGGACAGACCGTGTTTCTTCCAGGTGGGTTCCAGTTTTCGGGTCAGGCCTTCGTACGCCTCGTAGAGCAGGCCCATGGTGGTGAGCCTGGGGTCGTCGAAGAGTTCTGCGTCCACGGTTGCGAGCTTAGCCGAGATAGTTGCCGTGGGGATAGTTGACATGCGGAACATATGCGCTAGATTGTTGTCACCGCAATATTCCTCACCGCAACTAAATGGAGATTCCGATGACTACCTCTTCGCGCTGGGTCGCTGGCTTCCGTTCCACGCTGGTCGATCCTGCCGAGCGGATTCGTTTCGCCGAGCCACGCGGGTTCGCCGATGAGACGGTGCGTCAGGTGCTGCACCTGGTTGGCGGCGGCGAGCAGCTGCGGGTGCGGCTGACGAACCGTTACGGCTCGACGCCGGTGAGCCTCGGCGCGGCCCGCATCGCGCTGCGCAAGTCGGGGGTGGAGATCGTCGCGGAGACCGATACCGAGCTGCGCTTCGACGGCAAGGCACAAGTCGTCATTCCCGCCGGGGCCGATATCGTCAGTGACCCAGTCGATTTCGCTACAGCGGCCGGTACGGATCTGGTGCTGAGCATTTACCTGCCGGAAAAGACTAGCCTGGCGCCGTTTTCGCAGCTGCCGATGGAACCCAGCTTCGTGGCCGCTGGCGATCAGGTCACCGCACTCGCGCTAACCGAAGCCGAGGAGACCACCTCGCGCTTCTATGTGACCGGCGTCGACGTGCTCACCTCGGCGAATGGCCCGATCGTTGTCGCGTTCGGCGACTCCTGGTTCGAAGGCGTCGGATCGACCTCGGGTGCGAACCATCGTTCCGTCGACGTCCTGAACGAACGCCTCAGCAGCGGTTGGGTTCTCAATCAAGGCATCGGTGGGACCCGACTGCTGACCGATCAGGTCGGCGAACACGGCCTGGCCCGTTTCGACCGCGATGTGCTCGCGGTTCCCGGTGTGACGCATGTGGTCCTGAACTTCGGTATCAACGATTTGATCCTCGACAACAGCACGTCATCCGCCGAGGCGCTCATCGCCGGTTTCACGGAGTTGGCCGGACGTGCGCATGCAGCCGGACTCGCGGTGTACGCCAACACCATCGGGCCCTTCGCCGGTGTCATCTATCCGGACCTCAATGTCGCCGAGGGCCGCGTGGTCCGCCATCAGATCAACGAATGGCTGCGCACCACAACCGTTTTCGATGCGGTGTTCGATGTGGCTGCCGCCGTGGAGGATCCGAACGATCCCGACTTCATCCGACCCGATCTGGACAGCGGCGACGGCCTGCATTTGAACGATACCGGTCACCGCATCATGGGTGAGATCATGTCCATTCCGGGGCTCATCTAGGCACGAGGCCGCGCAGGACAATTTCGATGCCGAGGCGGAATTCCGTCTCGGCATCGACATTTCGGGCGTCGGCGGCGGTTTCGACGAGTACCGGATAGTCGGCCGGTGCCAGTCCGGCCATCGCGGCGGTGCCCGCGCCGGAGAGTGGGCCGTAGTGCTCGTTCTGGAGATGGCCGAGCAGGAAGGCCATGAGGGTTCGCTGGGCCAGGACTCGACCGACGCCGGTGAAACCCGCATCGGTGAGCACGGTCAGTGTGGCTTCGATCCAGCGCAGGCTGTTGGGGGCGGACTGGCGGTGGCGCACGACCAGCGGGACCGTTGCCGGGTGGGCGGAGACCGTCGTGCGCATGCGGTCCAGTAGGGCCGCGATGCGGTCGCGCCAGTCGGGTGCAGTCGGTGGCGTGAGGTCGATGTCTGCCAGGAGATGGTCGACGACCAGCAGCTCGAGTTCGTCGCGGTCGGCGACGTAGCGGTAGAGCCCCATGGTGGCGATGCGGAGTTCCTTCGCGACCGCGCGCATGGTGAGGCCGGACAGACCGTCGCGGTCGAGCACCGCGATGGCGGCGGCCGCGATGGCGGGGCTGGTCAGCGAGCGAGGGCGGGGCACGGGTTGACAGCGTACAAGGTACGCGCATACTTGTCGTAGGCGTACGTCGTACACCTACGAAAGGAGTTTCCATGCCATTGCCGACCACGGTGCCCGCCCGGGAGCTGGTCACCATCGCCGACAGCACTATTCGGATTCCGGACCAGGATTGCCTGATCCATCTGCAGTTCCGCCGCTTCGCCGGATGCCCCATCTGCAACCTGCACCTGCGCTCGTTCGCGGCCCGGCACGCCGAAATCCTCGCCGCCGATATCCGCGAGGTCGTCGTATTCCATTCCAGCGCAGACGAATTGCGCAAATACGAAGGCGACCTCCCCTTCGACCTGATCGCCGACCCGGCCCGAACCCTCTACCGCGAATTCGGCATCGAAGCCAAACCCCGCGCACTACTCGACCCCCGCGCCTGGCCCACCATCATCCGTGGCGTCACCACAGCGACCCTGGCTGTCCTCCGCAAGGAAAAGCCCGCTCCCCCAACGCAACCCGAAGGCGGCCGCCTAGGCCTCCCCGGCGACTTCCTCATCGCGCCCGACGGACGGGTAGTCGCCAGCAAACTCGGTGCCCATGCCGATGACCAATGGTCGGTCGCTGAACTGCTCGCGTTCGTACCTGACCGCGATAAGTCTGGATCAGGGCATCAGTGACGCCGGATCGACGGTGAATTCGAAGGGACTACGCAGGGTGGCAGTGTCTCCGGCTGCCACCCGGTGCGTAGGTTCGTAGGTTTCGTCCGGTCCTAGCGCATAAGCGAAGAGAACAGGCAAGGTTTCGTTGAGGAGCTGGCCTTTGAACGGGTTGATCTCGACGCGCCAGTAGTTCGGGATCCCGGCCGACGCGTATAGCACAGGCTTGACCATCCGGTCCTGCAACGTGGTGGATTTGGACACCACTTCGACCACCAGTTCGACCTGCTCGGCGGGCACTCCGCGCGCATCCCAGTCGATCGGGCCAGTAACGACCATGACATCCGGAATCGGCTCGTCGTCGCCGATCAGCACCCCAACGCCCTCGAGCACTACGTAGCCGGGTGGCACGGTATCAGCAAGTGCTCGGGCCAGCCATTGAATCAGCCATTGATGGCGAGGCTTGGGAGCAGCGTTCACGACGAGCTGGCCATTCAGCACCTCGTATCGTAATCCGTCTTCGGGCATGTGATCGAGGTCCTCGGCGGTCCAACGGTCGGACCGGGGAATGGGCATTGCCATCGTAGCCACCTCCTACCTCGCCGAACGGGATACAACGACCTTCTTCGACTCGAATGAAGTTTAGTGCACTGCATCAAATGCAGTGCATTGCAGCGAGCCTATACCGAGCTGTTCGTATCAGCGCCGTGTCAGCGGAGGTGGGCATCCTTCTGTTCAGCCCCGGACGCACGCGATACCGGATCGAGAGACCTTGTCGTCACGGGCGAACACGGATGGAAGGGAATGACATGTCTGATACTGCGCTGGCCGAATTCGTCGAGGCCACGGCTCGCAAGTTCGGGGTGCCGGGGGCGGCGGTTGGGGTTTGGGTTGATGGGCGGGAGGTTTTCGCCGCGCATGGGGTGACGAGTATCGAGAGTCCGGTGCCGGTGGATCGGGACACCATGTTCGTGTTGGGGTCGGTGAGTAAGACGTTCACCGCGACGGCGGTGATGCGGCTGGTCGCGGAGGGCAAGGTCGAGTTGGATGCGCCGGTGCGGCGGTACGTGCCGGAGTTGGTGCTGGGCGATGAGGCGGCCGCCGCCGAGATGACGGTGTTCAATCTACTCAATCACACTGCGGGGCTGGGGATTCGGCTGATCGTCGAGACCGGGGACGGGGATGACGCGCTGGCCGAATATGTGGCGCGCATGAACGAGTTGGAGCTGATCGGGCCGGTCGGTGCTCGCGCTTCCTATTCGCAGGCCGGGTACAACCTGCTGGGGCGGGTCATCGAGAAGGTGACCGGGCTGACCTTCGAGAAGGCGGTCGCACAGTTGCTGCTCGACCCGATCGGGTTGTCGCGCAGTCGATATCTGTTGAGCGAGATCATGACTCGGCGCTTCGCGGTCGGGCACAATCGCGGTGCGGACGGCGCGCTGTCGGTCGCAAGCCAGTGGAAGGACACCCGCGCCAACAATCCGGGCGGCGGCCTCGTGTCGTCGGTTGCCGACCAATTGCGCTGGGCGCGTTTCCAACTCGGCGACGGCCGCGCCGAAAGCGGTGAACGTCTGATGCCCGCCGAGACGCTGGCACGGATGAAGGAGCAGACCGTCGAGTTGCATGGCAGCTCGCTCGGCGACGCCTTCGGCATCTGCTGGTTCCTGCGCGATACGGACGGTGTGCGAATCGCCGCCCACGGTGGCTCATCGAACGGCCAATTCGCCGAACTCGTCACCGTGCCAGAGCGGAACTTCGCCATTACCGTCATGTCCAACGCGGGCCCGGACGACGGCATCCAATTCAACCAGGCCGTGGTGCGCTGGGCACTCGAGCATTACCTCGGGTTGATCGATAGGGATCCCGAACCACTCCCCTTCGATCCGGCACGCGCTGAGGAATTCATCGGCGACTACGAAATCGACGCCATGACACTCACCATCGGCACCGACGAGACCGGCCTGACGATCGCCTGTGGAATCAAACCCGAGATCCGTGCGGCCTCGGAAATCGAACTGCCCCCGGACCTTCCGGCAGCCGGACTCGGCCTGCTCCCCGGCGAGCGCGACGAATACATCGTCACCAGCGGCGGCCTGCAGGGCCAGCGCGGTTTCTTCACCCGCGACGAACGCGGCCGGATCGTGGGCGCTGATATGGCCGGACGGATGTTCAATCGGGTCTCGACCATGGGCTGATCGGCGAACGAGTGATAGCCGTGGCCCTGCACTGCGACGGCTATCTAGCCCGCCTTTCCAGCGCCCTCCGGATGAGTTCCCGCGCTGTCTCCCCTGTAACCGATTGACCGGCAAGCACATCGAACGCCCGGCCGTAGATCGCAACTTCTCGCGGCTGAGTGATTGTCAGCTCTGCCGCTGTGCTCTCAACCATAACCATGCGGTTGTCGAACATGACAAAGCTATTCGAAACGATGAGTGCTTCAGCAATAGCCGGAATGATACCTATAGTGATCCGGGGCATTCCGATGATTGATGCTAACCTATCGAGTTGCCCTCGCATCACATCGTCATTCCCAACAGTCGTGAATAGCGACTGCTCACTGATCAGGAAGTGAAACCGGTGTTCACGCTGATAAAGAATGCGTTGCCGGTCCATCCGCTTGGAAACACCTTCTTCCACATCATCGGGCACTCGATAGAACTCGACATGACGCCTGAGGATGGACTCAGCGTATTCGGCGGTCTGGAGGAGGCCAGGAACTACCTGAGTGGTATAGACACGGAGGTTATTCGCCTCCGCTTCGAGCTTCACAGATTTCTGCTGTCTGCGCTTCACTCCGGTAGCAAGGATTCGCCGCCACTCCAGATAAGCAGTATCGATGTTGTAGAGGGTCGCGAGCAGGTCCTCGAGTTGGTCAGCTGCATTCGCATGATCACAATATGCGCGAATATCGGAGTCAGACGGCTTGATCCGGCCATATTCGATCTTCGAGACTTTCGACGGGTGCCAGCCAGACAGAGAGGCGAGCCTCCTGCCGGTGATACCCGATCTGCGGCGAAGCTCCCGGAGCCGCGCCCCGAGAGCTTCCCGCGCGTCGTCAACACCTGTCACTGTCGGCCGTAGTCGCTATCGACATATTCGACGTATGGCGTAGCCAAATCCCAAAGCCGTTGTTTCACACTATGGCAGTATTCGACTATTCGGGAGTCAGTAGTGACGGCGACCCATTCTGCCTGTGCGCCCTGCTCGTCAACAAGGTTGAACACCACCCGATCATTATCGATGAGCCACCAATCATCGGGTGGCACCTCCCCGGCGAGATGGCGCGGTACGTAACGAATATCTTCGCCCGCCTCCACATTGCCCTTGGTGACAGACAATAGCCATCGCTGGTAATCCGAGTGGGGGATGGTTACAACTCGCACCCGGCTAATTTCCACACCCCGCGCGGTTGTATCTTGAACGAGGGCAACCCAATCGTTCTTGTAGTCATCAACCGTCGGAGGCTCGCCGTTGAGGAATCGGCGGAAGCGTTCGTTTTCCTGTGGAACGGCATAAGCATCTCTGACCTCCAAATGAAATGCTCGAGCCTTACAACCGTGGAAGAAGCCCAACCAGGTTGACCAATCATTTCGAAGGTGCTGCACCGTAAAACGTCCTCCGTGATATCGGTACTTCGATAGCAGTTTCGTTGTCGGCTAGGTCTAGCTGTCCCAGCGTCTCAGCGTCGGTTACAGGTTGACCGGTAAGGGTGAAGGTGCCCCTACCGGTGTCGGTGAGCGTGGCTCCGATGAACGTATCCGGCTCCAGGAAGCCGAGTAGGAGATGAGGTATCTCAACAGTTTCGGGTCGGTCGGTGATCCACCCCTGCGCTAGGTAGCCGTCGTCGGTGGCGTAGAGGGAAGGGCATCCTGTGACCTCTGAGCCACCCTTTCCAAGAAACCTCAAGCCCATGTCAAAGCCTCCTGTCTAGTTGGTGCACAAAGTTTCTCGTGCTGGGTACATGATCCCTGGAATCACAGACCTTTGTTGCCTGATAGACGAATCTGGGCAACTCTTTGCAACTTTCTAGCGTTGCTGCTGGGCCCCTCCTTAACGTCTGAACTGGCCCCCGTGACATGTGACGCCAACCGGTCGCGGGGTGCCTACCAATACCGGACTACAGGAGTAGCGATGGACAGGCGCACAAGACTGTTCGTGTTCCCAGGCGGGATGTTGGAGGTCGCCGACTACGGCGACGAGAACGACAGTCCAGGGGTGTACCTGGAGTTGTGGACTCCAGCCGATCGCGGACTACCGCAACGGGTTCCGGAGGCCGCCGTCGTGGGTCACCGCGTCAACCCTGTCGAACCTGCCGACGCCGAGACATGCGCCACGGTGCTGCGACTCCTCCAAGACCTGGCGTGATCACGCTCGGCTGGGTTGTCGCGATCGGGCTACCGCTGGCGGTGACGGTCGGCGTAATCGTATGGCCGGAACGGATTCCGAAGAATCGGTCCGTCAGGGGAATCCGCGAACGGATCGAATGCGAGGACACGGGCGGGATGAAATCCGACGCATCACAGGACTACTGATCGGCTCCGGCCGGTCAGCTATTGGAAGGGAAACGTTGCGTAACGATATTTCTCGGCTCGATGATGCGCTGGGCCGGGCGGACCAGACACGCCTGCCGCGCTCGGCGGAGCTGGATAGGATGCGGCAATGGCAATGACCTGGGAGGTTGGGGAACCGATCGCGACCCGCGAACTTCGCAAGGGCGATGATCCCGTGGTCGTCACGTTCGGGAAGCCCGAGCCGTCCGAAGGTGGTTCCTACTCGTGCGCCGTTCGGATCGAAGGCATGGAGGCGGAGCCGTTGACTCGGGCTATCTTCGGTGTGGATGCGGTCCAGGCTCTTATCGAGGCTATGACCTTCGCTGGTCGTCTGCTCGAAGCCAATGAAGGCGAGTACACGTTTCTCGGGGAATCCGACCTCGGATTTCCTCGAAGCTGACCGGTAAGGCAAGAGCCCCGCACCTCCATCTGTTCGAGGTGCGGGGCTCTTGCCTTACCGGTACCGCCCAGGCGGTCTCGACTACTCCACGATCACGATTCGCACGTCCTCGTCCGCAGCGTCGGTCGACTCGCCCACGGTGACGAACCAGTGGGTGACCTCGCCGTCGGCCAGGTCGTCGGCGATGTCGTCCGCGCCGGGGAGCACCGACAACGCTCCGGCGACGGCCGCCGTCATGGACTCCAGGAATGCGGCTCGGCCCGAGACGGCGGTGGTAAAGGTCGTCGACTCGTAATCGATGTCGTAGTCCGAGCGGACCTGCTCGGCCTGCTCGAGCGCCTCGGTCTGGCTGAAGGCGCGTACCGTGCCGTCGGCCGCGAGGACCACGAAGGCCGGGTGTTCCTCGGCGAGCGGGCGGACCCGATCGGCGTAGGAGACCGGATGCGCCGCGGCCGCGGCCAATTCGGCCTGGACCGTCGGATCGCTCGGGACCAGCCAGTTGATCGGGCCATCGGTCGGTTCCAGCGTGATACCGAAAACGGCTCCGGCGGTGGCCATTTCGGCGGCGGACAGATCACCGGCGAACAGGCAGGCGGCACCGGCCTTCTGGATGGCCCAGACCGCGACCACCGCATCCACCGAACGCGGCAGCGCAAGGGCCACCACATCGCCGGGTCCGGCACCGTGCGCGATGAGCACCCGGGCCAGCTGCGAGGAACGCCGATCAAGCACGTGGTAGGCGATTTCGTCGCCGTCCACCAGCAGTGCGGGCGCCTCGGGATCCGCCTCGACCACCTCGGCGAGCACCTTCGACACCGTGCGCGCACCGACCCGGCCCACCGGCTCCGGCGCGGGCGCCGTCGCCGCGATACCGGATTCGACGAGCAGGCGGGCCCGCTCACCGGCATCGAGGATATCGATATCGCCGACCAGCCCGGCCGGATCGCCGATGAGCGCGTCCAGCACCCGAATCAGCCTGGTGGACAGGGTTTCCACCTCTTCGGCGCTGAACCGGCTGATGAGGTACTCGAAGGTGAATTCGAGGGTCGATTCCGCGGTCACCTGCAGAGTGAGCGGGTAGTGCGTCGCACTGTCCACACCGACATCGGTCACCGACATGCCGTCGATCGAACTCGCCGCGGCGATCGCCTCCCGATCGATCGGGTACGACTCGAACACCAGCAGCGTGTCGAAGTGCGAGGCGATTCCGGCGGCCCGCTGGATATCGGACAGGCCGACGTAGTGGTGATCGAGCAGCTCGGCCTGGTCGCGCTGCAACCGCTTCAGCTGATCGTCGATCGTCGCGCGGTCATCGATGCGCACCCGCACCGGGAGCGTATTGATGAACAGACCGACCATCGATTCCACACCGGTCAGCTCGGCGGGCCGACCCGACACGGTGGCGCCGAACACCACATCGGCGCGGCCGGTGAGCCTGCCGAGCAGGATGCCCCAGGCCGCCTGCACCAGAGTGTTGACCGTGATACCGAGTTCGGCGCAGTGCTTGGTCAGCTGACGGGTGCGGTCGGCGTCGATCTGGGTGATCAGTTTAGCGGTCTCGTAGGTCTCGACCGTCCGTGCGGGCGTAGCCAATTCGGTCGGTTCGGTGGCACCGTCGAAGGCATCGGCCCAGACCCGCAACGACTCGTCCTGATCGCGGGTGGCGAGCCAGTCCAGGAAGTCGCGGTAGGAGGAGACCTGCGGCAGTGCCGACTGGTCGCCACGAGTCGCGTAGAGCACCAACAGATCACGCATCAGCAGCGGCATCGACCAGCCGTCGAGCAGCACGTGGTGCGTGGTGATCGCCAGCGACCACTCCTCGGCCGCGGTGCGCAACAGCGTGTAGCGCACCAGCGGCGGGGTGGACATATCGAAGCGCTCGGCGTGGTCCGCCTCGATCCGACGACGCAGTTCCTCGGCCCGCTCCGCCTCCGGCAGTTCGGTGAGATCGACGACGCGCCAAGGCACTTCGACCCGATCGAGCACGACCTGCCGGACCTGACCGGTGGAGTCGGTGACGAATGCGGTGCGCAGATTCGGGTACCGATCCAGGATCGCCTGCGCGGCCGCGTTCAACCGCGCCGCATCCACCGTTCCGGTCAGCCGCACCACGGCCTGGATGGTGTAGACGTCCAGAGTCGCCGTGGTCATCAGCGCGTGGAAGAGCAGACCGGACTGCAGCGGCGAGACCGGCCAGACATCATCGAGGCCCGGATAGGTCTGTTCCCACAGTTCGATATCGGCCTGGCCGACCTGCACCAGCGGCAGATCCGACGGCGTATGACCACCGGCGTCCGGCCGCTGCGCGTGCTCGGCCAGCGCGGTGAGCGCGGCGACCCACAGCTCCGCCAACTCCTGCACCCGCTCGGGAGACAGCAGGCCCACCGGGAATTCGAAGGTGGCCAGCAGTCGCGGACCGTCGTCCTCGTCGCCGATGGTGACGGCGATATCCAGCGGCCCGTTCGCGGGCATGGTGGCATCCCGCTCGGTCTTGATCGCCGCTCCCTGATACCGGAAGCCGACCTGACCCACCAGCGGCAGCCGCAGCAGACCATGGCCGACGCCTTGATCCGGCACCTCGAGCAGCTGTTCCTTCACCGACTTGATGAGCGCACCAGCGGCATCGCCGCCGTCGAACGCCTCGGCCAGATCGATCCCGCCCAGCGCGAGCCGGGCCGGATAGACGGCGGTGAAAGCACCCACGGTGCGCGACAATTCGGCACCGCTGACCGCGGACCGGCCGTCACCGTCGAGCCGGATCAGCACATCCGATCCGTGCTCCTCGCCGCGCCAACGCACCAGCGCCATGGCCAATGCCGACAGCAGTCCGTCCGGCACCCTGCCGTGGAACCGCGCAGGAACGGTGGTGAGCAGTACCTCGGAGATATCCGTCGGCACCTCGATGCGCACCCGTCGCGTGGTGGCGACGGTGTCCAGCGCCGGATCGAAGGCGCGCGCGCCGAGCAGCGGCTCGGTTGTGGCCGAAACCTCCTGCCAGAACGGCAGTTCCGCGGCGCGGCCGCTCGCCTGCTCGGTCAGACCGTATGCCCAACGCCGCAGCGAGGTGCCGACCTCCGGAAGGACGACCTGGTCGTCGGCGATCAGGTCGAGCAGATCGCCGGTCAGGATGCCGAGGGACTTCGGATCGGCCGCGAACCCGTGCACCACGACCAACATGAAGTTGCCGCCGTCGAGCCGGTCGGCGGTGCACCGCACGAACTGTGCCATCACACCGTTGGCCGGATCGAGGCGATCCGCGGCGGCCGTGCGTTCGTTGTCGGCCAGCCGCATCAGCTCGTCGTAGCCGTAGTCGTCGTCGAGCTCGGTATCGAAGGCGACCTCGCGCACCAGCGCATCGATATCGATGGCGCCGCGGTCGAGCGCTTCGAATTCCCAGCCCTCATCGACCGAGCGCAAGCGAGTGCGCAGCGCGTCGTGCCGGTCGACCAAAGCGGCGACCGCCGCACGCAGCCGATCCCCGTCGAGTTCGCTCGGCAGTGCCACCGCCGCCTCATAGGAGAAGCGCTGGTACGCCGCGCCGTTCGCCAGCACCGCGGCGATGCTCGGCGGCAGCGGGATCTCGCCGATGCCGCCGCCGGGCAGCTCGGCCATCGTCGCCTGCCGCAGATCCGCGGCCGAGCTGGCGATGGCGGCGAGTCCGGCGACACTGCGCCGATCGAAGACGTCGCGCACGGAGAACACCACACCGAGCGCCTTCGCCCGCGATACCAACTGGATCGACAGGATGCTGTTACCGCCGAGTGCGAAGAAGTCGTCGTCGGCGCCGATCCGTTCGATGCCGAGCACATCGGCGAACACACCGGCCACGATCTGCTCGACCGGGGTGACCGGCGCGCGGAATGCGGCATGTTCGAAGGTGGGCTGCGGCAAGGCCTTTCGATCGAGCTTGCCATTCGCGTTGAGTGGCAAGGCGTCCAGCGCCAGGAAGGCGCTCGGCACCATGTAGGACGGCAGTTCCGCGGCCAGCGCCGACTGCAGCGCACCCTTGTCGAGTTCGCCGGTGGTCGGTACCACATAGGCGACCAGGCGGTCACCGAGTGCCGGATCGGTATGCGCGAGCACCGCGGCCGAGCTGATCGAGGTCTGCCGCAGCAGGGCCGCCTCGATCTCACCGAGCTCGATCCGGAACCCGCGGATCTTCACCTGGAAGTCGGTGCGACCGCGATACTCCAGCTCGCCATCGCTGTTCCAGGCCACCAGGTCACCGGTGCGGTACATGCGCTCACCGGTGCCGAACGGGTCGGCCACGAAGCGATCCGCGGTCAGGTCCACGCGTCCGAAGTAACCGCGCGCCAACTGCGCACCGGCCAGATACAACTCACCCGACACACCCACCGGAACCGGACGCAACCGCGCATCCAGCACGTACACCTGGCTGTTCCACTCCGGCACACCAATCGATACGGAGACAGTATCCGCGTCGGTCACCTCATGGTTGGTGATCGAGACCGCGGCCTCGGTCGGGCCGTAGAGGTTGAACAGGGTGGCCGCGTTCGACTCGCGGAACCGCTGCGCGGTCGTCGCGGGCAGCGCCTCACCGATGGCGAGCACCCGGCGCAACGACTCGGGCAGCTGTCCGTCCGATTCGATCAGCAGGGCATCCAACATCGACGGCACCACATGCAGGGTGGTGACGGCGTTATCGCGCATCAGCGTGTTGAGGTAGCTCGGATCGCGATGTCCGTCGGCGGACGCGATGACCAGTCGGCCACCGGAAACCGCCGCCGACCAGAATTCCCACACCGACAGGTCGAAGGTCGCGGCCGTCTTCAGCAGCACCGCGTCCTCGGCGCCGAGGCCGAATTCGCTGGTCTTCCACAGCAACTGGTTGACGATCGCCGCATGCGGCACCGCGACACCCTTGGGGCGACCGGTGGAACCCGAGGTGAAGATCACGTACGCCGTGTTCGCGGCGCGCAATGGCGCGATCCGTTCCGCGTCGGCGATCGGCGCGTCCGCGATGTCCGCGAGTGCGTCCATCCGAACGACGTCGGTCACCGAGGTATGGAAATCGGTGTCGGCGTTGGTCAGGACACACAGTGGCCGAGCGGTCTCGAGAATGTAGTCGGTCCGCTCACCGGTCTGATCCGGATCCAGCGGCACGTACGCGCCACCGGCCTGGGTGACCGCGTACATCGCGACCACCAGGTCCACCGAGCGGCGCAGCGCGAGCGCCACCCGCGCCTCCGGTCCGACACCCAGCGAAATCAGGTGCCGGGCAAGCTGATTCACCCGGGAGCCGAGTTCGCCATAGGTTATGGCGGTGCCGTCGTCGCCGACCAGCGCCACCGCATCCGGCGTGGCCGCCACGGTTCGATCCAGCAGCGAGGCGAGCGTCGCGGACGAATCCACCTGCCGCGCTGTCGCATTCCGGCCGGAGACAAGCTCGCGGCGTTCATCCGCGGCCATGATCTCGAGATCGCCGACGGCCGCGCGCGGTGCCGCGATGATCTCGGCGAGCACACGTGCGAAGCGATCGGCGAAGCCACGGACGGTATCCGGGTCGAACAGGTCGGTGGCGTAGGTGAAATAGCCGCCCATACCCGACGCGGTGCCGTCCTCGTCGTAGCTGTCCGCCACGATCAGATGCAGATCGAACTGCGAGAGCTGGGTGTCGATATCGAATCCGGCCACCGTCAGTCCGGGCAGCTCCAGCGTGGTCCGCGCCAGGTTCTGGAACGACAGACCCACCTGGAACAGCGGATGACGCGCCTGCGACCGGACCGGGTTCAGCACCTCGACCAACCGCTCGAACGGCACATCCGCATGCGCGAACGCCTGGATATCGGTTTCGCGCTGACGCCCGAGCAGCTCGGTGAACGGCTCACCGCGATCCAGCTGGGTACGGAACACCAGGGTGTTGACGAACATGCCGATCAGGTCGTCGAGCACGGCCTCACCGCGACCGGCCATCGGTGTGCCGATCGCGATGTCATCGGTGCCCGAGAGCCGCGAGAGCAGCACCGCGAACGCGGTGTGCACCACCATGAACAGCGTCGCGCCCTCGGCCCGGGCCAGCGCGACGAGCGCACGGTGCGTTTCCGCGTCGATGCTCAGCTCGACCTTGCCGCCCGCGAAGGACTGCACGGCCGGACGCGGACGGTCGGAGGGCAGATCCAGCTGGTCCGGCACATCGGCCAAGGCCGACTGCCAGTAGGCGATCTGCTTGGCCGCCAACGATTCCGGATCGTCCTCGCTGCCGAGCAGCTCGCGCTGCCAGATGGCGTAGTCCGCGTACTGCACCGGCAGCGGCGTCCACGTCGGGGATTCGCCGACCGAGCGGGCCGCGTACGCCGTCATCAGATCCCGGGTCAGCGGGCCCATCGACGAACCGTCACCGGCGATGTGGTGCACCACGAGCACCAGCACGAACTCGTTCGGGGCAGGAGCGGAGCCTGCGGAGTGACCCGAGGACACAGCGGCGGGAGCGTCGGTCACCTGGAACAGCTCGACCCGCACCGGCACCTCGGCCGTGACATCGAACGGCGCCGCCATTACCGCGATCACGGTGGATTCCAGTTCGGCGGCCGCGATCGGTCGCAGCTCCAGCGCCGGAACAGCCTGCGCCACCGGCAGAATCACCTGTGCGGGGGAACCCGCGGTCTCCGGGTACACCGTCCGCAGGATCTCGTGCCTGCCGACCAGATCGGCCATGGCCGCCCGCAGCGCGTCGACATCCAGCGCGCCGGTCAACCGGACCGCGATGGGCAGGTTGTAGGCCGCAGACTCGGTGTCGAAGCGGTTCAGGAACCACATCCGCTGCTGTGCCAGCGACAACGGCACCGGATCCGGCCGCGCACCGGCGACCAGTGGCCGCCGCTCGCCGACACCGGACAGCTGCTCCAGCTTCACCGCCAGGCCCGCCACGGTCGGCGCTTCGAACAGCGCGCGCACGGGCACCCGGCCGCCGATCGCGGCACTCAGCCGACCGACCACCTGGGTGGCCACCAGCGAGTTGCCGCCGAGGGCGAAGAAGTCGTCATCGGCGCCGACGCGCTCGATACCGAGCACATCGCCGAAGACGCCCGCCACGATCTCCTCCACCGGCGTTGCCGGGGCACGGAATTCGCGAGTGGTGAAGGTCGGTTCGGGCAGCGCCTTGCGGTCGAGCTTGCCGCTGGAATTCAGCGGGAAGGCGTCGAGCACCACGATGGCCGCCGGAACCATATAGCCCGGAAGCACCTGCGACACCTCGGCCAGCAGTGTCCGCTGGTCGATCGACTGGCCCGGCGCGGGAACTACATACGCGACCAACTGATCGCCCAGCGCCGACGCGGCCACCAGCGCGACCGCCTGACTCACCGCGGCATGTGCCAGCAGCGCCGTCTCGATCTCGCCGAGCTCGATCCGCTGACCGCGGAACTTCACCTGGAAGTCGGTGCGCCCCAGGTATTCCAGGCGATGACCCGCACCCGCGGGTTCGCGCCAGACCACCAGGTCGCCGGTGCGGTACATCCGCGCACCGGGCGCGAACGGGTTGGCCACGAAACGATCCGCGGTCAGATCCGGCCGTGCGACGTAACCGCGGGCCAGCTGATCACCGGCCAGGTAGAGCTCACCGGCCACACCGGCGGGCACCGGCCGCAGCCGCGAATCCAGCACGAAGACCTGGGTGTTCCACTGCGGCAAGCCGATCGGCACGGTGCGCACATCCGTCTCGCCCGCGGGCCAGTAGGTGACCGACACCGCGGCCTCCGTCGGCCCGTACAGGTTGTGCAGCACCGCATCCGAAACCGACCGCCACGCCGTCACCGTTTCCGGCGGCAGCGCCTCACCGATCACGAATACGTCCCGCAGCGTCGGCAGCGAACCCGCGTCCAGCTGGGCGGCGAACACCGTCAACATGGACGGCACGAAGTCGGTGACGGTAACACCGTGCGCCGCAATGGCATCCGCAACGTAGGCCGGGTCGCGATGGCCGTCGTGGGTGGCGACCACCAGCTTCGCGCCCGCGCGCAGCGGCATGAAGTAGCCCCACAGCGACACGTCGAATGTGGTCGCGGTCTTCTGCAGGTACACGTCATCGGGACCGAGCGGGTACTCCGCGAGCATCCACTCGATCTGGTTGTTGATCGCCCCGTGCGATACCGCGACGCCCTTCGGACGACCGGTCGAACCCGAGGTGAAGATGACGTAAGCCGGGTTGTCCTGGGTGACCGGGCGCAGCAGCTCGCCGGGTTCGATCGGAGCGGCGGAGAACACGTCCAGCTCCAGCGAATCCAGTTCGAGCACCGGGATGTCCGCGGGGACCGGCACCGCGTCGGCCGCGGTGGTGACCACGCACGCGGGTTGCGCGGTATCCAGGATGTGCGCGATCCGCTCCGCCGGATGATCCGGATCCAGCGGCACATACGCGCCACCGGCCGCGACGATCGCGTACATGCCGACAACCAGATCCAACGACCGGCGCACGGCGAGGCCGACCAGCGACTCGGCGCCTACACCCTGCGAAATCAACAGGCGGGCAAGCTTGTTCACCCGTTCGTCGAATTCGCGGTAGGTCAGTTCGGCACCTTCGAATACCACCGCGACAGCGTCCGGGTGCGCCGCGGCGGCGCGGCGGTATCCGTCGAGCAGCAGCTCGGGTTCCACCGGATGCGCGGTGGCGTTCCAGCCATCCAGCATCCGTTCCCGCTCCACCGCGGTGAGCAGCTCGAGATCGCCGACCGCCGCGCGCGGCGCGGTGATGATCTCGCCCAGCAGCCTGGTGAACCGGTCCGCGAACCCTTCGACCGTGCTCCGGTCGAAGAGGTCGGTGGCGTAGGTGAACACACCGGCGATGCCAGCGGGAGCTCCGGACTCGTCGTACAGATCGCTGAGAATCAGGTGCAGATCGAACTGGGAGATGTGGGTATCGAAATCCACACCCGAGACCGTGAGATCCGGCAATTCCAGGGTGGTCTGGGCCAGGTTCTGGAACGACAGACCCACCTGGAACAGCGGATGCCGCGCCTGCGACCGCGCCGGGTTCAGCACCTCCACCAACCGCTCGAACGGCACATCGGCATTGGCGAACGCCTGGATGTCGGTTTCGCGCTGCCGCCTGAGCAGATCCGCGAACGGCTCGGCCGAATCGACCCGGCTACGGAACACCAAGGTATTGATGAACGTGCCGATCAGATCGTTCAGCGCCGCCTCGCCCCGGCCCGCCATCGGCGTACCGATCGCGATGTCGTCCGTGCCGGACAGCCGGGACAGCAGCACGGCCAGCGCCGTGTGCACGATCATGAACAGCGTCGCACCCTCGGCCTGCGCCACACCGCTGAGACCGCGGTGGGTATCGGCGTCGATGCGCACCTCGACGGTGCCACCCGCGAAGGACTGCACCGCGGGCCGCGGGCGATCCGCGGGCAGGTCCAGCTGCTCCGGCAGATCGGCCAGCGCGGTCCGCCAGTAGGCGACCTGCTTGGACATCAGCGAATCCGGATCGTCCTCGCTGCCGAGCAGTTCGCGCTGCCAGATGCTGTAGTCCGCGTACTGGACTTCCAGCGGCGCCCAGTTGGGTGCGACACCCGCCGAGCGCGCCGCGTACGCCGTCATCAGATCGCGGGTCAGCGGCCCCATCGAGGAACCGTCACCGGCGATATGGTGCACGACCATCGCGATCACGTACTCGGGAGCCGAGCTTTCGGTGTCGATCTCGAACAACCGCACCCGCACCGGCACCTCGGCGGTGACATCGAACGGCGCCGAAATCAACTCGACCACGGCGGATTCGACCTGGTCTGGCGTGACCGTCCGGACGTCCAGCTCCGGAATCGCCTGTCCCACCGGCAGAATCAGCTGCACCGCACCCGATTCTGTCTCCGGGTAGATGGTGCGCAAGACCTCGTGCCTGCGCACCAGATCCGCGATGGCGGCGCGCAGTGCGGCCACGTCGAGCGCGCCGGTCAACCGCACCGCGATGGGGACGTTGTAGGCGGCGGACTGGGTGTCGAAGCGGTTGAGGAACCACATCCGCTGCTGGGCCAGCGACAGCGGAATATGTTCCGGCCGTGGACCGGCGACCAGGGCGTGCCGTCCGCGCCCGTCGGCCTGCTGTTCCACCCGGATGGCCAGTGCGCCGACGGTCGGCGCCTCGAACAGCAGTCGCACCGGAACGCGGGTGTTCAGCGCCGCGCCGAGGCGGGCCGCGACCTGCGTCGCGAGCAGCGAGTTGCCGCCCCACGCGAAGAAGTCGTCATCCAGCCCGAGCCGCTGTGCTCGGTCTCCGGATCCGAGGTGCAGCACCTCGGCGAAGGTGTTCGCGACGATCTCCTCGATCGGGGTGACCGGCGCGCGGAAGACCGCCTTCTCGAAGGTGGGCTCCGGCAATGCCTTTCGATCCAGCTTGCCGTTGGCGTTCAACGGCAGCGCGTCGAGGGTGAGGAAGACCGACGGCACCATGTAGGACGGCAGCTCGGCGGCCAATGCCGATTGCAGCCGCACGCTGTCGAGCTCACCGGATTCGGGCACCACGTAGGCGACCAGCCGGTCACCCAGATTCGGGTCGGTGTGCGCGAGCACCGCGGTGGCCGAAACCTCGGGCTGGCGCAGCAGCG
>NZ_BDAZ01000077.1 GCF_001612725.1 Nocardia anaemiae NBRC 100462 | reverse complement strand
AAGCCCACCGCCCGCGCGCCGCAGACGACGCCCGCGCCGACCTCGAACGCCGCGCCCACCTCGGGCGCGCCGAAGCCCGCGGAAACCGCGACCGACGAAGCGAAGGTGCTGCGCGGCCCGGCCGCCGCCGTGGTCAAGAACATGTCGGCGTCGCTGGCGATCCCGACCGCGACCAGCGTGCGCGCCATTCCGGCAAAGCTGATGATCGATAACCGCCTGGTCATCAACAACCATCTGGCCCGCACCCGCGGCGGCAAGATCTCCTTCACCCACCTGCTCGGCTACGCGATCGTGCAGGCGGTCAAGTCCTTCCCGAATCTGAACCGGCACTTCGCCGAGATCGACGGCAAGCCCAACGCGATCACCCCGGCGCACACCAACCTCGGCCTCGCCATCGACCTGGCGGGCAAAGACGGCAACCGCTCGCTGGTCGTCGCGGCCATCAAGGGCTGCGAGGCCATGAGCTTCGGGCAGTTCCACACCGCCTACGAGGACATCGTGCGCCGCGCCCGCGACGGCAAACTCGGCATCGACGATTTCACCGGCGTCACCATCTCGCTGACCAACCCGGGCACCATCGGCACCGTGCACTCGGTGCCACGGCTGATGCCGGGCCAGGGCGCGATCATCGGCGCGGGCGCGATGGAGTACCCGGCCGAATTCCAGGGCATGAGCGACGAGCGCATCAACGAGCTCGGCGTCGGCAAGCTGATGACCCTGACCTCGACCTACGACCACCGCATCATCCAGGGAGCCGAATCCGGCGACTTCCTTCGGACCATCCACAACCTGCTGATCAGCGACGAGTTCTACGACGAGATCTTCCATGGCCTCGGCGTGCCCTACGAGCCGGTGCGCTGGCGCAAGGACGTCAAGGAACGCGGCGTCGACAAGAGCACCCGCGTGCTCGAGATGATCGCCGCCTACCGCAACCGCGGCCACCTGATGGCCGACACCGATCCGCTGCGGCTGGTCAAGGACAAGTTCCGCAGCCACCCGGACCTCGATGTCACCCAGCACGGCCTCACCCTCTGGGACCTGGACCGCACCTTCGATGTCGCGGGCTTCCACGGCCAGGAGCGGATGAAGCTGCGCGATGTGCTCTCGGTACTGCGCGATGCCTATTGCCGCCACGTCGGTGTGGAGTACACCCACATCCTGGAAACCGAGCAGCTGCAGTGGATTCAGGAGCGCGTCGAGCAGAAGCACGTCAAGCCGACTGTCGCACAGCAGAAGTACATCCTGAACCGGTTGAACGCCGCGGAGGCCTTCGAGACCTTCCTGCAGACCAAATACGTCGGGCAGAAGCGCTTCTCGCTCGAGGGCGCCGAGGCCGTCATCCCGATGATGGACGCCGTGATCGACCAGTCCGCCGAGCATTCGCTCGACGAGGTCGTCATCGGTATGCCGCACCGCGGTCGCCTCAATGTGCTCGCCAATATCGTCGGCAAGCCGTACTCGAAGATCTTCACCGAGTTCGAGGGCAATATGAACCCGGCGGCCACGCACGGCTCCGGCGACGTGAAGTACCACCTCGGTGCGCGCGGCACCTACCTGCAGATGTTCGGCGACAACGAGATCGAGGTCTCGCTCACCGCCAACCCCTCGCACCTGGAGGCGGTCGACCCGGTGCTCGAGGGTCTGGTGCGCGCCAAGCAGGACCTGCTGAACAAGGGCGACGGGCCCGAGGGCTTCTCGGTCATGCCGCTGATGCTGCACGGTGACGCCGCATTCGCGGGTCAGGGTGTGGTCGCGGAGACGTTGAACCTGTCGGGGCTGCGCGGTTACCGGGTCGGCGGCACCATCCACATCGTGGTGAACAACCAGATCGGCTTCACCACCGCACCGGAGAACAGCCGCTCCACCGAATACTCCACCGACATCGCGAAGTTCATCGGCGCGCCGATCTTCCACGTGAACGGTGACGACCCGGAGGCCTGCGACTGGGTGGCGCGCCTGGCGGTGGACTTCCGGCAGAAGTTCCGCAAGGACGTCGTGATCGACATGATCTGCTACCGGCGTCGCGGTCACAACGAGGGCGACGACCCGTCGATGACCCAGCCGTACATGTACGACGTCATCGACACCAAGCGCTCGGTGCGCAAGGCATACACCGAGAGCCTGATCGGTCGTGGCGATATCTCCATGAAAGAGGCCGAGGACGCGCTGCGTGACTACCAGGGTCAGCTGGAGCGGGTCTTCAACGAGGTCAGGGAACTGGAGAAGTACACCCCGGAGCCGAGTGAATCGGTCGAGGACGACCAGCAGGTGCCTGCGACGGTCGTGACGGCCGTGGACAAGGCCGTGCTGCAGCGCATCGGTGACGCCTTCCTCGGCGTGCCGGACGGCTTCAATGTGCACCCGCGCGTCAAGCCGGTGCTGGAGAAGCGGCGCGAAATGGCCTACGAGGGCAAGGTCGACTGGGCCTTCGCCGAACTGCTCGCCTTCGGCACGCTGATCGATGAGGGTCGCGCGGTGCGCCTGACCGGTCAGGACTCGCGTCGCGGCACCTTCACCCAGCGCCACTCGGTGATCATCGACCGCAAGACGGCCGAGGAATACACCCCGCTGCACAACATCGGCAGCAGCAACCCGGGTTGGTTCGCGGTGCACGACTCGGCGCTGAGCGAATACGCCGCTGTCGGTTTCGAATACGGCTACTCGCTGGGCAACCCGGACGCACTTGTGTTGTGGGAGGCGCAGTTCGGTGACTTCGTCAACGGCGCGCAGTCCATCATCGACGAATTCATCTCCTCCGGTGAGGCCAAGTGGGGTCAGCTCTCGGAGGTCGTGCTGCTGCTGCCGCACGGTCACGAGGGTCAGGGCCCGGACCACACCTCCGGTCGCATCGAGCGCTTCCTGCAGCTGTGCGCCGAGGGTTCGATGACGGTCGCCGTGCCGTCCACCCCGGCGAACTATTTCCACCTGCTGCGCCGCCACGCGCTCGACGGCATCCGCCGCCCGCTGATCGTCTTCACCCCGAAGTCGATGCTGCGCAATAAGGCCGTGGTCTCGGACCTGAAGGACTTCACCGAATCGAAGTTCCGCTCGGTCTTCGACGAGCCCACCTACGAACAGGGCATCGGCGACCGCAACAAGGTCAAGCGCGTCCTGCTGACCAGCGGCAAGCTCTACTACGAGCTGGTCGCCGAAAAGGCCAAGCAGAAGCGCGAGGATGTCGCCATCGTCCGCATCGAGCAGCTCTACCCGCTGCCCAAGTTCCGCCTCAACGAGGCACTGGCCGGTTACCCGAATGCGACCGATATCGCCTGGGTCCAGGAAGAACCGGCCAACCAGGGCGCCTGGCCCTTCTTCGGCCTGAACCTGCCCGAGCTGCTCCCGGAGCGCTTCACCAAGCTCCGCCGCATCTCCCGCCGCGCCATGTCGGCCCCCTCCTCGGGTTCGTCGAAGGTGCACGCGGTGGAACAAGCCGAAATCGTCGCCGAGGCCTTCGAGCCGACCGCGTAGTTCCTCGCTGACCCGACGCCGGGCCGAAGCCACGCTGTGGATTCGGCCCGGCGTCGTCATTTTCTCACCTCGGAGCCGGTGGCCCCCCTGCGCTGCCGGGGTCGGCGTGGTCGACTGCGGTGACGCCTGGAATTCGGTCCTGCACAACGAAACTCGCGCGGGTGTGGATCGCGGCGCCGGGGCGGCGGACGTAGGGGACGACGCGGAAGTCGGTGCGCCACAGGGAATGGTCGAGTTGGACCCGGACGTATCCGCGTTGCGAGTTGAAGAATTTCATGTCCGGGTTGGCGACCAGCAGGTTGCGGCCGGTGAGGTTGACATCGGTGCCGTCGCCACCGGTTGTGATCGATGTGCCGGTGAATTCTGCTGCTACGACAGGAGATTCGGAAGTGGCGTAGTCGGGGCGCAGGTCGGCGGCGTAGTTGTGGTGGCGGTCGCCGGTGATGACGACGAGGTTGTGGATATCGCGGTCGGCGGCGGTGCCGAGGATGGTGTTGCGGTCGGCCACATAGGCGTCCCAGGCGTCGGTGCCGAAATTGGTGCCTGGGCCGGGGTCGTAGTCGGACTTGGCCATGGCCACCTGGTTGCCGAGGATCTGCCAGCGGGCGGTGGAGCGGGTCAGGCCGTCGAGCAGCCAATCTCGTTGCGGCGCACCCAGTATCGAGCGGTCGGGTGAGAGTCGGCCGGGGCAGTCGTCGCCGATATTGCCGTTGCCGCAGGCTCCGCCGGTGCGGTATTGCCGGGTGTCGAGCATGGTGATGTCGGCGAGGTCGCCGAAGGTGTAGCGGCGATGGATGCGCATGGTCGAGCCGGACGGCAGGGCCGCGATGCGCAGTGGCTGATGCTCGTACATCGCTTGGAAGGCGGCGGCTTTGCGGCGGCGGAACAGTGCGGGGATGCGGTAGATGTCGAGGCCGAGGCCGGGGTGGTCGGCGAACCAGTTGTTGTCGATCTCGTGGTCGTCCATGGTGACCAGCCAGGGGAATGCCGCGTGCGCGGCGCGCAGCGGTTGTTCGGCCTTGGCCTGGGCGTAGCGCAGTCGGTAGCCGGGCAGGTCGACCGCTTCGGCGGCCAGATAGGGCTCCACCGACATCCCCGCACGGCCGCGGTTCCAGCCGCGTTCGTAGATGTAATCCCCCAGGTGCACAACGAGATCGAGGTCTTCGGCACTCATATGCTCATAGGCGGTGTAGTAGCCGGACGGCCACGATTGACAGGACGCGAACGCGAATCGCATTCGCGCGGTTGGCTGTCCGGATGGTGGCGCCGTTCGGGTGCGACCCACCGGCGAAATCGCCGAACCCGCGCGGAAGCGATAGAAGTACCAGCGATTCGGCTCGAGACCCCCGACCTCCGGATGCACGGTATGTGCGAGTTCGCGGGTGGCGAGCGCGCTCCCCCGCGCCGCCACATCCCGGAACTGGTCGTCGTGGGCAACCTCGTAATCGACGGTCACCGGATGCTGCGCCATCCCCCCGAGCCCATCCGGTGCCAACGGATCCGGCGCCAGCCGCGTCCACAACACCACTCCATCCGGCAGCGGATCCCCCGAAGCCACCCCCAACGTGAACGGATTCCCCAACCATCGCGGCGCCCGAAACCGCGCACTACTCGCCGCCGACGCCCCCACCAACACCGCAACCGATCCAGCCGTACCCACCCTCAACAGCTGCCGACGAGACAGACCCATACATCAGGATATCCACCGCTCGATCGCTCTCACCGATGTTCCGTTGTCCGTTTGCCGATGGCCTTGTCGTTCGATCATCCGCGTAGCGCGGCGGCCAGTGCCGGGTTCAGGGAAAGAGCCAGGGCGAGTAGGGATTCGACCAAGAGGTCGACCAGTTGGTCGCGGGTGATGGTTTCGTGGCGGAGCCAGGTGAGGGTGGTTTCCTCGACGAAGGCGATCCAGCCGCGCATGGCGAGGGTCAGGCGGGGTCGGTCGGTGTCCGGGATATCGACGGGGACTTCGGTCAGGATGAGGTCGATGATGGCGTTGCGGGTCTGGTCGACGAGTGGGAGCACCTCGGCGCTCACGCTGGCCGGGCCGCGCAGCAGCGAGACGTAGGAATTGCGGTTCTCACCGACGTAGGCGATGTAGCGCTCGATCGAATCGCGCAGCATCTCGAATACCCCAAGGGTGCGGTCCGGGGCGACGCGCTCGAGTAGCTCGGCATTGGCGTGGCGCACTATCGCCAGTTGGAAGTCCTGTTTGGTGGGGAAGTAGTGGAAGAGCAGTCCGCGGGAGATCCCGGCTGCCCCGGCGATTTCGGTGATCGAGATGTCTTCGATGGCGCGGTCGCCGAGCATCTTCGCGCCCAGGGTAATCAGTTGTAGACGGCGTTCTTCCGGGCTGAGCCGGGTGCGCTTGACCGTTTCTCCGGTGCCTCGACTACTCACGGGGCCATCTTACTGAACACTGCTCAATTACTGTTGACTCATGCTCAATAGGATCGTAGTCTGGATTATATGAGTCGCAAGGTTACAGACAAAGCTGTCGGCAACCGCCACGTCAAGACCATCATCATCGGCAGCGGTTTCGCTGGTCTGGGCCTGGCGATCCGGCTGAGCAAGCAGGGCCGCAACGATTACCTCGTGCTGGAACGCGGCAGCGATGTCGGCGGCACCTGGCGCGACAACACCTACCCTGGCGCGGCCTGCGATGTGCCGTCGCACCTGTACTCGTACTCCTTCGCGCTGAACCCGAACTGGTCGCGCTCGTTCTCCAAGCAGGGCGAGATCCAGCAGTACATCCAGGGCGTCGCGCGCGAATACAACGTGCTCGACAAGCACCTGTTCAACTGCGACGTAACCGCGGCCCGCTGGAACAACGCCACCAACCTGTGGCATATCGATTCGACCCGGGGCAGCTTCACCGCCGAAACCGTGGTGTCCGCCGTCGGCGCGCTGTGCGAGCCCGCGCTCCCGGATATCAAGGGCATCAACGAATTCGAGGGCGAGATCTTCCACTCCGCCCGCTGGAACCACGACGCCGATCTGACCGGCAAGCGCGTCGCCATCATCGGCACCGGCGCCTCGGCCATCCAGATCGTGCCGTCCATCGCCCCGCGGGTCGCGCACCTGGACGTCTACCAGCGCACCGCGCCGTGGCTGCTTCCGCGCATCGACCGCCCGTACACCCTGCCGGAGCGTCTCGCCTTCCGACACATTCCGGGCTTCCAGCGACTATCCCGGGCCGCCATTTACGCCGCGCGCGAAACCCAGGTCGTCGGCCTGGCCAAGGTCCCGGCGCTGATGCAGGCCTTCGAACTGATCGCCAAGGCCAAGTTGCGGCTGGAGGTCCGCGATCCGGAGCTGCGCGAGAAGGTCACCCCGAACTTCCGGATCGGCTGCAAGCGCATGCTGATCTCCAACGACTACTACCCCGCGCTGGGCCGCCCGAATGTGGACGTGGTCACCGATGGCATCGCCGAGGTGCGCGCGAATTCCATCGTCACCAAGGACGGCACCGAGCGCGAGATCGACGCACTCATCGTCGCGACCGGCTTCCACGTCACGGATTCACCGACCTACAACGCCATCACGGGCAAGGACGGCCGCACGCTGGCGGAGGTATTCGACGAGATCGGCCAGCAGGGCTACAAGGGTTCGGCGGTGGCCAACTTCCCCAATATGTTCTTCCTGCTCGGCCCGAATGTCGGCCTCGGCCACACCTCGATGGTGTACATGATCGAATCGCAGATCAACTACATCGCCGACGCCCTGGCCACCGTCGACCGCCTCGGCCTGTGCACCGTCGAGGTGAAGCGCGCGGTGCAGGACGCCTACAACAAGGATTTGCAGGGCAAACTGGTGAAGAGCGTGTGGAATACCGGCGGCTGCGCCAGCTGGTACCTGGACAAGCACGGTAACAACACCACGCTCTGGCCGGATTTCACCTTCGAATTCCGCAGGATGACAAAGAACTTCGACGTCTCCGCCTATGAGACGACCAGCGTCGAAAGCTCTCGGAACGAATTGAAAGTGGTGGCACAGTGAATCCAGCATCGCGAAGCGATTCCGTGGGGGGCGGCGGTCGGGCGACGGGCGGGCGCAAGGACGCTTACTTCGAAGGCAAAGTCTGTGTGATCACGGGGGCGGGTTCCGGCATCGGCCGCGCCCTCGCGGAGAATCTGGCCAGGCGCGGCGCCAAGCTCGCGCTCTCCGATATCGATACCGACGGCCTCGCCGAGACCGTGCGCCGCTGCGAGGCGTACGGCGCCGAGATCAAATCCGACCGGCTCAATGTGACCGAGCGCGAAGCGGTGCTGCTGTACGCCGACGCCGTCAAGGCGCACTTCGGCACGGTGCACCAGATCTACAACAACGCGGGCATCGCCTACCACGGCGAGGTGATCCGCTCGGAGTTCAAGGACATCGAGCGCATCATGGACGTCGACTTCTGGGGCGTCGTCAATGGCACCAAGGCCTTCCTGCCGCTGCTGATCGAATCCGGCGACGGCCATGTCGTCAATGTCTCCAGCCTGTTCGGCCTGATCGCCGTCCCGGGCCAGAGTGCTTATAACGCAGCCAAATTCGCGGTGCGCGGATTCACCGAATCGCTGCGTCAGGAGATGCTGGTTGGCAAGCATCCGGTGCAGGTGACCTGTGTGCATCCCGGTGGTATCAAGACCGCGGTCGCCCGCAATGCCACCTACGCCGAGGGCATCGACGGCCAGAGCGCCGCATCGCTGTTCGACAAGAAGCTGGCCATTCACACACCGGAGATGGCCGCGCAGACCATAACCGAGGGGGTCCGCAAGGGACACGGCCGCGTGCTGATCGGGTGGGAGGCCAAGGTGCTCGACCTGTTCGTCCGGGTCACGGCATCCGGCTACCAGCGCATCGCCGCCGCGGTGAACCGCCCCTTCCTACCCTGAACCGCGCGAGGAAAACCCATGCGTGACATCAACCTTCCGCTACCGATCGCGCGGGCGCTGCTCGGTCCGATCTTCCGTGTCTCACTGAATGCCCGGCTGCCCTGGCGGATGCAGCGGCTGCTGCTCGATATCGGTTCGCGCGCACAATTTCTGCCATCGGGCACGACCGTGCACCGGCTGCGGCTCGGCGGCCGACCCGCGGAACGAATCACCGCGGGCTCGGCCAGGCCGAACCTGAACGCGGGCGCGGTGCTCTACCTGCACGGCGGCGGCTATGCGGTCGGTTCACTAGCTACGCACCGCTCGCTCGCCGCTCGGCTGGCGCACGAAACCGGTTGCGCCGTCTATGTTCTCGACTACCGACTCGCGCCGGAGCACCCGTTCCCGGCCGGACTCGACGATGCCGAATCGGCCTTCCTGGAGCTGGTCGGCAATATCGGCTATCGCCCCGAACAGATTGCGCTGTCGGGTGATTCGGCGGGCGGCGGGCTGTCGCTGGCCACCGCACAGCGGCTCATCGCCGAACACGGCCACACCCCCGCGGCGCTCGGGCTGATCGCGCCGTGGGTCGATCCGAATCGGGCCCCGGACAAATTCCGCGATCTGGTGATCAACCGAGCGTGGTCGCGCGCGTGTGCCGCGGCCTATCTCGGCGATGGGGACGACAAGGACACCGGCTACGCACCGCTGCACGGTGAACTGCGTGGTCTGCCGCCGACGTATGTTCAGGTCGACGTCAGCGAACTACTGCATCCGCAATGTGTCGAATTCGTGACGGCACTGCGGGCGGCGGGCGTACATGCCAGCTTTACTGAGAGCAAGGGGCTATGGCATGTCGCGCAGCTACAGGCCGCGCTCGTGGGTCCCGCGGCCGCCGCACTCACCGAACTGGCGGATTTCCTGCGAAAAGCCGTCCAGCCGGTCTCGATCCGCGACTTAGGATAGATCTGTGAACAGGCCGAGCTGACGTCCCGGTCACAGGTGTCGTAGATTACTGGCGAGTAAACCCACGTGGAAGGGCACTGATGCGAGAGTTCGAAGTCCCGGCTTCATACACCATCCCGGAAGACGCGAACAATTCCGACAACGTTTTCCGGCACGCCGAGCAATCGCCCGGCGCGGTGCTGTTCAACGTCACCGGAGAGGGTGGCGGCTGGCGGGAAGTCAAGGCCGCGGAATTCGCCAAGACGGTCACCGATGTGGCCAAGGGCCTCATCGCCTCCGGTCTGGAGCTCGGCGATCGGGTCGCCATCATGGCCCCGACCCGCTACGAGTGGGTGCTGCTCGACTTCGCCATCTGGGCCGCCGGTGGTTGCACCGTTGCCATCTACGACAGCTCGGCCGCCGAACAGGCCAAGTGGATCCTGCAGGACTCCGCCACCAAGCTGCTGGTGGTCGACAGCGATAAGCACCGCAAGGTCATCGACGAGATCGAGGCGGGCGCGCTGCCGGATCTGCGGGAGACCCTGCAGATCGACAAGGGCGCCGTCGACCAGCTGATCGCGCGCGGCGCCGACCTCGACGACGCGACCGTGCACGCGCGTCGCGCCGAGGTCAATGCCA
Organism: Nocardia anaemiae NBRC 100462; assembly: GCF_001612725.1. Taxonomy (GTDB): domain Bacteria; phylum Actinomycetota; class Actinomycetes; order Mycobacteriales; family Mycobacteriaceae; genus Nocardia; species Nocardia anaemiae. The sequence goes on along the minus strand of NZ_BDAZ01000077.1, from coordinate 40,229 downwards.
AGTCCCCGGCCACCCTGATCTACACCTCGGGCACCACCGGCCGTCCCAAGGGCGTCATGCTCTCGCATTCGAATCTGTACGCGGAGTCGAAGTCCGACCGGATCGCGCTGAACAAGTACGTCGCCGAGGGCAAGAAGACGCTGATGTTCCTGCCGCTGGCGCACGTCTTCGCGCGTGCGGTCACGCTGGCCGCCTTCGACGCCAAGGTGACCGTCGCATTCACCGCCGACTGGTCCACCCTGGTCGAACAGTTCGGCAGCTACCGCCCGCACTTCATCCTCGCGGTACCGCGCGTGTTCGAGAAGGTGTTCAACAGCGCCAAGCAGAAGGCGCACGACGGCGGCAAGGGCAAGATCTTCGACGCGGCCGCCGAGACCGCCATCGCCTACAGCCAGGCACTGGACAACGGTGGGCCCGGCCTGGTGCTCAAGCTCAAGCACACGGTGTTCGACAAGCTCGTCTACAGCAAGCTGCGGGTCGCACTCGGCGGTCAGTGCGAGGCCGCGGTTTCCGGCGGCGGACCGCTCGGCGCTCGCCTCGGCCACTTCTTCCGCGGCGTCGGCGTCACCGTCTACGAGGGTTACGGTCTCACCGAGACCACCGCGGCCATCACCGTGAACACCCCCGGCAATATTCGCGTCGGCAGCGTCGGCAAGCCGATCGAGGGCCATGCGGTCAAGATCGCCGAAGACGGCGAACTGCTGCTGCGCGGATCGGTCGTCTTCAACGGCTACTGGGGCAATGCCGAGGCCACCGAGGACGCGTTCACCGACGGCTGGTTCAAGACCGGCGACCTGGGCGCCATCGATGGCGACGGATACGTCACCATTACCGGCCGCAAGAAGGAAATCATCGTCACCGCGGGCGGTAAGAACGTCTCCCCCGGTCTGATGGAGGATTCGCTACGGGCGCATCCGCTGATCAGCCAGGTCATGGTGGTCGGTGACGGACAGCCCTTCGTCGGTGCGCTGATCACCCTCGATCCGGAGGCGCTGCCGGGCTGGAAGGAACGCAACAACCTGCCCGTCGAGACCCCGATCGAGCAGGTGATCGAGAATCCCGCGCTGGTCGCGGAGATCAACGCGGCGGTCGCGGAGACCAATAAGAAGGTCTCGCATGCCGAGGCGATCAAGAAGATCCGCATCCTGCCCGTCGACTGGACCCAGGAGACCGGTGAGCTGACGCCGAAGATGTCGCTGAAGCGGGCCGTGGTGATGAAGCAGTACGCGTCCGAGGTGGAGAAGATCTACAGCTGACGCTGGTTTTGTGAGGCGCCGTCCGCGAGTCGCGGGCGGCGCCTTTGCTTTTCGTTCAGCCGGGCAGACGGTCGAGGAAGTCGGCGACGAGCGGCGCGATATCGACCAGATGCGTCTCCAGGGCGAAGTGGCCCGTATCGAAGACGTGCAGCTCGGCGTCGGGAAGATCGGCGAGGTAGGCGTGCGCGCCTGGCTCCGGGAAGAAGGGATCGTTCGAGCCCCAGACGATGAGGGTGGGCGGGGTGTACTTGCGCAGCCACTGCTGCCACTCGGGGTAGGCGGCGACATTCGACTTGTAGTCGAAGGCGAGGGCTACCTGGGCCTCCTTGCGGCCGGGTAGGTCGAGGAAGTACTGATCGAGAATCCACGATTCGGGGCTGAGCACGGTTGGGTCGGGGACGCCGTGCTCGTACTGACCGCGGGTGCCCTCCAGTGTGAGCAGGCCGCGAATGGTGTCTTCGGCGCCTTCGTCCTCGGGACGCAGTGCGGTGAAGTCGCGAGCGAGATCCGACAGTCCCGCCTGGTAGGCATTGCCGTTCTGAACGACGAGGCCGGTGACCCATTCGGGGTGGCGCAGTGCGATACGGAAGCCGACCGGAGCGCCGAAATCGAAGACGTACATGGCGAATTCGCGCAGTTCGAGCCGCGCTACGAAACCCTCGATCACATCGGCCAGTCGGTCGAAGGAGTAGTCGAAATCGGCTGGTGCCGTGGTGTTTCCGAAGCCCGGGTAGTCCGGGGCGATCAGCCGGTACCGCGCGCCGAGCACATCGAACAGCCTGCGGAACTGGTGCGAAGCGGACGGAAAACCGTGCAGCAGCAATAACACCGGGGCGTCCGAACGGTTCGGGACCGATTCGCGGTAGAACACCTCGACGCCGTCGACCTCGATGTTGCGGTGGTGGATGGCTGGCAGCTCGATCATGATTTCACATGCTTTCTTTTTCTGATGTTGGATTAGTTCTAGCCGATCCAGTTCTAACGTGTCAACTGATCGATGTAGCATTAGGGACATGAGTGAAGCTCCGTTGATCGGCGAGCCGCTGGCATTGGACCTGGTCAATACCCGGCCGACCGGTGTCGATCTGCTGGCGACCCCCGGTGACCTCGGGAGTTGGCTTGCGCTGCAGACCGAGCGGTTTCCGGAGCTGGCTGTTCCGCGCCCCACCGCCGCCGACCTCGCTGCCGTTCATGCGGTGCGCGACCACATCGGCGCCGTCCTCGACGCGCTGCTCCACGATCGCCGCCCGCCCGCCGACGCATTGCGCGGACTCAATGCCGCACAGGCCGCCGCGCCCGCGATCCGGCAGCTGGAATGGGACGGCGACACGGTGATCGCGACCGCGCGCCGCGACGGCACGGCGGCCGAGAAGCTTGCCACGGTCCTGGCGGAAGCCGCGGCCGACCTGCTTGCCGATCCGTCGATCGGAAAGCTGAAGCGATGCGAGGCCGACGACTGCGTATTGCTGTTTCTGCCCGCCCACCCGCGCCGTCGCTGGTGTTCCGCCGAACGCTGCGGCAACCGGGTCCGCGTCGCCCGCTACTACCAGCGCCACAAGTCCGCGGACTGACCTGCACGTCACCGAATGGTCATACTCCCCGACCGCACCCGGCAGTAGGCTCGGACCATGGCTGAACTGCGCTTTCGGGTGGCGGCGGGCATTGTCGCCGCCGGTCTGGCACTCGGCGTGGCCGAACTCGTCGCCGCCTTCATCGGCCCCGACAGCGCGCCACCGAACGCACTCGGCTCGACCGTTATCGACCACACGCCGGACGGTGTACGCGAATGGGTGATCCAAACCTTCGGCACCAATGACAAGACCCTGTTGTTCGTCTGCATGGCACTGGTGGCCGTGCTGGTCGCCGCATGCATCGGAGCCATCGAACGAACAGACCATCCTCGCGGGTCCTGGCTACTGGCCGCCCTCGGATTGCTCACCGCGGCCATCGCCTTCGGCCGCTCCGGATTGTCCGCCGTCTGGCCGACCGTAATCGGTGTTGCCGCAGGCATTTACGCACTGCGCGTCCTTACCGCACGAATAGACGATGCGGCCGCCGCACACATGGCCCGGCCCGCCGCGCCTTCTCCTGTCCCACTGGTCACCCCCGGCGAGGACCAAGCAGGCGGGCCGCGGACTGCGACCGCAAGGCCGAAATCTACTGCGACCGAAGCCGACTCATCCAGCACAGACGCGTCGGCCGCGCCAAGTAAGGAGGCCGAGCAAGTTGGGGAGAGCGCGGCAGCATCGTCATCGGCGACACCGGAACCGACAGCCCACCGTGACTCGGCCGACCAGGGCACTGCGGGGATCACCCAGGCTGGTTCGGTCACAGCGAAAGAACCAGCATCGAGCAGCGGCGGAACAGCGGCCGCGTCAACGGCCCGTTCGACCGCAGCGGCTGCCGAGAAGGAACCTGCGGCTTCGGGAGCGCAGCGGCGACAGGTGTTGCGGGGCATTGCGATTACGGGTGGGCTCGCGTTGCTCAGTGGGGTGGGTGGTCGGCTGATCGGGGCACAGCGGCGGGATGTTTCCGGTGAGCGGGCGGCGATTCAGCTGCCGGAGCCGAGTGGCCCGGCCGTTTCGCTCGCACCCGATGCGGATTTGAAATTGCCGGGGCTGACGCCGTACCTGACGTCCAATAGCAGCTTCTATCGAATCGACACCGCGCTGACGCTGCCGCAAGTCTCTGTTGCCGATTGGTCCTTGCGGATCCACGGAATGGTCGATCACGAAATCCAGCTCAGCTGGGACGATCTCACCAAACGCACACCGGTCGAGACGCTGGTGACGCTGGCCTGCGTTTCGAATCCGGTCGGCGGCGATCTGATCGGCAATGCGAGCTGGCGCGGCTACCGCCTGGACGAACTGCTCGCCGAGGCCGGACCGCATCCAGATGCCGATATGGTCCTGTCGCACAGCATCGACGGGTTCACCGCTGGCAGTCCGCTGTCCGTCCTCACCGACGGCCGCGATGCGCTGCTCGCCGTCGGTATGAACGGCGAACCCCTGCCCGTCGCACACGGCTATCCGGCCCGCCTGGTCGTCCCTGGTCTCTACGGATATGTCTCGGCCACCAAATGGGTGACCGAACTGGAGATCACCCGCTTCGACCGGGCAACCGCCTACTGGACCCGCCGCGGCTGGTCGGCCTACGGCCCCATCAAAACCGGCACCCGCATCGACACCCCGCGCTACCGCGCCGAACTGCGACCGGGCAGCATCGCCATCGCAGGCGTGGCCTGGGCCCAACACCGCGGCATCCGAGCCGTCGAAGTCCAAATCGATAACGGCCCATGGCAATCCGCCCGCCTGTCCACCGAACAATCCATCGACACCTGGCGCCAATGGGTCTACGACTGGACCGCCACCCCCGGCCCGCACACCATCCGCGCCCGCGCCACCGACGGCACCGGCGAAACCCAAACCGAAGCCCGCGCCCCCGTAGTCCCCGACGGCGCCACCGGCTACCCCTCCACCACGGTCCAGGTCGGCTGACCGTTACGACCATGTCCTCGGCCAATACCGACCTCATGTGAGGTTGGCGCCGAACGAGCCTCAGACCACCGTCGACCTACCGATCCGGATAACCATCGACTGGACCCAGCTGACTGGCCTGGCCCGCTGACGGCTGTGCCCCGTGCGCGAATTGCGCACGGGGCACCCAGAACTCAGACGCCGACGGTGTCCGCCTTGGCGAGGTCTGTCTTCGGGCCGGATGCGCTCGATCGGCCGTGGCGAATGAAAAGGGCCGAGGCGATTACACCGATCACCAGGATGCCCGCGGGGAGCAGGATGGCTTGCCCGAGGGCGGTACTGAAGCCATCCTTGATGAATTCGGGGATGGCGCCATGGCCCGCACCGCCTTCGGAGAGCTTGCCGCCGCCGAGGCCATTGGCGCTCATGCGGGCCGCGACCAAGGCACTGATCGCGGCACTACCGAGCACCGAGCCCACCTGGCGAGTGGTGTTGTAGACGCCAGCGCCCGCACCGGCCTGCTGGATCGGCAGGTTGTGCGTAGCGGTGGACGCCAGTGGCGCCCAGATGCAGGCGTTGGCGAAACCTGCCAGCGCGGCCGAGACCATGAACCAGGCCAGCGAGGATTGCGGCGTCATCAGTGCCGAGAACCAGAAGATCGACACCGAGAATCCGACGAATCCGACGGTCGGCACCAGACGCGGATGCAGTTTGTCGGAGACCTTGCCGACGATCGGCGCGAAAACGCCGGTGACGATCGCCATCGGCGCGAATACCAGGGCGGACTTGGTCGGTGACATCTCCCGCACCGCCTGCAAGTAGAAGTACGACGGCACCATGAACGAGGTGACCGCCGCACCCATGGCCGCGATGGCCACATTCGACAGCGCGAAGTTGCGATCACGGAACAGCCCCAATGGCAGCAGCGGCTCACCGGTATTGCGCGACTGATTCACCAGGAACACCGCGAGCACAACCAAACCCGCGCCGATCATCAGCCAGATGCGCAGCGACCAGTCATAGGTATCGCCCTCCTGGATACCGAACACCAGCAGGAACAGGCCGATACCGCTCAGCACCACACCTGGGATATCGAACTTGTGCTCATGCGTCGGCAGCGCCGGAACCAACCAGACCGCGAGCGCGAAGGCGGCGATGCCGACCGGAACGTTGACGATGAAGATCCACTCCCAGCCGAGCCCGTCGACCAGCACACCGCCGAGGATCGGGCCGACCAGGGTGGCCAGACCGGCGACACCGCCCCACAGACCCATGGCCGCACCGCGCTTATCCGGCGGGAAGGTCCTGGTGATCACCGCCATGGTCTGCGGCGTCATCAGCGCGGCGCCCAGGCCCTGGACGGCCCGCGCGGCGATCAGCATGGTGATCGATCCGGACAGACCGCACCACAGCGAGGCGGCGGTGAATACGGCCAGACCGATCAGGTAGATGTTCTTGGGCCCGTAGCGATCACCGAGCCGACCGGTGACCAGCAGTGGCACCGCATAGGTCAGCAGGTAGGCGCTGGTCACCCAGATGACCTGGGAGATGTCGGCATGCAGATCCGTCATGATCGCCGGATTGGCGACCGCGACGATCGTCATATCCAGCAGGATCATGAAGAAGCCGACGACCAGCGCGAACAGCGCGAGCCACGGATTGCGTCCAGTGGTCATGGATTTGGTTCCTATCTCGGATGTCTGTACCGGCGTCGTGCGCATATCGGTACTCATCGGGGCGGTGACGCGCTGGCTTCGTTCCAGCGACGCGGCACCGGGGGTGGTTCGGAATGGCCCTGATCGGACCAGGGGTGCTGATGTTCGGTTATGCGCAGGCCGGTGGCAGGGTCGAATTCGTCCCACTCCATCTCGCCGCTGTCGAGTTCGGTGATGAGGTTTTGAACCCATGCAATTTCGGCCGCGATGGTGGCATGCAGGTACGGGAGCACGATCCAGTAGCGACGCGGCACTGCGTGCATACCCGCCCACTGGCTCATCATCTCGACATCGGCGAGGTCCTGCGCCAACCGCTCGACCCGCTCTCGCAGTAGCGCGAGCACTTCCGGCGCTGGCAGGTTGTGCGCCTCGTTGAGCGCGACCGGGAACATCGGGTACTCCCGCCCGGGGTTGCGCAGGATCTCGGCGACCCGGGAACGCAATGTCTCCCGGCCGCTTTCGGTAATCCGGTAGGTGGTGCGCTCCGGCCGATTGCCGTCCCGATCGACGCCCTCGGCCTGCACCATTCCTTGCTCGGCCAACCGCGTCACCGTGTGATAGAGCGAGCCCGGCCGCACCTTCACCAGGATGTCCTCCCGACGGGCGATCAGCAGTTGATACGCCTCGTAGGGATGCATGGGCCGCTCGTCGAGCAGCGCGAGCACGGCGATCGCCAATGGCGTCACCGACGGGCGCGCGTGCTGCCCCATTCTCGGTCACCTCCTGCACAACACTCGCGGACGCGAGATCGAATTCCCGGAGCACGATAGCCACGGCCACCGACATACTCCGCTTCAAATACTCCACATGGAATATACGGCGCGGAACAGTCCGCTCACAAGACCGCGGCATCGAGCGGAATTGTGATCGGCGACATAGCAAACGGCCCGAGCGTGCACCGCTCGGGCCGTCGTGACCAGGGATTTTCTAGAGTGCGTGGTTGTCCAACCAGGTGCGTGCCACTTCTGCGGCCGCGGCGCCTTCGCGAACCTTGCGCATCATCTCCGCCAATTCATCGGTCGTGAGTTCACCGGAGACGTAGTTCAGCTTCTTGATCTGCCGATCATCCAGCAGACCCTTGCGATAGACCGCGACCACATTCTCGGCCCGCACCGCGTAGTCGTTATCGGCCAGGACGGTCAGCCCATCGGTGGCACCGGGGACCAGCGCGGGCGGCCCGGTCAGGATTCCGGCCTGGACTTCCCCGCCCAGCAATGCCTTTCGCAGCGCCGTCGCATCGGGATACGGCCTGGTAGCGGCGAAATCACAACCGGAAATCCGCACCGGATCCGCAGTTTGCAGCACACCCGGCACCGGTGCCACCCCGGCCTGAAGTTCGCCACACCGCGGTGCGAGCGCGCCGAGCGACCGCACATCCTTGCCCACGGCTTCGGGCACGAGCACCCGGGCGCGCATATCCGTGCCGTCGGCCGGATCGGAGACCGCGAGCCCCTCCGGCAGCGACCGGTTCAGCTCCTCGGTAACCGAGAGCCGAACCGGTGCGGACTTATCCGCCACATCGGTCGTCACCTCGGGCTTACGCGCCTGCGCATCGGCATTCAGGAAGGTGAGCAGTTCGCCGCTGTGCTCGCCGACCACCGTCACCGTGCCCGCGTCCAACGCGGCCAGATAGTCCGCCCGCCCACCGAGATCGGCGGTGACCGAGGTGCGCGCACCGGTCCGCGCCAACGCACCCGCATAAATTTGCGCAAGCAGATTCGATTCCATCGAATTCCCCGCGCCGACCGATATTGTCGGGCCCGGATCGTCGCTTCCACAGGAAACAGCCAGCCCGAGGGCCGTGACGAGCACGACCCGTGCCAACATCCGCCTCGACGCGGCCAACCCCATCCGGCGACACCAACCTTCGGTAGTGAACAGGAACTGCATGCAGCGGGCAATATGAACAACCAGAATGTACCGGGTGGCCGTGCGCGCACGGCTGCTCGCATCGCTCGTCATGCCGGAAGGACTCCAGTGAAAACCACGATCAACCCCGATGCCGCGCGGCACGGGAGGTTCGCGCTGCGGCTGACGCTGCGTGCCGCCCGCATTCTCGTCGCCGCCGCGGCACTGGCCGCCGCCATGATCCTGTCCGCCTGTGGTAACTCCGATCCGCTTGCGGCCAAGGGCAATTGCGAGGGTGACGGGCTGACTGTCGGCTCGGCGAACTTCCCGGAATCGGAGACGGTCGCGAATATCTACGCGGAAGTGTTGCGCGTCAACGGATTCAACGTCGACACCAAATTGAATATCGGCAGCCGCGAGGCCTATATCCCGGCATTGCGCCAGTGCGCGATCTCGGTGATTCCGGAGTACAACGGCAATCTGTTGCAGTACCTGGACAAGAGCGCCACCGCGACCAGTTCCACCGATATCGACGCCGCACTCACCAAGGCGCTCGGCGCCGATCTCGCCGTCGGCACCCCGGCTCCGGGTCAGGACTCGGACGCGGTCGTGGTCACCAAGGCCACCGCGGATCGCTGGAATCTGCACAGCATCGCCGATCTGGCCGCACATTCGGCCGAGGTGAAATTCGGTGCGCCCGCCGAATTCCAGGAGCGCGCAGGCGGTCTGCCCGGCCTGAAGAAGAACTACAACCTGGACATCGCCGCGAACAATTTCGTCCCGATCGCCGACGGCGGCGGTCCGGCGACGGTGCGCGCGCTGGTCGAGGGCACGGTGACCGCGGCCAATATCTTCACCACCTCCCCCGCGATCGCGCAGAACAATCTGGTGGTTCTGGAAGATCCGAAGCACAACTTCCCCGCCCAGAATGTGGTGCCGCTGTTCAACGCCGCCAAGAAGACCGATAAGGCACTCGCCGCGCTCAACGCGGTCTCCGCGAAACTCACCACCGACGAACTGCTGAAACTCAACGAGGCGGTCTCCGGTAGCAGTAAGACCGAACCAAAGGCCGCAGCACAGCAATGGGTCACCGCCCAGGGGCTGAACAAGCCCACCGGGTAGGAGCCAGCGTGTCAGATATCGAATTCAGCCGCATCAGCAAGACCTATCCGGACGGCACGCACGCCGTCTCCGAACTCGACCTACGCATCGAATCCGGCTCGTTCACCGTCTTCGTCGGACCATCGGGCTGCGGCAAGACCACCTCGATGCGCATGATCAACCGGATGATCACGCCCAGTTCGGGCACCATCACCGTTGGCGGCGCGGACATTTCGACGGTGAATCCGGTCAGGCTGCGGCTCGGTATCGGATACGTGATCCAGAGCGCCGGACTGCTGCCGCACCGCACGGTCGTCGACAATGTCGCGACAGTTCCTGTGCTGCAAGGAGTTCGGCGCCGCGCGGCCCGCGCCGCCGCACTCGAGGTGCTGGACCGGGTCGGACTGGACCGATCGCTGGCCGACCGGTATCCGGCCCAGCTCTCCGGCGGACAGCAGCAGCGGGTCGGGGTGGCCAGGGCACTGGCCGCCGATCCGCCGGTGCTTTTGATGGACGAACCGTTCAGCGCGGTCGATCCGGTGGTGCGCGAGGAGTTGCAGGCCGAAATGCTGCGGCTACAAGCGGAATTGCGCAAAACCATCGTCTTCGTCACCCATGACATCGATGAGGCGGTGAAACTCGGCGACCGGATCGCGGTCTTCGGCCCGGGCGGCGTACTGCAGCAGTACGACGAACCGCAGCGCGTACTGGCCGCGCCCGCAACAGATTTCGTGGCGGGCTTCGTCGGACGCGATCGCGGTTATCGCGCACTGTCGTTCCGCAGCGCGAATACCCTGACACTGCACGAGATTCGCACCGCGACCGAACCCGACCTCGCCGAACTGCGGCTGGACCGGGGCGAATGGGTACTGGTGGTCACCGATTCCGGCGTTCCGCGCGGATGGATCGATGTGACCGGTGTGGAGAGCATTCGGGCCGGGCGGGCATTGCACGACAGCATCGCCGCCGGTGGATCCCTGTTCCCACCGGACGGCGATCTTCGCCAGGCGCTGGACGCGGCCATCTCCTCGCCGTCGGGAATCGGTGTTGCCGTTGACGATTCCGGCGCCGCGCGCGGCGGTATCCGCGCTCCCGAAGTACTAGAGCAGCTCGCCGGGCAGCGCACCCTGGAGGACGACGAGCGCAATCGGCATTTCTTCGAAACCGAAAACGCATGAAGTATCTGATCGACAACTTCTCCGAGATCATGGGTTTCACCAGAACCCACCTGTATCTCGCGTTGGTCCCGCTGCTGCTCGGACTGATCATCGCGATTCCGGTGGGCGCTTTGGTGCGCCGGATTTCCTGGCTGCGGCGCGTCACGGTGACGGTGGCCAGTCTGTCCTACACCATTCCGTCGCTGGCCCTTTTCGTGATCATTCCGCCGCTGGCCGGAATTTCGACCATCGATCCATTGAATGTGATCATCGCGCTCACCGTGTATTCGACGGCGCTGCTGGTGATCGCGGTGCCGACGGCGCTGGATTCGGTCTCGCCCACCGTCATCGACGCCGCCGACGCGGTGGGCTTCAGTTCGCTGCGGCGCACCGTCACCGTCGATATGCCTTTGGCCATACCGGTTTTCGTCTCCAGTCTGCGCGTGGTGGTGGTCACCAATATCGCCATGGTTTCGGTCGGCGCGCTGATCGGTGTCGGCGGACTCGGCAAACTCTTCACCCAGGGCTATCAGCGCGATTATCCGGACGAGATCATCGCGGGCATCATCGTCACGCTGGCATTGGCCCTGATCTTCGACCGCCTGGTGTACGCCATCGGACGCTGGGCGACCCCGTGGACGCGCGCGGATGCCAGGACCGCGAAAGGCGCTGCGGCATGAACCTTTTCATCGACGCCTGGCACTACTTCACCGACGGCGCGAACTGGAGCGGCCCGGCGGGCATCCAACACCGCATCGCCGAGCACCTCTGGTACAGCTTTCTGACCGTCGTCGTCTCCGCGGCGGTCGCGGTGCCGCTCGGGCTGGTGATCGGGCACACCCGTCGCGGTTCCGCGCTACTGGTCGGATTCGCCAATGCCATGCGCGCCCTGCCCACCCTCGGCCTGCTCACCTTCCTGGTGCTCGGCCTCGGACTCGGCCTGATTCCGCCGCTGCTCGCGCTCGTCACGGTCGGAATTCCGCCGCTGCTCGCCGGTGCTTACGCGGGAATCGCCAATGTCGCGCCCGATGTGGTGGACGCCTCGCGCGCCATGGGCATGACCGAGCGCCAGATCCTGTTCCGCGTCGAGGTTCCCAACGCGCTGCCGATCCTGCTCACCGGCCTGCGCGGGGCCACGCTGCAGGTCATCGCCACCGCCACCATCGCCGCCTTCGTCAATCTGGGCGGGCTCGGCCGCTATATCTTCGACGGCATCGCCGTCTACCGCTACGACCGGGTCCTGGTCGGAGCTCTGCTGGTCGCGGTCCTCGCCATGGTCATGGACGGCCTGCTGGCCTTCGTGGTCTGGGCCAGCGCGCCCGGTACCGGTCGGCTGCGCCGCACCTCGCAACTCCCCGTGACCCCCGCCGCAATCCTGCAGACCGCAGACTAGGGCTCAGGCATAGGGGTCGGTGATCTCGCGGAGCCGGGCCATTATGTCGCGCAGCTGCCGCATGCGTTGCGCACCGAGGTGCCCGGCCCATTCGTCCTCGATCCGGTCGGCGACGGAGTTCGCGTACGCCGCCATCTTCACCCCGCGTTCGGAAAGCACGACCAAGCGCGCCCTGCCGTCACTCGGATCCGGCACTCGCCGCACATATCCGGCGCGTTCGAGCTGATCGACGAGGAATCCGGCGGTTTGCTTGGTGACCTGGGCCTGCTCGGCCAACTCGGTCAGGCGACTGCCATCGGCGCCGATGCGCGCCGCGAGCCGTCCCTGGGCGACGGTGATGTCGTCGTATCCGGACTCGGCGAGCTCGGCGAAGATCCGGTCCTCCATCGATCGGTAGGCAATGAACATCAGCAGGCCCACATTCATTTCGCCGTCGGCCATCCCGCTCCTTGACATTGGTCAGATAAGCTTACTACATTGATAAGTCTAGCTGACCAATCCTATGCGAGGTCCGAACCCGGGGAGCACACAATGGACCGCGAAACCTGTTGGCAGACCATCGAACAGCAGCGCCGGTCGATTGCCGACCTGCTGGCCGACCTTTCCACCGACGAATGGGAAACGCCGTCATTGTGCGCGGGCTGGCGAGTCCGAGAGGTCGCCGCACACATCGCACTGACCCCGCAGCCGCCGCCGATCGGCGTCATGCTCGCCACCGGGATCCGCGCGCGCGGCAACTACAACCGGTTCATCGATGACCTCACCAGGCGCTACGCGAAACAGCCAGCCGCAGAACTCGTTTCGGCGATCCGCGAGAACGCCGGTTCCCGGACGCTGCCCAAACTCACCAATTATCGCAATATCCTGTTCGACACCATGGTGCACGGCCAGGACATCGCGATACCGCTCGCCCGCACGATCGACATCGAGCCAGCCGCCGCGGCCGCCGCCGCGACCCATGCGGTAACCATCGGATGGCCGGTATGGGATAAACACCGCCTCGACGGAATCCGTTTGGTCGCCTCCGACGTCGAATGGAGCCACGGCAGCGGACCCGAGATCCTCGGCCCGATCACCGCGCTATTACTACTGATCACCGGCCGCACAGCGGCAATAGATCTGCTCACGGGCGACGGCGTCGCACCGATGACGGCTCGGTTGCACTGACCGCCGAGGCATTGACCAATGATGTGACATGGGTCACGATGTGACGTGGCCGCAGGAGTTAGCTTCGCGGATGCTCGACGCACAATCGCGGAGCCGAATTCTGCGGGATCACTCATCCGAGACCAGGAGGCGTACCGTGAACAGTCGCTCTATGAAGGCACGCGACATCATGCACAAAGACGCGGAATGGATCCCCGCCGACGAAACACTGGATCGGGCCGCGCAGATGATGCGCAGGCTGGATATCGGCGCATTGCCGATCGGTAGCGACGACCGGCTCATCGGCATGCTGACCGATCGCGACATCGTCGTGAAATGCATTGCCATGGGCCATGATCCGAGCAAGGTACGGGCCGGAGATCTGGCCGAGGGCACCCCACGCTGGGCATCCGCCGATGCCGATGTCCGTGAGGTGCTGGACATGATGGAAAGGGATCGGATCAAGCGACTGCCGGTGATCGACGACAACAAGCGACTCGTCGGCATGATCTGCGAATCCGATATCGCCAAGAACCTCAGCGATGCCGAAATCGCGGAATTCGTTTCGGCGGTCTTCGTTCCGCACTGATCAACCCGCAGAATGCGATACGGGGCTGCTCACCAAATGAGCAGCCCCGTATTTTCGGGTCGAATTACGCGACGCCCTCCGCGCGGGCGGCGGCGGCCACGGCCTCGGCGACGGCCGGGGCGACCCGCGGGTCGAGCGGGCTCGGCACGATCTTGTCCGCGGCGATCTCATCGGCGACCACGCTGAGGATGGCATCGGCGGCGGCGATCTTCATGCCCTCGGTGATGCGGCGCGCGCCCGCGTCCAGCGCGCCCTTGAACACGCCGGGGAACGCGAGGACATTGTTGATCTGGTTCGGGAAGTCGCTGCGCCCGGTGGCCACGATCGCGGCGTACTTGTGCGCGACATCGGGGTGGATCTCCGGATTCGGGTTCGACATGGCGAACACGATCGACTCCGGCGCCATCGAGGCGATCAGTTCCTCGGCGATGGTGCCCGCGGAGAGTCCGAGGAACACATCGGCGCCGTCCAGCGCCTCGGCCGCACCACCGGCGAGCCCGCGCGGATTGGTGCGCTGCGCCAGTTCGGCCTTCACAGCATTGAGATCGCCGCGCTCGGTGTTGACGATGCCCTTCGAATCGAGCACGATCACGTCCTTGACACCAGCGGCAAGCAGGATGTTCGTGCACGCCACACCGGCGGCACCGGCGCCCGACACCACGACCTTCATGTCATCGATGGCACGCCCCTGCACCTTGGCCGCGCCATTGAGGGCTGCGAGCACCACGATGGCGGTGCCGTGCTGGTCGTCGTGCATGACCGGGCAGTCGAGGGCCTCGATGAGCCGCTGCTCGATCTCGAAGCAGCGCGGCGCCGAGATGTCCTCCAGGTTCACCGCGCCGAAGCTCGGACGCAGCCGGACGACGGTCTCCACGATCTCGTCGACGTCCTTGGTGTCCAGGACGATCGGGATCGAGTTCAGTCCGGCGAACTTCTTGAACAGCGCCGCCTTGCCCTCCATCACGGGCAGCGAACCGCGCGGGCCGATGTCACCGAGGCCGAGCACCGCGGTGCCGTCACTGACCACGACGACGAGCCGGTCGGTCCAGGTGTAGCGCTTGCACAGCGCCTCATCCTCCGCGATGGCCAGACTGACCTTCGCCACACCGGGGGTGTAGGCGATGGAAAGGTCGCGCTGAGTCTCCAGCGGTGCGGTGAGTTCGACCGAGAGCTTGCCGCCTAGGTGGCCCGCGAAAATTTCTTCCTGGGTGATTTCTGAAAGGCTTGCGGTGGCATTCGCTGCGTCAGTCACAGGTGACACGATTTCACTCCTGATCGGGTCGGACAAGCCGGGGAACGGGTTACCGCCGGGTAATGGGTATTAGGTATTTCACACGCTCATCGAGTGCGCTGACCGGGACGTTTCGCGTCGAATCCGAAGCGTCGGAAATACCGAAACGTGGCGCGGCACTGATCCGCAGAGCGAGAGCCGGACGGGTGTGTCCGTGTAGAACATGCGGGGGGATCCTCGGGTCGCGACGGTGCGTCGCGAGGCGGTGATCGCCGGTGTTCCCGAACCCGGCGGTGGCGTAGGCGGGAATCCGCAACATTCTGCCAGTCGGGCGGACCCATTGCCAAACCGGCGTGTCGTATCCCGGTCCAGCGTCATCTTTCGAGGGTAGGGCGCGGGAATTACCAGTGGGTAAGCAGAAACTCGCAGTTCGGCAGCGGTATCCGGTGAGCTGTCGCATCGAATGTGGATCGCTCGCGGTGAGCTCCGGCGCGGGCACCACATCGGCAAATGCCTGGCGTGTCTGCGAGCGCACCCATACGTTTTCGAGTCCGCCGGAGGTCAGCCGCAGCCGCCAATCGCCGCGGCGCCGGGATGATCGGTGTGCTCCTGCACCAATCCGACCACCGCGTGTGAATCGCGCGGCACCCTTTCCGGCCCATACGCCCGAGGCTATAGCCCATGCTCCGCCCTGACCGCCGAGGCCGCTGACCGCCCCGGTGATCGGCTCGCGCGTCATCACATCGCCCGCACCGTAGAGTCCGGCCACCGTGGTCGCGCAGTCCGTCCCGGCGATGCACAACCGCGCTGGAGAATTCCATGCCTGACGCCGCAACCATTAAGGATTTGTCAGCTCCACCACTGCGTCCACAGCAATATCCCGGCGACGATAAAAACGACCACCGATCCGGAAAAAGCTGCCGCACCGCGCTGCCGATCCGAAAAAATCTGTGCACCGAGGCCGACCGCCGAGGTGGCGACATGCCACGTTATCGATTCGCCGCCGGGCCCGGGAAACCCACGCCGAGCAGCGATTACCGCGGTACCGACAACGACTAGGGCCAGCACGAACATCCCACCGGCGACGATTCCGCTGAGTCCGCGCAGCACTCTCACGAGGCGATCACCGGCACACCCGTCGCTTTGCCCGCGATTTCCTCGAATTGTGCGGGATCGGTGGTGAATTCACCCAGCCGGATGGTTTTGTTGGAACCGTGATAGTCCGACGAACCGGTTGTAATGAGACCGAGTTCGGCGGACAATTCCGTCAGTAGCGCGCGATCTGCCGCGGAATGGTCCGGATGATCGACCTCGAGACCGCCGAGTCCGAGCTCGGCCAGATCCCGAATATCGTCGATCGCCAGCAGCCGCCCCCGCTTGCGCGCCCGGGTATGCGCGAGCACGCTGACCCCGCCCGCGGTCGCGATCATCTCGACGGCCCGGCGCAGCGGCGTATCCGCCTTCTCCGCGTAGTAGCGGCCGTGCGGTGCCAGCAATTCGATGAAGGCCGCGTCCACGGTCGGCACCACACCGGCCGCGACCAGCGCGCGTGCCAGATGCGGGCGCCCCGCCGACGGTCCGGCCGAAGCCAACACCGCGTCCGGATCGATGGGTAGTCCGTCATCGCGCATGCGTTCGGCCATCGCACGCAGTCGCTCGACACGTTCGGCGCGCAAGCGTTCCCGCTCCTCGGCGAAACACCGATCGGTCGGGTCGAAGAGGTAGGCGAGCAGATGCACCGGTACCGGCCAACCGTCCTCACCGAGCCCGATACACGACATCTCCATGCCCCGCACCAGCGTCAATCCCCTCGGTAGCGCGTCGACCGCCTCGACCCACCCGGCGGTGGTGTCGTGGTCGGTGATCGCGACGACGTCCAGTCCGGCCGCCGCCGCGTTGCGGACGAGTTCGGCCGGGGTATCGGTGCCGTCGGACGCGGTCGAATGGGTATGCAGGTCGATGCGCACGCCTTCTTTCATACCGTGCGCTCGCACCGCGCACGCACGCGCACGCGACGTAGCATCGGTCGGTGCCATCGATTCCGCCGTTACCGTCGTTCCGCGGCCAGGCCCGAAGGGCCGGGCAATTGCCGCGTATACCCGTGCCGACCGCCCGCGCGGTGGTCGATTGCGCGATCTACGTCGACGGTAAGCGGCTGCCCGGCCGGTTCACCCATGCCGATGCGATGGCCGAGGTCGAAAATCGCGGAACCGGGTTCGTCTGGGTCGGGCTGCACGAGCCCGACGCGTACCAAATGGCCGATATCGCCGAGACCTTCGATCTGCACCCGCTCGCCGTCGAGGACGTGGTGCACGCCCATCAACGGCCGAAACTCGAGCGCTATGACGACACCCTGTTTCTCGTGCTGCGCACCGTCACCTACGTCCCGCACGAAATACACAGTGTCAGTGAGATTGTCGAGACCGGCGACATCATGGTCTTCACCGGACCCAATTTCGCGGTGACCGTGCGACACGGCGAGCACACCGGATTGGCCGGTGTCCGAAGGGAATTGGAAAACCATCCGGATCAACTCATGTACGGCCCCGGTGCGGTGCTGCACGCGGTCGCCGACCATGTGGTCGATTCCTATGTCGAGGTGGCCCAAGCCGTCGAGAACGACATCGAAGAGATGGAGGAGGAGGTCTTCACCCCGCGCACCACGGTGACCATCGAATCCATCTACCAGCTCAAACGCGAGGTCGTCGAATTGCGCCGCGCGGTGAACCCACTGCAGATCCCGCTGCAGTTGCTCGGCCATAAACCGGATTTACCACTGCCCAAGGAGATTCGGCGTTACCTGCGCGATGTCGCCGACCACCACATCACCGTCGCCGAGCGCATTACCGACTTCGACGAATCCCTGAGCGAATTGGTCAGTGCCGCACTGGCCAAGATCGGTGTGCAGCAGAACACCGATATGCGCAAGATCTCGGCCTGGGTCGCCATCGCGGCAGTGCCCACGATGATCGCGGGTATCTACGGTATGAATTTCACGCATATGCCCGGGTTGGAGGCCACCTGGGGCTTTTGGCTGGTCATAGTGCTCACCCTGGTCATCTGCGCCGGGCTGTACGTCAACTTCCACCGCAACAACTGGCTCTGAGCACTACAGCGACGCAGCGCCTCGCGCCGGATCGTGTACATCGATCCCGGCCTCGGCCCACGCCTCACGCAGTGCCTGCGCACCGCGCACCCGCACCCAGGCCGCCTCGGTCGCGGTCACCGGAACCACCGCCAAATACCGCACCGGCTCGGCGGGTTCGGGCAGCGCGATCTCGGGAATGTCGCTGTCTCCCAACAAGACCGCGGTGAACGGCGCGTCGCGCCACATCGGCTCACCGAGATCGAGCAGCGCATCGGCTTGCAGCACAACACCTTCCACGGCGGGCGCCGCGGCCAGCACGCCGAGTGTGCGGGCCAGTCCGGAACTCGGGCCGACTCCGGCACGCAGCGTCAGCACCAATTCGGCCCGCGGTCCGCGCACCGGATCGGCATGCAGGTCACCGGGATCGCCCATGGGATGACGTGATCCGCCGAGGGTCACGTAGTGCACCAGCTCCTCGCCCGGGATACGCAGAATCTCGATGGGCTCCAGTCCCAGGAAGGTGACCGACGCGGAGTCGACACCCGTCGATGCGGCACCGAAATGATCCAGCACCTCGGCGCGAACCTTGTCCACAACCTCCATGCGCTCAGATCGCCAACCGCGCCAGCATGTCCCGAGCCTGCTCGGCCGACTTCGGGTCGCACAGCACGTCGTAGCGGCCCGCCACCAACTGCATGGTGGAGGCGAAGTCGCGCTGCCCCCTGGTCGCCGCGTACGGGATCGAGGTGGAGATGACGCCGAAGATGATGCCGCCGACCAAGCCGACAAGCACCGGCGCGAAACCGCCGCTGGTGGTGAACAAGCTCAGCAGCAGGCCGAGGAACAGGCCGAGCCACGCGCCCGAAACCACTCCGCCGCCGATCACCTTGCCCCAGGTCAGTCGGTACAACACGCGCTCGACCTGCATCAGGTCCACGCCGACGATGGTCACGTCTTGCACGGGGAACTGGTTGTCGGCCAGGAAATCGACGGCCTTCTGAGCCTCGGCATAGGTCGGATACGAGCCGACCGGCCAGCCCGATGGCGGCGTCGGCAGGCCCTGGCGCGCGCGATTCGAGTTCCCCAAGGGATTCGTCATAGCTCTATTCTGCTATTCCTGGGCGGAGTTCGGGGGTGTGAAACGCGTGGTACGCGTCATCCTCGCGGCTCGACCCTTATCGGCGATCACCTGAGCCATCTTCGCGCTGGCCTCATCGATCATTTCGTCGCCGAGCATTACCGCTCCCCGCGCGCCGCCTTTTTCCGAGGTGTGGAAGGCGTAGGCGTCCAGAATCAGCTCGGCGCGATCGTAATCGGCCTGGCGCGGACTGAAGATCTCGTTCGCGGCCTCGATCTGTCCGGGATGCAGCACCCATTTACCGTCGAAACCGAGTGCCGCGGTGCGTCCGGCGGCCCTGCGGAATCCATCGATATCCCGAATTTGCAGGTAGGGGCCGTCGATTGCCTGCAGACCGTGCGCGCGGGCGGCGAGCAGGATGGTCATCAGAATGTGGTGGTAGGCATCGCCGGTGTCATAACCCTCGGGCTGTTCACCGACCACCAGCGTGCGCATATTGATACTCGCCATGAAGTCGGCCGGGCCGAAGACCAGGGTCTGCACCCGCGGGCTCGCGGTGGCGATCTCATCGATATTGCGCAACCCCATGGCGTTCTCGATCTGCGGTTCGATACCGATCCGACCGACCTCGAGCCCGCTGGCCTTCTCCAACTGGGTGAGCAGCAGATCAAGTGCCCGGACCTGACCGGCATCGGTCACCTTCGGCAGCAGAATCGCGTCCAGCGCCGCGCCCGCGCCCTCCACCACGGTGATCACATCGGCGTAGGTCCACTGGGTGGTCCAATCGTTGACCCGCACCACCCGCAGTTGGTCACCCCAACCGGTGTCGTTCAGCGCTGCCACGATATTCGCGCGGGCCTCGGCCTTGGCGGCGGGCGCGACCGCATCCTCGAGATCGAGAAATACCTCGTCGACCGGCAAACCCTTGGCCTTATCGATCATCTTCTTGCTGCTACCGGGGCAGGCGAGCACCGAGCGGCGCGGCTTCATGATCACTCCCGTCGATCGTGGCATGGTGCGAGTACCGGTCCGCGCACCCTCTAACCTGACAACCATGGCAGCAACCAGGGTGTACGTCGCCAGGCTGGCCGGACTGGTGGTACTCGGACCGGACGGCGAGTCTATCGGCCGCATCCGCGACGTCGTCGTGGCCATCCGCTACGACCGCCAGCAACCGAGGGTGCACGGTCTGGTCGTCGAATTGCCGTCCCGGCGGCGGATTTTCGTGCCGATGCTGCGGGTGACCACGATCGAACCGGGTGTCGTCGCGCTCAATACCGGCACGGTGAGTCTGCGACGCTTCACCCAGCGTCCGGGTGAGATGCTCGCACTCGCGCAGATCGTGGATTCTTCGGTGCGCGTTCACGATCCGGATCTGTCGGATCTCGCCGATGTCGATGTGCTCGTCGTCGATCTGGGTATCGAACAGAGCCGGACCCGGGACTGGCGGGTGACCAGGGTCGCGGTGCGCGGACATCGCAGGCTCGGCCGCCGCCGGACGGTGCATGTCGTGGACTGGATACAGGTCAGCGGGCTGACGCCGTACGAGATCGGCAGGCCGGGACAGGACGTCACCCAACTGCTGGAGCAGTTCGAGGGCCTTCGCGCCGCCGATGTCGCGCATATGCTGCGCGAACTCCCGGAGAAGCGGCGCATCGAGGTCGCGATCGCGCTCGACGACGAGCGACTCGCCGATGTCGTGCAGGAACTTCCCGACGACGACCAGGTCGATCTGCTCGGCCACCTCGAGGTGCGCCGCGCCGCCGACGTGCTCGAGGCGATGGATCCCGACGACGCCGCCGACCTGCTCGGCGAGCTGCCGACCGGCGAGCGCGAATCGCTGCTGGCACTGATGGATCCGGAGGAGTCCGAACCGGTCCGCAGGCTGCTCGAGCATTCACCCGATACCGCGGGTGGTCTGATGACGCCGAAACCGGTGGTCCTGACCCCGGCCACCACCGTCGCCGAAGCGCTTGCCCGGGTGCGCAATCCTGATCTGACACCCGCGCTGGCCACCATGGTGTTCGTGGTGCGGCCGCCGACCGCGACGCCGACCGGCCGCTTCCTCGGCTCGGTGCACCTGCAGCGACTGCTGCGCGAACCTCCGGCACACCTGGTCGGCGGCATTCTCGATACCGATCTGTCCCCGCTGCGCCCCGATGCCCCGCTCGGTGCGGTGACCCGCTACTTCGCGACCTACAACCTGGTCTGCGGTGCGGTGGTGGACGAGGAGAACCATTTGCTCGGTGCCGTCAGCGTGGACGACGTGCTCGACCATCTACTACCTGAGGATTGGCGCGAGCAGGAAGATACCGGCCACGACGCGGTCGTGCGCCACGAAGGGGTAGCCGATGCCGAGTGAGAAGAATCCGGCGCGCCAGCGGCTGGAAACACCGCTGGAATCGCGGTTCCGCTTCGACTACGATGCCGAGGCGCTGGCCCGTTCCAGCGAGCGGGTCGCCCGATTCCTCGGCACCGGACGCTATTTGGCGCTCCAGACGATTGTGGTGATCGTCTGGATCCTGCTGAACGTCTTCGTGATCGCGCTGCGCTGGGACCCGTATCCGTTCATCCTGCTCAACCTCGCGTTCTCCACCCAGGCCGCATATGCCGCGCCGCTGATCCTGTTGGCGCAGAACAGACAAGACAACCGCGACCGAGTGTCGTTGGAGGAGGACCGAACTCGGGCCGCCCAGACCAAGGCCGATACCGAATTCCTCGCCCGCGAGCTCGCAGCGCTGCGGATCGCGGTCGGCGAGGTTGCTACCCGCGACTACATGCGCAGGGAATTGGAGGAAATGCGCGAGGTGCTGGACCGGATCGAGGCCGCGCAGGCGCCGGATTCCGAGTCGAGCGCCGATAAACCGCCGAAGGCCAATCGCAAGAAAAGCTCCGGCAGAAAGCCGGGCACAGTTCAGGTTTCACCGCCAGTTGCTGACGATTGACAGGAAATGCTCAACAAGGTTGTGACCCACGGGTAACCTGGACGACGTTGTCCCGAGCGGACGGGCGGGGGATGTCCCGGACAGGCGCTCTCACGACGTAGAGGATTGGTGTGGCCGAATGCGAATCTCTGCTCCGATAACGGTCTCGGCCCTGGTCGTCGCTGGTCTTGTGGCCACCGGCTCGGGCACCAATGCCACCCGATCCAGCACTCCGGATACCGCGCCGGAGGCATTGCTCGCGGCGTCGACCGGTCCGGCCGCGGCCGACGGAACATCCGGCAACACCAGTGAAGCCGGATTGTCCCGGACAGTTGGTCTCCTTCCGGTAACGCCGGAGGCTCCCCGCAAACTTCGGGCAATGACGCCGCTTGCCGATGGCACGCCACTGTTCGCGGGCTCGGTGCCGTTGCACGACATCGCGCTGCCCGTCACCGGCGGGGCGCTCGGCATCCCGGAAATCGTGCTCGCGGCATATCGCAATGCCGAACTCGCGCTGGAATCCTCGATGCCCGGCTGCGGTCTGTCGTGGAGCCTGCTGGCCGGGATCGGGCGGATCGAATCGCTGCACGCGGGCGGTGGACGCACCGATGCCGGGGGCACCACCGTGACCCCGATCTTCGGGCCCGCGCTGGACGGCTCGTTACCGGGCAACGAGGTGATCAAGGCCGCCGACGGCAGTGCGGTGCGCGCCATCGGGCCGATGCAGTTCCTGCCCGGCACCTGGGGCCTGTACGCCGCCGACGGCAACGGTGACGGTGTCGCCGATCCGCACAATGTCTTCGACGCCTCGCTCGCCGCGGGCAAGTACCTGTGCTCGGGCGGGCTGAACCTGCGCGATCCGCAGCAGGAACTGCGTGCGGTGCTGCGCTACAACAACTCCCTCGCCTACGCCGCCAATGTGCTGAGCTGGTCGGCGGCCTATCGCACCGGCGGCACCCCGAGTCAGGTGAACATCTCCCCCGATCTCATCCCGCCGGGCACCGCGCCGATCACAGCGGGCCCCGACATGCTGGCCGCGTCGTCGACGGCACCCACGACCACCACCAGGCCCCAGCTGCCACCGAATACGGTGACCATCCCTACGCCGACCGAGGTGATGATCAACATTCCCGGTCTGCCGCCGATCCCGTGCGGCATCTTCTGCCCGCGGCCGGTACCCAAGCCGCCGTGTGATCCGCAGCAGGTGGCGCCCGCGCAGCTGCCCGCACCCGGCGATCCGGCACAGTCGCCGATCGCACCCGCACAGAACTACGGTGCCGCGGAAAACGGGGAGCCGAAGGATCCTCAGCAGCAGGACCAGCAGCACCCGGATCAGCAGCCGCCGCAGCGACCCGCCAATTGCATTCCGGCCCAACCGGATCCGGCCCAGCCCGCGCCCGCACCGAATGCACAGAATCCGGCGCAGTCGCCGGGCGAAGCGCCGCAGCCGGAGAAGACACCGGAGCCCGGCGTGGCCGATGCGCCGGAGCCGACGCAGACCGAGGCGGCCACCCCGCCGCCCGCCCCTGGCATCACGCTGCCGTTCGGCATCGTGATCCCGCTGCCCGCGCCCGCACCGGCCCCGCAGGGCTGAGACCAGGACCGATATCGAGGCGATCACGCCACACCGAGACCTGATAACGAAGCAGTAACAAAAAGGTCTCGGATGCGGTACCCTCTACTTCGTCCATCACGAAGGGCTCGTTATCGAGTCAATGGGAGGGTCACCGCACAGTGGGGCGTCACCGAAAACAGTCGCCTGCGACGATCAAGCGCAGCTCCGTTATCGCATTGACCGGATTGGTACCCGCTGGACTGGTGGCTGTCGCCGCGTCCGCGGGCACCGGCGATCCGACCGCATCGTCTGTCCTGCAACACATTCCGGGAGACGATCAAGACGACCAGGTGGCCGAACTTTCGGTCGCCGCGGAACCGGCGGCGACCGAATTCGTCGCGAACGCAATGGCAAAGCAGGCGCCGAGTGCGCCGCCGATCGTGAAAACCGTTGCGCTGCCGGACGGTCGGCAACCGGCCGCACTGCCACCCGGCCCGCTCGGCATTCCCGGCGTCGCCGTCGCGGCCTATCAGAACGCCGAAAACATCCTCGCCGCCGAGAATCCGGTCTGCGGAATTCCGTGGTACCTGCTCGCCGGTATCGGCCGGGTCGAATCCACCCACGCCTTCGGCGGAAAGGCCGATGCGGACGGCAATCCGCTGACACCAGTCTACGGCCCGGTGCTCGACGGCAGCCTCGCGGGCAACCATGTCATTCGCGATACGGACGGCGGCGCGCTGGACGGACTCGGCGGATACGACCGCGCCATCGGCCCGATGCAGTTCCTGCCAGAGACCTGGAAGCGCTACGGCGCCGACGGTAACGGCGACGGCATCGCCGATCCGCAGAATCTGTTCGACGCGGCACTGACCGCGGGCAGGTACCTGTGCGACGGCGGGTTGAATATGCGCGATCTCACCCAGCAGACCCGGGCGATCCTGCGCTACAACAACTCGATGGCCTATGTCGCCAATGTGATGGCGTGGGCCGGGTCCTATGCCTCCGGCATCGCACCTAAGCCCGGGGACCTGCCCCGAATCTGACACAACGTAAAATTCGTGCCATGCCAGTGGTAACGGAAGCGGATGTGCGGGGTGCCCTCGCAAAGGTCGACGACCCGGAGATCCGCAAACCGATCACCGAACTGGGCATGGTGAAGAGCATCGCGATCGGTGCCGACAGCAATGTCCATATCGAGGTCTACCTGACGACGGCGGGCTGCCCGCTGCGCACCGAGATCACCCAGCGGGTCACCAAGGCGGTGGCCGACGTGGCGGGCGTCGGCGCGGTCACGGTGGACCTCGATGTGATGAGCGATGAGCAGCGCACCAATCTGCGCAAGCAGTTGCGCGGCGACTCCGCCGATCCGGTCATCCCGTTCGCCCAGCCCGGTTCGCTCACCCGCGTGTACGCGGTGGCCTCCGGTAAGGGCGGCGTCGGAAAATCCAGTGTCACAGTCAATCTCGCCGCCGCGATGGCCGCGCGCGGACTGTCCGTCGGTGTGCTCGACGCGGATATCTACGGCCACTCGATTCCACGGATGCTCGGCACCGACGCGCGCCCGACTCAGGTCGAGCGGATGATCATGCCGCCGCAGTCGCACAATGTGAAGCTGATTTCCATCGCCCAGTTCACCCAGGGCAATACGCCGGTGGTGTGGCGCGGTCCGATGCTGCACCGGGCGCTGCAGCAGTTCCTCGCCGATGTGTTCTGGGGCGATCTCGATGTGCTGCTGCTGGACTTGCCGCCCGGCACCGGCGATGTCGCGATCTCCATCGCGCAGCTGATTCCGAATGCGGAGATCCTGGTCGTCACCACCCCGCAGCCCGCGGCCGCCGAGGTCGCCGAACGCGCCGGTGCGATCGCACTGCAGACCCGTCAGCGGATCGCGGGCGTCATCGAGAATATGTCCTGGCTCGACCTGCCCGACGGCACCCGAATGGACCTCTACGGCTCCGGCGGCGGCCAGTCCGTCGCCGAGCGCCTCACCCGCGCCGTCGGAGCGAATGTGCCACTGCTGGGCCAGATTCCGATCGAACAGGAGCTGCGCGAGGCAGGCGACGAGGGCACCCCCATCGTATTGCGCGACCCGGAGAACCCAGCCGCCAAGGCACTGCTCGAGGTCGCCGACAAACTCGCGGTGCGACGTCGCGGACTCGCGGGCATGTCGCTGGGAATCGATACGACGCGGCACCTGTAGTCACGGCCGCGCCTGCCATTTCCGACCACGCGGCCACCGCGGACCGCACACTTGCCGCCGATGACATCGCAATCGCGTCATCGCGGACCGGACCGTCACCGCACGCCACATCTGTAATCACGGACCACAGCCATCAGCGCTGCCGCATTGGTCCGCAGCGTCACATCGTTCAGCGGCCC
This sequence comes from Nocardia anaemiae NBRC 100462, assembly GCF_001612725.1. GTDB lineage: Bacteria > Actinomycetota > Actinomycetes > Mycobacteriales > Mycobacteriaceae > Nocardia > Nocardia anaemiae. Next base: position 14,293 of record NZ_BDAZ01000077.1, on the reverse strand, counting down.
ACCGTCCGGGTTCGGGTTCCTGGCCTCGTATGCCGAGGTCGGGCGGCTGAGGGGCCAAGCCGCTGATTGTCGCGGGCAAAACCACCACGGCGGACCGCATTCGTCATCGCGGGCACCATTGTCAACGCGGACCGCACTGGTCATCGCAGGCCCTGCTGCCACTGGAGTCCATCGTTGGGCCCGCCCGCTATCGCAGACCACATCGTCAGTGCGAGCCGCACCTGCCACCGCGAGCCGCACTGGCGGGCTGGGGTGGATCTCCGTTGCGTACGGTATGGGCTGCGCAGTTGTAGGGCGTGTCGGGTCGCAGCAGCGGCGTGGCGGCTCGGATCGGTGGGGTGATCGCGCGGCTCGGGCGGTCGATGGGATGGCTGGTCGGAATTCGAGGTCCGATTTTCGCGGGCGGGCGGATGTCAGGTGTCGGTGTGGGCCAATAAGCTCGGGGCATGCTCACGCTGCTGTTGTACGTGCTGATCGTCGGTTTGGTCGCCGCGGTGCTGTTCTTGCTCGCCAGTGCGGTCTTCGGCCGAGCCGAGGAACTCGGACCGCTACCCGAGGGAACAACGGCGACCGTGCTGCCCGCCGAGGGCATCAGCGGCGCGGATGTGCGTGCCCTGCGCTTCCAGCAGGTGGTGCGTGGCTATAAGGCCGGTGAAGTCGACTGGGCACTGACCCGCCTCGCGGCCAGAATCGACGAGCTGCAAGTCCAACTGGCCGAGGCGCGCGGCACCCAGACCCCGAGTGTCCAGTTCCCGAAGCAGCCCTCGTCGAACACGCCACACCAGCAGTCCCAGACCCCGCCAGCGCAACCGAACGGCACGATCGCTCAGCCGCCGACCCCGACCGGCCAGCCCCAGCCACCGACTACCCCACCGAACGGCACATCCCAGCCGCCAACGACACAGCCATCGTTCACCTCGCCGCGAGCACCGATCGCCCAGCCGTCGGTCTCCGAGCCACAGCCGCCGACCGCCCCGCCGACCGGCCCAACCCAGGCACCGATGACACAGCCATCGGTCCCGACGCAGCCACCAACTGCCCGGCAGGTTTCACCACTCCAACCGAACGGCACGACCGATCAGCCAACCCCGACCGGCCACCCCCAGACTGTCCCGCGGAACGGATCGATTACCGCGCATGCACCGACAGTCCAGCCACCGGCGGCCCCACCGCATCCGCCGAACGGCACAACCCCGACACCGATGACACAGCCATCGGTCGCCCCGCCACAGCCACCAAGTGCCCGACAGGCCACTCCCCGCCAGTCGAACGGCACAACTGATCAGCCAACCCCGACCGGCCACCTCCAAGCGCCGACTGTGCCGCCGAACGGCACCGCGACCCATGCACCGTTCGGAAAGCCATCGCTCGTCCAGCCGAAGTCGCCGGATGGCACACCCCAGCCACCGACAGCACAACCATCGTTCACCCCACCGCAGCCAACGGCCGCCCCGCCGAACGCCCCAACCCAAACACCGACCGCACAACCATCAATCGCCCCGCCCCAGCTGCCGACCGCACCGCAGACCACGATCGTCCCCCAGAACGCCGCGATCGCCGAGTCGCCATCCATGCAGCGCCCCGTCGTCGCCCCGCAAGGTCCAACCGCACAGCATTTGCCGGGCATGCAGAATGCCCCGACCACCCAGCAAGTCCCGACCGCGCAGCACACCCCAGCCACGCAGCACGGCCCAACCGCGCAGCAGACACCAACCGCACAACACGCCCCAACCGTGCATCAGGTCCCGGCCGTACAACAACTCCCAAGCGCGCAGCAGCACGTGCCGTTCGGGCTGGACCAGAAATGACCACCGAAATCACTGTGTCCGCGCTGGAGGCGACCGGATCCGATGGCAAGATCCGGTGTCCGTGGTCGGAGGGGTCGCAGCTTTACCGGGATTATCACGACAACGAATGGGGCAAACCGCTGCATGGCGATGACGCCATGTTCGAGCGGATGTGTCTCGAGGCATTCCAGTCGGGGCTGGCCTGGATCACCATTCTGCGTAAGCGTCCGGCCTTCCGAAGCGCATTTGCCGGGTTCGCGATCGAGCGGGTGGCGGCGTTCGGCGATGACGATGTGGCGCGGCTGTTGGCCGATCCCAGCATCGTCCGCAACCGGGCCAAAATCGAAGCGTCGATCGCCAACGCCAGGGTGGCCGCGGACCTCGATGTCGGTCTGGACGAGTTGATCTGGTCCTTCGCACCGGCTGCTCGGCCGCGCCCGCGCGCGATTGCCGAGGTGCCCGCGACCACTCCCGAATCCGTAGCTCTGGCAAAGGAATTGAAGCGGCGCGGGTTCCGCTTCGTCGGCCCGACGACCGCCTACGCGCTGATGCAGGCGACCGGAATGGTCGACGACCACCTCGCCGATTGCTGGGTCTAGCGAGGACGGCCCAACACAGGCCGAGCGGTCACATTTCGAACTCAGGTATCCGTCCACTCCGGCGATAGGGAAGAATGGGACGGGTGTAGCTCGCCAAATGCCGGCGAGCTCACTAGTTGGTGACAACTGTAGTTCCAAGAAAGTGCGCAGCATATCGCGCAGATCTGGAGGGAGCAGAGGATGGCGGCCATGAAGCCCCGCACCGGGGACGGTCCCCTCGAGGCAACCAAGGAAGGGCGTGGAATCGTGATGCGGGTTCCACTCGAGGGTGGCGGGCGTTTGGTCGTTGAGCTCACGCCGGATGAAGCGGCAGCGCTCGGTGACGAACTGAAGAGTGTCACCAGCTAATCCCACACTCGCTGATGTGGCCGGTCTGCTGGCCTGTCCGGAATGCGGCTCGGAAATGCGGTCGCAAGATCGGGCGCTGCGCTGCGGACACGGGCACAGTTTCGACATCGCCAAACAGGGTTATGTCAGTCTGTTGACCGGTGCGTCGACGAAAATGACCGGCGATACCTCGGCGATGCTGGACGCGCGTGCCGCGTTCCAGGTCGGGGGACACTTCGCGCCGATCGCCGATGCGGTGGCCACCGCCGTCGCGGCCGACGATCCGGTGCTCGACGGGGCCGCCGTGCTCGAGGTCGGTGCCGGAACCGGCTACTACCTGGCCGCGGTGCTCGATACCGTTGCGGCGGTCGGGATCGCCTTGGATGTGGCCAAACCCGCGGCTCGACGCTGCGCCCGCGCCCATCCGCGTGCCGCCTCGGTATTGGCCGACGCCTGGCGCGGACTGCCGGTTCGAGACGGTGCGCTGCATCGAGTGGTCTCGGTATTCGCACCACGTAATCCGAGCGAGGTCGCCAGGGTCCTCACCGACGACGGCCGCTTCGTCGTCGCCACACCTACCCCACGGCACTTGGCCGAACTCGTCGGCCCACTCGGCATGGTGACGGTCGATCCGGACAAGGAGCGCCGTCTCACCGACACGATGTCCGGCCACTTCGACGAGCTGGACCGTACCGTCGTGGAATATCCGATGAAGCTGACCCGCACCGATATCCGCAACGTGGTGGCGATGGGACCGTCCGCGCATCATGCGACCAACCACCTGGATGGCCTACCGGACACGCTGGAAGTGACCGCCTCGGTGCGGGTCTCGACCTACCGACGTCAGAATTTGCGGACCTGGTCGTAGATCGCGACGGTTTGGGTGGCGATCTGCAGCCAGTCGAATTCTGCGATGGCACGGTGCCGTCCGGCGGCGCCGAATTCGGCGGCGAGCACCGGATCACCGGCGACCTCGTTGACCGACTCGGCCAGATCGTGTTCGTACTGCTCGGGCGCATTCGCGTCGTAATGCACGAGGCGACCCGTCTGTCCGTCCACGACCACCTCCGGGATGCCGCCGACATCGGAGGCGACCACCGCGGTCGCACATGCCATGGCCTCGAGATTCACGATCCCGAGCGGTTCGTAGACCGATGGGCAGACGAACATCGTGGCCGCGGCCAGAATCTGGCGGATCTGCTCGGTGGGCAGCATCTCGCGCACCCAGAACACATTGCCGCGCGCCTTGCTGAGCTCCGCGACGGCCGCGGCCACTTCGGTTTCCAGTTCGCGGGTGTCCGGCGCGCCCGCGCACAGCACCAACTGGATCTGCGGATCGAATTCGCGGGCGGCGGCGAGCAGATGCCCGACACCCTTCTGCCGGGTGATGCGACCGACGAACGCCACCATCGGCTGGTCGGTCCGCACGCCCAATTCGTCCAGGATCGTGCGCGATGGTCCGGCGGGCGGTCCCGGATGCCAGACGGTCGCGTCGATGCCGTTGTGCACCACGTGAACCCGGTCCGGATCGATCGTCGGATAGGCATCGAGCACATCGTGGCGCATACCTTCGCTCACCGCGATGATCGCGTCGGCGTATTCCACGGCATTACGCTCCGACCAGGACGACAGCCGGTAGCCACCGCCGAGCTGTTCGGCCTTCCACGGCCGCCGCGGCTCCAGCGAATGCGCGGTCAACACGTGTGGGATGCCGTAGAGGGTCGCGGCGAGGTGTCCGGCGAGTCCGGTGTACCAGGTATGCGAATGCACCACGTGCACCTCGCCCGCGGCATCGGCCATCCGCAGCTGGGCCGACATCATCTGCATCGCGGCATTGGCGGCGTAGAGCATCGGATCCGGTTGGTGCACCACGGCATCCGTGCGTTCCACACCCATGCAATGCACGGTCACCTCACACAACTGCCGCAACTGCGCAGCCAACTGCGTGACATGGACACCTGCCCCGCCGTACACCTCGGGGGGATATTCGCGCGTCAACATAGCAACGCGAAGCCGGTCGTGATCACCGGCTCCCGCCCCCGCACCCCCGCCGCCCGTGCCGAAACTCACGGCTTCAAACTAGACGTTCACTTTGGCATGGGCCACCTGTACCCGCCGAGCGCGGTAGTTTGGCAGATGTGAGGAGCCAGCCGCACGTACTCGGGATCGTGCTCGCCGGTGGCGAGGGTAAGCGCCTGTTCCCCCTCACCGCGGATCGGGCCAAACCAGCTGTCCCCTTCGGTGGTGCCTATCGATTGATCGACTTCGTACTCAGCAATCTCGTCAACGCGGGCTTTCTGCGCCTGTGTGTGCTCACCCAGTACAAATCGCATTCACTGGACCGGCACATCTCGCAGACCTGGCGGCTTTCCGGTTTCGCCGGTGAATACATCACGCCGGTGCCCGCGCAGCAGCGGCTGGGTCCGCGCTGGTACACCGGCAGTGCCGATGCGATCATGCAGTCGCTCAATCTGATCTATGACGAGGATCCGGACTACATCGTGGTCTTCGGCGCGGATCACGTGTACCGGATGGATCCGGAACAGATGGTCCAGCACCACATCGATTCCGGTGCGGGCGTCACGGTCGCGGGGATCAGGGTGCCGCGCAGTGAGGCGAGTGCGTTCGGCTGCATCGACTCCGACGAGTCCGGGCGGATCACCCAATTCCTGGAGAAGCCCGCGCATCCGCCGGGCACACCGGACGATCCGAACGTCACCTTCGCCTCGATGGGCAATTACGTCTTCACCACCAAGGTGCTGGTCGATTCGATTCGCGCCGACTCCGAGGACTCCGATTCCGATCACGATATGGGTGGCGACATCATCCCGGCGCTGGTCGCCGCGGGTGAGGCCTCGGTCTACGACTTCGCCGACAATGAGGTGCCCGGCGCCACCGAACGCGACCGCGGCTACTGGCGCGATGTCGGCACCATCGATGCCTTCTACGAGGCCCATATGGATCTCGTCTCGGTGCATCCGGTCTTCAACCTCTACAACAAGCACTGGCCCATTCGCGGCGCGGCGGAGAATCTGCCGCCCGCCAAGTTCGCGCAGGGCGGGCTCGCCCAGGAGTGCGTGATCGGCGCCGGTTGCATTCTCTCGGCCGCGACCGTACGCAATTCGGTGCTCAGCTCCAATGTCATGGTCGACGATGGCGCGACCGTCGAGGGCAGTGTGCTGATGCCGGGTGTCCGGATCGGGCGCGGCGCGGTGGTGCGGCGCGCGATTCTGGACAAAAACGTGGTCGTCGGCGAGGGCGAGATCATCGGCGTGGATCTGGACCGGGATCGGGATCGCTTCGCGGTCAGCAACGGCGGTGTGGTGACCGTCGGCAAGGGCGTCTGGGTTTAGCCGAAATCGCTACTGCGAGTTCGACGGACAGAACGGCGCGCAGGCACCCGGTGTTTTCGGCACGGTCGTGGTCGGTGACTTATCGCCGAAATCGGCGGTGACGACCAATAGCATCAGCACAACGGCGAGACCGAGCACCAGCACAAGAATGATTGCGGACCGGCCCCAGTTGATCGGGTCTCGATCATCGTCATCGCGAAACACGCCGAACCTCTCCCCGATCACCACCCCGGGACATCCTCTACTTCTTGATACCCGGTCGGTGGCGGTTTCGCGCGAAATATTTCGCCGGTTATCGCGAGCCGGGTTGCGGTGGCGCGCCGGTGCAGAACGGTTCGCAGGGACCGGGAGTCAGCGGGACTTTTGTCCGCTCGGTGTCGAAATCGGTATTGCTGACCCACACCAGCACCACCACGGCCAGCATCATGATGAAAATCAGAAAGCCGAGTGCGGGCAGTAGACAACCGCCGACGCGTGTTCGTCCTTCATTGGCCAAGTGGCCGATGTGGCCGATTTCTAGGATCCGGGATCCGTGCTCCCACACCATGGGCATACCTTGCCGTCGTCGAACCTGTCATCAGCTCGAATACCCGTCCGGCGGTAGCGAAATCAGCATATGTCGAACGAAATGCCTGCTCTCCCAGCAGTTATGGATAGCCGAATGATTGCTATCCGCGCGATGCGCAGAGCAGACCGTCGCCGACCGGAATCAACACACTGGTGAGTTCGGGATCCTCGGCGATCGCCCTGGTCGCGGCGCGCACCGCCTGGGTCGCGGGATCGCGCTGGGTCTGGTCCGGAACTCGGCCGCCGAGCAGCGCATTGTGCAGCAGGATCGCGCCGCCCGCCCGCAGCAATCGCACCGCCTGGGTGACGTATTGCGGATGCTCGAGCGGGGCCGCATCGATGAACACCAGGTCATAGGCACCGTCGGCGAGTCGGGGCAGCACATCGAGGGCTCGGCCGTTGATCAATCGGGTCCGGGCGGGCAGGATCTCGGCGGTGCGGAATGCCTCCTTGGCCGCGCGCTGATGCTCGGGTTCGGAATCGATGGTGGTCAGGGTCCCGTCCTCGCGCATGCCATCCAGTAGCCACAGCCCGCTGATCCCCGCGCCCGTTCCCACCTCGACCACCGCACGCGCGCCGAGCAGCTGGGCATACATGCTCAGCAGGGCGCCGACCGAGGGTGGTACGGGTAACGCACCGAGTTCAGTGGCCCGCTCACGCGCGCTGACGAGGACCTCGTCTTCCACGACGGATTCCTCCACGTAGGAGAGATTTCGCTCCAGATTCGATGCCACGCCTATGAATCTAGGGCACGAAGTCACAAGTTTGGCTCAGCGGTGAAGCGTTATCCCATGGCCGAGCGATTAATTGTTTGTCGGGGGCGGGGGCGGATTCTCAGGTGTCCCTCAGGATCTCCATACCCGCGGCATATCGAGGCAAGAAAGAGTATGGGCAAGCAAGACCAGCCGACCGTACGGCACGGGGGCGCGGGAACAACGACATACCGATCGTCTGTTGTAACCGTACGTGACGATCCGAGACCCGGATCGCCAGTAGATCCGCAGCCACGGTCCCGAGTAGGAGGTATCACCATCCACATGGTCGATGCGGCGCGCGAGTTCGCCACCCTGCCAGCGCAAGCTCTCCCGACGGAAGCCGCGCAAGTTCTCCCGACGGAGGCCGAAATGCACGACGAGGACAGCATCGAAGTCGAGCTGACGGGTACCGCGGCCTTCGACGCGACGGGCGACCGTTCCGCGATGCCGTCCTGGGACGAGTTGGTCCGCGAACATGCCGACCGGGTGTACCGGCTGGCCTACCGTCTCTCCGGCGACGCTCAGGACGCCGATGACCTGACCCAGGAAACCTTCATCCGGGTATTCCGTTCGCTGTCGAACTACCAGCCGGGCACCTTCGAGGGCTGGCTGCACCGCATCACCACGAACCTGTTCCTGGACATGGTGCGCAGGCGCAACCGGATCCGGATGGAGGCGCTGCCCGAGGATTACGACCGGGTGCCCGCCGATGGCCCGAGCCCGGAGCAGGCCTATCACGACGCCCGCCTGGATCCCGACCTGCAATCCGCCCTGGATTCGCTGGCTCCCGAGTTCCGCGCGGCGGTCGTGCTCTGTGATATCGAGGGTCTGTCCTACGAAGAGATCGGTGCGACCCTCGGTGTCAAGCTCGGCACCGTGCGCAGCCGCATCCACCGCGGCCGTCAGGCGCTGCGCGACTACCTTGCGCATAATGGAAGTGAGCAGCGGTTCGCCGCTGACGCGAACCTGGGGTGATCCGGCGCGAGCCGAACCGCACCCGGCGGCCGGACATCCGTTCGGTCGAGCGCAGAAGTGGATGAGTCGGTTGGAAGGGTGAGCACTGAATGAGTGGCGACGCCAGCACGTCAGGTCGTCCCCGTTTCCGTCCCACCGAGCATCTGGCCAGCGAGGCGATCGCGGCCTATGTGGACGGCGAACTGCGGATGAATGCCTATCTGCGTGCCGCCCAACATCTTTCCGTCTGCCCCGAATGCGCGGCGGAGGTCGATGCGCAGCAGCAGGCGCGGATCGCACTGCGCCGGGCCGGTCAGGTGTCGATTCCGACCGATCTGCACGACAGTCTCACCCGCATTCCGCTCGCCGAACTACCCGGCGGCGCGACGAGCGCGGCGGCCGGGTCGACCGCCGGAAGCCCCCGCAACGAGGCGGTTTTCGGATTTCTGACCGATTCATTCACCGCGACCCGGTGGACAACCTGGTGGCGCAAGTAGAGTTTGCCGAGTGACCACCGAATCGACGAATTCCGGGCCGTCGGAATCGCGGCCCTCCGCAGGCGACACCACCGATTCGGCAGCCCGGGGGAATTTAAGGCCGTCGGACGCGCCGATACTCGGACCGCGCCCGGTCTATCGCCCCCACGTGGACAATCACACGGCGAGCACTTTCCGCCGCCCCACCGGCCAGGCCGGTTCATTCGGCGAGCAGCCCAGGTCGACCGGTTCGGGCGTCCCGCAGGTCGGCCCGGAACTGCACAACAGCCCGCCCGACGCGGTACTCGCCGAGGCCTTCGGACGTCCTGCGGGCTCCACCGAACTCCTGCAGCGTGATCCCGACGCCGCCGACACCGGCGCACCGGTGGCTGGTCCGGCCGATCCGTGGCGCGATCCCGACGCCGCCGCACGCCTCGGCGCACCGGCCGTCGCGACCCCGCGACCCGCGCCGCTGCCGCAGGCGCGCAAGCTCTCGGCCAGGGAGGTGCTCTTCGGCTCCCGGGTGGCGCCCAAGGCGCTGGCCCTGCTCGCGGCCGTCGCGCTGGCCATCGGGGTGCTCGGCGGACTGGTCGGCCGGTTGACCGCCGAGGCGACCTCCCCGTTGACCTCGCGCAAGGTCACCCTGGAGCAGTCCGGCGAGATCGAGCGCCCGCACGGCCTGATCGCCAAGGTGGCCAACGCGGTGCTGCCCTCGGTGGTATCGATCCGGGTCACGGTCGGCGACAACGGCGCGACCGGTTCCGGTGTCGTCATCGACGGTGGGGGCTACATCGCGACCAACAATCACGTGATTTCGATGGCGGCACAGGACAAATCGAACCGGGCCGCCATTCAGGTGACCTTCTCCGACGGCAGCCGGGTGCCCGCGAATATCGTCGGACGCGATCCGAAGACCGATCTCGCGGTGCTGAAGGTCGATGTGAAGAATCTCACTGTCGCCAACTTGGGCAAGTCCAAGGACGTCCAGGTGGGTGACGACGTGCTGGCGATCGGTTCGCCGCTCGGCTTGAGCAAGACCGTCACCTCCGGCATCGTCAGTGCCCTGCACCGCCCGGTCGCGCTCTCCGGTGAGGGCAGCGATACCAAGGCCGTCATCGACGCGGTGCAGACCGACGCTTCGATCAACCCGGGTAACTCCGGTGGCGCACTGGTCGACATGGAGGGCCGGGTCATCGGCATAAATTCCGCGATCCGCAGTGAGACCGGCGGTTCGGTCGGCCTCGGCTTCGCGATTCCGGTGGATATGGTGACCAATATCGCGCAGGCGCTGATCCACGACGGTCAGGTGCACCATCCGAAGATCGGTCTCAGCGCGCGCAGCAAGCAGGTCGCAAACGATGTGATGAGCGGTGCCGCCGTCGCCGACGTAGAACCCGGCGGACCCGCGGCCAAGGCCGGAATCGTCGAGAACGACGTCATCGTGAAGATCGGCGATCGCGAGGTGACCGGCCCGGACGAGCTGGTGGTCGCCGTGCAACAGCGCAAGATCGGCGAGACGGTGAACGTGCAGTTGATCCGTGATGGCAGGCAGGTGGACGTGCCGGTCACGCTGGAATCGGACTGAGCCGCGGATGGAATCCGGCGCGGCTCGGCAACATCGGCCCAGGTAGCCTGGACTCGTGTTCAGCAACATCAGCTGGGGCGAGATGGTCATCCTCCTCGTCGCCGCCCTCGTGATCCTCGGCCCGGAGCGACTGCCCGGGGCGATTCGCTGGACCACGCAGAGCCTGCGCAAGGTTCGCGACTACGCCAGCGGTGCGACCCAGCAGTTGCAGCAGGAGCTCGGGCCCGAATTCGAGGACCTGCGTAAACCGCTGGCCGATCTGAACGAGCTGCGCCAGATGTCGCCGCGCCAGATGGTCACCAAACACCTTCTGAATGGCGACGATTCGGTTTTCCGGGAGTTCGATAAGGCGATGCCCGATAAGCAGGACCTGCTCGGCGCCAACAGCGGCATGCCGGACTACCCGATGCCCAAGCTCGAAAAGCCGTTGGAGCGCAACGAACGTCCGCCGATCGACGAGGACGCGACGTAACTGTGTCCGATTTGCCGTGCCTGTTCGCTCGCAAGACTCGCTCCGTCGCGGTCACCGGCCCCGGAAAGCTCAACTAAGTCAAGAAGACTAGACGCATCATGGTGTCGAGATGTCTAGACTTCGCACATGTCGGCCGATGACGTGGCGCGCGTTTTCGCGATCGAAGATAAAGTCGAGCGACTCAAGGCGGCCACCGATGGGGTGGCGGCGGCCCAGCAGACCATCAACGAACTAACCCGTATCCGCAGGGCGGTGATCAGGGAACTGCATGCCGAGGGCTGGACCTTCGCCAGAATCGGTGCGGCGGCGGGACTTTCCCGCGCGCGGATCCATCAGGTGAGTACCCAGGGTCCCGCACCGGAAGGTCTGTTTTTCGGGCACGGATCGCTCACCGTGATCGCACCGGAGGTGCGCGGCGGCCGGGTGCTGGGCGCACCGGATCCGAGTGCGGCGCAACGTCTGGTGGAGCTACTGCGCGAACTCGGCTTCACCGCAACGGTCGAACACTTCCTGCCGGGCCGCCCCGTGGACCTGAATCGCGACGGGTTGATCGTGCTGGGCGGCCCCGAACTCTCGCCGAGCATTCGTCAGCTCATCGCGGCCGATCCGCGACTGCGGCGTGCGGTGGCGCGGGCCGGGGATGCCCGCCGTGGCATCGAGGATCGCGCGGCCAGGCGGATATACCGGCCGGGCGGTCCGGAGCCACACGACATCGCCTATGTCGCACGGCTGCCGCGTCCCGATGGACGCGGCACCGCCTTGATCATCGACGGTCTGCATCCACCCGGCTCGCTCGGTGCGATCCGTTTGCTCGCAACCAGATTGGCGACGCTGCACGAACGCGCTGCGACACATCTGTTTTCGGTGCTGGTCGCCGTCCGCTATGACCGTTCCACCGGCGAACCGGTCGATGCCGATCTGCTCACACCGGTGTATCGGCACGACGCCGAGCCCCGATCAATCTCCGGCCTTCGACGCTGAATTGTTCGACTGGTGGAAACCTTTCGGCAATCAAGTGGAGACCGCGACGGTCGCGCGGCAGCGAGGTTCAGCGGAGTCGCGCGATATTCGCTCGCGCAAGCAGAACCCAGGTAGCTCACAGTAGCTCGCAATAAATCCGTGATGTGTCAGACATCACCAATACCTTCCATCTCGGCGCGACAAGCGCAATGCTGAGTTAGCTAGTCGATAACTATGGTGGCAGGTGGGTTTCCGATGAATGTTCCACATCCGATGAGAGCGGACACCGCACTCGGGTCGGGGTTCGAGCTCGAACACGGCCGTCCGACAGCGGAACCGATGACCACCACCCATCGGCTCACCTACAGCAATCGACTGAAGGTCTTCATCGGTCCGGACGATTCCGTGATCAACTTCCTACGCCCGCTGCGCAGACTGGATGGATTCGATTCCTACTCGGTGAATCTCACGCGGCTGCCACATCCGATGCCCGCGTCCGAGATCACCGCGACGCTGAGCGCCGCGCCGGGCAGGAACTACGTGGAGTGCATCGGGTCGGCCGAACTGCTGGTCATCGAGCTGTGCACCGATGCCGACGGGACGCCGCGCCGGTACGCGCTCGGCCTGCCCGGCGAGCGCGTCGGCTACCCGGGCGTCGAAGTGCCGTATGGGACCGAACTGCTGCGCGTGTACCCCGACGAGATCTTCGACGCCGAACATGCGGCCGAGGTATTCGCGACCTACTTCCACACCGGGGATATCCCGGGGGGCTTCCAACTTCGTGAGGTTCTCGATTGATGCGCAATGTCTGGAGGGGACGAGCATGAATGTCATCGTGATTGTGAGTGTCGTACTTGTTGTCGCCGTGATCGCCGCAGTGGTCACCGTGCTGGTGCGGCCACGGCCCAACCACACTCACCTGACCGTCGCCGATCTGCAGGCGCGGCTGGCCGAGGAGGCCGAGCGATTGCATCCGAACGGCGGCGAACCCCGGGAACTCGGCCGTAGCGCATAGCTACCGCTCCGGCGGCTCGCCGAGCATGGTGATTTTTGCGGTCGATGCGGTGTTGGGCGACCACCACAGGACTACGTTCGACGGAACCCTTTGGATGCGGCACTAGGCTTGATGGCACCTCGGGAAGGATCGGTGGCCGTGCGCGCGATGCTCGAACAGTTAGTGCAGCTGGCCGGTCGGGAGCCGGTGGCGTTGGCGCGCATTGTGGATGCGACCGGGCCCGGGCCGCGCGAACTGGGTGCGGCGATGGTGGTTACCGCGGACGGTGCGGTGCTCGGCTCGTTATCGGGCGGATGCGTCGAGGCCACGGTGGTCGAGTCGGCGCGGGAAGTGCTGGGCAGCGGGCATGCGGTATCGGATCGGTTCGGATATGCCGAGGCCGACGGTTTCGCGGTCGGGCTGACCTGCGGGGGTGAGATCGAGGTCTTCGTCGAACGTGTCGATCAGACCCGGCTGCCGGTACTGTCCGCATTGCGCGCGGCGATCGCGGCGGGTGAGCCGGTGGCGCTGGCCACCACCCTGGACGCCGCCCCGGACTGGAAACTCTTGCGTCCCGGCGATTCCGAGCCATGGCGCGGCGTGGACCGCGACGCGCGGGCGCTGCTCGACGCCGGGCACAGCGGTCTGGTCGGCTCGGACGAATGCGAAACGGTGCAGGCCCCGCGCCCGCGCGTCTTCGTCCAGACCTTCGCCGCACCGGCCCGCATGATCCTGGCGGGCGCCAATGATTTCGTGCGCGCCCTCGCCCGCACCGGCCGCCAACTCGGCTACCGCGTCACTGTCGTGGACGCCCGCGAAACCTTCACCACCCCAGCGCGATTCCCTTCCGCCCACGAGGTAGTCGTCGACTGGCCGCACCGCTATCTGACCGCCGAGCACGCCGCCGGACGCATCGATGCGCGCACCGTGGTCTGCGTCCTCACCCACGAAACGAAATTCGATGTGCCGATGCTGATGGCGGCATTGAGCATCGACGAAATCGGTTTCGTCGGAGCACTGGGGTCCCGGCGCACGCATACCGAACGCACCGAACGCCTGCGCGCCGCGGGAATTAGCGACGATCAGCTGGCACGCCTGAAAAGCCCCCTCGGCCTCGATCTCAACGCCCATACGCCCGACGAGACCGCGATATCCATCGCCGCCCAGATCCTCGCCGAACGCGGCGGTGCATCAGCGCAGCCGCTGGCGCGAACGGACGGCCCGATCCACCATTGACTCAGCGATCTACGCCCTGCCACTTACCAGTGCCGCAAGATCCAACGTGATCGATGCACCGGCAAGGTCGAGCACGGCACACCCGGACTTCTCACCGACCAGTTCGTAGTCCCCGTCGATCAATCGATATGCCGTAAGGCTGACCGGGTCATCGAGGTCGATCAACCAGTAGTGCTCGATGCCGACCTCGGCGTATTCGAACAGTTTAGTGACTCTATCGGTCCTCTT
>NZ_BDAZ01000076.1 GCF_001612725.1 Nocardia anaemiae NBRC 100462 | reverse complement strand
AGGCAGCCACGGAATCCATGACTTCCGCGACCGTCGCGTCTGTCGGTTTGCGGTGCAGTCCTTTGTGGTCGTAATAGCGGGTGGCGGTGGCGCCGAGCACGAGGCCGATAGTCAGTCCGATGAGCGTCATCCAAACCGCGCGACCAAGGCCCGAACCGGCTTCGGCATTGAAATGCAAGATGGCGCGAATACCGAGGTATACCTGGTGCATTGGTTCTAAGCGTGCCAGCCATACAAGTGGTTCGGGAATCGCTTCGATTGGAATGGTGCCGCCGGAGGTAGGTAGGCCGAGAACAACAAAAAGGACCAGGTTGATAAGCAGCCCCATAGTTCCGAATACAGCGAGGATCGACAGCGCTGTGACCCCGACGGCGATAATCGACATCGTGCTGTATAAGAAAAGCGCCAAAGGACGGTCGATGGGTGTCCCCAGCCAGTGCGCTACGCCCATGTAGATGCTGGCCACGATCGGAGCGATGCCGACCATGATGCTCCACTTGAGCATCAAGGTGCGCAGCCGCGAGATTTGTGCCCGAGGAACGTGGGAATACCACGGGCCGAGTTCGGCCGGTGCGAAGCCGAGTGACGAATCCACCATCCCATTGATCACCATCGCACCGGTAAATCCGGCTAGCAGCACTAGCAAGGTGTAAAGGAACGCGACCAAACCGTCTCCTGTCCCTGGAGGCAGCGGATGATTTGGGGCGACTACGAGTTCGACCGGTTCGGCGAGCATCAGCCGACTGAGACCGGCCATTGGTGCTTGGCTGCCCGATTGAATTTGGGTTTGCATCATCGTGGTGAGCTGCGTGCCGATGGTTTGGTTGGTCTGGCCGATTGCGTTCTCCGCGATGGTGCGCACCATTGAGGCCGCGAACGATCCCACACGGGGGTTGGTGATTACGGTGATCGTCGGGCGGCTGACATCGTCGTACGCGACGCTGGCCGCGCTGAAGATCGCCAGTCGATGGGTGAAGTCGCTCGGGATGACAATGGCACCGTAGAGGGTTCCGTCATCGAGCTTCTTCTGCGTTTCGGCCATGCCGAGAACCTGCAGGTCGACCTTGTCGGCGGGTATGTGCTCCACGAGCGCATCGGAGACCTGTTGACCTACATTGGTGACGTGGCCGCCGAGCATGTCGCCTTGGTCTTGGTTGACCACAGCGACCGGGAAATCGTGCATGTGTTTCGCTGGGTCCACGACATATGCCAGATACATCGTGGCTAACAGCGACATAAGCAATGAGACCACCACCGCCGGGCCGACCCACACCCGTGGGTGTGGCCGCTGGCCGCCCGCGGTGTCGCCGCTGGTACTCGATTCAGTCATGGTCGGTGCCGTCCTCCTTGTTGTAAGCCTGGACATTGCCGGCTGTCGATCACGTAGGGGCGGCAATCGGTGCCGCTCGGATCCAACACCCCAGGTCCGATGTCGGCAGCCCACCGGGCCGGCGCGGAGTGTGCTGACGCCGACGGCAACCGGCATGGCGAGCCTTTTTACTACCCCAGGCTAATATCGGATACAGCGTTCCCGATATTTCGCAGCCGCGTCAAGGCTTAGTGGTGGTTTCGTGATGAGCTGCACAACGGTGCGGCGATTATCTGCGGCGGACAGAGTGAACAGCTGTAGCAACATCTGTCATGGCGACGTCGGCTATGGCTTGTGCCGTGTGGACGGGATACCTGTCCGGCGACCCCGGCCGGGGTGACGTCCGCGTAGGTCCGTTTCGCTCAGGGGGCGCGTCCATCGGGAGGGTGATCCTGCTGCGTAACGACAACCAACTCTCGGGCATCACGACCGCTCCAAGTAGACAGGCGCTGCGGACCTGACGCCTGCGACGGCTGGGCAGCACTGGATCTCACTGGATAGGTTGCTCGAGGGACTCAAACGCTACGTCGCCCGCGAGCTCTACCAGCTCATCACCACCGACAAACCCCAACCCACCCCTTGATATCCCTAGGAGCATCCTGGCAGCCGCGGATTGCTCACCCAGCCGGGGCCGGCATGCCCGACGGCACGGTGCCGAGGTCGTAGTCGCGGTTGCCGCCTGGGAGACTGGTCGGTAATGGACACCAGCCAGCCCGTGCGATCATCCGTCCGCCGCCGACCGCGCGATCGTCGCGCTACGATCGTGCGCGCGGCGAGCGAGGCCTTCGCCCGGCAGGGCTATCACGGCACCTCGATGTCCGACATCGCTGCGGCGGTCGGAATCACCTCCACCGCGCTTTATCGACATTTCCGCAGCAAGCAACAACTGCTCGGACACTGTTTGCTCGATGGTCTGGACGTCACCGTGGCGCGGCTCGACAATGCCCACAGCGCCGACCCTTCGGGGAGATCGGTGCTGACCGAGTTGGTGCGGGTCGCGCTGGAATTGCGGGGTCTGCCGCGATTATGGCAGCTCGAGTTCCGCAACTTGCTGCCGACGGATCGCATCGGAGTGCTCGCGCGTGCGGTGCGTTTGACTTGCTATCTGCGCACCGCGATTCGCGCACGCCACCCCGGCCTCGCCCCGGCCGATGTGGAATTGCTGAGCTGGTGTGTGCTGTCGGTCGCGGTCAGTCCGTCCTACCACCGGGTCGAGCTGCCGGGACCGCTATTCGCCGAGGTGCTCGACAGGGCTGTGGCCGCAACGATCGACGTCCGGCTACCGACCGGCGTGGCCGCGGAGCGGCAGGCAGCGCGGTCAGGGTGGGTGACCGGTGATGCCGAATTCGATCGCGGCGTGCGACCGGAACGGTTGATCGTCGCGGCCGCGCGGTTGTTCAATACGCGCGGGTACGCCGCGGTGAGCATCGAAGACATCGGCGCGGCAGTGGGGGTGAGCGGTCCTGCGCTGTATCACCATTTCGCCGGTAAGGCGGAGTTGCTCAGCCAGATCATCGACCGCAACGATCAGTGGATCCGCCTCTACACGTCGCGAGCGTTGACCGAGGGCGACACCCCGCGCCAGTCGCTGTTGCTGCTGCTGTCCTACTTCGCGCGCTTCGCTGTCGAGCAGCCCGATCTGGTGGGGACGACGCTCAGCGAGGTCGCACATCTGCCGCGGGACCTGGCCGAGCGCTACCGGCAAGCGCATCGTGACGGCGTCATCCGCTGGGCGCGCATGCTGGAGACTGTGCGTCCCGAGCTGTCGTTACCGACGGCGCGAGTGTTCATTCAGGCCGTGACCACCGTTGTCATCGACGCGGCACGCAATCCGCGGCTGAGCCGCCGGGGTGACATCGTCGAGGCTCTGGTGGCTGTGGGCGACGCGATCGCGTTCTCCGGCGACACCCGCTCCTGATTCAGGGTAAGCGCTGTTCCCGGAAATTTATCGTTCATTAACTTACTGACCTTTTCGGGCTATTGCCGACTGGCCTGCTCAGACTGTAGCTTAGCGGCGAGTAACTTAGTGGTGCTCCCGAGCTGCCGGAGATGTCCGGGCGGTCGGCGGGCGCGCATATCATCTTGCCCGGCTACAGGCCGGGCCTGTGCGAAGGCGAGTGCTGGTGGGGCATTACAAAAGCAACGTGCGTGATCTCGAGTTCAATCTGTTCGAGGTGCTCGGTCTCGAGGCGGTCCTGCAGTCGGGGCAGTTCGGTGACCTCGACGGCGAGACCGTGCGGTCGATGCTGGTCGAGGCGGCGCGCCTGGCCGAGGGGCCGGTGGCGGAGTCCTATGCCGTCGCCGACCGCAACCCGCCGGTGTTCGACCCCGCCACCCATTCGGTGCAACTGCCCGAACCGCTGCGGCGATCCGTGCACGCCTGGCACGACGGTGAATGGTGGCGGGTCGGCAAGACCGAGGCGATCGGTGGGGTACCCGCCCCGCGAATGCTGATGTGGGCGATCAATGAGTTCCTGCTCGGCGCTCAGCCTGCGGCGTATATGTATCTCAGCGGCCCCGTCATGGCCGATATCGTGCACAGCATTGGCACCGAGGAACAGCGCCGCTGGGCAGAGCTTGCGGTGCAACGTAATTGGGGAGCCACCATGGTCCTTACCGAACCCGACGCCGGCTCCGATGTCGGCGCCGGGCGCACCAAGGCGATCCAGCAGCCCGATGGCACCTGGCACATCGAGGGCGTCAAACGGTTCATCACCTCCGCCGACTCCGGTGACCTGTTCGAGAACACCCTCCACCAGGTCCTCGCCCGCCCCGAGGGCGCAGGCCCCGGCACCAAGGGGCTGAGCCTGTTTTTGGTGCCGAAGTACCTCTTCGATCCGCAGACCGGTGAGATCGGTGACCGCAATGGTGTTTTCGTGACCAACCTCGAGCACAAGATGGGTTTGAAGGCGTCCGCGACCTGCGAGCTGACCTTCGGCGGGCATGGCACACCAGCCATCGGGTATCTCGTCGGCGAGGTCCACGACGGTATCGCGCAGATGTTCAAGGTCATCGAGGAAGCCCGGATGATGGTGGGCACCAAGGCCATCGCCACTCTCTCCAGCGGCTACCTCAACGCCCTCGAGTACGCCAAGACCCGCGTGCAGGGCAGTGATCTGATCCAGAGCGCCGACAAGAACGCGCCGAAGGTGACCATCACCCACCACCCCGATGTGCGGCGCTCGCTGATGCTGCAGAAGGCCTACGCCGAGGGACTGCGCGCGATCTACCTATACACCGCCGCCCACCAGGATACCGTTGCAGCCCAGCATGTTTCCGGTGCCGACGCCGAACTGGCCGCACGTGTGAACGATTTGCTGCTGCCGATCGTCAAGGGCGTCGGCTCAGAGCGGGGCTATCAGTACCTGACCGAATCCCTGCAGTGCTTCGGGGGCTCGGGTTTCCTGCAGGACTACCCGATCGAGCAGTACATCCGCGACTCGAAGATCGACTCGCTCTACGAGGGCACCACCGCCATCCAGGCGCAAGACTTCTTCTTCCGCAAGATCGCCCGCGACCACGGGGTCGCACTCGCGCACGTGGCAGGCAAGGTACGCGAGACCACCGAATCCACCACTGACGGCGACCGGCTCAAAGCCGAAAAGATCCTGCTCGCCACCGCCCTCGAAGACGTACAGGACATGGTGGGCAAACTGACCCAGCATCTGCTCGCCGCCCGCGAGCAGCCCACACAGCTGTACAAGATCGGCTTGGTCGCGGTGCCGCTGTTGCTCGCTGTCGGTGATCTCCTCGTCGGTTGGCGGCTCATCGTGGCGGCCGAAATCGCCCTCACCGCTCTGGATTCCGATCTCGGCGAGCAGGACCGGGCCTTCTACGACGGCAAGATCGCCGTGGCGTCATTCTTCGCCAAGACCGTGCTACCGCACCTGAGCGCCGAATGGTCAATGATCTCCGACATCGACGCCAGCATCATGGAACTCGACGAAGCAGCATTCTGACACGAAGGAACACCATCAGGACCACACCGGATTACACAGTGCGGCATGCAGGATGGTCGGGAGATGCGCAGACGGCGGGACCTGGGTGAGCCCGCCGGGCGGGAGCGGGTCCTTGCCACGGCGGGCAGCCGAGTGGCCCTGACCGCGATTGCGTCGACGGAGTTCTCGGACAGCCCCGGAGTGAGTTATGCGGTCAAGAACTCTCGCGCTGGGCTTCGTCGGCGATCCAGGCCGCGATCTGGGCGCGGGAGGTGAATCCGAGTTTGTTCAGGATGTGTTCCACATGCCCCTCGGCCGTGCGGAGCGAGATCACCAATTTCGTCGCGATCTGCTTATTGGTCAGTCCCTGGGCAATAAGGTCTGCGACCTGCCGTTCGCGCTTGGTCAATCGCAGTTGGGAAGCGGGTGCGGGGGCGGTCGGCGGCTCCCCGAGCGCATAGGTCACCGCAGCGTTGTCCGCCATGGCCTGGCCGCGCCGGAACGCGGCGTCGAATCGTCGTTCTCCGAGCGCGCTACGCACCGTGCGCTCGTATTCGTCGTGGACGTTGGTCAGCTTCGGGAAGACGGAAAACCTCGATGCGGAGGACCGCAAAAGATTCTCCGCGGCACCCATCAGCACGGCGGCGCGCTCACCGTTGTCGGCTGCGAAGGTCCAGGCCAATGCCTCGAGATCGAGCGCCGCGACGACGGGGCTGCGCATGCGCTGGTTTACTCGCAGCGATTCGCGCAGCAACTGTTGTGCGCGCGACCGCTCGCCTTGCAGCCACGCGGCAATGCCCAACCCCCACAGCGCAGTCGACCGATAAAGCGATTCGCCGCATTCCGCGGTGATGGAAAGTATTTCCTCATTGCAATCGATTGCCCGCGGTATATCGCCCTGCGCTGCGAAGGCCCAACCGAGCAGCATCAACGCGGAAATGTATAGGTACCCTCGCTTATTCGAGCTGAACGCCTCCACGGCACGCTCGAAGAAGGAGACCGCGCGAGCGGGATCGTCTCGATAAAGCGCCAGCATGCCGTCGGAGTAGGCGATCAGCGCCTGGTTCATGGGAGTGGGATCCTGCTCGGCGAGGGCGCGCGCCTGCTCCAGCAATGACGCTGCCGATCGAAGGTCCTGCTGCGCCGTGGCCATGACAACGCCGGCCTCGAGCGCCTTGACACGGTCGTATATCGAGCCCGCGTCCGGATTGGCCAGGGCGCGGTCGAGCCACCGTCGACCTTCATCGTACCGACCCCGAAAGCTCCAGAACCCGAATAGCGCATTGGCGGTGCGCAGCCCGGCATCAGCCGAGTCCGCACTGTCCTCGGAGAGGGAGAGCTCGAGGGCAGCCCGCAGATTCGGCTGCTCGCGATCAAGGCGAGCCAGCCAGTCGGGCTGGCGGTCACTGAACCAGTCCGCCACCCAATCCAGCACCAACCGCTGGCACCAGTCGCGCTGTCGTCGACGCAGCTCCCGGTCTTCGCCGGACTCTTGCAACTGCTCGCGCCCGTAGTCGCGCACGGTCTCCAACATCCGGAAGCGCACGACGCCATCCACTTCGTCGCGGTTCACAATCGATTTGTCGACCAGACAGGACAAGGCGTCCAGCAGATTCTCCGGCGCGATATCGGCGCCGCACACCTGTTCGGCGGCATCGAGTTCGAAACCGCCGGCGAACACCGACAACCGAGCCCACAGCCGCTGCTCGACCGGCGTGCACAACTGGTAGCTCCAATCGATGCACCACCACAGGGTCTGCTGCCGCCTCGGCGCGGTGCGACTGCCGCGAGTGAGCAGCGCGTACCGGTCGCTCAGCCGGGCCAGGATCTGCTCGGGCGACATCGCGCGCATCCGCGCCGCCGCCAGCTCGATCGCCAACGGCAACCCGTCCAGCCGCGAACAGATCCCGACCACCGCGGCCTTGTTCTTCTCGGTGACCTCGAATCCCGGCACGACCGCCGCGGCGCGCTCGACGAACAAACTCACCGCATCGTATTTGGGCAGGCCCCGCAGCATCAGCGGATCCCCGGAGGTCGGAACCGCCAACGGCCGCACCCACAACACCGCTTCCCCCGCGACGTCCAACGGTTCACGGCTGGTGACAAGAATCCGCACCTGCGGACACCTCACCAACAACTCCTCGACCAGCCCCGCCAACGCCTGCACAACCTGCTCGCCATTGTCCAGAACAAGCAGCGTCTCCCGCGGACGCAGGAAATCGACCAGCACTTGCCGCATCGACCGGGCCGAGTCATCCCGCAGGCCCATGCCAGCCGCCACAACGTTGATCAGCAACTCCGGGTCCCGCACGTCAGCCAGATCGATCATCCACACTCCGTCGGCGACAACACGTCGAGCATTCGACGCCACTCGCAACGCCAGCCGAGTTTTGCCGACACCCCCGATTCCCACCAATGTCACCAGCCGCGACACCGACAGCAGATTCTTGATCTCCGCAGTCTCGGTACGACGGTCCACGAAACTGGTCAGCTCGAGCGGCAACTCGCCAGTGCTACCGCGGATCTCTGCAGATGCCCGCGGCGGTGGCGTTTGGTCCTGCGGCCCGGGGGCGGCAGCGTGTGTGCCATAGACGGCCATATCGCCCACCTGGTATCCGTGGTCGTCCTGCACCTGCCGGATGACCTCGCCGAACGCCGCCGCCGACGGCCGCGCCTGCGGATCCCGCTCCATCGCCGATTCCACTAGCCCCGATAAGTCGTCGGGAATACCGCTATCCCGCAGATCCGGCACCGGCTGGCTGGTGATCCGCACGAACTGCGCCACCATCTGCTCACCGCTGCGACGCTCGAACGCGGCATGCCCGGTCAGCGCACAGAACAAGGTCGCACCGAGCCCGTAGACGTCCGCTGCTGGGGACGCCGTCTCGCCACCGAGTACCTCGGGGGCGGTGAAGGCGGGGGACGCGGTCAAAATGCCCGTGGCCGTCTCGAACCCGCCGGCGATATGCGCGATACCGAAATCGGTCAACGCCGGTTCGCCATAGTCGGTCAGCAGAATGTTCCCCGGCTTCACGTCACGATGCACGATGCCGAGCCGATGCGCGCTCTCGAGCGCACCAGCGATCTTCACTCCGATCCACAGCACGGTCTGCACCGGCATCGGCCCCTGTCGATGGATCCACGCGTCCAGCGAATCCAACGGGTAATACGGCATCACCAGATAGGGCCGCCCGCTGGCGGTGACACCGACCTGCAGCACGGTGACGATGTTCGGATGCCCGGTCAGCCGCCCCATCGCCCGCTGCTCGCGGAAGAACCGCCTTTGGCTGTCCTCGTCCAACCCCGCGGTCAGCACCTTGACCGCTACCGTGCGGTCCAGCGCCGCCTGGGTGCATCGATACACCACACCGAAACCACCACGTCCGATTTCTTCGGCGTCCTCGAATCCAGACGCGCTCAACTCGACCGTGACGGGCAGATTCACATCACGGCTGGTCCGCAGCGGGTCCTCATCGACCATCAGCGATGGGCGATCCACTCTGCAGTTGCACGAACATCGGGCGCCATGCGCTTACCTTTCGACAATCCCAGCCTATCGCCGACCATCGTGCACAGACCGCCCGTCCGAACCGCAGGCGCCCGACTTGCAGGCCACCCTGAACCAACTCGCCGCCTCTTCTGGTCGACACCGCGGCACGCCCTGCTCGGAACCAGTTGGCGGACAGTCTGTCCGTATTGAAGGCGGTCACCGACCAGCTGCGCGCGGATGCCGCGGGGCGCATCAAGGTGGCCAACATCGCATAGCCGCTATCCGAAACCTCGAGATCCGGGGTCGTCTCATTCGCGTCCACCGACGGGCCGAAAGCACCGACCAACGCACTTCCAATTGACTCGGTCGGGGGCTAACAGCGCAGCGCCCCTGCCGGAAGGTCTCTGGCCTCGGTGAGCGGAAGCTCGAGGGAGGTGAGCAGGTCTCGATACCGTTGCGCCAGTTGGGTCGGCGCGCTGCGGCTGTATGCGACGATCTCGCGGTAGACCCCGGGGCCGATCCGCCTGGTGTGCTGTACCCAGCCGCCGGGGACGACATTATTGGGCACAAGTGCTACGCCGAGGCCTTCCATCGCGAACAGCAGGGCGGCGGTCACCTGCCCGGTGCGAGCCACGGCACGAGGGGTGAATCCGAGGCTGCTGGCTATCCGGTCGGCGATTTCACTCATGCCCTGCTCGGGCTCGTAGAGGATCCAATCGGCAGCGGCGAGTTCCTCCGGTCCCACCGAGGAACCCGTATCTCCTCCCGCCGGGCCGACCAGCACCATCTCCTCGTAACCGAGTGATACGACCGGTCCGTCCCATGGGTCGGGCCGTGGGCCGACCGCGATATCGCCCTGGCCACTGCGAACAGCGTCCTCGAGCGCACGCCGATGCGAGAAGTCGTGCACCCGAAGGACGGCGGTCGGGAAAAGCGCGTGCCACCGTACCGCGCTCGGGGGCAGTATTCCGGAGGCGACCGACCGCACGGTGAGCACGTGCACGTCGCCGCTTCGCCCCTCGACAACCTGATGTACCGCGTCCGCCGCTTCCTCAGCGGCCCGCAATACACGCTGCGCCTTGGGCAGGAAGACGCGTCCGGCCGGTGTGAGGGCAAGACCATGTGGTCCGCGTTCGAGCAATGCCGCGCCGAGTTCTTTCTCCAGCAGGCGTATCTGCTGGGACAGCGACGGCTGCGAGACATACAGCCGCGCCGCGGCGGCGCTGAACGACCCGCTTTCCCAGACGGCGAGAAAATACTCGAGCTGACGCAGTCGCATCAGATGACGTTACCGGCGCTGGGATATGCAGCGAAAAGGATCACTTGACCAGTTTGACGCGGCTGTCTCGGCGACCGAGCCGCGCGAGCAGATAGTCGATTTCCGCCCGTGCTCGGTTCGACAATATGCCAGCCGGTGCGCGCTGAGTATCGGAGGTGAGCAGCCCGCGCCGCATCATGACGTACTTGCGTACGGCCAGGCCGATACCCGGTTGCTGTTCGTACCGCAATAGCGGTAGGTGGGCGTCGAAGATGTCATGGCTTTCCTCGATACTGCCAGCAGCGGCATAATCGACCACGTCGACCAACATTTCCGGAAAGCAATATCCGGTCATGGCACCGTCAGCCGTGCGCTCGACCTCGAAATCGAGGAAGAGCCCCCCGTTACCGCACAGGATAGAGATCCGCGGCATTGCACCGTCGGCTTCGAGGTTGCGCAGTGCACTGATTTTCTCCAGCCCCGGCCAGTCCTCGTGCTTCAGCATCACATAGCTGGGTACGGCACGGGCAATGCGTGCTATGACCGGGGCGCTCATGACGACCGAGAACGACAACGGATAGTCCTGCACGACAAGGGGAACCGAGTCGCCGAGCGCTGCCGCGACGCCCTCGTAATAGCCCACGATCTGATCGTCGGTGCGCAATGTGTTGGGCGGTGCGACCATGACACCCGCTGCCCCGGCCGCCATGACTTCGGAGGTGAGTTCGCGCATCGCCGCGTAGCCCGGGGCGGATACGCCGACAACCACTGGGAGCTGGGTCCGCCGCAGTACCCGGCTCACGATTTCTATCGCTTCGTGCTGCGCGAGTTTCGGCGCCTCACCCATCTGGCCGAGCAGGGTAATTCCGGTGACACCGACCGATTCGTAGAAATCGACGAGTCGGCACAGCGAATCGAAGTCCACCGCGCCTTCCTCGTCGAAGGGTGTGGGCGAAATGGCGAAGACGCCCTTTGCCTCGCGAGTGAGCAGGGCCATGGCTGAAGTCCTTGTGGCTGTAGTGTTTCGGGATCAGAGACTGGGAATGAGCCCGCCATCGACGCGCACCACCGAACCGGTGATGTAGGACGCTGCGCCGCTCGCCAGGAACGCCACGGTCGACGCGTACTCATGCGGGTCGCCGTAGCGGCCGATCGGGATGGTGGCCGCACTATCTGCGGCGATCTGTTCGACGGTTTTGCCCTGCGCCTCGGCCTTGATCTGGTCGAGACGCTCGACGCGCTGGGTGCCGATGCGTCCCGGCACGACGACGTTGCAGGTGACCCCGTCCGCGGCCACCTCACGGGCCAGCGTCTTGGACCAACCGAGCAATGCGGCACGAAGGCTGTTGGACATGCCGAGGTTGGGAAGGGGGGCGATGACCCCCGAGCTGGTGCTGGTGATGACGCGCCCCCACCCTCGTGCCTGCATACCGGGGACGAGTCGGTCACTGATCGCGATCACCGACAGCACCATGGAACGGAAATTGTCGAGCCACAGCGCGGGGGGCTGGCCGAGGACCGGTGCGGGTGCGGGCCCACCGGTGTTGTTCACCAAGATGTCGACCGGACCGAAGCTCTGCTCGATCGCGGCGGTATTGCCTTCGATGACATCGAGGTCAGCGATATCCCAGGCAAGCGCTATGGCCCGGCCACCGGCGGCAACGATCGCGTCGCGGCGTGCTTCGGCGGCTGCGGGATGGATATCCGCGACGACCGCGTTAGCGCCCTCGGCCGCGAGTCTTTCCGCGATCGCACCTCCGAGTCCACCGCCGCCGCCCAGCACCAGTGCTGTTCTGCCGCCAATCCCAAGATCCAATGTTTACTCCTCGACCGCAGGACCGATGACTATCCTGCCTTTTTCACGAATCCGCTATTCACATATGTTCGAAACCGTACATCACAAGGGTGAGCACACCTAATACGAATAATCTATGTTCCCTATAGGGCAAACTTATACACCCAGGTCAGCCGACCGATCGAGAGGAAACTCCGCGACTGATCCGAAATGACACTTGGAAAACTAGTTTTTCTTCCCGTAGCCTCCCGATAATATAATGAATACCCAACGAAAGGCGCTGTTGTGTCCATTCCGGATACGATGCTCGCGGCCGTAATCGGCGAGCCGGGAATTATCGAGACCACAACTTTGCCGGTGCCCCACCCGGGGCCGGAAGATGTTCTCGTGCGGGTGCACCGAGCGTCGTTGTGCGGCACCGACCTCAAGGTCCGTAGCCGACGCTTCTTCGGCGGCGCGGGACCGGCGCCGGGCACATTCGTTCCCGGCCACGAGTACGCCGGTGTCGTGGCAGCGGTCGGCAGTGCCGTCGACGAATTCGCCGTCGGCGATCGTGTTGTCACCGAGGCTCATCGGGGTTGCATGCGCTGCGTCAACTGCCTGTCCGGTTCCTATACGGACTGCTTGAACTACGGGAACACGGCCAAGGGTCATCGCACACTGGGCATGACGGTCAACGGCGGCTTCGCCGAATATGTCGTCAACCACGTCTCGACGCTGTATCGGCTGCCCGATGCCATCGACTTCGACTCGGCGGTCATGCTGACCACCGCGGGCACCGTGATGCACGCTTACGACGTGCTCGATTCGCTGCTGGTCGGCGCCACCGTCGCGGTGATCGGCCCCGGCCCCATCGGGTTGTTGGCGGTACAGGTTGCCCGCCAGCTAGGGGCAGATCTTGTGACCCTCGCCGGCACCCGACCCGATCGGCTGGAAATCGGTAAGCAGTTCGGGGCCGATCACCTGTTCAACGTCCGCGTCGAAGACGCCGTCGCCGCGGTCCGCGATGCTACCGGCGGCCGCGGCGCCGATATCGTCGTCGAGTGCTCCGGCGCTGCGAGCGCGGTCGATGACGCAATCCACATGGCCAAGCGCTCCGGCAAGGTGGTTTTAGCGGGGTTCTTCGAACAGCCGGTATCTGCCGACCTCAATCACGCTGTCATGAACGGAATATCGATCCACACCGTCCGCGGCGAGGGTGCCGGGTCGGTAGCCAGGGCCCTGTCATTGGCATCCCGCGGCCGACTGTCAACCAACGACCTGGTGACACATCATTTCCCGCTCGAGCACATCGCCGAGGCTTTCGACACCTACGCCGAACGACGAGAAAACGCCATCAAAGTCATGATCGATGTCGCCGAATAAAGCCACCGACATCGGCGTGCGCGAGCTGATCGCCACCGACATGGCCGACCGCGCGTCCGCGTGGCTTTCGACCCTCAGCATCGAACAGCGAGTTCGGGCGCAGTTCGCCTCCCCACTGGCTCCGGACGCGGAGGCCGAACGCCTTCGCTGGTTCTACACCCCGACCGACCACGGTGGACTCGCCCTCCGCGACCAGACCGCACGCCAGCAAAGCCTGGCGATGCAACTGGTCGCGTCGGGTTTGTCCGAGGCCGGATATGCCACGGTCGCCACGGTGATGGGCTTGGAGAATGTTCTCGATCAGGTCGAAGGATGGCACGTCCACTGGGGACGGGAACGCGGCCGGGATCCCGGCCTCTACTGGGTCAGACTATTCGGCCGACCGGGCGACCCGGTCTGGGCATGGCGCTTCGGGGGCCACCACATCTCGCTCAACAACCTCATCGTCGGCGGCCGCCTCGTCTCGACGACGCCGTGCTTCATCGGAGCCGATCCGGCCAGTACCGCATTGCTCGGTTCGGCGCTGCGGCCGCTGGGCGGACCAGAAGAGGCAGCGCGGCAATTGGCACGATCGCTGGACTCCGACCGCTACCACGTGGCGCTCTTGCACAAGAGCGCGATCTCGGACATCGTCTCCGGAAACCGGCCGATCATCGCCGACGGCGACACGATGATGCATATGCAGGATTTGTGGCGCGGCCGATTCCCCGACCCGGCGCTGCGGGCTCTGGTCGACGATGTCGACCGGCGCGCCGAAGCGGCCAGCGGATACACCGAGGCCGACCACCGCGCCATGGCCATCTCCGTTCCCCCTGCTGGCTTGTCCGCGCGCGACCTCGATCCAGAACAGCGCCACATTCTGCGAAATCTGATCGCGCTGTACAGCGGTCGGGCACCGAGCGCGCTCGCGGATGCTCACGCCGCGCACTATGCGGTCGACGACGTACTCGACGAGATCCATTTCGGCTGGGCAGGCGGCCTCGAGTGCGGGGAACCCCATTACTACCGTATCCAGGGCCCGGATCTGCTCATCGAGTACGACAACACCCAGCGTGACGCCAACCACGCACATTCGGTCTGGCGCAATCCTCGTTCGGATTTCGGGCTGGACAGTCTGGCCGAGCACCGCCGACGCTCGCATTGACAACACAGCCGAAATGCTGCCCCGGTGCGACAATTCGCCCGGGGCAGCAACGCGTTTCGCTAGAACAAGCCCGCCGTGTTCACGCTCGGTAGCGAAAACAGGCATTGGCACGGCATCGCCGGATAGCTTTGGTCCACCTGATCATCGACTGCGACCGCCCGGGCCCAACCTCCCCGGATAGCCTCCCGCGCGAAGGTTACGGCCGCCTCGCGGGAGGCAATGAAATGCAATGGTGAACCGATACCGAGATCGACCATCAGATGCCACATCGCATTTCCAAACTTGCTGAACGCCCTCAGCGATGCCGACGGCGACCGCCCGACCTGTGCTGAGCAGTGGACGGCGGAAGCTGGCCGATCCGTGAGAGGTCAGTTCCGCGCAGGACGTGGTCGCGGGTCACGCCTTCCTCCCGACCTCGGGTACGGCAGGAGTGTCGGCGGCCGGAGTCATCGCAGCGGCACATGCCAGAGTCAACCGAGTCATCTCGGTAGTCGCGATGGAGCCGACGTAACCGTCGGGGCGGATCAACAGAAGTGTGGAATCTGTCAGACCGTAGATTTGGGCAAAGGAACCGGTGATGTCGGCGAGCACCACATCGCTGTCGATGTGATCTCCGCCGTTCACGGCGACCGTTCTCAGTTCCGCGCCAGCCTTCGGCCACGGCAATGTGGCCAGTTCCTCAGCCGCCGACGCGCCGTAGGCGATCGCGGTGAAATGCGGTCCGGAAAAGAGATCGAAAAGGCGCTGCACTCCCCCGGCCGCGTTCAGCAGTTTCGCATCCGGAGCCCGGTCGCCGACGCGCAGCGTCGCGGTTCGTTCGGCATCGGCCATACCCAGTGGGCCGCCGCGGTAATGGAGGCCGAGCTGGCGTTCGTCATCACCGCGCTTGATCGACGACGGGTCCAATTTGGCCAAGCCCTCGTACTTTTTGGTCGCCAAGCCCAACACCCCGGCCGCGATCGGCTGCCGCTCGGCCTCATAGCTGTCGAGCAAACTGTCCGGCGCACCAGCGAGCACCTGACCCAGTTTCCAGCCCAGGTTATAGGCATCCTGCAGACCGGTGTTGAGCCCTTGCGCACC
This sequence comes from Nocardia anaemiae NBRC 100462, assembly GCF_001612725.1. Lineage (GTDB taxonomy): Bacteria > Actinomycetota > Actinomycetes > Mycobacteriales > Mycobacteriaceae > Nocardia > Nocardia anaemiae. The sequence continues at coordinate 34,945 of NZ_BDAZ01000076.1, read as the reverse complement.
CGCCGGGGGATGTACATGAGCGGCATCACCGGCGATGAATACCCGGCCCAACCGGTACCGTTCAGCCAGCCGAATGTTCGGGCGAAACACCGACTTCCAGCTGATCCGCGTCAAGCGCAGGCCCTTCTCGCCGGTTTGAGCGCGCAACCGCGCATCGAGATCGGCCTCGTCGAGAGCAGGCTCCTCCCCCTTTTGCAGGCGGATCATCACCTGAAACCGATCGGAGTGCGGTATGGGGCACGCACCGACGAACCGACCACCCGGACGCGGCCACACATGCCAGCGGTCCCGGGAAAGACCGTCCACCACGGCATCGACGATGATCACCCGATCGGCCTCGTCGGTCTTGCCTTCGAACCCGATGCCCGCTGTTTTGCGGACCGTGCTCGCCGCACCGTCGGCGCCGACAAGGTAGCGAGCGCAGATCTCCTCGACACCGTCGGGACCCGAGACCGTAGCCACGACCGCATCCGGGTATTGCTCGAATCCGACCAGTTCACAGTTCTTTTCGACGGCCACGCCCATCCGCAGGAGCCCATCGCGCAGCGCGGCGTCGGTACGGAACTGGGGAATCAACCAGGTATTCGGGTGCGGCACATCGGATGTCACCTTGTTGCGGGAAATCATATGCCAGGGAAGTGTCAGCGGACCGGCGTGGATACCCAACGGCGGGTAGGTGGCTCCACCGGCGAGGATATCGTCGAGGACGCCCAAGTCCTCGAGCACCTCCAGGCTGCGCGGCTGGACTCCCTTGGCGCGCGAACCCTCGAACGAGCGCGCGGCTTTGTCGATGATCCGCACCGCAAGTCCGCGGCGGGTCAGATCGATCGCCAAGGCGGTACCGGTCGGCCCGGCGCCCGCGACGAGCACGTCGATCGGTTCGGGCTTCGGCTCTGTCTTCATCGTGACGACTCTTTCTTGGCAGCATCGATAAACGCGGCGAACCGGCGACTCATCTGAGCGGGCTCCTCGTAAGGCACCATGTGCCCGCAGGGCGCGATGATGTGCGATTCGACAGGCGCGAGCAACGCGCATACCTCGTCGTAGTTCGTGATCGGGGTGACTTGGTCTTCATCGCCCCACAGCAGCATTCTCGGGATCGGCAGGGTCCCGGATTGCCGGTAGAGATCCTGACGGCCGGACAGTGGAAAGTCGGCCATGGTGGCGGCCAGGGAGTAAATCGAACCTTCGAACTGGTAGCTCTCGCGCACCATCGCCGCAAGCGCCGCGGACTGCAGCGGATCCCGGACATTGTGTGCCAAGTGCCGGTCGAGCATCCTGCTGCCCAGTCGCTTTGCCAGGACGGCGCCCAGCTTCTCGCGCCGCAGCAAGGCGGCAGCGGCAGGGGCGGACTGCAGCCCGGCGGGACCAGCCAACGTCAAGGTGGCGATGCGGTCGGTGTACTGCTGCGCGAAGGCCATACTCACCAGCGCACCCAATGATGTTCCGACGAGGTGGAAGCGTTCGGTGAGGCCCAAGCGCTCGGTGAGGTCGGCCAGTTGCCGCACGAACAGCGCCTGATCGTAAGTCGCCTGCACCCGATCGGAATAGCCGCGTCCGTAGGCGCTGTAGGTGACGGTGCGGAATCCGCGCGACTGCAGCTCGCCGACGAGTTGATCCCAATAGAACAGCGGGACAGTCATACCGCCCGCGAATACGACAGTCTCGCCTTCGGCGGGTCCGCCGACCTCGTAATGGGTGATGCCGTCGCCGCATTCGATAAAGTCACCGCGCAGGTCGGCACGCGTGGCCTGGTTCAGCTGGCGGGTCTCACCACGCACCACGAAATACTTCATCGCTGCTCCTTCTTCGGCGAAATCGCCTCGGCCGTCAAAAAGCTCAGCACCGCGCTGGCCACCCACTCCGGATCTTCGTCGGGTAGCAGATGACCACCGCCGGGGTGAACCTGTTCGAGGCTGCCGGGGATATCGCGAGTGAAATGCTGTCCGTCGATGGACGCGCTGCGCAGCACCAGCGTGGGCGCCGCGATGGCTGGAATCTCGGCGGTGCGATCTACCTGGTCGGTGTTGGCGAAGTCGATGAACGCCTGCTGATTGCCGGGCCGGGTCAGCATCGCGTGCACCCGGTCGACCATGGCGTCGTCCACCACCGAGGGGCGCGAACCCACCGCCGAGCGCAGATTGCGTTCGGTGGCCGAGCGAGATGCCAAATGCCGCATCAAGAACCGACCGATCGGGTTACGCGCCAGGCGCATTGCCAATGGCAACGATTTACCCGGGTAGCCGGTGGCATTGATCAACACCAGTCGCTCGACCCGCTGCGGGTAATTCAGCGCGAAGTTCCAGGCGATGTTGCCGCCGAGTGAATTGCCCACCACCGCGACCTCGGTGACCGCGATCGAGTCCAAGAAGGCGGCGACTGTCTTGGCGTACGCCTGTATCCGGTAGTCCCGATCCGCGCGCGGGCCGGTGAGGCCGAAGCCGGGCAGATCCGGACGAATCACATCGAACGACGACGACAATGCCGCGGCCACGTGGTCGAAACAGTGCAGCGAGGAGCCGCTGCCATGCAGGAGTAGCACCGCGGACCCCGTTCCGGCCCGCTTGTAGTGGATGTTGTGGCCCTCGACCATCGCGAAGCGCGAATCGGGGTCGATGTAGTCATCGGCTTCTCGTCTACCCATAATGGTTACAGTGTTACCGGTATATGACCGCAGGTCAAGTGATAATGGCGACATCGTTACCGATATATACTGATCGAGTGTCCAGCCCGTCGATGCGCAACAATGCGAGTGTGACCACAGCCGATTCAGACGCCGCCGAGACTCCGGCTCGCCGCTCCCCGGGCCGTCCACGCGTCCCCTTCGAGCGCATCGTGACCACCGCGCTGCGCATTGTCGATGAGGAAGGGGCCGATGCGCTGACGATGCGCACGCTCGCCCAACGTCTCGACTCCGGCACGGCGGTGCTCTATCGAGCGGTCGCCAATCGCGCCGAGCTCATCGGCCACGTAGTCGACTGGGTGCTCGGCGAGGTCGAAATCGAGGACGACGCGTCCGACGGCGACTGGCAGCGCGCATGTATCGCCGCCGCGGAGGCCATTTTCGGGGTCCTGCACCGTCACCGCGGGATCGCACCCCTGCTCATCGAACAGGTGCCCATCGGCCCCAACGCCCTCGCCTTACGCGAGCGCGTCCTGGCCATGCTGCTCGCCAATGGGTTTCCACCGGAGTCCGCTTCGCTCGTTTATGTCACCTTGGCGCGCTACGCGGTCGGATTCGCCGCACAGCTGCAGGGCCACAACACCGAAGCCAATATCGAGCCGGCCGCCATCACCGCGCTCTATCGCCAACTCGATCCCGCGCGGTTCCCCGCCACGCTGGCCGTCGCCGAGTGCCTACCGAAGCAGACCCTGGAAAGTGAGTTCCACTTCGGTCTGCAACTGCTCGTCGCGGGCCTCGTTCACCACCGTAACGCGGCCGCGGATGCCGTGAGCTCCAACTGATTTCGTACAGAGTATCGCAACACCGTTCGATCATTCCTGGCACTCACAACTCAATTCGGATACGCTGTAGCCGAATTAACTCGTCCGAGTCCGCGCGACGAAACCGTCGCGGCGTGAGCTCGCGAGCGTCCCGAAAACAGGAGAATCGCATGCGTACCGTTCAATCCAGCGCCACCTTCCAGGCAAGTCCCGACCAGATCTGGCAGGTCATCGGCGATCCGTCGCGCTGGCACGAATGGCTAGTGATTCACAAATCGCCGAAGAAGGTTCACGGCCTCGTCACGCAAAGCTGATCGAAATGGGCGAGCCGAGGAAAACCGTTGCCGCGATCGGTTGTACAGGCGATGTGGCCGAAGTCTTCGTACACGGCCTACTGGCACAAGGAGTCACTGTTCGGCTCCTGGCCCGCGATGCCGAGGCCCTGGCGCGTCGCTATCCCGAAGCGATCATCGTCGGCGGCAGCATGATGAACCCCGATGATGTCGCGCGGGCAGTCGACGGCGCGGAGGCGGCGTTCTTCTTGACGCCGATGGCACGACGGAATGACCCTTCGACGGAGTTCGAGGCAGCGAAAGCTGTTATCGCCGGTGCCAGGGCGGCACGGCTGAAGCACCTGATCTACACATCTGCGCTCGGAGCAGACCGGAATACGGGTGTCGGTGTGCTCGATGCCAAGTTCGAGGTCGAACGCCTGTTGGCGGTCAGCGGCGTCGCGCACAGCGTGCTGCGATGCGGCTCTTATATGGAAGATGTTTTCGACCCGCGGCTGAATTTGCTCCGCAAGGGAACATTCTTGTTGCCTATCGACAGGTCGCGCCGCATCAGCTACGTGAGCCAGAAAGATGTAGCCCCGTTCATCGTGCGAGAGTTGGTGTGTAAGGGCCACATATTGAATGGTGCCATCGACTTCGTCGCACCACGAAGTTACGCCGTCAATGATGTCGAGCAATTGCTGACGACAGCGGCGGGCCGCACGGTCAAAGCGTTGCCGCGGTTCCCCACCTACTACCTGTTCCTGGCCGCTTTACCCTATTTCCGCTGGCGTGGACACCGATTCTCCTCGATCATTCCGCTGGTTCGTTACTGGGACAGCCACGGCTCCGAAGCGTCGGAGAATACGGTCGCAGCGTTTGCGCCGTCATTCCATATGACCACGTTGGAGGAGCATCTCGATAATCTCTTCCAGCAACAGAAATAGGTTTCACTTCAGCGGTAGGGCGCCGTCCATGCCGCCGACATCGGTAATTTTCCATCCCGCGCCCGAATCGACGGTGACGTTGTAGGTCACCGTCGTTTGGCCGCCATCCGGGGTCTGGGCGTTGGTGGAGTTGACGTTCAGGAAGACGTTCACCTTGTACACGCCGCCGGTGTCGGAGGTGACCACGGCACTGATCGGGGTCGCGGTCGAGGACCATTTCAACGGCACCAGGATTTCCTGCAGTTTCGGTGCGGTGGCATCGAATTTGTTCGCCAGCTGCGCACTGGTGTTCGCCTTCAGCTTGGCGACCCACGCGTTGTAGTCCTGGAAGTTGATGGTGGAGGCGCCGACCGCGTAATCGGTGGCGACTTGCTCGGCATGGCGGTCGGCGGCGGCTGCGGCCTCGCGGTCACTGAGATCACCGCGAGCCGAAAGCCACAGCGCGGCGAATACCCCCGTGGCCGCCACCAGAGCGATGATCGCGGCACCGAGGACAATTGCGGAAAACCGAATCGATACCGTCCCCGATGCCCGCCTACCAGCTACGGATCGGTCGGCTGCCCGTACCGGTTTGTCAGTTGTCGTTTCTTCGTCGATTCGATCATTGACATCAAGTGTCATGGGCACTCCTCCTAGTGGTGTTGCTATTTGACGTTGATCTGCAAACGCAAGGCACCGTCACCGGTTTCGGCGAGTGCTTGCGAAATCAGTGCACTGAGGTCGACGCGGCTCAGCTGTCCGGCCGCATGCATCGTCAACGGCGTCAGCACCGGCACCAGCTTCGCCAGGTCGGGGCCCATCTGCTCGAGGTCGTCGGTGAATTCGGCGAAGAACGGGATGAGGCCGCTACCTTGGACATACATGTCCGGCATCCGTCCGATCCGGACGAGTCTCTCGATGGCTCGCGAGAGATTGTCCGCCGATGCTCCGACCTGGTTCCAGCCCGGCGCGGCAGCACTCATCGCCGGACCTGTCCAATCCATATCCGCACCCAATGCCTGCAGGTCGGTGAGCATGCTGTGTATCGCATCGGTGCGGGCCAGCAGAGTAGCGGCGAGCAGGCTGGTCGATCGAGCCAGCTGCGGCACGATGACATCGGTGCCCGCCAGCCCTCGGTTGAAGGTGTCGACGAGGTCACCGATCGCCTGTGGGTCCAGCTGTTCCATCAGGTGGGTCACCTGCCTGGCCACCTCGGGTATCGAGGTCGGCATCCGGATGGCCCTGGTGTCGATGTGCTGTCCGTCGCGCAGATACGGGGCGGAGCCGCCTTTTACGGGCGTGAATCGAACCTGTGGTTCGCCAAGCGCGGAAAGGTTTTCGATGGTGACCGTGCTGGCCACCGGGATGTGGTAATCGTCGCGGACCCGCATGCTGACCTGAACGCCATCGTCGCCGTTGCGCACGGAGACGACCTTTCCAACCCGGACCCCGGACAGCAATACCGGTGACTCCGGACCCAGGCTGCCCGAATTGTTCAGCGTCATCGTCAATTTGGCATAGCTGGCAAAGTCGACGCCGACTACCTCGAACATGAGATACGCCAGGGCGATCACCGCTACCGCCGCGATGCTCGTCAATGATATTGCGGGACCGAGAATTCGTGATTTCACCGCACGGCTCCGATCATGCGCATGGTGTCGATGATCCGACTGGTTTGATCCGGTATGGGGACCCCGTTTCCGGTGTCGACAGCGGTGATGTCGACTTTGGGCCCGTGCTCGACGAACGGGATGATCCGGTCGCGAAGCAGTGATACGAGTCGGTTGAGGTTCGATGGGGCGTTCAAGTCCAGTGGCCGATCGGTGAACAGCAAGGGCACCAATGCTTTTGCGGCGGCGTCGCCCGCCGTCACCAGCGGCGTCATCCAGGTCAGGGCGTGCACGATGTCGCCCGTTGCACCGGTCAGCCCGAGCACGAGGATCAGCGATTGCAGCGCCGATGTGACGTGTGTAGCGCCCTGCTCATTCAGTAGTCCGGCCAGTTCTCGATCGCGGTCGAGCACCATCGCCACGTTGGCTTCCATACCGTCGAGGAAGTTGTCGACCTCGCCGAGATTCCTTGCGACGTCGGTGAAATCGGCACCGATGACCTGAGCGATATGAGCACTGTCGGCGGGCTGTTCGGGCAACACCGCATTCATGCGATTCACCAGATCCTGGAACTGCTGCACCGCGCCGCCCTGAACGAATGTCGCCAGGCCTGCCATGACGTCTTCGACCTGTACGGCTGGTTTCGTCTGTGTGATCGGGATGGTGCCGCCGTCGGCGATGGTTTTGTCGAATCCGTTCGGTGGGGTGCTCAGCTCGATGAAAACATCACCCAGCAGGGTGTTCTGCCGCAGCTGTGCGGTGGTGACGGTGGGGAGTTTCACCGCGCGATCGATATCGACGTCCGCGATCACATGGCCTGGGGCGGCGGCCGCGGGATTCACCAGCCTCACCATGGCGAGATCACCGACCTGTACACCGTTGGCCATCACCTTCGCCCGCCCCGGCAGATTCAGCGCATTGGCGAACTCGACATGCACCCGATAACCGTCGCCACGGCCCGTGCCCGGGACCGTAATGGCCGACGGATCGAGTGCGCAACCTCCGAGCGCGCATCCCGTCACCGCGAGCGCGAGCAGATTTGTCGTGAGTTTCATTGCACCCCAGCGCCTTCCGCGGTTGCCGAACGGAGTTTTCGACCGCAGTAGCACGGCGTATCCGGTCTTCATTTCGTTCCCGCCATGGCCAGGACCAGCGGAACCAGATCGATATCGGCCAAACCGTTTTCGCCGGAGCGACACCGGCCGGGGAGAGCGGCGTTGATCGCCGCACACATCTGATCGGCATCTGGTTGGGCGAGAGCGACTTTGGGTGCGCCGTAGGCGAGTGCGACCTGCCCGGTGCCCGGATCGATCGACCGTCGGAAGGCGTCGGACAGTGTCGGGATCATGTCGACCAACTGCTCGAGTGTGCTGACATTGGCGCCGACCCAGCGGACCAACGGCACGCTCGCCCGCACGACGTTCAGCAGCGGCCGTCCGAATGTCGTGGTGATGTCGTTGAACCAGGGCAGTAGTACCCGCAGCGCGTCGATGACGCCGACGAGCGGCGCGATGACCTCATTGTTGGCCTGGTCCAACATGCCGCTCAGGCGTGTGAGCATATGTTCGAGATCGCCCCAGTTGTTCTTCATCGCCGCAGCGAGCGTGTTGACCGCATCGATCAGTTCGCCGATGCGTCCGATGGCCGCGTCCGGTGATTTCAGCGCAGCACCGAGCTCGAGCAACAACTCGTTGAGCGCGGGGCCGGTGCCCGACACCGCGGTATCCAGAGCCGAAACGCCCCCGCTGACCGTGCCCTGTCGGGCCGGATCGTCGGGAGAGCTCATCTCGGTCGCGAGCTTCGACAGGGCATCCAGCGTCTGGGTCATGCTCTTCGGGGTGAGCGCGCGGGTGATGCACTGACCGGAGTCCCATCTCGGCGCGGGTGCAGGTGCCGACAGCATCGCGAGATTGCGGTCGGCGACGAGCGTGTCGGACAGGGTCACCGCTGAAACGTCGCCGCGCAGTGGGTGATCGGCATCGACTCGAAAGTCGACCCGCACTCCGTCGCCGGCTGGTTCGATCCGGGTCACCGAGCCGACCGGTATGCCGAGCATGGTGACGTGGCTGCCCAAGTAGAGCCCGGCCGCGTCCGGCATCATCGCGCAGTACGAACGCGTCGGCTTGTCGGCGCCGGTCAGCACGACGTACCCGGCGGCGGCGATCACGACGATGACCAGGACTGCCGAAACCGACATGAACCCGCGGGAGGCAAGGAATCGTCGCATCAGCACGACCTCCCCGGCACCGGAATGCACAGCGCGGGCGCGGGCACAGTCGTCGCGGATCGGTCTACGGCGGGACCACTCGGTCCACCGGCGATCTGCTGCAACTGCTGCCCCAGGTGCGCGACGGAGGCCAAAACACCGTCGAGGCGACCGGTCAGCCGCTCCAGTTCCGGAATCGCCTCACCAAGTTTGTCCAGCACCGGTTTGAACGTCTGGCCATAGGCCGGTTCTGTCGCCGCGAGGCGCGAGACCACCCGTTCGAGCAGATCCAACGACACGCCTAGCTCGGCCCGGTGGCCGAGGAGGATGTCGGTGGTGAGGTTGAGCTCTCGATTGAGCCGACCGTACAGCGCGGTATTGCTGCTGATCGCCGTCAAGTACTCCTGCGAAACCGCCAGCGCCCGTGAGACATCCGCGTTCTGTCTGTCAAGGATATCGACGATGGAATCCACCGCACGTCCCAGCTGTCGCAGCCCGTCCGGGCTCCGGACGAGTGCGGTCTGCAGCTCGCCGAGATTCTGGCGCAGGGTATCGCCGTTCACCTCGCGGATCGGTGTCACCGCGTCCTGGAACGCCTGACCGAGCGTGTACGGCAGCCGCACCCGGTCCTTCGCGATCACTTTCTGACGCAACGGTTTCGAGCCAGCTGATGTCAGTGCCACATAGTGGCCGCCCGCGATGGTGAGCATGCGGATGTCGAGGGTGGACTGGTCGCCGACGAAGACATCGGAGTCGACCGTGAAGGTCATGTGTACCCGATCGTCGTGCAGTTCCAGCGATTTGACCGTGCCGACGGTGATGCCCGCCATACGTATGTCCTCACCGGCGCGGACGGCTCCGGCCTCGGTCATATCGGCGCCGTACTCCGCCCGGCCGGGTGGCAGCACGTACAGGACGCCGCAGGCGGCCAGCACCAGCACCACCGCAGTCGCGCCGATCAGGCCCAGCCGCAGCTCACGGCGGCGCATCGATCGGTCGTCGGCGACAGGGCGATCGCCGGCGAGGTGAATCCGTTTGCGCATTCTCGAAATCAACGGTTGCATAGCGCGATCCTTTGACCGCCGATGAATACCCGCAGCTGCGGTGGCATCGGCGCATTTCCCTTCGAACAAGTCGCGTTCATTTCCGGTCCGGTGGCGGGCAACATCGCATCCAGCGCCTGCAGCAGACCGGGAAGTTTGCCCAGTACTTCGGTGGCCGCCTGCGGATCGGGAAACGCGGCGTGCAAAGCGTTTTCGAGATCAGGGTTGGTGTCGAGGGTGAACCCGAGTGTTGCGAGCATGTCGTCGATGGGACCGAGCAGGGGCGGTGCGGCAAGGGCAAAGTCGACGAGACCTTTTAATTTGTCCTCCAGCACGGTGAACAGGTTCGTCAGGCCCTGGATCAGAGTTTCCAGATACGGCGACTTCCCGCCGACGCGGTCGTCGATGGCGTGCAGGTTGCGGACCAGGGTGGAGATCACGACCTGACGGTCAGTGGCATAGCGGCTCAGCTGTTCCACGGCGTCCAGCGCCGGTCCCAGGCCGGTGCCGTTGCCCTGGATCACCGCGAGAACGCTTTCGGCGAGTTGGTTGAGCGCGCTGGGCGAAAACTCCCGAAGTACCGGTTGCAGCCCGTTGAACAGGGTGGTGATGTCGAAGGACGGGATCGTGTGCTCAGGCGCGACAGTCGCGCCCGCCGCCAGCCGCGCCCCCGGCGCGGCGGGTTGACGTAGATCGATATAGCGCTGGCCGGTCAGGGTTTGGTAGCGGATGGCGAAGGTGCTCGTGTCGAACACGGGGTGGTCGCGTTGCACGCTTACGCGCACGGAGGCTCGTCCCTGATCCAATGCGATCGCCTGTACCTTGCCGACTTGCACGCCGTACATCCGCACATCGTCGCCGGGCTTCAAACCATTGGCGTCGGTGAAAATGACGCGGAACGAGTCGGTGTCCCCGGAGACGGGCCGCTCGATCGCCGCCACCACCGTAGCCAACAGCACCGCCATCACGGCCCCGAATGCCACGAGCCGCAAAACCACGCCGACAGTGGATCTCATCGGGTACCTCCCGCAATCGCGGCCGGATCGCCCGGCGCAGGGGTCGCGACACCGGCTCCCGCGCCCGCGGTGCCGAACAGTGGGGCGGCCAGCACCGGAAATCCGCGCAAGGTGAGCTCGAGTCGCAGAATCGGTCCCTCGGGGGTGTCGACGAAGGAATTGTCGATGCGCTGCAACAGGGTTCGTAGCTCCGCACTCGACCGCTGTGGGGTGGGCACCATCTGGGCAGTGACATTCAGTAACGGCGCAAGCATGTCGCTGTAGCCGGTGTAATGCCGCGCCCCGGTGAGACCCAGATTCGTGATCGCGGGATACAACTGGTTGGCGATCATGTCGACCCCGGAGTCGAACAGCGGCTGATCGGTGCGCAGGACTTCGATGTTGTTGATGTGGTCGAGCAGATCGACAGTGGCACCGGCGAATTCGGCCGTTCCATGCAGTGTCGAGGCGTACTGCCCGATCAGAAAGGACGGATCGTAGCGCTGGGTATCGGAGATCGCCCGGCCCAGCATCACAATGGCTTCCAAGATCGGGGTGAAGGCCTTGGCATCGGTGGCCAGGGCGGTCAGCACGTCGGCCAATTGTGGTGTCAGCACCCGATCGGTGGTTTGCCCCAGCGATCGGATCAGGGTGCCCAGGGTGGCGTTCGAGACTCGCGACGCCGCCGCGCCGGTGAGGTCGACATTCCCGCCCTCATGTAGCGGGACACCGCCCTGGCCGCGGCGCAGCTCGAGTTCGCTGATGCCGAACAGGTTCGACGGGGCATAGTCGAGGACGAGTGCGTCGGTGAGTCCGGTGAGCTGAGACTTGTCCAGTCGCAGCGTGATCTGTTGCTGCCCGGCGCCGATACTTTCGATGTCGGTGACCTCGCCGACTTTGACCCCGTCCAGGCGGACTCGCGCTCCGGTGACGACGCCGTCGCCGATCTGCTCGGTGCGTAGTGTCACGCGCATTCGATCGTCCACGCGGACCGCCTGAGACCCTGCCCAGACCGCGGCCACCACCGCGACAACGGCCAAGGCGAGCACGCCCGTGCGGCGTGCGGACTTCCCGGTGGTAGCCGCGCCTGGCAATCCGTACGTTGGCATCTCGCTACCCCGTGAATGTGATCGTCGTGTTGAAACCCCAGATGACCAGGCTCAACAGCATGTCCAAAGCGATGATCGCGACGAAACTGGCGCGCACCGCTCGCCCGGAGGCGATACCGACGCCCTCCGGCCCGCCGACCGCGAAAAACCCCTGATAACAATGGATCAGGATCACCGCGATGCCGAATACCATCACCTTCAGCACGGCAGCGGCGATATCGGGACCACTGACGAATTGGCCGAAATAGTGCTGGTAGACCCCCGATGACTGGCCATGGACGCCGACGACGACCAAGGCGCACGACAGATAGCTCAGGATCAGTGTGACCAGAAACGTGGGCACGATCGCGACCACCCCCGCGATCACCCGGGTCGTCACCACGAACGGAATCGACCGCAGCCCAAGGCATTCGATCGCGTCGATCTCCTCGGATATCCGCATCGACCCGATCTCCGCGGTCATCCGGCATCCGGCCTGCGCCGCGAATCCGATGGCCGCGATGATCGGCGCCAACTCCCGAGTGTTGGCGAACGACGAGACGATCCCGGTCAGCGGGCCGAGCCCGACCATGTTCAACGTGCCAAAGGACTGGATCCCCACGGCCGCGCCGAGCACCATACCCAGCAGGATCAGCATCGGCACCGTGCCGCCGCCGACGATCAGTGAACCCCTCCCCCAGGTCGTTTCGCTGATGGTCCGCAGAGTTTGCTTCCGATAGTGCCGGAGCGTCAACGGGATCGCCGACAAGACCTGCCAGCAGAACGAGAGCATGAACCCGATCGAGTCGACCGGCAACAACAGCCGTTGCCGCCGACGGATCACCCGATACGCCCAGCGCAGTCCTCGCGGCGCATACGGCGTCGCGGTCATCAGGCCAGCCTCGTCGGGGCGAACATCTGAACCAATTGGCTGACAACGAGATTCACGACGAGCACGGACACCACCGACAGCACGACCGACGCATTGACACCATCGGCCACCCCGCGCGGCCCGCCCTTGGCCTCCAACCCCCGCTGACAGCCGATGATCGCCACGATGAACCCGAAAAGGATCGCCTCCAGCAGCGAGATCCCCACATCGGTGACCGTGGTGAAAGAGCCGAAAGTGGCCCAATAGCTGCCCGAGGTCACGCCCTGCGCGCCGATCGCGACCGTGTATCCGGCGGCCACCCCGGTGAAGATGATCAGCACATTCAACAACGGTGCGACCAGCACCATCGCGAAAACGCGCGGAATCACCAGCCTACGGACCGGACTCACGCCCATGACCCGCAGCGCATCCACTTCCTCTCGGATGGTGCGTGCGCCCAGGTCAGCGGCGATCGCCGCGGCGCCCGCACCGCCCAGCAGCAGACCCGTCGCGATCGGGGCGCCCTGCTTGATAACACCGAGCCCGCTCGCCGCCCCCAGCAGCGAGTCACCGCCCAATTCTCGGATCATATTGCCGATCTGCATCGAGACGATCACACCGAACGGAACCGCCATCAGGATTGCGGGCAAGGCCGTAACCGTGACCAGATACCAAGCCTGATGCAGCATTTCTCGCCATTGGAAGCGCCCGCGCACCAGATCCCGCAGACCTTCCAGAATGGACTCGGTCGCGAGATCGACCGTCCGTCCCCAAGTCCGTAGGCCCGATACGACGGTATCGGAGAAATTAGTTCGCACGATCCGCAGTACGGATGCCTCGCGCCGCTGCGAGGTCGACACATCGGGTGCCAGAGCCAAAACAATCAATCTTTCGCTATCGGGTGTCCCAGTGCGAATAGCACCTGCTGGGCCAGGGTCTCGATCCATTCCGCCGTCACGGCGGCGGGATTACGTCGCGAAGTTCGCAGGACCGCCAAAACAACCTCGCCGGTCAGATCCAGCACGGCCCCGAGATCGTGGACGCGGAAGCACCCTGCCGATATCCCGGCACGGATGCCGGACGACAGGCGCGAGTGGATTTCACGGTTCTCCAGAATCCGATATCGCGCGGCGAGGACGATCGCGGCGGTTTCCGGATCGGTGACGCCGATCGCGGCGAGTGCCCGCACCTGCGCCCGCACGAGCTCGGCAGGCTCATCGATGCCAGCGGCAGCGTTGTCCAGGATCCCGGCAAGGTCCTCGACCACCTCGGCGGTAACAGCGGCGAACAACTCCTCTTTGCTGCCGAAATGGTTGTAGAAGGATCCGGTCGCGACACCGGCGTTGCGCGCCAAATCGGCGATCCCGAGTCGTGCGGCCATGCCGTTCCCCAAGGCCTGTCGCCCTGACTGGATCAGCGCCGCGCGCGTGCGTAGCACGCTCCGCGCCCGCGTACCCAGTGAATTGGAGTCCTTCGATTCCACCGCGTCGGTCGCGTGGACGCTCCGGGCACGAAGAGCGGATCCCGGGTCGATCTCGTCATCGACAGTGACTCGTCCACTCATAATGGATACAGTGTGTCCGATATCACCGCGACCGTCAATAGATTTCCAGCAACATTGTTGCCGATATTTTGCGGAGGTCATAGGTCCGATCCACTTGGAAAGCGGCCCCGCGAGGCGAACTGCTTACGAGATCTCCCGCAGCGCCGCGACGGGACAGGAGCCCACGGCTGTACGGGCAGCGCTAACGAGATCAGCGGGCACCTCGCCGCCGTCGAATCGGTAGACGAGCTCGGCATTGTCGTCGAGGCTGAACACCTCGGGCGCCTGCGCGGCGCACAGACCGTGTCCCTCGCACCGGGGGTAGTCGACGGAGATCTTCATGAAATGAATTCCTTCTATCAGGCTGGAATGAGTTGCAGGGGAAGGCGTTCGAAGCGGTGGATGATGTTGTTGACCGCCCACTCGGGTTCGCCGACGATCTCGATGCGCTGCACACGCTCGACGAGCGCGGTGAGCATGGCCTGCGTTTCCAGCCGCGCGAGACCCTGGCCTGCGCAACCGTGTATGCCGTGACCGAAGCCGAGTTGGCGGGTCGCGTCCCGGCTGATATCGAAGGTGTCGGGGTCGTCCCATTCCAGCGGGTCGCGGTTGGCCGAGGAGTAGATCACCACCACCCGCGAGCCCGCCGGGATGCTGGTTCCGGCGATGTCGGTATCACGAATTGTCTTGCGGGAGAACGCACGCAGCGGTGATTCGAATCGCACGACCTCGTTCACCGCATTCGGAATCCGCGTGGGGTCATCCTTCAGCAGCTGCCACTGCTCGGGGTGGCGTGCGAAGAGGTACATGGCGCTGGCGATAGCGCTGATCGTGGTATCCAGCGAAGGTGCCAGGTAGTCGACGAGCAGGGCGGGGCATTCGGCGCGGGAAAGCTTGCCCTCGTCGCAAGCCTGCAGCACATCCTCACCCACGCTGCCCGGCAGCAGGTCCCGTTCGCGGGCGAGCCGTCGCGTGAATTGCATCATCCCGATTCCCGACGGTGCGGTGCGGACAGACTGCCGGTTGAGTGGCCCGAGCGCGTCGAATGTGGCTCCCGCCCACCGCAATAGATGTTCCCGACCGTGCTGGGGCCAGCCGATCAGATCCGGCACGACCGACATCGGCAGTGCGGCCGCCAGTTCGGCACCGTCGATGCGTCCCTGCTCGACCGCCCGCTCGACGGCTGCGGCTGCCTGCTGGTCTATCGATTCACGCATCGCGCGCAGTGCCCGCGGGGATAACCGGCGGGCGAGCAACGCACGGCGGCGTTTGTGATCCTCGCCGTCGCTGTTGAGCGTGGTGCCTGTCGAGAGCCGGTTGGCCACCGGGTTCAACCCGACCCCGGCTCCGGAGATGAATGTCTGATCGTCGAGCAACACGGCTTTGCATTCGGCATAGCGCGGCAGCGCGTAGGCGCGTTGCTTGGCCAGCCACACCACAGGCCCCAACTCGCGCAACCGTGCATAGTGCGGATAGGGGTCGAGAATGCCCTGGCGCGAGTAGATATCGGCGCGATAGACCGGGACGTCGGCTTCATTACGCACTGGAACTCCTCTTCGAACGGTCAGAGATGTGCGCCGAACATGGTCACGACATAGGCCAGGGCAAGCACACCGACGCCGATCGCCGGCACGTACTCGGCCACACCGTCACCGACCTTCATATGGGAGATGACAGCGCCGATCATCAACAGCACCAGCCCGATTCCGGCAGCCGCCCCCAGCGGCCACCACATCATGCCGACCAGCACACCCAAGGCCCCGGCAATCGCCAGCACACCGATGCCACGGAAGGCGGTCACCGAGTAGCGCAAATGTGCGGCATTCTGCCGCATCGGCGCCACCGCCAGCACCTTGGCCGCGCCGAGCGGCAGAAACCCGAGCACCAACGGCACGGACAACACGATTGATGCGACTGTCATCGACGCATACCTACTTTCCCTTCGACTGCGCAGTGGCCAGCGCCTCTGCCGCGCTCGAGCGGTGGACTACGACTCGGGTCGATGACACCGTCGGCGGTACCGATCGCCGCTCGGAGGCCGACCTTTGCTGCGCCACCGATGTCCACACCGGGCCATCGACAACTTCAAATCTTCTGATGATATCGTCACTCATGACCAAAGCATTCGTCAAGCAATCTGAATATTTCGTCAGTATCGACGCATCACAGAGGACATAGTTCACCCCATCCGTTCGCGAAAATATTTGCTGGACTTCAGGTTTCAGAGAGCTCATCGAGAAACGGCCGAAGCGCCGCTTCCACGTCGAGAGTGGGGTCGAGTGCGGCGGCCGAACGCAGCGCCGCCACAGTCAGTTGCACGAGGCATTCGACAACAGCGTCGACGTCGAACGGTTCGTCGTTCTGCAGCCAATAGACAGCGGCCTCGTCGATCGCGCCGACGATCGACCGAATCATCATGCGCAAGGCCCGATTCTGCGGGTCGAGCCCCAGCAGCGCGATCCAGGCCTCGATGGTCTGCCACCGACCCGTCTCGAGCATTTCCCAGGCCTCGGGGTCCGCACCCCGGCCACCCAGCACCAGGCGCAATGCGAGTCCCCGATGCGCGGCCAGATACCGGAACTGCCCGGTGAATGCGCCACGAATCCGATCGACCGGCGAGATTTCGGGACGCTGGGCATGGATCCGCAAGAGGCGATCGGTCGCATCTCGTATCGCCTCCAGGTAGATGCCGCGCTTGTTGCCGAAGTAATGGAACAGCAACCCGTGGGCTGCGCCGGCAGCTCGGCAAATGTCGGCGACCGCCACTTCGCCGTAACTGCGTTCGGCGAACAACTCGACGGCCGCATCGATTAGGCGCTGGCGGGTTTCGGCGGCCTGCGCCGCGCGCGTAGTGAGTCGGCCGTCCCCAATCATCGCAGCCCTTCCATCGACGATCCTTCCGTACTCAATAGCTCGATGACCTGGGAAAAACAGGTTGATTTCGAGTCATTGACATGAAATCAATATAACAGCTACGCTGTTACCGAAATCAGATGTGACCCGGCTCACCATAGACCGCAGTGGCCCGCTCAGCACTGCATGTCGTGTATCGCGCAGGCCGGATCGCGCATGGAGTCGGCCATCAATGGCTGCCGCGCGACGATTACCAGGAGTAATTCGATGAGCAAGAATCTCGAGACCGCAGCCCCATCGGCATCCTTGCCGGCGCCCAGCGGACCAGAACAACTTCGGCTGACCTTCGGCTGTTTCCCCAGTGGCGTAATCGCGGTCGGCGCGATGCGGCAACAACGGCCGACGGGCATGGTCGTCAGCTCTTTCACCTCGGTGTCGCTGGACCCGGCACTGGTCTCGATCTGCGTCATGAACGGCTCGCGGACCTGGGCGGTACTGCGCGGCGCGCCCAGGCTGGGGCTCAGCATCCTGGGTGCCGAGCAGGAGTCGATGTGCCACCAGCTGGCCTCGCGTTCCGCGGATCGGTTCGCGGGTGTGGATTACCAGCACACTGCCGAGGGCGCCGTGCTGTTGCCCGGCGCGACAGCATGGCTCGACTGCTCCCTACACGACGAGTTTCGCGCAGGTGATCACACGATCATCGTGCTCGCCATCCGCGGTCTGCAAGCACTCCCCACCACCCGACCTCTGGTCTTCCACGGCTCGCGGTATCACCGGCTTGTCGCCTGATGGCCCTCGAATCCAGCAGCACCACAACACTTTCAATCTAAGGACAGGCAATGAAGATCGCTAACCTCGGTGGCAGGCTGGTCATCGTGATCACGGCGGGAGCCGTCGACGTCGAACGCGCCAGCGGCGGCCGCTTCACCGCGGATCCGCAGGCGGTCTACGAGCGTTGGACCGCGTTCCAGCAGTGGGCCGACGGCGCAGACCTTTCCGACGCCGAGCCGTTCGACCCCGCACTACTGTTGCCTCCGGCACCGCGCCCACCGCAGATCTTTGCCATCGGACTGAACTACCGTCAGCATGCCGCCGAGTCCGGTCTCGATCTGCCGAGCGACCCGCTCGTGTTCACCAAGTTCGCGAGCTGCCTGACCGGTGCCCACAGCAGCATTCCCGTGCCGCCCGACGGAACCGCCGACTGGGAGATCGAGCTGGCGGTCGTGATCGGCATCGGCGCGCGCAACGTCTCGGCCGACCACGCCTGGGAGCATGTCGCCGGGGTCGCGGTGGCCCAGGACATCTCCGAGCGGGCCATCCAATTTCGAGGTCCCGCACCGCAATACAGTCTCGGCAAATCTCTTCCCGGCTACGGCCCGATCGGCCCCTGGCTGGTCACCCCCGACGAGCTGCCCAATCCCGACGACCTGCACATGACCTGCACGCTCAACGGAGAGGAAGTGCAGAAGACAAGTACCAAAGACATGATCTTGCCAGTGCCGCAGCTGATCTCCTGGTTGTCGGCCTTGCTCCCGCTGCTGCCGGGTGACCTGCTGTTCACCGGCACACCCGCGGGCATCGGCAGCGCGATGAATCCGCCGCGCTTCCTGGAGCCCGGCCAGACCCTGATCAGCCGGATCGACGGTGTCGGCGAACTGCGAAACCCCATCGTTGCCGCCGATCCGGCGTGATCCTGCCGAATTTCAACCACCACAGTAATTTTGGAGTACGCATGACCACCGTAGAGAATGACCGGACCGAGACCATCGAGGATGTGCTCACGCGCATCGCCGAGTTGGCGCCGCTGATCCGGAAGAATGCCGCCGCCGGCGAATCGGACCGGCGAGTATCCGAGGAGACGATCGCGGCGCTGAAGGAAGCCGGAGCGTTCCGCATCGTGACGCCACGGCGTTTCGGTGGCCTGGAGACCAGCTTGCGCTCACTGCTGGATGTGTCGTCGGCGGTCGCCGAGTCCGACGGCGGCGCGGCATGGGTAGTCACGCTGTCGAACACCAATGTCTGGACCTCCGCCCTCCATACCGGTCCCGGCCTCGACGAGCTGTTCGCCGACGGTCCCGACACGATTGTTTCCGGCGTGCTGGCACCCTCGGGCAAAGTCCGCAAGGTGCCCGGCGGCTACCGGGTGGACGGACGCTGGCCCTACGCCTCGGCCAGTCTGCACGCCGATTGGACTACCAACGGGGCACTACTGGTCGACGACAACGATCAGGTGCTCGACCAGGTCGCGGTGGCGATCCCCCGGGCAGACTTCCGGGTCGAGGACACCTGGTACGTCGCGGGAATGCGCGCGTCCGGCAGCAACACCATCGTCGTCGAGGACGTGTTCGTTCCCGAGCATCGCGTTGCTTCGCTCGGCCCGTACCTGGCTGGTGCGCACATCTCCGCCCATCCCGAAGCGCCCCTCTACCAGGGGGCCTTGACGTCGTTTCTGAACACGGCGGTCACGGGGCCGCAGTTGGGTCTCGGCCGGGCCGCCCTGAACCTGGTCCGCACCAAGGCGGCGGAAAAGGCACTGGCGTACACCACGGTCACCCGGCAAGCCGACTCCGTCGCCTTCCAAATGCTGGTCGCCGAGGCCGCGATGAAGATCGAAACCGCCCACCTGCACGCCTACCGTGCTGCCGATGACGTCCAAGCGCACGCGGACGCCGGAGTGTTCCCGGAGCTCATCGCCCGCGCCCGGATTCGCGGTGATGTCGCGATCACCTTGCGCAGTATCAACGAGGCGCTGAACATCCTGCTCGATGCACACGGCGCCGCATCGTTCGCCGAAGTCAATGCCATGCAGCGAATTTGGCGTGATTCCAACGTCGCCGCACGGCACGCGGTGACCCTGCCCCACGTCTCGATGGAAACCTACGGCAAGGCCTTGCTCGACATCCCTGAGCACATCACACCGCTCATCTGAGCAGCTCTATCTGGTCGTGGATGTCACCACACCTGGGAATTGCGAGCACGCCCCAGGTGTGGTGCCTCGGAAGATTGGTGCCGCCGGAGGGAATTCACTGGGTGCCCTCGAAGTCCAACGACGCTCTGGGTTCAACCCTTGAATCTCTGGGTTCAACCCTTGTATTGGGCGTAGAGCTTGGGCAGGAACCGGGCGAGATGGTTCATCTCTTGGCCGCAGTGCATCATCAGATCGCGAGCCAGATCCAGGCCGGGCTGCAGGTCGCGTACGTCGGCCGCAGCACCGCGCTGGACGGCTCGCGCAGTTTGGTCAGGGCGACATACTTGGCTCGATCGGGCATTGGCTGTGCGGCTTTGTCGACGGATGCTTCGCTGAGCATGTGCGCATCGGGATACCACAGCTTGTAGCGAGCCGACTCCACTGAATGCCAGCCGAACCACCAATCCCACAGATGCCGCGCAAACCCGCGGCATCTCGGTGCGCACTGCGACCGCAATGCCGGAAGCTGTTTGCCCATAACCAGTTTCGATCGGCGAATAACCCGTCGGCGCGAGATCGGCTGCCAGCACCGAGAAATCGGGAATCCGTTCGACCAGCGTCGGCGGCCCAGCATAGGCATCGGTGACACCAACTGCGGCGCGGCGGTCCGAGCGGCCATGAGGCGCTCGAAATGGCCACCGAGGAGCTGTTCGCCCAGGACATGGCCCTCGCCACGCGCTATATACGGCCGACAGAGGCCCCAGCTCCAACCCTGGCAGAGCTAGCGGTCAGCCTCATCGCCGAAATGACCGCACCAGATGTTCGATACCGGGTAGTCGCCAGGCGTCACCTACTCGCCGAAGCCCGCACGTATTGCGCAGCCGCTTCGAGACCTCACGAGCAGCGTTAGTCGACGTTGTCCTCGACCGAATTCGGCAAACCGGCTCAGCGGTCGGCATCACGATTGCCGAGCTATGGATCGTGGTGATAAACGGGAGAGGTTGCGCCCAGCAGCGATCCACCTCGTGACCGCAATCGTGGCGACAGTGAGCGACCGGAATCTCGACGCACTCGGGCATGATGGAAACCGATGCACGAGTCCGATCGTTCGAGCTGCTGTGGCCTCGCAGGCGCGACTTAGTTGTGCCGTGTTTGTTCGCGGAGGGCTCGGTGCACGACGCGGCGAACGATGTGACGTCGCGTTTGCGCAAGGACGCCGCTGGACTGGGCGGCGCGTACGAGTCGTTCGCCGGACTGCTCTAGCTGACTGGCGATAGCGGGAATACTGGGGTCGGTCAGGGCGTGGTCGCGTTTGCGCCATTGGCCCGCGACCATGACTGCCTCGATGTTGGCGGTGTTGGCCTGCAGGACAGCAGCGATGGGGTTGTGGGCCGGCCTGAGATTCAACGCTCGGGCGTCGACGACAACCAGGTCGGCTTGCATACCCGGCTGGATGCGACCGATCTGGTCGTCCAATCCGAGCGCGCGGGCACCCTCCGTCGTTATCCACTCCAAGGCGTGCTTGCTGGTCACATGGATGTCGGGGGTACCGAGTCCCGTGCCGCGGTGGGCATCGTCGTGGGCGAGGGCACGTTGGCGGGCCAGGGCGATGCGTGCGGAGGTGAGGATGTCCCCGGCGACCGCGGCTTCGGTGTCGGTACCCAGTGACGTGGCGCAGTCGAGGGCCCGCAACTCTTCGATGATGGTGGTGCAGTGCCCCTGCGCAAGTTCGTTTTCCGGCGTCGATGTGAAGCTCACACCGGCATCGACAAGCGTTTTCAGCAGATCGCCGGTAATCCCGGTGCCGTGCACGACATTAATGCGGGGCCCCCACAACCCGGCGGCACTGGCAAGCCGCCAGCCCGGCCCGGGACGACCGGCGCTTTGGTGCATCGAAACGAGCACACCGCGCTCCGCGCCAGCCCGCAGATCTGATAATGCGACTTCGGGGGGCGATAACTGGGGCCCTTTGATGGCCATCCCCACCGTGAGCAAACTGCTGCTGGCGCTGGGCCCATCCAACAAACGGTCCACTTCGCCCACATTGTGCGGCTTACCTGCCCCACCGTGGGAAGTGCCGTGCAAAAAGACCGCACGGATACCGGCTTGGAGTAGCGCCTCGATGGCGGCATCAGCATGCTCGGGCGTCCGACAGTTGTGGCACCAGTCGCCCACTGTGGTTACACCGCTGCCGATTTGGTTCAACGCGCCCGCCAGGGTGCCGATATGGATATCCGCCGGGCTGTAGTGGCGGGCGAAATCTCCATGGGCTCGGGTCAGGTATTCGAGCAGGCTCCAGTCGGCGGCGACGCCGCGCAGGCCGG
Source organism: Nocardia anaemiae NBRC 100462 (assembly GCF_001612725.1). Classification (GTDB taxonomy): domain Bacteria; phylum Actinomycetota; class Actinomycetes; order Mycobacteriales; family Mycobacteriaceae; genus Nocardia; species Nocardia anaemiae. The sequence continues at coordinate 12,862 of NZ_BDAZ01000076.1, read as the reverse complement.
TTTGCCAGGTGTGGATATGAGCGTTGACGAACCCCGGAACGATGATCCGGTCGGCAAAGTCGACGACGTCGGCGTCGATGTCGTCGAGGCCTTCGCCGACGGCGAGGATCCGATCACCATCGATGAGGATGTCGGCGCGTTCGGCGTCGGGACGCCCTGAAGCCATCGTGATAACTCGAGCGCCGCTCAACATTGTGCGACTCACTTAGCCTCCAAATTTTGCGGGCCGTCAACCCGAAAGCGCGGGCCGAACGCGCTGACGTGCCACAAGAACCCAAAACCTTAACTTTCCGGTTACATCGTAACCGAAATATGCTCCAGCCGCCAGCACAACCGCGATTCGAAAACGGTATGCGATGGCTCGACAGTCGGAAGCGATCCGGGCCGCCCGGCTCGCAGACGATGCTCGACAAGATGACCGAGTTCCTGGCCAACACCAGCAGCACACTCGGGCAACAACGGATCAGTTGGCCGACAGCCTTATCGAGCGCCGCTGACCGTGATTCCGCCCATGCCACAACCCATTTGAAGCAGCCGACGGACCGAAACCGAGGCAACCGATAGGCCACGCCAGTTGAGCTGATCGGCATAAACCGACACGGAATCAGAGGGGCGTAGATGCGGAATCAATTCGAGGTAGACACGGAAAAAGACGATGGACCGCCAGATGCGCCACAGCCTAGCGGTCCATCACCATGGACCCACCTCGCGGCGAACGAGCTTTCCGGCGGGCCCTTTCAGGAGATCCTCCACTACCCAAACACGGCGCGACTACTTGTAGGGCGCCAAAAGGCCGCCAATGAAGTCGCGCAACTCCTCCTGCGACGCGACGCGGCCTGGCTTCAGCACCAACTGCGGCGCCTACTTCCTGGCCCAGCTCAGCGTGCTCGATCTGGTGAACCTCGAGGCGTTACACCGACGCCGAGGGCTTCGCCGCCCACCGCAATACGAGCACTTCCGAACCCTGGGCATCGACGGAATCGTTCCGCGCCTAAATCGTCGGCAGGTCGATACCTACCCGATCGCCGCGGCGGGCTGACGGTCACCGCGTGCTGCTCGTCGGCGTGCCGGAACCCTTTCCGCGACAGGAAGACCCGGTTTACCGCCGAATACCCGCTTTCCCGGCGCAGCGATCGCGTTGCCGGGAAAGCGGGTATTCGGCTCAGCGGCCGGTGGGCTCCGGAATTTTGTATTTCTTTGGCCGGGGAGTCTCGAGGGTCAGGCCGGCTGCGCGACGGCGTCGGCCCGCATGGCCTTGCGGGCGAGGTCCTCGAGCGCCTCGTCGTATTGGGCTTTGAGACGGGCCACCAAGTCCGCGACGGTGAGGTTTTGCTTGATCGCGCCGATTCCCTGCCCGGCGCCCCAGATGTCTTTCCAAGCTTTGGCGCTCGTATTGCCGCCGGAGCCGAAGTTCATGACGGAGGGGTCGGAGTGGGGGAGGTTGTCCGGGTCGAGGCCGGCGGCGACAATGCTACCGCGCAGGTAGTTGCCGTGGACGCCGGTGAACAGGTTGCTGTAGACGATGTCCTTGGCGCTGGAGTCGACGATCATCTGCTTGTAGTCCGCAGCCGCCGCGGCTTCGACGGTCGAGAGAAATGCCGAACCGACATAGGCGAGGTCGGCGCCCGCGGCTTGGGCGGCGAGGATGGAACGCCCGTGGGCGATGGCGCCGGACAACAGCACGGGCCCATCGAACCACTCGCGGATTTCCTGAATGAGCGCGAACGGCGACTGTGTGCCGGCGTGGCCGCCGGCGCCGGCGGCCACGGCGATGATGCCGTCGGCGCCCTTTTCGATTGCCTTTCGAGCGAACTCGTTGCTGATCACGTCGTGCAGCACGATCCCGCCGTAGGAGTGGACGGCGTCGTTGATCTCCGGGCGCGCACCCAAGGAGGTGATCACGATGGGCACTCGGTGCTGCACGATCACGTCCATGTCGTGTTCGAGACGGTCGTTGCTCCGGTGGACGATCTGGTTGACGGCGAACGGCGCGACGGTTGCGTCGGGGTTCGCCGCCGCGTACGAGGCGTTCTCCTCGGTGATGCGATCGAGCCAGTCCGCCAGCAGTGCGGCTGGGCGGGCATTGAGCGCCGGAAAGGATCCGATGACCCCGGCCTGACACTGGGCGATCACCAGCTCGGGTCCGGAGCAGATGAACATCGGTGAGGCCACTACGGGCAGTGTCAGGCGACCGGACAGAGCGGCGGGTAAAGCCATGATGGGAGTTCCTTCGAAAAGTTCGGAAGGGTTGTCTCGCGGCGGTTAGGGCCGCATAGCGCTGCGCTACGACGAAGCTATCGACGCCACCGCCGTTAATGCAATAAGTTGCATAAACCTGTGTTGCCCATCACGCTACGCAGCCACGAGTTCCAGCGATCGTTCCGCTGCGCGGAGGCATCCAGCCTCTGCCGCAACCTCCGGCCGCAGATACACGCACGATCAACTCGTTCGGCGCTCTCTACCATGGGCCCGTGGCACTGCAGTTCGCGATCCTCACCGCGCTGACCGAACGGCCCTCGACCGGCATCGAGCTCGCTCGGCGCTTCGACCGGGCGTTCGGATACTTCTGGTCGGCCACCCACCAGCAGATCTATCGCGAATTGGATCGACTCAACGGTGGCGGCTTGGTCGCCGAGGTCGCGCAGCCGCAGGCGCCGGGGCGTGGTCAGCCAAAGCGCTTCTCGATCACGTCGGCGGGCACCGCCGCGCTTCGCCGTTGGGTGGGCGAGGTCGACGAGCCGCCGCAGCAGCGAGAGACATTGCTGATCAGGTTGCGAGCCGCAGCCGCCACCGGAGACTTCGAGAGTGTCCGCGAGGTTGTCGCGCACCACCTAGAGGTGCACGAAAGGACGTATGCGACCTACCGGGAGATCGAGGCACGTGATTTCTCGGTGGTCGGCGACGACGCCGACGCGATGAGGCACCTCGTCCTGAAGGCCGGCCTCGGGACGGAACGGGTCTGGGTCGACTGGTGTCGGGAAGTCATCGAAACCCTCGATGCCATGCAGGCGCCGAGTGAATCGCGATCGAACTGAGTCTCGGCCGACAATCCTCGTCACCTCGCGGGCGATCACGGCGTGGGGAACGGCTGCCGATCCCTGATTGCCTGCCGGTCTGCCCGAATCGGGGTCGCGGCGGTCGGCTACCTCGGCTCTTGCCTTGCGAAGCGCTGTACGACGTCGGGGCGTTCGCGCAGCTGTCCGGGGTAGCCGGGGCCCATGCGCAGGCGGGATCCTCCATCGGCACGGGCTGGTCGCAGTGCTCGCAGACCACCTTGACCTGTGTGGCATGGCCGCACACGGTGTGATGCACGATCACCGGGGGCTCTATTCGTCGGCGAGCCAGCGATCGCCCCGTTTCGAAATCGCCCGTACCACAATCCAAAAGGCGACACCCTTTTCGGCCTACATCACAGGTACGGTCCTCGACGTCGACGGCGACACCCAACTCGGTGATGACAGTCGCAACTCCATCAACTCGGCTTGGCCTGGCCTCCGGAAGGCTCTCGCATGCAGCGCAGTCGCCCGACTGTTCACCAACCCCGCCTCGAAGCCGCGATGCTCGGCGTGCCCCACTCGGCCCATGGGAAGAAGTAGCCGCAGTGGTCGCGCTCGCACCGGTGCCGACGCGACCGCCGACCACTTGCGCAACTTCGTCAAGGTTTGCGTGGCGGGGACTGCCCCGGCTTTGGTTAACTCCTGACCTGTGAGGACATGGACCTCGCCGGAAGGATGTCCATCATGCCCAAGCGGTATCCCGCGGAGGTCCGCCGCGACGTGGGCGCCGTGGCCCAGGACAACGCGGCCTGCACGCGCCGTAGCGGCTGGCTTACGGGTCGCGTCCTGTTCGGTGGTGCGAGGGTCACAGCGAGCCGTGGATGGGTGGCCCATATGCCGCAGGTTCACCCGACCGATCGTTCTCGGCGGAACGTACGTGCGCTAACGGACCACGATGCGCCTGTCGCACCGCCCAGACCAAACCAAACAGCGCGGGTCGCGACAACACGGTGCGTCGGCGAGATCTATTGTCCGCTTCGGCGCTACCTTGCGCCCGGCCTCACTCCCAATGGCTGACGCACGTCGATGCCGCTCCGGACATCTATGGCAGCTGACCATGCACGAACTACAACTTGAGGTGTACACAAAGTATTGGGCCGAAACTTCACATGTCTGGCTCATGTGCGAAGTTTCTTTCCATATGCCTTTAGCCCGTGGGCTCGGTCCTGACCAGCAGTTTCAGGAACTCGCGGTTGATGAACAACCGGTCGCGACCGATCTTCAGGTCCTGAAGCAGGCCTGCCGTCACAAGATCCTGAAGCCAAGCGGTCGCGGTCGGTCGTGAAACTTTGCAGCGCTCGACCACGGTCTTGATCCGGCAGTAAGGCTGCTCGAACAGGATCAACTGCAACTCCGAGTTGGAACCGCCCTTCGAGGCTTCACGGGCCCGCTTGTTGAAATCATGCTGGAGCGAGCGAATGTCTTCGATCTTCCGCAGAGTCGAGCGCGACGTCCGCTCGATTCCAGTCAGGATGTACAGAATCCACTCTTCCCAGGCGCCCTCTGCGGTGACACTGCGCAGGAGCCGGTAGTAGTCCTGTTTGGTGTCGATGATGTATCGCGACAGGTACAGCACGGGCAGCCGCAGCAGCCCCGCCTCTACCAGCATGAGCACGTTGAGGATTCGGCCCGTCCTGCCATTGCCGTCGCTGAATGGGTGGATCGCCTCGAATTGGTAATGCGCCACCGCCATACGGACAAGGGCGTCCATCCCATCATCAGCGTGGACGAACCGCTCCCACTCGCTGAGCTTCTCGATGATCAGATCTTGGCCTTCTGGCGGACTGTAGGCGATAGTTCCCGTAGCCGTGTTACCGATCCGTGTTCCCGGCATCGCACGGACCTTCATCTCTCGGTCCTTGATCATGCTGCACACCGCCACGGCCGTGGTAGCGGTGAGGCCACGATCGAGAGTCGTCTCGAATCCGACCCGCAAAGCAGTTCGGTAGCGCAATGTCTCCCGCGTTGCCGGGTCCGCACCCGCGTCATCCTCCAGATGCCGGAACAGCGCGTCGGTCGTCGTCACGATGTTCTCGATCTCGGAACTTGCCTGTGCTTCCAACAAGGGGATCGTGTTGATCAGCACTGTGGGGTTCGGGATCGAAACAACAGCTTGGTCAAGCTGAGCCAGTGCCGCGTTCGCACCGATCGCCGCCTTGAGCACGGCTTTCGTCTCCAGTTCGTCCGCCGTGGGTGGGGGCGGAAGTTCGTTGTATGGGACCTCGGGGCTCCAATTGACCATGACGTGAACCATCGCACACAACCATTGTCATGTAAAGAAATGGCAGAAAATATTACAAGTCATCGGGATGTGTGAAGTTTCTTGGTTGATCGCGGGAGAGACCAGCTCGGCAGCTGCGCACAGCCCGAGCATCGAACGAGATGTTGCGGCTCCGGTGCTGCAGCCTCTACCCAAGTTGAGGCAGTCCACTCACCGAGGGGCCCCTGACCACGCTCGCCGAATTTTAGTGAGCGCCGTCAATTGTGGCCGAACTCACCCAATACTTCTGCCAAGGCCGACCAGCGACGAAAGCGGTTGGTGCAGCGTCTCGATCAACATCGTCGGGGTGAACGATGTATCTGACGGACCGAAGACCTGTATGACAACACCTGTCATCCGTGACAGCTCTCGCCATGCCTCCGTGCGGGTCTCACGCTGAGACCAAGCCACTGCTGCGCGGAGGGCAGCAGAGGTAATCAGACGAACCGCCTGATGATCAGATCGGATGTCGCGCATGCGCTGCACGATAACGATGCCTACCGACACTCTCAGAAAGCGAACGCTACGGGATGCACCCGCACGTCCGGCGCGCCCCTGCGTCAGCGGCGGACACACGCCAACGCTGCAGCACCCTAGCGGGCCAACGTGTTCGAATACCTCCCGAAATCGTTCACGCACCCGACGGTGCGGCTGATCGCACCTGGGCCGTGCGGTCGAGTGTCCCCCCGACGCGGAGGTAAACCCTTGGCCCACCCACAAGTCGAGTACTCCCGACCCAAACACCGGGTACTGCTGGAGGGTGGTCGGTGTCGTGCTGATCGCACCGGTCATCCCACCACAGACTCCACTGCACGAACTGATCCAAGCCATCCGCACCACGGCACGACCAGTCGCCGCACCCGTAGATCCCGACATCGTCTACAGCATGTGCACCATCGGCACCGCCGGACGCATCCACGACCGAGCAGTCCTCGACGCACTCCACTGGCCAACCGACACCCGACTCGGGATCCGCTGCGCCTACGACGCAATCCTGCTCGCCCACCGAACCGACTACGGCACCACACATGTCACACAGGGATACTTCCGGGTTCCCTTCCGGCAACGACGCCAAGCCAACCTCGACATCGGCGACAAAGTCCTGCTCGTCGCCCACCCACAACATCAGCAACTCACGATCTACCCACCACCAGCACTCCACCCATACTTCGGCCACCCACATGCGCTGGAGTCGTAGCCGATGACACCGACCATTCGCACCGCCGCGAATCCAACAGCCATCGACGCCACACGAATCCTGTTGTCACAGATCGGCATCACAGCCACCGATCTACTCACCGACACCCTAGCGGTACCCACCTTCGGTCAGGTGATCCCGAAACTACGGGACACCCTCACCCCAGGCACCCTGCGCACCTATAACACCCACCTCAACCACCTCGAAAACACCTGGCACAACCGCCAATTGGACACAGTAACCAAAGCCGACCTCGACGAAAAAGCCCGAGCAGCACAAGCGGCCAGCCGCGGCAGCGGCAACGGTGCCAGCGCACGCGAACACTTCATCAGCACCGTGCGCTGCCTCTACCGCTACGCCGAAGACAACAACTGGATCCACCCCACCCGAAACCCCGCCCGCCACCTAGCCATACCCACCCGACCGCCATCACACCGACAGGCGATCTCCTCCCCATTCCTCGCCGAGATCTGCCAAGTCGCCTCCCTCACCGGCAACGACCGCGAACTCGACGCCCTAATACTGCGGCTACACATCGAAACGGCCTGCCGCCGCAACGGCGCCCTCCGCCTACGCCCCAGCGACCTCGACCCACACCACTGCCTGATCCTGCTACGCGAAAAAGAAGGCATCGACCGGTGGCAACCCATCTCCCACCCTCATGCGCCACCTACTCCACCACGCCGAACAACGCCACAGCCCGCCCCACGGACAGCTGCTGCGCTACCGCAACGGCAAACCCATCACGACCCGCCGATACGACCACCTCTGGACCCGCATCGGAAAACACCTCCCCTTCGTCGCCACCCAACACATCAGCACCCACTGGCTACGCCACACCACCCTCACCTGGGTCGAACGCACCTTCGGCTACGCCACCGCCCGCACCTACGCAGGCCACCACACCCGAAAAACCCACGGCACCACCGCCACCTACGTCAAAGCCAACCTCCACGAAATCGCCGCAGCACTATCCGCACTCACCCAAGAACCCCACCCACTACTCACCACTGAACCCCCGATCACGCTCTGACAACTACGGTGCCGGTCCCCACCAACACCCGACCGGCACCACCCAGAGCAGCCCCCGACCAACGACTCCACCCCGGCCACAACACATTTGACTCAGACAACCCCGCGGCCGAACCACCCTACAGAAACCCGATGCCAGCCTCTACCACTCAGCTACTCACATTGAAATACTGAAAAGTATTGCAGATCAACAGAATACAACTATCGCCACATGATCACAGCCTCTGTGCTACGCTCCAGCTACGCACAATAGAAGCTACTCGTGCACACATCTGCACCAATATTGTTGCGGCTCCGTGATCGATTCCCCTCTCGCGCATTACTCGAGCACGTATTTGCATCAAATTTGATGCAAATACGTGCTCGATCACCTCCTCGCACACCCTCCCCGCTGGTTCGGGCAGTCAGACGTGGCCCAGATGCGACAGCGAAGCCGCTCGCGGCACACAGTTCCGTCATTGGTGACGCCGCTGCGTGCGCGAGTAGAAGGTCGCTCGCCTACTGACACGCGGCAACGGCACAACTGAGACGGACGCGTGCACGAGCGATCCCTCGCGCCCCGCTGACACGGGAATTGCACGAGCGAGCCGCACGGAATGTTTGCTGGACAGGGTCGACCACCCCAGCGATCCTGATCGAGCCCTCGGTCAGGCTGGTCGCAGGTTCTAGTCTCCTCAGGCGGTCTCAATCGATCCTTATCCTGCCTGATCACAACGGATTTCGCCGAAACCCGCGAGCTGAAGAACACCCATCGGATCCGAAAATTTCCCATCGAAAGTGTGAGATTTTGGTGAGATGGGTCGAGTCGGGAACCTGCGGTGGAAGACTTCCGCCGAGCACGAATCAGTGCCGCCCGGCGACTCGATTCTGACGGCCCGTCGGAATCACCGTGTCAGGTCCATCGGCGGTCGCGAGTCTGCGGTGGAGCTCGTCGGCGGTCGAGGCCGCCGCGGAAACCGGAGCGGCCCGCGCACGATTATCGAAGCGAATCACTCTGTGGCCGTTGCGATCATGTCGATCACCTCGGAGGTTGGGCGGACGTCGCCGAAGGAGCGGTAGATGGTGTGCAGGGTGGCGTTGTGGTCTTGGTCGCAGTGGGCGGCGTTGGCGTCGGCGAGCATGATGACGCGGTAGCCGAGGGTGCTGGCGTCGCGGGCGGATGATTCGCAGGTTTAAGTGGATGTGGTGGTTAATACTGGGTGGGTGCTGAGCAGACTGTGGGGGCTGGTTCTGGTCGTGGTGGGTGCAGTGGGCGTTGGGGTGGGGGTGTGGTTGTTTGTGTCGTTAGGGTTGGATGAGGGTGACAAGCTGGCCAGTGTGGCGGGTTTGTTCGTTGGTGTTGCGGCGCTGGGGGTTTCGGTCTATGGGCTGGTGCTCGCTCGCCGTGGTGATGCCGGTCGGCCGGTACAGTCGGTGACCGGCTCCTCGATCGGCGGCGGGGTGTCGGCGATCACGGATGTGGCTGGTGATGTGAAGATCCGCCGCGGTAGCCCTGCCGGAACACCACCTCCACCATCACCCTCGGCAAGTGGCCTGCCGGGAGTTCAGGCTGATCAGTCGGTTACCGACAGCAGTGTTGGTGGGTCGGTGGATCGGGTCAGTCGTGCCGGATCGGTCGAGATCGACGAGTGACCAAGTGAGGCTGGGTTGGTGGCGTCGCCGCGGCGGGGGGCAAACGGTTCGTGGTAGCGCGGTGGGCGGCAGCGTGATCTCGATTCGCGAGGTCGCTGGTGATGTGACAATCACCGAAACCACCACGGCCGCAGTAGGTTACCGGTACTGGTGTGAGCCGTGGCCTCGGCCGGTAGGGCTGGCGGTCGAGCAGGCCAGAGCACAGCCGTCGCTGTTGTTACGCCCGGATGCCGGGGTGGTGCGGTTCTTGGGTCGCGAGGACGAACTGACCGCGTTGGATCGGTGGCTGGCCAGCGATGTCCCGATCGGGGTGCGGTTGATCCACGGCGCCGGTGGGGAAGGTAAGTCGCGGCTGGCCAAACAGTTCTGCGAGAACGCCACTGCGGCAGGCTGGGTGGCGTGGCGAGTCGTGCACACCCTAGGCCACGCCGATGACTCGGGAGTGATCGGACTACGAGATCGCAACGCGATCGTTTTGGTGGTCGACGACGCGCACCGCTGGCCGGTCGGCGACCTGGACACCCTGATCCTCAACCTGCGCCGCATCAGTACAAGGGATTCGGTGCAGGTGCGGGTGCTGCTGCTGGCGCGTTCGAGTGGCGGGTGGTGGTCGACACTGTCGACACACTTGAGCGAGAACCGGGTACCGGCCAGTGTGGCGGCGTTGGCGCCATTGGGTCAGCGGTTCGACCGCGATCAGGTTTTCGACACCGCGGTGACCGGGTTCTCCCGGGCTCTCGACATCCGCGACCGCGCACCCAACCAGTACCGGGTCGGGGTCAACCTGCACCAGTTGGGGTTGGATTCGGTGCTGTCGATCCACATGGCGGCACTGGCCGCTATCCATTCGCGTATCCGCAACGTCGCCCCGGGCCATGAACCGGCGGCAGTGGCGGCCTATCTGCTCGACCGCGAATACACCGATTGGAGCGACCGTCTCGACGCCCGGACCATCACCACCGCCCCCGAAACGATGCGGCGGGTGGTGCTTCTCGCGAGTTTGACCGGCGGCATGCCCTACGCCGACGCCCGCGGTCTGCTCGTTTCGGTCGGGTTGGCCGCTGACGATGCCGCGGCGAGTCGGATCATCGATGACCACAGCCGCTGCTACCCGGCACCGTCCGGGGCCACCAGCACGGTGCTGCATCCGTTGCAGCCCGACCGGCTCGCCGAGGACTTCCTCGCCTTGACAACCCCGGGAAACCCCGCCGAGATGGGCCCGCTCCCGCCGGACCCGTGGACGTTCGAGGCCACCGGCCGACTCCTGCGCCGTACCCGCCAGGACGTGACACCGAGCTGGGTGAGTGCGGCGATCGTGCGCGTGGTCGAAGCCTCCGCGCGGTGGCCTCACCTGGCCGCGGCATTGCTGTATCCGAGCCTGCACGCCGACCCAACCCTCGCCATCGACGCCGGCGGGCCGACACTGATTCGGCTGGCCGATCTGCCCGAGATCCCCGCCCCGATCCTCACCAGCATCCATCAACACCTCACCGACCACCCCGGCCTGGACCCCACCGCCGCAGCCACGGCCATCGACACCGCACTCATCCCGCATCGCATCGCCGCAACCAACGACCCCGCCGAACTCGCCCACCTCTACCTTCGACACGCCCGACGGCTCGCCGACAGCCACCGCTACACCCCCGCCGTGACCGCCGCTGAACACGCCACCGACCTGTATCGTGCCCTCGCCGACACCGACCCCAGCCAATACCTGCCCTTTTACGCCGCCGCCTGCCATCAACTGGGACTACTCTCAGCCAGGCTCGGCCGCCACCATGACGGCCTCACCCATACCCAGACCGTGACTGCTATCCAGCGGCGCCTCGCCGAGACAGCCCCTGACACGCACCTGACCGAACTCGCTGGATCGCTGAGCAACCTCGGAAACCGCCTCGGTGAGCTGGGTCGCCACCACGAAGCCCTCGACTCCGTGCAGGAATCGGTCGCGATCTGGCGGGGGCTGGCCGAGACCAACCCCGACACCCATCTACCCGACCTGGCCCGTTCGCTGAGCAACCTCGCGATCAGCCTCGGTGAGCTGGGTCGCTACCACGAAGCCCTCGCCACCATCCAGGAATCGGTCGCGATCCGGCGGAGGCTGGCCGAGACCAACCCCGACACCCATCTACCCGACCTCGCCAGCTCACTGAACACCCTCGCGATCAGCCTCGGTGAGCTCGGTCGCCTCCACCAAGCCCTCGAACACGTGCAGGAATCCGTTGCGATCTGGCGGCGACTCGCCGACGCCAACCCCGACACCCATCTACGCGAACTGGCCAGCTCACTGGACAACCTCGGAAACCGCCTCGGCGGGCTCGGTCGCCACCACGAAGCCCTCGACTCCGTGCAGGAATCGGTCGCGATCTGGTGGCGACTCGTCGATGCCAACCCCGACACCCATCGACCCGACCTCGCCCGCTCACTGGGCAACCTGGCAATCCTCCTCGATGAGCTGGGGCGCCACCACGAAGCCCTCGACTCCGTGCAGGAATCGGTCGCGATCCGGCGGAGGCTGGCCGACGCCAACCCCGACACCCATCTACCCGACCTCGCCAGTTCACTGAGCAACCTCGCGATCAGCCTCGGTGAGCTGGGTCGCTACCACGAAGCCCTCGACTCCGTGCAGGAATCGGTCGCGATCCGGCGGGGACTGGCCGACGCCAACCCCGACACCCACCTGCCCAACCTCGCCAACTCACTGAACACCCTCGGAGTCCGCCGCGCTGTGCTGGGTCACAACATCGACGCCCTCGCCGCGATCCAGGAATCGGTCGCGATCTGGCGGGGGCTGGCCGACGCCAACCCCGACACCCACCTGCCCAACCTCGCCCATTCGCTGAATAACCTCGGAACCCGCCTCGGTGTGCTGGGTCGCCACGTCGATGCCCTCGACCCCGCGCAGGAATCGGTCGCGATTTGGCGGCAACTGGCCGACACCAGCCCCGATAGCCACCTGCCCGGCCTGGCCTACAGTTTGGTGTCCTTCGCGCGCGTGTCAGCAGGTACGGCGGCAGGAATTCTTCCAGCTTTCAACGCCATCCAAGAAGCGATCAACATCCTGGAAATCCTGGCCCAACGGCTTCCCGCAGCGCATGAACCCTGGCTTCGTGACGCTCGCCGAATCAACGCCGATATCCTCCAACGCCTGGCCGGCCAACAACCCACCAACCAGTAAGCGACCTGTCCCCGCTGAATGCTGCTGACAAAGCAGCTCGCCAATGCTCCGTACATCAACGTAAGGGACTGTCAGATGATCCAAACACTCCCTCGAGGAGGCGATCTCGGCGATTCCCAATGTCCATCGCGTCAGTGTCGACCCCGAGGTCCTATGCCACATCGGGGACCGAGCCGACGATCATCCCAGCGCACCCTCGAACGACCACGGTGCCCGTCCCCGTGTACCTGGCCTGTGTCAGCCGATCGTCCCGATGGCGTCCCGCAGCGCATTTCTCGCTCTATGGGGCGGGCTACAGGGGCTGACTCGGCCTTCCTCGACCGCATGCACCAATACAGCCCGCGGAAGGTAGCGCTGAGGTGGCGGCTCGGACCAGCCCCGCCAGCGGCACGCACCGCGCTTCGACGGGTGCTCAGGCGGGTGGACCGTAACGGAACCCTCCGGGCCGCCGACGGCCGACCGGGAGTTGCGAGCAGCGGCGAACTGTTGATCAGTGTGATGCTGGC
>NZ_BDAZ01000075.1 GCF_001612725.1 Nocardia anaemiae NBRC 100462 | reverse complement strand
CGGCCGCCGCGGCGGTGGCCATCGCGGTTCCGGTGGTCACCGCGGTCACCGCGGCGGATAAGCCGAGCTCGGAACCTGTTGTGGCCGAACGCAGTATGGATCCGATCACACCGAATCCGGTGACGGCCAGCTTCAAGGTGGTGCGGGCCGATGGCAAGACCCGCATCGTGATGACCTGCAGCTATGGACCCAGCGACCAGAAGTACGACTGGGATCTCGACCTGTACGTCATCGGCACCGATGGCAGTCAGGCCAAACTCGACCGGTGGCCCGCCGGGCCCGGCACCGAGCTGACGATCGACCGGACCATCAATAAGACGCCGGATCAGATCCAGGCGGTGCAGATCCGGAAGGCGTCGACGGGCGAGACGCTGCTGTCCGGCACGATCTGACATGCTTCGATCCCCCGCCGAACTCGGCGGGGGATCGCTTTCGGCGGTTCAGCGCTGGGCTTGCTTGCGGAAGACCGAGGTCGACCAGAAGTAGCCGAGCAGGCCGAGGCCGAGGCACCAGGCGATGGAGATGATGCCGTTATTGCCGATCTCCGTGCCCATGAGCAGGCCGCGGATGGTTTCGGTGAGCGGGGTGAACGGCTGGTATTCGGCGAACTGACGCATCACGACCGGCATGGTGTCGGTGCCGACCAGGCCGCTGCCGAGGAACGGCAGCATGATCAGCGGGAAGGGCATATTGCTCGCGCTCTCCGGACTCGACGCGACCAGTCCCATGCCGACCGCCAGCCAGGTGAGTGCGAAAACGAGCATGGCGAGCAGCCCGAATGCCGCGATCCACTCAATGACATTCGCCGAGGGCCGGAAACCGACCAGCACGGCGACACCGATCATGGCGGCGATGCCGAGCAGGGCCTGGATCAGTGCGCCGACCACATGTCCGGCGAGTATCGCGGACTGCGAAATCGCCATGGTGCGAAAACGATTCACAATGCCCCTGGTGGTGTCGGTGCAGACCGAGACCGCCACACCCGCGGTCATATACGCCGGGATCATCAACAGCATGCCGGGGGTCAGGTAGTCGATGTAGTTACCGCCGGACGACTTCTCCAGTGCGCCACCGAAAACGAAGTTGAAGGTGAGCAGCAGGATGATCGGCATGAGGATGATGCTGAAGGTCATGCTCGGATACCGCTTCGCATGAAGCAGGCTGCGTCGCAACATCGTTTTCGAGTCGGCGAGCGCGTAGGTCATCGTACTGCTCATCGCACGGTCTCCTTTTCGGCGGTGGGATGTCCGGTGAGGGTGAGGAATACGTCGTCGAGGGTGGGGGTGTGCACCGAAAGTCCGGCCACCTCGATCTGCTCGTAGTCGAGCCGGTCGAGCACCGCGCGCAGCGATTTGACGCCGCCGTCGCTGGGCACCGCGAGGGTGAACTCCTCCTCGGCCGCGTCATCGACGACGCGCGCGTCCGGTCCCAATGCTGTTGCCGCGGCGGCTAGTCCGAGCTGATCGGTGAATTCCAGGCGGATATGTCCACCGGGTATCCGCCGCTTCAATTCGGCTGCCGTGCCCTCGGCGACGATCCGGCCGTGATCGAGCACCGCGATCCGGTCGGCCAGTTGATCGGCCTCCTCGAGGTACTGGGTGGTGAGGAAGACGGTCACGCTGTAGTCGTCGACCAGCGTGCGGATCATTTCCCAGATCGTGCGCCTGCTGCGCGGATCCAGGCCGGTGGTCGGTTCGTCCAGGAAGATGATGCGCGGATCGCCGACCAGCGTCATGGCCAGATCCAGCCGCCGCACCATGCCGCCGGAGTAGGTGGCCGCGGTCTTGTCACCGGCCTCGACCAGGTCGAAGCGCTCCAGCAGCTCGGCAGCCAGGCGCTTGCTCTCGCGGCGCGGCAGATGATGCAGATCGCCCATCAGGACCAGGTTTTCGCGGCCGGTCAGCAATTCGTCGACCGCGGAGAACTGGCCGGTGACACCGATCGCGGTGCGCACGGCATCGGGTTCGGTGACCAGATCATGGCCGTCGACGCGGACCGTACCCGCATCGGGGCGCAGCAGCGTGGTGAGGATCTGCACAGTGGTGGTCTTGCCAGCACCGTTCGGGCCGAGCAGGGAGTAGATCGTGCCCTCCTGGACCGTGATATCGATGCCGTCGAGCACCACCTGCTCACCGAACGATTTACGCAGGCCCTGCGCCGATATGGCGGGTGCGCGATGACCGTTGATCATGGTCTTCCTTTCGAGAATTTCATAAATAAATGCGAATGACGGCATGTTTCAGCCGCACCGCGCCCGGAGTCCGGTGCGGCGTAGAGCTGGTATTCGGTGGTGTCGAGTTCGACTGTTCTTACCCGCCCCGTCGGCTCCGCCGACTGCCATCCCCCTAGATGTCGAGTTCCTCGACCGGCGGACGGTCGGCGATCTGGGCCACCCGCTCGTAGAGCTTGTCCGGAATCTTTCCCTTCAATTCGCCGAGTGAATCGACGATCTCGAAAATGAAGTCGCCCCAGTCCTGATCACCGACGCCGAGCATGCGACGCCAGTTCGTCAGGTCCTTGACCCAATTGGTGCTCTGCGGGTATTCGTCCCAGTTCGAGTACTGGGCGTGCATGACGAATTTGCCCTTCCGACTGCGATACACCCGGACGTGTTCCATGCGCTCTTCATTCACGTCGCGATGCTCGCCGAGCAGGGCACCGGAGAAACGGACCTGGCGCACGCCGTTGTGGCCGACCCGTAGCACTACCTCGTCGTAGCCCTCCAGCCTGCCCTCTTCCAGCTCGATGAACCGCCGCAGTGCGGTAGTCACCGCCCCCGAAAGGTTGCCGCCGACCAGCTCCTGCGCACGCTGGAACAGTGGCAGATCGTCATCGGCAACGTAGATCGTCTTGTTGGGCATGAACCCACTATACGTAGATGTATACGTACACGCAAGCTGTGGCTGCTCACAAGAATCTCCCCGACCGCCTCGTGCCCGGAGTACATCTTGCGCGAGGGATTGAACCGCTCCGCAGTCCAACTCGTAGTTCACGTGTACGCGATGTGTGACCGTGCCCGCGCTTCGGCGCACGTCGGTCACTGCGAGAGGAGTGCCGATGCCGAGCAGGGTCGTAGATTATCTGGTTCGAGCGGTTTCAACCCTGGGGGTGCGGCACATCTTCGGTGTCGACGGCGCGAATATCGAGGATCTATACGACGCGCTCTTCGACGCGCCCGACGACGTCGCGGGAATAGTTGCCAAGCACGAGTTTTCGGCCGCGACCATGGCCGACGGCTACGCCCGCTCGACCGGCGGACTCGGTGTCGTCGCCGCAACCTCCGGCGGTGGCGCGATGAATCTCGTTGCCGGACTTGCCGAATCATTCGCATCACGGGTGCCGGTATTGGCGCTGGTCGGGCAGCCGCCGACCGCCCTGGAGGGCAACGGCGCATTCCAGGACTCCAGCGGGCTCGCCGGTACCATCGACGCCGCCCGGATGTTCGGCGCGATCACCCAATACTGCGCACGGGTGGACAGCGTTGCCGAACTGCCGGACAAGTTGTCCAGGGCAGTCGACGCCGCCCGCCGCGGCGGCCCCGCGGTGCTATTGCTGCCGAAGGACGTACAGCAGAGCGATATCGGCGATATACCGCCGTTCCGGTCGTCCCCGCCGACGCACCGGCGCGATGAAAACGGCCTGGCTAGAGTGCGCGCGGCGCTGACCGCGGCACGCACGCTCGGCAAGATCGTGATCATCGTGGGTGACCAGGTCGCGCGCGATGACGCCCGCGCCGAACTCGCTCGGCTGGCACGCACATTGGACGCGTCGGTTGGCGTCGCACCGGATGCGAAGGACACCTACGACAATGCCGACCCGGCGTACTGCGGTGTCGCCGGGAGTATGGGGCATCCGGAATTGTCGGCGGCACTGCGCGCGGCCACCCTGTGCCTGATCGTCGGCACACCGATGCCGATCACCGCGCGCACCGGGTTGGACGAACTGCTGGCCGGGTGCACCGTCGCGCATATCGGTGTCGCCGCGCCGTATCTGTCCGCGATCCACGCCACCAGTACCGATCTCGCGCGGGATCTGGCCGAACTCGCGGATGAATTCACCGAGGGTGTCGAAGAGTCGAGCCATCCGTATCCTCCGCACGCTCCGACACCTTTGCGGGTGCCCGAGTCGACCGGTCCCGGGCTGCGCTATCGCGAACTGGTCGAGACGATCGAGGCGTTATTGCCCGAAGGCACGGATGTTTTCGCGGACGCGGGCAATACCGGGGCCGCGGTGGTGCACCATCTGCGGGTGCCGCGCGGCGGTCGATTCGTCGTCGCGCTCGGCATGGGCGGGATGGGCTATGCCTTCGGCGCCGCAATAGGTTCGGCATTCGCACGTCATCGCGGACCGTCCGGAATCAGACGCACTGTCGTCATCGCAGGTGACGGTGCGTTCTACATGCACGGCATGGAATTGCACACCGCGATCGAACATCAGCTGCCGGTCATCTTCATCGTCCTCAACAACAACGCGCACGCCATGTGCGTCACCCGCGAACAGCTCTATTACCGAGACCGATACAGCTTCAACCGGTTTCGGCCCACAAACCTGGGCGCGGGCATCGATGCCATGTTCCCTGAACTGTCCGCCTACTCCGTCCGTACTACCGCAGAGCTGGCCATCGCATTGGGGCGATGCGTCGAATCCGAAGGGCCGACGTTCATTTCGATCGACGTCGACCCGGACGAAGTTCCACCCTTCATCCCCTTCCTCGCGACATTGGAGAAGAAGCCGTGACAACAAGCGCCCTCCCCGCCCTCAGCGACATTCCGGAAGACGTAGTCCCCGGTGTGCTGCGGATCGAGAACTCAGATAAGGACGCAACCACGCCGATCATCATGGACATGCTGCGGTCGGTGTATCCGCACGACCAGATCTTCGGCGAATTCTGTCCGGTGCAGGCGTATATCGCCGCGCCGCCGGATGAGGTGTGGGAATACCTGGCCGATACCCGCAGCCTGGAGGAATGGACCTATAGCCTGCGCGGCTTCGTCGAGACCGAGGAACCGGGTCTGTGGCTGGCCTGGGACCGGCTCGGTCCGGAGACCAAGATCTTCACCCGCACCGTCGCGCACCGCGAGGCCAGGACCGTCGACTACCACTGCGCCTGGGATCAGAGTCAGCACCTGTGGATGGTCTATCTGCTGCGGGTGATCGATGCCCAGGTGGTGTTCAACAAGCCGGGCTCGGTGGTGCTGTGGGTGAACTGCCGTCACCCGTTCTACGACGAAAATCCCTATCCCGAAACGGCTCCGGAAAAGCGGCCGGTGTGGGTGGGCGACTTCTGGGAGATGTTCTCCGCCGGGCACCAGCTGGAGATGGACAACCTCAAGGCGATCTGCGAATACCGTGCGGCAAACGGTCTTCCGATCAAGCCCGACTGGATGAAGTGAGGCCGCATCATGAACTTCTTCAATCCGGAAGGCCCTGGACTGCCGACGGTCAGCCTGGTCGATGTGGCGAGCTATCTGCCGGGTGAGCCGGTCGGCACCGAATACTTCACCCAGTACAGCCGATCCGACCGAATGGCCAAGAACGTCATGTTCCGCTCGCCCAAGGCACGCCACCATGTGGCCAGGGACGAGACCGCGGTGGATATGGTCGAGCGCGCGGTCGCACCGCTGATCGAACGCCATGGCGCACAAGCGATTACGGATATCGATGTGCTGATCACGCACACCCAGCTGCCGGACAATCCGGTAATGGGTTGCGGACCCGAGGTGGCCCGCCGCCTCGGGATGAAGCCGCGCTTCGCCTACGACGTGCACAATGGCGGCTGCGCGGCCTTCGTGCACATGATGGCCATGGCCAGGATGATCCTGCAGACCACCGACGCCCGCACCGCGCTCATCGCGGCCACCCAGAATTGCGCGGGCCCGGTATTCACCCAGACCGAGATCCGCAAGCTCGCCCAGGCCCCGGTGCCCGGTGACGGCTGCGGTGTCGGACTGCTCGTCAAGGACGATTCCGCGCCGATCCTGGATATCGAATGCCGCACCTACCCCGAATTCGCCGGGGATATGGAGTTCTCGACCAATGGCGAGCGCAAGTATTGGGAGCCGGGCGAGGGCCAGGGCTGCGTCAGCTTCACCGAATCGAAGATCACCAAGGTGTTCGCCCGCGGCAATCGGCTGGTGCCGGAGGTGGCATTGGCGGTGTGCGATCGGATCGGGGTAAAGGGCCGCGATATCGACACCTTCGTCACCAATCAGCCGAACCGGCTGTTCCTGCGCAACTGGCACGATGCGTTGGAGCTGCCGCCGGAGCGGCATCCGGACACCTTCGACCAGTGCGGAAATCTGTTCGCCGCGGGCATTCCGGTCACACTCGATACCGAGAATCGGGCGGGTCGGCTGCGCAACGGCTCGGTGGTGCTGTTGTCGGCATTCGCGCACGCCGGTGATTTCGCCGGTGCCGCGGCCGTGCGCTGGGGTGCGGCGAGATGAGCGTGCGGGTGGCCGATGAATCTCGGCCCTCGCAACAGCACCGAAGTCGGCACGCGCAGGCCCGGTTCGACCTCAGCCTGAGCGAAAATCCGTTTCCGCCATTGCCATCGGTGCTCGTGGCGGTGAACGACGTACTGGCGCAGGCCAATCGCTATCCGGAATTCCTGCCGCGGCGGCTGCCGAGGTTGATCGCGGGGCACGTCGGGGTGCATTCGGATCAGGTGGTCGTCGGTTCCGGTGCGACCGGGGTGGCCATGCAGATCATCCAGGCATTGACCAAGCCTGGGGACGGAATCGTCTACGGCGCACCGACCTTCGACGGCTATCCGATCATGGCGGAGATGGCCGATCTCGACGTCGTCCCGGTGCCCCTCGATGCCGCGGGCAACCAGGATCTGCGGGCGATGACGAAGGCCATCGACAGGCGGACCGGACTGGTGGTGGTCTGCCGTCCGCACAATCCGACCGGCACCGTGATCCCGGCCAGTGAGCTGAAGGCATTCCTGTGCTCGGTGCCGCGCCGGGTGCCGGTCATCCTGGATGAGGCATATGCCGAATTCCTCGGCCCCACCGATCGGGTCGACACTCTGACGCTGCTGAATCGACATCCGAATCTGCTTGTCCTGCGCACCTTTTCGAAGGCCTATGGACTCGCGGGTCTGCGCATCGGCTACACCTTCGGGCGCAGCGAATTGATCGAACGCGTGCACAGGCTGCAGCTGCCGTTCGGGGTGAGTTCGGCGGCGGTGGCCGCGGTCGCCGCGTCCTACGCCGCGGAACCCGAATTGGCCGCGCGCATCCTGCGGATCACCACCGCACGCGAGACCCTGCGCAGTGCGTTGCTACGCCGACACATCGCCGTGCCGCGCAGCTACGCCAACTTTCTCTACCTGCCGGGCCCCGGCGTAGCAACGGCGCTGCGCCGGGCAGGCATCGCGGCCAAGGCGTACCCCGACGGCAGCGCGCGCATCGCCGTCGGGGACACCGAAGCGGACAACGCGGTACTGAAGGCACTGGAGTCACTGCGCTAGGTGGTGCTGGAGCGGCGGCGTTCGCGGAACCTAGGCGGTTTCCGCTGCGCCACCGCCTCAGCCCATGGGGCCGGGCTGGCAGCATGCAGGTTATGGCGATGACCTTGCCGCCCGATGACGATGACGACCGCATCGACCGAGAAAGCGCACGCACCGGCAGCTCCGAGCATGCGAATCAGGAGGTGTTCGAGGAGATGCCGGCCCGCACTATCGAACGGCACGCCGAATTGCTGAAACGGCTCGAGTGATCCGATACCCGCCGGTCCACGAACTTCCCTTACGCGCAGTGGTTCGATGGGGTGATGTGGTGGCGGGAGTTGGAGGTGAATGCGGCACCGGCGCGTGGGACGGCGAGTCGGGTGTTGTTTCGGTTCACGCTCGGTCGGCGTGAGGTTGTCGGTCGTCAGACTGTCATCGAGCCGGGTGGGACCAGTGGGTGGCATTACCACGATGGCACGCTGGTCGTTCTTGTCGCGCGTGGCACCCTCGACCATCCTGGCTCGGATTGTGTTCCGGTCATCTACCGGCGCGGGCGAATCTTCCGGGAACCCAGCGGGCCGTTCTATCCCCATGTGGCGCGCAATCTCGGGACAACACCGGTGACGTTGTTCGTGCTGTACCTGAACCCGGTGGGTAGCCCGCTATCGCGCCACGTGGACCCACCTGCGTGCGCCGATCAGTAGCGCCAACCGAGTTGCCCGCCCTCGCGGCAGAGAACTAGTTGGTCGGAGCGCAGGCGTCGCGCAATGAGCACGCACCGCAGGAGGAACCGCAGCCGCCGATCTCTTGCGCGGGTACCAACGACTCGACCGCGCGAGCCGCGGCATTCGCGCCCGCGCCGAGGGTGAACAGCGCCACCGTCGCTGTGACTACCGCCACGATGAGTGCCGGGAAGCCGCCTGCGGCCAGGGCGACGAGGCCGCCCGCGAAGAGCAGTGCGCCCGCGGCCACGGAGGTGGGGGCGGCGACGCGGTTGGCGATGCGGAAGGTTTGCGCGTCGTGCAGTGCCGCCTCGGTGTGCACCCCGACGAAGCGGTTGCGTGGCAGCCGCCCGGTCAGTCCGAGCACGCCGGTTGCGATGGCGACCATGGCCAGCACGAACAGGACGAGAGCGACGACGAACACTCGAAAAGGCTAGCGCACCGCCGCCACGTCGGATCCAGCCCGGCCCGATTTTCGGTGCATGAGCCCGGACGTTCTACCCTGATAGGCACATCTTTGACGGGGATCGGCGAGAACAAGAAGGCAGGACCGTGGCGGACACTCGTGCAACCGAAAGCGATGTACCGGAGCACAGGTACAACGCTGGCCTCGCCGGCCGCATCGAGCGCCGGTGGCAGCGGACCTGGGACGAGCGCGGGACCTTCCACGCGCCGAACCCGGTAGGCCCGCTCGCGGGTGCGACCCCGGCGGACAAGCTGTTCGTGCAGGACATGTTCCCGTACCCGTCCGGCGCGGGTCTGCACGTCGGGCATCCGCTCGGCTACATAGCCACCGACGTGTTCGCGCGCTATCACCGGATGCACGGCCGCAATGTGCTGCACGCGCTGGGCTATGACGCATTCGGCCTGCCCGCCGAACAGTACGCGGTGCAGACCGGTGCGCATCCGCGCCAGACCACCGAATCGAATATCGCCACCATGCAGCGTCAGCTGGACCGGTTGGGCCTCGGCCACGACCGTCGACGCTCGTTCGCGACCACCGATCCGGAGTTCTACAAGTGGACGCAGTGGATCTTCCTGCGCATTTACAACGCTTGGTACGACCAGGATTTGGACCGCGCCCGCCCGATCGAGGAACTGCGGGCACAGTTCGATTCGGGTGAGCGCCCGACGCCCGACGGCCGCGACTGGCAGGATCTGAGCGCCGCCGAACGCGCCGAGGTGCTGGACTCCTATCGCCTGGTGTACCAAACGGATTCGGTGGTCAACTGGTGTCCGGGTCTGGGCACCGTGCTGTCCAATGAAGAGGTCACCGCCGACGGCCGCAGTGAGCGCGGCAACTTCCCGGTATTCCGGAAGCGGCTGTGGCAGTGGATGATGCGCATCACCGCCTACTCCGACCGACTGGTCGACGATCTGGATCGTCTGGATTGGCCGGAGAACGTCAAGGCCATGCAGCGCAACTGGATCGGACGATCCCGTGGCGCGCAGGTGAAATTCGACGCCGACGGTCAGCAGATCGAGGTCTTCACCACCCGGCCGGACACCCTGTTTGGTTCCACGTACGTGGTGCTGGCGCCCGAGCACGAGCTGGTCGACCGGCTGACCGCGGAGGTCTGGCCCGCGGGCGTCGATCCGCGCTGGACCTTCGAGGACGCCGGTGACCCTCGGGAAGCCGTTGCGGCATACCGCAAGGCCATCGCGACCAAATCGGATCTGGAGCGGCAGGAGAACAAGGAGAAGTCCGGTGTTTTCCTGGGTTCCTATGCGACCAATCCGGTGAACGGCGCGCAGGTGCCCATCTTCATCGCCGACTACGTGCTGGCCGGTTACGGCACCGGCGCGATCATGGCGGTGCCGGGACACGATCAGCGCGACTGGGAATTCGCCACGGTCTTCGGCCTGCCGATCGTGGAAGTCATTTCCGGCGGGGACGTTTCGACCGGTGCCTACTCCGGTGACGGCACGCTGGTGAACTCCGATTACCTGAACGGCCTGTCCGTCGATGAGGCCAAGGCCACGGTGATCGCCCGGCTGGAGGCCGATGGCCACGGCAAGGGCACCGTCCAGTACAAACTGCGCGACTGGCTGTTCGCCCGTCAGCGTTACTGGGGTGAGCCGTTCCCGATCGTCTACGACGAGGACGGCGCACCGCACGCACTGCCGGAATCCGTGCTGCCGGTCGAACTTCCGGAGCTGGACGATTTCGCGCCGGTCACCTTCGATCCGAACGACGCCGACTCCGAACCGTCCCCGCCGCTGGCCAAGGCCACCGATTGGGTGAATGTAGAACTGGATCTGGGCGACGGAC
Organism: Nocardia anaemiae NBRC 100462; assembly: GCF_001612725.1. Lineage (GTDB taxonomy): Bacteria > Actinomycetota > Actinomycetes > Mycobacteriales > Mycobacteriaceae > Nocardia > Nocardia anaemiae. The sequence goes on along the minus strand of NZ_BDAZ01000075.1, from coordinate 41,380 downwards.
CCAAGCTGTACCGCCGCGATACCAATGTCATGCCCAACTGGGCGGGCAGCTCCTGGTACCAGCTGCGCTACGCCGACCCGACGAATTCGGATGCCTTCTGCGCCAAGGAGAACGAGCAGTACTGGCTGGGCCCGCGCACCGCGGAGCACGGCCCGAACGATCCGGGCGGCGTCGACCTGTACGTCGGCGGTGTCGAACACGCGGTGCTGCACCTGCTGTACTCGCGTTTCTGGCAGAAGGTGCTGTTCGATCTGGGTGAGGTGAGCGGTTGCGAGCCGTACCGCCGCCTGTTCAACCAGGGCTACATCCAGGCGCACGCCTACACCGACGTGCGCGGTGCGTATCTGCCCGCCGCCGAGATCATCGAGCGCGACGGCAAGCACTACTTCCCCGATCCGACGACCGGCATCGAGATCGAGGCGTTCCAGGAGTACGGCAAGATCGGGAAGTCGCTGAAGAACGCCATCTCGCCGGACGAGATGTGCGATATGTACGGCGCCGACACCTTCCGCTTCTACGAGATGTCGATGGGTCCGCTGGATACCTCCCGGCCGTGGGCGACCAAGGATGTCGTCGGTGCGCACCGGTTCCTGCAGCGAGTGTGGCGACTGGTCGTCGACGAGGAGTCCGGCGCGATCCGGGTCACCGACGCGGCGCCCTCGAAGCAGACGCTGCGCCTGCTGCACAAGACGATCGCCGGTGTGGACGACGATTACGCCGCACTGCGCGATAACACCGCGGGCGCCAAGCTGATCGAGCTGACCAACCATCTGACCAAGAGCTACCCCGGCGGTGCACCGCGCGAGGTGGTGGAGCCGGTGGTGCTGATGCTGGCGCCGATGGCACCGCATATCGCCGAGGAACTGTGGGAACGGCTGGGGCACAAGCAATCCCTGGCGCACGGTCCGTTCCCGGCGGCGGATCCGGCCCTGCTGGTCGATGAGTCGGTGGAGTACCCGATTCAGGTGAACGGCAAGGTGCGCAGCCGAATTCAGGTGCCCGCCGACGCCGATAACGCGACCATCGAGGCGACCGCGCTGGCCGATGAGAAGATCGCGGCCGTGCTCGGCGGGAATGCGCCGCGCAAGCTGATCGTGGTGCCGGGGCGCCTCGTCAATATCGTCGCATGAGTCCGGAGCTCAACGGGCACCGAATTCAGTAGGGCCGCAGCACGATCTCGGTCGGATGGCCGTCGCGCGGGGTGTCGATAGCGGCACGCACAGTCCCCGCGACGGTCTCCGGGCTCAGGAATTCCTCCGCGCGATATTCGCGCCCCTCTCCCGCGATTATCTCCCGCTGCATATCGGTATCAATGCGACCGGGATGGATGGAGGTCACCCGCAGCGTCGGCTCCTCCAGGCGCAGCGCGTCACCGAATGCGCGCAAACCGAACTTGCTCGCCGCATAGGAGGCCCAGCCCGCATTGGCCCGCAATCCGGCGCCCGAATTGATCAGCACCACATGACCGTTGGCCGCACGCAGCGCGGGCAGCAGCAGTCTGGTCAGCTCGGCGACCGCGATCACATTGGCTTCCAAGGTATTTTGCCACTGCTGCACCGAGGACTCGGCAATCGAACCGAGGTCGGCGATACCGGCGTTGTGTACCAACACATCCAGACGCTGAATCGACGAAACCGCTTCCGCCACTGCGGAATAGTCGGTCAACTCGACCGGCCATCCAGTGGCGCCTGGCAGTTCGCCTAATATCGCGCGCAGCGCCTCGGCCGAGCGGGCGCCGAGCAACAGATCGTGGGTCGGTGCGAGTTCGCGAGCGATCGCGGCGCCGAGCCCACGGCTGGCGCCGGTGATCAGCGCGGTCGGCTTCGGTGTGCTGGTCACGGCGGAGGTCATGGAGTCACCGTATCGGCCACCGAAACGGGTGGTAGCAATACCCGCGCGCGCGGCGATGGATGCATAAAGCGAATAAATGGAATTCACGGACGGGGCATGCAGAGTGAGATCCGGCGCACAACAGCTGGCCACCAGGGCGCACCAGGACGAGACACGAGTCACTGAGCGGGCGTACTTGCGGGTGTCATCGCAAAATAGGGGGATGGCACACCCGGGTTTCACCCCAACACAGCTCGCGGCCCGCGCCGCCTACCTGCTACGGGGCAATGATCTGGGCACCATGACCAGTGCCGCGCCCCGGCTGTACCCGCATATGTGGAGCTGGGACGCCGCCTTCGTCGCGGTCGGGCTCGCCCCGCTGAGCGTCGAGCGCGCGGTCATCGAACTGGATACCCTGCTGTCGGCGCAGTGGAAGAACGGGATGATCCCGCACATCGTGTTCGCCAATGGTGTGGACGGCTACTTTCCCGGCCCGGCCCGCTGGGAGTGCAAGAAGCTGGCCGCCAATGCCCCGGACGGTCCGGACACCTCCGGCATCACCCAGCCGCCGGTGCACGCCATCGCGGTGCAGCGCATCCTCGACCATTCCCGCCGCCACGGCCGCAGCACCAGGGCGGTGGCCGAGGAATTCCTGAATCGGCGCTGGCCGGATCTGGTGCGCTGGCATCGCTGGCTGGCCCATGCCCGCGACCCCAAGGAGAGCGGTCGGATCACGCTGTATCACGGCTGGGAATCCGGAATGGACAATTCGCCGCGATGGGATCGGGCCTACGCGAATGTGACGCCCGGCGATCTGCCGCCGTATGAGCGCGAGGATCTGCTGGTGGTCTCCGACCCATCGCAGCGGCCGAGCGATCGCGAATACGACCGCTATCTGTGGCTGGTCGAGCAGATGCGCCGCGCCGGATACGACGACTACCAGCTCGCCTCGACCATGAGCTTCGCGGTGGAGGACGTCTTCGTCACCGCGATCTTCGCGCTGGCGTGTGAGGTGCTGGCCAATATCGGCGAGGAATACAAGCAGCCACATGCCGATGTCCGCGAACTGTATTCATGGGCGGAGCGCTTCCGCGCGGGCGTGGTCGCGACCACCGATGCCCGCACCGGTGCGGCCCGGGATTTCGATGTGCGCCTCCAACGCTGGATCAATACCGAAACCCTCTCGATGTTCGCCCCGCTGCTGTGCGGGGGTCTGCCGCGCGACACCGAACGCAGCCTGTTGCGCCTGTTCGAGGGCCCGCGCTTCTGCGGCCACCCGGATCTGCGCTATGCCCTGCCGCCGTCCACCTCACCGGTCTCCAAGGACTTCCGCTCCCGCGAATACTGGCGCGGCCCGGTGTGGCCGGTGATGAGCTGGCTGTTCTCCTGGGTCTTCGCCCGTCGCGGCTGGGCCGAACGCTCCTTCATGCTCCGCGCCGAAGGTCTGCGCCAAGCCAGCGACGGCAGTTTCGCCGAGTACTACGAGCCGTTCACCGGCGAACCACTCGGCAGCATGCAGCAGTCCTGGACCGCGGCCTCGGTCCTGGACTGGCTCGGCTGACGCATCCCACTGGCGGACCAAGAGCGAATACTGTGCAAATGCCTCAGCTGTAACTCTGGTCACAAGAGTCGGTTGTCGCTATCGTCGAAAAGCATGGATAGCACACGTTGGAGATCGACTCGCGCTGCGGCGTTGTCCGCGATCACGGTGGGCAGCATCCTGACGGCTACTTCGATGGGCACGGCCGCGGCCGAACCGAGCGGGCCCGATGTGTCGTCGTGGCAGCATGTCGACGGCCGGTTCATCGACTGGTTCGCGGTGCGCGCGGCGGGGCACGCTTTCGCCATGGTGAAGGCGACGGAGGGTGTGAATTACATCAATCCCTATTTCGTGCCGGACAGCCTGCTGATGCGGGCGGCGGGTGTCGCGCGCGGGACGTATCACTACGCGCGACCGAATTTGCCGCCCGAGCCGCAGGCGGCGCTGTATGCGACGGTCGTGCTCGGCCAGAACGGGCCACTGGATCTACCGCCGGTGCTCGATCTGGAGAATGCGGGCGGACTCGATCCGGCCGGGCTGATCGACTGGACGCGTCGCTATCTGAATACGGTCCAGGCCCTGACCGGACGGGTGCCGATCATCTACACGTATCCGAATTTCTGGAAGACAGCCATGGCGAATACCAATGAATTCACCAGGTATCCGCTCTGGATCGCCGACTACCGCGGCAACGAACAACCCGAAGTCCCGGGCGGCTGGCCGACCTGGACCTTCTGGCAGACCACCGACAGCGGCCGCATTCCGGGTATCGCGGGCCGCACCGATGTCAACGTATACAGCGGCGCACAAGGCGATTTCGCGCGCTACGCCAATATGGGCTGAACAGCACGAAACCGCTACTCCCTGCAGGTTGAGTAGCGGTTTCGTGTGTTGTGCAGGGAATCGACTAGGTGCCGATTCTCCCGCCGCCCTTCTTCCACACCGACACGACGGCGGGTCTGGGCAGACTATCGCCACCATCGGGCCAATGCGAGGCGGGCTTTTCCGCGGTCGCGTCATCGCGTTCGCCGGGATGTTGGACACACACGGTGACACGCTGCTCCGACACCGTCGGACCGCAAGTCTCCGCGCCGAATGGGACGGTCAGGAACTGTTTGGTCTCACCGCGATTCGGCCCGTCGAGCACCACGGAGAACAGGCCGTCATTGGCGCCGTTGGCCCGCGAGGCATCGGTGGAGATCCACAGATTGCCGTAATCGTCGAAGGCGAGATTGTCCGGCGCCGCGATCGGGCTGACCTTGGCCTTGTCGAAACCAGCGAAGTAGGTGTCGGTGGTCTTCGGATCACCGCACAGCATCAGGATATTCCAGGTAAATGTGGTGCCCGCGTGATCGTCGTCGAGTTCGAGCACCTGCCCGAACTTATTGATATTGCGCGGATTCGCCTCGTCGATGGCGGGCTTGCCCTGCGCGCCGCGCTGCTCGTTGTAGGTCAGCGCAACATAGACCTTTCCGGACTTGGGATTCGCCTCGAAATCCTCGGGACGGTCCATCTTGGTCGCGCCGACCTTATCGGCCGCCAACCTGGTGAATACCGAAACCTCTTCGGCAGTGAAGCCGTCCACCTTCGAGGTGGCCTTGCCGTCCTCACCGGTAACCAGCAGCGGAATCCATCGACCGGTACCGGTGAAACCCTTATCCGAGGGCACCGTGCCGTTGCCGTCGATCTTGTCCGGGTGATCGCCGGTGAATTTGGCGACGTACAGCGTGCCCGCGTCCAGAATCGTCAGGTTGTGCCGCATGCTCGCCTGGCCGTTGCCGGACTGCACCTTTCGCGACGAGACGAACTTGTACATGTAATCGAAGCGCTCGTCATCGCCCATATAGGCGACCACGGTGCCGTCCTTGGCGACATGAATGGTCGCGGCCTCGTGCTTGAACCGGCCGAGCGCGGTGTGCTTGATCGGCGCGGCCGCGGCGTCCCACGGATTCACCTCGATGACCCAGCCGAATCGGTTGGCTTCATTGGGTTCTTTCGCCAGATCGAAGCGCGCCTCGTGCCGCTCCCACTTGCGCTCGGAGGCGCCGTTCGGGAATCCGTAGCGCTTGAGCCTGGCCTTGGCTGCCTCGTCGGTGACCTTGTCGCCGTTGGCGAAGTACTGGTTGATGTTCTCTTCACCGGAAAGCACTGTTCCCCAGGGAGTCAGACCGCCGGAGCAGTTGTTCAGGGTGCCGAGCACTTTCGCACCGGACGGGTCGGCGCTCGTCTTCAGGAAGCCGCTGCCGGCGGCAGGTCCGGTGACGATGAATTCGGTGGTGCCGGTGATACGTCGGTTGTACTTGCCGAATTCGGTTGTCAGCTTGCCGGTTCCGGATTCGCCCTTGACCTGGACCACCGAAAGACCGTGCGCGGCAATGGCGGTCTGGTAATGCTCGAGTGCGGGCTCTTCCTTGTTGTAGCCCTTGAACATCTGCGGTTCGGTGGTGTACTCGTGATTCACCACCAGCAGGTAGGTATTCGCCTGGCCCTCGATGGGCAGTATCGCCGCGAAGTCGTTGTTGAAGCCGAATTGTTTGGCCTGCGCGGCCGCGGACTGGGCATTCGGGTCGAACTTCGGTGCGTCGGCGAATAGCGGGTCGCCCCAGCGGATCACGATATTGTGTTCGTAACCCTCAGGAATGACCAGTGCGTCATCGGAATTCGCCGCGACCGGTTTGAAGTTGGTGCCCACCGGCACACCGTCGACCAGCGAGCCGCCCGCCGCCAATTCGACCTTGTCGTCATCGCCGCAGGCCGCGAGAACACCGGCTGCACCGACCGCGACCACGACACCCGCACTGCCCTTCAACATGCCGCGCCGCGTCAGCGCCGCGCGCACCATGTCGCCGAAGTATTCGTTCTCCGAGGTGTTCGGAACATCGTGAAAGCAGGCGTTACCGCATTTGTACTGACAGGTCATGGCCGAGCGCTTCGGCTGGCCGTCCCGCTTCACGAACAGGGCGAGGGGCTTCGGGGTCACGATCAACTCCTGACATAGTGCTGACCGGCGCACGGTAAGCCGCTCAGGCGATCCACAGGAAACAGTTAGATGAACGCTCGACCAATTAGGTAACCCTCAATTTGCGAAGCTATCGGGCGGCGGCCGCCCGCTAACCGCACGCCGACCGAATGCTATGCGTTTTACCTGGTCAAATATCCAAGTTTTCGGGCCGGCGCACGTCATGAGCTACTCATGCGCGACCCCCTTCCTTAGAGGAGGATCGGTATCAAAGACATGAGTACCGAGTCAGGAGTAGTGCGATGACTTTGTCCGGAGGAAAATCCGAGCTCACCCCGCAGGCGCTGGACTATCTCGATTCGATTCTGGCGGGTGCGGTGGCCGAGGCCCGCGCCGTACTCGTCGACCACGACCATATGGGTGCAGAGGGCGACGGCGGCTGCAACCGGTGCACCCATCCCACCTGCGTCGGCTTCATCCCGGGCGGTGGCGCGCTCTGCAAGCGTCCCACCTGTCGGCACAGCTTTTTCAGTCACCGCGTCTTCTGACGCACAAACAAATGTTGCTCCCGTTCCTGGTGAACGAGAGCAACATTCAGGGCCGGGGCTACGCATTGACCTGCAGCGCGATCACAACCTCTTGTTCGTTCTCCGGCAGATAGTGCACCTGGATGATGCGACCGACCTGAACCTGGGCCACGCTGGCGGGCGGCAGGAACTTGTCCACACTCGTGCTGAAAGTCGTTCCGTCGGGCCGTGTTACCACCAGGCCGAGCTCGATCTTGGAATACCCGTTGCGAATTTCGCCGGGCACCGAAAGCGACTGCACGACGGCCTGAGCGGTGATGCCGCGCTCGGCGATATCGAGTTTGGCCTTGGTGGTGAAGCCCTTTCGGATCATGGACTCGTTCATGGCGCGCTGAGCCGCCGACATATCGCCGGAGCGGTCGACCTCGACCTTGTCGGTGCGATCGGGCAGATAGCGAACCGGCAGCACGACACCGGGCTGCAGCAGGGCGAGTTCGGTGAGCGGAACGATCATCGTGGCGTGCGAGTCGAAGATCTTGCCGTCGACGCCCTCGACGCTGAAGTCGATGCGGATCTGCGGCTGGTCATTGACGGTCAGACCGGTCTGCCGGAAGGACTTGATGGTGCCGATCCCGACCAGACCATCGCGGAAGGCCGAGCTGTTGTTGCCGGTGAAGGCCGCCATGATGCCTTCGCCGGTGAAGGCGAACACGATGGGGACGACGGTCAGGGCGATGATCGGGAGCGCCATCTGCGGCCCGACCCAAGCGAGCATCTCGTCGTCGAAGGGGCCGGTGCTGGTGTAGGTGAGGCCGTGCCAGAGGTAGTAGCCGATCGAGAGAACGAGGAACGCGGCGGCGAGCGAGCGGGCGATGGTTTTCATTGTTTTCCCTTGGGTCTGAGGAGATTTGCCCCGGTCACGCCCCTCGATCAAGGGGCGTGAGCGGGATGGTTGTACGGGTCAGCCGCCGACCACGGTCGAGCAGGCGAAGGTGATGTCGAATTTCGAGCTCTTCGGGCTCGCGGTCGGATTGGTGAGATCGGGCGCGCCGACGCCCTCACCGGTGACCTTGTAGGTGTTGCCGTCCTTGACGACCTTGGCCGAACCACCGGGCATGCCATTGCCGAAGCCGAGGGCGTAGGGCAGGCCGTTGGCGCCGCCTTTGCTGCCCGCGACCGCCACGGCCTGCACATTGTCGGTGCCGGTGATGGAGGCGCTCACGCTCAGGGTGCCGTAGGTGGCGTTGTTGGTGTCGCTGAGCGCAAGGGCGATGGTGTCGCCCTGCTTGGCGCAGGTGGTCTCGAACTTGCCGTCGAGCGCCTTGCCGTCGACCGAGGCGGTCGACTTGCCCGAGGCCGGTGCCGGTGCGGCCGAAGTGCCCGGCTTGACCGAGGTCGGCGACGAGCTGCCCGCGTCGTCGCTGCATCCGGTGACGAAGAGTGCAAGAGCGGCGGCTGTGGCGGTGAGAGCGGCGGCGGAGATGCGGACCGGCTTGGTGTTCATGATCTGTTCCTTTTGCTTCGTTCGGCTCCGGTGTTGGGCCGATACGAGAAAGGTAGAAACCGAACGCGCCCTACCGATCCCAGGTTTTTCGGCGTCTGAAACGGTCGAAGTTCCGTTAACCTGGTCGAATGCGACGGCCGCGCGCGATGGTGCTGGACGAGGTTTGGCGCCGACTCGACGGCGTCGAACCGCTCAGTGGACCCCATGGCGGGCCGCTGCGGCGGACCGTGAAGCTCATCCTGGATCCACTTGTCATTCGCCCGGTGCAGAATCCGCTGTGCGCAGGTCCGATCCTCAGCCCCGACGGCGCGGTCCTGCTCGCGACGCGAATCCATGCCGCCGCCGATGTGCTGCGCGCGACGGCGGCCTGGTTTTCCCTGCTCAAACAGGTCCGGCGGGCGCTGCGGATCACCGAGGGCAATCCGCAGGATCTGTATTTCCAGCGGGCCTTCGAACTGGCCACCACATCCGGTATGCCGGATCCGGACCGGGATCGGGCCACCGCCGAGGCAACGCTGCGCGATGTCCACGAATTCGCGGCGGGGCGCACGACGCAAGCGCTCAAGGAGTACATCACCTCCGGTGCGCGGACTGCCGAACTCGGGGCGTTGATCGATATCGCATGGGGACGGCGTCCGGTGGGCGGACCCACCGGCGATCACGCCGAACTGTTCGCGGCGCTGCTCGATGCATCCGCGGCACGCGACGGTCGCAGCGCCGAGGGCCAGCGGACATTCGATCGGCTGGTCGCCACGCATGCCGGGACGCACGGCGGAATCCGACTATGGGACAACCGCTTCCAGCCCACCGCACATCAGCTCGGCCTGACCGCGGTGCCGGTTCCGCAGCCACCGACGCTCGGTTCGTCGGCCTCGAAGGCCAGTCTCGGGCTGCCCTTCGATCGCACCATCTACGAGCGCGTATTCACCGTGCTGCAGGCGTCGAGCGAACGGGCCGAACTACCGCCCATTCCGGCATTGGTGACCACGGAAATCGCCCGAAGTTGTTCGCCTTGGGCACTTTTGGATGAATCACTGCGCGTCGCGGCAACTGCGGGGGCCGCCCTCGCACTCGGTTTGCGGCCGATCGCATTGCATGGCGCAGAGTCGGCGGCGGCCGAAACGGCAGCGCATCGGGTGATCAACAGCCGCTGGCAGCGGGAGGCATATGTGCTGCAGGCACGGCGACTCGCGGTGCGCACCGATATCGAAATGCCCAGTGGCCCGCTGGCGGCCATCGCCACCGAGCTGCGTACACCGTGGCGGCCTTATCTGCGGCGGCTGTGGGTGCGCCTGCACGGTCGCGATGTCCGGGAGTTCGGCGTCTACGAACCGGACGAGCTGTGGGATCTGCTCGATGGCGTGGCGCGCTCGGTCATGCTGGACCATCGCATGCGGATCAAACAGGCGCTGAGTGTGCGTTCCCTTGTCACCGAGCCGGATCCGGCGGAATCGAGGGCGAGCTGATGAGCGGGACCGTGCGAATCGAACCGGTCGGGGACGGGATCTGGAGCATCGCGCCCGAAGCAGCGCCGACGGTGCTGGACGGTGCCGCGGCTATCGATGCGCTGGTGCTCGAGGTGGTCGGCGGTCATCTGTGCTGGAGTCTGCTTGCCGGACAGACGATTCCGGCTGCGGTGATCGATGATGTCGAACTCGCGCAGGACTGGTTGTGGGCGGTCTACGGCGAGCGAATCGCGGTGGCCATCGCCGATTTCGACAGCGGCGATGCCGACGGGGGTGAATTCGCGGTCGAACCCGCGGTGCCCGATCTGGTCGCCGCCGCCTGGCGGCTCGGGTTCGCGTACTGGGCCACTCGCTGGTGGCCTGCCTCGACAATCGACGGCATCACCGCACTGGACGAACGACTGCTCGACCAGGAGATCACCGCACTGCGCGCGGAATGCGATCTACTCATCGGTGACGACGAGCCGAGCCCGGACGAACCGACGCCGACCGAAGCAATCGCAACGACGGCTCGCGCATCCGACTACGCGCTTGCCGCAGGTGGAGCCGACCGTCCGACCGGGGCGCTATCGCTCGGGCATGGCACCGGTGGCTGGGATTGGCGGCGGTGCCCGCCGGGACTCATCGACGCGTCCGAGCGGGCTGTGTCGTGGGAGTCGATCCGGAGTTCGGAGACCACGACCGTGCGCATCACGGCCGTCGCCGCACCCCAGTTGGGCTCGGACGCACCGGCACACCTGCACCCACGCGCCCGCATCACCACACCGGTCGGCACGGCCGAGGCCGAGCTGGATCTGGTCGGCGATCTGTGGACCGGCACGGCCAGCACGCCGTCGGATTCCGTTTCGACGGTGGATGTCTATGTCCCCGGTGTCGGTGCACCAGGTGAACCCGAACTGGGCGGTCCCGAGATTCGGCGACAGATTCGTGAGCTGGCGGCCGCACGGCTGCGTCGGGCCACCGCTGCCGACGATGCCGTCGATGCGCCCCTCTTGGCCGAAATCGCAGCGGCTGCATCGGATTCGGACTTCTGATGCCCGCCGATGACGGTCGCGAAAGACTCGCCGAAGGTGCGGCCGCTTATCAGCGCGGCGATGTCGCCGAGGCCAGGCGGCTGTTCGAGGAAATCGCCCGAACCAGCACAGGCGGCCTGCGGGTCAGCGCGCTGGTCAATGCCGCGAGCATGTGCGATGAACTCGGCGATCATGTCGGGGCGATCGTCATGTTCCGCACGGCGCTCGACGAGATGCCCGGCGATGCGATCGAAAAGCGGCCCGCCGCACTGATCAACCTCTCCCAGGCGCTGCAGCACGTCGGCGATCTCGATGGTGCGCAGCAGGCGCTGGAACAGGCCCGAGCCCTGCTCACCGAACACAATGACGAGAGCATGCAGCGGGTGGCCTGCCTGCTATCACTGACCGCGGTGGCATTCCATCGCCAGAGCTGGGCCTACGCCATCGAACTTGCCACCGAATCACTGGATGCGGCAGTGCATTTCGCCCCGCACCTGGCCGGACATCCGCTCTCTACGCTCGGCGGTATCTACTTCGAGACCGGACGGCGCGACCTCGCCGTGGACTTCATGGGCCAGGCGCTGGCGGCCTTCGAGGCCGCCGGTGATCGCAATGCCGTCGCCGAGACGGAACAGAATCTGGCCGTCATGTACGTCAGGCTGGATCGGTTCGACGAGGCGGAACAGCCGCTGCGGTCGAGCCAGGAGTACTTCGAGCGCGCCGAACTCGGATATCGCGCCGGCGTCGGGCTGAAAACCATGGGGTTTCTCGCCGAGGGCCGTGGCGATATCGATTCGGCGCATCAGCTCTATCGCCGCAGCCTCGACTATTTTCACGAATCCGGTGCGGTGCTCGACGCCGCCGATGTGCGCGTGCGTCTGGCGACCGTGGCCTATTCCACCGGCCGATACGAGGAGGGTGAAGCGCTCATCGGTGAGGCGTTCGCCGCCTATACCGAGCGCGGGCTCGGATTGCACTGTGCCCAAATCGATTTCTGGCATGCTGCGCTGTTGGAGTCGGTCATCGAGGCGGCCGAAACGCCGGATGCCGAGCTATTGGGTCGGGCGGTCGAACTCGCGGTGGCGTCGGCGTTGGCCATCGATGCCGTGCGATTCACCCTGCCCAATGGCAATCAACGCGAGAAATGGAATCGCGAGATCGCGGATCCGGCAATGCGGATGGCATTCCGATTCGCCTATCTGTCCGGCAATGGTCCACTGATCGTGGACCTCATCGAAACGCAATGCGCGGGTACGACATTGGATATCGCCAGATCCGCGGTCGCCGCGCCGCCGCGACTGCCGCTCGAGCTATTCGATCCACCAGCCGAGGCGGCACAACCGACGGTGCAGGTCGGGACCGGCCCGCAAAGTGGGTCGGCACCGCAGCTGGGCACGGCGCTGGCCTCGGTCGCGGCGGGCGCCGGACTGTCGGTGGTGCCGCCGCCGCGGGTGGCCGTCGCGCCGGACGGACATATCGCATTGGCCGCGTACATCGAGGCCGCCGAGCTGCGGTACGGCCATCCGGTGCGGGACAGTCGGGTGCTGCCCGCATGACCACTTCGGAGCAACCTACCGTCATCGTGCGGATGGCGGATGCGGGCGATCTGTATATGTCGTGGCGCTGGTCGCGCAATGAATACGCCCAGGGTGCCAGCATGCTGCCGGGGGATGCGATCGCCGAGGCCGTCGCGCGGTTCGCGCAGGCACTGCCGAATCCGGCGGAACCCGACGGTCTCGAACGCGCCATGACCACCGGCGGTTTCGCCTCATATGAGGCGGAATATCGTGTCGCACAATCGCTTTCTCGCGCATTGCTGCCCTTTGGTTTGGCGGCACAGTTGTATGACCTGCATGTGCGCGGTGTGCGACCGCATATCCGGCTGCAACCCTCGCCCCGGGTAGCTCAAATCCCCTGGGAAATCATCGCTCCCGATCCGGAGCTGCGCCTGGTGGATATCGCCGATATCAGCCTGCTCGCCCCCGCCAGCATTGTGCACGGCCCGGACCGCACGGCGCGGGCCTGGTCCGACACAGGTGCACTGCCGGTGGTGGCCGTCCTCGACCCGCGTGTCCCCGGTTTCCGTGCCGACTCCGTGCTCGGGTCCGTCCTCGGTCGAATGGACCCCGAAGCCCCACTCGCCCAACGGGTTGCCTCGTATGCCAGCCAGGGCAGGCTGCGGCCCGCGGTCGACGATCCGATCGAGGCATTCCGCCGCACCGATATCGATAGGAGCTGGTTGAGCGAAGCGCTGCGCGGTGGTGCCAGCCGCCTGACCTATGTGGGGCATGTGACCGCGGCAACCCCCGAATCCGGCCAGAGCGAAGCCTCCGAACTGCATCTGGCCTGCGATGCCGAAGCGATCGGCTTCGCCACGCCGATCCGAGCGCACCGACCCCTTTCGGCCAAGGACCTATTGCTCGGCACCCACACCCTGACCACCGAGCCCGTTGCCGGACCACAACTCTGGCCCATTCCGAGCCGAGTCGCCCTGATCGCCTGCGAAAGCGGCGGCGATATGCGGTTCAGCGAGGCACTCGGCTTGGTCGCCGCGATGATCAACGGCGGCGCCGAACTGGTCACCGCCAGCCGCTGGCCGCTGCCCACCGACCTCGCCTTCCAACGTCTCGCAGGCGCACCCCCCGACGCCCGCCCCCTGCAAGACGCCATCTGCGCCATCGACGCCGCCCACGAACACCCGGACCCGGTAACCGCCCTCGCAACCTGGCAACGATCTCGTCTGACCGCTTGGCGCACTACCCGAGCCATCGAAGACTCCCCCCTCCTCTGGTCCGCCTTCGCCACCGTCCGCACCTGAGCGGCTACCGGCATGGGCGTCGGATCGCTGCCGCGACGAAGACGGTGACGGCCTGCTTCTTATCGTCGATCTCGTACTGACCTCGGCTCTTACTCAGCGCGATGACCACATCCGGCCAGCTCCGCGATAGGAATCCAGCTCCGTATCCCGGCCGGACCAGACGCAAAAAATCTGCAGCGGCAACTGTAGACATTCGCTAGTCGTTGCGGTAGCTTCTATGGCGTCGGAACAGAAGGAAGTGTCTAATCGGCACGGGAGATGATGAACTGCCCGTGATGGTAAGACGGCGGACGCGGCCACGGGACCAGCAGGTACGACGGTCCCACCGGCCCGCCGAGCAAGAAAGATGAAGTGCACCGGAAAGATGAAGTAACCCCGTGAGGAGAAAGGAGGCATTGCCCGTCGGGTCACCCGCGAAGATGTTTGGTCGGGGTGATCGCCGACGTCTCGGTTACATGTCGGAAGACGAAGTAATTCCCCCTTTCAGTGCCCCGGTGCCGCAGGCACCGGGGCGCTTCGGCGTATGGAGACCTAACGATTTCTGAACCCACGACCGCGAACGAGAAATTCGACGATGACGACTACCCCGCCTACACCATGGGCCGAGCAGCGGAAATGCTCGGCACCACCCAAGCATTCCTGCGCAGCCTGGACGAAGCGCAACTGATCACCCCGCAACGCTCCGCCGGTGGGCACCGCCGCTACTCCCGCTACCAACTGCGTATCGCCGCACGCGCCCGCGAACTCATCGACCACGGCACCCCCCTCGAGGCAGCGTGCCGAATCATCACCCTCGAAGACCAACTCAGCGAAGCACTCGAACTCAACGCCAAACTCGCCGAGGAGGACTAGCAGGTCCGTGCCACTTCGAAGGCCCCGGTTGTGGCAGGGGGCAGCGGTTTCGGAGTCAGGACCGATGGGCGAGCAGGTGTTGCATGAGCAGGCGGGTGACGGATTCGGGGGCCTCTTCGGGGACCCAGTGGGAGGTGTCTTCGAGCATTTCGAAGCGGTAGGGGGCAGTGACGTGGCTTGCGGTGGCCAAGGCGGCGGTGGAGCCGATGGTGGGGTCTTCGGCACCCCAGATGTAAAGAGTCGGGACGGTGATCGGGGCGGTCGGACCGGCGAGCGGGAAGGCTCGGTACCAGTTCAGAGCCGCGGTCAGGGCATCGGGGCGGGTGAGGCGGTGGACGTAGTCGTCGATGCGTTCCTCGGGAATCTTCCAGTCGAAGATCTTGCGTAGCGCGGCGGCATCATCGGCGAGCAGGGCGCGCTCGGGGGTGCGCGGCTGGCGGAAGTAAGTGAAGTGTTGGGCTCGTTGGGCCTGGTCTTCGTCCTCGGTCATGGCTTGTGAGAACGCGGTGGGATGCGGCTGCGATACGGCGGTCAGGGTTCGGATTCGTGCCGGGTGGTCGGCCGCTGCTGTCCAGGCGACGTGCGCGCCCAAGTCGTGGCCGACGAGATCGAAACGCTGCCAACCCAATTGGTCGGCGATGGCGATGACATCAGCGACCAACTCCTCGACGCGGTAATCGGCGACCTTGTCAGGACGCACGCCTGACGAATAACCGCGCTGATCGGGCGCGATGACATGGCAGCCGCCGCCACCGAGGGCCCTCGCCTGGAACTCCCAGGCGATGGCCGACTCTGGAAAGCCGTGCAACAGCATTACCTCACGACCACCGGGTTCGCCGCTGGTCAGGGCGTCGAAGGTGCCGAATTCGGTCGGGATCTTGGTTGCCTCGAGCACGACCTCGACTCTAGAGGCAGCCACCGACCACAAACGCCGAACGCGGCATCGGAGCCGATGCCGCGTTTGCGGAGTTGGTCGAGTGGAGCCAAGATTCAGCGGGCCTTGCGGACGCCGAGGTACTGCAGGGCCGCGAAACCGCCGACGGTGGCCGCCTGCATGACGGTCCAGATCGAGCCGACCAGATTCAGGTCGAGCGCGCCCTCGACGAGGGCGGCCAGGCTCACCACGACCCAGGCGGCATTACCCGCGGCGACCGCGGCGGCGGCCTTGGTATTTATGGTCTTGGCCATGCCGACCAGGGCGACGCCGATGCCGTAGAGGGTCAGGAAGATTCCGATCGGGATGCCGATCTTGCTGTCCAGGCCGAGCAGGGATTCCAGTGGGCCCGAAAGTGCCAGGTAGGCAAGGCCGTTGACGGTGGTGACGACCGCATCCGAGCGCAGCGAGGTGCGCAGCAGTTTCTGGCCGGGAGCGAGCAGGGTGGACATGTAGCTGGGGGCGGTGGTGGTCATGACTGGTATTTCCTTCTGGGGTAACGAGTTCGGTGACGGATCAGGCTGCGGCGGGGACTTTGTCGAGGAAGCCGTAGACGTTGGCGATCCGTCCGTCCTCGACGACCGCGACATCGAAGCCGACGACCACCGCGGGGGCATCGGCGGGGCCGAGCTCCCAGGTGAAGCGCACCTGGTTGTGGTGGGCATCGACCGGTCCGGCGAGGGTGAACACCCACCCCGGGAACTGGGCCTGGACGCCTGCGATCGCCGCATCCAGTTGGTCGTGTCCGGCGACCGCGGCCAGCGGGTCGACGTAGCTGGCACCAAGAGTGAACACGGCTTCGATTCCGGCCCTGCGGGCGACGGCGTCGGTGGTGTTCCAGACTTCCAGGTACTGTGCGACGAGCTCGTTCATAATGGCCTCCTAGGCTTCTGACCTGTGGTTTCCTGTCGTTCTTGCTGACAGGAACTACGTTATGAGCAGAGCCATGGGTGCCGAATCAGTCACCTATAAGTACTTTTCACCGACCTATACGTATGCGGTCAGCGGCTCGTGCCTCACAGGTTCAAGAGCATCTCGAATTCCGGCCGCGGATCGTCGGGAGCGACCGTTCCCTGCACACCCGTCCGCACGAAGCCGTGCCGCAGATATAACCGCTCAGCCGCCGCATTGCCCGCGGCAACCTCCAACCACACCTTGTGATGCCCGGCATCGACGGCCCAGTCGACTACCGAGCGCACCAAACGATCCGAAATTCCAGTGCCCCGCGACTTTTCGGCGACCCACATCGAAATGAGGTGCGCCCCAGGTCGTTCGGGATCATCGTGCCCGCCGACCGTCCCGACATCGATGCCGTCGACACTCGCCACGAACTGCGCGCGTTGCGCCAGTAGATCCGCCCAGACCTGGTCGGACCTACTGCGCACCTCCTCCAACGTCGCGCCGAATGCCTGTGGCGCATCGGCCAGGGAACGCAGGCGGATGCTCCGAAATGTTGCCCAGTCGTCGGGCGTCAGCAGCCGCAGGTGGAGCCGTGGATCACCAATCCCCATCTCGCCATCTCTACTCGAAGGCGAGGAGCGCGGCGAATCGATGTGCCTGCGCCGAGCTGCGAGCGCAGCTCGGCACGGCGGGCTCAGTGGTCGTCGTAGTGACCGTTGTGGGCGGCGTGGCAGTGGCCGTCGTGGAGATAGTCGAGGTGGTCGCCGTGTTGGATGGCTTCGTGGCCGCAGTCGGGGCCGTGGGTATGGTCGTGGCCCGCGTGTTTGGTGTGCGCGGCGGGTTCGCATTCGTCCCAGTGACCGTTGTGTTCGCGGTGCAGGTGGCCGTCGTGGGCGTAGTCGGTGTGGTCGCCGTGCGGTACTTCGGTGTGGCCGCAGCCGGGGCCGTGGACGTGCTGGTGTTCGGTGTGCTCGTGATGCGCTGTGGTCATCGGACCTCCTTGGTTCCCATTGCTGGATATGTGGCGCCGAGCGCGACGACACATTAGCAGGTGCGCATCTATCGAGTTTACTAGCGGTGTGCTGGCGGTCACAAAACCTGGGAGAGGAAGCGCTGTAGTCGCGGTGTCGTCGGGTTGTCGAACAGGGCGTCGGGAGTGCCCGTTTCGACCACCTGACCAGCGTCCATGAACAGCACGCTGTCGGAAACGCTGCGCGCGAAACCCATCTCGTGGGTCACCACGATCATCGACATTCCCTGGGTAGCCAGCTCGGCCATCAGCGCGAGAATGCCCTTCACCAGCTCCGGATCCAGTGCCGAGGTGGCCTCGTCGAAGAACATGATCTCCGGCTGCATGGCCAGCGCACGCGCGATCGCCACCCGCTGCTGCTGCCCACCGGACAGATTCGACGGGCGGGAATCAGCCTTCTCGGCCAGGCCGACCACTTCGAGCTGCTCGACGGCCAGCGCCCGCGCGGCATCCTTGGACAGCCCGCGCAGCTTGCGCGGCCCGAGCGCAACATTCTCCGCGACCGTCTTGTGCGGGAAGAGGTTGAAGTGCTGGAACACCATGCCGATGCGCTGGCGCAGCTTATCCGGATCCTCGGTGAGCACCGACTCACCGTCCAGCAGCACATCACCCTGATCGGGTTCGTACAGCCGGTTGAGCACGCGCAGCAGCGTCGACTTGCCGGAGCCGGACGGTCCGATGACGGTGGTGGTCTTACCCGCGTCGACATGGATATCGACGCCGCGCAGCACATGATTGTGGCCCAGCGTCAGATGCAGACCGGTTCCGGTGAGAGAGGCACTCATGCCTCCACCTCGCTGGCGCTCGGTTCCGGCATGACCGCCTCCGGGCGCTGTGTTGTCGATTCGCTCGCTACGCTCGCTCATGATTTAACCGCGCCCTTCCGTGATCGTGGCCGCCTCGACCTGGTCGATGGGCTGGTCGGGTCGCCCGGTGCGCATCCGGTGGTCGATGTAGTTCACCAGGTGCGTCAGCGGGATGGTCAACAGCAGATAGACCAGACCGGCGGCGACCAGCGGGGAGAGATTTCCGGTCTGCGCGTTGAGATCTCGGCCGACCGCGAACAGTTCGCGCTGGGTCGCGAGCAGTCCGAGGAAGTAGATCAGCGAGGAATCCTTGATCAGCGCGATGAATTGGTTCATCAGCGCGGGCAGCACCCGGCGCACACCCTGCGGAATCACGACCAGCGTCATGGCCTGGCGGTAGCCGAAGCCGATGGCACGCGCGGCCTCCAGCTGACCCGCCTCCACGGATTGGATACCGGAGCGGAAGATCTCACCGATATAGGCCGAGGCCAGCAATGCCAGCGCGATCGCACCGAGCCAATACGGGTTGTTGCCGGTGATATTGCGAGCAACCGGTCCGATGCCGAGTCCGATGATCAGGATGATCACCACCGCGGGCAGGCCGCGGAAGATATCGGTGTAAACCCTTGCGGGCCAGCGCAACCAGCGCGTCCGGGAAATGCCGGCGACCGCGAGCAACATGCCGAGAATGGTGCCGAGCACACCGGAAACCACCGCCAGAATCAGGGTATTCGGCAAACCGGTCTTGAACAGATCGGGAAATGCCTTGCGGTACAGCGACCAGTCGAAGAAGGTCTCCTTCAACTGCCGCACCGTCGATTTCGGTGCATCCTGTCCGCTGTCGGTGGTCTTCTTCTCCGCGGCTATGGCGGCGAAATCCGGAAGTTGCGGCGCGGGTGCGGCTTTCGAGCCCGGCTTCCAACCGGGCGGCAACTGCCTCGGCACCCAGTCGGCGTAGAGCTTGGCGTAGGTGCCGTCGGCGATCACGGCGTCGAGGCCGCTATTGAGCGCGTCGATCAGGGGCTGGTTGTTCTTGGCGACCGCGTAGCCGACGAAATTGTCCAGGCTGAAGGTGTTCTGGATGATCGTGGTGCCGTCACCCGAGTGCACCTGTCCCTCGGCCTGCGCCGACGGCGCGACCCAGGCATCGACCTGACCGGATTTGAGATTCGCGTACGCGGTGGCGTAGTCCGGGAACTTCACCGGATCCAGATGCAGCTGGTTGACCACGTAATCGTCCTGCACCGTGCCCTGCACGACGGCGATCCGGTTGCCCCGCCCGAGGTCCGAAAAGCCCTTGATGGCACTGCCATTCGGGACGACGAGCGAGAAGTAGCCGAAGTCGTAACCATTGGTGAATCCGACGCGTTCGCGCCGCTCCGCGGTGGTGGTGATATTCGACGAACCGACATCGAACCGACCGCCGGAGACCTGGGAGAGCAGCGGTGCGAATTCGGTGCCCGAGAATTCCACCTGGAGACCGAGTTTCGCGCCGATCGCCCGCAGCAGCTCATTGTCGAAGCCGGTGAACGAGCCCGCCGAGTTCAGGCAGATGCTCGGCGGTGCGTCCGAGAGGGTACCAACGGTGAGCTTGCCCGGCGTAATGAGCCGCAGCTTGCCGGTATCGATCGCCGGGACCGGCAACGTGGACGCGGTGGTGTATTTGTCCTCCCCCGCCGAGGCCGCCGAGCCGAGGTTGGTCGGTGCGGCCGATGCCGCGCTCAGCCCGGGCGGCGTGCATTGATTTCGATCGGTGGAATCGTCGCCGGAACCGCAGGCCGTGGCGGCGAGGCCGACGGCAAGCAATAGCACGGCGATCAACGCACGAGACCGCACAGCGGGCAGACCAGCCATGACGAGCAACCCTAGCGTCCGATCAGGCACTGATCGGCAGCTACCCCGCGGCGTGCGCACCTCACTGTCAGGGCATGCGGCCGCACGGCGTGCGCGGACGCGGCACCGGCACCCGATCCCGGAATTCGGATCACGGTGATCCGAACCCGACCGCCGACCGGGGTTACGCCAGCGAGAGAGCACGATCCTCGCGATCTGCTCCGAGGCTCAGGCCAACCCTCTGACCGGCTCCGGATTGACCTCGTCCCGCCAACGAATCGCCCGCTCGACCTCAGTCAGGTCGAACTTCGGCCCGCTCACCCCGATGGTGAACAGACTCACCCCTGCCTCGACGAACGTCGACGCCCGCTCCGCACCCGGCCATTGCACCGAGAGCTCGATCTTCGCCTGATCGGTGCCGACATCCGCGCAGTGCTCGGTGAGCACTTTGTTCTTGTGCGCGAGCGCGTCGAGGTCGGCGAAGGTGTGCCAGATATCGGCGTACTGTGCGACCAGCCGCAGCGTCTTCTTCTCGCCACCGCCGCCGATCAGGATCGGGATATCCCGGGTGGGCTGCGGGTTCAGCTTCTTCAGCCGGGCGGTGAGCCGGGCCATATTCGCCTTCAGCAGCGCGAGTCGGCTTCCCGCTGTGCCGAATTCGTAGCCGTATTCGTCATAGTCCTTCTGGAACCATCCGGCGCCGATGCCGAGAATGAGTCGACCATTGCTGATGTGGTCCACCGTGCGCGCCATATCGGCGAGCAGATCGGGATTGCGGTAACCGCCGCCGGTGACCAGCGCGCCGATCTCGATCCGTTCGGTCTGCTCGGCCCAGGCGCCGAGCATGGTCCAGCATTCGAAATGCGCGCCGTTGTGGTCGCCGGTAAGCGGATAGAAGTGGTCCCAGTTGAAGGCGATATCGACGCCCGCGTCCTCCGCGCGTAGTACGGCATCGCGCAGGAGTCCATAGTCTGCGGCATGCTGGGGCTGTAGCTGTACGCCGATCCGAACCGGTCGGGTCATGAGTCTGCTCCTCGTCGCTGGATCTGGTTCCCCGATCGAGGCTACCGGCGACAAGATCTTTGGCGCAGCTATTACTCGGGTGCTGGTAACCGACTTCGGAATAGCCCGCGCCGACCAACTTTCTGCGCGAACTCGAGCGCATCGTGTGCGAAGCGAGCACATCCAGTAATATCGCCGGTCAACCCTTACTCGGATCGTCCGGCACGTTCCTGCCGGTGATGGGATGTGATTTGTCATGGCCACCGTGACCTTCGATAGCGCGACCCGGCTCTACCCCGGCTCGTCCAAACCCGCCGTCGACAAGCTGAATCTCGAGATCGCCGACGGGGAGTTCCTCGTGCTGGTCGGTCCGTCCGGCTGCGGTAAGTCGACCTCACTGCGGATGCTCGCCGGACTAGAGGATGTCGACGCCGGGCGCATTCTGATCGGTGCCGATGACGTCACCCATGCCGAACCCAAGCAACGCGATATCGCCATGGTGTTCCAGAACTACGCGCTCTACCCGCATATGACCGTGGCGGAGAATATGGGCTTCGCGCTCAAACTCGCCAAGGTCGCCAAGGCGGAGAAGGAGCGCCGGGTGCTGGAAGCGGCCAAACTGCTCGACCTCGAGCCGTTTCTGGATCGCAAGCCGAAGGCGCTGTCGGGCGGTCAGCGTCAGCGCGTAGCGATGGGGCGGGCGATCGTGCGCCAGCCGCAGGTATTCCTGATGGACGAGCCGCTGTCGAATCTGGACGCCAAGCTGCGGGTGCAGACCCGCACCCAAATCGCCCAGCTGCAGCGTCGCCTCGGCACCACCACCGTGTACGTCACACACGACCAGGTCGAGGCGATGACCATGGGCGACCGGGTCGCGGTGCTCAAGGACGGACTGCTGCAGCAGTGCGCGACACCGCGCGATCTGTATCGGGATCCGGCGAATGTCTTCGTCGCCGGGTTCATGGGTTCGCCCGCGATGAATCTGTTCACACTGCCGGTCGCCGACGGCGCGGTCGAGCTCGGCTGTGCCAAGCTGCCGGTGCCGCGGTCGGTCGCCGATGCCGCCGAGGGTTCGGTGGTGGTCGGCGTGCGGCCCGAGCACCTGGAGATCGGTGCGGCGCAGGACAAGTCGGGCATCCAGATGGAGGTCGATGTCGTCGAGGAACTCGGCTCCGACGCCTACATCTACGGCCGCACCATCGCCGAGAGCGCGACGAACGGTGCGGGCGAAACCATTGTGGCGCGGGCGGATTGGCGCAACCCGCCGGAGAAGGGCAACCGGGTGCAGCTGACGGCCACACCGGAACACACCTACTTCTTCTCCGCCGTCGACGGCCGCCGCCTGTCCTGAGGCGTTGCGCGTGTACTTTCGCCAATCCGGAATGTCCTACGGGATATCAGCGAAAGTGCACGCGCAGAAGTGCTCCCGAGCATTCAGCGGTCCGGTCAATGGACCGCTGCCCGGGAACGACACATCTCCCCGTCGGACTTTCGAGCGAGTCCCAGGCGCTGCGCGCGGATTGACCGCCCTCGCTGCGTCGACGCCATTGGCGTTCGCCCACGGCGGAAGGCCACGCGAACACCACGCCGCATTCGTAAACTCGACGCTCGACGGGATCGGCGCGAGGAGTGGACGTTGAAGATAGCGGTGCTGGGTACCGGGCAGGTCGGGCGCAGGCTCGCGAGCAAGCTGGTCGAGCTCGGTCACGCGGTGACGCTCGGGTCCCGGACCGCCGAGAATGCGGCGGCGACCGAGTGGGCGAACGAAACCGGCGGCGCCCATGGCACTTTCGCCGATGCCGCGGCCGAGGCGGAGTTGGTGATCAATGCGACGTCCGGCACCGTGTCGCTGGCCGCGCTCATTGCGGCGGGTGCGGCGAATCTGAGCGGAAAAGTGCTGGTGGACGTGTCGAATGCACTGGATTTCTCCGGTGGATTCCCGCCGAAATTGGCCACGCCCGAGGCGGGCAGTGTCGCCGAGGCGATCCAGCAGGCCTTCCCGGAGGCGCGGGTGGTGAAAACCCTCAACACCATGAACAACCAGCTCATGGTCGACCCGTCCCGAATTCCGGGGCGGCACAATGTCTTTCTGAGCGGCGATGACGAATCGGCCAAGGCCGAGGTGGCGGCGCTGCTGAAATCCTTCGGCTGGTCCGATGAGCAGATCATCGACCTGGGCGGTGTGGTGACCGCGCGGAGCACCGAACCCCTTGTGCTGCTGTGGATTCACCTCTACAACAAATTCGGCACCGAGGACATCAACTACGCGGTGGTCACCGGCTGACGTCGCCGGAGCCGATCAGGTCTGGATGCGGGCCGACTCGACCCGCACCGATGTCGGGGATCATTTCGCCGATCGGGCGCGTGAATACTCGGGGTTGAGTCGTACGCCGAGGTTCTCCAAGTCGATTTCGCGACCTGTCTCGCTGCGCACCTGCACCCGGACCGGCGCGCCGCTGGACTCCTCGACCAGCAGCAACGGCGCGGGCCCCGGCTGCAGATAGGCATCGCCCCACTGCATGAGCGCCAGCACCGCGGGCAGTAGATCGCGACCCATATCCGTCAGCACGTACTCCTGGCGTGTCCGCTTGCCCTCCTCCTGATACGGCCGCTTGGCGAGCAGACCAGCGTCGGTGAGCTT
Source organism: Nocardia anaemiae NBRC 100462 (assembly GCF_001612725.1). GTDB lineage: Bacteria > Actinomycetota > Actinomycetes > Mycobacteriales > Mycobacteriaceae > Nocardia > Nocardia anaemiae. The sequence goes on along the minus strand of NZ_BDAZ01000075.1, from coordinate 17,725 downwards.
GCGGAGCTGGCCGGACGCGGCGGCATCGGTGATGCCGACCCGGGCGGCGAAACCGTCGAAGCGGGTGGTGCCGTAATAGGCCTCGCGCAGGATCAGGATCGCCGAGCGGGTGCCGATCAGGTCCATCGCCTTCGCGATCGAGCATTCGGCGGGTTTCCACGCGCTCAGATCGGCCAGGGGTCCTTCCATTACGGCTGCCATGACGAACATCATAGCGATATCTGGCTTGAGTCGACTATACTCAGGCGTTACCCTGACTATAAGCCAATAGAGCCAGGCAGCGGAGCTCGGCTCGCGGTTCGAAAGGACTCTCAATGACCGTGTCAAGCCGCAGCGGCCGTCGGGACTGGTGGGTCGAGGCTGAATTCACGTCCGTCTCGCAGCAGGGCCCACAGCACGTCGACGAGTCGTCGGGCCAGGGCTAGGAGGGCTTGGGTATGGATGAGTCGCTCACCGCGTTTGCGGTCGTAGAACCGCCGCGAGGGCCCGTTGTCGTAGCGCAGGCTCGACAGGGCGGCCATGTAGAACACTCTGCGCATGCGCCGGTTGTAGCGTTTCGGCGGGTGCAGGTTGCCGCTGACGCGGCCCAAGTCGCGGGGGACCGGAACGAGGCCGGCGTAGGAGGCCAAGCGGCCCGCGCTGACGAAGTTCGCGAGTTCACCGCCGGTGCCGACGAGGAATTCCGCCCCGAGCCCGGGGCCCATGCCGGGCAGGGATTCGATGATGGCCGCCCACGGGTGCTCCCGGAATCGAGTCGTGATGAGTTTGTCGGTGTCTTTGATCTCCCGGTCCAGATCCAGCAGCTTGCGCGCGATGCGTTTGACCAGCATCGCGGTGTCGGCCTCACCGGGCAGGGACAGGCTCTGGCCTCCGGCGGCGTCGAGGGCGGCAGCGGCAGTTTTGGCGATGCCTGGCTTCCAGGCCCCGTTGTCAACGAGATACGTTGTGACACCGTCGATTCCGGCCGTCCTGATCTCGGCTGGGGTGCACATTCCGGCGACCAGGGTCAGCGGGGTCCGGTTCGCGAAGTCGAACGCGGCCTCCAACGCGGGAAAGATCGACCCGAGCAGGGCACGCAACCGGTTGATCCCGGCCACCCAGTCCGCCATCAGGTCGGTGCGGTAGCTGGTCAGCTGGGTCAGCCCGACCACGAGCTCATCAGGCATCACGACCTGGTTCAGGTCCTCACGCAGACGGGCGCTCTGCGCGATCACCCGCGCGTCCTTGGCGTCGGTTTTCCCTTCGCCGCGGAAGCTGCCGGTCATCGAATTCACCACCCGACCCGGCACATACGTCACCGTCTGATCAGCCGCCAGCAGCACGGTGATCAGCAGCAATGCCATCGGGCTGGTCAGATCGATCGCCCACCGAACGTGGTCGGCGGCCTGGCCGGCGCGGGCGATCAACGCCTCGATCGCGGCTTGGTCGTTGCCGAACTTCTGACTGAACACCGTCTTGCCGGTCTCATCGACCCCGCACGCGTGATGCGCGTGCTTGCCGACATCGATCCCGACCCAGATCTGAGGGCGAGTCGCCACCCACGTGCTCCCGACCTCGCAGTTCCAGCCCGTGGACAACCCCGCCGTCAGATCCCTAACCAGCGACGACCGCAACAAGCTCTCAATCAGCAGCCGGAGCGTCCAGCACGGCGAGGCAGCCAGTCCTTTCCAGCCTCAACAGAGGCAAACAACCATCAGCCACACCCCACCGCCCTGGGCATCCAGGGCACCAACCCCAGACACCTACAAACTTAGGGAACCACCATGAGAGACGCGGTGATCGTCGAAGCGGTACGCACGCCGATCGGCAAGGGCAAGCCGAACGGGGCACTGCATAACGTCAACGCGGTGGACCTGCTCGCCCACAGCCTGCGCGCGGTAGTCGATCGCAGCGGCATCGATCCGGCACTCATCGACGATGTGATCGGCGGCATCGTCACCCAGATCGGCGAACAGGGCGCGAATATGACCCGGCGTGCGGCGCTGGCCGCCGGCTATCCGGAATCGGTACCGGCGACCACGGTCGATCGCCAATGCGGCAGCAGTCAGCAGGCCATTCATTTCGCCGCACAGGGCGTTATCGCCGGTGCTTACGACATCGTGGTCGCGGCCGGTGTCGAGTCGATGGGACGAATTCCCATGGGCGCGAACATGATCGGATCCGAAGATTTCTCCGGTGTCGGCTTCACCGAGCGTTATCCGGAGGGGCTGGTTTCCCAGGGCATCAGCGCCGAACTGATCGCGGCCCGCTGGGGACTGACCCGCAACCAGCTCGACGAATTCGCCCTCGGCAGTCACGAAAAGGCGGCGCTGGCAACGAAGAACGGCTCGTTCGCCAGCCAACTCGCCCCCATCGCCGGGCTGGAAACCGATGAGGGCATCCGGGTCGGCAGTACCCTGGAAACCCTCGGCAAACTGCCTCCCGCCTACTACGACGAGGCCATGGCCGCGCGCTTCCCGGAAATCGGCTGGCAGATCACCGCCGCGACCGCGAGCCAGGTCAGCGACGGCAGCGCGGCCGTGCTGATCATGACCAGCGAACGCGCCGAGGAACTCGGACTGAAGCCGCTGGCACGGCTGCACAGCTTCGCGGTGGCCGGTGACGATCCGCTGCTCATGCTGACCGCCGTCATCCCGGCGACGCGAAAGGTATTGCAGCGCGCCGGACTCCAGCTCTCCGATATTGATCTGGTCGAGATCAACGAGGCGTTCTCACCGGTGGTGCTGGCCTGGGCGCACGACACCGGTGCGGATATGTCGAAGGTGAATGTGAACGGCGGCGCCATCGCCATCGGTCATCCACTCGGCGCTTCCGGCGCACGCCTGATGACCACGCTGGTGCACGCCATGCAGGAGCGCGGCGCCCGCTACGGTCTGCAAACCATGTGTGAGGCTGGCGGTTTGGCGAACGCCACCATTATCGAACGCCTCTGAGTCAGCCAGTGCCGCAGCACCGGTCCGGATCGGTGCCGCGGGCTCAGATCGAAACCAAGCGCGGATGATCCGGCTGACGCACACGTAGCGAGTACCTCGCATAGGGCACAGCCTTTGCGCGATCGTGAATAGATGTGCGGCAGTTGGCCGCTGCGGCAGCCAGCGGGTTTCGGGAAGTGAACCGGTTTCGGTCAGGCCTCGCCTCGGCGGCCGGGAGTTGCCGATCGGCGCTTCAGTCGCGCCGCGTTGCGTCGATTGCTTCGGCCCTGCCAGCTACGGCGGGCGCGCAGTGTGGGGGACGACATCGCGCTCGCTAGGCTGCGGGGTGATGACCGAAACCTTCGTCTACGCCATTCCGATGCGGACCCGGTTCCGCGGCATCACGGTGCGCGAGGGGATGTTGATCAGCGGGCAGCTTGGTTGGGGCGAGTTCTGTCCGTTTCCCGAATATGACGATCGGGAGGCAGCGGGGTGGCTGGCGACCGCGGTCGAGCAGGTGACGGTGGGTTGGCCGGAGCCGGTGCGGGAACGTGTTCCGATCAATTGCACGGTGCCCGCGGTCGGTCCGGAACGCGCGCATGCGATCGTGGCCGAGTCCGGATGTCGCACCGCGAAGGTGAAGATTGCCGATCATCCTGATTCGCTGGCCGAGGATCTGGCGCGGGTCGAGGCAGTCCGGGATGCGCTGGGGCCGGAGGGCGCGGTACGCGTGGACGCCAATGCGGTCTGGGATGTCGAGACGGCCGTCACCCATATCAAGCAGATCGACCGTGCCGCAGGTGGTTTGGAGTACGTCGAGCAACCGTGCCGCACCATCGAGGAGTTGGCCGCGGTGCGGCGCCGTGTCGATGTGCGAATCGCCGCCGACGAATCCATCCGCCGCGCCGAGGATCCCCTGCGGGTGGCGGTAGCGGGAGCCGCGGATATCGCGGTCCTCAAATGCACCCCGCTAGGCGGTGTCCGCCGTGCACTCCAGGTCGCCGAGGCCGCCGGATTACCCTGCGTTGTCTCCTCCGCCCTCGAAACCAGCGTCGGCCTCGCCGCTCAACTAGCCCTCGCCGCCGCCCTACCCGAACTCGAATTCGCCTGCGGCCTCGGCACTTTGTCACTACTCGATGGCGACCTCGTACACGATTCACTCCGCCCGCTCGACGGCTTCATGCCGGTCGCCAAAACACCACCCACCCCCGACCCGACCCTGCTGGAGCGCTACCACCACCCCGACCCAGCACGAATCCAGTGGTGGGAGAACCGACTCGCCCGCGTCCGCGCCCTACCCCCACCCAAGTGACCGTGTCGCGCAGGTAGTCCGCAACGGCGAGCAGCGAACCACGCCGAACGCGGCCCACCCACCAGGTCGGCATTGCCCAACCGTGATCGCGCGAACGAGGTTGGACACCGCGCAGCCAGACACCACAGCCGCGCACAACGAGTTTGTGTGTCCACCCGACCCGGCAATCAACTACCGGCGACCACAGAACCGGCGCGATCCTGCGGCAGCTCAGCCGATGCGGACACCGCAGCCGAGCATGCTGGAGCGGAGCACCAACCCGGCCTCCGGTCCGATAATGCCGTCGACGAGTTCCAAGTAGCGGGTACAGAATTCGGGGCCATGGGGTGCCGCCGATTCGGCGGCGGGGTCGAGGTGATGGGCCAGTTCGTGCAGGATCACCAGTTCACGCAGGGCCCATGCCGTCGCGCCGGTGTGCAAGGGAACGGCCAGCACGGCATCCGCGGCCTCGTAGTGGGCGGCGGAGGTTCCGGCACGTGCGCGGACCCGGATGGGTGTGGCGGCGCGGTCCCATTGTGCCCGAACCCAATTGAGGCTCAGCACCTTATCGGTGTAGACCTGCACCGATTCGACGGACGCGAAGCGGCGCTCGATCGGCAGCGTGAGGTGTGAGCCGTAGAGCTCGACCGTGCGATTGCCGTTTTCGTCGGCTCGATCGAATACACCCCGCACCAGCTGCTCGGCGTCATACACCCTGGCGCGCTGGGTATCTCGCGCACTCATCGGGCCCAGCTCGCAAACCCATTGCCGAGCTCACCCACGCTGCGCCGGGCAATTCGCATCAATGAGGCTCATTTCGTCCCACCGGGCAATTGCCCACGCGCCGCACCCAGCTCGGGAGACGTCCCGAGTCGCGCCGCCTTCCCGGCCCGATCACCCGCACGCCGGGCGGCCGCGGAATGTCCGGCCGACGCCTGCGGACCGCGCCAGGTACCACGGGCATCGGAGGTCTTCTGATAGAAGTCCGTGAGCTCGACTTCCTTGTTACGCAGGGCCAATGCCGTACCCGCCGCGACGGTTTCGGGCACAATCTCGGCCTCCACCTCCGCCTTGACCTCGGCCAGACGGCGGCCGATCCGCGCGGCGAACGCCATCTGAAAATTCAGCCGCGCGGTGACCGCCGCCACTGGCGCTTGCACCTGCCGCCGCACCGTTCGGCCCCAGCGCTTCTCCGTGACGATCTTTTCGACCGTGGCCGACCGGTACTGCCCCGATTTGATGTACTGATCCGACGCACGCACCATCTGCACCAACAGACTGGCGTAGAGAGCTTCACAGGTATCGATATCGGAATCGAAGCCATACGCGTAGACCTGCGTCGAGGTGCGCGCGACATCGCAGCGCACATCATTCGCCGCGGCGATCGCCACGAACAACTGCACGTAGGTGCGCAGCCCCTTCTTGCCGGGTTCACCGATCGGAATCATCCGCTGCACCGGCGTTGGCCTGCGCTCACGTCCGACGATATGCGCGCGGGCGACCGCGAGGTCGATCGAGGACCTGGTCGCCAACCGCTGGGCCGCGGCCAGAAATGCCTCGGCCTCGTGCTCGTTATCGGTCGATTCGGCTTGGCGCAGCAATCCACCGATCCGGGTGAGCATCCGGTCCGGAACCGCATTCGGCGAAGTCATCGACAGCCAGCGTAACGAGCGGCTGTGACATCGAAGCGATGACGTCGGATCCGGCTGGACAGTGCCCCTGTTGCGGGCACAATCACTGCGTCACATATAACAACCATGTATCTTGCCTTGTGCACCTGCAGGGTGTGCTGCTGCTCACGTCTCGACCTTGGAGTGTTCGCGATGGCTTTGAAAAAGGTGACGTCCCTACGTTCGTCGCTCGTACCGCGAGCGGCGTTGGCAGCCGCCTCTGTTGCGCTGCTCGCGGCGACGTTCACCAGCGCCTGCTCCAGCGATGGCGGCGGCAATCCGTCCAGCCAGAACCTCACCGGCCGGGGCCCGATCACCTACGTGGAGGGCAAGGACACCACCGAAACCGGCGCGGTCAAGCAGCTGATCGAGCGCTGGAACGCCTCGCACCCGGATGAGCAGGTCACCTTCAAGGAGCAGTCCAACGACGCGTCGCAGCAGTACGACGATCTGGTCGAGCACATGCGCTCCAAGCAGTCCACCTACGACGTCGTCGCCCTGGACGTGCCGTGGACCGCGGAATTCGCCGCGAAGGGCTGGATCCAGCCGCTGAAGGACACCTTCAACATCGACACCTCGGCACTGCTGTCCCCGACGGTCGCCAGCGCCACCTACAACAACACCCTCTACGCCGCACCGCGAAACACCAACGGCGGCTTGCTGTTCTACCGCAAGGATCTGGTGCCGAACCCGCCCAAGACCTGGAGCGAGATGCTGGCGCAGTGCCCGATCGCCAAGCAGAACAACATGGGTTGCTACGCGGGCCAGCTCGCACCGTACGAGGGCCTGACGGTGAACGCGGCCGAGGCCATCAACGCCTACGGCGGCACCTTCGTCGGCGCGGACGGCAAAACCCCGACCGTGAACACCCCGCAGGCGCGCGCCGGGCTCAAGGAGCTCGTCGACGCCTACCGCAATGGCGATATCCCGAAGGAAGCCATCACCTTCAAGGAGCCGGAGAGCGCCAACGCCTTCAACACCGGCAAGCTGCTCTTCATGCGTAACTGGCCGTCCACCTTCGGTGACGCGGGCGCGGAATCCTCCGCGGTCAAGGACAAGTTCGGTGTCGCGCCGCTGCCCGGCGAGAACGGCGTCGGCGCGTCGACCCTCGGCGGCTACAACGCGGCAATCAGCGCGTTCTCCAAGAACAAGGCGACCGCGCTCGACTTCCTGCGCTACCTGATCAGCGAGGACGCCCAGCACATCGTCGCGGCCGGTGCGCTGCCCTCGGTGCGCGCGTCGATGTACGACGACCCGGCGCTGATCGCGAAGATGCCGTACCTGCCCGCGCTCAAGGATTCGATCGCCAACGCGGTGCCGCGTCCGGTGACCCCGTTCTACCCGGCGGTGTCCAAGGCCATCCAGGACAACGCTTATGCTGCGTTGAACGGAACCAAGTCCGTCGACGACGCGATCAACGGTATGCAAAAGGGCATCGAGACAGCCGGATCGTAGCGAGTACAAGAGCGGACCCGACCACCCCGTAGGAGAGAGAAACGGTGTCGGATCCTTCGGGAACGGCCACTCGCGTGTCGAGCGACGGCGATCAGCCGACAAAGCGCGGATTCGGTGGCACCTTGGCGTTGGAGTTGCGGCGTTCCGGTAAGGCGTGGTTGTTCGTCACGCCCGTGCTGATCACCCTCGCGGTGGTCGTCGGCTATCCGGTGTTCCGCGCGTTGTACATGTCGTTCCAGAAGGATCCTGGACTGGACCCGGCGACCGGCATGTTCGTCGAGGGCGGCAACGCGGGCTTCTCGAACTACACGCACTGGCTGCTGCAGCAATGTCAGGCGGCGGGCGAAGCCGTCCCCTGCCCGACCGGCAATCTCGGCTCGCAGTTCTGGCTGGCCATCGGCGTGACGCTGTTCTTCACGGTGATCACGGTGACCCTGGAGGCCACCCTCGGCCTCGGCATGGCCATGGTCATGGGCAAGACCTTCAAGGGCCGGGCCCTGCTGCGCGCCGCGGTGCTGGTGCCGTGGGCGATTCCGACCGCGGTCACCGCCCGGTTGTGGGAGTTCATGTTCCAGTACGACGGCGTGGTGAACCGGGTGTTCGGCACCCACATCCTGTGGACCTCGGAGGCCTGGCCCGCGCGATTCGCGGTCATCGCCGCCGATGTCTGGAAGACCACGCCGTTCATGGCATTGCTGCTACTTGCCGGTCTGCAGGTGATTCCGGCCGATGTATACGAGGCCGCCAAGGTCGACGGCGCCTCGGCCTGGCAGCGATTCACCCAGATCACGCTGCCGCTGCTCAAACCGGCGCTGCTGGTCGCGGTCCTGTTCCGCACCATGGACGGACTGCGCCTGTACGACCTGCCCGCGATCATGACGCTCGGCAACCCGTCCACCCGCCCGATTTCGGCGCTGGTGGTCGAACAGGTCCGCCAAGGTCCCAATAGCGCGGCGGCACTGTCGACGATCACCTTCCTGCTGATCTTCGCGGTGGCGTTCCTGCTGGTAAAGGTCTTGGGCGCCAATGCCGTTCGGACCCAGGAAGAACAGCGGGAGGCGCACTGATGACGACCGTGACCACCAAAAAGCCCGTGGCACAGGCACCTTGGACCAAGCGCCTGGGTTCGGTTCGGCTCTATCTGGGTGCGCTGATCGTGCTGGTGTGGGGTCTGGCCCCGTTCTACTGGATGGCCGTCACCGCATTCCGCGATCCGGTCTACACCTTCGACAACACCCCGTGGCCGACCCACGTCACCCTGGAGAACTTCCGCAACGCCTTCGATACCAGCCGCGGCAACGACTTCGGCAAGGCGCTGCTCAACAGCGTCATCATCGGCGCGGTGACCACGGCGGTCGCGCTGGTGCTCGGCGTGCTCGCCGCCTACGCGCTGGCGCGGCTGACCTTCAAGGGCAAGTACCTGGTCTCCGGACTCATTCTCTCCGCGTCGATGTTCCCGGTGGTCGTGCTGGTCACCCCGCTGTTCCAGCTGTTCACCAACCTCGGCTGGATCGGCGAATACCAGGCGATGATCATCCCGAACATCTCCTTCGTACTGCCGATGACCGTCTACATCCTTGCCTCGTTCTTCGCCGAGCTGCCTTGGGAACTCGAGGAGGCCGCCCGCATCGACGGCGCGACCAAGACGCAAGCATTCCGACTGGTCATGCTGCCGTTGGCCGCGCCAGCGGTATTCACCACCGCCATCCTGGCATTCATCGCATCGGTCAACGAATATCTGCTGGCCCGGCTGCTCTCCAGCGATAAGACCGAACCGGTGACCGTCGCGATCGCGCGCTTCTCCGGTAACAATCCGCTCGTGCAGCCGTACGCCGCGATCATGGCCGCGGGCACGATGGTGACAATTCCGCTGGTCATCATGGTGCTGCTGTTCCAGCGCCGGATCATCTCCGGTCTGACCGCGGGCGGCGTCAAGAGCTGATACGGCTGTCGCACGGTTGAATCCCGTTGCGGCGGTAATACTCGGTGATACGATCTCGGGTCATTTCCGATCGTGTCCGTGCAGGTGAGTTTTACCGACGCTCCGGGAGGAGATGATCGTGAGCTCGTTCGGCAAGCGGCGACGTGGGGGCAAAACGATCCCGGCGCCCTATGCCTCGGTGGCGGGGTTCAGCGAGCACAACACCGGCACGTCACGACGCAAGGACTGGCCCCGACCGCCCGGTTCCGCGAAATCGGTCCGGCCGCAACCGACACCGGCCAATCGTCCGCAGCGCACCCGGGGCGAACGCTTCCGACGGCTACTGCTCGCCCTGTTCATCACCTTCGTCGCGGTGCCGTCGCTGCTGTTCGTGCTGGTCTACTGGAGCGCCGAAATCCCGGATCCCGATTCGGTGCAGAGCAATCAGATCGCCACCATCCTCGCCTCCGACGGCACCACAGTGATCGCGAAGGTCGTTCCGCCGGATGGCAATCGGATTCCGGTACCGCTCTCGGATGTGCCGAAGCCGGTGCGTGATGCGGTGCTCTCGGCCGAGGACCGCAACTTCTATACCAATCCCGGCTATTCGGCCAGCGGATTCCTGCGCGCCGCGCGGGACAATGTCCTCGGCAAAGAGGATGCGGGCGGCGGTTCCACCATCACTCAGCAGTATGTGAAGAATGCCTTTCTCGGCTCCGAACGCACCTTGACCCGGAAGATGCGCGAGCTGATCATCGCGGCCAAGATGGCGCGGCAATGGAGTAAGGACGACATCCTCGCCGCCTATCTCAACACCATCTATTACGGGCGCGGCGCGTACGGGATCTCGGCGGCCGCCAAGGCCTATTTCAACAAGCCGGTACCGCAACTGACGCTCGCCGAAGGCGCGGTGCTGGCCTCGGTCATCCGCACGCCGTCGATCCTGGATCCGGAGACCCATCTCACCGAGCTGACGACGCGCTGGAAGTACGTGCTCGACGGCATGGTCGAGATGGGCACGCTCGCGCCCGGCGAGCGTGATGCGACGGTATTCCCGCAGATCGTCCCGATCACCGAAATCCCGGACATCAACGCGGCCCGCGGGCCGGAGGGCCTGATCCGCAGCCAGGTGCTGCGGGAAATGCGCAGTGCGGGCATCAGCGAGCGCGAACTCAATACCGGGGCATTGCAGATCACCACCACCATCGATACCAAGGCCCAGCAGGCCGCACTCGACGCGATCCACGACCGCCTCGACCCGCAGCCGCCGGAACTGCGTGGCGCGGTCGTATCGATCGACCCGCGTTCCGGTGCGGTGCGCGCCTACTATGGCGGCGCCGACGGTATCGGCTTCGATTTCGCGCAGGCGCCCTTGCAGACCGGCTCCGCGTTCAAGGTCTTCGCAGTGATCGCGGCACTGCAGCAGAACATTCCGCTCACCCGGACGCTCGACAGTTCACCGGTGACCGATCGCGGCACCATGATCACCAATGTGGATGGCGAATCATGCGGCAAGTGCAGCATGGCCGAGGCGCTGAAACGCTCACTCAACACCAGTTTCTATCGGCTGACCATGTCGATGTTCGACGGCCCCAAGGCAATTGCCGATGCCGCCCATCAGGCCGGAATCCCGGAGGAGATTCCGGGGGTCGCCGGTAAAACTCTCACCGAGGAAGGGGGGCGACCGCTCAACGGAATCGTCTTGGGCCAGTATCTGGTTCGCCCCATCGATATGGCCTCGGCCTATGCGACGATCGCCAATTCCGGTGTCTACCATCAGCCCTACTTCGTGCAGCGGGTGGTCACGGGCGACGGCCGGGTCCTGCTGGATCGGGGCGCACCCGACCACCAGGTAGGCAAGCAACTCCCGTCCGGCCAACAGCGCATCCCGCGCGGCATTGCCGACAGCACCACCGAGGCGATGATCCCGATCGCCGCGTATTCCAACGGGCACAGTCTGTCCGGCGGTCGACCCTCGGCCGCCAAGACCGGCACCACTCAACTCGGCGAGTCGAAAGAGAACAAGGACGCGTGGATGATCGGCTTCACCCCATCACTGTCCACGGCGGTGTGGGTCGGCACCGAACAGTCCCAGCCGATCGAGACCGCGCGCGGCACCGACATCTACGGCTCCGGCCTGCCCGCCGATATCTGGAAGCAGGTGATGGACGGCGCGCTCGACGGCACGCCGATCGAGCAGTTCTCGGCGTCAGCGGCACAAGGCAGTCAGCCGACCACGAGCAAACCCTCCGGCGGCAGCTACGACATCCTGAACCCGCCGTCCAGCACCTCCACGGCACCGGTGATCATCATCCCGCCCGCCCCCGAGCCCACAAAGGAAGTCGAAATCTTCCCCGGATTCAGCATTCCGGTGCCCGGATGAATCAAACTTTTTGTTTCGCTATGAATGTGTGCCGACCGGGGCCATGGGAACGGATGACGTGGCAGCATCGTTGGCCAGAGTGAACTGAGCGCGGCGCGCCGGAACCAAACCAGGCCGACGCCGACGTCGTGAGATGGATGAGGAAGGATATGCGCTCGAGCGACGACACGCGGCGCGAGCGTCAGGCCCGGAAGTAGCTTCCGCGGCCACGGGGGCCCGGAGCGCCGCCAATTGGAGACAGACTAGACATAGGGGCACGCCGGTGGATTTCAATGTCGTTGACCGTCCCGAGACGCTCGTGGCGGGCACAGTGCTGCGCAGCCCGGCGCTCGCGGTCGAGGGACCGCGCCGCGCCAAGGTCGAGGAGGCGTGGAAACGCAATCTGGCCCGCAAGCTGCCCGGCCCGCCGACGACCGCGTATGTGGACCACGCGCCGGAGATCAACTCCTACCTGACACATATCGTCGGCTACCGCTGCCACACCCTCGCGGATCTGCTACCTGGCGACGTGTTGGCGCGGGTGCCCGCGGGACGGTTCGCCCGATTCACGCTCAGCGGCGACAATCTCGGCGACACCATCGTGACCATCTGGCGCGCGGTATGGGATGCCGAGGCCGCCGGACGATTGGTGCGCGCCTATACCGGTGACGTGGAACATTATCCGGACGCGCGCACGGCCGAAGTATTCGTGGCGCTGGCAGACGAACCGGTCGACGGTTAGGAACAGCTGTGGACTTCGAAATTGTCACATTGGACGAAAGCCTGGTCGCCGGACTCACCGTCCCGCTGGCCGGACGCGAGGTGACCGCCCGCGACCTGGACCTGGTGAACTTCACCTGGGACCGGTATCTGGCGCGGGAGAAGAATGTGCCGCGGGTCGCGGCCTATATCGGCCAGAACGATCACGCCGTCGCGATTCTGGGCTACGAGATCGCCGAGATGGACGATATGGATGCCGGTGATGTGCTGACCCGCGTCCCGTCCGGGCGCTACGCGAAATTCGTTGTCTCCGACAAGCCCTACGATCTGCTGCGCACCGCATGGGCGCAGGTCCGCAAGGCCGAGAGCGCGGGCACCATCACCCGCTCGCACACCGCCGAACTCGAGCGCTATACGGGGCCGACCTCGGTCGAGGTGTACGTCTCGCTGGACTGAGGTTCGCCGAAGCTGATCCAAGATGCCCCGCCGCTGTCGAATTCGAGGCGGCGGGGCTTTCTGCTCTGCCGGACGGTCGCGGGTTAGCGATCGCGCTGGCCGATCAACCATCCCTACCTGCGCAAACAGTCCTTTGTATCGCCGACGACTATGCACGTTTATATCGCTCCGATATAGTGGGAAGTCGCATCCATCGGTTAGGTCTGAATACACAGTCAGGGGGTGAAGCCCGATGCTCGAGCTGGCAATCCTCGGGCTGCTCCTCGAAGCGCCCATGCACGGATACGAGCTGCGCAAGCGGCTGACCGGATTGCTCGGGCCGTTTCGGGCCTTCTCCTACGGATCGCTCTATCCGACGCTGCGTCGCATGCAGACCGATGGGCTGATCGCCGAGGAGAACGTCGCGGGCGTCACCCGTCGTGCGCGACGGGTCTATCAACTGACACCGTCCGGGCGGGAGCGGTTCACCGAATTGCTCGCCGATACCGGACCACAGAACTACACCGACGACGGCTTCGGCGTCCACCTGGCGTTTTTCAGCCGCACCCCCGCGGAAGCGCGGATGCGGATTCTGGAGGGCAGGCGACGGCAGGTCGAGGAGCGCCGAGAGGGTCTGCGGGAGGCGATCAAGAAGGCCAGTGGCTCGCTGGATCGCTACACCCGCCAGCTCCACCAGCTCGGTCTGGAATCAAGCGAGCGCGAAGTGCGCTGGCTCAACGAGTTGATTGCGGCGGAGCAATCGACGAAGGCGGCACCACAGAAAGAGGGAAATATCGGCCATGAGTGAAGACAACAAGGCTGACAACGCCACCGAAGTCCGCGTCGCCATCGTAGGCGTCGGTAACTGCGCTTCCTCGCTGGTTCAGGGCGTGCAGTACTACAAGGACGCGGACGAGACCTCCACCGTCCCCGGCCTCATGCATGTCAGGTTCGGCCGGTATCACGTGCGCGATGTCAAATTCGTCGCCGCGTTCGACGTCGACGCCAAGAAGGTCGGCTTCGACCTGGCCGAGGCGATCTTCGCCAGCGAGAACAACACCATCAAGATCTCCGATGTGCCGCCGAGCGACGTTGTCGTGCAACGCGGTCCGACGCTGGACGGTATCGGCAAGTACTACGCCGAGACCATCGAGCTGTCCGAGGCCGAGCCGGTCGACGTCGTGAAGGTGCTGAAGGACAACAAGGTCGACGTCCTGGTCTCCTACCTGCCCGTCGGCTCGGAAGAGGCGGACAAGTTCTACGCCCAGTGCGCCATCGACGCGGGCGTCGCCTTCGTCAACGCGCTGCCGGTGTTCATCGCCTCCGATCCGGTGTGGGCCGAAAAGTTCACCAAGGCAGGCGTTCCCATCGTCGGTGACGACATCAAGAGCCAGGTCGGCGCGACCATCACTCACCGGGTGATGGCCAAGCTGTTCGAGGACCGCGGCGTGCAGCTCGACCGCACCATGCAGCTGAATGTCGGCGGCAATATGGACTTCAAGAACATGCTCGAGCGCGAGCGCCTGGAGTCGAAGAAGATCTCCAAGACCCAGGCCGTCACCAGCAACCTGAAGAAGGAACTCGGCGCCAACGATGTGCACATCGGCCCGTCCGATCACGTCGGCTGGCTCGACGACCGCAAGTGGGCCTATGTGCGCCTGGAGGGTCGCGCCTTCGGTGATGTGCCGCTGAACCTGGAGTACAAGCTCGAGGTGTGGGACTCGCCGAACTCGGCGGGCATCATCATCGACGCGGTGCGCGCGGCGAAGATCGCCAAGGACCGCGGTATCGGCGGCCCCGTCATCCCGGCCTCGGCCTACCTGATGAAGTCCCCGCCGAAGCAGCTGGCCGACGATATCGCTCGTACTCAGCTCGAAGCATTCATCATCGGCGCCGAATAACCGCTCCCCCCGGACGAGCCGGGCCAGGAAAATCCCAGGCCCGGCTCCCCACCCCACGAGCAGCGGCCAAGGTTGGTCTCCGACAGGCGATCTTCCATGCGGGCGAACGTCGAGAGCGCACCTGCATGAGCGCATTCTCGAATAACCGAACGTCAGGGTGGGAAGACTTGGAGGGGTTCGCCGGAGAGGGTTGCGGTCAGGTAGCCTGTGGCGCCTGCTTGGTTTCTTGCGTAGATCGCGACGGTGGGGTCGGAATCGCTGCGGCCGCCGGGCGGGTATTCGATCGAGGCGTGTGTGATGACGCCGCCCGGTGTCTTGATCGATTGCGGCGCACCGGCCAGCAGCCCGGCGATGGCACGCAGATCTACGCTCGCGAGATCGAAGGTGCGCACATCGGCTTTGCGGCCATCGCTACTGCCGTAATCGTGGAAGTCTCCGTCGTAGCGGTATTCGGCGGTCACGGTCGAATTGCCCGGCGCTTGCCGCTCGAAAATCGCGTAGCCGGAATACAGGGTGACCTCGTCGACCTTCGTATCGCCGAACTCGGCGCGGTATTCGTCGATGAAGTACGCCAAACCGGACCCCAAGGTCAGCGACGGCACATCTTCGGACCGCCCGAACGGTCCCGAGGCGCAGCTCGCGATGCCGCCCACCGCTGCGCCGATGACCGCCGCACCGGCGATGAACGCCACCGGCGCGACCCAACGCCGCGGTCGACGGCGATCGATGCGGATCACCGGGGCATCCGCCATATTCTGTGGAATCTGCAGATCGCCGATGAGTTCGTCCAACTCACCGAATGCCTTGGCGCGCATCGCCTTCGCGGTGCGCTGCGCATGTTCGTCCTCGGTGAGCTGACCGTCGGCCAACGCCGCGTCGAGCAGACCGCAGACATCTGCACGATCGGTGTCGCGGGCCCGTATTGCGCCATAGCGCGTCGTCGCCATCAACCGTCACCCTTTGAACGGCCAGGCGCGAACAACCTGCCCCGCTGGCGTGAGCAGGAAATACCCGGACTCGTTGAACTGATTGCCCGCGAAGATCCGCACAATCGTCGCCCCCTTCACAACGCCAAACGAGCCATAGCCGCCGGTGTCGACTCCTACCTCCATATGCGTGACAACCCCGTTCGGCACCGTCAGCGCGGTGGGCGCGGTTGCCAGCAAATCGGACAGTGCCGCGACATCGAGCTGCGCCAGATCGGCGGCGGGCGTATCGGTCTTGCGGCTGACCGCACCACCGCTCGGCACGAATCCGCCACGGTAGTCGTAGCGAATCTGCCGATTCGGCTGACCGGGTACCGCGCGCGCAACGGTCGCGAATTCGTCGTGCAGGGTCAGCTCGTCGGCCTGCAGATCGCCGAACTTCTCGCGGTATTTCGCCAGGAAGTGCGTAATGCCTTCGCGGGTGAGCAGATTCGGCGTCGCCACCACCACCGGTTGCACCGTGCCGAGATCGGGCGCGGCGGCGACCGAAGCGGCATGCGGTGCATCGGATGTCGCGACGCCACCGGTCAGCGTGAAAGCGGCGACGGCGGCGCACACCGAAGCGGCGCACACCCCGATCACATACAACCGTCGGCGGTTCGATCTGGGCGGTGTCGGCGGCAATGGCGCATCGGTCGGCCGTTGCAGGTCATCGACCAGGTCGGCCAGGTCGCCGAGTGTCTTGGCCCCCTGCGCCAATTCGCTGAGGGTCTGATGCTCCTCCTCGGTGAGCTGACCGTCGCGACGGGCACTGTCGAGCAGATCGCCGGTTGTGGCGCGATCGGTGTCACGGGCCCGAGTGTGACTCGGGTAACTTCCATTGGACACAGGGCGACGCAAGGGATTTCGCGTCGGCGCTGTCGGCATCAGATCGCGCACGGCCGTCGGCGATTGCAGATCGGCCACGAGACCGGCGAGCTCACCGACGGTCTTCGCCGCCTGCGCCTGCGCCGTACGGTCGCGATATTCATCGGCGCCGAGCTGCCCTTCGGCGTAGGCCGCATCCAGCACACTGGACGCGTTGGCACGGTCTAGGTCACGCGCGCGCATACGTCCGGATGCTGCCGTCGACCGCCCGGATGTAGCGGGGGACACGGGGAAATCGTAATCCGTCGACGTCGGTAACGGCCCAGTTCAACAATGAATACCGGTCGGTCGATCCCGCACGGCCCAGCGCGGCTCGCGCTCGGCCCCGCTACTCTGGTTCTCGTGCGAATTCAGCGACAGGTGGTCGACTACGCTCTCAAGCGTCGGTCGCTGCTCGCTGACGTCTATGCGGGCCGTGTCGATGTCGCCGAGGTTTGTGATGCCAATCCCTACCTTTTACGTGCGGCGAAGTTCCACGGTCGGGGGAGCGAGGTCACATGCCCGATCTGCCGGAAAGAGCAATTGACGCTCGTATCCTGGGTCTACGGCGATGGCCTCGGCCCGATGGCGGGATCGGCTCGCACACCAGAGGAATTGATACGCCTCGCCGAGACTCGCGAAGAGTTCTCGGTCCATGTCGTCGAGGTATGCCGGAGCTGCAGCTGGAATCATCTGGTGCAGTCCTATGTGCTCGGTACCGCTCCGTCGCCGACGCGGCGCCGCACGGGCACCAGGGCCAACCGGCGCACCGCAGCCGAATGATGTGCCAGGTCATCTGCCCGTCGGGTGACACGCGGAGCCTCGACGTGTCCGCCGCGGCGATAGTCGCCGCACTGTGCCCCGCAGACCATTACGAGTTATGGAGATCTTGTCAGTGAATTCGCCCTACGAGACTTCCCCCTACGGCGATGAACCGCACGGCGGCCGCACTCAGCGAAGTTCACCACAGCCTCCGAACCCGTATCCCGGTCAGCGACCGGCCGGTCCCCCACCGGGTCGGCCAGGTCCAGGTGGTCCGCGGCCGCCGCAGGCGGGTTATCCCGGTGAGCCGCGTGGTCCACAGCCGCCGCGTCGGCCAGTCCCGCCGCCACAGGGGCGTCCGCCACAGGGCAGGCCACTACCCGATAACGCCCCGCCCGGCGCGCAGTCCACGCAGAAGATCGAGCGTCCGAATCGGCAGCCCGGTTCGCTCACCGACGCCGAAC
>NZ_BDAZ01000074.1 GCF_001612725.1 Nocardia anaemiae NBRC 100462 | reverse complement strand
ACACCTCGCGCACCGGTTCGATACGGGCGGGAACATGCTTGTGCCACGGCGTTGCGGCAATCGCGTCACGCCAGCTCGCGTCGGTGAGCTCATTGGCGGCCACACCGGTGCGGGTGCCGTCGGGCAGGTCCAGGCCCAACCCGTTGGGCAGAGAGGCATGTCCGGGCCGCATGCGGTCGTTGATCTCGACCGCGGCGATGGCGCTGCCACGCCGGGTGGTGATGCGGGCGCGTTCCCCCGCGGTCAGACCGAGCGCGGTGGCATCGTCAGGGCTGAGGCGCAATGCTCCCTCCGGATCGCGGCGGCGCCAGCTGTTGTCGCGGAAGATGGTGTTGGCGGTGAAGGAACGCCGCTCCCCCGCCGAGAGGACGAAGGGGAATTCGGGGCTGGTGTGGGTGGCGGGCGTGGTCGGGAGTTCACGCAGCGCGTGCAGCAATTCCGGGATGGCCAACGGTATGCGCGGGTGCGGTACATAGTCCCAGGCATCCGGATAGTCGTCGACGGTGAAGGTGACCCCGGAGCGCCCCGCGAGGATGGCGTCGAACAGCGCGTCGGCATCGCGATGACCCGCGCGACGCATAGCCGCCGGATGCACCTTCGCGACGCGCTGTGCCAGCGCCCACAGCACGGCGGCCGCGCGGGCGCCATCGGGCAGCGTCGGGCCCAGGGTTTCATAGAGCAGGTAGGGGGCGAGGCCGCCGATCTTCTTGTTCACGGCCAACAATGCGGCGAAGGCCAATGCGTAGGGTCGGTGGCCCAGCTTCGCGGCCGTCCGCAGTACCGCCAGCTCGGTACCACCGACGACACCGAGTTCGCGGATCAGCCGCGCGTAGATCTCGGGTTCGGGCAGTGTGCCGGGTAACGGGTCGAGGACCGGTGCGCGCAGGTGAAAGGTGTTGTGCGGGAACTCGAGATTGAAGAAGGTGGCCTCCCACTTCTCGAACTGGCTGGCCGCGGGCAGCACATAGTCGGCCCGGCGTGCGGTTTCGGTGAGCGCGACATCGATGACCACCACCAGATCGAGTGCGTCCAGTGCGGCATGGAAGGCGGCCGAATCGGCGAGTGAGTGTGCGGGATTCGCGGATTCGATGATCATGGCACGGAACCGGTCGGGGTGATCGGTGAGAATCTCCTCGGCGATCACATTGCACGGCACCATGCCGCCGAGGATCGGTGCGGCGGTCACCGGGCTGCGTTTGATGTCACGGCTGTAGCCCGCCAACGGGGCCATCCACGAATGTGGTTGCATGGCACCGGGTTTGGCGAAGTTTCCGGTGAGCAGCCAGAGCAGCTTGTTCAGGTAGGAGATCAGGGTGCTGTTGGGGCTTTGTTGGACGCCCAGGTCCTCGTAGGTGGCGACACTGCGGGCGGTGCCGATCCGATGGGCGGCGGTGCGCAGCAATTCCATTGGCACACCGCAGATTTCGGCACAGGAGGCGATATCGATATCGCGCAGCACCGCGGTGACGGCGTCGAGCTGGTCGGCGTGTTCGGTGAGGAATGGGTGATCGAGCAGATCCTCGCGCACCAGCAGCGCGAGTATCGCGGCCAGACACCACGCGTCGGTGCCGGGACGGACCTGGAGGTGGATATCGGCGAGGTCGGCGGTTTCGGTGCGCACCGGGTCGAGCACGATCATGGTGCGGGCGGGATCCTTGGCGATCTGCTGCAGGACGGTGCGGGCGCGCGGCACACCGTGGGATTGCCATGGATTCTTGCCGAGGAATACCGAAACCTCGGCATGTTCGAAGTCGCCGGTGGTGTGTCCGCCGGTCAGATGCGCGTCGACCCAGCCCTCGCCGGTCTTCTCCTGGGCCAGCGCGGTGGAGCGGTAGCGACTGCCCAGCGCGCGACGCAGTGCACCGCTGTAGGCGCCGCCGAGGTGGTTGCCCTGTCCCCCGCCGCCGTAGAAGAAGATCTTGTCGCCGCCGTATCTCTTCTGGACCTCGGTGAGTCGGGCGGCGACCTCGGAAATGGCGGTGTCCCAGTCGATTTCGGTGAAACTGCCGTCGGCTTCGCGGCGCAGCGGGGTGCTCAGGCGGGTGCCGCCGTTCTGGTAGTGGTCCAGGCGCAGCGCCTTGTTGCAGGTGTATCCGGCCGAGGCGACGTGGTCCTTGTCGCCGCGGATCTTGGCGAAGCTGCGGCCGTCGAGTTGGATCAGCAGTCCGCAGTTGTTCTCACACAGGATGCAGGCGGTCCTGTGCCATTGCTGTTGCGCGGCTTCATTGCGTCTGGGGCGCTCGACCCTGCTGTCTTTCGGTGCGGCGGTACTCATCGATGCTCCTCTGAGTTGTCGTTGATCGAGAGCGGAAGTGAAACCGCCGGTCGAAAATATGGATGCGCGGGATCAGCTGGTCTGGTCGACGCGAGTGCCGTCGATCCACGCCTTCGGCTCGGCGAGGAACGGTGTGTCGCCGAGTCGGTCGAGATCGTCGAAGAAGGCGTGCTGGGTGCGGGTCGCGGCCTTGCTGCTGCCGGTGGACAGGAATGCGGCGAGTTCGCGATTCAGGCTGCGCGACAACGACCGGTCCGTGCCGAAGTAGATGGCGCGCTTGAGTTCCTTGATGACGACCGGATTGCGTGCGCCCAGACGTGCCGCGGTGGCCTGGGTTTCGGCGAGCAGCTCGTCCTCGGCGGTCAGTCGGTGTACCAAGCCCAAGCGCAGGCCCTCCTGTGCGCTGAGCGGTCCACCCTCGAGAGTCAGTTCGATCGCCTTGGCCGCGCCGATCAACCGCGGCAGGCGTTGGGTCGCGCCGCCGCCGGGAATGAGATCGGCGATGGATTCGATCTGGCCCAGTTTGACGTGCTCGGCGTCGGCGGCGTACCGGATATCGCAGGCGAGGGCGATCTCATGGCCGCCGCCGAGGGCGGGACCGTTGATGGCGGCCAAATACACCACGCGCGATCGGTTCATCCGCATGGTCGTTCGCTTCCAGCGGTAACCCCACACCATGCCGGTGCCCAGGCCGCCGCCGAAACGCTCCAGCATCCGCGCCGCACCAGGTAGCCGCAGGCTCGTGTTGAGCACCGGGATCAGCGGCGCCCCCGCGCGGGCCGGGATGAACGGATGCGGCAGCGCGAGCATGCCGGTGAGCGCGCGGGGATCGGCGTGGGTGAGGAAGCGTCCGGGCAGACCGCCGGTGAGCACGATCGCGCCCACGGTGTCATCGGTGTCGGCCACCGTGGTGAGCCGGTCCAGATCCCGTACCACGGCGGGGGTCACGAAGTTCAGTGGCGGCGCGACGATGGTCGCGGTGAGCACTCTCCCGTTGCGGGCCAGCTCGATCGTCTCCAGGTCGAGTTCGGCTGCTCGCGACATCGGCGTCTCCTCGGGTCCGTCGTGGGTGCGGTGGGACCTGCACGCTGATTATGGTCCCCACCATAATCGGGATGTCAAGGCCACGCTCCGTCGAAACGTTGCCTCGCGCGGCCAGAAAAATGGCTCTGAGCGTGCATTGTTCGCACGAACAAACCCGCATCGTGGATCGATGTCGGGGCGCGCTACTGCTCGGACGCGTTGATGACGCTCGTGAGATGGGCTTGCAATTCGTGGACGGTGTCCTCGAGCGGTGTGGTGGCACGCTCGACGCGACACAACGCGATCGCCCCCTCGACGGCAGCGACGGTGAGCGTGGCCAGGCGCCGCGATCGCCCCGCGTCGAGACCGTGACCGATGAGCAGATCGGTGAGCGCGGTATTCCAGCGGGCGAAGATCGCCGCGGCGGAGGCGGCGAATTCCGGTGCGTCGTCATTGGTTTCGACGGCCACGGCGAAGATCGGGCAGCCCGCACGGTACTGGCTCTCGACAAGGGTCCGGCGCCACAGCGCGACGAACATATCCAGCGCGGTGCTCGGATCGTTGTCGCGGGTGATCGTTTCGATGAATTCCGACATCGAATTACCGGCCGCGGTCACCGCGTCGGCGATCAGCTGGGTGCGACCGCCGGGAAAGTGGTGGTAGACCGACCCGCGGGGCGCGCCGGTATCGGCCAGCACCCGGTCCACGCTGGTGGCGCTCGCGCCGTGCACGCGCAGGGATTCGATCGTGCCCTCGATCATCCGCCGCCGCGCGTCACGCGGGCGCGCGGGAGCCTCCTTGTTCGATCGGCGTGTCGCTGCCATGTAGCCATGGTATGGGACACCCCATAACGCGGGGGTGTCCGTTTATCGCACGCGGCTGATGTGGAAATCCAGTACCGCGGCCAAGGTCTCCCTGGGGGCTTCGAGCTGGGGGTAGTGGCCGACCTTCGGCAACTCGACCACATCCGGATCCGGAATCAGTTCGCGATAGCGGCGCACCATATGGGCACCCGATGCCGGGTCGAGCAGACCGTCGATCAGCCGCACCGGAACCGTCGCCTCGACCAGCGCGCCCACCCAGCGCGCCCGGTTCGCCCTGCGCTCACCCATATAGCGAATCAGCTTGTGCCCGTTGCTCTTACCGTGCCTGCTGCACCACAGGATCCAGTATTGATCGAGCTCGTGGACACTGGGACGGGTATCGGGACCGAACACTCCGGCCAGGCCGCGGCGGAAGACTCGCTCGGTACCCAGCACCCCGACCAGCGGTCCCAGCGGACTCGCCAGCAGCTTCTGCGCCGGACGCGCGTGGTGCGCCTCGGGGAACAGTCCGCCGTTGAGCAGGCATACCGATTCGATCACCAGCGAATCGTCGCCGTCGGCGCGGCGCTGCGCGTCGCGTGCCAGCAACTCCTGGGCGACGGTGTCGCCGTAATCGTGGGCCAGGATGTGCGTTCGGGAAATCCCCTGCTCACGGAGCAGGTTCTCGTGGAGATCGGCCTGATCGGCGATCCGGTAGTCGTAGTTGCGGGGTTTGGCCGACCAGCCGAAGCCGATCATATCCGGGGCGATGAGCCGCGCGAACCGCTCGCGCAGACCCGGCCATATCGCATGCCAGTCCCAGGATGCGGTCGGGAAACCGTGGATGCAGAGCAGATTTCCCGCACCGGCACCGGTGCTGTCCTGCCAGAAGATCTGATGGCCGCGGTGGGTGTGGCGCCGACCGCTCGCCCGCCAGGACGCAAACTCTTCCATGCCTACCTCCTTCGTGCCGACAACTATCGCGCGCGAACGCTACCGCCACTGGCATTCCGGGGAACCCAACCACCCTGACCGTGTCACGTACCGCATGGTCTTTTCGAGCCGGGTGTTTGCTCTGCGAGAATGCCATCGTGCATGTCGCGATCGGCCTCGTTGTTCTAGTCGCGTCGGCGGCGTCGCTCGCGGCGCTCGCGCGACGGTTCGGGATATCCGAACCGCTGGTGTTGACCCTGGCCGGGGTGGTCGCGTCGTATTTGCCGCACGTTCCCCAGGTGCACCCGGATCCCGAAGTCATCCTGCTGGGTTTCCTGCCGCCGCTGCTCTACACCTCGGCGATCCGCACCTCCCTGGTCGATTTCCGGGCCAATGCGCGCACCATCGCGCTGCTGTCGGTGGGTCTGGTGCTGTTCAGTACGTTCGCGGTCGCGGCGGTGGTGTGGTGGCTGCTGCCGGTACCGTTCGCGCTGGCGGTGGCACTGGGCGCAGTGGTCGCACCGACCGATGCGGTGGCCGCGACCGGGATCGCGCGGCGCATCGGCATGCCGCGCCGGATCGTCACCATCCTCGAAGACGAGTCGATGTTCAACGACGCGACCGCACTGGTGACGGTGCGCACCGCCATCGCGGCGGCCGCGGGCACGGTGTCGGTGTGGAAGGCCGGTGGTGACTTCCTGCTCGCCGCGGGCGGTGGTGCGGCGGTCGGCATCGTGGTCGCCTATCTGCTGGCGATGCTGCGCTGGCGGATCACCGATCCGGTGCTGGACACCACGCTGTCGTTCCTGGCGCCGTTCGTCGCCTATCTGCCCGCCGAGGGGATCGAAGCCTCCGGTGTGATCGCCGTGGTGACCTGCGGCATGGTCCTGGGGCACGGGGCGCCGGTGTGGCAGAGCGCCGCCTCCCGGATCGCCGAACGCACCAATTGGCGCACCATCCAATTCATTCTCGAGAGCGTCGTCTTCCTGATGATCGGGCTGCAGATGCGCGCCATCATCGAGGGCGCGTGGAACAGCGGCCTCGATCACCGCACCCTGATAGTGGCGGCGGTGGCGGTCATGTTGGCGGCGATGCTGTCGCGGCCGCTGTGGGTGTTCCCGGTGGCGTTGCTCTCGCGCAAGCTCGGATTGTCGAATGCCGATGTGCCGCTGAGTCATCCGGTGGTGGTGTCGTGGGCGGGCATGCGCGGTGTGGTCACCCTGGCGGCGGTACTGCTGCTGCCCGCCGACCCGCAACTGCCGGTGCTCAAATTGCTCGCGCTCGTCGTGGTCGCGGGAACGCTACTGCTGCAAGGGACTTCGCTGCCGTGGTTGGTGCGGCGGCTACATGTGCGTGGCCCGAGTCGCGCGGAAAACGCACTGCAGAAGGCGAATCTGCTGCAGCAGGCGACCGCGGCCGGACTGGCCGAACTGGACAAGCACATCACCGCTGATACGCCGCCGGGTGTCGTCGAACAGCTGCGCGATCGGGTCACCTGGAAGACCAACGCGGCCTGGGAACGCCTGGGCCGCTCGGAATCGGAACTGGCGACACCGACCGCCGAATATCGGCGACTGCGGCTGGAGATGCTGCGCGCGGAACGGGAAACGGTACTGCGCGTGCGGGATTCGGGCGGCGCGGACTACGAGATCCTGCAGTATGTGCTGTCGCGGCTCGATCTCGAGGAATCGATGATCGACCGCTTCGACGAAACCGAAGAGGAACGCGTCGAACCGCTCGCCGCCCCAGCGGCGGTCGACAGCTGCGCGCATCTGGAGTCCGCGCCTTTGGTGCGTGAGCCCACCGAACCCGACGAGTGCAAGGAATGCATCGCTGAGGGGTATACCTGGGTGCATCTGCGAATGTGCCTGTCGTGCGGGCACATTGCCTGCTGTGACTCCTCGGTGGGCAATCACGCGACCAAACACTACGGCAGCACCGGACATCCGGTGATGCGCAGTGTGGAGCCGGGCGAGGCGTGGCGGTGGTGCTATGTCGACGAGCTACTCGGCTGAGCGGCGGGCGTGGGAGTAGATCAACCGCGCGTACTGGGCCAACAGCTGATCCAGTGAAATGTCCTCCCTCGCGGCGATCTGCTGGTAGCCGATCAGCATCGACATACCGAGTGCGGTGACCACCGCGGTGGTTTCCTCATCGCCCACAACACCTTTGATCGCCTTGTGCACGGTGCGGCGGCGCGATTCGTCGACACGCTTGAGCGCCAGATTCACCGATTCGTCATTGGCCGCCCAGGCGCGGATCGCGGCCTCGGCGGCGTGGTGCAGGCCCGCGGCGAGGTCGGACATGGCGCGGATGTCGTCGTCGGGATTGCCCTGGTTGAAGTTCAGCGTGCGCAGGATGATGACCTGGCGGTTCTCCCAATGCTCGAGCAGCGCGTCCACGAACCCCTGCCAGCTGCCGAAATGGTGGTAGAACGAACCGCTGGTCACCCCGAGTCGGCGGCACAGCACGCCGATATTGAGGCCTTTGAAGCCGAGTTCGGCCAAGACCTCCAGAGCGGTGTCGAAGTACTGCTCCTTGGTGACCACTCGTGACATACGCAGGCGCCGTTTCTGTTCGTGCGGGCAAGGCGGAGGACCAGACAGTACCTCATCGTATTGCCGTCGCGCTGCAACGTCACGAAGTCCACGCCCGGGCGTCGCCGCACCGCGAAAGTACCCGTGACCGGGCGAAACATGCAGTGCCATAGCGGAAGCGGGTTTGCCGGTGCGATGCCGATTTATAACAGAGCAATTGCTCTGTTATAGTCGTGGCATGCCCCGCCCGCGGACCCATGACCCCGACACCGTGCTCGATGCCGCGCAGTCGCTGGCGGTGCGCTCGGGTCCCGCGGCGGTCACCATCAGGGCTGTCGCGGCGGCGACCGGCGTATCCAACGGCGCGATCTATCACACCTTCGGCTCGCGCGCGGAACTGCTCGGGCGCAGCTGGTTACGGGCGGCGCGGCGGTTTCTGCAGATGCAGACCGAATCGGTCGAGGCGCATCTGTCCGCGAGCGAGGACACCGCACCCGCGCTCGAGGCGGTGGTGGCCGCGGCCGAGACACCGGTGGAGTTCGCGCGGCGATACCCGGACTCCTCGAAACTGCTGCTGACCGTCTCGCGCGAGGAACTACTCGGCGACGAACTGCCCGAACAGGTCGAAGCCGAACTCGCCGGAACCGATGACGCGCTGGTGGCGCTGCTCATCCGGCTCTCGCGCGCCCTGTGGGGTCGCGGTGATGCCGCCGCCGTCGATGTGATCACCACCTGCGTCGTCGATCTGCCGACCGGCATCCTGCTGCGCCGCGACCGCATCACCAAACCCATTGCCCGCGAACACCTTCGCGCCGCCGTGCGCGCGGTGCTCGCGGTCGGCCCACCCGAACAACCCCAGGAGCAAGGAACACCATGACCACACTGACCTACCACGAAAAGATCGCCGTCCTCGACCTCGGCGACGACGAAAACCGTTTCAGCCCGGAGTTTCTCGACGCGGTCGAGGCCCACCTGGATACCGCACTCGCCGAGGACGCACACGCTCTGGTGACCACCGCCAGCGGCAAGTTCTACTCCAACGGCCTGGACCTGGACTGGCTGCTCGCCAACGGTGAGCGCACCCAGTGGTACATCGGCCGGGTGCAGGCCCTGTTCGCCCGCGTGCTCACCCTGCCCATCCCCACCGCCGCCGCACTGCCCGGACACGCCTTCGGCGCCGGGGCCATGCTCGCTCTGGCTCACGACTATCGGGTGATGCGCGCCGACCGCGGCTTCTTCTGCCTGCCCGAGGTCGATATCCGCATCCCGTTCACCCCGGGCATGGCCGCGCTGATCCAGTCCAAGCTGACACCCAAGGCCTCGGTGGCCGCGATGACCACCGGCCGCCGCTTCGGCGGCATCGATGCCTCGGACCTGGATATCGTCGACGCCACCGCGGGCGAAGGTGCGGTCGCCACCGCAGCCCTCGCGATGCTCGCACCGCTCGGCGGCAAGGATCCCGCGACACTGGGCGCGATCAAGAACACCATGTTCGGTCCGGTCGTGGCCGAGCTGACCGAATCCGGGTCGTAAACCGGTAGGTTCGCAACAAATCAACAGAGGAGCCCGACATGACCGAGGCCGCCACCCTGCGACGCCAGGGCCACATCGCGATCATCACACTGAACCGGCCCGAGGCGATGAACGCGGTGAACTCCGCGCTCTCGAGCGCCGTCGGCGCGGCACTCGAACAGTTGGCGACCGATCCGCAACTGCGGGTCGGGGTGATCACCGGAGCCGGTCGCGCGTTCTGCGCGGGTGCGGACCTCAAAGAACTGGCGCGCGGCAACGGAATCCACGACCCGCGGCACCCGGAATACGGATTCGCCGGGCTGGTCCAGCATTTCATCGACAAACCGCTCATCGCCGCGGTCAACGGATTCGCCCTCGGCGGTGGCACCGAGATCGTGTTGGCCTGCGATCTCGCGGTGATGAGCGCCGAAACCGAACTCGGACTGCCCGAGGTGACCAGAGGATTGTTCGCCGCCGCGGGTGGCGTACTGCGCCTGCCGCGCCAGATCCCACCCAAGATCGCCCACGAGATGGTGCTGACCGGAGCGCCGATCGATGCCGCGGCGGCAGCGCACTGGGGGCTGGTCAACCGGGTCGTCCCGGCCGACCAGGTGCTGCCCACCGCGATAGCGCTCGCCGAGACGATCGCCGCCAACGCGCCGCTGTCGGTGCGCGCGTCCAAGCGAATCATGCACCGCGGCAACGAATTCGGCTCCGACTGGGATGCGCCGATGTGGGAGATGAGCTGGCAGGAGGCGCGACCGGTCTTCGCCAGCACAGACGCGCTGGAAGGACCGCGCGCGTTCGCCGAGAAGCGTGCGCCGCAGTGGCGCGGAGAATGATGGCGCCGGGTGTGGGCAAGCGCGCTGGGATCCACCGATAAGGGGTGCCGCCTGTTCTGGCCGTTCCCGCTGCGCAGGGTGGCTGGCAGTGTCGGCGGATCGGATCGGTGGCCGGGCCGCCGAATGGTCATCGGGTTGCGGCATGCACCGAGGCCAGCGCGCTACCCGGACCCGTCGTCCGCGGCGCTCGTCAGGTGCTTGTCGAAGAACGCGAAGATGCGGTGCCAGGCGTCTCGGGTGGCCTCGGCGTCGTAACCGAGACCGGCGACCCGCAGGACCGGGTCGATAGTGAAGACGTTCGCGAAGCCGTGCATGGTGCCCGGATAGGTCTTGATGTCGTGCTCGACGCCGAGATCGGTCAGCGCGCGATCGAGCTTGCGGCCCGCGCCGAGAAGCGACGGGTCGCGCTGGGCGTAGCTGGCCACCACCGGGCATGCGCCATCGAGCTGGGCGCGGTAGTCACCGTAGAGGCCCGGATAGAACGGCGCCGCCGCGTCGAAACCCATTGGGGCGGTGAGCAATGCGAAGCCGCCACCCATGCAGAAGCCGATGACGGCGGTCTTGCCGGTGCAGTCGGGATCGGCGAGGAGCCGGTCGCGGGCGGCGAGGATCTCCCGGATCGTCGGACTATCGCCGGTGAAGATCAACGACCGCATCACCGCGCGGATACAACGCACCCGCCCATGGGCGAACAGGTTCGGGGCAATCGTGAGATAGCCGTAGTCGGCCAGCATTTCGACATTGCCGCGGATATCCGGGCCGAACCCGGCACCATCGTGGAGCACCACGACACCGGGCCACGGGCCGTCGCCGGTCGGGCGGGCCAGAACCGCCTCGAGAGCGCCGTCCGGTGCGTCGAGCTCGATGGTGTCCATGCCAGCAATGTAGGCCACTGTCCCAGACGTGTACAGCGATCGCGTGGCCAGCCCGGTCGCGCGTGGAGCGACTCGGTGCCAAAAGTGCGTGGCGGGTGAGCAGGTCCACGCAGTCGGCCGCCGCACCGGCAACACCCTCGACCGTTGACACGCCGAGCGGGTCGGATGCGACGGGACTGGATTTCGAAGTTGATCGTGAAATCCGCGGTGTGGCGGCGTCGGTTGGTTTAACCTCTGCCGACGCGGTGTCCCGGTCAGCGCGTTGTTCGAGCGAAAGAGTGAGATGTTCATGTTTCGGCTGCCGCGGCGCGCCCTCTGCGTCGCGACCACCCTGGCGCTCACCATGTTCGCCGCCTCGGCACTCGCGGCGGCCGACAGCGGTGACTACGCGAAATACGATCCCGACCCGACCGGCGACACCTACCTCGATCAGCATTTCGATACCGACACTCTGCCCAACGGCGCGATCCTGTCCTCGCGATCGGTGCAGATCCTGCCGCCGCTGGCCGCCACCAACGACTTCGCCGCCTGGCAGGTGTGGTTCAAATCCACCGCCGCGGACGGCACCTCGATCGCCGCGATCACCACCATCATGAAACCGAAGACCTGGAACGGCCGCGTCGTCAGCAACAACTACGCGATCGACAGCGTTGGGCTGCAATGCAATCCGTCCTACCAACTGACCCATTCGGTCTCCATCGAAGCGCCCGATATCACCCGCCAACTGCTCGGCCACGGTTACGCGGTGGTGATGACCGACTACCAGGGCCCGAAAATGGCCTACGCGCACGGGCCCACCCAGGCACGCGAAGTGCTCGACGGAATCCGGGCCGCACTGCGGTTTCCGGCGGCCGGACTGACCGGCAGCCCCGCCACGATGATCGGCTACAGCGGCGGCGCCATCGCCACCGTATGGGCCGCACAGCTACAGCCCACCTACGCCCCCGAACTGCGCATCCTCGGCGCCGCCGCCGGTGGCACACCCGCCGATCTGAGCCTGCTGCGCAAGACGATGGACGGCAAACCGCCCGCCGGAGCGCTGTATCTGATGGCGGCGCTCGGGGTCGCCCGAGCCACACCCGAGGCCTTCGATCTGCTCAACGACCTCGGAGTGCGGACCGCGCAGGAAAACAAGAACCTGTGCTCCAGCGCCGCCCTGCTCGGTGCCGCGCCCGTCGCGCTGCGCACACTGACCAAGGTCGACCCATACCCCACCGACATCGTCCAACGCATATACCGCGAAACCAAAGCCGGTGGCCTGACCCCGACCATGCCGATCTACCTGTGGCACGGCCTGTTCGACGAATGGATTCCAGCGGCGGGCGCGCAAGCACTACAGCAACAATGGAAGAGCGCCGGAGTGGATGTGTCTTTGACCCTGTTGCCGTGCGACCACGTCACCTGCGCCTTCACCCCCGGCGCGATCGACCGGATCGACACGTGGATGGGCGTCGCCTGACCGCGTCAACGGTCTCGCAGTTGCTGTCGCATATCCAGTCATTACTTCGCACACGCTATGGGGTGTGCGAGGTTGGCACTGGGTATGCGACAGCAACTCATTTCGTCGCGTGTGGTGGCCCGGCGTGTGGTGGCGGTGTCTCGTGTGCGAGTCTTGAGGTGTCGACTCAGGGAAGGGGCTGCTCATGACGCTCGGTATGGTCCTCGGCGACTTCGGTGCTCGCGCTTCGACGCGGGACCGCTAGTCCGTCCGCACAGCTGCGGCTGACTCAGGCCGTTCTTCCGCTCCTCGTCGAAGCGCTCGCCGTGCCATCGCACGTCCGATCACGAGGAGCACCCCATGTCGACCATCCACTGGACCGAAGCAGACACCGACCACAGCGCACAGTGGCATTCCGAAAGCGCGACGACGGTGCCAACGCACGTCACCATCGCCGATGACCGTATGCCCGCGAATACCGCCTACCGCCTGGCCTGCCAGGGGACGGCACTGCTGTGGCGCGGCGATTTCCACAACGCGCGTCAGCTGTTGCGGGCATTGAGCCGCCGCATCGACCGCAAACCCGTTCCGGCGGGCTCGGGACCGGCCGAATCCTTTCACCTGTATCGGCGAGCGCGTGGGCAGCGGGCTCGGGTGTTGGGCAGACTGATCGTGCAATTGGAGCCGGACCATACGCTGGCATTGCGGCGCGCGCCCGATGTTCGGCAGGCGTGCACCGAGGCGTACGGTCCGACGCGCGAACCGATGGTGATCGCATTGACCGAATTACTCGGTGCGATCGGGGCGCACGAATGGCGCGAAAACGGTGTCCTGGTACCAGCTCTCGGCGCGCGGATCCATCCGCACTACGGGGTGTTCTCCCCCGTGCGCGGCGAATACGTCGATCTGGTCGCCCAGGCGCCGCTGCCGGTCCAGCACCGCACCGCATTCGACCTCGGAACCGGAACCGGTGTGCTCGCGGCGGTGCTGGCCCGCCGCGGCATCGACCACATCGTCGCCACCGATATCAATTCGCGCGCACTCGACTGCGCCCGCGACAATATCGACCGCCTCGATCTCACCGACCGCATCGATGTGCGTGGCCCCGCGCTGTACCCCGACGGCCGAGCGGACCTGATCGTCTGCAACCCACCGTGGCTTCCGGTCCGTCCGACCTCGACCGTCGAACAAGGTGTCTACGACCCGAACAGCACCATGCTCCGGACCTTCTTGACCGACCTGCCCGCTCACCTCGAACCCGGCGGCGAGGCCTGGCTGGTCCTGTCCGATCTGGCCGAACGCCTCGGCCTGCGCACCCGATCAGAACTCCTCGCCGCCATCGACTCGGCAGGCTTGCGGGTCATCGACCGGATCGATACCCGACCCCGGCACTCCCGACCCCGTGACACCACAGATCCGCTCCACGCTGCCCGAGCCGCGGAGGTGACCTCCCTGTGGCGGCTGGCCACCCAGATACCGTGCCAATACCCGGGATTCGTCGAGGCCACCGGCTGACCCCGCGGTGGTGGGTCCATTCATCGCGCAGGAACTTCCGCGACGAAGCATCCGGGCTCCGCCACCACAGAGCCGAAACTCCATGCGCAGCAACGGTGTCGCACAACCTGATCGCGGCCGCCGATCCGCCCCGACATCGGTGGAATCGGGGGAAAACCGCACGCGGGGATCGGGTGGCAACTTACGGTCGGGAAGAGAATGTGGCTGTAGTGATTGTGGTGTGCGATGACCGAACCGAATACCTCCTGTGCCGCCTTCCAGCGGGTAGCGGCGATCGATCCCGATGCGATCGCGGTGCGCTCCATCGGTGGCGGGCACACGTTGACCTGGCGGGAGTACGCCGAGCAGGTTCGGCATATCGCGGCGGGATTGCATGCGCTGGGGATCGGGCGCGGGGATACCGTCGCGTTGATGATGGCCAATCGGGTCGAGTTCTATCCGATCGAGGTGGGCGCGCAGCACACCGGAGCGACCTCGTTCTCGGTGTACAACACTCTCGCGCCCGAGCAGCTGAACTATGTGTTCGGCAATGCGGGCAACCGGGTGGTGATCTGCGAGGAACAGTACGTTGAGCGGGTACGCACCTGCGGCGCGCAGATCGAGACCATCGTGTGCATGGACGCCGAGCACGCGGGAACGATCAGTCTCGCCGAGCTGAAAGCCAAGGGCCGCAACGACTTCGACTTCGAGGCGACATGGCGTTCGGTGCGGCCCGACGATATCGCGACGCTGGTCTACACCTCCGGCACCACCGGGAATCCGAAAGGCGTCGAGATCACCCACGCCAACCTGACCGCCGAGGCGCACGCCTTCAACGCCGTGCTCCCCGTGGAATTCGGCGACCGCCAGACCTCCTACCTGCCGACCGCGCATATGGCCGACCGGTTCACCGCGCTGTACCTGCAGGAGTATTACGGCACCCAGATCACCGTCGTGCCCGACCGCAACCAATTGCCCGCGGCGCTGTTGGATGCGCGCCCGACGATTTGGGGTGCGGTGCCGCGGGTGTGGGAGAAGTTCAAGGCCGCGGTCGAATTCTCGGTCGCCAATGAGCCCGACGAAACCACAAGGGCCGCACTGCAATGGGCCCTCGGCGTGGCCGCGCGCAAGGCGGCGGTGCTGCTCGAGGGCGCAACCGTCGATGCGCAGTTGTCCGCCGAATGGGCGAAGGCCGACGAGTCGGTGCTGTCGAAGCTGCGCGCCAAACTCGGCCTGGACCAGGTGAAGTGGGCGATGTCGGGTGCCGCGCCGATCCCACCGGAGACCCTCGGCTTCTTCTGCGGATTGGGCATTCCCATCTCCGAGATCTGGGGGATGTCCGAACTGACCTGTGTGGCCAGCGCCAGCCCACCGGCCGAGGCGCGGTTGGGCACCGTCGGACGGATGCTGCCCGGCTCGGAAGCCAAAATCGCCGACGACGGCGAATTCCTGGTCCGCGGACCGCTGGTCATGAAGCGCTACCGCAAGGAACCGGGCAAGACCGCCGAAGCGATCGACGCCGACGGCTGGCTGCACACCGGCGACATCCTCACCCGCGACCCCGACGGCTACCTACGGGTGGTCGACCGCAAGAAGGAACTGATCATCAACGCGGCGGGAAAGAATATGTCCCCGGCCAATATCGAGAACACCATCAAGGCCGCGACCCCACTGATCGGCTCGATCGTCACCATCGGCGACGCCCGCCCCTACAACACCGCCCTGATCGTGCTCGACGCCGAATCCGCGTCACCGTATGCGGCCCGACGCGGTCTGCCCGACGCCTCCGCCGCCGCACTGGCCGCCGACCCGGGCGTCATCGCCGAAATCGCCGAGGGCATCGCCGCGGGCAACGCGAAACTGTCCCGAGTCGAACAGATCAAACGCTTCACCATCCTGCCCACCTTCTGGGAACCCGGCGGCGACGAAATCACCCTCACCATGAAGCTGCGACGCAAGCCCATTGCGACCAAATACGCCACCGAAATCGAAACCCTGTACGCCCCAACCCTGTCCACCACCACCCACGAACCAGCCCCCCGAATCCCCGCCGAGGATCCCACGCCTGAACAAGCGATCACCATGTAGCGGTGGCGACAAACATCGAAAGCGCCTCACGCCTCTGCGCGCAGGGCTTCGACGGGGCAGGTGTCGATGGCGAGTTGGGCATCGGGGTGGTCGGAGGTGGGGATGGGATCGGTCAGGATGCGGACTTTGCCGGTGTTGTCGACCTGGAAGATGTGCGGGAGTAGGGCCTCGCACATGGCGTGGCCTTGGCAGCGGGTTCGGTCGGCGGTGATCTTCATGCGGGCCGCCCGGTTTCGACGCGGGCGGCTTGCAGCTTGATCGGGAGCCCGTCGAGTGGAATCGGGCCGGTCGCCCAGCCCATCGGCGGGACATATCCGGCGGGCACCGACCACCGGTAGCGCAACAGCATGCGATGCATGATCGCCTTGACGGTCATGCCGCCGAAGTACAGACCGATGCATTTGTGGGCTCCGCCGCCGAAAGGTGCCCACACGTAACGGTGGGATTTGTCCTCTCGGCGTTCGGCGGTGAAGCGCTCCGGATCGAAGACATCCGGGTCCTGCCACCAGCGGTCGGTACGCATCGCCGAATGCGAGCCGATGACGACGATGGTGCCCGCGGGCAGGAAGTGGCCCTGAATCGCGGTGTCGCGCACCGTCTCCCGGATCTGCTGACCGACCGGGGAATACATTCG
Source organism: Nocardia anaemiae NBRC 100462 (assembly GCF_001612725.1). GTDB lineage: Bacteria > Actinomycetota > Actinomycetes > Mycobacteriales > Mycobacteriaceae > Nocardia > Nocardia anaemiae. The sequence continues at coordinate 37,612 of NZ_BDAZ01000074.1, read as the reverse complement.
CAGGATCTCCTTGAACACCAGATCCAGGGCGGGCAGCCGGTCCAGATCGTCGTAATCGAGCCAATCCTTTCCCAGCGCTTGCGATTCCGCGCGCAGCCGGTCCTGCCACTGCGGATGCAGACCGAGTTGATAGCCCATCATCGCCAATGCGATAGTGCTGGTGTCGTGCGCGGCCATCAGCACGAAGATCAGATGGTCGACGATGTCCTGATCGGTGAAGGTATGGCCCTCATCGCTTGCGGTGTGGCACAGCACACTGAACAGGTCGTCGCCGGTGCCAGCGCGTCGGGTGGGCATTTCCCGGCGGCAGTAGTCCTCGAGCACTTTGCGCCCGCGTAGGCCCTTGGCCCACACACCGCCGGGCAGATTGGTCCGTACGAATGCCTGCCCGCCGCGCACCGCATCGATGAATGCGCGCTCGAGCCGGGCGGCCTCGGAGCCGAGGCGTGCGCCCATGAACACCTCCGATGCCATGCGCAGCAGCAGATGTTTGGTTGCCGGGAAAAGCTGAAAGTCGTCGGCGGGCAACCAGTCGTCCATGCCGCGCGCGATCGCCGGTGTGGTGATGTCGAGATAGCCGACCAGCCGTGCTCGGGTGAAGGCCTGCTGCAGGATGCGCCGGTGATAGCGGTGCTCGTCGAAATCGCGCAGCAGGATGCCGCCACGGAAGAACGGTCCGATGAAGAAGTCGTAGCCGCCCTTGGCGGAGTACACCTTGTCCCGGTCCGCGAGCACCTCCTCGATCGCCTCCGGGCTCACCACCATCACGACCTGCCGTCCGAGCAGACCGGACCACTGCACGGGACCGTACTTCTCGATACGCCGCCGGGCGAAATCGAGATTGTCCGTCATGGCTGGGAGGGCGTGCCCGATCACCGGTAGCCCGTAATCGCCTAGTATCGGCCGCAATTCGCTTCCCGCGGGTGGTTCGGCGAGGGCTCGGGTCCGCGACGGGTAGCGCTCGGCCAGCGCGGATGCGGCGTACTTTGCCCGTCGGCCCATGGTCGACATCATGGTGGTCCTCTCGCATCCTTGCGAAAATCGTGTGATCCACACCATACCGGAATCAATGGTTTCCGTAAACGGTTGTTTCCTGATTTGCCTGCGGCATACTGAGCCTGTGACACGGGCAGTGACCGGGATCTACCGCGGCGCCTCGGCCGAGCAGCGGCGCGAGGAACGCCGCCGTCGGCTGATGGATGCAGCCCTGGACATCATCGGCACCCAGGGCTGGGCGACCACCACGGTGCGCGGAGTCTGCGAACAAGCCAAGGTCGGACCGCGTTTCTTCTACGAGAGCTTCCCCGACCTCGACGCCCTGGCCGCCGCCGTGCACGACGAGATCATCGACACCGCCATCCGCAGCTCCCTCGACGCGCTCGCCGCAGCGCCGGAAGGGATTCCGGCCAAAACACGCGCCGCGGTTACCGCCATCGTCACCTCCGTCATCGACGACCCGCGCCGGGCCCGCATCGCCTTCGCCGAAGCCCACGGCAGCGAAACCCTGATGCGCCGCCGCGCCGCAGCTATGCGCACCATCGCCGACGTCGTCGCCGATCAGGAACGCGCCCTGCTCGACCCACCGCCGGGTAGCGACACCCTGGTGCGCGCGGTCTCGCTGATGATCACCGGCGGCGCCGCCGAACTGATCCTGGCCTGGCTCGACGGCGGCATCGACGTCACCCGCGACGAACTCATCGACCTCTGCGTCGAATTCGTGCTCACCTTCGCCGACAACCTCGCCACCATGGCCGCCCGCCTCCCACCCGGACCGACCCCCTGAACCAGACGCGAATGACGTTGTGGCAGTGGGGGTTACAGCGGGAAAGTCAGGCGGTGGGGGTTGACGTAGTCGAGGGGGTCGTGGAGGGGGCGCAGGTTCGGCCGTTGGTCGGCGGGGATGCGGGCCAGTTCGCCGCGCAGCGGGACGTCGTAGGCGGCGGCCGAGGCAGTCAGGCCGGGCAGCCAGTTGTCGTGATGGGTCGGGACGAACAGTTCGGGGCGGATGGCCTCGATGTAGCGGCGGGGATCGCGCAGACCGTTGCTGATCTGGTTGAAGCCCTGGACCGCGCCGATCTGCAGGTCGGTGGGTGCCAGATCGGCCAAGACGTCGAAGACCTGCGGGGCCTTCTCGGTGAGCGGACCGGAGGAATCGTGCCAGACCAACGCGAATCCGGGAACACGGAATTGGTAGAGCAGGCTGCCGCCCTCCGGATCGCGCAGCCGCGGCGCACTCTGCAGGACACCGGCCAGCGTGGGCGGATACCGCAGCAGAGCGCGCAATTGCGGTAGCGGAAAGAACGGGGCGGACCCGCCGGGCCGCTCGGGAGCGGTGGGCGCGGAGTGCACGTGACGGACCGCGGTGACCTGCACCGCTCCCACGGTGAACTCGTGGCGCTCACCCGGCAGCGACGCCGCGTCCCCGAGCGCGACCGTCCGGAAAGTCGAATCCGCCACTTGCGCACGGATATTCACGCCGTGATCGGCGGTTCCGTACACGACCGCCCCCGACGCCTCAGCGATCCGGCCAGCATCGGCGGCATGATCGAAATGCCCGTGCCCGATGAAGATCGCCTCCGGCGCCAGATCCGCCAGATCCTGTGCTGTCGCGGGCACATAACCGGTACTCGTCAGCCGCGGCACCCACGCATCCAGCAGAAACACCGACCCAGCCATGGCGGACGCATAGGTCGTGCACCCCACCCACGACAACACCACCCGATCCGCACGCACCGCACCCGTATCCGGGTCCACCACATCGGCACCGAAGAAGCGCACCCGCGCCGCCACCGTCCGCGGATCCGCCTGCGCTGCCGAAGCCTGCAACCGCCCCGCCGCCCCCGCGCCGATCACACCGCTGAACGCGGACCACCGCCCCACCAACCCCCGAGGATGAACACCGCACACCCGTGTACAACACCACGGATCAACTCCCCGAACAACCCACACCCCGAACCCAACACGTCCCGCCACTGCTATCGACCCGATAGAGTCACCGACCGCGATGCCGCGAGCGGGTGTCGCCGCGAAAGTTTCGAGGGCGGCGATATTCCCACCACGCAAGCACTTTCGCCACCACCCCATCCGATCGCAGATGTGCGGTGCCGAAAGGAGCGACGCTACGGGGCTTCATGGGGCCAGCGACCGTGACGAACAGGCGCTTCCGCAGTGACGACAAGACTGGTCCAGAGTGCGTCTGCGGCGGCGGAGCCGTTGCCCGACGCGGGGGCGCGACGGGTGAGCGGGCCCAGCCGTGGCCGTAGGCGTATTCGCTGCTTCGATTTCGCACCGCTGCGGCTGCCGCCGGAATTGGACTTCACATCCCACAGCAGTCCGAATCCAGGGCACCCAGATGACGAGGTGGCAGCGCTGTGGCGCGCAGATGATGCGGGGGATGCAACCACACCCAGCAGCGCGCCGACAGCACGTTCGGGTGAATTACAGCTGTACGCCCAGCAGACCGTCCACGGCGGTTGCGATCAACGCCGGGGCCTCGCGGTTCTGGCCGCCGTAGTTCACGGCCCGATCAGCCCAATTATCTACGGCGGCAAGGGCTTTCGGGGTGTCGAGGTCGTCGGCGAGGTGTTGACGCAGGCGCGCGACGGTGTCCTCGGCGGCGGGCCCGGAGGCGAGCGCGCTAGCTCGGCGCCACAGGTCGAGGCGGGCGGTGGCGTCGGCGAGGACGGCGTCGGTCCACATGCGGTCCTGACGGTAGTGACCGGCCAGCAGACCGAGGCGGATGGCTGAAGGGTCGACGCCCGCCGCGCGCAGCTTGGACACGAGCACCAAGTTGCCGCGCGATTTGGACATCTTCTCCCCGTCCAAGCCGATGAGACCGGCGTGCACGTAATGCCGTGCGAATCGGCGGCCCGCGATCAGCGCCTCGGCGTGCGCGGCGGAATATTCGTGGTGCGGGTAGATCAGGTCGCTGCCGCCGCCCTGGATATCGAATTCGGGGCCGACCCGGTTGAGCGCGATCGCCGCGCACTCGATATGCCAGCCGGGTCGCCCAGCGCCGAACGGCGCCGCCCACGACGGCTCGTCGGGACGCGCGGCGCGCCACAGCAGTGCGTCGATGGTGTCGCGCTTACCGCGCCGGTCCGGGTCACCGCCGCGCTCGGCGAACAAGCGCTCCATGGTTGCGCGGTCGTAGCCGGATTCGTAACCGAACTGTTCGGTGGCATCGGCGCGGAAGTAGATGTCGGGATACTCGGCATCATCGACCGTGTATGCCGCGCCGGAGGCCAGCAGCTTCTGCACCAATTCGACGACCTCGTCGACCGACTCCACGGCGCCGATATAGTCGCGCGGCGGCACGATGCGCAGGGCCGACATGTCCTCGCGGAACAGATTGATCTCGCGGGTGCCGAGATCGCGCCAGTCCACACCGTCGCGGGCGGCGCGCTCGAACAACGGGTCATCGACATCGGTGACGTTCTGCACGTAGTGCACCGCGTGGCCCGCATCGCGCCACAACCGGTTGACCAGGTCGAAGGTCAGGTAAGTGGCGGCATGCCCGAGGTGGGTGGCGTCATAGGGGGTGATCCCGCACACGTACATGGTGGCCGTAGGGCCCGGGGTCACCGGGCGAACCTGCCGGTCGGCGGTGTCGTACAACCGCAACGGTGGCCCTGCTCCGGGAATTGTCGGTAGGGCGGTATCGGACCAGGACTGCATGATTCGAGGGTAAAGGTGTGGCGGCGGCCATTGCCTCGCACCCCGCTCCCAACGGTAGGTTGGACGGCGACCACCCCGGATCTGACCTGCCCCGATGTCGTAAAAGTCGGATGTCAACGTTTGCCGTCCGGCGGATCGAATTGCCGCGAGTGGCGCAGGTCACTGCCGCTGAGTTTGCTGTGAGCACCGTGCGCGGCGAATCCGACCGTGCCTGAGTGCGATCGCGCTAGGTTGGACGGGTGACTGTTCTCGGTGCTGTGTCGATGCCCCAGGTTTCCCCCGAACGCTTGCTCGCGGTGGCGGCCGCGGCCGAGGACAGCGGCCTGGAAGAACTGTGGTTATGGGAGGACTGCTTCTGGGGCGGTGGGATCGCCACCGCCGCAACGGTATTGGCGCGGACCGAGCGGGTGCGCGTCGGGATCGGGGTGATGCCGGTGCCGCTGCGGAACGTGGCGCTCACGGCGATGGAGGTGGCGGCGCTGTTGCGGCTGCACCCGGGCCGGGTGATTCCGGGTTTCGGACACGGTGTGCAGGACTGGATGGGACAGATCGGTGCGCGCGCCGAATCGCCGATGACGCTGCTGCGTGAACAGCTGGCCGCGCTGCGCGCACTGCTCAACGGTGAGAAGGTCAGTGCCACAGGACGATACGTGCGCCTGGACAATGTCGCCCTGGACTGGCCGCCGAGCACGCCCCCGTTGATCACTGCAGCCGCGACCGGCCCGCAGACACTACGGCTGTCCGGTGAACTCGCCGACGCCACCATCCTCACCTCGCGAACCACCCCCGACGGCGTCCGTGCGGCCCGTGCCCGCATCGAGGAAGGCCGCGCGAAAGCCGCACGCACCGAATCACATCGGGTCATCGTCAACCTGCTCACGGCCACCGGCCCGGACGCGGCCGAACGCCTGACGGCGGCCCAGCAACGCAACTCCGGCGAGCACCCGCCCGAGGCAGGTGTCGCGGGCGACGCGCACGCCATCGCGGCAGCCGTCCGCCGCTACACCGACGCAGGTGCCGACACCGTAATTCTCGAACCCACCGACGACGATCCCGACCTGATCGAATTCGTCCGCTTCGCCGGGACCGAGGTCCGCCCGCTACTGAGCTGAGCGGGTCCGTGGTCGACCGGGCGACGATAGCGTTCGATTCGGGGACGAAGTGCTGTCGGCGTCTGTTGCCGAAGTCCGTGAATTGGCCACGGCATGTATCGAGAGTCGGTGATAGGCGACGGACTCGCCCCGTCGGCCGCGGCAGGGGGTTTGCAGCGGTCACGGCGATGGTGCCGTCGGCGTCTGTTGCCGAGAATGCGAGCTTCGTGAATTCGCCACGGCACATATCGAACTCGAGTCGGTGATAGGCGACGCCAGGGTCCGCGACGGCAGTAAGTTCGAGGCGGTCACCGGCGATGGGGCTTTACTTCCTGCGGCAGCCCGCGCATCCCGGCATTCGATGCAATACCGCACCGTCCGCTATCGCGGCACCGTCCGACTCAGAACGCGGGCCACGGAATCGGCCGCGAGGTCCGCGGCAGCGGCATCACCGGATTGTCCAGCAACTCCTGCGCACGGGCGGCGAGCGCCTCGATCTCGGCATCGGTGAGATGCGGTGCGAGATCATCGGCGATCGCGCCGGGCAGCTCCTTGGCGAAGGCGGCGATATCGGCCATCAACCCGTCGCAAATGGGTTTGCCCGCCCACCCCCACAGCACCGTGCGCAACTTGTGCTCACTGTGCAGGCAGATGCCGTGGTCGACGCCATAGACCTGCCCGTCGACGCCCTCCAACGCGTGCCCGCCTTTGCGGTCGGCATTGTTGAGCAGCACATCGAGCACCGCCATCCGCTGCAGCCGCGGATCGTCGGCATGGATCAGCGACACCTCGTTGCCCGCCGGATCCTGGGCGCGCAGCACCTCGCAGAACCCGTCCGGCACCGCACCCAACGGCACCAGATCCACCAGATCCAGCCGGTCGCCCTGATCGGTGTGGTTGTCCACCGACTCCACCCACCGCTGCACCATGCCCGGCCCATAGGGGCCATCGCGCAGAATCGTCTCCGGAATCACACCCCAGCCCAGCGCATCCGACACCCGATACGAGGCCACCTCACGCCCGGCGAGGGTGCCGTCCGGGAAATCCCACAGCGGCCGCTCGCCGCGCACCGGTTTGTAGACCACGCGAATACTGTCGGAGCCGTCCACATCGCAGACGAGGGTCACATTGCTCGCGGTCGTCACCCGCCCGATCACCGTCAATTCCGCGGTGTGCCACCCAGGCTCGGCCACGGACTACTCCTCTAGCTCGGCCGCGCCGAAGATATCCCCGCGCTTGTATCCGTTGGTTCGCACACACATATGTCCGCGCGCCGAGAGCGGTTCCCCGCACAGCGGACACGGCGGCCGACCCGCCGCGATCACCCGGGTGGAGCGCAACGCGAACTCCCGCGCCTGGATCGGGGTCAAGAACACCCGCACCGCATCGGGACCCTCCTCGGTGTCATCGAGGACCACCGACTCGTCGACCTCGGTTTCGGTGATCGCCAGCAACTCCACCACCACCGCACCGGCGTCGGCGTCCCAGCCCAGGCCCATGGTGCCGACCCGGAACTCGGCATCGATCGGGGTCACCAGCGGGTCGCTGTCGGAGATGTCCTCGGCCTGCGGCGGCACCTCGGCGCCGAAGCGACGCGCGACCTCGTCCAGCAGCAGGCCCATCCGGTCGGCGAGCACCTTCACCTGCTGCTTCTCCAGCAACACGCTGACCACCCGTGGTTCCTGCACCGCCTGCAGGTAGAACGCGCGATCGCCCGGCTCACCGACGGTCCCGGCGACAAAACGATCGGGGGTGCGAAATACGTGGATTGCGCGAGACATCTGCACCTCCTGATACGTGACCCTGATCGACTACCCGCGGCGCCGAACTCCACAACACGCCATCTACTCGTTTACAAGGAATCTCAAAGCTCCGCATTCCCATTATCCGCACTCGGGGTACCACCAAGCTCGCCACCGGGAACCGGACCGGCTTCGGGCTCGGCGACCGTCCCGGAATCGGAGGCGGGCCGTTGCGGTTTGCTTGCCAGACCGGACAGATCCGAGCCCGTGTCATTGAGCCGGACCACATATGGCGCGGTAGGGGTGTAGCGCACGATGCTGATCGAGGCGGGTTCCACCACGATGCGCTGGAAACCGTCGAGGTGCAGCCCGAGCGCGTCGGCGAGCACGGATTTGATCACGTCACCGTGCGTGCACGCCACCCACAACACATCGTGACCGGCCTTTTCGGCGAAGCTTCTGTCGTGCTCGCGCACCGCGGCCACCGCGCGGATCTGTACCTGCGCCAGACCCTCCCCGCTGGGGAACACCGCGCCCGACGCGTGCCGCTGCACCACCTTCCACAGCGGTTCGGCCAGCAGATCCGCGATCGCCTTGCCGGTCCAGTCGCCATAGTCGACTTCGATCAACCGATCGTCGTATTCCGGTTCCAGACCGAGCTTTTCCGCAAGCGGGGCGACCGTGCGCTGACAGCGCAGCAGCGGCGAATGCACGATGTGCTCGATCGGCAGCGCGGCGAGCCGTTCGGCGACCGAGCGGGCCTGGGTATCGCCGTACTCGGTCAGATCGACGCCCGCACTGCGCCCGGCGAGGGTGCGGGCGGTGTTGGAGGTCGAAACACCGTGCCGCAGCAGGATCACCGTCATGGCACCAGCCTAACGATCATGTCGCCGACACCACTCCGCTCGCGAGCAGGCCCATGACCGTCAGCCCGAGCACGATGCGGTAGCCGACGAACCAGTCCAGCGAATGTTTACCGACGAACTTCAACAGCCACGCCACCGAGGCATACCCGACCACGAACGCCAGAATCGTCGCGACCAGCAGTTGCGGACCGCTGGCATTGAGACCCTCACCCGCCGGTTCGAACGCGTCGGGCAGGCTGAACAGGCCCGACGCGGTCACCGCGGGAATGGCGAGCAGGAACGAGAACCGCACGGCCGCTTCGCGCTCGAGCCCGAGGAACAGACCCGCCGTCGCGGTCGCGCCGGAACGCGACACACCCGGGACCAGGGCCAGACATTGGGCGAAGCCCATGATCAAACCGTCGCGGGTGCTCAGCTGTTCGATCGGGCGGATCTTGCGCCCGTAGTACTCACCGGCCGCGATGACCAGCGCGAACGCGATCAGCATGAACGACACCAGCCACAGATTGCGGGCACCGGTGCGGATCTGATCCTTGAACAGGAACCCGAGCACACCGATCGGGACGGTCGCGATGATCACATACCAGCCGATGCGGTAGTCGAGGTCACGCTGCGCCCGCTCGTCCAGCACGCGCTTGGTGTCGGCGGTGATGACCGGAAGTCGCGTGGTGGGCTGGTCGTGCAGCGGCAGCTGCGGCCGGCCACGTTCGGTCAGCCGATCACGCAGGCCCGCGAACCACGCGACGATGATGCGCCAGATGTCCTTGGCGAAGAACACCAGCACCGCCGCCTCGGTGCCCAACTGGGTGACCGCGGTGAACGAGGCGCCCGCGTCATCGCCGAAGAACACCGAGGACACGATGCGCAGATGCGCCGAAGAGGAGATCGGCAGAAACTCCGTGAGACCCTGCACCAGACCAAGAACCAAGGCCTGTACCCAGGTCATCGACTCGCCGACCACGAACCAGCCTCCACTTCCGCCCGAATTATGCGTTCCTACTGGGCAATTGGTCCGGCGATCGATCCCATCACTGTGACCACCGCCGCAATCACGCAGCGACAGTACAGTGTCGAGACGGCGGCGGCATGCCCGGCTCGACCGTGCGACCCACGGTGCTGGTGGGCGTCGAGTTGCGTATCCACACTCTAGGCTTGGCGCCGTGACGATTGCGCGGGCACGGTGATGGAACAGCGGACGGTCGGCCGCAGCGGCCTACGGGTGTCCCGGATAGGACTTGCGACCCACACCTGGGGTGCGCATACCGATACCGATGACGCGGCGGTGCAGCTGGTGGCCTTCGCCGAGGCGGGCGGCACACTGGTCGATACCTCCCCGGCCTACTCCGGTGGTGCGGCACAACGGATCCTGGCCGAACTGCTCGGCGATCTGGTCTCCCGCGACGATCTGGTGCTCAGCGGCTGCGCGGGTGTCGCACCGCGGATCGCGCCCGCCCCCGCCGGACCGAATGTGCCCGAGCCGGAGCCGGTGCGTCCGGCCGTGGACACCTCCCGGCGCGCGCTGCTGCGCCAGCTCGATCGGACCCTGCTCGAACTGGGCACCGACTATCTCGATATCTGGCATGTCGCGGCATGGGATCCGGCGACCCCGCTCGACGAGGTCGCCGCCACCCTCGACTTCGCGGTGCGCTCCGGGCGGGTCCGCTATGCGGGTGCGCGCGGGTTCAACGCCTGGCAGGTCGCCAGCCTCGCCGCGGTCGCGCCCGTCACCGTCGCGCAGACCCCGTACTCGCTGCTGACCCGTGACACCGAAACCGATTTCATTCCGGCCGCCCAGCATCACGGTGTGGGGTTGATCGCCACCGCGCCGCTGGCCGGAGGCATTCTCACCGGCAAGTATCGCGATGGGGTGCCCGCCGATTCACGCGGTGCGGATGAGGCGACCGCCGCCGAGATCCGGCATCGGCTCGACGACCACGCGACCCGGGTGGTCGAGGCGCTGGTAACCGCCGCCGACGGATTGGCCACCTCACCGTTGGCCGTCGCCCTGGCCTGGGTCCGGGACCGGCCCGGCATCGCGAGCATGATCGTGGGCGCACGCGATATCGGCCAGCTCACCGGCGTGCTGGCCGCCGAGACATTGGAACTGCCGCGCGCCATCGCGGCCGCGCTCGACGATGTCAGCGCACGCGCGGCAGGGTGACCCGGTGAGGGAGGCTAGCCTTACCTGCATGAGGTTTCTCGACCGTGTCCGATCCGGCGGGGTGCGTTCCCTCCTGGCCCTGCTCGCACTGACCCTGCTGGTCGGTTCGGCCTGCGGCACCGGCAGTGATGCCACGAGCGGCGGCGGGCGCGGGCCGGTCACCGCGAAACTGGAAAACCTCGATCCGGTGCCGATCGGGCCCGAACCCACACCCACGCTGCCCGCGACCGTCCGATCGTTCGACGGCGCCGAAGTTACCGTCACCGATGCCAGCCGCATCATCGCCGCCGACCGGTTCGGCACCCTCGCGCAGACGGTCTGGGCGTTGGGCATGGGCGCCAAACTGGTCGGACGCAGCACCGCGGCCGGGTTTCCCGCGGTGGCGAATCTGCCGATCGTGACCGGTGGCAGCGGTTCGTTGAACGTGGAATCCGTTCTGGCGCTGCGTCCTTCGGTATTCCTCACCGACAGCACCAGCGCCGCCCCTCAGGTGCGTGAGCAGTTGCGCGCGGCCGGGGTGACGGTCGTCTACTTCGATCCGCAGCGCACCATGGACGGCGTGGTACCGCAGATCCAGGCGGTCGCCGCCGCGCTCGGCGTACCCGATCGCGGCCAGGCCCTGGCCCAGCGCACCCGCGACGAAATCGCCGCCGCCAGCGCCGCGGTGCCCAAACAAGACAAAGCCCTCACCATCGCCTTCCTCTACCTGCGCAGCACCGCCATCACCATGCTCGCCGGACCCGGCTCCGGCGCCGACGCCCTCATCGCCGCCCTCGGCGCGCGCGACGCGGGCAGCGCGGCCGGATTGACCGAGCCGTTCGTCGCGATCACCAGTGAGGCCATGATCTCGGCCGCACCGGATGTGCTGCTGGTGATGTCGGACGGGCTGAAGTCGGTCGGTGGTGTCGACGGGCTGGAAAAGGTGCCCGGCATCGCGCAGACACCCGCCGGGCGCAACAAGCGCGTGGTCGATATGGCCGACTCGGTGGTGTTGAGCTTCGGCCCGAACACCGGCCGGGTGATCGCCGCGCTCAGCGCGGCCGTGTACGGCACCGAGCCCGCATGAGCGGCGCGTCGCGGTGCCCGAACGAAAACGCTACTGGAACGACCGCTACCGACTCGGCGATGCCGCACAGTCCGCATCCGGTGGTGCCGAAGTCGCGGAAGCGGTCGCGGACCACGATCGTAGTCGCCGTGGCGGTGGCGGTGCTGGTGGTATTGGCGTTGGCGTCGGCCGCGATCGGGCAGGTGCCGACGACGCCTGCCGAAGTGGCGGGCAGTGTGTTGCATCGGATCGGATTGGATTGGGGGCCGATGCCCGCGCATCCGGCGGGTGAGGTGACGCTGTGGGAGGTACGGTTCCCGCGGGTGGTGCTCGCGATCCTGGTCGGCGCGGCATTGGCGACAGCCGGTGCATTGTTGCAGGGAGTATTCGCCAATCCGCTCGCCGAACCCGGTGTGATCGGCGTGTCGGCGGGGGCGGCGGTCGGTGCGGGCACGGTGATCGTGGTGGGTGGTGCGTTCGTGGCGGCATGGTCGGTGGCGGCGGCCGCATTCGTGGCGGGTCTGCTGACCACATTGCTGGTGTATCTGCTGTCGCGATCGAATGGACGCACCGAGGTGGTCACGCTGGTACTCACCGGGGTCGCGATCAATGCCTTCGCGGGTGGTTTGATCGCGTTCCTGCTGTTCATCGCGACCCCCGCCGCGCGCGATCAGATCGTGTTCTGGCAGTTGGGCAGTCTCAACGGAGCCACCTGGGATGCGGTGCACGTCGTCGCACCGCTGGCCGCTGTCGGCATTCTCGCCGCCGTGCTCATCGCGCCCCGCTTGGACCTGCTCGCCCTCGGTGAATCCGCCGCGCGGCACCTGGGTGTCGACGTGGAGCGCTTGCGCCGCAACGTCATCGTGGTGGTCGCCGTGCTCGCCACCGCGGGTGTCGCGTTCACCGGCATCGTGCTGTTCGTCGGGTTGATCGTGCCGCATGTGGTTCGCATGCTCGTCGGCCCCGCCCACCGCATCCTGATCCCGTTGAGCGCCATCGTCGGCGCGGTCGTGCTCCTCGCCGCCGATGTGGCCGCCCGCTCCCTGGTCCACAATGCCGACCTGCCCCTCGGCATGCTCACCTCCCTCATCGGCGGCCCGTTCTTCTTCTGGCTGCTGCGCCGCACGCGTGCTCGCGCGGGAGGTTGGGCATGAGTGGCGAAATCGCCTGGGGCACAACCGATCTGTGCGGGGCGGAGGTGTGAGCGGAGTGCTGGAGGGATTGAGTTCGGTGTTCGCACGGACGCACGAATTGCCGGTGCCGCCGAGACGGGGTGCGGTGACGCTTCGAGCCAGCGGGGTGAGCATCGACCGGCGTGGCGCTTCGGGCGCACATACGCGCCGGGTCCTGGAAGCCGTCGACTTCGAGGTGGTCGCGGGCGAGATCGTGGCGTTGGTGGGGCCGAACGGGGCGGGCAAGTCGACACTGTTGGCGGCGCTGGCGGGTGAGTTGGAGCCGAGCGAGGGCACGATCGAACTCGACGGTCGGACGCTGGGCCATTGGTCGCATTTGGATATGGCGCGACGCCGGGCGGTCTTGCCGCAGAGCCACACGGTCGGATTCCCGTTCACCGCTCGCGAGGTGGTCGCCATGGGGCGCGCCCCGTGGATGCGGACCGAGCGGCGCGACCTCGATGACGAGCGGATCGCCGCCGCCATGACCGCCGCCGACGTGGAACACCTTGCCGCCCGCCCATTTCCGACGCTCTCCGGCGGTGAACGCGCCCGCGTCGCGCTGGCCCGCGTGCTCGCCCAGGACACCGCAACCCTGCTGCTGGACGAACCCACCGCCGCCCTGGACCTCGGCCACCAAGAAGCGGTGCTGCGCCTGGCCACCGCCCGAGCCGCCGCGGGCGCCGCCGTTGTCGTGGTCCTGCACGACCTCGGCATAGCCGCCGCCTACGCCGACCGGGTCGCCGTCCTGGAATCAGGCCGCATCGCCGCCGACGGCCCACCCCGCGAAGTCCTCACCACCGAACTGCTCACCCGCGTCTACCAACATCCCGTCGAAGTCCTCGACCACCCGATAACCGGCGCCCAGCTGGTCCTGCCCGTCCGCCGCTGACCCGTCGCCGTACCAGATCAGGAACGGGGCTGCCGTACGCGAACGATTGATAGTGCAGCCGCATCACTGCCACCGGGTCGAAGTCCGCGAGTAGCCGTTCAATGCCCGGTCCACCAACACGGGACGAAGTTTCCGATGACCTGTGACCGGGCCCAAAGGTGCCTGCCCGTTCGTCGCTGAACTCCGCTGCTCGAAACTGACCGCCATCGACGCCGGAGTCCGGGACGTAAGGTGTTGCCCGCCTGAACTAGTCGGTGTCCACGAACCCGATCTCGCGTTAGGTCGGAGCCAGGGCACGGAATGATTCGACACCTCTCAGCCCTGATGCCACAGCAACCGCAGCGCGGCGTTGACCGCCCACAGCCGGAAGAACACGATCCCGGCCACCGCCGTGCAGGCAAGTCCGATCAGCACCGCAGCGCCGCCGAACCAGGCGATTTCCAACAGAGCCCGCCACGGTCCGGTAAGTGGGTATCGCGCGTTCTTGCCGCCGCCTGCGGCGAACAGTGCCCACACCACGATGAACGCCGCGGGTGCGCCGATTCCGGCAATGACGCGCACGATGAGATTCGCATCCAAGCTGAAACCCCAAAACGCCACTGCGGCAAGCACACCCAGTTCCAGCACAAACATCAACGCCAGGTTCGCGCCCCTGAGCACAGTCATTGTCGATCCTCTCACCGGCTCCCAGCGCGGCCCACTCAACGCCAGATCAGCTTCAACACCGCGGGCGTCAACAGCATGCGGACCACCGACGCGTCCAGGACCAGCGCCGCGATCATGCCGTAGGCGATGTACTTCATCAACACCAGATCGGAGAACCCGAACGCGCCGGTCACCACGATGAGAATGGCTGCGGCAGAAGTGATTACGCCGCCGGTGTGGGCGATGCCGTATCGGATCGCTTCCGGCGGCGACGCGCCGTCGGCGCGCGCCTCGGCCATCCGTGACAGCAGGAACACCTCATAGTCGGTGGACAGCCCGAATACCACCGTCACGATGAGCGCCAGCACCGCGAACATCAGCGGCCCCGGCGTGAAGCTGAAGATCCCGGCCCCGTGGCCCTCGACGAACACCCAGGTGAGCACACCCAGTGTGGACGCCAGACTCAGCGCGCTCATCAAAACGGCCTTGAGCGCCAATACGATCGAACGAAATGCCAGATACAGCATCACCAATGCCGCGGCCGCCAGGAGACCGACCAGCAATGGCAGTCGCACGAGCAACCCGTTGATGCTGTCGCGCTCGAGCGCGGGCACCCCGGTCACCATGATGTCGACCCCGGGGGGTTCCGGAATCGCCCGCAGCGCATCGATCACCGCGTCCGCATTGCTCTTGTCGGTGAGACCGGCGTTGAGCACATTGATCCCGTCCTTGGTCGGCGCACCGGGTTCGAAACGCCCGGTCAGACCGGGAACCCGGCTCGCCTCATAGCGAATATCGCTGAGCTGCTGCGGATTCGCGCCCACCACGACCAGTTTGATCGGCTCGGTACGGAAACTCGGGAACAACGCGTCGAACCGCTCTTGCGCGACCCGTGCCGGATTGTCCTCGGACAGATACCGCTCGCTGATCCCGCCGAATTCGATATTGCGAATCGGGATGATCAATGCGAGCAGCCCGAGCACGATCGGCACCACCACTGCCCACGGTCGCCGCATCGCCCGCCTCGCCAGCCGTGAGAAGAATCCGGCGTCGATCTGCGCCTCGGTTTTGCTGCGCGAGAACCGATGCCACCCCCACAGGTCGATTCGCCGCCCGACAATGCTGAGCACCGCGGGCAGCGCCGTCACCGACAGCAACGCGGCGAGCAGCACCGAACTGATGCCGCCATAGGGCACCGACCGCAGCACCCCGTTCGGGAAGATGAACAACGCCGCCAGACTGATCGCGATGATCGCCGCCGAGAACAACACGGTGCGCCCGGCGGTGGCGACGGTGCGTGCCGTCGCATCCTCCACACTGTGCCCGGCGGCCAACTCCTCGCGGAACCGGGTCACGGTGAACAGTCCGTAGTCGATCGCCAACCCCAGACTCACCAAAGTGACCACCGCACTGGCGAAGACGTTCACCTGGATGTGATCGGTGAGCATCCGGATGGTGCCCTGGGTGCCGAGCACCGTCATCCCACCGATCAGCACCGGCAGCAACGCCCCGATCACCCCGCCGAAAACGAAATACAGCAGGATCGCCACGATCGGCAGCGCGATGATCTCGGCCCGGCGAATATCGTCCTGCATGCCCTGATTGATGCCCTCGACAATCGGCTGCAGCCCGGCCAACTGCACCGTGGTGCCGCCGGGTCCAGCGCCCGCGCGCCCGGCACCCAGCTCACCCTTGATCGCGGTGTAGTTCTCGACCGTCGCGGTGCCCTCCCCGCGCAATCCGACGCTGGCGAAGGCATGGGTGTGCGAGGCATCGGTGGCCTGCGCGGCAAAGGGGCTGTCCCAGTAGCTGTCGATCTTCAGGACCCGGTCGGGGTGTCGAGCCAGCAGTTGCTTCAGCGAACTCGTCACTGCCGCACGCACGCTCGGATCGTCGACGGTCATCCCATCGGGGGCGGTGTAGAGCAGGATGATGTCGCTGTCGGTGTCGCGGCCGAAGGTGGCATCGGCGATCTTGGCGGCGGCCACCGATTCACTGCTCTCGTCGAACCAGCCCTCCTGAGTCAACCGGCCCGCCAGATCTCGGCCGTACCAGCCCGAGAGCAGCACCGCGACAATCGCGATTCCCAGCACCAGATAGCGGTGGCGGTGGATGAGACGACCCCACCGCAGCGAACCGGATTCGATCATCTAGCCGCAGGCCGCGGTGCGGTAATCGGCCGAGCGCAGAATCCCACACAGGTCGGTGCGCGAGATCTTCCACTTGCCGTCGAGCAGCACGAAATGCACGACAGTGGTGCGGACCGCGGTGCCGGTGCCGTCCTTGTCCAGCCGCATGGTCGCGGTCAGCGTGCCGTCACGGTTGTCGAAGACCGGATCGGTGACGCCGTAGATGGCGCGCGGATTGTCCTGCAGCGCCTTGTACATATCCGGGATGGCATCGCGGAAGGCCTCGCCGTCCTCGATGAGGTCGGTGCGTTCGGAGTCGGGCAGCGCCGGATCCAGGGCGCGTTTGATCTGCGCGTCCAATTCGGCGGCGGTTGGCAGCGGACGGTGCGCGGCGCTCGATGAGGTCGCGATCGAGGACGACAGCGAGGCATTGGCCGAGGAACGCGCGGCGTCGACCGAGGCCTCGTCCGGTCCGGTGCTGCACGCCGCGGCCACCGCGACGAGGGTGGCCGCGGTCAGCGCGGAACGGACGAATCGTGTGGTTGGCATCACCATCTACATACCATCAATAACCGAACTGATGCGGCCGAGCAGGGCCCGCACGGTGGTCATGTCCCGATCCGGGGCCCGCTCGACCGGTATCGCATCCGGGATCATGTCGCGCACCAGCGCCACGACGCTGCGTTCGTCGTCGAGGTCGATATCGGTGGCGCGGGCCTGCGCGACGGCGACCACGTCCTCCGGTCCCGGCACATCGCTGTCGAGATCGGCGCGATAGATCTCCAACTCCACCGTGGAGCGCACCGTGCGGAAGGCGTAGGGCCTGCCATCGGCCGTGGTGCCGAATCCGTGAGCAAACGGACCAACGGTTATGTCATCGATGGCAAATCCCGATGGATGGTCGGCTTTCACCCGGATCTCCCTGAATTGGACATTGATTCAACTCAACCGTAACCCCCATCACCGACATTCTCCGCCAGCGACCACCCCGGTACGCCGGTCAGGTGCGCCATCATGGTCAGATGGTGCGGTAGCCGATGATTTGTCGTAGTAAGGAGTTCGGTGGATGCGCCCCTATGGTTCGCTGCCCGCGGCGCTCGCGGGTGTGGCGGTGCTGGCGCTGCTGGCCGGATGCTCCTCCGACTCCGATAGCGACAAGCTGCAGACGCGACCCGCCGCCACCGCCGCGCTCGCACCCGAGCGGAGTGTGCAACCGGCCGGGGATGTCTTGGGGCTCGACAACCCGGTCAGCGCACTGTTCGCCGAGGCGAGCACGGGACAGTTGGTCGCGCTGGAAGCGAGCCGCGACACGAGCACCATGGTGTTCGTCATCGACCCCGCCACGCTCACCCGCGTCGGTCCCAACGGCGTACCGGACCCGCAGATGCGCACCCTGATGCTGCCCGCCCACGGTGTCGGCTTGGCGCAGGGCAAGCCGGGGGAAGTGCTGATTCCCGGCGACCACCGGATCATGCGCGTCGACATCACCTCCGGCGTCACCACCGAGCTGCCGGTCGACGGCGATGCCAGATCTGTGCGCTACCGAGACGACGGCACCTTGTTCGTCGGCACCGCCGACGGCAAGGTGCGCGAGATGTCGCCCGAGGGCAAGGTCACCGACACCATTTCCGGGCTCGCCTCCGCCGACGCACTCGCCCTCACCGGCGACCATGTCTCGGTCCTGGACCGCCGCCAGACCTCGCTCACCCAGCTCGACCTCGGCAAAGACCGCCTCGGGCTGGCACTGCGCGCGGGTGACGGCGCGACCAACCTGATCACCGACCCGTTCGGCCGCATCACCGTCACCGATACCGCCGGTGACGAACTGCTGGTCTACACCGCCGGACCGCTCGTACTGCGGCAGCGATTCCCGGTAGGATCGTCGCCTTACGCGCTTGCCTACGACCAGCGGTCCGACACCGTGTGGGTGACGTGTACGCAGAGCAACGAAGTCGTCGGATTCGACCTGTCGACGGGTATACCGAAAGAGGTGGGTCGTTATCCGACGGTTCGCCAGCCGAACTCGGTGACCATCGACGAGCGCACCGGTGACCTGTTCGTCGGTTCCGCGACCGGAGACGGTCTGCAACGGATCCGCGCGGACCAGCGGAAGAAAGGGCAGTGATGGCGCCACAATCACGCGCAGCGCTACCGGCGAGCTGGGAAACCACCAGTGACGACTATGAATACGTGCCGCTGCGGCTGCCACCGGAGGTGACCCGGGTGACGGCGTCGATGCGGCTGGCCATCCAAGCCGAATTCGGCGGCTGGGAACTGTCGCGGGTCCGCGCCTACACCGACGGCAGCAGGCGGGTGCTGCTGCGGCGCCGAAAAACCGCACTACTACCCCAGCCCGAACCGGGAATGTGAGGCCATGTATTCACTGCTGCTGCGCCTGATGTTCCTGCTGCCGCCCGAACGCATCCACCATCTGGCGTTCACGCTCATGCGGCTGGCCGCCCGGTTCGCGCCGTCGCGCTGGGCGATGACCAAGGTGCTGACCACCGACGATCCGATCCTGCGCAACCACGCCTTCGGCATCGACTTTCCCGCACCGCTCGGGCTGGCCGCCGGTTTCGACAAGAACGCCGACGGTGTGAACGCTTGGGCGCCACTGGGATTCGGATTCGCCGAGATCGGCACCGTTACCGCGCAGGCCCAACCAGGCAATCCCGCGCCGCGGCTGTTCCGGCTTCCCGCCGACCACGGCCTGATCAACCGGATGGGGTTCAACAACCACGGCGCCGCCGCAGCGGCCGAGCATCTGCGCAACCGCCGCGGCGGGGTCCCGATCGGCGCGAACATCGGTAAAACGAAAATCGTCGAACCTGCCGACGCCGCGGCCGATTACGCGGTGAGCGCATCGCTGCTCGGGCCGCTGGCCGACTTCGTCGTCGTCAATGTCAGCTCCCCCAACACCCCTGGCCTGCGGGATCTGCAGGCCGTCGAATCGCTGCGCCCGGTCCTGCAGGCCGTGCTGGACAGCGTCGAGGCCCCGGTGCTGGTGAAAATCGCCCCCGACCTGTCCGACGACGATGTCGACGCCGTCGCCGACCTCGCGGTCGAACTCGGCCTGGCCGGGATCGTCGCCACCAACACCACCATCCGCCGCGACGGCCTGCGCACCGACGCCGCCGAGGTCGCGGCCATGGGCGCGGGCGGGCTGTCCGGGCCCCCAGTCGCCGAGCGTTCCCTGGAAGTGCTGCGTCGGCTCTACCGCCGCGTCGGCGACCGCCTGGTGCTGATCTCGGTCGGTGGCATCGAAACCGCCGACCAGGCATGGGAGCGCATCCTGGCCGGGGCGACCCTGCTGCAGGGCTACACCGGTTTCATCTATGGCGGCCCGTTCTGGATGCGCGAGATCCACCGCGGGATCGCCCAGCGGCTGCGCGAGGCCGGTTACCACTCGATTGCCGAGGCGGTCGGCGCGGAGCACGTGGCACATACCTGATTCCGACCGGTCGTTTCGCGCGGCCGATCCGACCTGGTCGACCTCGACCTGCCCGCGAATCCAGCAGCGCGACAAGGGGATTCACCTGGTGGTGGCGCCGCGTTCGGTGTCGCGCTGGCGTATCGGCTGTTGGCGACCAAGCGTCACGCCACCGCCCCGGGCCTACTACTGGGCAACCGCCGCGATGGCATCCACCTCGGTGGACGGGCCGGTACCGGACGGTATGCCGAGCGCCGCCGCGATCGATCAGATCGTGGCCCGGCATCCCGCGCCGCGATGACATCGACCGCCTCCCCTCCCGGCGCCCGATGCCGCACGCTATCGGAACACCCATGGTGTCCCGTGCGGCGACATCGGGGAGCGTTCGGTGGATTCACCGTCCACCGGGTCGTCCTGAATCCCGTTGGAACGCTGACGTAGTCGGGCCAACACCCGCTTCGACAGCAGGATCACCGCCTGCTCCCAGATGATGCCGACACGTCCGGCCAGAATGGCCGCATCGGCGTGGGCGTGGCGATCGTGCACGATATCCGGATCGCTGAGGATCTCGTCGAGTTCCATGCCCGCGAGTGCCTGTTCGCGGGTCAGCGGCCGATCGGGTAGCCAGCTCAGTCGCCAGACCGCGGCCCCCGACCCGATCTGGCGGTATGCCGACTCGGGGGTGATATCGCTGATCATGGTCCAGTCGGTGGTGTCGACGGTCATGGGTGCCTCCGGTGTAGCAATTCGAGCCCGGTGGGCTCGCGGGGTGGGTAGCTGGTCACGTATGCCGCCTGTCGAGCATCCGCTGGTGCAGGATGTGCAGTGCCTGCTGCACGGTGATACCGAGTTGATCGGCCAATGCCGGCGCGTGCGCGTCGTGATCGGATGCCGGGTCCGGGTGGCTCAGAATCTCCTGCAATCGCATTCCGGCCCAGGCCTGTTCGCGGGTCAGCTGGTCGGGTAGCCAGCTCAATCGCCATGCCGGTTCCGCGCGGCCCGCCCGCCACGCCCATTCGTCGGGAGTGACGCTGCTGGTCATCGACCGGCTGCATTCATAGATCGTCACGGCTGTCTCCAGGGGTGCCCGAACTGTCGCCGACCGCATTTCGGGTGCACTGAGCCCCGGTCGACCACTGCGTGGTGGTCGGCCGGGGCTCGTCGCTGTCGGATGGAGCAGGCGACGAAGTCGGCTCGAGGGGTGAAATGTGGTCCCGGCGAACGTGATTCGTTCGCCTACGCCGTGACGAGATTCGCGACGAACTCGGTTTCGGTACCACCGGCCCTCGGCTCCCCGCGCCGCCGTGCGTGCCGTATCAGCAGAATCACTCTCATCACCAGGGCCCTCCCGAGTCATCTGGCGGACGACGCTTGGTCGCCGTAACTCAGTGTGGCATTTGCCATTCACTACGGTCAATTGCCGTTGTAAGTTGGTAATTGCCGGTTCACTCGACGGCTAAACCCCGGACGATTGGCATATCGTGAGAGTGGCAGACGGAACGATCGCAGCGTCATGGAGGACAGGCCCGCCTATGGTCCAGCAGGACTCACGCACGGTTGCCATCCGCAACATTCTCACCAGGCTCAGCAAACGCTCGGGTCTGAGTGCGGATCGGTTGCGCACCACGGAAATCGACGTCGCTCCCCTGCTGGATCTACCTGTTGTCAAGGAGCGGGCGGGCCGCGAGGGCATCTCGGTGGAGCAGGCGGTCCTGCCGGTAATTCGTGATCTCGCCCGGCAATTGGCGCCGACGCACCGGCTGATCGCCGACGCCGAACTGTCGCTGGGACTTCTGCGCGAAAAGCCGTCGCACGGAATCGATCTGGCGCGCCTTTACGCGGCCGATCTCGGTGAGCGGCGGGAGTATCTCACCGTGGCGTGGGATCTGTTGCATCGCACGGTCGGAGCGGACGAGATCACCTCCCCGCCGAGTGTGCGCTCGCTGCGGGCGACGCCCGAGCGCCGGGCGTTCACCGCGTTGGCCGGACAGCTCGTGGCCGCGTCGACCTACGCGGGAAGATCCGGATACCGTTTCACCCCCGAGCCGAAAGTTCTTGTGACGCTGCCGGATTCGCAGCCACAACGTGGCATCGTCACAGTCGTCGGTGACTCGGTGATCGATCACATATACCGCATCGGGCAGATTCCGGTGGCGGGCAAGTCGACGCCGGGCGGATTCGAGATGCACGCGGGCGGCAAGGGGCTCAATCGTGCGGTGGCAGCGGCACGGCTGGGACTTCAGGTGCGGTTGATCTCCGCGGTCGGCGCCGACGATGCGGGCCGATACATCCGCAACTATCTGGAAACCGAGAACGTCGACACCCGCTTGGTCAAGGAGGTTCCCGGCGCGCAGACCCAAGTGACGGCGGTGATGATCACCAGCACCGGGACCTCGAGCTATATCAGCTGTAAGGATGAGCGGATCCGATTGGGCACCCACGACCCCCGCGATCCGCAGGTGCGCGCCGCCTTGGCCGCCTCGGACGCAGTGCTGCTGACCTTCGAGCAGCCGATCGATGTCGTCGAGCGGATCATCGCCGCCATCCGCGCCCTGAATCCGCGTCCGCTGCTGCTGGTGAATGCCACCCCGGCCATCGAAAGCCCGCAGTACCTGTACGGCTACCTCGACACCGTGGACTACCTGGTCGGCACCACGGGAGAACTCGCCAAAATGCTGCCCGGGGAAGATGTCGGCTCGGCCGAGAACATCGCCCAACGGCTGCGCATGCTGGGGGTGCGGGCGGTGTGTGTGATCGACGGCTTCCACTGCACGGTGCGATCCGATGTCGTCAACACCCGCATTGCCGACTTCCCTGTCGCGCTTGCCGACTCACCGGGCGCGGCGGCCGCATTCTCGGCCGCCCTTGCGCGCAAACTCGTCGGTACGGCCGGACCGGTCGATCAACGGGTATTCCGTTGGGCCACTGCGGCAATGGTCGCCACCCAGTCGTTCGGCGACGTGCCGGACGCGATGCCGCGCGAGCGCGATATAGATCGGATCCTCCACATCGCCGCCGACGAGCCGACCACGGGCTGAGCGCCTAATATGCCTCCCAGGCCCCGCTGAAGTGGGCCCTCTCGGTTGGTGTGTAAATTGGCTCGCACCCGTCACGGGCGGACGTTACGGCGATCGACGGCGAGGCCACATCACCTGCAAGTTCATCCCATGTATCGGAGGACCAGCGTGACCGAAGCGGCGTCTAGCCTCGATGAGACCGGGCACCGCTTGACCCGCCGGGGTCGCGAACTACAGGTCGGGGTCGTGCCGATACCGCACAGCGTCGATGGCGGGCACGCACTGGTCTTCGGTCAGGCGACACACGGATCCCCCACAATCAGCGATGGCTGTCTGGTCCGGATCCACTCTCGCTGCCTCTACGGTGACGCGCTGCGGTCCGACGACTGCGACTGCGGCCCCGAACTCGATATGGCCATGGACATGATCCAGCACGAGGGCGCGGGCGTGCTGATCTATCTGGAACAGGAGGGCCGCGGCGCCGGGCTGATCAACAAGGCCCGTGGGCTACAGACCAGCGAACGCTTCGACCTCGACACCTTCGCCAGTTATGCGCGACTGGAGCTGAGCGCGGACTCGCGGTCCTACGAGTTGGCCGCCCGATGCCTGCGTGACCTCGGGCTCACATCGGTGCGGCTGCTGACCAACAATCCCGACAAGGTGGAACCGCTGGAGCGGGCCGGACTCACGGTGACCAGGGTGCCGCTGCACACCTGGCCGCGCAGCGAGCGGGCACGAAAATATCTGCAGGCCAAACGGCGTCATCGCGGACACCACATCCCGCGACTGCCGGCTGTTTCGCCGGTCGAGCACGTCGGCCGGGAGCGACGCACCCGTATTCACCTGGCATCCGTGGCGATTCCGGTGATGGCGCTGCCCTCGGCGCTGCTCGGATACCTGGGCGTCGCCACGATTTCGGCGGCCACGGGCTTGGTGGTGCTGGGTCTTTGCATGTGGCCCGACCGGCGTGGGTACCGACCCGCTCGACGAATCCGCCCCGCGGCGCGTCGATCGGTGGTCGATGTCGAGCGGCCGTGCTATCGGTATCCGGACCTGGGCGAGGTATCGGGTGACATCGGCGCGCCAGCAGAATCCAATCCTGCGGCACCTCGCCGGATCGGCCGCCGACGTGCTCGCACAATGGCGAACGCCGGTGCGCACCACGTCGGTGCGTAACTGCCGAATTCCCCATCGCGACCAGCCAGTGAATCCGTCTGCGAGTCAAGACATTCGGACCTCCGGGCGGCACGGACATCGGTAGCGCGAGCGCGCCGATGTCGCTCGATCGACCTGGCGCGGCGAAATCGGCGTGGGGAAGCGCTGCGGCCGAAAGCCTGCAGAGTCTCGGACTCATCGCAGTGCGACTGCTCACGAACAATCCCGCGAAAGTCGACCGATCGCTTCGCCGGATCTGGCTGCGAGGCGCGAATCTGCCGTAGAGGCGCGATAAAGGGGTCCGATTCGTCCGTATCGAAGTAACGCACACGATTACCCCGCGCTGGCTACCATGAGTGAGCCGCGCCACATGGTGTCATCCCACCGTGTGACACGATGAGATAGAGTCGCTTGCAATTTATCAGGAGCAGCGGTTCTCGAACCGTGTGGAAAACCATGCGGTCGCGCCGGGCGCGGTTCACGCAGAGATATCGGGAAACGGGAAGATGACGACAACAGAAATCGGTTTCGCGCACGAGTCCGGCAAGACGGTGTACACGATGCCGGAGGCATTCCAGGAGACCGTGAAGCTGCGACCGGAGCAGGTCGCGTTGCGCACGGTCGGCGGCACCACGGAGATCAGCTGGCGCGAATACGGCGAGCGGGTGCGCACGCTGGCGGCCGGACTCGCCGGACTCGGCGTCGGCCACGGCGACACCGTCGGCATCATGCTCACCAACCGGCCCGAATTCAATCTGATCGACACGGCCGCACTGCATCTGGGCGCCACCCCGTTTTCGATCTACAACACCAGTTCCCCCGAACAGATCACGCATCTGTTCACCAACGCGGAGAACAAGGTGGTGATCACCGAGCGCGCCTTCCTCGACGTGATCAAGGGCGCGGGGGTCGAACTCGAGCACATCGTGCTGGTGGACGGACCGGCCGCCGATACGGTCAGCCTGGCCGATCTCGAGGCGAATCCGGCGGCCGATTTCGATTTCGACGCCGCCTGGCAGGCGGTCACCCCGGACGACCTCGCCACGCTGATCTACACCTCCGGCACCACCGGCCCGTCCAAGGGCGTGGAGATCACCCACCGCAATGTGCTTGCCCAGATCATCGCGCTGGTCAACGGCCCGCTGCGGGTCGGCTTCGACGATCGCGCCATCTCCTACCTGCCCGCCGCGCACGTCGCCGACCGCATCTCCGGACATGCCATCAGTTTGCTCACCGGCATCCTGATCACCTGTGTGCCGGATCCGCGCGAAATCGCCGCCGCGCTGCCGGACGCACGCCCCACCATCTTCTTCGGTGTGCCCCGGGTGTGGCAGAAGATCAAGGCCGGTATCGACGGCAAGCTCGCCACCGAAGCGAGCCCGGTGAAGAAGGCGCTGGCCACCTGGGCCATCAATACCGGCGTCGCCGCCGCGCGCGCCGATCTAGCGGGTAAGGGCCGCAGCCCGGTGCTCGCCGCGCAGTACAAGGTCGCCGACGCGCTGGTGCTGTCGAAGCTGCGGGCCGCGCTCGGCCTGGACAACCTGAAGGTCGCCGCCTCCGGTGCCGCCGCGATCCCGGCCGAAACCCTGGAATACTTCCTCGGACTCGGGTTCACCGTCAGCGAAGTATGGGGCATGTCGGAGACCACCGGTGTGGCCACCTACACCGAATTGGACAAGCCGCGCCCGGGCTCGGTCGGCCGGGCCGTCGAAGGCCTCGAGCTACGGCTCGGCGAGGACGGCGAACTGCTGGTGCGCGGCGCGATCGTCACCCCGGGCTACCGCAAGCAGCCCGATAAGACCAAGGAGGCGCTCGACGCCGACGGCTGGCTGGCCACCGGCGACGTAGCCACCATCGATGCCGACGGCTACGTGCGCATCGTGGATCGCAAGAAGGAACTGATCATCAACGAGTCGGGGAAGAACATCTCCCCGACCAATATCGAGAATGCGGTCAAGGCGGCTTCCTCGCTAGTCGGTCAGGTGGTGGCGATCGGTGAGGGCAAACCGTTCATCTCCGCGCTGATCGTGCTCGATCCCGACACCGCCGCCATCCGTGCCAAGGAAATCGACGCCCCCGCCGACGATCTGGCCGCACTGGCTACCCGCAAGGAGATCCTCGACGAGGTGCTTGCCGCGGTCGTCGCGGGCAACCGCAAGCTGTCGCGAGTCGAGCAGATCAAGCGGTTCACCGTGGTGGGCCAACCATGGGAGCCCGGCGGTGACGAGCTGACCCCCACCATGAAGCTTAAGCGCAATCCGATCGCGGCGAAATACGCCGAGGAGATCGCCTCCCTGTACACCACCCCGCTGCCCGAATCGGTGGTGAACGTCTCCTGACGACCGGTGGCCCTGAGCAAAAGCTCAGGGCCACAGTCATTGTCGGCAGGTGCTAGGCGACCTCGTACTTGGCGACGATGGTGGCGCGCGCCAGGGTGTGGGAGAACAGGTTGAAACCGAGGAAGGCGGGGGTGACGTTCTCGTCGATCTCCAACCGCTCCACATCCACCGCATGCACGACGATGAAGTAGCGGTGGTACCCGTGTCCGGCCGGTGGCGCCGCACCGACGAATCCCGGGAACCCTCCGTCATTGCGCAATGTGACCGCACCCTCGGGCAGCACGCCACCCTCGCTGCCCGCCCCGCGCGGCAGCGAGGTGGTGCCCAGCGGAATATTGGCTACCGCCCAGTGCCAGAAACCGGCGGCTGTCGGTGCGTCCGGATCGTAGACCGTGACCGCAAAACTCTTTGTCCCCGCTGGGAATCCGGACCAGGACAGCTGCGGCGAGACATCCTTGCCGCCCGCGCCGAAGACGCCGCTGACCTGGTCGTTGCCGAAGCTCTCGCCATCGGCGACATCCTCCGAGGTCACCGTGAAGCCGGGCACCTCGGGTAGCGCGTCGTACGGATTGTAGGAGTAGTCGGGCACGATGGGTCCTTTCGATCGTCAGCTGTTCAACAGGAAGTGTTCCAGCACCCGGGTGCCGAATTCGAGTGCCCGCACCGGAACCCGCTCATCGACGCCGTGGAACAGTGCGGTGAAGTCCAATTCCGGCGGCAGCTGCAGCGGTGCGAAACCGAAGCAGCGAATACCCAAGCGGGCGAAGGCCTTTGCGTCGGTACCGCCGGAGAGCATATAGGGCACGGTGCGGCCCTGCGGGTCGTGGGCGAGGATGGCGTCGTTCATCGCGTCGACGAGATGTCCGTCGAAGGTCGTTTCGTAGGAATCGAGTTTGGTGATCCATTCCCGCTCGACATCCGGGCCGATCAGCTCGTCCACCTCACGCTCGAACGCGGCCTGTCGTCCCGGCACCACGCGACAGTCCACGACCGCCTCGGCGGTCTGTGGGATCACATTGGCCTTGTAACCCGCCTGCAGCATGGTCGGATTCGCGGTATCGCGCAGCGTCGCACCGATGATGCGCGAGATCGTGCCCAACTTCGCGAGCTGACCCTCGATATCGGGACTCGACGGATCGAACTCCAGGCCGGTCTCCTCGGCGACCGCGGCCAGGAATTCGGCAACCGAATCCGAAAGCACCAGGGGGAAGGTGTGTTTGCCCAGCCGCGCCACCGCCGCGGCCAGAATCGTGACGGCATTGTCCTCGTGCAGGAACGAGCCGTGACCGGCACGGGCCTTGGCGCGCAACCGCATCCAGCCCAGGCCCTTCTCGGCGGTCTCCACCAGATACAACCTGCGGTCGGTGCCGTCCGGGCGCGGTACGGTCAGCGAGAAACCGCCGACCTCTCCCACCGCCTCGGTGACCCCGTCGAACAGGTCGGGCCGATTCTGCACCAGCCACTGCGAACCCCACTTGCCGCCGTTCTCCTCATCGGCGAGGAAGGCGAAGACGATATCGCGCGGGGGCACCGTGCCCTCGATCTTGAACTGGCGCGCGATGGCCAGCATCATGCCGACCATATCTTTCATATCGATCGCGCCACGCCCCCACACATAACCGTCGCGCACCGCCCCCGAGAACGGGTGCACACTCCAGTCCGCCGCCTCGGCGGGCACCACATCCAGATGCCCATGGATCAGCAGTGCGCCGCGGCTCGAATCGGCCCCCTTCAACCGCGCGAACACATTCCCGCGACCCGGTGCGCCCGACTCCACGTACTCGGTGGTGTACCCCGCCTGATGCAGCTGATCGGCCACCCACTGCGCACATTCGCGCTCACCCTTGGTGGTGGCCAGATCCCCGGTGTTGGAAGTGTCGAACCGGATCAGCGTACTGACCAATTCGACGACCTCGGACACGGCACGAGATGTGGTGTTCGGACCGGATACTTCGCCAGTTGCAGACACGTACCCTTTCCTACCACCTGACACCGCCCGCATGACGCCATAGCGGTACGGGCACGGCCACCGCCGCCGTCACGAGGTGCGCGATCGCCCACGGGTTCGGGTCGATTCACGCTGATCGCAATCGCGAACGCGGTGTGGTCGTGACATTGCGGGGTATGTCTCGGTCGACGCCTTGACCGGAAAGCCGAACCCATGAAGTTGCCGAACCTGCCCTTGCCGCCCATCGACAGCGCGACCGACTGGGTCGCCCGGCAGGTGCGAGCAAGGGTTCCCAAGGCGGATATGAACGATCGGGATCCCGGATTCATCGCCCACACCATCGGACCGTCCTGGCAGCTGGCTCGCGCGTACTTCCGCGCCGAGGTGCGCGGGATCGAACAGATCCCCGAGGACGGGCCGATACTGTTGGTCGGCAACCACTCCGGCGGCAATGTCTCGCCCGAGGCGCTCGTGACCACCCTCGCGTTCGCGCACTATTTCGGACCCGAACGCCCCTTCTATCAACTCGCCCACAATCTGGTGATGGCCGTACCGCTGCTCGGCACATTCCTGTCGCGCTTCGGTACCGTGGCGGCCGATCCCGACAGCGCCAAGGCGGCGCTGCGCAGTGGCGCGGCAGTGCTGGTGTACCCCGGCGGCGACTGGGAGGTGCACCGCCCGACCTGGGAGGAGGACCGGCTCGATTTCGCAGGACGCACCGGATTCCTGCGACTGGCCTGGGAGGAACACGTACCGATCGTGCCGTTCGTGAACTACGGCGCCCAGCAGAACGCCCTGATGCTCACCCGCGGTGACCGGATTGCCCGGCTACTGCGACTCGATCGGACACTGCGATTGAAGGTGTTCCCGATTTCGCTGGCGCTGCCGTGGGGACTGAACATCAGCGACCTCGCCGGGCACATTCCGCTGCCCACGAAAGTGACCGTCGAATTCCTGGCGCCGATCGACCTGCACGAGATGTTGGGATCGGAACTGGATGTGGACCGCGGCTACGAGTACGTCACCGGGATCATGCAGGAGGCCTTGTCGAAACTGGCCGAGGAACGCACCCTGCCGATCCTGGGCTGAGCCTCACGTAGAGAGGTGGACGCGCTCGGCGCCGATCCGGTCGATGCGATCGCGACCCCACGCACCCAGCGGTTCCAGCGCCGCGTTCAAGGCGGTGCCCAATTCGGTCAGCCGGTACTCCACCCTCGGCGGCACCTCGCGGTAGATCTCGCGATCCACGATGCCGTCCTCCTCGAGCTCCCGCAGCTGCTGGATCAGCATCTTTTCCGATACACCTGGCAGGCCGCGGCGCAATTCGCCGAAGCGACGCACGCCATGATTCGCCAACTCCCACAGGATCAGCGCCTTCCACTTCCCGCCCACCACATCCATCGCCGCGTCGATACCGCAGAAGTACGGTCCGGATCTTTTGGCGCCCATCGCTACCCGTCCACATGCGTATCGGTAAGTACTGTCCTGAATAGTAGGTACTCGTCGCCCGCTCCGGCAAGACAGCCGCGCGACACGGACAATTACCAGCTAAACCCGCGATTTGGTCAACGCCGCCACATCCGATAACCTTGCTGAGCACACCGGTCCGGGTGGCGGAATGGCAGACGCGCTAGCTTGAGGTGCTAGTGCCCTTTATCGGGCGTGGGGGTTCAAGTCCCCCTCCGGACACAGACAGTACGCCAACCCGTGGCCGTGGGTTCGTCTCGGCCGTAACCACGTGGTCGTGGTTGTAGGTGAGTTTCAGCCCTAGTTCCCGGTATACCTCCAGCTTGTCGCCGGGGTCGGCGGCCCGCAGTATCACCAGGATTCCACCTAGTGCATCTACCAGTTGACGGATTTCGTCGCGGCTCATTCGTTGAGAATGGACGGCGTGATTCGTCGCTGCCGTGAGTTGAGCGGCCAGGACCGTCCGTTCGCGGTGTATGTCGCTGCTCCACGCGGCGACCATCGCGGGGTCTGCACCGGCTTCTAGAGCGGCGCGGTGTCGGGCGAGTTTGCGGTCGCATTCGGCGATCGCTCGGCGCAGTGGGTCCGATGTCGCCGTCGTATCGGGTTGAGCGGACTCCATCTGAGTCAGTGTGTATTCGACTCTTTCGGGTTCGAACACCTCGGCGAGCCAGTTGTCGATGGGGTCGATGAGCATGTCTTCTTTCAAGAAGACGTTGGTGGGGTGTTCGAGGCTGTTGGCGATGGCGTATTCCTGTGGATAGCGGCATCGGTAGAAGGCCGCGCCGTGGAACCAGTTGCCCTGCATCTTGCGTCCGCAGGCGTGGTGTGTCACGAGGCCCTTGAAGGCATAGGGGTGGGTGCGGCGAACGGTTGCTCGGGGTGATCGTGGGCTTCGCGATGCGAATCGAGCTTGTACCTGCTCGAAGGTGTCTTTCGTGATGATCACGTCGTGCACCGGGTGATCGGAATAGACCCAGTCGGTTTTCCGGTTCCATGCCAGCCGGGTGTCGTGGCCGAGGGCGACGTCGTCCACGTCGATGAGCGACTCCTGCTTGCGCTGCTTGTTCCACACCTCGTGACCGGTGTAGCGGGGATTGGCGAGGATCGCCCGGACAGCGCTCTTGGACCAGGCAGCACCGGAGCGATGCGAATTGCGCTTGCGGTCGTGAGCCGAGGGGCACAAGATCTCGTCGGCTGTCAGGCGCTGCGCGATAGCGAAGATGCCTATCCCCGAAAGGAACTCACTGTAGATGCGTCGCACGACCGGAGCCGTTTGCGGGTCGGCTTCGAGGCGACGCAGTCGTCTTCCCTCGGCGGCCTTGCCGGGGTTGGGATGAGGACCGGCGTCAGCGAGACGATAACCGTAGGGCGGTCGTCCGCCGAGATAACGTCCTTCAACCTGAGCCTGGGCCGCCATCGCCGCTCGGACTCGGATCTTGATCCGACTGCGCTCCCCCTTCGACATACCGCCGAAGACCGACATGATCAGATCGTGCGCCTCGGACTCCGGATCGATCGGACCGCCGACTTCGGGCACCCACAGCTCGACGCCGTAGTGGGTGAACACCGGGAAGGTCAATCCGAACTGGTTGCCGTAGAAGGCACGTTGCGGTTCTCCGATGACGACGGCGTCGAATCCTCGGTCAGGCTGCTTGAGTAACTCGAGCAGCTTGGAGGCTTTCGGGCGACGTTTCCACGGAATTGAGCGCGACTGCCCCACGTCGAAGAATTCGGCGACTATATCGCCGTGCCGCTCGGTCAACGCCCGGGCTCTGGCGAGCTGCCAGTTGCGTGAGGTTTCCGGATCCTGTTGATCTTCGGTGGACACTCGGCCCAGAAATGCGAAAAGCTTCATCAGGCTGCTCGGCTCCCATAGTCGTCTCCTCCGGCTTCCAGACCGGCGAAGTAGTCGGAGGTGATCGCAACATTTCGAACGAGATGTAGTAGCCGGGCTGCGGCGAACGGCGACAGTACCGGTGCGTCGGTTGGTACCGCGACTGTAAGTTCCCTTTCCACAGGCGATTCCGCTGGGATTTCCTCACTTGCATCTTTACCATCGGTCGGATCTGTTTGTGCGGGTGGAATATCCATGCTGGCCCTTCGGGACGGACTCTTGGTTGTCATGCTTCGTTCGGCAGTTCCCGCGCGAGCAAGGGACAAATGTCGCTCGCATTACGGC
Source organism: Nocardia anaemiae NBRC 100462 (assembly GCF_001612725.1). GTDB lineage: Bacteria > Actinomycetota > Actinomycetes > Mycobacteriales > Mycobacteriaceae > Nocardia > Nocardia anaemiae. The sequence goes on along the minus strand of NZ_BDAZ01000074.1, from coordinate 5,654 downwards.
GCGACGACGGCGACTTCTGTGAAAGCTTGGAGAAGTCGAGTTCTTTTGGTGTGTGGGTCATTTCATCTCCTTTCCTGTGTCGATGTTGTTTCCTTCGTGCCCCGAATGCGGGTCCATGAACGCTCCCTACAACCGGCTGTGTCAAGCGAACCCGGATTGCTCGCGCCACCTGTGCGGGTTCCTGCGCGATGTTCGGCCGCGACTCGTGCGGGACGTGGTGCCGCTGATTCCGGGTCGGGCACATGGGAATCCGGCCGCGCCGCGAACTGGCGACAGCCGCGCATTCGGGCGGCGCGACAGCTGATCTGGTCTTGGCGTCGGGTGTGGGTGTCGCCCCCTCCATCGGGGTGCGTGAATCCGGTCCCCGCGATCGGCGACAGCACCGCGCATGTGGCGAATCCGGGCTCATGTTGCCCGCCCATCGAGGAATACCTCTTGTCCGCTGTCGTCATCGATGTCGTCGTCAGCGAGGTCTGCGGTTGCCGTGGCGGTGTCGCCGGGGTCGGGTTCGGTGAGCGGTGCCAGTGGCCGGACCCGGTCGAGATCGATGTCGGTGTCGACGCTGTCGCTGGTGGCGAGTTCGCTGGGGTCGGTACTGCGTCGCTGTGGCGGCGGGGCGGGTTGCGGATCCGGGAGACCTACATGCTCGACATCCGCGATTAGCGACGCGACCTGGGCGCGTACGGCAAACTGCATGTGCGGTACGGCAAAGGCAGCCGCGGGCGCGGCCCGAAGACTCGGCTGGTGCCAGCGATCAACCAGGTCGGCGAGCTGCTGGATTGGTGGCTGGGCGAGGTGCGGCACCAGTTCGGCGACGACTGGCAGCATCCGGACGCGCCGTTGCTGCCCAGCGAACGCCCCGATCCACATACCGGCTTCTGCGGCCGGGCCGGTGATCACTGCCTGCGGCGTGGGCTGGCTTAGGCGACGGGCCGCTGGCTGCCGACATGGCAGGACCGGCAGACGCCGCACACGCTGCGTCATTACTGTGCGTCGTCGCTGTATGCGCGGGGGCTGGATTTGAAGGCGATCCAGGAGGTCCTCGGACACGAATGGCTCTCGACCACGACCCGCTATATCCATGTCCAGGCCGACCATGTCGAACGCGCATGGGAACGCTCCAACCAGCGGGTATCGGCGCGGTTGGGACTGACGCGGACGGAGACGAGGTGAACCGATGCGGTGGAATCTGCGGATGAAGGCCGCCGAAGCGGGGATCTGGAAGTCGACCGAGATGCGGCGGCGTCTGGCCGAGGCGGGACTGGAGATCAGCGCCGGGAAGATGTCGGCGTTGTGGATCGGTGATCCGACCACGATCCGTCTCGACGATCTGGACGTGATCTGCGCGGTGCTCGACTGCACACCGTCGGATCTGCTGATCTGTGAACCGGGCAAGGTCGCCGCCCGCAAACCCGGCCACGCCGGCACTGGCACTGGCGAGGCGAAGCCGCTGGTCACGCCTCGGCTGGGTCGGCATCGGTCACTGCCACCGGCATGAGCAGACAGCGGCACCGCTGCACCCGATGCGGTGTACGCCCACCGGCGATGCGGGAAGTTCCGTTCTGCTTCGACTGCTGGCCCGGCGGGCCGGTCACCCCGCCGCCGTGTCGGCGATGCGGCTCGATCAGCGATTACTACACCAGTGGACTGTGTGCCCGCTGCCACCCCGACGCCCCCGGAGAACGCACCCCGGCCCGACTGTTGCCGTATCCGATTGCGCCGGTGGTGGATTCGTGTCCCGACTGCTGCGCGTGGGGCGTGCTGCGCACCAACGGCTGGATCTGTGCGGGATGCCGATCCTGGCGGGAGAACCACCCCCGGGTCGCGGACTGCCTGTCCTGCGGTCGACGAGTCGCCGTCGCCGAGAACGGGTCGTGCCGGTTGTGTCACAAGCAACGCGGACTGATCGCACGCCAACTCGACTGCCGCGCAAGTAAATTCACCCTCGTAGAAGCGAATCGAATTGGGCAGCAACTGTTTATCGCCGGGCTGTGGCAACGCAAAGGCTCCGGGCGCGGCACCTATATCCGCACCACGGTAGCGGCGGATCTGTCGCTACTGAGGCCGGTGCCATATCAGCAGCTGACAATGTTCGAGCCGCCCCGCGACCTCGCCACAGGCCGCACACGGGGATTCGTGCCACCACCGGACCCAGCACAGGAAGCGGCCTGGCACGAGTTCGTCCGCTCCCACGCCACTCGCCACGGCTGGAGCGTCTCGGTCACCGAGCAAGTTCAGCGCGTCGTGCGGATCCTGCTGGGCACCCAGGACACCCCCGGCGCGGCGATCCGCGCCTCGGACGTGCTGGCGATGTCCAGCATCGGGCTGCCGGTGCGGCCGGTACTGGACGTGATCACCGCCGCCGACATGCTCGCCGATGACCGCATCGCACCGATCGTGCGCTGGTTCGATACCCAGATCAGCCTGCTGCCCGAACAGATGCGCAGCGAGTTGAACGTCTGGTTCGACATCGCCCGCCACGGCAGCACCGTTCCACCCCGGTTCCTTCCCCGCGCCGAGGTCACCGTGAAAAACCAACTCAGCTTCGCCCTGCCGACCCTGCGTCGCTGGGCCGTCGATCACTCGTCGCTGCGAGAGATCGGCCGCGACGACGTCCTCGCTGCCCTGCCCGCGCAGGGCAGCGCTCGTTCGACCACGCTGCAGGGCCTGCGATCGATATTCCGAATCCTTAAGGCGCGCAAGCTCGCTTTCGTCAACCCGACCGCCCGCATCAGTGTCGCTAAACCACATCCGGTCGCGCCCGCACCGATCGATCTCGACCGGCTGCGGGCAGCACTGACCTCGCCTGACCCCACCTGCGCAGCGCTCGCGGGACTGCTGGCCTTCCACGCCGTGCGCGTACGTCAGCTGATCACATTGCGTATCACCGACATTCACGACGGACGAGTACATCTGCCCGATCGGGCTGTCCCGCTCGCCGAACCGGTCCGCCAACGCGTCAGCGCCTACCTCGACTACCGCAACAGCCAGTGGCCGGACACTGCCAACCCGCACCTGTTCATCCACTACCGCAACGCGACAACCACCACCCCCGTCACCCCATGGTGGATCAGCCGCCGCCTCGGCATGACCGCCCAGTCGATCCGCATGGACCGCATCCTCGACGAAGCCCACGCCACCAGCGGCGACCTGCGACGACTCTGCGACCTGTTCGGCCTGTCGATCGCCGGGCCTACCGCTACACCACCATGGTCGACCACCCCGCCATCGGCGACCTCCCGGCCACCACCGACACGTAAGTCCCGACCGGCAGCCATACCGAGTGACCTCGACCGCCGACCGACGCCGCTATAGTGGCCGAACACCACGTCGAGGAGGGGCACCTGGTGGACCCGATTGCCTTGTACTACCCGTACATCCACATCCGCGACGATGCGTGGCTGAAGTATTCCGCGTTGTACTGGCCGAAGATGGGCAGGCTGTGCCCCCCGGGGTTCCCAGTCAGGGATTCGCGGACAGCCCGCGTGCTCCACGACGAGATCGGCTGGTTGATCGACGTTCCGCCGCCGCCCTGGGCCGGGCGCGTCGTCGGAGGGCCGTTTCTGGATCTGATCCTCACCCACGCCTCTGAACTGCGGAACCGGTTCGGGCTCAACCGGATCGACGATTGGAAGCCGTTGGCGCCCGGCATCTACCAGGATCTGGACCGCTACTACAGGTCGCCCCGCCCGTCGGAACTTCGACAGGCGTTTGACGAACGCTTGAGCTATGTCCACATCAGCAAAGTCGACTACAACCTCGTACGAGCGGCAGTCGAGGCCGGACTGGTGACCACTCTGGACCACGGCACCTGGGTGGGGATGCACCCCGAACTGGCGTCCGTCTATACGTGCGCGCTGACCGAGCAGATTGCCGCTGGGGATCGTCTGCACCCGGTAACCGATCAGATGCTGCCGCATTCCGCGCTGTCGGGATGGACCATGGACCGCTTGGCCCAGGCACTGGTGAACGAGCCTCTCGACAGCACCGACGAATCTCACGCACAGCAGGATCTGGCGGACGCGTTCGCGCTCTTGGCATTCGAGACCGTGGTACCCGCCCACCTCGACACGGTGCCGATCGAGAAGATCGTTGAGGTCCGATCGCGGTTCGGCACCGAACTGGACGCCTTCCGCAACTACGTGACCGAACAGGCGCAACGACTCAGCGAACTCCACGACATACGCGACCTGCCCGTCTTCCAGGAATACCTGCGCACGGAGGTTCAACACGCCGTCAGCACACAACTGGCGCAACTGCGCGAACAGCTGCGCAGCATCGGTCTTGAATCGGCGCGTGCCATGGTCAACGTCAAATCGGTCGCCCTGCCCCCGCTGGTCGGGATGGCAGCCGAAACCATCGGGCTGTCTCCAGCGATCACCGGACCGGCCGCACTGGCCGCCTGTGTGGTCACGGCACCAGCCCAATGGCGCGGACACCGCCGCACAACCATCCAGGAATCCCCGGTCGGCTACCTGTTCCGCATCGACCAGGAACTCAACCCTGCGAAACTGATTGATCGACTCCGGCGGACATGGCCGAGGTGACAGACATACCTCTCTACCCCAGCCGCCCGGCATCAAGCAGCAGTGAGACATACCACCACATCTCCCCGAGTATCGGGAAATCCAAGGTTCGGTGACCATCACGCCACCTCGACCACGTCGAAGTTCCCGTCGGGATTGTCGAAAGATTCGTCGAACATTGGACTTGTGGTGATCAAAGCATTCTCGGTGGGTGAGGCCAGGGATGCGAAGACGGCCCGGTCGGCGCCGACTGCGAGTAGGCCGCTGCCGCGTGCGGCGGAGAGCAGGAATTGTTGTTCGCCCTCGGAGAGCCGGAACGCGGTGGCGACCTCGTCGATGGCTTGGGGGCTTGGCGCAGCAGGATCCGCTGTTCGGCTATTCGGCGTACGCATTGCGACGCGAGATGGATGCCCAGGAAGCCGCGAAGAACGTGGTTGAGAAGGTTGCGGACAAGGTAGTGCCACCCGCGACGCCAGCTGAGGGCGGTCTCGCCGAAGCGACGCGTCCGCAAAGTCTGCTGGGAGCTGACAACGTGATCAAAGCACTCGCCGACTTGGGTGATGCACTCAGTAAGCTGCGCGCCAGCGTCGCGGCACTATTGATCGCGTTCGGCCTCGTCGTATTCGCCGGAATATTCGCAGCCGTCAACGACAAAGTGTCCGACAGCAACACTTCTGGTCCGCAGACCATCACATTGCCACGCTGAGGTGTCGACTCATTCCGCTCGACGGCTATCGCTCCATGCCGATAAAGGAGTACCACGGGTCACATCACTAGGGTCTGCTTACGCAGCACTTGGCCGAAAACGATTGTCAGCCAGCGGGGACCTACAGATGGCCACCAGTGGGGACTTTCTCGGCTCTGGCGCACTTTCGATGGTGGCGTGCTACTCGACCAGGAGGACGCGGCGGCGCAGAAGATCGAAGTTGGCTCTGCCGAACATTTGCCGCTTCAGCATTTCACGCGGTTCACGTTGCCTTCGACAGCACCGCTACTCCACTCCAGCGTGAGGCCGTTGCGAACTGCATCATAGTCTTTGAGCAGGCCATCGGCGAAACTCGCGAGTTGTTTGATGCCGCTGTCCTGGGCGGCGGCGATCCACGTGTCCAAGTGTTTGCCGCCGCGTTT
>NZ_BDAZ01000073.1 GCF_001612725.1 Nocardia anaemiae NBRC 100462 | reverse complement strand
AGATTCTGACCGGGTGTGACACGCTGCGGCTGGTCAACCAGCATGTCGCCGACTTCGCGGGCATGGTCCGTGAACGCGGCGGCAAACACTTGGACACGTGGATCGCCGCCGCCCAGGACAGCGGCATCAAACAACTCGCGAGTTTCGCCGATGGCCTGCTCAAAGACTATGATGCAGTTCGCAACGGCCTCACGCTGGAGTGGAGTAGCGGTGCTGTCGAAGGCAACGTGAACCGCGTGAAATGCTGAAGCGGCAAATGTTCGGCAGAGCCAACTTCGATCTTCTGCGCCGCCGCGTCCTCCTGGTCGAGTAGCACGCCACCATCGAAAGTGCGCCAGAGCCAGTATTCACTGGCCGCTGTCAGACCACACAGAGAAAGCTGACAAGCAGCTGGCCCAGAGAATCGGATGCTGCAGGGGCAGGGTACGCCGACTGGTTTCACTCGCAGTCTGGCTGAGTGATCGCCATGTCGCCCGACAGATGATGGTTCCGCCTTCGATTCCTTGTGGTGCCCGCACCGCCTGATCGCTACGAACTGCCCGGGGAACCCAACGTGTGGGAGAGCGTTGCAATTCCTCGGTGTTCAATGGAGATCCTCGTTCGCCACGTGGGCATATTCTGCGCCACTGAGGGGGGCAAATACGCCATGGACGAGATGTCGGCCACATTCGCGGCTCGTATATCCCTAACCTCACCGCATGCAAGAAGAAGATCTGAGTGTCGTGGCGAGCGCTGCCAGGCGAGTGGCGCGCGAAGCGATCCTCGTGGATGCTGCCGACAACGTGTCACGTATGTTGGCAACTACATCGGTTCTGGGTTTTACCGAAACAACCGAATTGATTGATGGGGCTGAAACAATCGTCGCTGCCGGAGTCGGTTGCGTCGTTGTCGCCCGGGACTCGAAAGGCGCAATCGTCGTCACGAACAACGACGTAGCCGAGGTTCCCGCCTATGACGTCGATGTGGTCGACACGTCTGGCCGTGGCGATGCATTCTCAGCGGGATTTCTTCGCGGCCGCTCGCTCAAATCGGACCTTTGGGGCAGCGGCGAATTGGGCTACGCCACCGCTGCCCAGGTTGCCGGCGGTCTCGGTACTGGCGCAGGGAGCTACTCGCTCGAGCGTGTTCGTGAGTTCTCCAAGAACACGTTGGTACTCGAGTGACGAACGCACGATCGAAGGTCGCCGTTGTTGGGGTGGCCGTTGCGTACGGTGCACAGGGACTGGGCTACGCGGCCATGGTCACAGCCATGCCAGCCATCAAGGAGCGTGTCGGCTTATCCGATGTCGGCGTGTCAGCGGTGCTGCTCGCAGTCTGCATCTGCGCTGCGTTGGGATCGATGCTCGCGGAAAGGGTCTCAGTTCGTTGGGACAGTAGAACTGCGGTCTGCGCTGGATTCGCAGTCCAGTTCGCGGCCATGCTCATCACTAGTACGACCCACTACCTCCCGATCTACCTCGCCTCCGCGACCCTGTTCGGCCTCGGAGTGGGCATGGTCGATGCGGCCGTGAACATGCAGGGAGTGGCAGTTCAGTCGCGTGGCGAAACCTTGTTGCTCGGTCGGTTCTATTCCGTATTCACGGCCGCAGGAATTCTTGGGGCCCTGGCCTCCTCTGGTTTCGCAGCACTTCACGTGTCGCCGATCAGGCTCGTCACGGTCATCGCATTCGTACAACTCGCCGTCGCCATCTCGGGTTGGTTTCGACTCGACACGCAACCCCCTGGGGGTACAGCGTCGACATCGGCCAGTACCTGCAGGTCCTCCGCCGTGCTTCCGCACCGTGCGATCTTCGCGATTGGCTCGTTGATTTTTGTCGTTTACGTGCTGGATGCGTCGGTGTCGAGTTGGAGCACGATCTACCTCTCGGAGGGGCTGCTTACCACCGCGGCTGCCGCGCCGGTTGGTTATGCCGCCTACCTGGGGGTCGTCTTGGTTACCCGGCTCGTGATCGACGATGCCGCGAATTACTGGGGTAGGAGGCTCATCGGAACTCTCGCTGCGACCACTGCTGCAGCTGCGTGTTTCGCTGTTGTCTTCGGACCTCATGTCTGGGTCGCGATCTTGGGCTTCGGTCTCTCCGGCGTGGCAACCGGTGCTCTCGTGCCCCTGGCGTTCACGGCCGCCGGTGAACTCCTACCCGAACGAACCGACGAAATCGTTGCCCGCGTAAATCTGTTCAATTACGGCGGCGCTGTCACGGGTGCGGTATTCGCGGGAATCGTAGCGACTGGTGCAGATCTGCGATTCACATATCTTCTACCCGCGGCCGCTTTCTTACTGGCGCTTCCGGTGATCCGCCGTCTGGAGGGCCCGATCAGGTCCAGGGGCATCACTCCCACGGAAGAAACACAGGATGCGGCGGTCCGACCAGAACAGAACTAGACGAACAAAAGCCCAAGTCAACGAGTTCTATCGACAGATGTCGAGCCGAGGATCACTGGTGATCCTGCACGTGCAGGTAGTCGAAAGGTCCCGAAGTCGATGTCGTCGGGTGTGAGCCCGAGCTTCTCGAGCACGACGTCAGGCTCGTTGTAGTGCTTCAGCATTCATTAACGCCTCGAGTAAGCGACGCTGAGAATCCGGTCGGTGAGCTTCTGCAGGTTGCGCTGAACCGGCGCTCCCGCGGAACCGTCGGGCACTGCGGGCTCGAGTATCAGGGTGCGCAGGTTGCCGCCGCAGCCGTCGTACTGCACCACGATCACCCGGTTGCGCGCTCGCTGACCCGCAACTGAGTAGAGCACGTGCAACCACGTTGCGTCGCACGATTGTCGCCCGCCCTGCTGGGATCACCCGTCGGCAGCGAAAATCTGTGCTGCACTTGCCGGTTCACTGGCCGTGGGGCACCACTTGGCGGCAGTTGTGACACACCACCGCGCCGCACTCTCGACCAACCTAGACCGTCCCGACGGGCCCGGAACAGCAATGGAGGGTGGGGCTGACCAGCGACTACCGGCTACTGAAAGTCCCGGAACTCCACGCACCACAGACACGCTGACCCGTGCGGACCAGCGAGAAACCATATCAGCAGATCAAGGCTAAGATCACATTGTGCTGCCGAGACCTGAACACCGCGATACGGGCGATCCCGCGCCGGTGCAGCGGGAGGTTTCACACGGCGGGCCGACCGGCGCTGAGTTGGAGCGGGTCATTGGGCGGCAGGTGCGAGCGCTGCGGTTGGCGAGCGGTCTGTCGGTCGGGGAGATGGCAGCCAAGGTGGGGATTTCCAAGGCGATGTTGTCGAAGATCGAGAACGCGCAAACGTCGTGCAGCCTGTCGACGCTGGCACGATTGGCGGCCGGACTGGATGTGCCGGTGACATCGCTGTTCCGGGGCGCGGACAGCGCACGCGAGGCGGTGTTCACCCCGGCTGGGCACGGGTCCGCGATCGTCGGTCGTGGTACCCGCGTGGGACATGACTACGAGTTGCTGGGGGCGCTACGCGGGCAGCACAAGCGGCTCGAACCCGTATTGGTCACGCTCACCGAGGCCAGCGAGACCTTCCCCCTGTTCCAGCACGCCGGAACCGAACTGCTCTACATGCTGGAGGGCGTCATGGTGTATGGCCACGGTGATTCCGAATACACACTGCGCCCGGGTGATTCGTTACTCCTCGACGGTGAAGGCGCGCATGGGCCCAGCGAACTGGTCCGTCTGCCCATTCGGTTCCTGGCCGTCACCGCCTATCCAGACAAGCACGTCGAGGTATGAAAGGCGGATCAGGTGACCCAGGCCGTCATGACATCGGCCAAGGCCACAGTGCCGAGGTGACAGTCGGCGGTGTCGGCGTGCTCCGCTGGTGAATGGGAGACGCCGGTCGGGTTGCGTACGAACAGCATTGCGGTGGGGACACGGTCGGACAGGATGCCGGCATCATGGCCCGCCGCGGTGGGGAAGACCGGAATCTCGCCCAGGTGAGATAGGGCCCGGGCCAGGCGGGTTCGGAGCTCGGACGGGAAATCCACTATGGGCGTGACGGATTCGGTGTGGACGGCCAGGTCGATGCCCTCTACGGTGGCGTCGGCGTAGGCCGCGGCGGTGATGCGGGCGACCAGGGCGTCGAGGGTGGGTTGGTCGGCGGCGCGGGCGTCCAGCCAGGCACGGACGCGGGAGGGGATCGCATTGGTGCCGTTGGGGGATACCAGGACCTTGCCGAAAGTGGCGACCGCGTGGCAGGCCGATGCTTCGGCTCGAGCGGTCTGGACTGCGGCGGCGAAGGCGAGCATGGGGTCGTGGCGGTCGATCAGGCGGGTGGCGCCGGCATGGTTGGCCTCGCCGGTGAAATCGAATTCCCAGCGGCCGTGCGGCCAGATCGCCGAGGCGAGGGCCAGTGGACGGTCGACCAGGTCCAGTGCTCTGCCCTGTTCGATGTGGAGTTCGACGAAGACACCCACACGATCGGTGAGCGTCGAGTCGGGCCCGAGTCGGTGGGGGTCACGGCCGGCTCGGGTCAGCGCCTCCGCGAGGGTGATTCCGTCGATATCGCGGAGCCCTAGTGCGCGCTCGGGGGCCAGCATGCCGGTGGTCAGCTGCGAACCGATACAGGCGACGCCGAACCGCGCGCCCTCCTCGTCCGAAAACGACACCACCGCAATCGGTAGCGAAGGCTCGATGCCGCGCTCGCGCAGGAGATCCACCGCTGAGAATGCGGATACGACGCCCAGTGGGCCGTCGAAAGCTCCGCCGTCGGGTACGGAATCCAGGTGGGAGCCGGTGACGAAGGCTCCCTTCGGATCGCCGATCCAATTGTTGGGCAGCCACCAGGCCCACAGGTTGCCGTTACGATCCTCCTCGAGATCCATCGACCTGGCGGCCGCGCAGCCGCGAAACCATTCGCGCAGTGTGAGATCGGCGTCTGACCACGCGAAGCGACGATATCCGCCGGTGCCCGTGTGGTGCCCGATATCTGCTATCTCCGCCCAGAGCGAGTCGAAAACCGGTGCGTCCGATGAAGTTTTCTCGCTCATGCACGTTCCCCCGGAATCCAGTTCGTGCCCGCCAGCGGAACTCGTGCCATTGCGGCGGCCTCCACGGTCAGTGCGACCAGGTCCTCGGGTTCGAGATTGCGCAGATGGGATTTGCCGCAGGCGCGGGCCAGGGTCTGTGCCTCCATGGTGAGCACGCGCAGGTAGTTGGCCAGTCGGCGGCCACCTTCTATCGGATCGAGACGAGATGCCAGGTCCGGGTCCTGGGTCGTGATGCCCGCGGGGTCGCGACCGTCCTGGAAGTCGTCGTAGAAACCTGGCGCGGAGCCGAGCGCCTCGTATTGGGCGGCGAAGCGAGGACTGTTGTCGCCCAGGGCGATCAGGGCCGCGGTGCCGATGGCGACCGCATCCGCGCCCAGCGCCATGGCCTTGGCCACATCCGCACCCGTGCGGATCCCACCGGAGACGATGAGCTGCACCTTGCGATGCACTCGGAGTTCCTGTAGCGCCTGGACTGCCTGCGGGATGGCGGCCAGGGTGGGGATGCCGACGTGTTCGATGAAGACGTCCTGGGTGGCGGCGGTACCGCCCTGCATGCCGTCCACCACCACGACGTCCGCGCCCGCCTTCACGGCCAGTTTCACGTCGTAATAGGTGCGCGTCGCACCGATCTTGATGTAGATCGGTTTTTCCCACTGGGTGATCTCGCGCAGTTCCAGGATCTTGATGGCCAGGTCGTCGGGGCCGGTCCAGTCGGGGTGGCGGCAGGCGCTGCGCTGGTCGATGCCCTGGGGCAGGGTGCGCATGCCGGCGACGCGTTCGCTGATCTTCTGGCCGAGCAGCATGCCACCGCCACCCGGTTTCGCACCCTGGCCGAGGACGACCTCGATGGCGTCAGCCTTGCGGAGATCGTCCGGGTTCATACCGTAACGTGACGGAAGGTACTGGTAGACAAGGTGTTTGGACTGGCTACGTTCTTCCGGTGTCATGCCCCCGTCGCCGGTCGTAGTGGAGGTGCCGACCGCGCTCGCGCCGCGACCCAGCGCTTCCTTGGCAGGGCCGGACAGCGCGCCGAAGCTCATGCCGGCGATCGTGATCGGGATATCCAGGTGCAGTGGACGTTTGGCGTAGCGGTCCCCGAGTATCACATCGCTGTCGCAGCGTTCGCGGTAGCCTTCGAGGGGGTAGCGCGACATGGACGCGCCCAGGAACAGCAGGTCGTCGAAGTGTGGAAGCGCGCGTTTTGCGCCCCAACCGCGGATGTCGTAGATGCCGGTATCGGCGGCGCGCTGGATCTCGGCGATGGCGCGGCGGTCGAAGGTCGCGGATTCGCGCAGGGCGGGATTGGTCATGGTTCAGTACGCTCCGGCATTGTCGACATGGAAGTGATAGAGCTGGCGGGCCGAGCCATAACGGGTGAATTCCGCGGGGTCGGCGTCGAATCCGGCCCTCGACAACAGTTCGCGCAGCTCATCCAGATGCTCGGTGAGCATGGGTTTGCGCACGCAGTCCGCGCCCAGCGATGCGACCTTCCCGCGCACGTAAATGCGCGCTTCGTAGAGCGAATCACCCAGCGCTTCACCGGCATCGCCCAGCACGACCAGGCGGCCGGCCTGGCCCATGAAGGCGCTCATGTGGCCGATGCTGCCACCGACCACGATGTCCACGCCTTTCATCGATATGCCACAGCGCGCACCGGCATTGCCCTCGATCACCAGCAGGCCGCCGTGTGCGGTCGCGCCCGCCGATTGGGAGGCGTCGCCGCACACGCGCACGATGCCGGACATCATGTTCTCCGCGACGCCGACCCCGGCGCTGCCGTTGACAGTTACGTTGGCGTGCTGATTCATACCGGCGCAGTAGTAGCCGACGTGGCCTTCGATGACAACGTCGGTGTCGCGGTCCAGTCCGCATGCCAATGCATGGGCGCCTCGCGGGTTCGCGATGGTCGCCCTCGCTGGAGCATCGGCGGCCAGCAGGGCGGAATTGACCGCACGCGTGCCCTTTTCGGCTACATCCAAGATGGTGCGCTCGGTCACGATCGCCGCCATATGTACACCTCTTCCGGCTCGGGTTCGAAGATTCGGGCCTGTTCGACGCCGGGCAGATTCGCCAGGGCGCGATACTCCGACGCCATGGCCACCCAGCGGTCGGTCTCGGCGATCACCGCGGGCTTGCAGGCGATGGCATCGCGCACCACGGCAAAGGAATCGCTGGTCGATACCAGCAGCGTGTAAAAGCCGTCGAACACCTCGTTCAACAACAGCAGCGCTTTCTCCAGGTCCGCGCACTGCGCCAGCTGATCGGCGACGAATCGCGCGCCGACCTCGGTGTCGTTCTCGCTGTCGAATTCGACACCGCGGCGCTGCAATTCGTGCTTGATGCTCATGTGGTTGCTGAACGAGCCATTGTGGACCAGACACTGGCCGTTGCCCACCGAGAAGGGGTGTGAGCCTTCCGCGGTGACCGCGGATTCGGTCGCCATGCGGGTATGTGCGACACCCTGCCAACCCTGCGCGGACGGCAGCCCGAAGCGGTGCGCGAGTGCGGTCGGATTGCCGACACCCTTGAGTACGGTGAGGTCGGCACCGGAGCCGATGACGCGGGCGTGCGGGGCCACTTTCCGCGCCGCCGCGACCAGTTCATCCACTGTGGCAACGGAATTCAGCACCACGGTCGGATCGAGATCCAGCGCGGTGACCGGCGCGCCAGCGGTCGCCGTGAGCTGCTCGGCGAGTTCGGCTGCGGAGAGTGGGGAATCCAGGAGCGAGACGGTCGCGGTGCCGGGCGGTGACCACACCGGATCGCCATAGACTGCCATCCCGGCCGAGTCGGGGCCACGGTCACACATCTGGTCCAGCATGCCGGTGAGCAGTTCGCCAAGGCATGGATAAAGCGCGGGGTCGCGCAAGTGCAAGCCGACAATGCCGCACATGATGTCCTCCAAAGGATTTCGACAGTTCAGAAAGCAGTGAGATAGTGCTCGATCTCCCAATCGGAGACCGTGTTGTGCCAGGCGAAGAACTCCTCGCGCTTGCGGTCCGCGAAGTAGGCGGCGACGCCGGGACCGGCGATATCTAGAGCGGAGGTGAGCACTGGATCGGATTCCAGCGCGTCCATGGCGTGTACAAGCGTCATCGGGAGCATGTCGCCCTGACGTTCACCGGGTGCTCCGGGATCCAGTTCCCGCTTGATCCCATCGAGACCAGCGGCTATTGCGGCGGCCATCGCCAGGTAGGGGTTCGCGGAGCCATCGGCCCCGCGCAGTTCGACTCGGTGTGGGTCCGGGACACGCAGGTAATGAGTGCGATCATTGCCGCCGTAGGTGGCATGGCGTGGCGACCAGGTCGCACCGCTGGTCGTGTTGGTCGCGCCGATTCGCTTGTACGAGTTCACTGTTGGAGCGATAACGCCTTGGAGTGCGCAGGCGTGGTCGAGCATTCCCGCGAGGAAGCTGTATGCGGTCGGCGAAAGGCCGAGACCGCGTGGGTCTGTGGCATCCGGAAAAAGCGGTCGGTCATCCGACCACAGCGACAGGTGCATGTGCATGCCCGACCCGGTGCGGTCGGTGAACGGCTTGGGCATGAAAGTGGCCTTCATGCCGCGTTTTTCGGCGATCACCGAGAGCAGATAGCGGGCGGTGATCACGCGGTCGGCGGTGGTGAGCGCGTCGGCGTAGTCGAAGTTCTGCTCGAACTGTCCGTTGGCGTCCTCGTGGTCGCTGGCGTAATTACCCCAGCCCAACGAGTTCATGGCTTGCGATACCTCGGCCAAATGGTCGTACATGCGCGTCACGTCGCGCGCGTCGTAACAGGGCTGCAGGCTGACATCGGCGACATCGGCCGGGGCCAGCCCCCGCGACGTCCGTTCGACCAGGAAATACTCGATCTCAGCGCCGACATTCACGGTGTAGCCGCGCTCGGCCGCGCGAGCAAGGGTGCGCTGCAGGATGACCCGTGGCGCGAATGGCCACGGTTTGCCCTCCACATGCGGCGTGCAGTGCACCATCGCCAATCCAGGGCGGACGAACGGAATCGGCGTGAAGGTCGCCGGGTCCGGGAATGCCATCAGATCCGGATCACGGGGCTGCTGCCCGATCATGCCCGCGGCGTATCCGGCGAACCCCACGCCGTCCTCGGCGAGTTGGTCCACCGCCTGCACCGGAACCAGTTTGGCGCAGGGTTTGCCGGACAGCGTGGTGAACACTGCCAGGATGAAGGCGGTGCCGCTGGCCTGGGCCTGCTCGGCGAGGGAGGGGTGGGTGGTGATTGCCGTGACGGTCGCGGCGGGGGTGTCTATCGCCATGTCGGCTCCTGGAACAGCGGGATACATCGGATAGGTTGGGGTTCAGCGCATTTCGCTGGCACCGGCATACGGGTGCTGGCTGAGCAGTGGGCGGCCCTCGGCGAACCGCTCGTAGCGGAAGTCGGCGGCGTCGACATTCGGTAGCTCGGTGCTGCCGGTCAACAGCAGATCCGCCACCAGGCGGCCGACGGCGGGTGAGATCTTGAAACCGTGGCCGGAGAAACCGGTCGCCAGGAACAGGCCCGGCATCGGAGCTGGGCCGATGATGGGGTTGTAGTCGGGCGTCACGTCGTAGGCGCCGACATAGCTGCCGCTGATACGCGGATCGGGCATGTGCGGCAGACGGTGATCCAGCCTGCCGATGACCTTTTCGATGGTGGAGTCATCGGCGCGGTTCACGAAATCGTCCGGGTCTATGTACTCCGGCACGGCGTGATCGCTATTGCCGGCCAGCAGTTCACCATTGGGTTCGCGGCAGAGGTATTGCAGGCTCGCGAGATCCGAGAGCACAGGGACCTGGGGTAACGGCTCGCCTTGATCGATCAGAACGAGTTGGGCGCGTTGGGCTTTCACCGGGGTGTCTATGTCTACAGTGGCGGTGATAGTAGGCGTCCACGGTCCGGCTGCGACGATGACGGTTCCGGCGTGTATTTCCGATCCGTCGTCCAGGCGCGCACCGATGACGCGGCCCGCCTTCTCGACCAGTTCGGCGACGGCCGCCTGCTGCCGAATGCGTACTCCGCGTTGGCGGGCGACTGTGGCGAAAGCCATTCCGGTCAGGTATGCCTCGCCCCGCCCGCCACGTGGTTCATAGGCGAAGGCGGCGAAGTCCTCCAGCCGGAGGCCGGGCCACAGCTCGGCCATCTCGGCCGGACCGATGAGCTCCACGCCGATGCCGATGCTCTGCTGTGTGGCCACATTCGCCTTCAGCGGGTCCACATTCTCCGGGCCGACGCCGACCACATATCCGCACTGTCGAAAACCCAGGTCGTCGCCGAGGATTTCGCGGGCGTTCTCGAAGAACGGCACCGACCACCACGACATGGCGGCCAGTGACGGTGCGCCGTAGTGGCAGCGGACCACGCCGCTGGACTTTCCGGTCATCCCGGAGCACAGGGTGTTTCGCTCCAGCACCAGCACATCGGTCGCGCCGCGTTCGGCCAGCGAGAAGGCGATGGCAAGCCCTTCCAGTCCGCCTCCGATGATCAGGAACTCAGCGGTGTCGGTCATGCTGGTGCCACCTCAGCTTCGTAGTTTGTCTTCTGTCATGAATCATTGTTGCATACTATGAAACCGCGCCTGCTGGTCGATGGCTAGTTAACAGATTTGTCACAGCAGTGCTGGCGGGTGAAATAAAAGTAGATGTTCACTGACAGGCAACGCTGATTCTTGTCATGAACAGCGTTTTGGTGCGAATCACTAGGTCAGGTGCAAAATGGAGCAAGCAGTTGCTGCGGCCGACACCGCGTGGATGCTCGCCGCCTTCGCGGCCGTGTCGATCATGGTGGCGGGACTGGCGCTGTTCTACGGCGGCATGGTCAGCGTCAAGAACACACTGAATATGGCCATGATGGTCTTCGGCGCGCTCGCGGTGGTGGGCGTGCTCTGGATCGTCGTCGGCTACTCGGCATCATTCGGGGACTCCGTGGGCGGTCTCGGCTTGCTAGGCGACCCGATGGAGTACTTCGGATCCTCCAAGTTGCTCGACGCACCGACGACACCCGGACTGCCGCCCGCGATCTTCTCGGCGTTCCAATTGCTTTTCGCCGCACTGACGGTCGCGCTCATCGCCGGCGCGGTGGCCGACCGCATGAAGTTCGGATCGTGGATGATCTTCGCGGGCATCTGGGCGCTGCTGGTCTACTTCCCGGTCGCCCATTGGGTTTTCGCGTTCGACGCCAAGGACGGGTCGGTGCACGGCGGCTGGATCGCGAACAAGCTGAAGGCCATCGACTTCGCGGGCGGCACCGCAGTGCACATCAATGCCGGCGTGGCCGGACTCGCGCTCGCGCTGGTGCTCGGCAAGCGCCATGTCTTTCCGAATTCACCACGGCCGCACAGCCTTCCGCTCACCATGCTGGGTGCGGGGATTCTGTTCTTCGGCTGGTTCGGCTTCAACGGCGGCTCCGCGCTGTCCTCCGGCAACAGTGCTTCGGTGGTCGTGCTCAACACCCTGGCCGCCTCCTGTGCGGGCATTCTGGCTTGGCTGGCGGTCGAGAAGCTGAAGGAGGGCCACGCCACCACCCTCGGCGGGGCTTCCGGCCTCATCGCGGCACTGGTTGGCATCACGCCCGCCTGCGGCGCGGTGTCGCCGCTGGGCGCACTCGTGGTCGGCGCGGCCTGCGGTGCGGTGTGCTGCTTCGCGGTGTCGCTGAAGTACCGTTTCGGCTTCGACGATTCGCTCGATGTGGTCGGAATTCACTTGGCGGGAGGCATTCTCGGCACTGTGCTCATCGGCTTGCTGGCCGATCCGTCGGCGCCGAATGCGGTGGCCGGACTCTTCTACGGCGGCGGCTTCGACCAGCTGTGGCGGCAGACAGCGGCTGCGCTGGCGGTGCTCGCCTACACCTTTGTGGTGACCTTCGTCATCGCCAAGGTTATGCAGATGGTCGGCGGCATCCGAGTCGATGAGGAGAGCGAGGCGACGGGCCTGGATCTCTCGGTCCATAGTGAAACCGCCTATGTCTTAGAGCATTTCACTGCCTCGTCGGCTAGACCCGAACCGGCCGACGCGGTCGCGATGGCCGAGGCCATGATCGACGAGGCGGCGGCCACCGTCGAATAATTCTGGACCGCACGTTTCCGGGGCTTCGACTCGACGTCCCGGAGAACGTGCGATCGATAGGCCATAGACCCGTTCATTCGCCATCGCGATACCCGAGCGATCGAGCAGCCTGTCAGCTGAGCGGCGATCAACAGGTGATCGTCGCTCTACAGCCGCGGCACAGCGGCTGCCAACCCAGGCGAGCGTCGTCCGGCCAACCTGGGGCAATGCGGGTCTGCCTTCGGCGCAGGGCGCAGCGAACGTCGAACTTTCCTCAACTTCCGCCGTAGGCTCCTCAGCTACTCAGTCGTGGTGCCCCGTCCGTAACAGCCCTTGATGTACCGACGTAAGAGTCGAGGACCCGCAACATGAGGTCGCGCATCGCCCAGTCGATGTCAGGATCGCCCGGCCGTGCGATTTTCTGCAGCGTGAAGCCATCAATAAGGGCACTGAACTGCTTGGCTGGAATGTGCGGATCCGTGACACCGAAGATCTCCAATGCCTGTTTGGTGGCATCCTCGAGCACACCCATGATGCGCTCAACGGGTTGACTCAACTCGCTTCGGCGTCGGACGGCGAGATAGGCCTCGAACTGGGCGATGGAATCGTTGTTGTCCTGATTGGAAACCAGGTCGATGATGCTGTCCGCTAATTGTTCGCGGGTAATGGCGCCTGAATGGGCTGTCCGCAACAGCGCGACGACCTTGCCGGTAATGGTTTCGGCGACGCGGGTGATGGCGGCGTCGATCACCTCGTCGACCGAGGCGAAGAAGTAGCTCGTCGTAGAAGCGGGGTAACCGGCATAGTCGGCCACCGCCCGGAAGGTCACGCGTTCGAGGCCGCGCTCGGCGATGATCGCAATCGCGGCGTTGATCAACTCATCCCGCCTTTCGCGACCCCTCGCATAGTGCATCCGTCGTCCGTTGCTCATAGGAGCACGGTACCGACATTTTCAAACTCTGGCCATCTGGCCAGAGTTCGGCTAGTGTCGTGGGACCGATTCCGGTTGCCGCTGATCGAAAGCGCAGACCGCACAACCTCTTCCCAGGAGTTTCTATGGCGCCTTGCCGTCGCAGCCTCTTCGACGAACCCACTCAGCAGACCGCGATCCCGCAGGTGAGCCGATGAGTAGCCATGCTGACGTCATCGTGGTCGGCGCGGGCCTGGCGGGGCTGACAGCAGCTCGTGCCATGCGCGCGCAGGGGCTCGATGTCCATGTGCTCGAAGCCCGCGATCGTGTCGGCGGGCGGACTGTCAACCACGACATCGGTGATGGCCACATCGTCGAAGCCGGCGGTCAATTCGTTGGGCCGACCCAGGACCATGTCTTGAAACTGGCCGCCGAGCTGGGCGTGGACACCTTTCCCGCATACGACAGTGGCGCGAACACATATGTCAAAAACGGAAAGGCGCGCCGGTTCAGTCACGGTGTGCCGCCGGATGCGACCGCACTGCCTGATATCGGAAGACTCATCGCACGCCTGGACCGGCTGTCACGAACAATTCCCCTCGCGGAACCGTGGCGCGCGCCTAATGCTCGGGCACTCGACGCCGAAACACTGACCACGTGGGCGCGGCGCGGCGCGATCTCCGATGGCGGACTCGATCTGCTCAACGTCCTGCTCGGTTCGGCGTTCGGCGGAACAGCGAGCGACGCCTCGGCATTGTTCGGCCTCTCGTATTTCGCCGGTGCGGGCAACGAGCACACCCCGGCCGCGATGGCCCGGATCACGAATGTTTCCGGTGGTGCCCAGGAATCGCGGTTCGTCGGTGGGTCGCAAAGACTTTCACTTCTGCTCGCCGAAGCGCTCGGCGATGCGATCACTCTGAGCGCCCCGGTGCGAGCGATCGATCAAACCGCGAGCCAGGTGGCTGTCCACACCGACGAGGGCAGTTGGCGGGCGAAACGGGTCGTTGTCGCCGTTCCGCCGCTACTCGCTACGCGAATCACCTGGAATCCACTGTTACCCGCGGTGCAGGAGGCGTTATTCCAGCGGATGGCCTTCGGCACGCTTGCGAAGGTCGAGGCCGTTTATACCGAACCGTTCTGGCGAGAGCAGGGCCTGTCCGGTCAGGCAGTGTTCCGGGACCCAACATTCCCGGTCTGCTCCATGTTCGACAACTCCCCACCCGATGGGGGGCCTGGTGTGCTGATGGGGTTTGTCGGCGGGCGCCAGTGGCGCGGCTGGGCCCCGAAACCGGCAAAGGAACGCCGCGGTGCGGTCCTGCGCGCGTTCAGCGCGGTTGTCGGCCCCCGGGCACTGCAGCCGTCGAGCGTGATCGAAAAGGACTGGACGGCAGAGGAGTGGACCCGGGGCGGTCCGACATCGGTGCTGGCTCCAGGAGTCCTGACGGAGTTGGGCCCCTGGCGTGACGTTCCTTTCGGCCGGGTGCACTGGGCTGGCGCCGAACACTCCGACTACTGGAACGGATACATGGACGGCGCGGTCCGTTCGGGCGAACAAGTCGCCACCGAAATCATCGAAGCAGAAGGAGCACTCTCGTGACAGAACGATTCGTCATAAGCGTCCACCGCAACCTCGTGGTCAGCCCCGAGGAGGTGTGGGGCGTCACAAGCAATTCCAGCCGCTTCGGCGAATGGGTCAGCAACGTACTGGAGGTGAACGCGCACCCGGGGGAAGCCAAGCCAGGTGACGTCTTCACCGAGCGGGTCCGATCCATAGGCCCCTTGGTCTCCCGCCCGACCTGGACCGTCCGAACATTCGAGCCGATGAGCTCGCGCATTGATTCCGCCGAGGGGCTCGCTCCGCTCCGCGACGTCATCAACGTCTTCCGGTTCGCGCCCATCGGCGACGGCAGTGCCACCTCGATGACCTATGAGTTCCACTATGACCTGCGTCCCCGACCATTCGGCTGGTTGGTCCACCGGGTGCTGTCGAAGGTCATGACAGCCGAGTTCGACAACTCGATGCGTGCCCTGGAAGCCCTCATCCTCTCCGAGCGATCCAATGCCGCGCACTGACCTCACCGGCAAAATAGTTTTGGTGGTGGGGGCGTCTTCGGGCATTGGGCGCCGCTTCGCCGAACTCGCTGCCGAAGCTGGAGCGGTCGTAGCCATCACAGCGCGCCGGACGGAGCTATTGGATCAAATCGTCGCCGCACAGCAGGCTCTGGGGCATCGGTGTTCCGCGCACCCGGCGGACGCAACCGATGCCGCGGCGGCACGCGATGTTGTCGAGCAGGTCATCCGCCTATACGGACGTATCGACCTGGTATTGCTCAATGCCGGTGGTGCGCCCGCGCTCGACCTGAGCACGCTCACCGCTGACGCGATCACCGGCTATATGCGCACCAACTACGATGTCGCGGTCAACTATCTGGTGCCCGTACTCACACACATGCGCGAGCGCGGCACCGGGACGGTCGCGCACACCAACTCCTTGGCCGGATGGTACGCAATCCCTTTGGCAGGACCGTATTCCGCGGCCAAGGCCGCACTGCGCGTGCTGATCGACGCCTATCGAATCGAGTACGCCGCGAGCGGAATTCGATTCGTCGCCATCTTCCCCGGCTTCGTCCGCACCGAAGCCACAGTGGGCGACGGCATGCCTGCTCCGGGTGAGATCGACGAGGACACCGCCGCGCGGCACATGCTTCGCGCCGTCACCCGAGCAACTGAATCGTATTCGTTCCCTTGGCCGCTCGCCACGTTGGTGGGGTTCGGACGTCTCCTGCCTGCTCGTGCGCGGCGCGCAGTCCTCGGTCAGATGCTGCGCATCCAGCAACGCTCCGATGAGGCGGAGAAGCAATGACAACACCGGTCGCCGAACTCCGAAACACATTCCAGCACGGGGTAACTCGGCCACACGGATGGCGCCGCGACCAGCTTCGCGGGCTAAGGCGGCTGCTGCTCGACAACGAAGACGCTCTCACCGCCGCGCTGCGCGAGGACCTGCACAAGAGCGCGACCGAAGCGCTCATGACCGAGATCGGTGTGGTCGTCGGGGAGATTGATCACACCCTGGCAAACCTTCGACGGTGGCTGCGTCCTCATCGCGTGCACGTGCCGGCCAAGCTAAAGCCCGCCAAAGCCCGAGTAGTGCGCGAGCCGCTGGGCGTGGTGCTTGTCATAGCGCCCTGGAACTATCCCCTCCAGCTGATCCTGGGCCCGCTCGTCGGCGCGCTGGCAGCGGGTAACACCGTTGTCCTCCGTCCCAGTGAACTGGCCCCGGCTACCTCGCGAGCGCTGGCCACGCTCGTCCCTCGCTATCTCGATCAGCGGGCGGTCCGGGTGGTCGAAGGGGGCGTGGACGCCACGAAAGCGCTACTGGGCGAACGCTTCGACCACATCTTCTTCACTGGCAGCGGTCGGGTCGGCCGGATCATCCTCGAGGCGGCGGCGGCGAACCTGACGCCGGTGACCCTCGAACTCGGCGGCAAATCGCCGGTATGGGTCGACGAGGACGCCGACCTCGAGGTCGCCGCACGCAGGATCGCGTGGGGCAAGTTCGTCAATGCCGGACAGACCTGTGTCGCACCGGACTACGTCCTCACCACCCCGCGGAACCGGCCCGCGCTCGAAGCCGCGCTCAGCTCGGCGATCACCCACCTGTTCGGCGCCGACCCCCAGCGAAGCCCCGATTACGCGCGCATCGTCTCCAGCGACCACCTCACCCGGTTAAGGGCGTTTCTCGACGACGGCACCGTCGTGGCGGGCGGGAAGGTCGACGAAGGCACTCGCTACCTCGCTCCGACGGTGCTGAGCGGCGTCGACCCGAACTCCCCGATCATGCGGCAGGAGATCTTCGGGCCGATCCTGCCGATAGTGGAGGTCGCCGACGCAGACGCGGCAATCACTTTCATCAACGAGCGTGACAAACCCTTGGCGCTGTATGTCTTCACCGGATCGGCATCGACGCGGCGCCGGTTTCGGCAATCCACCAGTTCCGGCGCGATCGTTTCCGGCACCACCATCCTGCATCCCGCGGTACCGGGGCTGCCCTTCGGCGGTGTCGGCCCCAGCGGTATGGGCGCATACCACGGTGAACGTTCGATCGCGACGTTCAGCCACGACAAGGCAGTGTTCGACAAGCCACTCCATCCGGACCTCACCCGCCTGATCGAACCGCCCTACAGCCCGTTCGGCCGGTGGCTGGTCCGACTGCTGTCGACCATGCGGCCGACCACATCCCGTCCCCCGGCCACCACCGCGGGTGGCAGCTCCAACACGAAAGGTTCGCGATGACAGGCAACGACGCACAAGTCCGAGCGCTCACCATCGGAGCACATGTCCTGGACACCCTCGTGCGACCAGTCGAGGCGCTCCCCCCAGGGCAGGGCGCCACTCTGGTCGAACAGATCGCCATCAGCCCTGCGGGTACCGCGGCGGCGGCAGCCATGGTCCTGTCCAAGCTGGGCGCCCAGGTGCGCACGGCCGGTGTGATCGGCGACGACCCCAGTGGAACTATGCTGGCGATGCTGCTGCAATCCGACGGCGTCGACACCACGCTGCTGCACCGTATGCCGGGAATGCCCACCTCGGCATCGGTCCTACCGATCCGCCCGGATGGCGGACGTCCGGCCTTCCATGTAATCGGCACGAATCAGTATCTGGCCCAACACATCCCGTGGGAGGCCATCGATGACGCCGACATCGTCTACCTCGGCGGAGTCGAATTCTACGGTGGAGAACTCGCCGCGCAGATCCTGCGCCGCGCCCGCGAGGGTGGGGCAGTCACCGCAGCCGACAGCCTGTCTCCCGGCTTTCCCGGGACCTTGGACTACATCCAAGCGGCGCTACCCGAGATCGACTACCTGTTACCCAACGACGAACAGGTGATCGGATGGACCGGGGCTCCGACGCTGCATGAGGGATGCCGCAAGCTCGTCGAGCGCGGGGCTCGCTGCGTCGTCGCCACCGCGGGGCCCAACCCGACCGTGATCGCCACCGCCGACGGCACCATCGAGGTCTCTGCCTACCCGGTCGACGTCGTCGACACCAGCGGTTGTGGCGACTCGTTCTCGGCCGGATTCTTGCGCGGGATCTCCCTCGGTCAGGAACCCCGGCAGGCAGCCCGTTTGGGTCATGCCACCGCAGCCCAGGTCGCGCAGGGACTCGGCAGCAACTTCGGCAGCTTCACCCTTGACACCGTGCAGCAGTTCATCATCGACAGGGAGCAGGAGATGAGCAAATGATCAGCAAGGACATACAGCAGGTGCGAGCCGCAGTTGCCGAGGCCAGCAGGCAACTCGCGGGACACGATTTCGTACTCGGTACGGCGGGTAACGTCAGCGCACGCGTCGGCGACCTGGTCGCCGTCACGGCCTCCGGAATCGCCCTCGCCGAGGCCACCGCGGATGATGTGACGGTGGTCGATCTGGACGGCAACCACCATGCCGGACATCTGCGGCCGACCTCGGAGATCGAAATCCACCTCGGCGTCTACCGCTCCTCGCACCAGCTAGCAGTCGTCCATACTCATTCTCCCGCAGCGATTTCGGTATCACTCATCGCATCCGAGCTGCCCGTGATCCACTATCAACAGCTGCTACTCGGTGGGGCGGTGCCCGTAGTGCCGTTCGCAGCGTTCGGCAGCGAGGAGCTGGCCTCCTCGACGCTGGCGGCGCTGCGGCAGAAGAACGCCGCGATCCTGGCCAACCACGGGTCGGTCACCGTCGGCGACTCGCTGGAGACCGCGCTCGACAACGCCGTCCTGCTCGAGTGGTCGAGCCGGATATACCTGGACGCGGCCGCGGTCGGAGCGCCGCGACCGCTCACTGACGCGCAGCTGCAAGATGTCGTGCAAGCCGCCGTCCGCACCGGATACGGCAGCACCCATCCCATCGGTACCTGACCCGACCCTGGCAGCCGCTCCAGTCTGCATATGGGCGTGGCACCGGAGTCTCTTTACGGCGGCTCCGGTGCCAGAGCCGGTCTCGAATGTCGTAGGCGATGTAGTGGTCTTTGGGCGATGCGGCGGAGCCGCTGATTTGCTTAAAGGTGGGAGAGGGCGCCGCCGCAACGTCCTTCGAATCGCCGCACCGTATGGACTTCTATGTCAGCCTCGTCACCGATGGCAGCGGTCACTCCAACGGCAGCGAAAAGCATCGAATGGTCACGCAAGTGTCGATCACCCGAAGGGCTGGGCGGCGCTGTCGAAGGCGCACGAAAGTGCCGACGTTCAGCGAGGGCCCGGGATCAGCTACTCCACTCCACGATGACGTCGGCGAGCCAGGCTGTCGTTCACTGAAGCGGCGCCGCTGCCACTCAAATAATTCGACGGGTCAACTTTGTTCGGGATCGGTTTCGCGTAGCTACCAGTTGGCGAGTCAACTCGAGCGTGCTCGATTTTGTGGATCTGCTCCGGCAGCGACCCAGGCAGCGATCTGGGCGCGCTTGGTGAATCCGAGTTTGACCAGGATGTGTTCGACGTGTCTATCAGCGGTGCGGTGGGAGATGCTCAGCCGGGCGGCGATGGACTTGTTGGTCAGCCCGTCGGCAATGAGGTCTGCAACTTCTCTCTCCCGAGTGTTCAGCTCCGCCGACAATCCCGGACCGCGAGTCGCAGCCCGCGGTTGCTCGCCCAAGGCGTAACCAATCGCGGCGTCGAGATCCAGTGAGGCACCGTCGTGAAGGGCGGCATCGAATGCT
Organism: Nocardia anaemiae NBRC 100462; assembly: GCF_001612725.1. GTDB lineage: Bacteria > Actinomycetota > Actinomycetes > Mycobacteriales > Mycobacteriaceae > Nocardia > Nocardia anaemiae. The sequence continues at coordinate 45,692 of NZ_BDAZ01000073.1, read as the reverse complement.
CGTCTGCCGAGTGCGTCACGCGCGGCCCGCTCACCCAGGATCACGAATGTCACCGGGTCGGGACCGCCGTCCTGTACTCGGTGTGGATCGCGACCCGGGCCGTGGTAGCGCTGCTGGTGTTCCTGGCCACCGCCGCACATCCGGTGACCGCGACAGTCGCCGCCCAATCGGACCCGATCTCGAGGTGGCGGGTGCCGATCGTCAGCGGCTCCGGCGCGAACCCCGCCCCGCCCTCGGGCGCGAACGGATCGGACGGGAAGGAGTCGGGATCGGCGTCGGCGTCGGTATCGGCGAATCCGGCGGCGGTGATGATGATGGCGGCGCGCGGTGCGACGTCGGCGGCGGCCGATACAAGACTCTCGGGGTTGGCGCAGCTGGTCAGAACAGCGGTGGCCTGCACGGCATCGAGCGCGGTGACCGTCACCCTCAACGGGGCGAGCGCGTCGGCGGCCTCGTTCATGCGGCGTAACAGCCGCGACTCGGCACCACGACGCTCGGCGGCCGACAGCCCCCGCCGAGCCCGACCACCTCCGAGTAGCCCGCGCAATCCAACGCGCGGGCGGTCGCGACGACGGGATTGTCGAGGGGCTCTCGCCACACCAGCAGCACCTGGCGGCGGGTGAGGTTCTCCCCGGCGGCCAGTTCGGCGAGGTGGTTGGCGTGGTCGTGGTTGTGGGCGGCCGGGTCCGGGTCCGGGTCCGGGGACATGTCCTGGGCGGCGGTGTGCAGGCTGCTGAGGTCCAGGCGGGCTGAGCGGATGAGGATCTGGACGGGTTGGCGCAGGGCGTGTAGCCAGCCCGCGAGTTGCCCGACGAGGCTGTCTTGTTCGGCCGGGGTGCGTAGTGCGAGGTTGCGGGTGCCCGCGACCGCGACGACAGCGAGCCCATCTGACCCAGGTCGATCACCCCAACACCGCCACTACTGCTGTTGGTGACCGCCTGCGGTAACCGCAACGCCTGCGCCGACAATGCCGTCGGAACCGGTGGTCGTGGACGGGTTCGTGCGGCGCGGTCGGTGATGCCCCTCGGTGCCCACCGCTGGAGGCTCGCGCCGCTGTTGTCGCATCCCGGTCGGGTCGAGGTCGCCGTGCACATCGATCCCGTCGACCCGGTCACCGCCGCTACCCGGCTACGCCGCCAGCTCGCGCGGGCGGAGGCGCGGCTGTTCCGGGTGGGTGTGTGTATCTCACGGTGCACGCCTATACCGAAGCCGAGCTGGCCGACGAGGTCGCCGCGGGGCGGGCGTTGGCGGCGAGCCTGCTGAGTGATCTTCAGCGGCGCCGCCCGGTTTGACGCGGTGGCATTTAGCCACGGTGCCTGTTTTGTTGGGGCGACTGGTGTTGCACGAGGTGAAGAGGCACCTGCTGAGATTCGGCGGCATGCAGCTCGGCGACCCGCTGCCCGGCCCACTGTGGCTCACGGAATCCGGTGCCTGGGAACAGACTCCGGGCATCACACCGGGCACCGTGGTGAAGAGTTCACTCGGCGACGCCGCCCTCCCGGTCACCAGGGCCGCGCGACTGACTGACGGTAGCACCGATCAAGGTGTCAGCACCTCGAGGCTGACTGCGGCCACCAGGACGATCGTGGCGACGAAGATGTCCCACACCAGATAGCTTCGCGACGAATGCCGCGAGCAGCACACCGTTGTAGATCAGCCTGCCGCGCCACATCCGGCTCCCCGTGTCCGCTTGTTGCCGTTGTCGCGATACCTTCGCCCTCAGCCCGACGATTTCCGAACGGGCATGTGCGCAAGACCTGTACCCGGTCGGCAAACCGTCGTCGATGTGCGGAACCGATAGTCCCAGTGGAGATTTGTTGATCTGGCCGTCCGGCGGCCACGGCGACGCTCTGCACCGCTTCGGCGACTTGCTCACCGGTCGGCGGACGTTCGGTTCGGATATCGACCGGGACGTGCGGTGGGGTAGCGGTCGGCACGGCGCTGGTCGGTGAACGGGATCTGCGGCCGGAGGTGCTGCCCCATCCTCGGCGAGATCGAGTTCGAGTCGATCGTCGACATCGGTTGCGGCAACGCGCATTTCCTGATCGACGCGTGCCAGGTCGACGGAGGGCGCGGTGTCGGTGTCGACATCAGCCCGGCCGCGTGTGCGGAGGCGCAGCGGGAACAACGCCGGGCACCTTCGAACAGCTCCAGCAAACGATAATTCGAGCGAAGTTCCACCACAGTGTTTGCGTACGGACCGGACGTTGTGACCGATCATCGATCACGACCAGACATCATGCGGCACAACCAGTTACGACAAACATCGATCGAATTGCAACGACAGGAGTCGCGGTCTGATGCAAGCGTATCGAGCACGTCGACGCCAGGCAGCGGATCAACGAAAGTCATTCTGCCGCAATCATTGTTATCACTGAACAGCCGCCGAACTCCGCCCCTGGATCACCACCTCTCGACCGGTGATCGTGGCACCGGACAGTCGCTGCCGGTAGCAACTGTGGACCCGCCGCGATGACGACCCGCACTTGGACCCGCCGCTGACTCATCTCGGGTTCTGGCATCCATGCGCACCAAAGTGCCTGTCGCACTGATGGTCTCGATCAGGAGCCAGCCCGGTGAGGAAGTGGGAGTGCGAAACGGTCCAAGATCGCAACGTCGTCGACATGGTGAACTATCAAGCGCCCATTCGCATTCGAGAAGGGTAATGACGCGATTCGTGCCGGATCCGGGGTTCGCGTGCCGTTGACGCTGCTGTCTTTTTTCGCCTTCCCGCCAATGGGAGTACGTCGAATCCGCTGTGCGCTTACCGTGTATACGGTTATTAAAGGCAAAGGCGCACAGTGGGATTCGACATGACGGCAGCAGGACGGTCTCCGCTCCACATCGGTGATGTCGGACGGAGCGCGTCGGCCTTCGACTTCGATCTCACCTCGCGCGGAGAAGCCGGCTTTCGCGACCACGTCCAGCTCCGTTGTCCTTGTGGCACTACACTCGACCGCGGGCCGAGGTCGCGATGAACGGCCCCCATGATGCCTTTGCCGCGTGGTGGCATCTCCCCCCGAGCTCCGGGATGAATATCGTTGCTGGCCTGGGCTTCTGCTCGGGAAGCGTTCTCGCAGTCGATATGGCCGCGCGCATCAGGTGGCACCAGGGCCGGGCGCCGTCTCACCGGCGCCGACTTCACCGTCACTCCATGAGGGCGCGGCGTGGTTTTTGCTCTACCCATGGCGCGGTATCGGTACGGGGCTCTGCCCGGCTGCCGGTGACCGGGCTGCCCGCAAGGGCTTTCAGAACAAGGATATTCGCCGAAGGGAGCCACTGTGACAAGCGATCGCCAGCTGCGAAGTCGCTCGAAGACGAGGCTATGACCTCCATCGACACGCAGGCGCGCAGTTACGGGCAGCATCTGATGCTCAGGCTGTGCGACATAGAACGGGTGGATGCGCTCGATGACGCCACTCTTCTCTCCGATTTCCTGGTCGCCCTGGTGCACGCGATCGATATGCGGATCCTGGAAGGCCCGCACGCCGCAGCGGAAAGCGGAGACGACGATCACTACGGTTATTCGGCGGTAGTAATCCTCTACGAGTCGCACGCGGCCGTGCACACCTATCCGAATCGCCGCGAGCTCTTCCTCGACATTTTCTCCTGCCGGGCTTTCGAGGCCCAGCAGGTATACAACACCTGCACGCGCTTTTTCGGCGGGTTCACCGTCAGCGAGTACGCGGTGCTCGATCGCGGCTTGCACTGGACGGCGCCGGCAGCGGAGCGCCTATCCGACTGGATGGAAAGCCGCTGACACGCGGCTTCGGACGAACTCGTTCGGGAGGTATCACATGATGCAAAACCAGGTCAGCGACTATCGATTCACATCCCATGGCCCCGATGCCTCGACTACACCGGTGAAGACCGGCCGTGTTCGAACGTACAAGGGGGCCTACATCTCCATCACCTCACTGTGCAACACCGACGTCTGCACGTACTGCTACGCGCGTGACCAGAAGACCGAGTCGCACACCATGCCCATCGAGTTGTTCCGCGAGATCCTCGACCGGCTCCAGGAAGTGTCGGACTTCCCCGAGGTGTATCTGGTCGGCGGGGAGCCGACCGTGATTTCGCAGCTCGACCAGTACCTGGCCGAGATCGAGCGCCGCAACTGGACCACCACGATCTACACCAACGGCGGTTTCAATGCCAAGCGCCGCGACATGATGCTGGCCAGCCCCGCTGTGCGGAGAATCGTCTTCCATTACGACGAGTTGCTCTTCGACAAGTTCAAGTGGCTGCGCTCGCGCTGGGAGGACAACCTACGGACGATGGGCACCAAGTGCGAGACCTCCATCAATGGGGTGATCGACGGGCCCGACTTCCCGCTCATCGAACTCGTCGATCTGGCGGCCGACCACGGCGCGGCACTGACCTGGATCTTCGCCACGCCGACCTCCGGAGGCACCCCGTTCCTCGGACTGGGGCAGATGCGGGAGTTGGGCCCGGTCGTGCAGCGGATGCTGCTGCACGCAGTGGAACGCGGTGTCAAGACCTCGCCCGACCTGCCGATCCCACTGTGCATCTTCGAACCGGACTTCTTGAAGGAGTACGGCGAGCGGTTCGCGTTGATCCGCCGCTGCCAGCCGTTCGCCTATTTCCACGTGGACGGACGGGTCAGCTACTGCACCGCGATGCCGGTCTACACCGCGCCGCGGCCGGCCGACGCCGAGCAACTGGCGCAGACCATCGAACGGCATCGCGAACACGACCGACAGCTCAAACAGCAGCCGTCCTTCCCCGAGTGCGTCACGTGTGAGGCGCACATCAAGCAGGTCTGCCAAGGCGGCTGCATGACCTACAAGGTCTACGGGAAGACGCCGGCCCCCAAAGACAATCGCGTGTTCATCGACCTGTCCGTGCCGCCCTCGCCGAATCGGGATGCTTAGGAGCACGAGGTGAACACTCCGCGAAACACGATGACGTCGTTCGCGTTCGGCGACGTGATCCGGTGCTCGCTGGCGGCCGCGCCGGCGCCAAGTAACTACACCGAAGACTGCTTCGTGACCTCTGAACTCGGTTACAGCGATGTCATCGCCAAGTGCATGCCAGCCGAGGCCGAGACGACCACCGGCGCGTTCATTGGTGTGGGGCCGTGCCAGAACCTGACTTACGTCGGCGCGCTCCGGCCCCGGCTGTCGCTCATCTGCGACAGCCGCCCGGACAACGTCCTGGAACACCTGATCTTCAAGATGCTCATCGAGCAAGCGGCGGATCCCCTCGGCTATCTGCTGCTGCTGTTCTCCCGCACCTGCCCGGACCGGCCCCCCGCCGAGGAACTGCGCACGCCGCAGGACCTGGTCGACGCGTTCGAGAAGGGAGTGGTCTCCCCGGCGCTCTACGAAGAGAACCTGGCCCTGCTGCGGTCGACGGCGGCCCGCCGCTGGGGGCTCGATCCGGCGCACATCGATCGGTTCGACCACCTGTACGGCGAGTTCTTCAGGCGGCAGCTCGACATCTTCGTCTTCAATGAGAAGAGCGATATCGCCGACGAGTGCCCGAGGATGCGCGACATCCTGGTCGCGACGACCTCCACCGGATGGAACTTCCATTTCCTGACGGATCGGTCCAGGTTCGATTACGTACGGCAGATGCACCTGCGCGACCGCATCATCCCGGTGCTGGGGAACCTGTGCGAGCGGGACAGCATTGCGTTGCTCAACGACCTACTCGAGCACTTCGGTGAGACGGCGGACACGGTCTACCTGTCCAATATCGAGGACCACATCCTGAGCCGGTACGTGCTGTGGCCCGACGGCTCGGTCACCGACCCCAACCCCGATGCGCTCATCACGGACGAGTACCGCCCCGACTACGCACGTCTGGTGGACGCGCTCGCGGCGCTCCGCGCGAATCCGGAGGCGATGCTCATCCGGTTCTTTCATCCGGGACGGTCCAGGGGCCGGCACATCGGGGTGCTGCCGTACCTGGACTCGACCGTCTGCCGCTTGAAGACTTTCTTCGCCGCTTGGCGGGCGGGGCCTGCCTCGCTTTTCGACACCTACCTGTAGTGGCTATGAGCAGAACGGAGAAGTTCGCCTTGACGGCGCACGTCCTTGTCATCGAGCCGCTGAGCGCCGGCGCCCGGCTACCTATGGCTGCGCAGGCACTGGGCGCCGAGGTGACCGCCATGGCGCTCGACCGGGGCGCGGTCCGGCTCGGTGAAGCGTGCCGCTCCCATATCGACCGGCTGATCCACATCAACGTCAGCGACGAGGCGGCGGTGCTGGGCGAGGTGGAACGCCTGCATGCGGCCCGGCCCATCACCGCCGTCATCCCCGGGTTCGAGCTGTTCGTCCCGCTGGCGCATCGCCTCGCCGCCCGGCTCGGTCTGCCGATCAACGAACCGTCCCTCGTGGACGCCACTCGCCTGAAGGACCTGATGATGGCCCGCGCCCTGGCCTGCGGCCTGCGGGTGCCCCGCACCCACCTGGTCCGCGATCGGAGGCAGGCCATGGAGGCGGCCGCCGAGGTCGGCTACCCGGCGGTCGTGAAGGCCCCGGACAGCACGGCCAGTACTGACGTCTACAAGGTGCACGACGAGGCGGCGCTGCTGGATCGCTGCGCGAGAATCTGGCGGCGCCCGCCGGACGAGGATTGGGATTTCCCGCTCGAGCCCTCGGCCCTGGTGCAGGAGTTCGTGACCGGGCCGGAGCTGAGTGTGGAGACAGTGAGCTTCGGCCGGGGACCCGCCCTGGTCAACGTCACCGACAAGCTGGTGACCGATGGTCCGCACTTCGTCGAGCTCGGGCACTGCGTGCCGAGTTCGCTGCCTGAGTCGGCACTGGAGGCCGTCGGCGCGTTCGCGGCTGACGTGCACGAGGCGTTCGGGATCAGGGTGGGCGCCGCCCACATGGAACTGCGGCTGCGCTCGAGCGGCGAACCCGTGCTGATCGAAGTAGCCGCCCGGCTCGCGGGAGACCGCATCATCGATCTCGTCGAGGAGGCCACCGGAGTCGACATGTGCCGGGAAACGGTTCGCGCCTTCCTGGGCGCCGCGGGGCCGGAGCGGCCGCTGCGCTATAGCGGGGCCGCATGCGTGCGGTTCGTCACCGCGCCGGGGGCGGGGTCGTTCCAGGTCGACACAACTCAGGCCCGATCCCTGCCCGGCGTGTACGACCTGCACGTGCCCGATGCCATCAACGCATCAGGGGCGCTGCGCGACTACCGGGACCGGCACGGGAACCTGGTCGTACGCGCCGGGACAACAGCCCAGGCGCGCCGCCTGGCGGACCAGGCCCTCCGCCTGATCTCCTTCACACCTGTGACCACCGACGCCGTCACCCAGGAAGCGCCATGATCGAAACGAAGAAGCCAGCGATCGTCATCTTCGGGCTCAACCTCTCCGATGGATTGCGGACGTTCGTCCAGGCCGGTCACGACCTCGGCGTCGAGGTGGTCTTGATCCATGAGCCGTTCAGTGGCGACCCCACGTCGGCCGGCGGGCTGGCCGAGTTGTACCGGCGGCGGCAGGCGATGGTGGACGCGGCCGTCGAGGTCGCCTCGCTCGACGTGATCCGCGCCCTGGCCACGGTGCAGACTCTCGCGGAGCGCTATGAGATCCGGGGCGTGTACGCGGGTGGCGAGAGATACGTCGAGGTTACGGCCGGTGTGGCGGCAGTTTACGACTTGCCGGGTCCCGGACTGCGGGCCGCCTCGATCTCGCGCAACAAGCTGATGCAGCGGGTGCTCTGCGAGCGGGGCGGGCTGCCGGTTCCCGCGTTCGCCATGATCAACTCCGCCGAGCAGGCGCGCAAATTCATGGCGGGCCGGGGGCCGGTCGTCGCCAAGCCGTGTACGCGCTGGGGCAGCGCCGGGGTCCGGCGGCTGGACAGCGCGGCTGATCTGGACCGCTACCTCGCCGACCACGCGACCGAGCAGCACGGCTTCACGCTGCTGCTGGAGGAGTATCTGCCCGGGATCGAGGTCAGTGTGGAATGCCTGGTGCTGGACGGCACGGCGATGGTCACCAGCATCACCCACAAGGGCAAGGGCGCCGAACCATACTTCGTCGAGACGCTACAGGTCGTACCGGCCGAGCTCGCCCAACACCGGCGCGCCGCCTGCCAGGAACTGGCCTGGCGCGTCATAGAGCTGACCGGGATGAAGACCGGGATCCTTCATCTGGAAGCGATCGAAGAGTCGGAGACCTCTCGCGTGTACCCGGTCGAATGGGCGGTCCGGGAACCCGGGCACGCCATCATGGACCTCGTCGACTGGCGGTTCAACGGGCGCGCGACACCTTATCTGGTCGGAATGCATCTCGGCCGCACCGCACCACAGCCGCCGGTGGAGAACTCGGAACGGATCGCCGTCACGGCGTTCATCGAACTCCCACCCGGTGTGATCGTGGCGGTACGGCAGGACCGTGACCCGGAGACGATTCCCGGCGTGGTCGAGTTCGACTTCTTCGCGGCCGAGGGCGACCTCATCACTGTCGCCCGCGACAACTGGAGCACCTCGGGCGGCTACAGCGTGTTCGCCGACGACCTGGCCGACCTGCGCCGGATTCTGGACGACCTCGACGAGGCGTTCGCCGTTCTGATCCGCGGAGAGGGCGGCGGACAGGAGTGGATACGGGTATCGCGCCAGGTGCGCGCCGAAGTGCTCGATGAGCGCAGTAGGACGGTCGAGCGGACATGACCGCGAAGCTGGAATCGCTGCGCGGATTGCCTCGATCGGTGTGGGTGCTGCTTGCGGTAATGGCTCTGACGGTCACGGCCGACTTCATGGTCATCCCTTACTATTCGGTCCACTTCACCCACACCCTGCACCTGGGCGTGACCTTCGGAGCCGCCGTCATGACCGCGTTCGTGCTCACCTCCAGGGGCGCGCAATTCGTCGGCGGATTTCTCACCGACCGGTTCCAGCCGGAGCGGATCATCACCGCCGGATTCTTCGGCATGGTGGCCGGGTTCCTGATCCTGTCGGTGGCGGGATCTGCCGTGCCGGTGACAGTCGCGATGCTGCTGTTGGGCCTGGGGGACGGCTGCCTGGTGATCGCTATGCGGTACAAGCTGATCGCCAATACCGATCCCGGCGTGCGCCCGCGGCTGTTCGCCCTCAGCTCGGTCTGCTTCAACGCGGGATCCGTCGCCGGCCCGCTGATCGGGGCGCTGCTCTTGGGCCTGTCGTATCGGCTTGCCTTCGCTACCGTCGCGGCCGTCTTCATCGCCACCTACGCGGCGCAGCGGCTGCTGACCGCTCGATCGGCGCCGGGGACTGTCCGGCCGATGGATCTGCGCACCGATCTGCGCGGGCTGGTCCGGCACCGCGAACTGCGCCAGGCCGTCGCCCTCATCACCGGCTTCTGGGTGTTGTTCTCTCAGTTCCAGTTCTCCATGCCCGTCGTCGTCGCGGCCCTGCACCCGGCCGGCTGGCAGGCGGTGATCGGCACGCTCTACACCCTCAACGGAGTGCTGATCATCCTGTTCAACCTGCCGATCACCCGCGTCCTGGAGAAGCGACCGCCCCGGCGCGTCATGGTGGGCGGCTTTGTCGTCGTTCAATTGAGTTTTCTCGCGCTGGCCGTTGTGCAGCAATCCCGATTCCCACTGTTTCTCACCTACGCAGCGGTCGCGGCCTTCACCCTGGGCGAGATCATCTTCAACACGTTCGCCAACACTCACATGGCCGCGATCGCGCCCGACGGTCGGCTGGCCACGTACATCGGCATACTCGGCCTCGCCTGCGGGGTCGGCGCCGCCATCGGCAACGTCCTGTCCGGATTCCTGATCGAGCCGCTGCTGGCCACCCAGCGCGTGCATCTGGTGTGGGCGATCTTCGTTGCGGTGTCCGTGCCGTTCCTGGCTGTCGCGGCCGGGTGGTGTCGGCCGCTCTTCCGGCCTTCGGGCGACACGCCACATCAGAACGAGCAAGCGCTGTCGCAATCAGCGACCGAAAAGTAGACGCCTGAGTTTGGGAGATCGAGACAGATGGTTGGTATCTGGGGGTCAACGAATATTGCGCTGGACGCTCCCGAGTGGTTCCGCGAAGCCCAGCAGGCTTTCGGGCAGGTGCTGCTGGACGGTGATGCCGACTACCCCTGCCACTTCGGCGTCCGCGGCCAGCAGGACGGCGAGAATTGGTTCACCGCGGTAGAACCCGACTCGGAGGGGCCGTATAGCGTGGGCGGCTTGGCCGAGACCCTGGTCGCCTTCCAACAGCAGGCGTGGACGGGCCCCAAACGGCAGACGCTGATCGCGTTCGTCGGCCCTCCTGATGCAGCACCACGACTCGCCACACACGCCGAACAGTTCTGGTGGTTGCTGGGTCGGCTCACCGCCGCCGACTCTCGACCTTGGCCGGAGAACCGCACGCAGGACGTAACGGATCCACGCTGGCAGTGGTGCTTCGCCGGCGAGCCCTGGTTCGTCTTCGGCGCGAGCCCGGCCTACCATGCTCGTCGCAGCCGTAATGTGGGCCCATGCCTGGCACTGATCTTCCAGGTACTGCGCGTCTTCGAGGGGCTGGACGCGATGTCGGTCGCCGGCGACCAGGCCAAGCACAAGGTCCGCGAACGGCTCCGTGTCTACGATGACGTCGGTCCGCACCCGCATCTGGGCGACACGATGCACATCCCCGATTTCAAATGGCGGCAGTACATGTTGCCCGACGACCAGCAGCTGCTAGAGCCGAAGAGCTGTCCATTTCAGGTGCCCGCACCGGCATCACCGACTGGACACTACCCGCCGAATTCGCCCGCCTGACTCCATAACCAGGGTGAGGCCTCCTTTCACTTCCGATCAGCGGCGCGCACGGCACAGATACGTGCGTTTCGGGTAGCGCGGACGGGAGGGGGTTGACCTTGACCCCGCGTCAGGGTTGGAGCTTTGTCGCATGACGAACAACAGCACTCCTCGGCTCGCTCCGCCGGTCGGAGGGTTCCAGGAAATCGACGGCCGCCGCGTTTCGTGCACACGTCGGGCAGCGGCGGACCGGCCCGTCGTGTTTCTGCCGGACGCCCGCGCGGTCGGCCTGGACTATTTCGGTGTCCAGCAACGGGTTTCGCGGTTAACCACATGGAGTTGCTACTGGCGCTTGAAATGCAGGCGAGTCGTGTCCGGTCGACACACGCCGCTCCGACATTGTCCAGAATGGCGATCCTGCCGCCAACGCCTTCGGGCGGTGATTAGTCGAGTCGGGAGAGTAATGGCAGCTCAGTGGCTTTCGCGCAGGCTGTAGCAGATCACGACAATATGTTGTGGTGCAGCAGTCGGCTGCCGGATCGAGGTCAGGCGGAGCGTGGTGCGTACATGATGACCGCGACGCCGATCAGGCAGATCATGGCGCCGGTGAGGTCCCAGCGGTCGGGCCAGAAGCCGTCCAGGGCGATACCCCACAGCAGTGATCCGGCGATGAAGACGCCGCCGTAGGCGGCGAGGATCCGACCGAAGTGGGCATCGGGATGCGTGGGAGTGAGGATGCGCGACATGTCCAGCATCGACCCTGGACTCACCCTGCAAGCCTTTCCAATGCTAGGGATCCAGCGACTGAGCTTCTCGAAGGCGGGGCCAACACACGCCGTCACGCCGGAGCCAAATCAGGTTGACACAGGCACCACTCCCCTGGAGCGGCTATGTGGCAACCACGAAGTTCAATGTCTTCAGACCCTCGATGTGGCAATACATCGACTCTCCGTGACGATTGAGCGGAAGGATGGACGACATCCCGATCGGCACGAAGTCGTCATGAACCCGGGCCTCCACCATAGCGAAAGTAAGCGCATTCGCCGAGATATGCTCAGGTTTCGCTCCCTGATATCACTGCAATGGTGCCGAAAATCGCTCCGCGAGAACAGCTCGTGGTTGATGCGACACAGCTGGTCGAATTCGCTCAACTGCACGAGTCGAGTTCGATACTCCAAGGAATGGTAAGCCGAAAGCCGTCAGATTGTCGAATATTCGCGCTCGAGGTTCCGCGTCACGCCAAAGCCTTATTCTCCGCCACTGCTCGCTGTCCGGGGATAGTGAAAGCGTCATACAGAGACCTCGTCTTTCGAATCGCTTATTCATTACGGCTGGACGCTTCGTGCACGCCCGGGGCCGCCAGCAGATCTTCGTGTCAGTTGTCGGTGTCGAGTGCGTGGGCGATGGTTGGCCAGGACCGGGCCAGTTCGTCGGCCCAATACGGCCACGAATGCGTGCCGGTGGGCCGCAGGTTCACCGTCGCGGGAATCCGCAGTTGTGCCAGCCGATCGGAGAGCTTGGCGAGGCATGCGTACGCGCCTGCTTCCAGGGAGCCACCAACGGTGATGGCGTCGGTGAGGTCGTCCACCTCGCCGGAGATATCGTGTTCACCCGGAATCCCGCTGCCGCTGGACAGGTAGATTGCGGTGCCGCGCAGAGCTTCCGCGTGTGTCATGACGTCGTGGGCGAGCCAGTCGGGATCGTCGGTGGTCCCGAACATGTTGTCGGGGTCGCCGCCGTAGGTTTTCACGATCGCGCGGGCCTGGGCTTGACCGGCCCCTGGGGCGACGCTGTAGCAGCCGCTGTGGGCCGCGACCGCCCGATATGCGCCCGGGTTGCGCATGGTGAGCATCATCGCGGCCTCGCCGCCCATCGACACGCCTTGGATTGCCTTGTGCCCGTTGCCCTCGAATTGGGCGTCGATCAGTGGGGGCAGTTCGCGGGTGAGGAAGGTTTCCCATTTGTTGGTGCCCAGGACGGGGTCGCGGCGTTGCCAGTCGGTGTAGAGGTTGGCCGGTCCCCCGGTAGTCAGCACGACGTTGACGCTCTTGTCGGCGAAGAACTCCACCGCGTGCCCGTGCTCGGTCCAACTGCTGGCATTCTCGGGAGCGCCGCGCCCGTCGAGCATGTACAGGGCGGGTCGCGGCCGGCTGCGGTCGGCCGGGAGCAGCACCTGCACCTGCACGACCCGGTTCATCGACGGCGATTGCACGAACACCCGCAGCCACCGCTCGGTGATCGGCTCGATCCGGTCGATAACCGGCCGCGCGGGTAGACCAGCGCTCTCAGCGGGTGCTTGGTATCCGCCCGGCGGGCCGAGTTCCGGACCAGAGGTCGGCGGCTCGGCAGCAGCCACCCCGGTCGCCAGAATCACCACTCCCACGACCGCAGCAACCTCACTGGCTGCCCGCCACGCCCGCAGCCGCCGCACCACAAGACGCCGCCGCGCCGGCCGCCCCCCACTATTGCTGGTGCTTTCGTCCGATTCATTTTGTGTATTAGCTGGTCTGTCGTAAACGGACCGCTGCGCGGACTTTCCGGGATCGTAAGACACACTCATAGTAAAAATGATCAATCGCCATTCCCCGCATATGGGAAGGGGTGTGTTCCCGGCCGACGAAGCAGGAGCCCCGGTGTCGTATCGGTCGGTCTCAGTGAGTTTGCCCGCGTATGTGCAACGTTCATGCAACGACCTTTTCGAGGTTGGCTGGACTCCGCAAGTAGGCGCGTAATATGCCATACCGAATTGGGATTTTATGAAGATATTCTCTTCGAGCAACCTGGCGATCGACCCAACGACGGAGCGAATACCTTCGGCAGGTATCGAGATTTGTAGGTATGCAGCAATTTCAGCCGTCGTGGAATGGAATATCCCGAACACCATGTACACCTCGGTCGCCCCCTCACCGCAGGCTGGCAGCCCCACCCGCTCGATGTTCCGGGGGTGAGCTGGTCGATTATCTGGCTGAGCAGCTGGAGATCGCGGATCCGTCGTGCGTGAAGGCCTACACCGACCGGGAGAAGACCCGGTTCGAGACCAGCCCTCGAGGAACCATTGCCTGGTGTCAGTGAACGCTGTCTTGCTCGTCGGTCGGGTGGCGGCGTGAGTTGCCAGTGGGTGTGGTTCGGCTGTCAGGACAGGCAGTGCTGCTGCGACCTCATGGAGCTTGGCTTTGACGTAGGTGGCGGTGGTGCCGCCGGTTTTGCCTGAGTGCCCTGTGTATTCGCGGGCGACGGCGTAACCAAAGGTGCGCTCGACCCAGGTCAGTGTGGTGTGGCGTAGCCATTGTGTGGTGGTGCCCTGAGTAGCGACCCGGGGGAGTTCTTGGCCGATTCGGTGCCAGAGGTGGTCATGGCGTCGGCGGGTGATGGGCTTGCCGTTGCGGTATCGCAGGAGTTGTCCGGATTGGGGGCTGTGGCGTTCATGGGCGTGGGCGGTGAGGTGGCTCATCAGGGTGGGGGAGACCGGTTGCCAGCGGCCGGTTCCGTCTTTCTCGCGGAGGTAGGGCAGGCATTGTGTGGTGTCGAGGTCGTGGGGGCGTAGTGCGAGGGCTCCGCTTCGGCGGCAGGCTGTTTCGAGGTGCAGGCGCAGGAGCAGGGAGCCCAGGTGGCGGTCGTTGCCGGTGGTAGCGGCGACTTGGCAGATTTCGGCGAGTTGGTCGGAGGGGATGGCGTAGCGGTGCGATTTGCGGCGTGTCGGGAATGTGAGCTAGCGGGCGGGGTTGTCGCTGGGGCGGATCCACCCTCTGTCTTCTGCGTATCGGTAGATGCAGCGGACGGTGGAGATGAAGTGTTCGACGGCGCGGATGCCTCCGCGGGAGGCTCATCTGCGTGAGTAGCAGGCGTGCGGCGGCGATGGTGTCACTCGTAGTGCGGGAGAACGAGCGGGGGAATCATCGGCGGCCCCGATCGTTTCCCGTGTCCTGCCCGGCAGGGTCCTCGATGGTCGATCCTGGCGGATCTGTCAGAAGTTGTCGCAGGTGGGTGCGCATCTTCCCTGATCACCTCCATGTGTTCGAGTGTGCTCGAACACACGGCACGCAAATCCGGCAAATCTGCCGGGAATCTGTGCGCGAGAGGGGACTTGAACCCCTACGTCCGTGGACACCAGAACCTAAATCTGGCGCGTCTGCCAATTTCGCCACTCGCGCTTGATGGTACGACCGTCCAAACTCTACCGGGCTTGATCGTCATCGCGAAGCGCAGCCCCGGCATGTCGTACTCGCCAGTAACCCCACCTGGTATTATAACGATTCGATAACGCTCAACATGAGGAGTGCTCATGTTTCGTACGCGTTGGTAACCGGGTGGACCAGCGGGTTTGAACATGAGGGAGGGTCATGTTTCTGGGCATTCTGGTACGGCTGTCCGGAAATACTCGACGGTAAGGCGGGCGTCGCGGCGCAAACGTGAGGATTTCCTCATGATTTTCTGGAATCCTTGCAGTCATCAGGGCTCATTGGTGAGGAACACCTGCGCACCGGAGGGAGCGGCGTGTCTCGACGGCATGTCGCCAGGAGAAGGAAGTCGAAGCGTCTTGACGATCAATGAGAGCACTGCGGCCGGAACCGGACAGAGCCCGAAAGTGGTTGGGGCGCCACAGCAGGGGGGTTCGCGGGCCCCGCTGCTGGATCGACTGCTGGGCGGAACGCCCTACGCGCTGGCCTTCGGTGGGCAGGGTGCGCGCTGGCTCGGTGAGCTGGAGGAGATCGGGCGCGACGCCGCACTGGAGCCCGAGCTGACCGCGTTGGTCAACGAAGCGGCGACGCTGCTGGAACCCGTTGCGGCACAACTACTTGTCGTGCGACCGGTCGGCTTCGATCCGATCGGCTGGATGCTCGAGAACGAGCTCGCCGAGGGCGACGAGGCGGAGGTATCCGGTGCGCCGTCGGAGCAGGTGCTCCGGTCCGCCGTGGTTTCGATGCCCGGCGTATTCCTGACTCAGGTGGCCGCCCTGCGCGCACTGCGGCTGCAGGGTCTGGATGCCAACGAGCACGCGCCGGTCGCGGTCGTCGGGCATTCGCAGGGTCGGCTGGCCGCGACGTCGGTGCAGGCCGGTGGGCAGCGCGACGCCGAACTGCTCGCGATCGCCCAAATGATCGGTGCCGCAGCGGGTTTGGTTGCCCGGCGGCGCGGTCTGATGCCGGTGGGCGAGCGTTCGTCCATGGTCGCGGTATCGAATGTCGATCCCGAGCATCTGCGCACGGTGGTGGCCGAGGTGTCCGCGGGCGTGGATCCCGCTGCGGCCGCGGTTGTTTCGATTCGCAACGGTCGTCGGCGCGTGGTGCTCTCCGGTACGCCGACCCAGCTGCAGCGGGTGCGTCAGCGTTGCGCCCAGATCCATGACGAGCAGACCCGCGAGCGCGATGCGAAGCTGCGCGGTGGCGCGGTCTTCGCGCCGGTCTTCGAGGATCTGGCCGTCGATGTGGCCTTCCATCATCCCGCGCTCGCCGACACGGTCGACCTCGTGAGCGGGTGGGCGTCCCAGTGTGGTCTGGATGCGGAACTGGCGGGTTCGCTGGCCAAGGAGATCCTCGTCGACCCGATCGACTGGGTCGAGGAGGTGGATGGCGTCGTCGCCGCCGGTGCGCAGTGGATTCTGGATCTGGGCCCCGGCGATCTGCTCAGTCGGCTCACCAGCGGTTCGCTCAAGGGCACCGGCGTCGGCATTGTCGCGGCCGCGACCCGTGCGGGTCAGCGCAGCCTGCTGACCCCCGGTGCCGCTCCCGAGGTGCCCCAGCCGTGGTCGGCCTTCGCGCCGCGCCCGGTGCGCCTGCCGAGCGGACGCATCGTGGTCGAGACCTCGTTCACCAAGCTGACCGGTCGCTCGCCGATCCTGCTCGCCGGCATGACCCCGACCACCGTCGATGCGAAAATCGTTGCGGCGGCGGCGAATGCGGGGCACTGGGCGGAGCTGGCCGGTGGCGGTCAGGTCACCGAGCAGATCTTCGCCGACCGGGTGGCCGAGCTGAAGACGCTGCTGCATCCGGGGCGCGCGGTGCAGTTCAACTCGCTGTTCCTCGACCCGTACCTGTGGAAACTGCAGCTCGGCGGTAAGCGCCTGGTGCAGAAGGCCCGCGCGGCGGGTGCGCCGTTCGACGGCGTCATTGTTACGGCGGGCATTCCGGAGCTGGAAGAGGCCGTCGCGCTGATCGCGGAGCTCACCGAGGCAGGCATCACGCATGTGGCGTTCAAGCCGGGCACCGTCGCCCAGATCCGCGCGGTGCTGCGCATCGCCGACGAGGTGCCGGACTACCCGGTGATCATGCACATCGAGGGCGGCCGGGCCGGTGGACACCACTCCTGGGAGGACCTGGACGACCTGCTGCTGGAGACCTACGCCGAGCTGCGCAACCGCGGCAATGTGGTGGTCTGCGTCGGCGGCGGCATCGGTACCCCGGAGCGTGCCACCGAATACCTGACCGGCGAATGGGCTGTGCCGCACGGCTATCCGGTGATGCCGCTGGACGGCGTGCTGGTCGGCACCGCCGCCATGGCGACGCTCGAGGCCACCACCGCACCCGAGGTCAAGCAGCTGCTCGTCGATACCCCCGGAACTCAGGACTGGGTCGGCGCTGGCACTGCGACGGGCGGAATGGCTTCCGGCCGTAGCCAATTGGGCGCCGATATCCACGAGATCGACAATGCGGCCTCGCGCACCGGCCGCCTGCTCGACGAGGTCGCCGGTGACGCCGACGCGGTCGCCGAGCGTCGCGACGAGATCATCGCCGCGCTGAATGCCACGGCCAAGCCGTATTTCGGCGATGTCGCCACTATGACCTATCTCGAGTGGCTGGAACGCTACGTCGAGCTTGCTGTCGGCTTGGACCGACGCAAGGATTTCGACTGCGGCAGCGACCTGGGCGAGGCCATTCTGGAGGCCACCCGTTCGGTCTGGCTCGATATCACTTGGCGGGACCGGTTCGCGGAGATGATGCGCCGCACCGAATCCCGGCTGCATCCGGCCGATCGCGGCGAGATCCCGACGCTGTTCGAATCCGACGAGGCCTTCGAGAACCCGGTCGATGCGCTGTGCACGCTGAAGCAGCAATACCCGGCCGCCGAGCAGACCCTGCTGCACCCGGCGGATGTGCCGTTCTTCGTCAGCCTGTGCAAGACCCCCGGTAAGCCGGTGAACTTCGTGCCGGTGGTCGACGGCGATGTGCGCCGCTGGTGGCGTTCGGATTCGCTGTGGCAGGCCCATGATCCGCGCTACTCGGCCGATCAGGTCTGTGTCATTCCGGGCACGGTCTCGGTCGCCGGTATCACCCGCGTCGACGAGCCGGTCGGCGAATTGCTCGACCGCTTCGAGCAGGACACGGCCCACTCGCTGGTCCGGGTCGGTGTGGTGCCGGTCGCCATCGACGCGCGCCGCCGCGCCGGTGTCATCGAGGGGCCGATCGACGCGGTGTTGGCCGCGCCGGATGTCGAATGGTCCGGCCGCACCACGGTCAACCCGATCCACCGCCTCGGCGACGTCGCCGAATGGACCATCGGCGACAAGGGGGCGGTACACCCGCCGACCGGTGCGACGGTCACCGAAACCACCGGCCCGGATGCCGATCACGCCTATGTCGAACTCACGGTGCCGCTGTTCGGCGGTGACGCCGTGCGCATCCGCTTGCGCATCACCGTGCCGACCTCTCTCTACAACGGCGGCGCGCCGGTCATCACCGAAACCGATGCCGACACCGCCATGTCCGCGCTGCTCGCGGTCGCAGCGGGTCAGGCGCTGCCGGAGGTGAAGGGCCAGGTCGCACACCTCAATGTGGCCTGGACCCCGGATCTGATCGCCGATCACGCGGGTGTCACCGGTTCGGGTCTGCCCGGCGCGCTGAGCACGCTCGGGCGCAGCGTTCCCGATGTACTGGTCGGCGCGTGCTGGCCCGCCGTCTTCGCGGTGCTCGGAGCCGCACGCAGCGCCGACGGTGACAGTGTCATCGAGGGCATGCTTGATCTGGTCCACCTCGATCACCAGATCGCACTCGAGCGGGACCTGCCGCAGGACACCAGCATTCTCGTTGTCCGCGCCGAATCGGGTGAGGTTGTCGACACCGATTTGGGACGCGTGGTCGAGGTGCGGGTGTCGGTCGGCGAGATGCGGGATCAGGGCCTCGACGTGGTGCCGCTGGCGACGCTGACCGAACGTTTCGCCATCCGCGGCCGCAACGGCGCGGGCGAGCTGACCGATCCGCCGCGCGCGGCCGGTGTGGTCTCCGATGCGGCCACCGACACCCCGCGTCGGCGTCGCCGTGACGTCACCATCCTGGCGCCGCGCACCATGCGTGCCTTCGCCGCGGTCTCCGGTGACTACAACCCGATCCACACCAGCGATTCGGCCGCCAAGCTGGCCGGACTCGGCAGCCCGATCGTGCACGGCATGTGGCTTTCGGCCGCCGCGCAGCACGTGGTGTCTGCGGTGGATCCCGAAAGTTCCACTCCGGCACGGACTTTGACCGCGTGGACCACTCGTTTCCTCGGTATGGTCCGCCCTGGCGCGGAGATCGACGTGCGCGTCGAGCGGATCGCGGTCGACGCGGGCAGCGAGATCGTCGAGGTCTCCTGCCGCACCGACGGCGATCTGGTGATGACCGCGACCGGTCGCACCGCCGCCCCGAAGACCGTCTACGCCTTCCCGGGCCAGGGCATCCAGCGCAAGGGCATGGGCCTGGACGCCCGCGCCCGCTCCAAGGCCGCCAAGGAGATCTGGGAGCGCGCCGATAAGCACACCCGCGCGGCACTGGGCTTTTCGATCCTGGCCGTGGTCCGGGACAACCCGACCTACCTCAAGGCGCGCGGTGTCGAACACCGGCACCCGGACGGCGTGCTGCACCTGACCCAGTTCACCCAGGTCGCCATGGCGGTGCTCGGTGTGGCTCAGGTCGCCGAGTTGCGCGAGGCCGGTGCCTACGTCGACGGCGCCATGCTGGCCGGACACTCGGTCGGTGAATACAACGCACTCGCGGCCGTAGCCGGTGTGCTGCCGCTGGAGGCGGTGCTGGAGGTCGTGTTCCAGCGCGGCTCCGCCATGCACGAGCTGGTGCCCCGGGATGCGCAGGGCCGCAGCGACTATCGGATGGCCGCAATCCGGCCGTCGCAGATCGGGTTGCCCGATGACGAGGTCATCGACTTCGTCACGGGTGTGGGCGAGAGCGTCGGGGAATTCCTCGAGGTCGTCAACCTGAACCTGCGCGGTTCGCAGTACGCGATCGCGGGCACGGTCAAGGGCCTCGAGGCGTTGGAGACCGAAATCGACCGCCGCCGTGCCGAATTCGGCGGAAAGCGGGCGTTCATCCTGGTCCCCGGCATCGATGTGCCGTTCCACTCCACTGTGCTGCGCGAGGGTGTGCCGGAGTTCCGGCAGAAGCTCGAACAGCTGCTGCCCGCGGATCTGCACCCGGAAATCCTGGTCGGACGCTACATTCCGAACCTGGTGCCCAAGCCGTTCTCGCTGGAGCGCGCATTTATCCAGGAAATCGCCGATCTGGTGCCCTCGGAGCCGCTGGCCGCCGTGCTCGCCGACTTCGACGGCTGGGCCGCGCGCCCGACCGAACTGTGCCGCGTGGTACTGATCGAGCTGCTTGCCTGGCAGTTCGCCAGCCCGGTGCGCTGGATCGAGACCCAGGATCTGCTGTTCACCGACGCCGCCCACGGCGGACTCGGCGTGCAGCGTTTCGTCGAAATCGGTTTGGGCGCAACGCCGACCGTGGCGAACCTGGCCAGCCAGACGCTGAAGCTGCCCGCCTTCGGCACGGTCACCGTCGAGGTGCTGAATATCGAGCGCGAGGCCGCGATCGTCTACTCGACCGATACCGATCCCGCGCCGGTCGACGATCCCGCCGATGAGCCGGTCGAAACCGCTTCGGCCGCAGCGCCGGTCGCGGCGGCCCCGGTGGCCGCCCCGGTCGCGAGCTCGGGTGGTCCGCGTCCGGATGACATCGCGTTCACCGCCGCCGACGCCACCCGCGTACTGATCGCGCTGTGGACCAAGCTGCGGCTGGATCAGATCGGCCCGGTCGACACCATCGAGAGTCTCTGCGACGGTGTTTCGTCGCGGCGCAATCAGCTGCTCGTCGACCTCGGCTCCGAGTTGTCGCTCGGTGCGATCGACGGTGCCGCCGATGCCGATATGGGTGCGCTCTCGGCCACGGTCGAGCGACTTGCCCGTACCTACAAGCCTTTTGGTTCGGTGCTTTCCGACGCCATCGGCGATCACCTGCGCAAGGTCTTCGGTCCGTCCGGCAAGCGGCCCGCCGCGATCGCCGAGCGCGTCAAGAAGGTCTGGGAGCTGGGCGATGGCTGGGCCCACCATGTCACCGCCGAGGTTTCGCTCGGCACCCGCGAGGGTGTCAGCGTGCGCGGCGGCGATCTCGGCGGGCTGGTCGCCAGTGTCAGCGACGCCGCCTCGGTCGATGCCGCCATCGACGCCGCCGTGCAGGCCGTCGCGGCCCGGCGCGGTGTCGCGGTATCGCTGCCGAGCGCGGGCGGCGGTGGCGGCGCCACCGTGGACGCCGCGGCGCTTGGCGAGTTCACCGAACAGATCACTGGTCGCGACGGCGTGCTCGCAACGGCCGCGCGGGTGGTGCTCGAACAGCTCGGGCTGACCGATCAGGCGTCCGCGCCGGAGGCCACCGACGACACCCTGGTCGATCTGGTCTCGGCCGAATTGGGTTCGGACTGGCCGCGTTTGGTCGCGCCCGCGTTCGACGCCCGCAAGGCCGTTCTGATCGACGACCGCTGGGCGACCGCACGTGAGGATCTGGCCAAGCTCTGGCTGCTCGATGACATCAGCTCCGGCGAGGAGTCGGTGGATGGCTTCCTCGGTGCGGGTGAAGCCGTTGCGGCACAGGCGAACTGGTGGCGTGAGAAGGCCAAGCACGAGGCCCGCTCGGTACTCGCCGGACTGTACGAGCGCATCGCCGAGGCGGCGCTGAACACCGAAGAGTCCGGACTCTGGTCTTCGGATATCGCCGTGATCACCGGTGCCAGCAAGGGTTCCATCGCGGCGGCGGCCGCCGGTCGACTGCTCGGCGGCGGCGCAACGGTCGTGGTCACCACCTCGAGCCTCGATGACGCGCGGCTCGGCTTCTACCGCAAGCTCTACCGCGAGAACGCGCGCCATGGCGCCGCGCTGTGGGTCGTCCCCGCGAATATGGCGTCCTACCAGGACGTCGATGCGCTGATCGACTGGGTCGGCAGCGAGCAGGTCGACAATGCGGGCGGCGCGAAGGTCAAGATCAAGGATGCGATGACGCCGACCCTGCTGCTGCCGTTCGCGGCGCCGCGGGTCGCCGGTGATCTCGCCGACGCCGGGGCCCGTGCCGAAATGGAGATGCGGGTGCTGCTCTGGTCGGTCGAGCGGCTCATCGGTGGGCTGTCCAAGATCGGCGCCGATCACGATGTCGACGCGAAACTGCATGTGGTGCTTCCGGGTTCGCCCAACCGCGGCATGTTCGGCGGCGACGGCGCCTACGGTGAGTCCAAGGCCGCACTCGACGCGGTGGTCGCCAAGTGGCGGGCCGAGAAGTCGTGGTCGAGCCGAGTCACCCTGGTGCACGCCCTGATCGGCTGGGTGCGCGGCACCGGACTGATGGGCCACAACGATCCGATGGTGGCCGCGGTCGAGAAGGCCGGTGTGCACACCTGGTCCACCACCGAGATGGCCGATGAGCTGCTCAAGTGGTGCACCTCGCGGGCCCGTCAGGTGACCGCCACCGGACCGCAGCAGATCGACCTCACCGGCGGACTCGCCAGGGTCAAGCTCGATCTGCCCGCACTGGCCAAGCAGGCCCAGGAGGACGCACCGGCCGAGACCGAGGAAGCCGTTGCGGCGGCGACGATTTCGGCGCTGCCCGCACCGCCGACCATGAGCTCGGCCCTGCCGGTGCCCGAATGGGGTTCGGTGACCGCCGATCTCGCCGATATGGTCGTCATCGTCGGCGCCGGTGAGCTCGGCCCGTACGGTTCGGCGCGCACCCGGTTCGAGATGGAGGTCTCCGACGAGCTCTCCGCTGCTGGCGTGCTCGAGCTCGCCTGGACCACCGGCATGGTCACTTGGGAGAACGATCCCAAGCCCGGTTGGTATGACACCGAATCCGGTGACTACGTCCCCGAGCACGAGCTGGCGGAGAAGTACCACGACGCGGTCGTCGCGCGCTGCGGTGTGCGCCGCTACGAGGACGACGGCGCCATGGTCGACAATGCCGCACCGCTGATGACCTCGGTCTTCCTGGACCAGGATCTCACCTTCACGGTCGGCGGCGAGGCCGAGGCGCGCGCCTTCTACGCCGCGGATCCGGAGCACACGGTGATCACGCCGGTCGCCGATTCCGGTGACTGGCAGGTGATCCGCAAGGCGGGCACCGAGATCCGGGTGCCGCGCAAGGCCAAGTTGTCGCGCACCGTCGGCGGTCAGATCCCGACCGGCTGGGATCCCACCATCTGGGGCATCTCCGCCGATATGGCGGCCTCGGTGGACCGGGTCGCGCTGTGGAACATCGTCTGCACCGTCGACGCGTTCATCAGCTCCGGATTCAGCCCGGCCGAGCTGATGAGCTGGGTGCATCCGAGCCTGGTCGCCAACACCCAGGGCACCGGTATGGGCGGCATGTCCTCGATGCGTTCGCTCTACATCGACAACCTGCTCGGTGAGTCGCGCCCGAACGACATCCTGCAGGAGGCGCTGCCGAACGTCGCGCTCGCGCATGTGGTGCAGTCCTACGTCGGCAGCTACGGCGCCATGGTGCATCCGGTGGCGGCCTGCGCGACGGCCGCGGTGTCGGTCGAGGAGGGTGTCGACAAGATCCGTCTGGGCAAGGCCGAATTGGTGGTCGCCGGTGGTTTCGACGATCTCGGTATCGAGGGCATCGTCGGCTTCGGTGACATGTCGGCCACCGCGGATTCGGCGGCCATGAGCGCCAAGGGCATCAGCGACCGGTACTTCTCCCGCGCCAACGACCGCCGTCGCGGCGGCTTCGTGGAATCGCAGGGTGGTGGCACCGTCCTGCTGGCGCGCGGTGATATCGCGCTCGAACTCGGCTTGCCGGTGCTCGGTGTGGTCGCCTTCGCGCAGTCCTTCGCCGATGGCGTGCACACCTCGATCCCGGCGCCCGGCCTCGGCGCACTCGGTGCGGGACGTGGCGGTCGCGAATCCAAGTTCGCCGCCGAACTGCGCAAACTCGGTGTGGCGCCGGACGATATCGCGGTCATCTCCAAGCACGACACCTCGACCGCGGCCAACGATCCGAACGAGTCCGAACTGCACGAGCGGTTGGCCACGGCCATCGGACGCTCCGAAGGTGCGCCGCTGTTCGTGGTTTCGCAGAAGAGCCTGACCGGGCACGCCAAGGGCGGTGCGGCCGCCTTCCAGCTCATCGGCCTGTGCCAGGTGCTGGAAAACGGTGTGGTACCGCCGAATCGGAGTCTGGACTGCGTCGACGACAAGATGCAGGCCTACCCGCATCTGGTCTGGGCGCGCGAACCGCTGCGTTTCGGTGAGCGGTTCCCGCTCAAGGCCGGTCTGCTGACCTCACTCGGCTTCGGCCACGTCTCGGGTCTGCTCGCGGTGGTGCATCCGGAGGCGTTCATCCAGGCGATCGAGCCGGGTCGGCGCGAGGAGTACCAGCGCCGGGCGCAGCAGCGTCAGCTCGCCGGACGGCAGCGGTTCACCGAGGCCATGTGCGGCGGTGCCCCGCTGTACGAGCGGCCCGCGGATCGGCGCCTCGGTGCCGACGGCACGCCGTCGGAGCAGAAGCGGCAGCTGGAGGCCGACGTGCTGCTCTCGCCGGAGGCACGGCTGTCCGGCAACGGCACCTACCGGGCCGACGGTGCGGGCTGCGGTACCGGGGCAGTGATTCTCGGGCAACTCGACGCCGGTGGCTCTATGGCGTAGGGGTTTCGGCCATTACCGTGCAGAGTGCGGTCGCTACGGCGGCCGCACTCTGAGTTTTTCATTTGGGCTCGAAGGCGGAGGAGCGGCGACGCATTGACCATCCTGGGTATCGGCTTGGACTTGGTGACCATTTCCGAGTTCGCCGAACAGTTGCAACGGTCCGGAACCACCATGCTCCGGGAGAGTTTCACGGCCGGTGAGCGGCGCTACTGCCAGAGCAAGGGCACCGACCCGGCGCGCAGTTACGCGGCACGCTGGGCGGCCAAAGAGGCGGTGCTGAAGGCGTGGGCGTCTTCGCGTTTCGCGCGCCGCCCGCAGATCGGCGACAATCCGTACCCCCTCATCGAGGTGGTCAACGACGCCTGGGGTCGCCCGAGCATCAAACTGCACGGCTTGGCCGCCGAATTCCTTCCTCGCGCAAGGGTTCACCTGTCTCTGACGCACGACGGCGATACGGCCGCCGCCATGGTTGTCCTGGAGGATCCGGGTGAACTCGCCGACCTGATCGAAGGTCGCGAAGCGCAGTAGCCGACCATGTTCGAGCCGGGCACCTCAGGGTGCCCGGCTCGAACGCTGGTTGCCGAAGGTCAGCGCTCTCCGCCGGTTCGGGATTCCTTTTCCGCGACCATGAGGTACGCCACCATCAGCCGTTTGAGTTCGGAGACCGCCTCGGTGTTGCTCTGGTCGTCTTGGACAGAGAAATTCAGCATCGAATAGACGACGTGCACCAAGACCTCGGCCATCATGGTGCGGCGCGCGCGGGGGGTGCGCGGCGTCAGCGGGCGCAGCATTTGCGAGACGACCTCGGCGAATTCCTTTTCGTGGATCGCACCGGTGGCTCGGGTGGACGGGGTGGACTGCATGGCCAGCCAGACCTCGCGCCGGGACGGGTCGGTCAGCCACAGATTCGCCAGATGATCGACGAACTGGTTCATATGCCGCAACCAGTCCAATGACGGGATTTCACCGTGGAAGTCGGCGAGTTCCTGGGAAACCGCAACCAGGTCTTGGCGATTCAGCTCGCAGACGATGACGTATTTGTTGGCGAAGAACTGATACAGCGTGCCGATCGGCACTTCGGCCCGAGCGGCCACCTCTTCACAGGTGAACGATTCGAACCCGACCTCGACGAGCAATTCCCGGGATGCCTGCAAGAGGGCATCGAACTTGCGTTTACTGCGTTCCTGAGTGGGCCTGCGCCGCGGCATGAGCTCCTGCGGGTCGTCCTGCAGGTCCAACGCGGGGTCCAGACGTCGCTGCTTCGACCTGGCCTCCGTGCGTACATCCACGTATCAAGGCTAGCGGTATCGACACGCGTGCGACACGCGCACCGTATCTGCGTGTTAAGGACTGTCACATTTCATCACCCATCCAAGGCGGAAATGGCGCCGAACACATAACCGAGCGTGCGTGCATCTCGACGTACGTTTCGTGCCGGGGAATCCAAGGGGCTCAGGGGTTTCGGCAAGCTCGTGGGCTCTGCAATTGCACTGGGAAGGCGTGATCAGTGGGAGCTCGATCCGTGGTAACACTAGGCGTTTCCACCGAACGCGGCGCCGTTCACGCGGTAGCCATCGCCGACGGCGGCGAGAAGCTACCCGAGCGGGTGCTGCTTCAGCGGGTGGTGAAAACTCGTGGCGATTCGAAGGCGGACTTGGCGGTCGCGGTCCAGACGGCGCTGGACACCCTAGCCGCAGAGCTGGAGTCGGAGCGGGAGATCGTGGGCGCGGCGGTCGCCTACCGCGATGCCGTCGAACGGCGCGCCATCGTCACGAAATTGGCGTCCGGCCCGTGGCATACCGCCTCGCTGGTGTCGGCCAAGTCGGCACATCTGAGTGTGGCCGGGGTCATGACCTGGCTCGATGAATTCGACGACCTGCTCATCTGCGAGGTGGTGCCCGGGCATCAGGCGTTCACTCTGATCGACCGCAAGCGCAGCCGGGTGCTGGCCGCGACGAGCCAGTCCGGCAGTGTGACCGCCGAGGCACTCGACGTCGCGGTGTCGGATGCCTGGGATCAGTTCGAGGCGGCCATGGTCCGCCCGGATGCGGTGGTGCTGATCGGTTCGGCCGCGGACGGCCCGGTGGTGGCCACGGCGATGGACGGCTTCGGTGCGCCGGTGCTGCCGTGCAAGGTCGCGACCTCCGCCTCGGCGGTCGGTGCCGCACTGTTCGCGATGAGTGATGCGACGGGTGTGAGCGAGCCGGTCGAGCGGGTGCGTAGTGCGCGTGGTCATACGGCGATGTTCGCCGCGGCGAGTGTGTTGGCCGGCGGGCTGGTCGTGGGCGGTTTGTATGTGACAACGCGCACGGGCGCGGTCGTCGCGGACGCGCGGGTC
Source organism: Nocardia anaemiae NBRC 100462 (assembly GCF_001612725.1). GTDB lineage: Bacteria > Actinomycetota > Actinomycetes > Mycobacteriales > Mycobacteriaceae > Nocardia > Nocardia anaemiae. The sequence goes on along the minus strand of NZ_BDAZ01000073.1, from coordinate 18,769 downwards.
ACGGCGGATGCCCGCGTTGTCGACGGTGATACCGGATCGGCGAGTGGCTCCGCCGCGGGTTCCTCGGTGCAGCCGAATATCAGTCCCTTCGATCGTCCCGAGGCCCGGCAACCCACGGCCGCCGGATCCACCTCCGACTCGACGGTCGTCGACCTGGGTGATTATCCGCAGTACACCTTCCAGCACTGGGGCGCTCAGCCACCCGGCATGACCTCCCCGGATGCGCACGAAAACGAGGCGGCTGGATCTCAGCCGCCGCTCCCTGGCACCGGTGTCCCGGGACCGACCACCAAGGTCGGCGCCCCGAACGGCGCCATGCTCTTCCCCGGTGAAGCCCCGCCCCCCGCGGCCTTCACCCCCGAGTCCTACCACTGGTGGGAAAACCACTTCCGCATGCTCGCGCAATGGGCGGCACAGCAGTTGCTGCCCACCTAGGAGAAAATCCTCGAGAGGTCCGGTGCCCAGCGGCTCCGGACCTCTCGGCTATGTGGGCTCAATCCGCTGTTCGATGCCGGAACAGGGCGGCCGCCGCGACATAGCCGACTACCGCGATCCCTGTGCACCAGCCGAGGGCCAGCAGCGCACTATTGCCGAGGGGTGTACCCAGCAACAACCCGCGCATCGTCTCGGTAACCGGCGTCACCGGCTGATTCTCGGCGAACCAGTGCAGCCATCTCGGCATGGACTGCGGCGGGACGAACGCACTGCTCACATACGGCAGGAACATGAAGACGAAGGTAAATCCATTGGCCGCCTCTGGATTGCGCGCCAGCAGGCCGAGTGCCGCCGCGAGCCATGACAGGGCGAGTACGAATATCGCGATGATCCCGTAGGCGCCCAGCCAGCGCAGCGGGTCGGTGGTCGGCCGGAAGCCGATGGCCACCGCCACCAGGATAACGATGGTGGTGGTGACCAGATTGCGCAGAACGCTCTCCACGACATGTCCGGTCAGCACCGATGATCGGGCGATTGCCATGGTGCGGAACCGGTCGATGATGCCGTCGTTCAGATCGGTGGACAGGCTCACCGCCGTCGACGCGGACCCGAAGCCCGCGCACAGCAGGATGATTCCCGGGACGATGTAGTCGATATACGGTCCGCCGACGTTCATCGCGCCGCCGAAGACGTAGACGAACATCAGCAGGATCATGATCGGCAGCGCGATCGTCATGATCATGGTGTCGGGGCTGCGGACCGTATGGCGCAGATTGCGGCCGAGCATGGTCACGGCGTCTTGGATGGTCGCGGTGAAAAGCCTTGGGGCGGCCGGTGTTGCGGTGGTCATGGCGTTGCGGCTTTCTCGGTGGGATGTCCGGTCAGGGCGAAGAAGACGTCGTCGAGGTCGGGAGTGTGGATTGCCAGCTGGTCGATGGTGATCGCCTGATCGTCGAATTGATCCAGCAGGTGCTTGAGCTCGCCGACACTGCCGTTCGACGGGACCTGCAGCACCAGTTGCTCGTCATCGATCTCGCCGTTCGGAACTGCTCGGGCGGCCGCGGCGAGTCCGTGCCGGTCGGCGAAGCGCAACTGGATGTGACCGCCTGGAGCGAGTTGCTTGAGGTCCTCGGGCGAGCCCTCCGCGACAATATTCCCGTTGTGCAGCACCGCGATTCGGTCGGCGAGCTGATCGGCCTCCTCCAGATATTGGGTGGTGAGGAAGATCGTCACGCCGTCGGCGACCAGGCGCCGGATGACCTGCCACAGCTCGCGGCGGCTGCGCGGATCCAGACCCGTTGTCGGTTCGTCGAGGAAGATGATGCGCGGTCGGCCCATGAGGCTCATTGCCAGATCGAGTCGCCTGCGCATGCCGCCGGAATAGGTCGCGGCGCGGGCATCCGCCGCCTCGGTGAGGTCGAATCGGTCGAGGAGGTGGGTGGTCCTGCGGGCTATCTCCGTTCGGTCCAGATGGAGCAGCCGTCCCATCAGACGCAGATTTTCGCCGCCGGTCAGCACGCCGTCGACCGCCGAGTACTGGCCGGTGACGCCGATGATGCGGCGCACAGCATCGGATTCGTGTGCGAGATCGTGCCCGCCGATTCGGATTTCACCGCTGTCCGCGCTGGTGAGCGTGGTCAGAATGCGAACGATGGTGGTCTTGCCCGCGCCGTTGGGGCCGAGTAGCGAAAAGACGGTGCCTGCGGCGACTTCGAGGTCGATGCCTGCCAGCACTGTCTGGCTGCCGAAGGATTTGGTCAACCCGCCGACCCTGATGGCCGGGTTGGGTGGGACTGTCATTGAAGACCTCGAATCGAGAACTGTGTATGCCATAAACTTAGTTTAGATCGTACACAGTTTTTGGAGGTCGACAAGAGGCATCGATAGGAAGGAATCGAGACCGATGGAAACGCCGGACGCCAGCGCGGTACCCAAGGCCTTCGCATTGATGTGGGGCCTGGATGAGGGCGGCAGTCGCGGACCCAAGCGCGGGCTGAGCCTGGATCAGGTGATCGACGCCGCGATCGAGGTGGCCGACTTGGAGGGGGTCGGCGCGCTCTCGATGAGCCGGGTCGCCAAGCGGCTCGGATTCACCACGATGTCGCTGTACCGGTATGTGGACAGCAAGGACACCCTGATCGAACTGGTGACGGATCGGGTGGTCGGCCCGCCGCCCGAGCTACCCGACGACCCGAATTGGCGGGTTCGCGTGGAGGCGTGGGCGTGGGCGGAGGTCCGCATGATCCAACAGCATCCGTGGTGGGTCGACCTGCCGTTGGCACCGCCGATGGGCCCGCGGAATATGGCATGGCTGGACGCCGGGCTGTCCGCCTTCGCCGGAACCGCGGTGCCCGAACCGGTGAAGCTGCAACTGGTGCTGAATGTTTCGCTGTATCTGATCGGGCGGATGCGGATGGCCAGGGAGATGGCGGCCAGCGCCGAGTACGACGGGTACCTGGCCGCACTCGGCCACGTGATCGACCCGCAGCACTACCCGGCGTTGGCCTCCGCACTCGCACACCAGGCCTTCGACCTGGACGAAACCAATTGGGCGGAAGCCGATCTGCAGTTCGGCCTGGATCGGCTGCTCGACGGCTACGAACAGTTCGTGCGTTCGTTCGAGCAGTAGGTCTACACCGACAGGTCGCGACGAAGTTTGGCGACGTGGCCGGTGGCGCGGACATTGTATTGCGCCACTTCGATTTCGCCTTTTTCGTCGACCAGGAATGTGGAGCGGATAACGCCGGTGACGGTCTTGCCGTACATGGTCTTCTCACCGAACGCACCCCATGCGGTGAGGACGGATTTGTCCGGGTCCGAGAGCAATGGAAAGGTGAGCTTTTCGTTGTCGCGGAACTTGGCCAATTTGGCGGGCTTATCGGGGGAGATGCCGATGACCTCGATACCGGCGCCCTCGAGTTCGGCGAGGTTGTCGCGGAAATCGCAGGCCTGTTTGGTGCAGCCGGGGGTGCTCGCGGCGGGGTAGAAGTAGACGATCACCTTGCGGCCCCGGTAATCGGATAGGGACACGTCCTTGCCGTCGGCGTCGGGCAGGGTGAACGCGGGGGCGGGATGGCCGGGGGAGAGTCGTTGGTTGTCGGTCACCTCTTGCACGGTAATCGAACGCCCCGACAACGCGGCCGCACCGATGCGGCCCGGCTGGCTAGACTCGTCGGCGAGCGCGGTTCGCGGCACATTCGAACACGCGGTGTGAGCGACGGGCTCGGAGGCGGCAGCCTGGGTGACCACGGAGAGACCCGCGAGCACCGCAAATTGAACACAGGAGGAGATACGTGGCTAGGGATACCGAGCGGATCGAGCGGGAGATCGAGGCCGCGCGGACACGGCTCGCGAGCACGCTCGACGAAATCGCGGTACGGGCCGATCCACAGCGCATCGCCGATGACACCAAGCACATTGTGCTGGCGAAGCTGAACCAGCCGAAGGTGAAGTACAGCCTGATCGGCACGGCCGTGGTGGTCGTCGGGTTGGTGCTGGTCAAGATTTTCCGCTGAGCCGAAAACGCAGAACACCCGGTGTGACTGAGCACACCGGGTGTTCTGCGTTTCAGGGCTATCAGACCGTCGGGCAGGCGAAGCCGTCGCCGTCCGGATCCAAATGCGGGCCATAGCCCGGTTCCCCGCGGAACAGCGGTGCCCGACCGGCCGCGCGGGCCTCGTCGCAGTTGGCGAAGGCGCCACCGGCCGAGCCGGTCTGGGACATGCCCGCCGAACCGGTCGCGGCCGAACCGGTATCAATTGCGGACGAGCCCGTTCCTGCGGAACCGGTGGGGACGTCGGCCAGGGCTGCGGGCGCCGCTAGAAAGGCGAGTGCTGCCGCGGCAACGCTGACGGTGAGCCGGCGAACGTTCATATATTCCTCTGTTTGTGTGCTGCGGTGGAGTAGCGTCCAGGGGGAGACGCCGCATCCACTGTTGTGACGGGCCGCGTACTTGTCAACTGCGCAGCAAAACAATTAGGGGCATTAGGGGACAACGCCCCTTCGTTCGTTATTCGCCCAAACGCTTACCAACCAGATGTTCGGCGGGGATATTGCCCATGCGTCCGGCCTGGTAATCCGCCATGGCCTGGATGATTTCGGCGCGGGTGTTCATGACGAACGGACCGTATTGCACCACAGGCTCTTTGATCGGCAGGCCGCCGAGCAGCAACACCTCCAGATCGCCGGTTCGGTTGTGTTGCAGTGCATCCGCGGCGACGCTGATCGAGTCGCCGGGACCGAATACCGCGAGTTGGCCTTCGCTGATCGGTCGACGCTCGGCGCCCACCGTTCCGCTGCCGGACAGTACGTACGCCATCGCGGTAAACCGTTGCGGCCATGGTGTTTCCAGCTGACCGCCCGGCGTGATCGAGGCGTGTGCGTAGGCGATCGGGGTGTAGGTCGAACCGGGCCCCGCGAAACCGCCCATCTCGCCCGCGATAATGCGCACCAGTGCGCCACCGTCGTGCGAACTGACCAGCGTCAATTCACTGCCGCGCAGATCCTGATAGCGCGGTGCGGCCATCTTCTGCGCGCGCGGCAGATTGACCCACAGTTGGATGCCGTGGAACCAGCCGCCCGCGACGACCAATTCCTCGGCGGGCAGTTCATCGTGCAGGATGCCGGAACCGGCCGTCATCCATTGGGTGTCGCCTTCGCTGATGACGCCTCCGCCGCCATTGGAGTCGTGGTGCACCATGGTGCCGTCCATGACGTAGGTGACGGTCTCGAAGCCGCGATGCGGATGCCACGGGGCACCCTTGGCCTCATAGGGCTCGTAGGCGACCGGTCCCATCTGGTCGAGCAGGATGAACGGGTCGGCCGAGCGCAGATCCATGCTCGGGAACGGCCTGCGCACCTCGAAGCCGGCGCCTTCGCGCTGCTGATGTGCGGTGCTGATGCTGCTCACTTTCCGTTCCCGCGTCGAATCCGTGGGTCGGGTCAGGCGCGGCAGCACCATGATGTCGGGGACGGTGATGGCTGGCATGGGCACCTCCTGAATAGTTGGTGTCCATGTCAACCAAACACTGGCTAGGATCATTCCCGTGGTGCGTTGGTTGAACGATGACGAACAGGAGACCTGGCAGGCCTTCATCCGGCTGCGTCAGCGCCTGGATGCGGCGCTCTCGGCCGGGCTGGCCCAGGATGGCCTGTCCACCGCCGACTACGAACTGCTGGTGCCGTTGTCGGCCGCGCCCGGCGGCTGTCTGCGCGCCAAGGAATTGGCCGCCGAGGTCTGCTGGGAGAAGAGCAGGCTTTCGAAACATCTGGCGCGCATGGCCGCTCGCGGACTCGTCGACCGTCGCCCTGCCGAGGACGACGCCAGGGGGATTCTGGTCGAGCTCACACCCGAGGGGCGCAAGGTGTTGGAGAAGGCGGCCCCGAACCATGTCGAACTGGTGCGCCGGATCTTCGTCGATCCGATGACACCCGCGGAGGCGCGTGCGCTGCGATCGCTGGCCGACAAGGTGGTCGTCGAGGCCGAGAGCGAGTCCGAACTCGGCTACTGAATCACCACGGTGCGATCGGCGGCTTCACCCACAGCAGCTTCTCGTCACGGCTATTGCGCTGTGCCGCAGGATGATTCGGATGCCGAGCGGCCCAGGCGTCCTTCTCGTCGAGCAGTTCGGCCACGGTTGTCCAGGTCTCGTCGGTGCTCGGCGGATTCGTCTCGGCCGCGCGTGCCAGCTTCCGGCGGACCGCCGTCGGCATATCCAGCAGTTCCGTTCCGGTGATGCCGCGATCCCAGAGATAGGTGGCCAGGCGGCGCGCCTTCTCGGCGCGGCTCCTCGACGCGTGGTCGGAGTGGGCGTAATCGGTCATGGCGGAATCCGCATCGGTGGGGGTGGTCCTGGTCGACCCTACGACAATGCCTCCCCGCCGTCGGGCGGGGAGGCATTGTTCAGCTAGTCGCGGATCAGTACGCCGAGTTGACGTTGTCCATCGAGCCGTAGCGGTGCGCGGCGTAGTTGCAGGCCGCGGTGATGTTGGCGACCGGGTCCCAGATGTCCCAGGCGGTGCCCTCGACGTGGTAGGCGTTGAAGGTCGGGTCGATCACCTGGAGCAGGCCCTTGGACGGAATACCCTTGGCGGCGTTGGAGTCCCAGAGGTTGATGGCCTGCGGGTTGCCGCCCGATTCGCGCATGACGTTGCGGTAGATGCCGTCGTAGCTGCCCGGGATGCCCTGTGCGGCCATGATGTCGAGGGAGTGGCGGATCCAGCCGTCGAGGTTGTCCTCGTAGACCGGGGCCGGGGGCGGCGGCAGGGGCAGGCCCGGAATCTGCGGCAGTTCGGGCAGTGCGGGCAGACCCGGGAGGATCGGGGCGTCGACCGGCGTTACCACGGGGGCCGGAGCAGCCACATCGACCGGCGCGGCAGCGGGGGCGGGCTGCTGCTCGGAGACCATGGCAATGCGCGACGGAACGCTGTCGTCGGCCAGCGCGACTACGGAGGAGGTGCCGACGGCGATGACACCGGCCGCGGCCACTGCCAGGGTGACACCGTCACGCAGCGAAAGACGGCGGAAAGAGGGAAGGCGTTTGTCGAGCATTTCGAAATCAGTTCCTTGATCGTGTCCAGAGAGGCGATCCGCCAGGTTCAGACAGCGCGGATCTCCGACGGGGCACCCGGTGGGAAGGCCCGCCTGAATCGGTTCGTATGCTGTTTTCGGGTTTTGTTGTGAAGGCCAGGCAAGCCCCTGGCGCACGACGCGGTGCGAGTCACCCGGAGTCGGTTCCCGGCGGGTGCCGCTGTCGAGCGGGGAGAAATGCGGTCACGGGCTGTGGCGCCGCTGGTATCTCCGGCGACCGCGGCGGGTGAAACCCATCTGCCGTTGCGGTCGTTTTCCGACTGTGTGTGGATTGCTCCACGGTGTTACCAAACTGCAGGTCTGTTTCGGACCTGGTCTCAGCTTGGTCACGGTCGGTTAACGCAACATGAACGAATAGTGAATGGCAGACGTTGCCGATCTTGGAAAGCCCTGGTCGGACTCCTGGAAACCCCCTCTATGCGGGGAGTTTGCTGCTAAACGTGATGTGACGCAGGTCACGGAAATTTCGGGGTAACGCAGGCCACTTTGTCTCGATTTGGTCACCAAGTGGCCGGACGGACCCGTCCGGGGGCCACCACGCGGGTCAAAGTGTTACGCAATTGGGCCACGGTGGAATCGCCCAAAACGGACGCCCACTGGTCGGCGAATCGGGCGGCGGCGGCATCGGCTGCGCGCGTGCAGGCCCACCCTTTCGAGGTCAGTGTGATCAATCGGGCGCGCGCGTCGTCGGGGTGCGGGTTGCGCTCGGCGTAACCCTTGCGCACGAGTTCCTCCACCAACTGGCTGGCCGCCTGCTTGGTCACGCCGAGATGTTCGGCCAACTCGCCGACCGTCGCCCCGTTCGGTGCCAGCCGCACGAACGCGAACCCGTGCGTCGGCCGCACGTCGGCGAATCCGGCCGCGACCACCCCGGCGTGGATCGCATCCGTCGCGGCCGCCCCCGCGGCCAGCAAAAGCAGTGCGAGGTCCTGGCCGGGCCGCAGGGTCGAAGCGGGTTTCAGATCCGACATGAGCGACATCTTGACACAGATGGACAAGTTGCTTGACTATATAGTCAAGCTGCTTGACCAAATGAAGGAGTAGGGCATGCCAGTAACCCGCGCCGCCGACGCCGAAGTCCACGAAATGCACGGCACTCGATTCACCTCCTACATTCGCCCCGGCACCGGCAGCGCCGAACTGTGCGTCTGGCAGATCCAGGTGTCCGCCGATACCGAAGGCGTGCCGCACAAGGTGCTGCGCGAGGAGGCGTTCGTAGTCATCCGGGGTGCGGTGACGATCACGATCGACGGAAAGGCGGAGGCGCTGGTGGCCGGTGACGCCGCGGTGGCGCCCGCGAATTCGATGATCGCCCTGACGAATTCGGCCGCCGAACCGGCCGTGCTCGTCGTGACGGTCCCGGTCGGATTCCGCGGCGAGTTGCTCGACGGAACCGTCATCGACCCGCCTTGGGTTTCCTGATGGTGTAGGTGGCGGAGAACGGCGTCGAACGGCCTCCGGGCCCTGGCCGAACCGCCGACCACCTCGAGGGCGCGCCCATGGAGGCCGGGCTGCGAATCTCCACGACCGACGGCGCCGAGACGCCGCAGATGGCGGTCACCGCAGGACCAGACGAGAAAGGCCGGGTCGTGACCGCCCAAGGAGCACGGGTCTTCCTGGACGAGCACGCCGCCGCTTTCCTGGACGACAGGATCCTCGACACCGGGCGAGACCCATACGGCGAAGGGGGCTTCGTCCTTACCCAGCAGGAACCGACTTCCGATGACATAGGTTCGGGTCACCGCCGACCCGAAGACCCCTTCCGCCCCGAATCGCTTTGTCTCCCTGAATTGCTCGGTCGGCCCGAACCGTTCGATCGACCGGAACTCGATAACGCACCGGAGGCGAGGTCGGACGGCCTGGTTGCATCGGGCCGAGCTCTCGCGGAGGCGACGTCTGGCGTCGAGACTGTGGGCGCCGATTCATGCTTCGTAGAATCGGCAGGCGGTTCGGCGATCGGCAGCGGTGAGATGTCATGTGCCGCAGGGGCCTCAGTCGCCCACCAGGTCGTGGGAACCGCGAGCCGCAGGGGCGCCGCAATAGGGTTGTCGACGAGCATCGCGTTCGGCGGCAAGGCTGGCGCCACGGCGACAGGGGTCGGATCGAGGTAGGGATCGAAACGCGGTGCCGTGGGCGCGTCCACTGCCGTCGCCTCCATCGCGGGCCCATGGTCCAAGGTGCGCCCGAACGGCACTGCGGCAGGCACGAGGAGCCCGGTGGTGAGCACCGCGGCCGCCAAGGCAGCGACGCGTGGTTCCCGGCGGCCGCGGGGAACAATCGTCGGGCTGTCGTCGGCCGCAGCGGCGCGGGATGCGAGCAGTGCCGCACCCAGCGCGATGGTGTGCGCCGGGTCGGGGCCGAGGGCAATCGGGAGTTCGAATTCGTCGGCCAGCACTCGTGCCACTACTGCGGGCCGGGCCGCGCCACCGACCAACAGAATGCGGTCGATGTCGGATACCGCGACCCCGGCGGCACGGACGCATTCGCGTACCAGCGGGTCCGACTCACGCACCTGAAGGGTGCGGAACTCGTCGATATCATCGGCGGATACGCGCTCGGCCCAACGTGATTCGGCGTCCGGCGTGATGTCGTGTCCGTATCGAGCCACCGCCGCATGGAGTGCACGGCCGCCGAAATCGTAGGAGCGCACCGGCGGTCCGGCTAGCCTGCCAGCACGAACGACTGCGAGATCCAGGCAGCTCGCGCCGAGATCATAGACCAGAACGAGTTCGGATTCCGCTGCGCCACCGCTGATTTCGAGCCATTTCACCGCGGCAATCGGCTCGGGGACCAGTCCGACGCCTGTGGCTTCGAGCTGATCCAACGCTGAGCGGAGTTCGGCGACCCGATCACCGGAATATATTGCAGGGTAGGCCAATACGCTGCGCAACGATGTCGCGGCCAGCTGATTAGCCACTGCCGCAACCAGATCGGCACAGCTCATGGCCCGCCCCGCTACGACGGCGATCGGATCCTGCGTAATCGCCAGATCTGCGAAATCCGCCAGCACCGTTGCCTTGCAAGGAACCGCGCCGATGGCCGGGGTGCCGTCACCGGAGAAAGTGACCGTGGTGCGTCGGGTGGTCACCACCGGATGTGCGGGGTCATCGGTCACCGCGGCCGATACCGCGTTTACCGAGCCGATGCTCAATCCGAGAGCCTTGGTCGTTCTCATCTCATCCTCACGCCCGATCCGCGCCTGCCCGCACGGACGATCCACCATCTTTACCCGACCGAAGAGATAGATTAGCCTGTCCTAACAATTGCTGTGAATATCCTGTGAACGTTGTCTGGAGGGCCCATATGTCTGACGGCAGGACCGTTGAAGTACCTGGTCAGACGTCCACCGCTGTGATCGTGGTATTGCCGAGAACGCGGGCGGCCGCCACGATCTGGGGTGAGTGGCATCCGACCGTCGGGGCGCGGCGTCGGTGGCCCGAGAATAATCCGCAACGTGCTGTGGCACTTCATGATTCGTGGTGGACGGTAGCTGCCGCGGGTTTGCTGGCCACCGTGACGCTCGGAGCCGCGCTGTGGATTGCTGACCACCTCGACGTCGATCGGCAGTTGCATACTGTCGGCCTGTTCATCCACTTGGCCGCCCTCGTCCTCGGCTTCGGCGGTGTCCTTATCGCCGACTATCTGATGTTGGTCTGGCTGGCCGGGCGGAGCACCCTCGCCGAAGCGTTGGACGGCATCGCACGTCTGCATGTGCCGATCTGGGCGGGCCTGGTCGGACTGGTCGCCAGTGGCTGTCTGCTGGAACCGAATCTCGAATCCGCCATGACGCGAACCAAGATGGCATTCGTTCTGATCCTGACGCTCAACGGGCTTCAGGCGCTGCTGTTGGGCAAGCGTCTGACGAACCATGTGTCGACACCACTGACGACGCGTCTGCTGCTCTGGGGTGCGGCATCTGGTGCCATCTCACAGATCTGCTGGTGGGGCGCCATCGGTATCGGCTTCTGGAACGCCGAACACTAACCCCGTCTACGCGTCTTGCAGCGGTAGCGCCTTGATGGTGCCGCGCCCGCGAGGGCCGCTTGGTCTCGGCACCTGTTCCTCGATCCTGTGGGCGGCAACCCAGGCTTCTGACCGCGTGGTGCGGTAGCCGTTCGGGGCTACATCTTGGCGCTGCGGGCCATGACGAAGCTGTAGAGCCCGTAGGTGATGATGCCCGATCCGGCGATCAGGAGCAGGACCATGCCGAAGGGTTGCGCGCCGAGCGTTTTCATGGCCCCGTCCAGGCCTGCGGACTTATTCGGATCGGATTCGGTCGCGGCGAGGATCACCAGCAACCCGACCGCGGCGACGGCGAGCCCTTTGGCGAGGTAGCCCACCGTGCCCAGCCGACGTACGAAGGTGCTCGGGACCCCACGAAGATCGTCGAGGAAATTCTGGGTGGCTCCTTTGTACACGTGGTACCCGCCGACCGCGATGATGACCAGCCCAGCAGCGACGAGCACGATCGTGCCCGCCGTGTGCTGCATCAGGCGTGCGGTGAGCCCGACACCCTGGCTACTGCTCGATTGCCCCCTGCCCTGCGCGAACCGGAACGCGGTGATCGCCAACGCGAAATAGACGGCGGACAGCGCGAGTGCTTTGGCCCGATCGAACACTTCGGACTTCCGGCTGTCGGCGCCCGGCTCGGACGCACTGCCGAAGACGGCTTCCGCCAGCCGCCAGAGCGCCATCAGCACGAATGCGACCACGCCCGCCCAAAGGGTGAACTCGCCACCCGGTTTTTCCGCCAGTTCCGCCATGGCCCCGGATTGATCAGCGTTGCCCCCACCGCCGAATGCGAGCCGGATGGCGATGTAGCCGATGAGCAGGTGGACAAGGCCGGACATGACAAAACCGGCGCGGGCGAGATGCGCGAACACGCTGCTCTGGGCGATCTGCCCGGCGGTGTGGGATAGGCCGGTGTGAGTCATGCTGCTCCTCAATCCAGGACGCTCGCGCAGGACATCCACCGGTTACCCGTGTCCGCGGAGAAAGCACCTCCCACTTCGCGCCTCGATCAGCGGATCGTGGCTTACCGTCAGAGGGATTGCCGTACCAGGTGTCGCATGCGGCGGCAGCGTGGTGGAGGCGGAAGAAACCATGTCGCCGGAGCGGGCCCCGACCTCATCAGCAGTGCTGGAGTTCGGGCTAGGCACGGCCAGACGAGGAACACGTCGGTGGTGACTTTTTGGTGTTCTTTTGGTGACGGTCCGGTAGACCAGAAAAGACCCGATCATGAAATCGGGCCTGACCTGCTAATTTGAGTGCGCCATCAGGGACTCGAACCCCGAACCCGCTGATTAAGAGTCAGCTGCTCTGCCAATTGAGCTAATGGCGCGTGTCTTGCTGCGCTCCGTGTTCCGGTGCGGGACAAACATTAACAGGCCGAGTACCCAGAAGTGAAATCGGTTTCTGACGTGGGGTGATGGCGGAGTTGGCGATGGGTGTTAACACCCGCTGAGGTGCGGATGATCTAACCGGTGGAACTCGCCTGTGGCGGAGGAATTTCACATTGGACCGGACCCGTTGAGCTGGCAGAATGTCTGGAGCGTGGTCCGAACCGAACTCCGTCGGCGTTGCGGGAGGAGCGTGGTCGGGTTGGATCCGAGCCATCGGTGCCTTCGGGCATCGGGACTTGAAACGGGGTTTGGTTATGAGCGTTGGTCTTGGTCGACATCGGTCGATGAGAAAGATCACGGGACCGGTAATCGTATGCGCGGTGTTGGCGCTGGCCTTGACGGCGTGTTCGTCGTCCAACGCCGCTGACAACTCGACGGTCGTCATCGACCGTAATCCGATCACCGAGCTGATGAAGCCCAAGCTGTTGTCGCCGGTCAAGGACGGTGACATGGGGGTTTCACCGGGCATGCCGATGACCTTCAAGGTCGACGACGGCAAGTTCACCACCGTGACATTGACCAATCCGCAGGGTGTTCCGGTCGCGGGCAAGTTGGCCGCGGACGGGCGGACCTGGGAGACCGCCGAGGTTCTCGGCTACGGCAAGACCTACAAGCTCGAGGCGAAAGCAATCGGTCTGGGCGGTGCGAATTCCACCGTATTGAGCTTCACCACCAGTTCCCCGGACAGTCAGACCAAGCCGTATCTGCTGCCGGGCGAGGGCGAGGTGGTCGGTATCGGCCAGCCGGTGGCCGTGCAGTTCGACGAGAACATCCCGGATCGCAAGGCCGCGCAGAACGCGATCAAGATCACCACCGAGCCGCCGGTCGAGGGTGCCTTCTACTGGGTGAACAGGCGCGAGGTTCGTTGGCGGCCGGAGCATTTCTGGGCGCCGGGCACCAAGGTCACCATCGATGTGAACGTCTACGGCCGTGATCTCGGCAACGGACTGTTCGGCCAGGACAATATCCATTCGTTCTTCACCGTCGGCGACCCGACGATCTTCACCGCGGACGACGACACCAAGCAGGTGACGGTGGAGATGAACGGTCAGGTGGTGCGGACCATGCCGACCTCGATGGGCAAGGACAGCACGCCGACCGATAACGGCATCTACATCGTCGGCGACCGCTTCGACCGCATCATCATGGACTCCTCGACCTACGGCGTCGCGGTGAGTTCGCCGAATGGCTACAAGACCCCGGTCGACTATGCGACCCGACTTTCCTACTCCGGCATCTTCTTTCACTCCGCGCCGTGGTCGGTCGGTGCGCAGGGCTACTCGAACACCAGCCACGGCTGCCTGAACCTGAGCCCCGCCAACGCGCTGTGGGTTTTGCAGAACGCCAAGCGCGGCGACATCACCATTGTCAAGAACACCGTGGGCGGCACGCTTTCGGGTGTGGACGGACTCGGGGACTGGAACATTCCGTGGCCGGAGTGGAAGGCGGGCAACGCCGACAACCGCTAGGCGTTACGCGCAGGTGAGCGTCGCTCCGACGGCGCTCCCGAGCGCGGCGCACAGCAGCGGTCCGCCGAACAACAGATTCTCGAAGCCGGACATCGCCGCACCGGCCGAGCCGGTGCCCGAGGAGCCGGTGGTGGTGACACCACCGGCCGATCCGGTGGTGACCGAGCTCGAACCCGTACTGGATCCGGTGCCCGGCTCGACCGCGATGTCCGCGGTCGCGGTACCAGTGGTGCCTGTGAGCAGGGTTGTGCCGACGAAAGCTGCGATTACAGCCGAACGCATCACGAACTTGGTGTCTTTCTGATCGGTCGGGGTGGCATCCCCGCCCCGATGCCCGCAGTCTACGGAGTGAAACAGAGATCTGTCAGATAATTGGCCGAGTTCGCGACGCTCGAGATGCGGTGGTTTGGCATGCGTGAAATCGACTGCGGGACAAAGAAATAGGCCCAGGAGGCCCGACTGTGTCGGGAGCCTCCTAGGCCTTCGGGGTCCCAGGCGTCTCGGCATACGAACCGCGAAATCCTGGTCGACGGACAACAGATCGTGATCCGGCCGGTCGGGACTGTTATGCGGTAAGTGCTGCGATCCGATACAGCCCGCCTGGACAGGCCGTGGTGACCGGCAGCAAACCGGCTTTCGTGCCCGGCCGCCGCTCTCCAGTCCATCATCGACGAATCCTCACCCCCTCGTCATGCTCGCCGAACCGATTGCGACCGCGTGTACCGGGCGCTCCTCAACACGCCAAGCGCAACCGATGGTCATGCCCGCGGACATCTGGTCTATCTCGATGAGGTCGCCGCCGCCTACAGCGACTACCTCGAACACCTGCATCACACGCTCGAATGACACCGCCGGACCCGCCCTTTGGCCCGGTCGACGGTGGCAACCACCGGTCATCCGGACCCGTCTACTCGGGGTGTGAGTCCATTCTCGGCAGGCGTGCGGACCGGCGCCCCACGCCAGATGCGCGCGGGTATAGTCGGCTTGTACCGCCTGCTGCACCGCCGCGAACTCGGCGCCGAATCGGGCGCCGAGTTGGCTACGCAGTTCCATGAGCACCGACTCGATGGTGCTCGTGACATCCAGAAATACAGCTGCCGTGACGAATTCGGCGGTGAGCGAACCCAACGTCTCGACAAGGACCGGCCGGATCAGCAGCGACATCAGCGTGGACTTCCCCGCCCCGGCCGGTCCGATCAACGCTTGCAGTCGATCACTGCTTGCCTCCACGATGTCGGTGAGGGTCTCCTGCACGCTCGACGTCAGTGAAACACTGCGCACCAGGTGATCTACCAAACCCGCTGCGGGCCTGCCGGTCACCGCATCTCTGGATCGGGATCGATTGGGCACCAACCACAGCCCCTGGTCGCCGCGTCGCACCTGAGTTCCATTGAACGACAGGTGCCGTGGAACCAGGTGACAACCGGAATCGGAATCCAGTGGCATTGCCGAATCAGCGGCAAGTAGATAGAAATCGTCGTTGTTGGTGGTGAACCCGTGGCCGATGAAGGCGATCAACAGTGTCGCCCCCAACTCATCGGCACGTTGGAACGCAGCCTTGATGCGGCGCTTGAGTTCGATGATCGTCGGATCGAGCACCGGGCCATCCCCGATCGGAAGCCACTGCCCAACCGTGGTGAAAACCGAGTACAGCGCCGTGGCCAGCTCACCGGTGAACCCGAGTCGCGGAAATTCCTCGCACTCGGATGCGATAACCAAAGCCAACCTTTCCGCCATGAGAGAACGATCGGCGAGGACAACGCGCGACACAACAGCATCAGCGCATGGGTGATCGGGCGCTACACTCGCTTCCGCCAATCCGCTATCGCGAAATCTGCGGCCAAGGTGCAAAACACGTGGTTTCAGTCACCTGGGTTTGTGGCTGACCCGGAGTGATTTTCTGCTCGGCTCGGTGGTTGGCGGTGGCTCCCGGTGCGATTCGGTCTCGACTTGCTGAAAGGGTCTGGTCCTCGTGGGTGTTGGAGATCGGTCCTCGGTCACGTCCACTGAGCGTTGTCGTCCTCGTGGTTTGCCGCGTGATGTCGGGGGTGTTGTCGCGACAGTGATCGTGGCAGTTCTTGCGGTTACGGTTGCCTCTGCTTCCGGTATTGCGGTCGCTGAACCAGCAGACCCGTTGACACGCTTTCATCAGCAACATCTCGACTGGCGTACGTGCGAGGATGCGGCCCTGGTGGTGGAGGGCGCGGCCTGTACGGATGTCGAGGTGCCACTCGATTACGGCAGGCCGGACGGGCCGAGCATCACGATTGCGGTCTCGCGGATCCCGGCACGCGACACAGCAGACCGTCGCGGTGTGCTGCTGACCAACTCGGGCGGACCGGGTACGCCGGGGATCGATGCGTTCGATCTTGTCGGTGATGTTCTCGAACCGGCTGTGCTGAGCCGCTATGACCTGATCGGCTTCGACCCGCGCGGAGTCGCCCGTTCCGGGCGGCACCAGCGATGCGGATGGCCGGTCGCCACCCCGATCCGCTCGGCAGGTGTCGGGTTACCCGGATTCGTCACCGAAACAGCGCTGCAAGCACGGCTGGCCGCCGATTGCCTGGTGGGCGATCGAAATTGGATGCGGCAGCTCAGCACCCGCAACACTGCCCGCGACATGGACGTGATACGTGCAGCACTGAACGAGGACCGCATCAGCTATTACGGCGTGTCTTATGGAACGTACCTGGGTGCGGTCTACTCCCAGTTGTTCCCTGGCCGATCCGATCGCATGGTGCTCGATAGTGCCATCGATCCGCAGCGCTACTGGCTTGGGTTGCAACAGGACTGGGGTCCGGCGGTGGAAGCGGCCTTCGACGACTGGGCCGACTGGGTTGCGGCTCGTGACCAGCAGTACCACCTCGGCGCCTCCGCACCTGGGGTACGTCGTGGAGTCGAGGACCTGATCGACCGCGCATCGCTGTCGCCGATCGTGGTCGAGGGCTTCGGCTTCGATGATCACCTCCTGCCGAACGTGCTGTGGACGATGTTGCGTGACGCGCGATTGAACGAGGCCCTAGCGGCGTCGGTACGGGCCATCACCGACGCGGCCGAGGGACGCGCACCGCAGGTGCCCCAGCAGCTGCACCAGCAGATCGAGGCCGACAAGCACGACGAGGATTCGGTCATGGTGCAGATCTGGTGTGCGGACGCACCGATGCCCGCCGACCCTGTCTGGTACTGGAATGCGATCCAGGCGGCCCGCCCGACCCAGCCGATCTTCGCCGCACTGGCCAACAACATTCAACCCTGTGCATTCTGGCCACCGCCCGCGGAACCACCCACTGTGGTCGACAACGCCGTGCCAGCACTCATCTTGCAGGCCACCGGCGACAACCGGACACCCTACCCACAGGCTGTAGCACTGCATCATCAAATGTCGGGGTCGCGCTTGATCACCTTGACCGACACGAGGATCCACATGGTATTGCGTCCGGGTTTGAGCACCTGCATCCTCGACACCACCAACCGCTACTTCCGCAACGGAACCTTCCCGGCATACGACCGCACCTGCCAGCCCACCACACCAATCGAGTAGGCCCAGATATCCGGGTCATGCAGTGTGATTCCTGCTGGTCGCCATCCTCACCCCGGATCGAGGCGCCGCGCCGATATGCCAGCACCTCGGACATCAGCTAGTAGGCCGTGTCCGCTTGCCATGGCCCCTGGCAGCCGACAACCGACCGAAGTGATCGGGTTCATACGCCTCGTTGGGGGCGCTCACGTCTCGCTGTACGAACCCGACAGTCCTGCCGTTCTACCTGCGGAAATGAGGAAGGTGCGAACCCAGAAATTGGTTCGCACCCTCACAGTGGGGTGAGTGACGGGACTCGAACCCGCGACAGCCAGGATCACAACCTGGTGCTCTACCAACTGAACTACACTCACCATCGCCGGTGAATCACCAGCGCGGTCGATACTAGCGTGTCAACCCCTCGAGTCCCTAATCGGTTTCTGACGTCGTGTTTTGCGCGGTCTCCCGGTCACCGCCGCTGAGTTCGTTCGCGACGGCGGTGATCTCCGCGGTCGACGGGCCGGGTGCGGGCACGAAGGCGGTGCGCCGGTAGTACTCCAGCTCGCGGATGGATTCCTTGATATCGGCCAGGGCGCGGTGGGTCAGGCCCTTCTCCGGCTGCCCGAAGTAAATGCGCGGGTACCAGCGGCGGCACAACTCCTTGATGGAGCTCACATCGATCATCCGGTAGTGCAGATGCGCATCGAGGCCGGGCATATCGCGGGCGATGAAGCCGCGGTCGGTTGCGATGGAATTGCCAGCCAGTGGGACCGTGCCCGCGGTCGGGGCGTATTCGCGGATGTAGTCGAGGATCTGCTGCTCGGCGTCGGCGAGGGTGACCGTGGAGCGGCGCACTTCCTCGGTCAGGCCCGAACGTGCGTGCATATCGGCGACCACCTGCGGCATGGCGGCCAGGGCCGCGTCGTCGGCGTGGATGACGATATCCACACCGTCACCGAGAATATTGAGGTCACTGTCGGTCACGAGCGCGGCCACCTCGATCAGCTTGTCGCTGTCGAGGCGCAGGCCGGTCATCTCACAATCCATCCACACCACGTATTTGTCGGACACCCCGGCAACATTAGCTGTATTTATTGGCGATGCCTTCGGCACCGCATGTTCGCGACCGTTCTGATGTCCCCTGGGAAGACCGCGATGGGTCCCGGCGGCGATAGAGTTTGCGGGAGATCGGCGTATGCGTTTCGGCACGACAGCTACCACTGCGAAAGCAGTAAGGGTCAGACCAGACGGAGGACGCGATGGACGCAGGATCGCGAGGCGATTCGATGGGGGATGGCGGTCGGGAGACGGGTGCGCCGACCCCTCAGGAGAAGGCGGCCGCGGCACGGAAGGCGGC
>NZ_BDAZ01000072.1 GCF_001612725.1 Nocardia anaemiae NBRC 100462 | reverse complement strand
TTACTCGTACCGGAGAACAAGGCATCGTTTCAGGTTCGCGTCGTGGTGGGTTGACGTTGGCGGCGGTACTGGTTCGGGGGGAGGCCGAATTCGCGTTTGAATGCTTTGGAGAAGGCGTATTCGGAGCTGTATCCGCAGCGGTTCGCGATGGTGTGGATGGGGGTGTCGCTGCGGTGCAGGAGCCGGGCGGCGGTGGTCATCCGCCACCAGGTGAGGTAGGTCAGGGGTGGTTGGCCGACGGCGATGGTGAAGCGTTTGGCGAAGGTGGCGCGGGAGATTCCAGCTTGTGTGGCGAGTTTTTCTACGGTCCAGGGGTTTTCGGGCTGGTGGTGGATGAGGTGCAGGGCGGTGGCGACGGCCGGGTCGGTGAGGGCAGTGGCCCATCCGGTGTCGGCGTGTAGGTCACTGTCGTCGAGCCAGGCCCGCAGCACGTGGAGGAGCAGCATGTCGATGAGTGCGGGCAGGATGGCGTCGGTCCCGGAACGGGGCTGGTGTAGTTCGGTGCCGAGCATGTCGACGGTGGAGCGGAGCGCGTTGTGGTCGCCGACGCGGGCGGGCAGGTGGATCTCCGGCGGCAGGCTGCGGAGCAGCGGGTGTTGCCGGACCAGGTCGAAGGTGTAACAGACGCATAGCATTTCGGTGGCGGCGCCGGGGCCGGGGATATCGAGTTCGATAACGGAGTAGCCGCTGGTTTTGTCGGGCTGGAAGTCGATGGCCGGACTTCCGGGTTGGTCGACGAGGGTGTGGGCGTGTCGCGGTCCGGTGAACAGGATGTCCCCGACACCCAGGGTCGTGGGAGTGCCGGTGGCAGGAATCACGGTGCAGCCACCCTGCAGGACGATATGGCAGCAGGCCGCGTCGCCGGCGGGGAATCGCACACCCCAGGGGGCGTGGCAGGTGCTGCGACCGGCGTATGGCTGACCGGCCCGCATGGCAGCGAGCACGTCGCTGAGAACGTCCACGTAAATATCGTACTGTCACAAGAGTCAGACGATCGGACAAGAAATCCGGACGTCAGGCTATTCATCATCCGAGCTGAAATTCGTACGGTCGTGTCATGGATGGACACAAGATCGCTGACAGGACCGGGGGCTCGGTCCTCGACGCTGCTCCGGTCCGGGCCGCGGTGCCGGACGCGCTGTCGGCGGATGCCTGGGGAGCGGCATGGTCGACGTCGCTGCAGCGACCCAGCGCCGGCTTCGACCCGAATTGGTCGGAGCAGGGCTTTACGAATCAGACGCTGCGGCAGGTGGTTCGACTCACCGCGGGCGGCGACCAGCTTCGCGTCCGGCTGTCGAATGTATTCGGCCGCACGCCACTCACGTTCACCAGGGCCACCGTGGCCGCGAGTGGTGGTGGCGCGGCGATCCGGGCGGATACTGTTCGGTCCCTCGCTGTCGATGGGGAAATCACGTTCACGATCCCGGTCGGTGCGGAGGTCGCGAGCGATCCGGTAGCTTTCCGGTCGACTCCGCTGGATTCGATTGCGGTGACGATGTATTCGGCCGGGTCGACGGGTCCCGCCACGTACCATGCTCAGTCGCTGGCCACCAGTTTCCGCGCGACCGGGGATCAGTGCGGCGACAGCTCGGGCGCGGTGTTCGCCGAGGCCTCGCGGTCCTGGTACTACCTGAGTGGCGTGGATGTGGCCGGTGGTCCGGCGCGGTCGCCCGGCATCGCCGTTCTCGGTGACTCCCTCACCGATGGGTCGTTCAGCACCCTGGACGTCAACCGTCGTTTTCCGGACATGTTGGCCGAGCGGTTGGTGGCTGCAGGCAGGCCGCGCGCGGTGTTGAATCACGGCATCGGCGGCAATCGGCTGACCGTCGACTCGGCATGGCTCGGTGACAAGGCGACCTCCCGATTCCGCCGAGATGTCCTGTCCCAGCCGGGTATCGGCACAGTCATCGTTCTGCTGGGCATCAACGACATCGGCATCAGCGAAGCCGTCGACACCGCCCCGCTGCCGATCTTCGAGCCCTACACCGTGGTGTCCGCCGACGACGTCATCGCCGCGCACCGCAATCTCATCCGCGACGCGCGCGACGCCGGGCTGCGGGTGGTTGGCGCGACAGTGTTGCCCGCGAAACCGTCTCCGTTCATCACTGCTCGCAGCGAAGCCAAGCGTGCCGCGATCAACGCCTGGATTCGGACCTCGGGCGAGTACGACATGGTCGCAGACCTCGATGTTGCCTTGCGCTCACCCACCAATCCGCAACGGCTGCATCCCGCCTACGACTCCGGAGATCATCTGCACCTCAACGACCTGGGGTACCGGGCAATGGCCGAGGCCATCGACCTCGACATCCTGGATTGAAGCGCCCTCTCGAAACACTCCGTTCGAAATATCCACTGCCCCAATATCTTTGCGCACATGGAGCGAATACATGAATACCGAGACCGCTGTCGCGTCGTCCGTCGCCGAGATCGCCCACCGCGCTCTCGACGTCAACGGACTCCGCATGCATATCGCCGAAGCAGGATCCGGGCCGCTGGTCCTGTTGCTGCACGGCTGGCCGGAGTCGTGGTACTCCTGGCGGCACCAGATTCCCGCGCTGGCCGCCGCCGGCTATCACGTCGTCGCCCCCGACCAGCGCGGCTATGGTGACACCGACGTCCCGGAACGCGTCGAGGACTACACCATCGACCATCTCGCCGCCGATGTCACCGGGCTGGTCGATGCGCTCGGCGAGCGGCACGCGACGGTGATCGGCCACGACTGGGGCGCCATCGTCGCATGGGAAACAGCCAAGATGCACCCGGAACGGATCACCGCCGTGGCCGGACTCAGCATTCCCGACCGGTTCGCCGAACCCCAGGGCAGTGCGGCCACACCCATCGCCGACCTGCAGGCCGCGCTCGGATCCGCCTTCTACATCGTGCACTTCCAGCAACCCGGCATCGCCGACGCCGCCCTGGAATCGGCTCTCGAGCACGACCCCGAGGCACTGTTCCGACGAATCTTCCGCACCGCCGCTGGGGAGGGACCGGGATGGACCGGGATGGTTCCCGAGGGCGGCACCATCGTCGACTCTCTGGCCGCCGACACACCGACTCCACTGGCCTGGGAGGGCGAACAGGACGCGAAAACCTACGCGGCCCAATATCAGAGGTCTGGCTTCACCGGCGGCATCAACTGGTATCGAAACCTCGACCGCAACTGGGAACTGTCAACAGCCTGGCGGGACAACGATGTTCACGCACCCGCCCTCTATCTCATCGGCGGTCGTGACGGCGCACTGGCCTTGCCGCAATCCCAACGGCTGATGTCCGGCGACAGCGGCTTCCGCGATCTGCGCGAAACAGTCGTGCTCCCTGGCGTCGGCCACGCCATTCAGCAAGAACGACCCGACCAGGTCAACCACGTACTCACCCGGTTCCTGCGATCGCTGTGAACCCCACCGACAATCCGCACCACGGACTCCCAATGACTTCCTCTCCGCGGCCATGGCACGCGCTCACCCTGGCGTTGCTGGCCTTCGCGCAGTTCATCATCGCCATGGACTACAACATCGTCTACGTCGCCCTTCCCGACATCGGCCGCGCCCTCGGCTTCTCCACTCAGTCCGTGCAGTGGGTGGTCGGCGCCTACGCCGTCGGGCTCGGTGGACTGCTGCTGCTGGGCGGGCGCGCGGTCGACCGGCTCGGCCAACGTCGCCTGTTCGTAGTCGGCCTGGCCCTCTACGGTGCGTCCTCGCTGCTCGGCGGCCTGGCAGTGGCGCCCGGCATGCTGGTCGCTGCCCGAGCGCTTCAAGGACTCGGCGGCGCCCTGCTCACCCCGGCCACTCTCGCGTTCATCTCCACCGTCTTCCCCGAGGGATCCTCGCGCAACCGTGCCATGGCCGTCTGGGGGACCGCAGGCGGCGCGGGGCTCGCCGCCGGGTCGCTGATCGGTGGGATACTCACCGAAACCTTGGGCTGGCAATGGGTGTTCTTCGTCAACGTTCCCCTGACAGCGGCGGCAGCGCTCGCGGCACCGCGTGTGCTGCCGGTCGATCCGCCACCCCGTATCCGCGACGGGTTCGACCTTCCGGGCGCGTTGGTCGCGACCCTCGGCGCCTCTCTGCTGGTCTTCGGGCTGGCCAGCGGGCCCGAGACCGGCTGGACCAGTCCGGGTGGGGTCGGTGCCATCGCCGTCGGCGTCGGTTTGCTGGCCGTGTTCGTACTCATCGAGCGATATACCCTCGACCCATTGATGCCGTTGCGGTTGCTACGCATCCGCAGCCTCACCACCGCGATGGCGGTGATGTTCATCTTCATGGGCACCCTCAGCGGCCAGTACTACGTATTCACCATGTACCTACAGGATGTTCTCGGCTTCGACGCCCTGCACGCGGGCCTGGCCTTCCTCCCCCTGACCCTGATCGCCGTCGCATCCACCGAGCGATTGGTGGCCCCGCTACTCAACCGATGGGGCCTGCGCACCACCTTGACAGCAGGCCTGCTGATCAACGCGCTCGGCATGCTCGCGTTCACCGCCGCGATGAACTCCGGCAGCTCCTACTGGGCACTACTGCCGGGCATCATCATCTGGGGCGCAGGCTCGTTCACCTACGCGGCCATGTTCGCCGCTGCCGCCTCCGACGTCCCATCCGCCCAACAAGGAGTCACGTCCGGACTCGCCAACACCGCCTTGCAGATCGGCGGCGCCGTCGGACTCGCAGTCCTCGTAGCCATCACCAACGCCGGCGGCGAGTCCGCAACCACCCCTGTCACCACGGCCGGTCTGCGCGCCGCAGGCTGGACCGCCGCCGCAGTCCTGCTGTGCGCGTCGGCGATCGCCGCCACACTCAAACCGCCGACTCCGGTAGCCACCACAACAAAGGGTTGATGTTGGACCAGAACAGCAGCGACATGGCGCGCCGCTCGGTGTTGCCGATCAGATCGTGGAGCTGCGGACTTCCAAAAGGCTTGTAGGAGCAGGGTATTGATGTGCACCGTCGCCGACTGCAGCAGGTTCAACGCGAGCATCGACACCTCGGCGTGCTCACGGTCGGCACCGGTAAGGTGAGAACCCTTGCAGTAGAACCGTGTTGGCGGAATCCCGGTTCTCCACCGCCTGCTGGATCGACGTCGTGGCCGCGAAAGTGTCTGCACGTCAACCGAGTCCAGCGGTCCACGACGTGGCCTGAACCGTGCGCCTGGCTCGCCGTTGATGATGGCGCTCCGAGAAGTGACGGACCCACCAGGGACTCGGAGTCGGACCGATGCCGAGATCGGCCGATGCCATGGATGTTCGGCGTCGTCGAGTATTCCCGGACTCGCCGCGAGCGTTCGGTCAGTTCGTCGACCGTGAATTCGCAGGTGGCCTAAGGCCGCTATGACGTGGACACGCAATTGAGCGTGGTCGACCGTCGCGCCTGTCTCGGGCACCACGCCGCCGCTGCAACGTGCATCGACTGCACATACCCAGACGGAAAGGCAGCTGATCTTCGGACTGGACAAAAGCAGTGACAGGTCGGGAGAGGTCTTCGACCCGGGGCTCGACGAACTCCTGGGGCACTCCACCGCTTACGCTAAGAGTCTCAGTGGCGGCGGACTAACCAGGACGGTTATCGAGTAGACGCGCCGCTTCATCCTCGGTTTTGGCGGCGAAGTAGGCGCGCGCGGCTTCGAAGTCAGGCACAGTGCCGTCGTTGCCCCAGTGGCCCGGTCGAACCGTATAGACGTGCACCCACGGTTCCTCAGTACGTGCACACGCACGAATACCACAGCATGCTCCTTGTCCCAATAAGAAATAGTTGTCCAATAGGTCCCAACACTGGCGGCGCGGTTTACGTGTGCACGGGAGGACACCGATTCAGTCCGCGGGAACGAACAGGGGCCCGTTGGTCTCGAAGGCTTCCTTGTAGGCCCGGACGTACTGCGGCACGGACAGCGGGGCGTGACCGCCGAGCTTCTCGATGAGGTCGTTGGTGCCCGCGAAGACTCCGTTCTGGTAGTCGACGGCGACGTTGCTCAGGTGTTGGACGAGGTGCGGGGAAAGACCGCGTTCGGTCATGGCCGAGGCGAATCGCTCGACGCTGATGGGTTCATAGTGCACCGGAATGCCGAGCGTGACGGACATCGTATGGGCGATTTCGTGGTGGTCCAGCTCGACCGGGCCGTGCAGGGTGTACGCGGCGCGGTTGTGGGGTTCCGGGTCGAGCAGCAATGCGGCGATCACGTGGCTCTGGTCGATGGCGGCGACCGGGGCGTGCCTGCCATTGCCGAACGGGAGGCGCAGGTATCCCTCGCCATCCCGCCGCTCCCACCACGTCCTCAGCCACTCGGCGAAGAACGTCGGCCGCAGGTGGGCGGTGAGCAGGTCGGTGCGGTACAGAGACGTATTTCATTCGGTGAAGTGTTTGCAAATATGGCGTCGTAGGTGCGCTCGGCCTTATCGACCATCGCCGACGTATCGCTCCCTCCCGGGCCGCGTAGGCAGCCCGGGAAGCCGAGAGCGGTTTCGTGTCAGTAGGCAACGGTGAACACTGTTCTGTGTCGGGTCGGCTTCTCGATCTCGTCCACGAAGGCGATGGCGTAATCTTCGCCACCGATGTGCGAGTTTCCCTCGGCGTCGACCAGGAGCACATCGTCTCCCACTCGGAAGGTGCCGGTGCGCGTGCCGCGGTTGTCCGCGTTGTAGAAGGCTGGCGGGGACAGGCTGAACCAGTCGACGTCGTCCGGCAATGCGCGCAGCTGCGCCATCACAGCGGCATGGGCGTTGCCGTCTTCCCGGAATTCCTCCGGGAACAGTGGCGTATCGAGCACTCGTGGTCCGTCGTGCGAGACGCGCAGGTTGCCTGCGCCGCCGACAAGGCCTAGGCGCACCGCATTCTCGGATGCGATCCGGCCCAGTGTCGGAATGTATTCGGCCAATCCAGTGCCGTGGGGCCTGCAAGGCGACTACCAGCATGTCAGTGTCGGATGCGACTTCGCGCACGAAATTCTCATCGAACAGCGAACCCGGGCGGACATCCAGATCGCTGCGACCGGCCAATGGGTCAGTATTGCGTGCGACGGCGATGACCCGATGCCCGCGAGCCGACGCCTCGGTCGCGATGTTGCCGCCGGAATAACCGGTGGCGCCGAATACTGCGATTGTCGTCATTGCACTCCTTAAAGAATGGGGATAATTTCTGCCGGGCCTAGCGGTCGCCGGGCCTTTATATGGGTCGAGGATCACCGATCGTGAAACTCATCGATCGTGCCGAATCCGCGGTTTTGATTTCGCCTAGTTCCCTTGCTAGCACCGACCGATTCCTCGTTCGTGCCTACGATGCGGGCTCTGCGATGGCCATCGGGTCGAGCAGTTCTGCTCGAGCGGAAGGCTTTGCGCGGAAAGCGGTAGCCACGACACCGAGCGCAGCTGCCGCCGCGATGACGCCGTATCCGCCGTGGATGCCGTGAAGGAAACCTGAGTTCGAACCCAACAGCACTGTCGAGGCTGAGGCGATGACGATTGCACCACCCAACTCCCGTGAGGTTTCCACCAGTCCCGATGCCGCGCCGAAGTTGGTGTTGTCGACCTCCGCCAAGGCCCCGATTTGGACGGACGGCGCGAAGAACCCGACGGCCATTCCCGCGGCGATCAATGCGGGCATCACTCGACTGGCGAAGCTCGCGTCCGCAGGCAGGTAGATCAACCATGCCGACGCCCCGACGACGAGCAACGACGCGAGCGCGAGAAGGATCCGGGGACCGACCTTGTTCGCCAACACCGCACCCGTCAATCCGGCGAAGACGAAAGCGGTCAGGGTCGTCAGCAGCCACGCGACACCGGTTTTCGTCGGCGAATAACCCAGTAGCTGTTGCAGCACAACTGAAGTCAGGAAGACGAAGGCCAGGAAGCTTCCGAATCCGGACGCGGCTGCGAGGTTCGCCTGCACTACCGGCCTATTCTCGAGGAGCGCGCGGGGAACGAGCGGGTTACGCGCGCGCCATTCTGCTAGTCCGAAGACCACCAGCAAGATTGCCGCGACCGCGCCGAAACTCACTGTGGCGCCGCGTGTCCAGCCGTGTTCGACCCCCCGGTTGAGCGCATACAGTCCTGCGAGTAGACCCCCGGTCACCGAGAGGGCGCTGACTGGGTTGAATCCTCCACCGGGATGGGCGATTCGGTTCTCGGGCAACACGAACATCGTCGCCGCCAACAGCACGACGCCGATCGGAATATTGACATAGAAGATCCATGACCATCCGGGTCCGTCCGTGAGGAACCCTCCGGCCAGTACTCCGACCGAGGCCGCGGTGCCCGCGAGGGCGCCGTAGATTCCGAGGGCGTTCTCTCGCTGTTTGCCCTCGTTGAACGCGTCGGCCACGATCCCCAGTGCCGATGGGGTGATCAGTGCTGCGCCGATGCCCTGTGCGATGCGGGCGCCGATCAATTGTCCGCCGGTGCTCGACAGCCCCGCCGTCAGGGAAGCGGCCACGAACAGCAGGAGTCCGGCCTGCAGAGCAAGCCTGCGACCGACGATGTCACCGAGCCGACCCGCCAGCAGTAAGAACCCGCCGAACGGTATGCCGTATCCGATGATCACCCACTGCAAGGCGTCTTCGCCGAGCTTCAGATCGACCGCCATTCTGGGCAGCGAAACATTGACGATGGTGAAATCCACCACCGCCATAAACATTGAGGCACCGGCCAAGGCCAGCACCGCATACGGATTACGCATTTGTCCATTTCCTGTGCTTGTCGAATCGCTTGACGACACTTTGTCGTCTAGCTGTGGTATGAGCCGATGAGAACGGCGCGTATCGCCGTTGTCGACCCCACCAGTCGGTCGGTGATGCCGTCGTGGAAGGCTGCGAAGGCCGGTGAGTGCACGAATGGGTCGACCGTGCCGTCGAACACGACGACATGGACGAAACCGACGCCGTCCTCGAGACGGAATACTTGAAAATGCACTCCACCCCGGTCGAGGGCATTGAGTTCGTGACACATCTGCTCTGCGAGCCGTTGGTTGTGGTCTGCGCAGTCGGCTCGGGTCCGGTATTGCACGACAACTGCTCTGGTCACGGCGATCACCTCCTATATAGGTAGAGGCGAACAGAGCCCGCAACTCATCGCCGCAAGCGCACGAAATTTCGGCTGTCCCGCCATCCGGCAACTCGACGTCGAGACCGAACCGCGGAAGAGGCGCAGCATCTTGGAAGCTGACCATACGAATGATTCCCGCCGAGCCGATGATCAGCACGTGAATAGTGCGAGCGTGCCACGCAGCGTGGTAATCGACCCAAAAGGCCACCGCCAGTTGGACATTCGCGGATATGATCCGCGACGGCACCCGGCCGCACTCGACTATCACCGTCAGGCTGCCGTAATGGCTGCAGCACCGATAACACCATGTGCGTAGTTTTCCTACTAGTGCGATGAAGAATTGCGGACCCCGCAAAGGTCGGCGGCGACACAAAACAGTCGGACACGTTCTGATTGCTGATTCTGTTTGTCGCCTTGATCAAGTGCGTGACGATAGATCTGCCGCATCATGAGGTCGGCGGCCTCGGCCGAGCCGAGCATGAGATAGCAGAACAGCCACAGCTGCGTGTCAAGTGCCTCACTACATGCGGCGGTGTTTTCTGGTTCGGGCATGGTGCTGCTTTGTCAGAGTCCGAATAGTGGAAACAACGATGCGCCGTGGAATGCGACGATCCGGCCGACACCCTCGGTCGTTAGCGTCAGGACGTGCAGCGCGTGTGGGCGATATGCGCCCTCACCGCCGCGAGCGTAGACCGCGAATGCGGGCTGTCCGTTGGCAGAAGCGGCGACCACCACGACCGGCCCGACCACGCGCATCTGCTTGGCGAGGAAAGCGAGGATGGTATCGCGGCCTTCGAACCAGGTCGTGATCGGCGGCATTTCCCATCGAGCGTCCTCGGTCAACACCGCGACGAGTTGATCGACGTCCGCGGTTTCGAAGGCGGTGACGTATCGGTCGAGCAGGGCCCGCTGCTGTGGCTCGGCGGGTTCGGTCAGCTCGTCCTGGCTGACCGGGGCCTGAGCTCGGGCGCGTTGGAGTGCGCTGTTGACAGCTGCTGTCGTCATCTCCAACAGTTCGGCGACCTCGGCGGTACGCCATTGCAGCACGTCGCGGAGAATCAGCACGGCCCGTTGCCGCGGTGGCAGCTGTTGCAGCGCTCCCACCAACGCGAGCCGCATGGTCTGTCGTTCCATCACGACGGTCGCCGGATCGGCCGGTGCGGTCGTGAACAGGAAGTCGGGTATCGGCTGAAGCCACGGCACCTCGCGAGCGGATGGGACGAGCGTCGCATCCAGGTCTGTCTGGGAGGCACCGAGATCCGCAGGCAGAGGCCTTCGCCTACTCTTTTCCAGCGCCTTGAAACACGCCCGGGTCGCGATGCGGTACAGCCAAGTTCGCAGCGACGATCGCCCTTCGAAGCGGTCGTAGGCACGCCATGCTTCGAGGTAGACGTCTTGCACCACCTCTTCGGCGTCGTCGACCGAGCCGAGCATGCGGTAGCAGTAGGCAAGCAGCTCACGCCGAAACGGCTCGCTCAGCCTTGCGAAATCCTCGTCGCCGGCTTCGGCTTCAGTCATGGTGCGCATGATCCGCCGATTCTGTGGTGGGGTTCTCGGCGCGCCCGGTCAGTGTCGTTCATCGTGATGTCCTCGAGGCGGCGTCGACGGTGCTCGTATGGTGTCGGATCGATCGATCCATGCCGCCGTGCGCGACGACGGCGTTCGCGAGTAGATCGTTCACGGGTATTGCTCCTTGAATTGACGGTGCCCCGGCCACCGGCATGGGCGCGACACAACGCCGACCAGCACGGCGCGGATCTGCCGGTCGGCGACGCGCCGGTCGTCAGTGGTCGCACTGCGGATCAACCGTGATCGGATGGCTCGATGACTCGGTCGGGCCGTATTCATCGTGTCGGTTCAGCCACGAGAAGCGTGGCACCTGGGGATAACCGACGGGCGAATCTTCCCAATCCTCCTGGCGTCCGAGTGCGGTGAAATCGAGGGAACTCAACGTCCCCCCCATCGGTTCGTGTTCGCGCGCGTTGATGAAGTAGGTGCGGTAGACGCTGTCGCCGTCGTGAATGAAGGCGTTCGTGCCGTACCACTCGTCCACTCCGAAGTCGACATCGAAACCGTCAGTGAGCGTGTACCACGGTATGGCGGCCCAGCCCATGCGCGCTTTCACCCGCTCGATGTCGGGTTGCGTTGCGCGGGAGGCGAAGGCCAGCGTGGTGTGGCGGGCGTTGAGATGAGCGAGATGAGCGACCTGGTCGGCCATCAGGGAGCAGCCGACACATGCGTGGTCGGGCCAGCCCGACACCCCCGGCTCGAAGAAGGCACGATAGAGCAGCAGCTGACGGCGGCCGTCGAACAGGTCGGGCAAGCCGACGGTTCCGTTCGGCCCGTCGAACAGGTACTCCTTGTCGACCTTGAGCCACGGCATCCGCCTGCGGTCAGCGGCCAGGGCGTCTCGCGCGCGAGTCAGGTCTTTTTCCTTCGCCAACAGCTGCAAGCGCGCCTCCTCCCATTCCGCAGACGTGACGGCCCGAACTCGATACGTGTCGTTCATCGTGATGTCCTTGTGTCGAAGCAAATCGGTTCAACGGACGGTGATTTCGCCCATGTCGATGGCGACCATCACGATTTGGTCATCGCCCATTGGGGCGTAGGCTCGGCGGGTGGCCGGGATGATGATGCCGTCGACATCGCGGTAGTCGGCGGCGTAAAGCTGTGACTCGGTGGTCGGGTCGACGACGTCGATACGGAAGTCGTGCCGACGCAGCAGCCCGTCCGGGCCGAAGCAGAACACCTGCTTGCGGGTATGGGTTTTGATGTGGTCGGGAAAGGCCACGCTCAGCCGCCGCCATTCCTCACCGTCGGCCTCGATGGGCGCAATCTCCTCGCAGACGAATCCCGGCCAGGTGAACAGGAACGGCGTATTGAGGTAAGTCCATAGTGCTTCCCCGGTGAAGTACGCGAGATGCAGGTCGTCCCATGGCGTCTGGAGTTGGTGGCCGTCGAACGACCGCTCCGGATCGTCACGTGCGTCGATAACAGTGCCGACGGGTTGCTCGAGGACAACTCGGTCGGGCTCGAACACCGACCGTCGGTCTCGACCGACGAAGTCCATGGTCAGCCGTTCCCGCGTGGTGTCCACCTCGAAGCGGATGTCCTTCAACACGTCATTGTGTCCCTTGACCTGCCAGACTGCTCCGGTGATGGCGGCGTCGACGCGGATCGCCCGGATCCGATTCCATCGGTCCAAACCCCCATGCGCGGCGACCGCGCTCGCGAGCAGATCGTTCATTGCCTTGCTCCTCTGTGTGTAGGGCGCCCCCGCCGCCGGTCTTGGGCCGGGGCGTGTTGCGGTCAGTCGACGATGACTCCGCCGGTCAGATTGGCGACGGTTCCGGTCATCGCCGATGCCCGATCGGAGGCCAGAAGCACTGCCGCCTCGGCGAGTTCAGTCAGCTTGGTCAGCTGCTTGCGGTGGGTCATGCTGGATGCGATCTCGGTAAATTGCTGCTTGGTCATGCCCAGTCCGGTGGCATTCAGCCCGAAGACGACGTCGATGACCGGTGTTTCGACCATGCCGGTCGTGCGCAGGCAGACCGCACGAATCCCGTATGGGGCGAGCTCGGCCGACAGCGACCGGTTGAGGCCTTCCAGCGCCGCCCAGCCCACGCTCATGCCGCCCACCATCGGCAGGCCCAGACGGGCCGGTTCCGGCGTGTGCATCATGATTACTCCGGACTTCTGGGAAATCATGTGCCGTGCAGCAGATTTCGCGGTCACGAAGTGTGCCCTCGGGTACGTCGTGATCGGCAGCATGAAGTTGTCGACCGGGAGGTCGATCAGAGGCGCGCCCTGCAGCCCGAGCGGTGAAATTCCGATGGCGTTGAACGACACGTCGATGGTGCCCGCCTGCGCAACCACCGCATCCAGGTGTTCGGTCACCGCCTGCTCGTCCGAGGCATCCACCTGGGCGGTCTCGACCACTCCCCCCGCAGCCGTGATCTCCTGCGCCACTGCGTCGAGGACATCGAGTTTTCGCCCGGTCAGGAAAACCCGGGCACCCTCCCGAGCGAAGCTGCGGGCGACGGCACCACCGACAGCGCCACCTCCGCCGTAGATCACGGCATTCTTGTTTTCCAGCAACATCATTTGTTCCTTACTCTGGCTGTAACCATGGGGCTTCTGGGTTCGGTTGTCGGACAGTTCGATTCGACCGGCGCAAGCTCTCACGCCACCGGGCGCAGACCGTGGCCGGTGAGCAGATATTCCTGGTGCGGCTCGACGTTCTCGGTGTCGAGGCCCAGCCGGGTCACTTCGGCGCCGACCAGATCCGGCGTCAACACCGGCTCGAGATTTTGGACGAATGTCGCGGTGTCGATGCCCTGGCGGCGCGCGTAACCGGCGACTCCCGCGCTACCCAGTTGCGTGCTCGGGGTCAACTGGGGCAACACGGTCACGAAGCGGATCCCGAGCCCGGCGCGGCGGGATTCCTCGGCCGCGTATTCGCCCAGGAACCTGATCATCGCCTTGGCACCGGCGTATCCGCCGCTGAGGGGCGAGCCGCGCAGGGCCGCGCCGCTGGACACCGCCACCACCGAACTGCCCGAGGCGAGCGGGGCACGCAGGGCCGCGCGGATCCAATGGAATGCGTGCTGGGTGTCGACCTGCCAATTACGGCTGAACGAGTCCCACGACTGTTCGTGTATCGGCAGTACCGAGGGGGCAGCGCCGGCGTTGAGCACAAGCAGCGACGGCTGATACTGCTCGATCAGGGTGTCGGCGATGTCGGCGTCGGTCGCGTCGGCGGTGAGGGGAACGAAAGCCTCACCCAGGGTCGTGCGGACCTCGGCGAGTGCGTCGGCGCTGCGAGCAATTCCGACAACCTGGTGACCTGCCGCGACCAGCGCGGCCGCTATCGCCGATCCGAAACCGCGGCTGGCGCCGGTGACCACTGCCGTCGCGCGGGGCGTGTGTGATGGGCTCATATGATTGACTCACTTTCGAAGACGTCCGATCGAGTTCGGCCCCTGGAATGGCCGGGTCCGGGCCACATCCATACAGACCGCCGCGCGACTCAAAAACGGCCGCCGAGTCCGAAAATCGGCTACTACCTGCAACGGCACTTGGTCGGATTGGTGCTGGTAGTCCTTATGTGCGGTATTGGATCGTCTTGTGTCCGAGTTGGATTCGTTGGTCGAGCGGGTTTGGGGTCGGTTCGCTCGGGCAGAGCCGCGGTCTCGGGTGCGGGAGTATGTGTCCGGGCTGGTCGCGGGGTTGTAACGCAAGAATGGGTGGACGCTGGCCGAGCGTGCCGGGGAGGTGAGCCCGGACGGGATGCAGCGGTTGCTACGCAGGGCGGACTGGGACGTCGATGGTATGCGGGATGACGTGCGCGATTACGTGGTGGAGCAGCTCGGCAACCTCGATGCGGTGCTGGTTGCCGACGACACCGGGTTCCTGAAGAAGGGCCGCCTCTCGGCGCGGGTGCAACGCCAGTATTCCGGCACGGCCGGGCGTACGGAGAACTGCCAGGTCGGGGTCTTCCTGGCGTATGCCTCGCGGCACGGGCACACGTTGATCGACCGCGAGCTGTATATGCCGACGTCACGTGATGGCCACCCGCGGCGACGACCGCTTCCCCACGCGCGGCGGCCCGATGGCCGAGCGGGTCGACACCGCGATCGCTGCAATGCCCGCAGCATCGTGGCAATGTCTGTCGAAGAATGCTTCCAGCAGGCCAAAGACCAGACCGGGCTCGACCACTACCAGGTCCGCACCTTCCGGGCAGGGTACGCCCACATCACCCTGTCCATGCTCGCCCTGGCTTGGCTGGCCTGCTCGAAAGCAGCAGCCGCAAAATAGGGAATCGGAACAGCCATTGAAGACCTGAGCGCTCTCACGCTACCCGAGATCTATCGCCTGCAGTGAACCTTGTTCTCCGACATACCAATTCAACCGATCATGTTTGGTCGTGGTCGACCTGCCGTCGCCGCCGACAACACCAGGCCCGCCTCTGCCACTACAGGCGAAGGGTGCACCCGCTCACATGAATGCCGATAGAACCGAGACATGGTCGATGCAACCACGAAACTGACCGACTCACAGCAACATCCGGTAGCAGACGATACGTTCGCGCTCTTCGAAGCCGAGGGCCGTGTGCACCTTCTGACCCGTGGCATTATCCAGGAGGGCATCGGACCCGAGCTCGGTGCACCCATTCGCACGGCCCCATTCCTCCACGGCCGCGCACAGTGCACGCGCCGTGCCGCCTTGTCGATGCTCAGGCAGCACAAAGATGCCCTCCAGGAACGCGACCGGCGACGTGTCACACCCGTTCACATAGTCGTGGCGCAGCGTGGCCTCGCTGAATCCGACCGCCGTCCCATGTTCGTCGCGAGCCAGAAACGCCACGGCCGCGCGGGAACCGTCATAGTGATCACCGATGTCCACACGATGCTCCGAGACAGTGCTTTCCGGCCACAGCTGCGTACGAAGCGCGGCCAGCTCGTCCAGATCGCCAACACCACACTCATAGATTTTCACCGACCCAGTATCCGTCTCCCGCCCTCACCGGCGTGACAATCAACCCATCACTGGAAACATAGGTGTCGTTGCAGTACTAGGAGATCGGGCGTCGCCCGAGAAAAGCGATCAATCTGGCGCCTGACGCCGCATGCGAGGATATCGGCACCGGCGGATCGAACTCGGGATGTCTGTTGGGGCGGATCGTTCGTTCTGCAACGTACAGCAGGTCATCGGCGAGTTCGGAGGGAATAGGTGAGGCGCAACCGCGTGCCTGGGGGGATGTCCCAACCATGCACTGCGAGCTCGACAGCCCCGACCAGGGCTACCACACCCACGGGGAGCTTGCGGTCGGCCAAGGCGACCATCCCGTCGGTGGAAGCCAGGCGTGACGCGGCCACCTGTAGCCGATCGAGACGCGTGTGAAACGCGACCACCGGATCTGTGCCGACGGCGTGGACATGGCGCGGATCGAGATCGATGTAACCGGTTCCGAGACCATCGATAAGCACCTGCACAGAGTCGTCGGTGTGGCGGAGCAGCCGACGCAGATCCCAGTTGGCGCACGGAGTGCGGCGAGTGAGCAGGTGCGACGTCAGCCCGGTCGTGGAATCGATGGCGTAGGCCGTGGCGGCGCGAAGCAGGGCTATGGCGTCGATGGGCATGGCGCGATCCTGTTCGGTTCATTGGCAACCGGCACTCCGCTGTCATCGGCGATCGGTGGGAGTCCGAACCAACGAAACAAAGCCGGATCGAGGAACGAGGCGATGTGTGCGATCCCGCCGGTGGTGATCGTCAGGACCTGAATGGCGTGTGCCCGGTAGACGCCATCGGCGCCCAGTAGGTAGCCCGCCACGGCGGGTTGCCCGTTCGCTCGCGTTGCCACCATACGAAACGCGCCCGGCAGGCTGAAGACCGTACTCCCGACAAATCCCGCGACAGCATCGCGACCACGGAACCACGTGACGAACGGCGGCATCTCGAACTCGGCATCCTGGCGTAGCAACTCTGCCAGCCCGACGGCGTCGGCGTGTTCGAAGGCCGCCATATAGCGCTCCAGTAGGGCACGCACGGCCGGATCGTCCGGCTCAGCAAGTTGCTCTTCGCGCGGACTCGCCTGCTCGAGCTGATTCCGGGCTCGCCGCAACAGGCCCCTGACCGCGATCGTCGTGGTTCCGAGCAGGTCCGCGACCTCGTCAGCCGACCAGGCCAGCACATCGCGCAAAATGAGGACCGCACGCTGGCGCGGTGGAAGCAACTGCAGTGCGGCGATCAAACCCAGCCTGAGGCTTTCCCGCGACACCACGACCGTCGCGGGATCCGATGTCGCTGCCCAGACCTCGCTGTCGGCCAGGGGTTGCAGCCAGTCGATCTCTTGGCGCACCAGCGCCACGGCGGTATCCGCTTGCTCCTGCGGTGCTGCCAGGCCGGAGGGCAGCGGCCGACGTCCGCGGTGCTCGAGCGCTGTCAGGCAGGAGTTGGTGGCTATCCGATACAGCCACGTCCGCAACGAGGAACGACCCTCGAAATTGTCGTAGGAGCGCCAGGCACGCAGATAGGTTTCCTGCACCAGGTCCTCGGCCTCATCAGCCGACCCCATCATGCGATAACAGTGCACCAGCAGCTCCCGCCGGAACGGATCAGTACGGACGGCGAAATCGCCCCGATCGGACACCACAGTCGCCTCACTCTCCCAGTCGACAACACCTTCCACCGGTACAGACTGCGCGAACCGGGAAAAAGGACCGGTCTAGGGACAAATAGGCGGTTGACGCGCGCGAGGCACGGCCTCCGCGCTCGGATTCCCCCGTACCCCTCGCGGTGGCGGCGCGCCTTGTGCTGGTCGCGGCCGCGGTATCAGCGCTTCGCGGGCCGCCGTGATGCGGTTGTCTCGGTGGCCGGATCGGCAACCGAGACGATCACGATCACATCAGCTGGATCTGCGGAATCGCCCGAGTACTGGATCACCGACGATCGCGCGAACCGCATCGGCTGACGACGAGTACGAGCAAAAGCACGTTACTGAAGCGGAGTACGCGACACGCCGATGTACGAAGTCCCTTCAGTCAGAACCGAATCCGCACGTCAGCACTCAAGGCGCCTTCGAAACAATGACAGACGATGTGCATAGTTGGAGTGGGCTGCGCTGACAGGCTGGTGACGATAGCCCGGCAACAGGCAAAACATCTTGTGCGCCAATACTTCACAGACGCGCCTAGACACGTCGGACTATGCGCTTGTCGCCGAGCGCCTGAACGTCGGCTGGATGGTGTGGGCGCGCCCGCCCCGCGACCACCGGCCCTACTCGGCGTGCTGTTCGCCCTGTGCTGCTGTTCGCTCCGGACGAGCGACCCAGCACTCACGCTAGTCGCCAGGCACAGGAACGATGGCCAATTTGATAGTAGCTATCACAGCCAGCACCGACGCCGCCGGGCACCGGGGACGACACCGCGCATTGCCGGCCGCTAGCTCCGACCCTATGAGTCACGCATCGTCGCCGATGCCCGAGCCGACGGCGCTGAAGTAGGCCTTGCCGTCGGAGGTCACGGTCCTTTCGCGCCATACAGCACGGCGCAGTCGCCGGAGTCCCGGACCACTTACGTGGCTGATTTCGCCTTCATCAGCTTCTTGAAGCAGGTGAGCGCAGCGGCGACACGATCATCGGCCCGAACGGTTCGATGAGGATGCGCTCGAAGTGGCAGGAATGCGTCAGAGCACTACCTGAAGTCCGCTTGGATCGAGGCTCATCTCAGGTCCGGTAGGAACGCGTGGCCGACATAGTCACGGAACAACACGATTTTCCCGTCGCGGATTCGGAAGACCTGAATACAGGGCACCTTGAACGGCTGGTCGGTCGACATAACGCGTCCGATGGACGTCAGTTCGACGATCACGACCTCCGGATCGGCAGTCCGGTGGGTCTGGTGTACACGAAGTTCGTCGAGATGGAACCCACCGCGGTCGGCGTCGATCGCGTACGCCCGAATTGCCTCCTTGCCTGCCAGCCGGGCAGGCAATTCGCCTGCAGTGAACGGCATCTCGATCACGCCGTCCTCCGCGAACAGGTCCACAAACGCGTGCATGTCGTTGGCGAGGATCGCCTTGTTTCGCCGCTCCAAGACCTGCAGTGGGCTCTCTACACCTGATTGGGTCATGGCGACCACCTTTCATTCAACGCTCGTTGTATCAATGATTCAACGAGCGTAGAACGAAAGGCCGCCCCGGTCAACGCCCGTAGAATGACCCGCGTGAGCAACCCCCCGGCGCCCACTTCGCGGGCCGAGCAGCGACGCAATACCGAGGCGCGGATCCTCGCCCACGCCCGCACGTTGTTCGCCGAATCCGGCTACGACCGCACCACCATCCGGGCGATCGCCACCGCCGCTGGCGTGGATCCCGGACTCGTCATTCATTATTTCGGCAGCAAACAGCAGCTGTTCCTGAGCGCTATCGGGTCCGGAGCGGCACTGCTCGCAGGGGGCAGCGCCGCGGATGTCGCCGAGCAGTTGCTCGACAGACTGCGCGACTCACTGATCGAGGAACCGGTTACCTCGCTGGCCATGCTGCGGTCGATGCTCACCCACCCCGAGGCCGCCGAGGAGATCCGCACCTCCTCGCGTGTTTATAAGGATCAGATCAGCGACGCCATCCCTGGCGAGGAAGCCGATCTGCGCGCAGAGGTGGTCAGCGCCGCCTTGATCGGCATCGTCCTGTGTCGCCATCTGGTCAAGCTCGATCACCTAGCCGAGGCCGACCCGGACCGGGTAGTCGAGATTCTGCGCCCCGTCGTCCGCTCGATCACCAAGGCTGACATCGAAGACGCCGCCCCCGCGGACTGAACACGCTCCAATGTGCAGCATGCCTGCACGGCGATGCCCGAACCGGCCGATTTGGGCGAGCGGTCATTCACCTCTCGCCCAATGCCGCGGAATGTTGCTCCATGACGGGGGCAGTGGGAGGCCGGGATGCGTTGTCGGGGTCCCGGCCTGGTCGATGATGAATGTCGCTCCGAAGCGGCGGAGCTGGAATTAGGGGTCCCACGGATCGAGACCTGTGTCGGGTTCGAGGTGATCGAGGTTGGAGATTCGTCTGGCCGAGTTCATCAGGTCGAGGCGATAGCGCTCCAAGGGTAGTGCGCGGTTGGGGTCGTTGAGTGCCTCCCAATATGCCGCTGCTGCGGCCTGGTGGTCTGTTGCCAGCTGGTGGCCTATGGTCCACCGAGTATCCCGGGTGGCACTGTTCCACTCGTCCGGCAAAATCTGTGCGCGCAGGTCGATCTCGGAATCCGACAATGCAAGCACTCTGTCCACAAAGACACGGTCGACATCCGCCGAGCCAGCTGCTGGCGCGTTGGTATGTCTGAGGAAGTTGTTTGCCGAAACAACCGCCTGTGCAGCGAACGCTCCGTGGGCCGGATCACCAACATGATTCTCGACGGCCCGCGCAGCGGCCACTGCCTTCTGCAGCGGCGCGAAGCCGTAAGGGTTGCGCGACATGCTGGCATTCTGGACCGCCATCGCACGTTGACCATTGATGACGGCGGCGTTCGTTGCACCAAAGCTGAGCAGTGTGCTGGCCACATATGTATCAGGAACCCGGCTGTCACCAAGCCCATCGAGCGCATTCTGGAGGCCCAGCTCATTGTGGATTCCTCCCGCGTTCTCTGCACGGGCCCATGCTTTCAACCGCCAGTTCTCCCGGGCCATAGCCTGCCACCGCTGAAAATCGCGCTGCATCGGGGCAACTTCGATATTTGTTCGATCTACACGTCGCCGTCCCCGGGCCAACGGGTCCAGCGGATTCTTGGTGCCGCCGGCCAGCCAACCGGTAATCGGGGAAGTATTGACCGCATTCAACGCCGAAACTGCAGCGAGCAGTTCGAAGCTTGACCGACTCTGAACGTTCGTATACCCCATTCCCAGCGCAGTGCCACTACCCGCACCGGAGCTGTGTCCACCGTTTTGTATGGCAAGAGCAAACCGATTGGTAATCCAATTAGAGCCCCGTGTGAGACTGGCATTGAGCCTTCGCAGCTGCACGATGCCAATAAACTCCGCGTTGGCGCCGAGCACGAGCACAGTCATGACGTGACCGTGGGCTTGCTCGAAGAGAGCGCCGAGGAACAGTCCGTAAACGGCGAGGAACATTATGAACGCGGTCATTCGCGCGGCCGCGATGAATACGTCAATTATATCGCGGAATAGCGCAGTCTGCGTCGGACCGTAGATGAATCCACCTGCGGCAAGCCCGAAAATAGCTCTGAACGAATAGTAAATTGAGTCCAACGCAGCCCAGATGATCTTCAGCCCCAGGTATTGGCCGAAGCACAGCATAATGGCTGCGCAAATGAGTAACAACAGGCCGGATCCCACCTGTCCCAGGCTCGGGTTGCGAGCTTTGGCGTAGGCCGTGGAATCACCGCACTGTCGAATGCCGTCCAACACCTGGTCCTCATGGCCCGACTCGATGCCGGCTGTCCAGGCCGCTCGACAGCGAGGCGACTGGTCGATGACGTGACCGAAATTCCATACTTGCAATGGCTTCCGAGCGAAGTTGTCCGCCAGTTCGCCCTGCAGCCCGATCGCCAGTTGATCGGGCTGGGACGTCGATTCTCCAAAAAGGCCGGCAGCTACCGAAATACCCAGGTCCCGGCCCTGCGCAAGCAGACCGCGCGGAGACAATACATCCCCGAGCGGATCGGCCAGTGTAATCGGGCCGAGCGCCGCGACCACCAGCATAGTCATGATCTGCAGGGTTGCCTTGGCGTAGTAGCCACGCACCGTAAACCAAGCAACGAAGAACGCACCGATAGACGCCGCAGTAATCAAGACAATAGGAGTCGCGATTTGACCACTCAGACGGCGGGCAACCCCGGTCAGCGACCGGCCGATCAGGTCCAGCCACTGGAAACTCACCGAATAACCGATCATCCACACAGCAGAGGTCACGATGACGAGATAACCGATGAATTCGAGGCCCAATATCACCGAAAGGGCGGTCGTTACGGGATGTAGAACGCCGCCGTGGTCGGTAGCGAAAGTGTAATCGGTTAGCGGGGCCCCCTCCGTGTCGTGGATATTCATCCAGCTCAGGGCATCCAGCGAGGACTCGGTGGTAGTCGACTCGTTTTGGGCTCGTGCTATCGCGCCTAGCGCGCCGGGGACGATAGCGAGCATGCCGAACGTGGCCAGAGTCCACGCGATCCTGCGCCGCATAGGTGATGCGTTCCACCAGCGCGCGTACATGCGTACAAGAACACCGAGCCGCACGGAATCCTGGAGCAGCAATTTCCGATACATATATTGAAGCACTGGCTGCACCATGATTACACGACGGCGGAGACGCTGGTGCGTAAACCGTGGTTTTCCGGCAACGGACCTTGATTGTAGGCTGAGTACTGCGGACTCTCTATCTCCGCTTCCCCCTCGCCAGCAGGCCGTTCACTTTCCCAGACCGCCATGCCATAGCTCATCAGCGAATCATGCTGCCGCCATCCACATGCCACACCGCAAAAGCCGCTTTTTCGGCATGTTGGCGGATCTTTCAAACTGCATGACATATCACGGTGAGACAAAAGAACGACTCGACTTCCGAGAAGCTGATCAGCCGCACCTGCGCAAGACCTGCCAACGCGCGGCCCGGCAAGCGGAAGAACGGAAGCACAGCACTGATCGCAGCTTCCCAACGAGTGAGCCGGAGCCGATGATCCGGTTGGCGTCCTGCAGGCCTCCGATTCTGCTAATCGTCAAGCGGCGGCCCGTTCTGTGGTCAGCCCAAGCGTCGACATGGATTGCTGGTAGAGAGATTCGCATATGCGGGCCGTTCATCAGCAGCGCCAAATCATGCGTGGCCCAGGTACATAATGACCCACCGCAACCCCGCCACGAGTACATCCGACGCGCACTCTCAGTTCGCATGCTTCCCAACTGCGGGAAGCAGTAGCCCAGGCCGGGCAACGGCGCGCCTGAAGCTACGCAAAAGTGCGGATGTTTCGACCATGACCTGCTCATACCCTCGGTAAGACACTCCTCAACCCGAGAATCGCGATGCCAGTTCCCATTACATCAATCAGCACCGCACACTGTGCTACCAACCATCCACCTTGTGCGGTATGCCCGGACAACTGGGACCTGGAGGTCGGGTCCATACGAACGTGGCGCGAGGCGATCCGCACCTGTCTCGCCTGTCCATTCCTGGAGTCGTGCCATAAGCACGCGGAGAAGCTGACCGCACAAGGAAATGGGCCGCGTTCCATCATCTGGGCGGGGGTCGTCTACAACGCGGCCGGTCACAAGGTCGAAGACATCAGCCGTTATCGCAGACCGTCGAAAGCTATCCGCGGCCCAATCCAGATCAATCACCTCACCACCGCGCCGAACTCGGAGCGTTCGACATCCGCTGCGACGACCACTATCCGCAGGCACTTTGTGATGGGCCGCCGGGGAAACGGCACCGGCGTGTAGTCTTTGGCGGCGGCGTGCTCGCGTTCAGCCCACACGACCGAGTTTTCGACCCAGCCAAGCAGCAACAAGGGCGGACCGGACAATCGCTCCCAGAGCGCCGCAACTTGCTGTTGACCGAAGGGTCTCGGGCCGATCGCAAGTCGTGGGCGATGCTGCGGCGCAACGTGTTCCGTGACCGCGTGCTAGGGCGTGTTTCATAAGTGGTAGGAGTTGATGGTGGCCGGGCAGCGGCGCCTTCAATTCCTGAGCCGAAAATGTTGTCTGCGTTGGCGTGTCGATGGCCAGCGTGGCGAGGTCTCCGGTAGATGGTCCAGCGACAGATCAGAACCTCACCGGAGACCTCGTGGCCACCGCAGTGCAGCGGGCGCGCGGCTCTCACCGACGCCCAACGGGCACGGTTGAACCCCAGTTCGTTCAGCGGGATGGCGCCATCCGCATACGTCACACGCTGAATCCACGCCAGGCAACCCGGCGTTGTGCAGCGGATAGCCTGCCAGAGCATTGGGATCCTGGTGATCGAGAGCAGTCCGTTTCTATCCGAACACCTTGGCGAGTTCGTGCCGATTGATCCATCCGTCAACGGCGCGGCCGATGGCGTCGGGTTGGTCTTCCGGGATGTGGTGTCCGCCGGGGCCGATGGATTCAACTTCCAACGCGGCGAAGGTTTTTCGCGCCCAGTCGATCACCTCCGGCGAGCCCAGGGTAGCGCCGCCTTCGACGGCCATCAGCAGTTTCGGCACATCAGGGGTGTTCGCCATCCAGTCGTCGTAGGCGTTGACAATGGCGGTGACGTCGGCCGGTTCGCCGTCGAGGGGGAATTCGCGCGCCCACGCCAGCAGGGGCTTGCGTGAAGCCGGGTCCGGATACGGAGCACGGTAGACATCATGGTCGGTCGACGCGAGCCCGCTGAAGATCTGCAGCGGCAAGTTCACCTCGATGAACATGTTCCGCTCCAAAACCATGTCCTCGCCTTCGTCGGACCGGAAGCCCCGGAACAGCTCCGCCGCTCTCTCGGGCATTTCGGCCCATCGGCTGGGGCGAAGGAAGGTCTCGGTGACAGCCACCCCGCGGATGCGGTCGGAATGTCTACGGGCCCAGTCCATTCCGAGTGCCCCGCCCCAATCGTGCCCCACGATCACCACCTCATCAAGGCCGAGTGTGTCGAACCACGCGTCGAGGTAGCGGGCGTGGTCGGCGAATCGATAGGCGATGACCGGCTTGCCTGATTCGCCCATGCCGATCAGGTCGGGCGCGAGCCGTCGAGCGTCGGGAGTTACATGGGGGATCACGTTGCGCCACAAGTGCGACGAGGTGGGATTGCCGTGCAGGAATACGACCGGAATGCCGTCCGGCCTACCGGATTCGCGGTAGTGCAGGAACGAGTCCAGAACGTTGACGACCGGCATGGCCGCCTCCTTCCGAGTTGTAGGGTAGGGCGAACAGTCAGCTCGCGGCGGCTGCCACGGCCGCGCAGATTTCCTGCGGTTCAGGGAAGCCCGAACGGGTCTTCTTCGCCACCACCTCGCCATTGACGGCGACCTGGTAGATCCCGCCCTTGCCTGGAACGAGTTCAGCGACCACGCCGAGTTCGTTTTCCAGCGCGGTAGCAGCCTTCTCGGCGCGCCTCAAGTAGCCACATGGCCTGCAGTAGGTGATGGTGACAGTCATCGCCGCAACCCTTCAATGTCAAATAGTTTGATACAAGGACTAACATAGCCGCAAGACACTTTCATGTCAAATAGTTTGATATCGAGATGTGTAAGCATAGCCGCCCGACGGTCGAC
Organism: Nocardia anaemiae NBRC 100462; assembly: GCF_001612725.1. Classification (GTDB taxonomy): domain Bacteria; phylum Actinomycetota; class Actinomycetes; order Mycobacteriales; family Mycobacteriaceae; genus Nocardia; species Nocardia anaemiae. The sequence goes on along the minus strand of NZ_BDAZ01000072.1, from coordinate 41,146 downwards.
ACTCAGCTCGAGCGGCCATGAGGCCGACCGACGAAGATGGCCATCACCTGAGACAAGAGAGTGCGGCCCACGCTCAGGAACCTGGCAGCGAAGCGGCGCTCTCGCGCAACCGACGAGGTCGACCGGGCACCGGATGGTAATTTCAATCTCAAACAGTTTTATGCAGAGGGGTACAAATGGGTGACCACGTGGACCGCATCGTCGAGCAGTGGCGGGTTGAGCGACCTGATCTGGACCCGAGTCCAATGGGCACGGTGGGACGGATCAAACGGGCGGCGAGAATCCTCGAACAAGGCATCTCGACGACACTGGCGGAGCACGACCAGCAACTATGGGAGTTCGATCTGCTGGCCACCCTCATGCGGTCCGGTCCGCCCTACCAACTGACCGCAGGCGCACTCACCGACTCGGCGATGATCACCGCGGGCGCGATGACAAACCGGGTCGACCGTCTCGTCAAACGTGAACTGGTCAGCCGCGAAGTGGATCCGGACAATCGGCGATCGGTCTTGATCAGCCTCACCGACCGCGGACGCGAACTAGTCGGCGCGACGATGACCGACCACGTCGCCAACGAAGCCCGCATGCTCGACTCCCTCAGTGCCGCCGAACAGAAACAACTCGACAAGCTGCTACGAAAGCTCCTGGTCGGACTCGGCGACACTCCCCCTAACACCGAAGATCGAACCCGCGCCTAGGTGCGACTTTGATCATCACTCGCCCTATGCCGAACCCGAATCTTTCCTTGACATTGAACTGTTCAACATTAAGCTTTTGCCAAAGGTGCACTGCCGTCTGTGAAGGAAAGGGATCGAGATGTCGAAGATTTGCCGAACCTGCGGCGTGGAACACGATGACAACGCTCAGATCTGCCGGATCTGTACTGACGAACGCCAATGGGTCCCAGCCGACGGGCAGGCGTGGACCGGCCTTGCGGAATTGGCGGGCGAAGGGCATCGCGTGCGGATCAGCGACGTCGAACCGGACCTGTACGCGCTAGAAGTCGAGCCGAGTTTCGCGATCGGCCATCGCTGCCACCTGATCCGCACCCCGAACGGCTGCCTGCTGTGGGATCCTGTCGGGTTCGTCGACGATGCCGTAGTCGAGCAGATCCGACAGCTCGGGAGGGTGGTCGCCATCGCTGCCAGCCATCCACATCACTTCGGCGCCCAGGTGGCGTGGAGCCGGGCACTTGGCGGCGTGCCGGTGCGAGTTTCGGAAGCCGACCTGGAATGGGTCGCGCGTCGCGACCCGGTGATCCAACCGTGGGCGGGCAAGCTCGAAATCGTCCCGGGCCTTACCTTGACCCAAGTCGGCGGACACTTTCCCGGCAGTGCCGTCGCAGTCTGGGCAGCGGGTGCCAACGGCAACGGCGTTCTCTTGAGTGCGGACACCGTGCACACGAACCGCGATCGCGCCACCGTGACGTTCATGCGCAGCTACCCGAACCGGATCCCGCTTTCGGCCGCAGTGGTCGCCCGGATTTCCCAGACCATCTCCGGCCTGGTCTTCGACCGTATTTACGACAACTTCGGTCAGTCCATCGCGTCCGACGCGCGCGTGGTGACCCAGCGGTCCGCGGAACGCTACATCGGTTGGGTCCGCGGCGATTTCGATCACCTCACATGAGACCGTCTCGTCCGATTCCGGCGCGGGTTCGCTGCGCCCACGGGCTGCAGCAGGCCTTCCAAGGGCTAGCTGGGCATATGATCGCAGACCTGCATGCGGACAGACGGAGTGCCAACGCGCACGTCTGGGCGATCGCCAGCGATGGGCGGCAGCAGACCACGATCATGGCTGATGTCGAACCGGACCGGGGCGCCGCTCCTGGTGAGCGGTGGCTCGCTCAGCAGGCAGCGATCAGTCGCGGCGATAAGCCACCGAGGCCACGACGGTCAGCGGTGGCGACAGAGCATCTTCCCGCTCTGCTCACGACACCTCAAAGAATCGTCCTCACGTGCCAGAGCTCTGGAAAAAGCGTGACGTCCAGAACCTTCCGGAGATACGGTACGCCGCTCGTCCTGCCGGTCCCCCGCTTGAAACCGATGATGCGTTCGACTGTCGTCACATGACGGAAGCGCCATTGCCGGAACATATCCTCGAGGTCGACGAGTTGCTCGGCCATCGCATACAGCTCCCCGTGTTTCTGCGGCGTGCGGTACACGTCGATCCACGCATCCTCGACGGTCTGATCGTGCTGCGTCGGCTGCGCCCAATCTCGCTCGAGCCGCGCAGGCGTAATCGGAAAACCACGCCGAGCGAGCAGAAGAACCACCTCGTCGTACAACGACGGCGCCTCGAGCATTGGACGCAACTGCTCTAGCACCTCCACCCTGTGAACATGTGGACGGAGCAACTGCGAGTTCTTGTTGCCGAGCAGAAATTCGAGCTGCCGATACTGATAGGACTGCAGTCCAGACGCCTGCGCGAGATACGGCCGGATCGCCGAATACTCCGACGGTGTCAGCGTGGCGAGCACGTTCCATGCCTGCACGAGCTGCTCGAAGACCCGTGCTACCCGAGCGAGCACCTTCAACGCGGACGGCAGCTCGTCGCGGTGGATCGCCTCGAGGGCCAAACGAAGTTCGTGCAGAACAAGCTTCATCCACAGCTCGGTCGTCTGATGCTGGATGATGAACAGCAGCTCGTTGGGATCCGGCGACAGCGGATGCTGTGCGCTCAGGATCGCCCCGAGAGACAGATAGTCGCCGTAGCTCATCGCATTCGGGAAATCGGGTGTCGCGTTGTCGGGGCCGACGAGCTGATCAGCGCTGCTCGTCATGCGCGACGTTTCGTAACTAGTGTGCTCGCCCGAGAACGGGTGGCTCACCGATGCACCGTCGCGGCGCGGGCGCATCCGGGCAAAATTCACGACCGTATCCTCCATGAATCAAACTGCGAATGATCGAAATTCGAATGCGTCGCCCATCGGTACGGCCGCACACACCCAGCCATTGGCCAAGATGCTCGTTTGTCGCGAAATACCCTGTGCCAGAAGGTGACATCCGCAGCCACGGAACAGCTCATTGCGCACCCGCATTCAAAGCCAATGCGATGCCGATCTCGAGACCGACCGACATCGATCCGCTTCACTGCTCGAGGGACCGATGCGAACTCGGCCGAAATTTTCTGCCTCGATCGAATTCTGTTGTACTGCAAACAAACAGTAGGTCTCCTGGAATTCACGCCCCTTCGCGGCCGCCGAAGTTGCCCTGATACGGCTCGGGTGCGAGATCTCGCAACCAGCCAAGCCTTCCGACGCTCTTTCCGACATTTCCGTACTCCAAGCTGCAGCGAAATCGTATGCCGTCGTACGGATGTACCGAATACCGCATACGATTCGAAGCCGACATCATCAGAGCCGACGATAGCCCCGAATTCGCTACAGTAGGTGCGCGTTTACCAATGACGGGAAGGCGTCTCAACGCTCGACAGAGGAGCGCGATCGGCGAGTCTCATCGGACTGGAGTCCGCTCGATCTTCATCAACTTCCGCCACATGGCGGATCTTTCGACAACGTGGTTTCCGTACAATTCGAGTCTGCGGAGATGTCGGCGAGTTGGAGAGTCGGCCGCGATTGCTTCCAAAAATCGGCTGGCTAATTGTGGAATGGTTAACTGTCCAGGTCGGGGTGCAGAACAAAATGGCAGAGGTCCCTTTCGGCCCGCAGTCCGGAATCCTGTTTCTAATCGAGGAGTTCTATGCACAACACCATCCCTAGGCGCGGTCTGTCCGCTAGCGCCCTGCTCGATCGGCGAGTCACGGCAGCAGTTCTCGGTGTTCTCACCTCCGCGGCAGCCATCAGCGGCTGTACGGCCACGTCGTCGCCGACGAGCCAGTCGTCGACGACGGCATCGACGGTGGTCACCGCCCTCTCCTCGCCAGCTGGTGCCACCCCTTCTCTGTCAGGCAATGGCGCCGATCCCTCCCAGTCGGGTGGTGGCGATGGACCTTCCATGTCAAGAAGCGGCGCCCCGAACACACCCTCAGCCTCGCCCACCTCGCCACAATCCCCTCCCCCGCAACCGACTACATCGGCATCGACGCAGCCCAGCTCGACCTCGTACCCGCCCTCGGGGACGCCATTCGGCGGCGAAGGTCTTGGTGCACAACAGATCACCGATTTGCAGAAGGCAGTCGACGGCGGCCACCAGCCCTGGCGGTTGGATCGCATTCAGGTCGCAAAGACTTTCGTGCAGAGCCGATTCGGCTGGACCAGCGTCCAAACTAGCGGCGGCGCCCCCACGATCGTCTTCGTCACCAACAGCGATGGCGGCAAGGTCGCCTTGAACCTCAGCCAGCCGGCAACCCAAGGCGCCCACGGAATCTGGATCGTGCAGAGTGGGATGTGGAGCCGCGAGGATTGAGGACCACGATTCACCCGCGGAGAGCTGATGCGACAAATCATTCCGTCATCTACCGGGCACCTGCTGAGAGGATGGGGCCGAGTTGTTTCGGTCTGATCTTCCAGGTCGTCGGCGCTCGAACCGGAATCCAGGTGCGTCTGCTGTCAGCGAAACGCAAGGGCCGTAACGATTTCGAGCTGGCAGAGTAAGGGCATGGAACAGGATCTGAGGATCGCCGAACGACGACTTCAAGCGGCGCAACTGGCAGGGGATATCCAAACGCTCGATGAGTTGCTCGATAATCGGTTGATTTTCACCTTCGGTGCGGACACCTTCACCAAGGCCGATGATCTCGAGTTGCACCGCACGAAGGCTCAGATTCTGACCAAGCTCGAGGAAGAGCAACTGACGGTGCTGGTAGAGGGCACGACCGGAGTTACCTGGTTCCTTGGGATCGTCGAAGGAAACGTTCACGGTTCACCTTTCGCGGCGAGGATGCGCTACACCCGCACCTGGTCCCACGATGATTCGCTGGGCTGGCGGCTCGTTGCGGCTCACGCCTCAACGGTCGCGTAGCAGCCGGAAGGCGCATATCCGGCGTTCGACGAATACACGGTTCGCGTACATGCATACGCCAGCGTCGGATGCGCACGGTCGGTTGGCATTCAGAGCCCTCGGTCGCTTCGAACCGCACGGGCGTGCCGGTGCATCACAGGTGACGACACCGCGACGAATGGCCGCGGTGATACTGCCGCCACCGGTGATAGAAGGGTGGGCGCGATCAAGTCGGGCATGCCGCGACCATATCAATTCATCTGTGTGGCAACCGGTCCGAGAATTGGCCGATGCGGTGATACTCGATACTCGTGGGCGTGGGCCTTTCCAGCAGCGGACCCAGTTGGTGCGGGACTGCCCTGGTTGACCGCGAGGTAGGTCAATCCCGGCCCGTCCGGCGTCCCGCGCATGGACCGACAGCTTCGTTTCTGGGGCGGAACATGGTCGGCCTCACCGGGAATGACTGTTGGGAGTCTGGAGACGGGGAGACAACATGACCGCACCAGCCGACTGTCGCCAACCTGATGGCCGGGTAAATCTAGAAGCTGCTCGCCCGCAATGCATGGCAAAGCATCATCGCGGAAATTTGTTGGTGTACGTCCTGCTAGGTGATCGGCTTGTTTACCCCGGCTGTCGCTCACGCCTGCGTCCAGGCCTTCTCGCCGAGTACGGCTGCAGTGCGGGCGCCATCCGCCACCGTTCCGGCCGTGCGCGCCCAGTGGGCCCAGCTGGTGGTCGGCGTCAAGGCCTGTGGGGCCGTTCGTACGACGACGAGGTCCGGGTGCGATGGCGGCTGGTGGTCGATCCTCATCAACAGCATCTACTGGATCAACTTCTCGCCACGACCACTGTCATGTGACAGCGAATCGTGCTCTGCGCCAGCGAGTTCTGTTCGCTTCGGCGCGCCGTCCGGTCAAAGCCCGACGGTTGTCTCGAATCGGTCCCGGGTGGAATACAACGCCCAGGCGGCTTCGGCGAGATCGGCAGGGTCGAGGGGTTCCGGAAGCATCGCCGGATCCCATTGCTGGGCAGCGTATTCGGCGGATTCACTGCCACCGACCATGCCTGCCACTTGGACCAGACCCGCATACACCCCGGTTCCGGCCAGCGAAACGTGGAGGTTGTGCAGATAGGCCCGCGCCGCCGCGGCGGCGACCGCGACGTTGCCCAACTGCGGGACCGGCATACTCGCCACGACCGCCAACCCGAACAACACAGCCCCGTCCCCGCGGTCGAGCATGCCCGGCAGCACCGACTCGATCAACACCGTCGGAGTCCGCAGCAGCATATTCAGGCCGAACTCGAACGACTCCGGATCACAGGAGCGGATATCGACCTGCCGCTGCATCCACTCCGGCCCGGCCGGCGCATACTCCAGCACATCGATGCGGCCGAACCGGCCCGTGATCGCCTCCAGCACACCCGAAAGCTGTTGCTGGTCGCCGAGGTCCGCCACGAACCCCGCGGCCTCGACGCCGTCGACCGCCAGTTCAGCGACCATAGCGTCCAACTTCGCCATGGTGCGCGCGACCAGGGCGACCCGGAACCCCTCTCGCCCGAACCGGCGTGCCACCGAACGCCCGAGCCCTGGCCCCGCACCGAACACCGCGATCGTCTTGGACGTCTCGGTCATGAATCCTCCTCGAAAGAACCACAACTTGACGGTGTCGTCAAGTTAGTCTCGGAGGTTACCGCATAACATGACGGTGCCGTCAAGTTATAGAATTCGGGAATGCCACCTACCACTCCGGTGCCCCGCTCGTTGCGCAGTGACGCCGAGCGCAATCGGGCCCGGGTGATCGACGCGGCGCGGGAGATTTTCGCCGAGCACGGCATCGACGTGGCGATGGCAGACATCGCCCGTCGTGCAGGCGTCAGCAACGGCACCCTCTACAACCGATTCCCGACCCGGCAGGACCTCATCGAGGCGGTGTTCCTCGACCGACTCGAAACACTCGCCACGCTCGCCGAACACGCAGCAGCAGACCCCGACCCCTGGCGCGGGTTCGTCTCCTACGTCACGGGAATGTGTGAGCTCCAGGCCAGCGACCGCGGGTTCAACGAGGTCGCCGCACGCGGCCTGAAATCCCCTGCCGCACAACCACTGCGAGACAAAGCGGCAGCAGCGTTGGCGGAACTGTTCGGCAACGCCAAGGACCGCGGTCAGCTCCGCGTCGACGCCACCGTCGATGATCTGGCCTTCGTGGTCTGGGGGATCTCACGCACCGTCGAGATGACCCGCGACCACGCGCCAGACGCATGGCGCCGTCACCTCACCCTGCTCATCGACGGATTCCGCTCCACCGGCACACAGACACTCCCGGAACACACGAACTCCCCGCATCCAGCCGCTCACTGACCCGACAAGCGAAGCCGACAATCGGCGTCGCAATGAACACCGCCATGTCAGTAGCCAACCTGCCTCATGATCAATGAGACGAGCAGCTCACCGACCGTCCCGCGAAGTTGAGGCACCGCAGGCAGGCGCACTGAATCCCGCCACAGGCCTCGCGGTTGGATCCGTTCAAGCCGTTCATCGATGAGATCTTGCGCACGGATCTGAATGCGCCACGCAAGTAACGGCATACGGTCACCCGCATCTATCACCGGTTGCTCGATGAGCACGGCATGACCGAGGTGTCCTATCAGCGAGTCCGTGCCTATGTCGCCGAACGCAAACCGCAGATCCGCATCGAGTCCGGGCACGCGCCGTCGCCGGTATTCGTGCCGCAGACCCATCGGCCGGGCATGGAGGCCGAGGTCGACTTCGGTGAGGTGGTGATCCGGCTGCGGCGAACTGGTGCGCTGCTATCTGTTCTCGCTGCGGATGTCGTTCTCCGGCAAGGCGGTTCACCGGCTGTCGATGTCGGGTGGGCAGGAAGCGTTCTTCGAAGGCCACGTGCACGCGTTCACCACACTCGGTGGCGTCCCGGCCGGGCAGGTCCGCTACGACAACCTCGAGGCCGCTGTCGCCAACGTCATCGGCTTCTCCGGCAGCGAGTGGAAAACGAACGCTGGACAGCATTCCGTCGTCGCGGCCGATTCAGCAGGACGCGGCCCGGTCGAGCAGCAGCGTCCGCTCGGCCTCGTTGCCGGTCATCGCCGCGGCCCTTTCGAACTCCGAGCGTGCCTCGTCACGACGCTCGAGCTTGAGCAGCAGATCACCCCGGACGGCAGGCAGTAGGCGGTAGCCTCGCAGCGCGGTGAGGGCGGAAAGCTCGTCGACGATGGCCAGCGCGGCGGTGGGTCCGTCGGCCATCGAGACCGCGACGGCCCGGTTCAGCTCGACCACCGGCGAGCCGGTGAGTGCGCTGAGTTCGTGATAGAGCTCGGCGATGCGGTGCCAGTCGGTAACGGGTGCGCTCGTCGCGCGGGCGTGGCAGGCGGCGATCGAGGCCTGCAACACGTAGGACCCGCGTCCGCCGAGGTGTTCGGCCCGCCGCAGCGCCCCCTCGGCGTGTGTGATGAGCAACCGGTCCCAGCGGGTCCGGTCCTGACGGCCCAGCGGCACCGGCCGGCCGCCGGCGTCGGTTCGGGCCCGCAGCCGCGACGCCTGGAACTCCATCAGCGCCACCAGTGCGTGCGGCTCCGGTTTGTCGGGTGCGAGCGCGGCGAGCATCCGACCGAGTCGCATGGCCTCCGCACACAGCTCTGCACGCATCCAGGTATCGCCGCTGGTGGCGGCGTATCCCTCGTTGAAGACGAGGTAGACGACCTCGAGCACCGAGGCCAGCCGTGCGGTCAGCTCGTCGCCGACCGGAACCTCGAACCGGACCCCCGCGTTCGACAACGTCTTCTTCGCCCGCGAAATCCGCTGACCGAGCGTGGTGGGCGGGATCAGGAAGGCGTGGGCTATCTCGTCGGTGGACAGTCCCGCCACCGTCTTGAGCGTGAGCGCCACCCGTGCGTCGCGGCCGAGCACCAAGTGGCAGGCGGTGAACATCAACCGCAGGACATCATCGACGACGTGCCTGTCGAATTCGATCGCGTCCATCGGATCCTCGCCCTCAGGCTTCTCGCGGGCGAGTAGTGCGAGCTTGCGCTCCAGGTTCACCTGGCGGCGGACGATGTCGACCGCGCGACGGCGGGCGACAGCAAGCAGCCAGGCGCCCGGCTTATCCGGAACGCCCGACTCGGGCCACTGCTCCAGCGCCGCGATCAGCGCATCCTGGGCCAAGTCCTCGGCCAAACCCAGGTCGTTCACGATTCGCGCCAGGGAGGCGGTCAACCGCGCCGACTCGATCCGCCAGACCGCCTCCACGGTCCGCCGGCTCACACTGGTCACCAGCTGCCCTCGGTCCTACAAGCCCGGTCGTCTCACGCCTCGCGCAGCTCGGGCATCAGCGCCTCGCCGAAGTCCTCGGCGGTGTACAACGGCCGTACCTCGACGACACCATTGCGGATCGGGGCGCGGCGGACCCACTCGAGCGCCTCCTCGAGCGAGGACACCTCCCAGATCTGGTAGCCGGCGATCAGCTCCTTGGTTTCGGCGAACGGCCCGTCGAGCACCGACGAGCCGCCCTTCTCGTCGAAGGCCACCCGCCTGCCGGCCGAGCTCGGCTTCAGGCCGTCACCGGCCAGCACCACGCCGGCCTTGGCAAGCTCTTCATTGAAGGCCTCCATCTCGGCGAACTCCTCGCTGGTGGGCGGGACCCCGCGCTCGGTGTCCTCGGTCGCCTTCCCCAGAATCATGACTCGCATGTGATTACTCCTTAGCCGTCGCCGGGGCCGACCCACCGTTCGCGGACCGTCTCCACCCTGACTCACCCCTACGTCGAACGGCAAGCCGCGGTTTCGACATCGACACCGAGAAATTTCTGCGCCCTGAGATCTTCGTAACCGATGGCTCGTCTGTGAGCCGGCAACCGCGGATTCGTACTGGCGGCGGCCACGCAATCGCTGCACGGAATGGGATCACGAAGTAACTCCTGCACACATGCCACCAGCGCACGGCCTCTAGACCTGCCCCGGCGGCCCGCGTTACCGCTGGTAAGGATTGTCGAGGATGGTCGGAGTGCTGGCGACTTCTGATACGTGTCCCGGGTAATCCGGTCCGGCGGTGTAGAAGCGTGCTCGGGTACGGCCGACCGGCTCCAGCACTCTGAGTGCGACGAGGTCGCGCAGATCGCGTTGTGCCTGTTGCAGACTCAGGCCTTCGGCTTGTTCGTAGCGGGTTCGGCGGACTCGGCCCGACATCGCGACATCATGCAATGCGCTGACAACTCTTTCGTCCAGGCGGATGCCCGCGACGTACTCCTCGAGCAGCGACCATACCGCGCCGGACCGTACCCAGCGGGCGTGTACCGTTTGCGCCTGCTGATGGTAGGCGGTCAGATTGAACCGAATCCATTCCGACACATCCTGATCCGGCTGATAGGTGCTGCCCCGTCGGCCGAGGACCTGGTAGTACTCCCATGTGTTGCCTGGTCGGCCGAGCCATGCCTCGATGGACGAAAACTCCGGTGCGAGAACACCTTCCCGCGCGATCATCAGTGTTTGCAGTGATCGTGACATGCGTCCGTTGCCATCGGCCCACGGATGAATGGAGACGAGGTGCAGGTGCGCCATGGCCGCGCGCACCAGCGGGTGGGTACCGTTGTCGCTGTTGAGCCAATCGACGAGTTCCTCCATCAAGGTCGGCAGGTGCTCTGCGTCGGGCGCGGTATAGGCGGCGATACTGGGATCGCGGGCGTCGGTCACGTATACGGGGCCGGAGCGCCACCGCCCGGCCGGGCGGCGTTCGGTGTGCCGATGCCCTTGGAGCATCCAGTGCAGAGCGTTCAGGAAGCCTTTGCTGTAGGCGAAATCGCCTTCGTCGTGGAGCGTCTGTATGTAGGTCATCATCCGCTCGTAGGCGAGCGTCTCGGCCTTGTTCTCTTCGGAGACCTCAACGTCTCGTTCGCCTGCGATCAGATCCTCCACGTCGACGGTGGAGACTTTGAACCCCTCAATGGAGTTCGATGCGGCGACGGCATCCGCAGTGAGGAACTTACGCAGGCCACCCGCCCATTTCCCGGGTTTGGCCTGGATTTCGTGACGCAGTTCGTCGCGCATCCGATCCACGTCGGCGAGGACGCCAGTATCGGACGCGGTCAGAGCGGGGGTCGGGAAGAGCATGACGCCACAATATAATGACGTAATCATCACGTCAAACCCCATCCGTGGGATAGACCGGTTATGGCGCGCAGTCATCGGTCGTGCCCCCGCGCTTGGCTTGCCCACCGCGTGCACACCGGTGTACGCAGACGCCTGTTCCGCGCCGAGTTCGGCATGACCTTCCCTCAATGGCGCAGCCCGAGCGGTCCAGCCCCTACCAAGCCGGTAGAGCCCGTTTGCGGCGGGCTGGGCGCGCCGAACCGCGGGCAAGGGGAAGCCGGAGACCTGTCACGATCGTCGCAGCATGCCCCTCGGCGGGGCGTGTCGAATATATGAATCGCACGATCTTCGGTTTTCGGGTGGGCGCTGAAACCGGCCTCACCACCTGCGCCGAGGGGCACAATGGCAGTCCTGACCAAGCTCGCCGCAAAGTACCAATTCGAACTCCCACGGAAGCGTCTGTGCCCGGATGCCGTTGGCCTATCGCGCAGGACCTTGGCCTAGGATCGGCTTGGCGTGGCCGCATCGCTCTGCCATGAGAGCAGGGTCTTTTCCCACTCGCGGTGTATTTGGTCGAGGCCAGGGAATCCGGTATTGGTTCTGAAACATGCGGTGGCACTCTCTCCGTAGACAAGGAGGAGCACGCTCAGCGGAATGCCTCCGAGGCTGGTCGTGATCGGATCGATCGCGGTGACGGGATCGCCGTGCAGCGCGAGGGGATGACGCAACACGACATTTGACAGTGAGGCGGGAGCACGCCGTGGATTCGAAAGAGCGGAAAGTGTTGTGCGCATGAGCCATGTGGGCGTGGCGTCGAAGTTGCTGCGAAACGCTGCGCGGACAGTAGGGGACTTCAACGGCGGGGTGGCGCGGATGGTGCTGGTCAGCCGTTGGTCGAAGGAGAGCAGCGCTCCCGGCAGTCTCAGGTAGGCGGTGGCTGTCCTGTTGCCCGCCAGGGCGATCTCATCCGGGCGGCGGACGTTGGCCGGCACCAGCAACGGGATGTCGGGCAAGTCGGCGTTCCCGCGGATTTCGCTCTGCCAGTGAGTGAGCACGTGGGCGAGCGATGCGAGATATACGTCATTGCGAGTGCCGCCGAAAGCACGGGCGACGGAGGTAAGCGTGCTGGTGGGCACGCGGCCCCACGCAAATCCTATCTCATCTGTGGGCCGGCACCCCGGCAGGTCCCAGGCGCCCAGACTCCGAAGGCTCTGCAGACCCATTGCGGCGCACTGCATTCGCGTGCGGGCCGGCGTGCGCGGGTATTGAGCGAAACCGTGATATACCGCCGACGATTCGCTCTCAGGGATACCAGGTGCGAACAGCGACTCCAGTGTTCGAAGCGTTCCCGCGGCGTCTTGTACGCTATGGTGCACCAGGTACAGCAGGACGTACCGATTCGGCGAGTAACCTCGCAGCAACCACATCCGCCAGTGCGGCGCGTCCTCCGGCAGCGGAGTCCTCGCCAACTCGGCAACGACCTGCTCCAGATCTTCCTGGGTGGGAACAACACGCTCGACGACATGGCTGGTCAAGTCCACTTCGTCGGCCACCGTCCAATGCCGGGCGCCCGGGGTCATCCACGCAGCCAACGCCGGCAGAGCGGCCAGCCGGGTAGCGATGTAGTCCCGGATGTCACCGAGATGCGGCGGTTGTCCATCCAAGTGCAGAACTGCACCAATATTCAGCTGAGTTTCGGGAGAGCCTAAAACGCGCATCGCCCGATCCATTGCTGTAGTGGGCATGTCGAGGACGCTCCGGAGTGCGCTCATCGTGCAGTTTCCTTCAATTGTGCGGCTTCGGCGGAATCGCCTCGTCAGCGGAAGTTTTCCATGAAAGTCAATAAGACTGCAAGGCACGACAGTTGTATTTCGTTGTGATGCAGGATGTTTGGATCCGCGGTCGTTTGTTGGTCTGTGCTGGATGATGTTGTAGCCGAGGATGTTTCGGCGTGGCGGACGGCGTTCGATGAGCTGTTCGCGCGGGTGGTGGGGGTGTTCTTCCGGTCCGAGCCGCGGCGGTGCGCGCGGTCGTATCTGACCGGGTGGCTGGCGCCGGTGCTGCGTAAGAACTCCTGGCAGCTGCCGTCGGGCGCGGTAGGGCCGGATGTGTTGCAGCATTTGCTGAACCGCGCCCGGTGGGAGGCCGACGAGTTGCGTGACCGTCTGCGCTCGTATGGCGCCGAGGCACTGGCCTGCCCGGACGGCGTCCTGGTGCCGGACGAGAAGGGATTCCTCGAGAAGGGTGTGAAATCGGCCGGTGTCCAGCGGCAACACTCCGGCACAGCGGGACGTGTGAAAATTCCCAGCTCGGCGTGTTCCTGGCTTACGCCGGCAAGTCCGGGCGTGCCCTGATGGATCGAGAGCTTTATCTCCCCGAGGCGTGGATCGGTGATCGGGATCGATGTCGAGAAGCTGGCATACCAGAGAACCGTTGCAATCAAGGTGTTTTGACAAAACCGCGACCGGCAGAGGCAATGATCGCCCGGACCCTGCTGCGGATCCTCAACGATCCCGAGCACTTCCCTGCCGATCCACGCACCTGGCAGCAGAACATCCCCGCCGACTGCCCGATCCGGCCGCTGATGGAATGGCGTCCCAACGGGACTCGAAACGACGGAGCGGTCCTGCTGCGCTACCGGCAGGCGATCACCATGAGTATCAACGCGGTAGATCTGTACGCTCTCGATGCCACCGTGGAGAAGATCGCCATCCCGCTGACCAACACCTTCTGCCAGGCCGGTGCTGCCGATCTGATCAGCCAGTACGCGCTCCCGCTTGCATTCGGGGTCACCGATTCCCTGCTCGGCTGCCCGCCGAAGATCGGACAGCGGGTCGCCGCAGGCATGGCCGCGATGCTCGAGGGGATCGATGCCAAAGAAGGCAACAGCCGCAAGCTCGCCGCCTCGGTCTGCGGCCTGATCCCAAACTGCTGTAGTCGGCGACTTGTTCCATGACCTCGGCTCGAGCGAGGCGTACCGAGCCAGCATGCAACGGTTCGAGGTCGACGGCGCCGACACCGCCCGCGAACTCCTCACCGCCCACGGCATCGAACACGATGCGGCCCAACGGATCTGGACTGCCATCGCACTGCACTCCACACCGGACATTCCCGAGCACATGGCCCCGAGATCGCTATGGTCATCGCCGGAGTCGAAACCGACGTCCCGGGTTTCGGCTACCACAACCTCGACCGCACCGACATCGAGGCCGTTGTCGCGGCCCATCCGCCCCGACTTCAAACGTCAAAGACTCGCCGCGTTCACCAAGGGCTTCGCTCACCGCCCCGACTCCACCTTCGGCACGGTCAACGCCGACGCCCTCGCCCACTGCGCACCCAGCTTCCCCCGCACCGATTTCGTCGAGGTCATACTCGGCAACTGCTGGGCGGAATAGACACCGTGGCGTATCAATAGCCGGGTGGCCCGGCGGACGCGGGCAGGATGCGCGCTTCTTCGGCAGCTCCGGCGCCGGAGATCGGTATCAGTACTCCATGAGCGGACCCCTGCTCCACCACGGTGCCGAGCCACCGCAGTGCGGCGCGCCTGCTCCTTTCTGATGTGACGAGAGGCGACCGAGGAGTTGGTGCAGGGGCATCTGGAGATCGGCGGCTAGGACATTCATGATCCGCAACATGGTTGCGCTGTCGAGATCATGAGCGATGAGGATTTTCTCGAGAACCATTGCACTGACGACTTGCTTTCGGGTCAGCGACATTTCGGGAAGCCAACTCAGCCGCCACCGTCCCCTGCGAGTTCTGTTGGTCATCTTGGCCGCGAACTCGGTGGATTGTGGGTTCGCGATGCTGAAGTGCGTGACGTGCAGAGCATTGATATGTTCGGCGATCAGTTCGCCAACCGGGCCACCCGGCCATGTCGCAGGTCGGGCCGCGAACTCCCTCGCCACCGCGGCGGCCTCCGTGGTCCGCCCTGCCGGTGCGCGAGTGTGAACTTCGGTGGCTGCTGGGGATATGACGGCTTGTTGGTACATGACCATGTCGAGACTCCTCGTTTGCCCGGTGGGAACCGACATCCAGAATCGTCCGGCCGCATACCCTTTGTCGTCGGCGCTGGCCGCCGTCTATAGGCCCCACCACCGTGACAGTGCGGATACCCGCTAGCTGCAACCCGGCCCGATCGAGCCCGCTGGATCCGGCACCGAACGTAGCCGCTCCGCCGGCGGGACGACTCCACGCCGAACCCGTGCTGAGCGGTAGACCCGCGCGGTCACACAAGACGTGTGCTGTCGTGAACCTCTACTGGGATCGTGATGTACAGCGATGTACCGATCCCCGTCGGGCTGGTGACGAGTACGTGGCCGCCCAGCGCTTCGATGCGGTCTTTGAGACCGATCAGTCCTGAACCTTTTCTGGCGTCGGCACCGCCGATGCCGTCGTCGCGAATCGATAAACACAGACTGTCGCCCTTCACCGCGGCCCGGACGGACACTTCGGAGGCTTGGGCGTACTTGGCGGCGTTCGTCAGCGCTTCGGCCACCGCGTAGTAGGCGCCGATCTCCACCGAATCCGGCAATCGCCGTTCGACCCCGACATCGAGGTCCACTGGAACCGGGCAGCGGCGGGCCAGCGTCTTCAATGCCGGGACGAGTCCACCTTTCGACAGGATCGCGGGATGAATTCCGCGCGAAAGTTCCTGGAGATTCTCCGATGCGGCGGCCAGACCGCTCGCGACCCGGGCGATCTGCCCGTTCAGGGCATCGAGTTCGGAGGGCACCGAGTCCTGCAAAGAGCGCAATTCCAATGCGAGAGATACCAGCCGTTGCTGAGCTCCGTCATGCAGATCGCGTTCCAGGCGGCGCCGCGCCTCGTCGCCGGCCGCCACGATCCGGACGCGCGACGCGGTCAGTTCCGCACGCGATTCGGCATTGGCGATCGCCGTCGCGACGAGGTCGGCGAAGTCGGCGACGCGCGCCTCGGTATCCGGTGGCAGCGACCCTGGCTCGGCACTGCCGACGACGGCGGCGCCCCACAGATTGCTCTCGACCATGATCGGCGCCCCCACCCCGCCGCGCAGACCGAGCTCACGGATGCGCGCGGCCGCCGATCCCGGCGCGTCATGGGTGTCGATCCGGGCCGGGCGGCCGCTGGCGCGAATTACGCCGACGATGTTGTCGCCCTCCAGCGACCAACGCGAACCGATCGGCCTCGCCGTATTCTGCGACGGGTCGTCATGAGCCGAGACGAGAGTGGCGGTGCCGTCGGACTCGTAGCGCCACAACGACGCATTGGCGGTGCCGAGCGCGCGGGCCAACTGCTCTGCCACCGTCGAGAAGACCTCGAAGCCGGGCGCGCCACGCGCCACCAGGGTGGCCACCCGCCGCAGCGCGGCCTGCTGTTCGGCCAGCACCCCGATTCGGTCGCGGCTGTCCCGCAGGCCGGCTTTGGCGTCCTCGGCTTCGCGGCGGCGTTGCTCGGCTTCGAACGCCCGGACTCGGGCCAAACCCGCGATGAAGTTCGTACACAATGCCGCCACGAGGAACACGACGACGAGCACACCGTTCTCGAAGCTGAACGACGCGAACTCGTCGCCAGGTCTGGCGCCACCGAAATAAGCCAGGGCGATGGCGCTGACCAGCGAGGTAGCCACCGCCAGGCCCAACCCCCACACCATGGAGACCACCAGGATGCCGAGCAGATAGACCGGCTCGAACGTCTCACCGGGCGACAGATGCTCCAGGAGGACGATCACAAGCGTCTCCAGCGCGATGACGCCCGCGGCGATCACGATCCCCAACCACAGCGGCGGTGTCGCCGGACGCAGCAACGCCGATAGCACATCCCTCGGCGGCATGAACTCAGTATCCTCCCTGGCCACGATCGGACAATCGGGTGGTTGCTCCGGACGAGCCGTTCGCAGGACTGGCTGGTAGCAGGTAGGCGATCTTCCTGGTCGCGGGTGCGGTGAATGGGTGTCAGCGGTGACGACACGAGTTCGTCGAACGGCGAAGCTGATAGCGGACGGGGAACCGAGCGGCAGGTCGAAGCCGATTGCCTGCTCGCGACGACGGCGGCCGAACGCCATGGGCCGCCACCGGCGTTCCTCGGCCGATACCGATTGCCCTGGTCGATCGGGGCCCATCACGAAACGGGAGCAACCATGTCCAACACCTCGATCTTCTCGATCTTTCATGACTCCGCAGTCAGCGCCGCGGGGTTCCGCGCCTCGTCGAGGATGCGCGCGGACCTACAACAGGTCCTTACCGATCTCATCGCATTGCAGTTGCTGGGCAAGCAAGCACGCTGGAACGTCATCGGCCACGGTTTCCGCGACCTGGACCTGCAGCTCGAAGAAATCGTCGACATCGCGCGCGAGGGCAGCGACACCATCGCCGAGCGGATGCGCGCACTGGACGCCATGCCCGATGGACGGCCCGACACCGTTGCCGCGACGACACTGCTGAGGGCATTCCCCCGTAGTGAGCAGAACACCGCCGCTGTGGTCGAGCTGATCTGCGACCGGCTCCGCACCACCGCAGGCACGATGCGCATCGTTCACGACGACGTCGGCGGCGAGGACCCGTCCACGGCGGATCTGCTGCACGATCTCATCGACGACATCGAGAAACAGCGGTGGATGCTGAGTTTCGAGAACCGTATGGCCCAGCCGACCCGATGAGCAGCGGCCCAGCCTCCACGATCCGCTGGCGAGGCGGCCGTGGCTGTGCCGGTGCGGAAAGTTCCCGTTAGCGGGGATGCGCGCCCGTAGCGCGCTGCCAGACACTCAGGTCATGGTGCCGTCGGCTCAGCGTCTGCGTTGTTTCATCGTGGATGACAACGTCGACTTTCTCGACGCCGGACGCGAACTGCTCGAGCGAGAGGGCATCACCGTCGTCGGCGTGGCGTCGACAAGCGCAGCGGCGATGTGGGGTGTCGCGGAGCTGGAGCCGGACGTGATGCTCGTCGATATCGAGCTCGGCGAGGAGAACGGCTTCGAACTTGCCGAGCGCGTGTACCACCACGGCGGGCCGACGCCGCCGCCGGTGATACTGACCTCGGCCCGTGCCGAGCAGGACATCGCCGATATGGTCGCTGCGAGCAGCGCGGTGGGCTTCCTGGCCAAGTCCGCGCTGTCCTCGGGCGCGATTCGTGCGCTGCTCGCCGCCGCGGACTATGGCAATCCGCTCAGCGAGCATCGAGAAAGGTGACCACCGCGAGGACTCTGCGGTGGTCGTCCCCGGTCTCGGGCAGATCCAGTTTGGTCAAAATACTGCGCACATGCTTCTCGACCGTGCCCTCGGTGACCCACAGCCGCCGGGCGATACCGGCATTGGATCGGCCCTCCGCCATGAGCGCGAGCACTTCCCGCTCCCGGGCGCTGAGTACCGCCAGCGGGTCGTCGCGTCGGCGCGCCGATACCAGCTCCTGCACCAGAGCGGGGTCGATGACCGATGCGCCCTTGGCGATCCGATACAGAGTGTCGACGAACTCCTCCACGTCGGTGATCCGGCTCTTGAGCAGATAGCCGATCCGCCGACCTCCAGCCAGCAACTCCATCGCGTCCTCGACATCGGCATGCGCCGACAGGACCAGGATCCCCGTCTCCGGGAGTTCGCCCCGGATCACCCGGGCCGCGTCGAGACCTTCGGTGGTATGCGTCGGTGGCATCCGAATGTCGACCACCACCAGATCCGGAACCTTGTCCCGAACCAGCGCCAAGAGTTGCGCGGCGTCTCCGGCCTGTCCCGCCACGTCCAAACCGCAGCGTGCGAGCAGGCTGGCGACACCTTCGCGAAGCAGGACGTCGTCATCGGCCAGCACTACACGCAACATCCACCTCCGACGTATCAATCCCGAGCATACCGCCAGCAATCGAGCGCAAGGCGCGGTTGTCCGAGCGCGCATGCACACCGGCAATCAACCGCAGTACGACGACCGCTATGGCGCGTCGTGGGTTAGGACAACGCAGCGGCGCCCGTGGCCAACTCGACGTGGTCGACAGTGCGCCCCAACCACTGAGCCGAAGCCGAAACGCCATACGCCAGTGGGACAGTCGCCGCCACTATCGGCAACAAGCGGATACGTCAGCAGCGAGCAACCGTTGCCGACAACGCCGAGGACGGCCATGAATGGACCGCCGAAGAACCGGCCCACCTCGCCAAGATCCAAGAACAACTGGCTGGACCCCTTATGGAACGACAGCTCACCATACTGCGCTGCTGGTGGCACGAGGCTACGCATCAGACCAATGAGCGCCCCGCGCCGACTACACCCACTACGAGGGTGTACGGCGCCCTACGCTACGGATCCTCACCTCGACACGATCCGGTATACGGCAGCGCATGCAACGAGCCACCCGCTAACCACACCCGGCAACGGCTCCAAATGATCCAAAATCACCTGAAGCTCCTTCGGCAGAGCCGTTCCCGCATGCGCACTCGGCACCGTCGGCACACCCGCGCGAGCGTGGGATCGCTGCCACGATCCAGGTCCCGGCCGATCAAACCGGACACCGCCGCAATCGCGGCCGCCGATGATCTTCGAAACCGCCGATCACTGCAGGCAGCGGACCCGCACGCGCTTCCGTGCGTATGGCGGTGTGCAAAGGGTAGGCCGCATATGTGCACCTACTTCGACGAATGGAGGCGCCATGAGAGACGTCGACGACACCGTCCACGCAGGCCACGGCCGTCGCCTTCGAATTCCCCGCAGCCGAGGAGCCCTCGGCGGGCTCGCGGTGCTAGTGCTGGGCATCTGGGGTGCGCTGATCCCGTTCATCGGACCCTACTTCGGCTTCGCGTTCACTCCGGACGACCCGTGGGTGTGGACGGCGGCGCGCGGGTGGCTCCAGGTGTTGCCCGGCGTCGCCGCGATCATCGGCGGATTGCTCATGCTGGCCAGCCGCAACCGGCTTGTGGCGAGCTTCGGCGCGTGGCTGGCAGTGGCGGCGGGCTTGTGGTTCGTGATCGGGCCGATACTGGCGCACACACTGAAAATCGGGGATGTCGGCGAACCCGTCGCCACGTCCGACCTGAAACGGGCCCTGCTACAACTGGCCTACTTCTATGGTCTCGGGGCGCTGATCCTGTTCTTCGCCGCGACCTCGCTCGGCCGATTGTCCGTGCGCAGCGCACGCGATATCGCCTTCGCGCGACGCGAGGTCGATGCCAGAGCCGCCGCCGAGGCCGACAGTCGGCATCGCGTAGCCGACGCGCCGGGCCCTGTGGAACCCGCCTCCCGAGCCGATGCCACACCGGGGCCGCGACCGAACAAACCCGGGCTGTATCGCAGCTGACCTCACGCTTCGCCGACCACACCGTCCACACGGCGGGCCTACGGCCGGTGACGATGGATCTTCATGGACACGGCCGTTCCGGCGCGGCGCCGTTGGGATGGGACGATGCCGCCGCCGGCCTCGGCGTGCTGGCCGAACACCCGCAATGATGTCTGGCGCCTCGCTCATCATGCCCGACCGTTTCCTGCAGCCGGGCACACTACTGGAACTCATGGCCGCCGAACGACCCAGTTTCGCCGCGGCAGTACCCACCGTGTGGAACGGCGTCCTGGCCGCACTCGCCCAGCGGCCACAGGACATCGGCCACCTGCGGTCGGTGGTGGTCGGCGGCTCGGCGGTACCCGCACAGATGATCCGCGCGTTCGCCGACGAACATCGCGTCGAGATCGTCCAGGCGTGGGGTATGACCGAAACCTCGCCGCTGGGCACCATCGCCTGGCCGCCCAGCGGTTTGTCCGCCGAGGAGGAATTCGACTATCGGGTGACGCAGGGACGCTTCCCTGCGTCGGTACAGGCCCGTCTGGTCGGGGACGACGGTTCGATCCGGCCCTGGGACGGGAAATCTCTAGGCGAGTTGCAGATCCGTGGTCCCTGGATCACCGGCAGCTATTACGTTCCGGACGGAGCGACGACCGGTTCCGGCGCCTTCTCCGACGGGTGGCTGCGTACCGGCGATATCGGATTCATCAGCCCGGACGGCTATCTGACGCTGGTGGACCGGGCCAAGGACATTATCAAATCCGGCGGTGAATGGATTTCGTCGGTGGACCTGGAGAACACCGTCATGGCCCATCCCGCCGTCGCTGAGGCCGCCGTATTCGGCGTACCCGACGAGAAGTGGGACGAACGGCCCGTGGTCGCCACCGTGCTGCACGGCGGCGCCACCGCCAGTGCCGCCGAATTGCGACGCTTTCTCGCGGATACGTTCGCCCGCTGGCAATTGCCGGAACGGTGGGCCTTCCTCCCCGAAATCCCCAAGACCAGCGTCGGCAAATTCGACAAGAAGGTCCTGCGGGGGAAGTATGCCGCGGGCGAGCTGGAAATTGTAGCGGTGCCGTCGGCAGCCTGAACGAAGGCGGGGTGTCCCTCATCCGGCGGCGGACATCCTGCTACGCGAAAAAGGACGCATAGACCGGTGGCAACCCGTCTCCCTCACCCTCACCATTTGAAGCAGCCAACAGACCGAGACCGAATCAATCGATACAACGTCCCCCACGCAGCTACCTCCACCACGGTACCAAAAACGTTACAAGTCAAGACAATACGGACATCACAACATTGTCAGCGACTCCATGCTATGTTCCAGCGAACCGAAATAGCCTCCACTTGAACACCAATCAGCGTCAAGGATGACGTAGATCTGTGATCAAGTCCCCTCTCGCGCACTGCTCGAGTACGTATTTGCGTCAAATTTGATGCAAATACGTGCTCGATCACCCACTCTTCCCCCTCCGAGTCGCTCACGGCCGCCCCTGTCGTGGCGCACATGCGCCGAAAGCAGCACTCGCACCACACATTGACGTCAGAAATGACCCCTCCCGCGTGTTCGAGTGAATTTCGCCCAGTTCTCTAGCACGCGCATTCGGCACAACTGAGCCATCCGCGTGCACGAGGGCCTCCTCGCGCACATTCGCCCTCGCTCGGGCAGTCATACCTGGCCGAGATCAGACAGCGAAGCCGCTCGCAGCACACAGTTCCGTCACCGTCGACACCTCCGCGTGCGCGAGCGGGAGTCCGTCGCCCCTCTCTAACATGCGGCAGCAGCACGACTGAGACGGACGCATGCACGACCAATTCCGTGCGCACGTCGTCGGAAACTGCACACAGGCGAGCCACACGAAATGGCATTGGTGGGGCTCGTTTGCGTCAGCACGAGCAAGCAGGAGACAAGGCGCCAGCACGCCGACCTCTATCCGAGGATGCCGCTGGTGTAGAGGGGGGCGGCCATGGATCTGTCTCGTGACGGTGCGGTTGCGGTATTCGTAATACGTTGATGAGGCGACTTTCACTCCGAGCTCGGTGAGCCCGGCGCAGATGGACTCGACGCCCGCCGCAGGCCGCCGCTCTCGGGGGCCCTGGTGTTCGGTGATGAACCCGATTATCAGCGCTGTCGCCGGTCTATCTCGGCGATGCTCCTATGTCAAGCCGCCTGCAACACAGCCGGTTTCGTGAGCTCCGATGGCGACTGAGCGGCGGCTCGCTCGTCGGTGATCAAAGCGCGGTAGACGACATCGGACAGCCGCCGGCACAGCAGGCGCATAGCCTCGACGCCGGTCTTGCCGCGAGCGGTGAGCTTGCCGACGTAGTCCTTGCTGGGGCCTAGGCCACGGGTTTGGGTAAGCGCGATCATGTGCAGGGCACAGTTGATCCAGCGGTTCCCGCCGCGGTTGAGCCGGACCTTGCCCGGCGTGCTGCCCGACCAAACCGGGATCGGCGCGGTCCCTGTAAATCGCGCATAGGCGTCTTTGTTCCGGAACCGTTGTGCCCCAGCGGTTTCGCCGATGATCACTGCCGCCGAAAGCACCCCGCATCCGGGGACGGCGAGCAGGCGTGGTGCCAGCAGCCGGACCCGGTCACGCAGCTGCCGTTCCAGATCGTTGATCTGACGGGTCAGCTCGCGGCAGCGGCCCGTCATCTCTCGCGTGAGCTGGGCGACCAACCCGTTGAAGCTGGTGAGGCGTTCGGCGAGGTCGTCAATGACGCAGTAGCGGCGCAGCCCACGAGCCGGAATCCGAGACCGGGGTCGAGTTCGTGAAGGTGCCAGCGCAGCTGGTTGATCAGCTCCGTCCGCTCGGTAACCAGGACATGCCGGTAGTCCGACAGCAGTTTCACCTCCCGTGCTGGACCGTCCAGGCGGCCGGTCGGGAGGTCCGGCTCGCGCAGCGCCGCGTGCGCGACGGCGAGGGCGTCGATCGGGTCGGACTTGCCCTTCTCCCGGCCACCACGACGAGCAGCGGCCATCAAGTGCGTCGGCACCCGAACAACTTCGAATCCTGCTGCGAGAAGGTCCCGTTCGAGCCCGCGTGTCACGTGGCGGCAGTCCTCCATGGCGAACTTCGCCTCCGGCCACGTTTCATCCTCTCCACGGGCTCGGAATCTGGCGAGCCGAGTGAGGACGGGCACGCGTCAATCGGGCATCGAGCGCGCTCCTATCAGGCCACGAACCCCACCGGCCGGAACCCGGCGGGGGCCGCACATCGTGACAAGCTACTAGCATCAAACAGCCGGGGAGAGCGAACCCGCTGGGCTTGATCGTCCTTACATTGACGCGAAGAAAGCCGCTTTCAGAATTGCGTTGGCGCGCTCGAGTTCTGCGTTCTCACGCCGCAGTCGCTTCAGTTCCTCGGACTCCTCGGTCGTGACACCCGACGCGCACCGGTGTCGACCTCACTTTGGCGCACCCACATCCGCACCGTCTCCGGGTGGCCGATTCCCGACAACTCGGCTACTGCCCGCATCGCCGCCCACTCCGACCATGCTGATGACGGATCTCCACAAACATCCGCACGGCCCGCTCACGCAGTTCGACCGGGTACTTCCTCCTCGACACGACTCCATCCTTCACAAGAGATGAAGTCCCGGACTCACCGGGGGGGATTCACAGTCCGTCTCGTTTACAGTTGGGCTCGGAGTGCGTTTTGCATTTGACTGACCAGCTCCTGGCGGAAGCCATCGATGTCACCCTCCAAAACAAGCGCAGCCAGTCTCTCGTGCTCAACGGCAATGTCATGCAGGTTGCTGTAACTACGATGGTCGACTGCGAGGTAGAGACGCAGTTTGGTCTCCCAACCATTCCAAAGACCTTGCAGAACGGCGTTTCCCGAAGAGTCGTAGAAGAGCCTGTGGAAGCGAAGATGAGCGTCAATGCTGGCCGGGATATCGTTCGTGTCCGTGGCGCGGTGGAGTTCCTCGATGGTTTGCATTAGCCGAGGCCGCTCAGGACCGCACAGCTTTTCGGCCGAGAGCTCAGCAGCGTATGGCTCGACAAGTACGCGGATCGATGCGATCTCGGCGACGTCGCGTGCAGTCACCTCCACAACGAACGCCCCCCGGAAGGGGATCTTCACGACCAGCCCCTCCTCCTCGAGCCTGGTCAGCGCCTCGCGTAGCGGGGACCGACTGATCCCGAGATCTTCAGCAATGTGTGTCTCGCGCAGTTGTCCACCTTGAGGCACAGTTCCGTCAAGGATGGCGGTACGCAGCAAGCGGTAGACGCCGTCCGGCGTCGTGGTCCGCTGCTCTTGCCACTGGAACTTGCGGTCCATCGGGCCCTCTCTTTGTCGATTGTCGACTATACAGGCCCCGACGTCGTGGGACCTGTGTCGTGCGCCGCTCTCGGGCATTGCAGTGCATGCTGCCACCGCAACTCCTCGCCCAAAGCGACATCGTGAGTGCAGCGTTTGGGCTGTCCTCCTCGCCATCCGCATACCGTTAGGGCCCAGTCGTCGGCCAGAACTTGCCGGTGCGACCCACGGACCTCCGAGGACATATACGATGCCGTGCCGGTCTGCCCATTCCGGCAGTCCTCGGAGGAAAGCACAGGCGTATTGCAACACTGTGCGATGCCCAGACCCGTACTACTCACTGACAGAGTGGTCTAGCCCGTCTAGAACCGCTGAGGGCGTACGAATTCCAGGCCTTCGAATGACTGTTTGCCGAGCGCTTCGTACGCGGCAATGTGGCCGTACCCGGTGGCATTTTTGAATCCGCCGCCGGAGAAGCCGGTGGCGCAGTAGATCCTGCTCGACTCGCTGAACCGGCCCACCAGCGGATTCCGGTCCTCGGTGTAGAGGTCCGGGAAGGCGTCTGAGCGGACGATCGTCGGGATGAGGCAGGGGAAGAATTCCGAGACTGTTTCGGTGGTCTCAGTGATTTCGGCTGTGGTGAGTTCCCTGGCGACGCCGCCTGGGTCGGATGTTGCTGTCCCCCGGCCGTCAAGAGTGGCTTTGACGGTGACCCCGTCGACGGCGGGGGCCCCATACATTGAGCGGCCCTCATAGAGTCGGCTGAAAATGGGAAAACGATCCGGTGTGAACTCGGCTGCGTCGCGGGCGACGAACCAGGTCAGGAAGATCCGTTTGGTTTCCGTGGCAGCCGCGAGATGGTCGGGCATGAGGCGTTGGGACCATCCGCCGCAGGAGACGATGACGTTCTCGAAGGTCCAGGATTTCTCACCCGAAGTCACAACCACCCCGTGTGTGTTTTCTCGGATGGCGTCGATGGAGGTGTGGGTCTGGACTTGCGCGCCGTTGGCCTGGGCTGCGGTGACGGCGGCGGTGACGGCACGATCGGTGCGTATGACCCCGGCGTTGGGGTCGTAGACGGCGATGTCGTCAGCCCGGAGGTTGTGTTGCGGGTAGCGTTCGGCCATTTCCCCGCGGGTGAGGATTTCGTGAGCCGCCCCGTTGGTTCTGGTGGTCTCGAGGAGGCTGCGGAGGTAGGCCCCGTCGGCGGTTCCGATGGAGAGTCCGCCGCAGCGGGTCAGGATGTGCTGTCCGGTATCCGCTTCCAGTTCGCCCCAGAGATCCCGTGAGCGTTCCAGAATGGGGTAGTAGCTGGGGTTGCCGCGGTAGACCATGCGGAACAGGCGGGTATCTCCGCCTACGGCGCTGCGGCCGTGGGCGGGCGAGTGGGCCTCGAATCCGACGACGGAGTCGGTCAGCCGCGAGGCCTGCCACAGTGCCATGCTGCCGATGCTGCCCAGGCCAATGACGGCGAGTTTTCCATCCACGTTCTACAGCACCTTTTCCAGCAACGACTGGGGGTTAATACTCTGAGGGCAGCCATCATGGCAGCATTGGTCGGCTTGCCCCTGAATCAGGCCGCCTACATGGCGGAGATCATCCGAGGTGGCCTCTGTGCGGTCGGCAAGAAAGACCGTGAGCATCAGGGCGCGGCGGATCGACTCGTGCGTGAAACACTTCGCTGCCACATCCCACTTGAAGTTCGGATTGGTCGCAACGGAAAAGTGGAGGCCCAGGCCAAGCGCGACCCATGCCACGTATTCAAAGACGCTTCTAGGCTGCAGCCCACGCTCGAGCGCGGGATCCAATTCACCCATTTCAGTGTCATTTCTTTCGGTAACTGTTGGCAGCACGGGATTACCAATTAGCAGATCTTGGCAGCAGTGATGGCGCCTGTTTCGAGCCCAAGCGGGCCCGGGCGCACCTCGAGCGCGCCGCGCAGCCGTGGGAAGCCTGGTTCGTCGCACTATTCGTGCAGTCCAGCGAGTCTGCTGCCGAATCTGGCCAAGAGCGAGGTCTTGTGGGAATCCCTGCGCTCTTCCCATTGATCAGCAAGACCAAAAAGCCGGTACATTGCGTGAACACCTAGCCAGCGGATGGGCTCCGGTTCCCATTTCCGTGCGCGGTAGCCGACCCAGGGAAGTGTCGTCCTTTCTGTCTCTTGTTCGAAAGCCAGCTCCGCGAGAGTGCGCCCGCCGACGTAGGCTGCCGTCACGCCGTGTCCTGCATATCCGGCAGAAGATCCAATCCCGGACGCTGGATCCCAATGCACCCCGCCGTTCCAGTCACGGGTAACCCCGAGGACTCCCGACCAGGCGTGGTCCACTTCGAAATCGATACCGGGGAAGAAGGAGCCGAGCTTTTCAGAGAGCAGGTCAATAGTGGACTGGCCAGTGGAACCGGTATCGCCCGTGCCGGATGCGTAGCGGTAGGGTGCGCCCCGCCCGCCGATCGCGATACGGCCGTCCGATGTTCGCTGTGCATAGATGAAAGTGTGTGCTGAGTCGCTGAGACACTGCAGGCCGTTCCAGCCGATCTGCTGCCACGCGTCCTCCGATAGCGGCTGGGTCACGATCATCGAGGAATTGATCGGTATCAGAGTCCTGCTACCGAGCAGCTGTCCGGAATACCCTTCGGTGCAGATGAACGTTTTAGCCGCGGCCATCCGCCCGCCGACCAGACTGAGCGTCGTCCCATCGATACTGTCGACCCGGCTGCCTTCGTAGATGCTGACACCCATGTCTGTGAGCGTGTCAGCAAGACCATAGACAAGTTTCGCCGGGTGGAGCCGCGCACAATGCTTGTAATAGAGACCTCCATGGACGGTGGCTATGTTGATTCTGCTTTGGAACTCGTCCCGGGCGAGCAGTTGCACCTCGTCCGCGGTCAACCCATATTTCAAATCGGCTTCACGTCGGGTTACAAGCCTGCCTAGCCCCGCCCGGGTGTGGGCTGCCGTAAGGGTGCCACCTTTGTGCTGATCCGCGTTGATGCCCTCGGCTTGAAGGATATCCAGGACTGAGTCGACGCCGGCGATAAACTCCTGCTGCAGTGCCCGGCTCGCTTCCACCCCGCCCCCGGATATGCGAGCAAAAGTGGCTCGATTTCCTGGAATGAGCGCCGATAGCCAGCCGCCGTTGCGTCCGGACGCTCCGTAGCCAACCTGTTCTGCCTCGAATACCGCGACCGAGAGTGAAGGTTCTATTTTCTTGGCGAAGTACGCGGCCCACAGGCCTGTGTAGCCACCACCGATGATTGCCAGGTCCACGGCATCCAGGTCCGTGAAACGAGGGTACGTGGGCCTCTCATCCGCGAGTCCGGCCATCCAGAAGCCGAGTTCCCCGTTTCGGGGTATTGCCGCAAGGCCTTTCATTTTTGTCCTCTTTGCGTTGTTCAGAAGGCGGTGTAGCCGCCGTCGACGGGGAGGACCGCGCCGGTGATGTAGGACGATTCCGACGATGCCAGGAAAAGTACGGCGTCGGCGATCTCTTCGGGGGTGGCGAGGCGTTGGAGCGGTATCTGGGCCTCGCGCTGGCGGCGCTGGGCCTCGGGGTCGGTTCTGCGCTGGAACGATGCCTCGATGACCGGGGTTGCGGTAAGCCCTGGAGCGACGACGTTGACGCGGATGTTGCGTGCGGCCCATTCGATCGCGGCGCCCTTGGCGAGCATGATGAGACCTCCTTTAGCCGCGGAGTAAAGGACTTCATCGGGCTTGCCGACCATGCCGAGCCGGGAACTGACGCAGACAAACGAACCTCCTGCGGCGGGCATCAGCGGTGCGAAGTGCTTCATCACCAAGAAGGCGCTGAGCAGGTTGGTGTGGAGCACATCCCTCGCATCGTCGTAGTCCATGTCGGTGAGCGGGCCACTGAGCTGTAGACCGTGGTTGAGGACGACGACGTCGATGGCGCCGAACGCCTCGGCGGCCTGCCGGGCCAGGCCCTCGACGAACGCCTCGTCGTTGAGGTCTCCGGGGACGTACCGGTCTTCGAGCCGGGTACTGTCCATTCGTTCCTTGCGGCCGGTGAGTAGCAGTCGCGCGCCTTCGCGGCGGAAGTGGGAACTCACTGCCGCCCCGATTCCGCTGCTGGCGCCGGTTACCAGGGCCGTGACCTTGTCAAGTCTCATGCCAGACACTCCTTTGTCAGATATTGCTCGGGTTGTTTGCTCGAGCCAGGTTCCCTCCGGGACGGATTAGCTGAGGAATCCGCGGGCATCGACCGGCCACCGCTCGAGCGACGTGCCCGTGCTGTCGGTGATGATCAATTCCTCGAAATTGAGGACGACCGGGCAGACGTGGTTCGGCACTACCGGAAGCACGGTGCCGATGCCGGGGCGGAAATCGCCGGCGGGCAGCGGGAGAAATCCGTGGTACTCGTTGAGTTTGGCCAGGACGGCCGTGGTGCCGGGGACGGCACCGTAGCCGATCTCGAGGCTGCCTTCGCGGCCGAGGGCTTTGGTACCCACATCGAGGATGCACTGATCCTGGATCCAGTCGCTGACGACTGTGCCGGCGACGAACAGAGCAATCTGATCCTCGGTGCAAGCGTCGAGCCGGGTGTTGTTCAAGTCGTTGAACACATACTCGCCGGGACGGATCTCGGTGATCACGCTGCTGGTGGAGAACTCGGCGGTAGGGGTGGAGCCCGCGCTGACCACCTCTGCGCTTATACCCACCGCGTTGAGGCTGCGCACTGCGGTGGTGAGCGCGACGTCCTGGTCTCGAGCGGCACGCTTGCGAGCGTCCCGGCTGGAGCTGCCGTGACCGGGATACGTGAAGACGCCTACCGGCACCAGGCCGCGCTTGCGGGCGGTGACCGCGAGGTCTCCCGCGATCTCGGGCGGCGCACCGGAACGTCGGGCGCCACAGTCGATCTCGATCACGACCTGCAGCCGTTCCGCTTCGTCTCCCATCGCGTCGGCGATGGCATCGATCGCAGCGAAGTTGTCGACGCCGAGCCGCAGCCGGGTGGTCTCGGCGAGTCGGCGGATCCGCGGCCCCTTAGTTCCAGCGGGCCAGATCGGGTAGGCGATGAATATGTCGTCGAACCCGGCCGCGGCGAAGACCTCAGCCTCACCCACGTTGCCTGCGGTGATTCCCACCGCTCCGGCCTCGACCTGGCGCCGACCGATTTCGACGCATTTGTGCGTCTTGACATGTGGCCTGAGGTCCACGTTCTGCTGGGCGGCAAGGCCCTGCATACGGTCGATGTTGCCCTGCATCACGTCGACCAGCACAATCGGTGCGGGAGTGTCGACCCGCTCGACTAGAGCGTCGAGTGCTCGTTGGAGCCGGTTCACGCTGTTCCTCATGAATCTGTCTTTGAGTGGAAAAGGAGTGCGTAGGCATTCCCTCGATTGCCGCAAGTTCAGGACCCGTACCGCGGGTCCCGAAGAATGCCCCCGCGTGCCGCCTAGGCGGACGTGCAGACCATCTGGATCTCTACAGGGGTATTGAGCGGTAGCCCGGCGACTCCGATCGCAGTGCGGGCGTGCCGTCCGTTCTCGCCCAACACCTCGATGAGCAAATCACTGGCCGCGTCGGCGACCCGCGACTGCAGACCGAAGTCCGGCGTACTGGCCACGAAGACCAGCATCTGCACGATCCGGACCCGGTCCAGATCTCCCACCGCCCGCGCCGCGGCAGCAAGGCAGTTGAGCGCGGCATGACGCGCGAGCTCCTGCGCAGTCTCCAACTCCACGTCCCGGCCGACAACGCCCTGCCCCAGCAGCTCACCGTCCTTGAAAGGCAGTTGGCCCGAGATATGGATGCTGGAGCCCACCGCCCGGTGATGCACGAAGTACGCGTTACTCGCGAGGACGGGAAGCTTCAAACCGAGGGTTCTGAGCCGGTCTGAAGCCGAGCCGCCCTTTACGGTTCGAGGTAGCGGCGGACTCATGCCCCCACCGCCCTTGCGTGGATCACGATCATTTGTACTTATCCACTAAGCGGTAGGACGTGGGAGGCCGAAGATGACAGGGAGGTCGGCGATGTCGGTGATCCGTTCGTAGCCGAGCCAGTGCTCGTCGGCCTCGAAGCCCCTGTCCACATACACCTTGTTCTTGATACCCATGATGGCCGCGGATCGGTGGTCGTACATCGGGCTCGCCGAGACGTGCACGATCTCCTCGGGTGCCGCGCCCAGCTTGTCGAACATGTACTCAAAGGCACCCAGCCGTGGCTTGTAGACGCCCATCTGCTCGGCAGTAATCACGACATCGAACGGAGCCTCAAGGTTCTCCACCAGGCGCGTCGCATGCGCGTCGTCGCTGTTGGTGATGATGACCAGCGGGACTTCCTCGGCCAGGCGGTTCAGTGCCTCAGTGACACCGGGGTAGGGACCCCAGGTGGGGATGATCTCGTAGACCGCCCGCGCGTCGCCCGCACGGTACTCAATGCCGACCCTACGGGAGGCGCGTTCCATGGAGTTGGCGACGATCTGGTGGAACGGTTTGTAGTCGCCCATGCACTCGTCGATCCGGTACGCCTTGCAGGCCCGCAAGTAATCATCGGCGAGTTCGGCCGACAGCCGGTCGCCCAAGATCTCACGGATCGCGTCATTGATCCGGAAGTGGATCAGCGTTCCGTTCATGTCGAACGTAACGAACTTCGGTTTGGTTTCGAATGCCATGACTCCTCCATCACTTCGTGCCAAGTATCGTCGATTGTCGACAATCTCGTCGATTGTCGACGATACGACCGCACTTGTCGACTGTCAACGACTGGAGGCGTAAACGTGAGCCTAGGTGCGGTGGTAAAGGCGGTCCGGTAGGAGCAACCGGCGAAGACACCTGAATTGTCGAGAACCGATCTTGGGCTCGAGGGGGCACTGCATCGCCGCGTGGATGATCATGTCGGCGTGGAGGTTTGGGTGCGGGATTACGAATCGGGCCGGCCTGGTGACGGCTTCAGGTACACCTACGGTCCGACCGTCGTTGGGTGTGTCCGGGTGAACCGGAGATCGGGGATGTGAGTGGGCGCCGAGCTGGACGCCATCGAGAACCATCTGCTGCGACGACGAAACAGCGACACGGGAGCGACACGGCCAGGCAGGAGATCGAGGGCCTACCGGTCGCCGTCGCGTTCGCGGCGTGCGCTTGTCAGCGAGTCGACCGCGTCGGTCATGTGCCGATCGATTTCTGCCAGCATCTCGGGGAGATCACCACCGAGCAACCGATCGAGCAACCGCTGGTGTTCCTCGATCGCCGTAGGCGGCCGGATGTACCGAGCATCAAAAGCCGACATGCACAGCATCGTCTCGGCGGCGAGTGTGGAGAACATACGGCTCAGCCGTGGGCTTTGCGCGGCCTCGACCATCGTTTCGTGGAAATGGAGGTCCTCGCGGGCGAGTCTTTTCCAGTCGCCGGCATTCATGTACTGGGCGATGTTTTGCAGAATTTCCTGGAGACGATCCACGAGTTCGGCCGGAATCCCGCGTTCGTACACGGTGCTCGCCGCTTCCTTCTCGACAGCGCGCCGGCCACGGTAGATGTCCTCGATGTCGCTGATGTCGAGATCGACGACGAAGACACCGCGGTTGCGGTGGTTGACCAGGAGTCCCTCTTGGGCGAGGCGCTGGACGGCCTCTCGGACGGGACCGCGGCTCATCTGCAGCCGGGCGGCTAGTTGCGATTCGCTGATCTGCTCCCCCGGGGCGAAGCTGCCATCCAGGATCAGTTCCCGCAGCTGCTCCGCGATCACCGCAGAGGTGACCCGAAGAGGCATGGGAACCATGTTGTCGACGCCGGCCATCTGTTGCTGCTGCCTTTCCCCGAATGCACTGTCAACCGCGCCTGATGAACGGCTATTGCTGACTTGTGAATTGTTGACAGTTGGCGATATTACACCTCAGCGCCGAACGGCATCAGTGGCCCGCCGTGCACCGCGGCACATCCTGCGGATACGTCGGCGCAGAGCCGCCCCCCGAGATCCTAATCCGTTCAATCGAGTTCGATTCGCAGGAGGGCCCTGGCTGATTTCGCCTGCACCCCCTGTACCGTCGGTTTCCCGTCTGCCGAGCTAGTTCTGGGGGGGGACGGCATGCACCGCAGCAGGGTAGGCGCGATCCACGGGATCTGGCCTGCCCTCGTGCGATGTGCTGTTATTTCCGCTGATCAGTCGACCGCGCCCGAAAGGTCCTGCACAACCCACATCTTGCGGAGGGGCGTGTGGATGGTCCAGGTGCCCTCCCAACCGGCGGGGGTCACGAACAACGAACCCGGACCGATGTCGAAGCTGTTGCCGTTGGATTCGGTGATGGTGGCGGTTCCACTGAGAATCTGGCAGATCTCGTTGTAGCCGTCCCGGGTGCTCGTGAACGTTCCCGGGGTGACCTCCCAGATTCCCGTCCGAAGACCGTTTCCGTCCCATAGTCCCAGGGAGACTTCAGTCTGACCGGGCGTCGTGGACGTGGCCTTAGGGATATGGTTCCCAGTGTTCTCAGTTGTTGCATCACTCATGACGGTCGCCTTGACCATGGTTACTCCGTTTCTGGGGCACGCTTGGCTGACGTGCCTCGGCTGGGGTGGCACGGAACCTACCCGTGCAACTGTCACCAATCTAGATAGGGCTCGGTTCTGGAAGCCTTCTCCCCCTTTGCTTTTCGCTAGTCGATTTGGGCATGGAGCAACCCCTTCCGGCCAGCCAGTCCGGTGATATCGTCCGCGAACGGGGACCGACAACGAACCGGCGAATCAAGTCCCCGCCCAGGCATGCACAACATTTCGGCCCAACTACTTCTGAAGTGTTCTTGCGGTGAGATCGTCAACGGCCTTGCGCAAGTGACGACTGATGGCCTGCTCCAACCCTTCGCTGTCGCCCGCTTTCAATAAGTCCAGGAGATTCTGGTGCTCCTGCACCAGGGCGCCCACTCGGGGATAGGAAACTCGGAGGTTGAGGATGCACATTCTCGATTCGGCTGCCAATGTGTCGTAGATCCGAATCAAACGTGAGTTTCCCGTCCCTTCGACAAATGAGGTGTGGAATTTCATATCCAGTCGGGTGAGCGCTTGCCAGTCCGATAATTCTACCTGCGCTGCCATTTCTTTCAGCGTTACTTGCAGCGACCGGCAGACGCGAGCGATTTGTTCCGGTCCGGTTGACAGGAGGATATTCGCGGATGCTGATTCCACGGCCTCACGCACCGCGTAGATCTCTTTGATGTCGTCTATCGACAACTCGGGCACGAAGACGCCGCGGTTCCGCAGACTGACGAGTATCCCTTCCTGGGCCAGCCGCTGCAGTGCTTCACGGACTGGGCCCCTGGATGTGTGCAGCTGACCTGCCAGGACGGATTCGTTGATTTGCTGCCCGGGGCGGAAAATGCCTTGGATGATTTGTTCCCGCAGATGATCGGCAATCAATTGTGCTGTGGGGCGTCCCTCTAACACAAGGAGCCCCTCCGTCGACGCCATGGAATCTCGCTTACCACTTCTCGGACGCAAAGCGCGCCTAAAGCGCTATCGCGGTGTATTTGTATTCGAGAAACTCGTCGATGCCGACCTTGCCGCCCTCGCGTCCCAGGCCAGACTGCTTGACGCCGCCGAACGGAGCCGCTGGATTCGACACGAGACCCGTATTCAGACCGACCATTCCCACTTCCAGTTCGGAAGAGAAACGCATTGCCTTGTCTACGCTTTCGGTGAATACATAGCCAACGAGCCCCCAGTTCGTGTCGTTTGCCAGGCGCACCGCTTCGTCCTCGCTGTCGAAGGGGGTGATGGCCGCGACCGGTCCGAAGATCTCGGTTGTCATCAGTTCCGCATCGAGGGGAACATCGGTCAGGACGGTGGGGGTGTAAAAGTATCCGGGCCCCTCGGGGCGGTTGCCGCCGGTGAGGATGCGAGCGCCCTTGGCGAGCGCGTCGGCCACCAAGCCCTCGACCTTGTCCAGGGCTTTCTGTTCGATGAGGGGGCCGACATCGGTCCCCTCCAGGGCGCCGTTGCCGATCTGCAGTTCGGCCATCCGCTTGGCGAGCTTTTCTCCGAATTCCTCAGCGAGTGAACGGTGGACGAAGAATCGGTTCGCGGCAGTGCATGCTTCTCCCATGTTGCGCATCTTGGCCTGCATGGCCCCGGCGACAGCGCGTTCGACGTCAGCGTCGGGCAGGACCACGAACGGCGCGTTGCCGCCCAGTTCCATGGAGGCGCGCATGACGTTATCGGCTGCCTGCCGCAACAGGATCTTGCCGACCTCGGTGGATCCGGTGAAACTGACCTTGCGTGCGATACCGCTGTTCATCCACGCCTCCACCACGCTGGCGGGGCTGGCGGTGGTCACGACGTTGAGAACCCCGTCCGGCAGGCCGGCCTGCCGGAAGATTTCGACCAAAGCGAGCGATGTCAGCGGGGTCAGGTCAGCGGGCTTGAACACCATCGTGCACCCGGCCGCAACCGCCGGGGCGATCTTGCGGGCCCCCATCGCCAGCGGAAAGTTCCACGGCGTCACCAATACACACGGCCCGACCGGCTCTTTGCTGATCAGGATTCGGGTGTTTCCATCGACGGAGGTGGTGTGGTCTCCGCCGATACGAATGGCCTCCTCGGAGAACCACCGCAGGAACTCGGCGCCGTAGGCCACTTCGCCTGTGGCTTCAGCGAGGGGCTTGCCCATCTCCGCAGTCATGATGGCGGCCAGCCGGTCGGTGTTGGCGACAACGAGGTCGTAGGCGCGGCGCAGGATGTCCGCGCGCTCGCGCGGGGTGGATTTGCTCCACGTCGCCTGTGCGCGACCAGCTGCCGCGATGGCGTCGAGAGCATCATCGAGCCCACCGTCGGCCACCTCAGCAATGACTTCGTGCGTTGCCGGGTTTTCCACGGTGAAGGTGGCTTCGCCCGCTGCTTTCTGCCAGGAACCGTCGATGAACAGGTCGGTGTGCAGCGTGGTGGGGTCAAGGGAGGAGCTCATTGTCGCACTTTCGGTGATCGAGGGACGGGTTCCGCAGGTGGGGATCAGTTCGTCGTCTGGCGGAATCCATGTGGGATGTCTAGGTGGTCGCGGTCTTCAGCGCCTGCGTGAATTTCGTGAGGCCGACTCGGATTTCGTCGCTGGTGACGTTGAGAGCCGGAATGATGCGAATGACGTTTCCGTACGGACCACAGGTGAGAAGCAGCAGTTCCGCGTCGACGGCGGCCTGTTGCACGGCCAGTGCAGTGGCAGCGTCCGGGGTGTTGTCGGCGGTGGTGAATTCAACGCCCTGCATCAAGCCACGGCCACGGATGTTCCCGATTCCGGAGAACTCGGTCGCGAGGCTTTCCAGGCCCGCGCGCAGCTCGTCGCCCCGGAGCCGGGCATTGGACACGAGGTTCTCGCGCGCGATGACGCCGAGCGTCGCGACGCCGGCAGCGGCGGCGACGGCGTTGCCTCCGTACGTACCGCCCTGAGAGCCCGGCCATGCCTTGGCCATCAGCTCCGTCGGGGCCGCTATCGCGGAGATGGGGAATCCGCTCGCCAGGCCCTTCGCCGTGATGACGACGTCCGGCCGGATGCCGGCCCAGTCGTGTCCCCAGAACTTACCGGTCCGCCCCACACCAGCCTGGACTTCGTCCACGATCAGCACGATGCCGTGCTGATCGGCGCGTTCGCGCAAACCGTGCAGGAAGGTTGGCGGGGTAGGGATATAACCGCCGTCGCCGAGTACGGGCTCGATGATGAACCCAGCCGTGTCCGCGGGGGTGCTGATCGTCTGCAGGAGGTGATCGAGTTCCTTCAGGGCAAAGGCAACTGCCGTTTCTTCGTCCCAACCGAAGCGGAATGCGTGGGGGAAGGGGGCGATGTGCACTCCGCCCATCAGCGGCGAGAATCCGGAGCGGAACTTGGTGCCGGCGGTGGTCAGTGAGGCGGCACCCACGGTCCGGCCGTGAAAGCCTCCGTGGAACGAGATGATGTTGGGACGTCCGGTCGCCATGCGCGCCAGACGAATTGAGGCCTCGACCGCTTCGGAACCGGAGGTGGCGTAGAAGACGCTGTCCAGGCCAGCGGGCAGGAACTCGCCCAGTTTGTCGGTCAGCTCGAGCAAGGGTTTGTGCATCACCGTCGTGTACTGGGCATGAACAATCTTGCCCACCTGCTCGCGGGCCGCGGCGACGACGTCCGGGTGGCAGTGACCGGTGCTGGTCACACCGATGCCGGTGGTGAAGTCGAGGTACTTCTTGCCGTCTGTGGCGTACACCCAACTACCGGCCGCATAGTCGACGACGACCGGGGTGGCCTGCTTGAGAACGGGACTGAGAGCTGCCATGGACTCATACTTTCCTACCGGATTGTCAATTGTCAACAATTGGCAATTTGCTGGCTGGTTTGATGCGGGTACGGGCGAGGCACGCAGCCTCGTCCTGTCTCGCAGGACTACATCGGGACTAGGTCGAAGTCTTATGACCCCACGCGCCGGCTTCCACCGGACACCTTGGCGGTGGGATCCTGGCAGTCGCGCGCTGTGGATGATCGGTACCGCTCAGGCCGCAGGAAATCCAGTCCGTGGAAGGACCGCGTGCCCAGGGCCTCGTGCGCGGCGATCTCACCGAAGCCGGAGGCCATTTTGAAGCCGGCGCCGGAAAATCCGGTGGCGCAGTAGATTCTGCTGTTCTCCCACAGGCGGCCGAGCAGGGGGTTCTTGTCTGCGGTAAAGAGGTCCGGGAAGGCATCGGAGCGGACGATGTTCGGAAAAAGACCCGGCAGGAACTCGATGACCGTATCGGCGGTCTCCGCGGTTTCCTCCGCCGTGAGATCTCGCGGCACCGCGTCGGCGCGTGGGGTGGGCGCTCCGCGACCGTCCAGGGTTGCCTTGACGGTCACCCCATCGACGCTGGGAGCTCCGTACATGGAACGATCTCCGGAGATCCGGATGAAGATGGGGAATCGCTCCGGCGCGAACTCGGCGGCGTCCCTGGCCACGAACCAAGATAGGAAGATCCGCCGCGTGTCGGTAACTGCCCTCAAATAGTTGGGCATCAGGCGGCGGGACCAGCCGCCCGAGGAAACTATGACGTTCTCGAATTTCCACGAGCTGGACCCGGAGGTAATAACGACGCCGTCGTCGGTATCGCGGATGTCGTCGATCGGAGTATTGGTGAGTACCGTTGCTCCGTTCGCTTGGGCGGCGTCCACCGCCGCCGTGACCGCGCGGTCGGTCCGCAGGACGCCGGCATGGGGATCGAATACCGCTTGGTCGTCCGGCCGAAGATTGTGTTGCGGGTACAGCTCGGCCATCGCGCCGCGGGTCAGTATTTCGTGGTCCGCCCCGGTCAGTCGGGTGGTTTCGAGCAGGTGCGGGAGATACGGTCCGTCCACCGTTCCGATGGACAATCCGCCGCAGCGCGTCAGGATTTGTTGACCTGAGTCGGCCTCGAGCGCGGCCCAGAGGCGGCGGGAGCGCTCGAGGATGGGATAGTAGTTCGGCGTTCCTCGATACAGCATGCGGAACAGGCGGGTGTCGCCGCCGACGGCGCTGCGGCCATGGCCCGGGGATTGTGCCTCGAATCCAACCACCGAGTTGGACGATCGGGACGCCTGCCACAATGCCATGCTGCCAATGCTGCCAAGGCCGATGACGGCAAGTTGTCCATCCATTGTGTTCAGAGCACCTTTTCCAGGAAGGCCTGGGTGCGGCGTTCCTTCGGGTGGGCAAGGACCTCACGGGCATCACCGCGTTCGACGATGCATCCCTCGTCCATGAACAGCAGCGAGTCGGCCACCTCCCGGGCGAAACCCATCTCATGGGTGACCACGACCATGGTCATGCCCTTCTGGGCCAAGTCCTTCATGACGGCGAGGACTTCCCCAACCTTTTCGGGATCCAGCGCGCTTGTGGGCTCGTCGAACAGCATGATCTGCGGATCCATAGCCAACGCTCGCGCGATGGCTACGCGCTGTTGCTGGCCGCCGGACAGCTGCGCGGGATAGTGGCCGCCGAAACCACTGAGTCCCACGCTCGCCAACAGTTGCTGCGCCTGCTCGGCTGCCTGTGCCTTGTCACCGCCCTTGACCAGCACGGGACCGGCCATGATGTTGTCCCGGGCGGTCATATTGGGAAAGAGGTTGAACTGTTGGAAGACGATGCCGACCTTAGTGCGCTGCGCGGCCAGGCGTTTGCGGCTCAGGGCGTGGAAGGCGGTGTCTGTTTCGTAGTAGCCGAAGTGTTCGCCATTGACCTTCAGAACTCCGAGATCGATGGTCTCGAGGCCGTTGACGCAGCGGAGCAATGTCGATTTGCCGGAGCCGCTGGGGCCGATGATGCAACAGATCTCCCCACTGGCGATATCGACGTCGATGTTTTTCAGAACTGTTTTGGAGCCGAAGGATTTACGGATTCCTCGGCCGTGTATCGTTCCGTCGCAAGTCATCGGGCAATACCTTCCGAATCTGTCAGCACAGCCCTCTTCGCTTTCCGGGGAAGCCTCGATGCCGAACGGGAGTATCTCTTCTCTAGCTGGGATTGCGGGTAGCTCAGAACCAGGGTCATCACGAGGTACCACAGGCTGGCAACGATCAGTAGCGGGATGGTCTCGTAGGTGCGGGCGTAGATCAGCTGCGCGCTCTGGAGCAGTTCCGCGACACCCAGCACGCTGACCAGGGAGGTCTCCTTGAACATTCCGATGACCTGGTTTCCAGTTGCCGGAATGATCGACGGCATCGCCTGAGGGATGATGACCTTGCGCATCTTCATCGCGCTGCTCATGCCCAACGAGTCGGCGGCCTCGATCTGGCCTTTGGCCACCGAGGAGAAGCCGCCGCGGATGATCTCTGCCATGTACGCCGCTTCATTGAGAGTGAGGCCGATGACGGCGGCCATGAGGGGGGTGATGAGGGCATTGACGTCGATGGCTATGCCGCCGATGGACAGGTTCGGGTACAGCGCGGCGATGTTGAACCAGAAGATCAGCTGGACCAGCACCGGAGTGCCTCGAAAGAAAGTGATGTACACCCCGGCCGTTGCGGCGACCGGCTTGATGCTCGAGCACCGCATGATCGCGATGATCAGCCCCAGCAGCGTTCCGAGGACCATACTGACCACTGTCAAGACGATCGTCAGGACCAGGCCGTGCAGGATCGATTCATCGGTGAAGTATTTGGCGACCACGTTCCACTGGAAGTTGGGGTTGGTCGAGACTGAGACGAGTATTCCCGCGGCGAGCAGGATGCACACCGCCCAAGCCGCGTATTCGGACGCACTTCTTCGCCGGAGCCTCGGTTTGAGGGCGGGGTCGATCCCGTTAATCGTCGGGTTATTTCCGTGGGTAGTCAGTTGCACCATGGTGTCTCCCTAGTTGAGGTGGGCTTCGGTGATGCCCCCACTAGTGAGCCCCCAATTGGTGAGCGAGGTCTTGTACTCGGGGCTGTCGAGGACCGATTGAACGGCTACTTGCAGAGCGGGAGTCAGCGGGGAGCCCTTCTTCAGGGCGACAGCAACGTTGTGGTCCGAACGCGTGTCGACCTCTGGAGTGAGGATGGTGAAGGTGTTCGGCTGCTGCTTTTCTGCCCATACCAGTGAAGGGGTGTCGTAGAAGACACCGTCGACCCGCTTGGAGTGCAGCTGGGTAAGCGCTTCCTGGACATTGGGAAGGGTGACGGCATTGATCGCTGGCTTGCCCCGCGAGACGCACGTCCATTCGGACACGTGGGGCAGGTGTATGAGCTGACCGCTCGAGCCCTTCGTCACGGCAATGTTCCTGCCGCACAAATCGTCGTTGTTCAGGTGGAGCGGGTTGCCGGCGGCGACAGCCACGGATAGGCCGTTACTGAAGTAGTTGATCATGTCCATGACCTTGAGCCGGTCCGCTGTGGGCACCATCGTGGTCACGGTGAAGTCGAATCGGCCACCATCGATGCCAGGAACGATGGTGTCGAAGCTGGTGTTGACGAACTTCACCCGGAGTCCGAGCTTCTTACCCACCAGACGGGCCACATCAGGGTTGAGGCCGATGGGAGTGGTGTTGTCGTCGGCAAGGAAGGTGGTCGGCGGGTAGTGGAGGTCCATCGCCACCGTCAGTTCGCCCTTGTCTTTGAATGAGGCGGGCAACAGTGCGACGGCGGCGCCGTCCGGCTTCACTCCCTCGGAGATATCGGCCGTATTCGACGTCGCACCCGTCGGCCCGTGGGTGTCAGCGCTGCCGCACGCGCTCAGGGCAAACAGGAGGGCGAAGCCGGCCGTTACGGCCTGAACTTTTGTGCTTGTCTTCATGGGTTTCCTTCGAATGATTTCAGCGCAAGGGATTCGCTGAAGGGATCGCGGGTTCTCAGATTCCCGGCCGGTGGATTCCTGTTGGCGCAGGTGGCGGGGTGTGCGTGCGGGCATCTGCACTTCCGGACAGGCCTCATACAACCACCTCCACATCGAATTGTCGACAGTTGACAGCGATGTTCCTCACAATTGAATCACCGGTGCGATGGATCACACTACGCTGATCGTAAACTGTTGACAATCGACAATCTAGGGGCTTAGGGTCGGTTCAGCAGGCAACGAAAGTCCTGCGTGAGGGTGGCCACCGCCGCCCGCAACTCCGCATCCTCCCGGGAACGGCAGTGGTTCCCGAACCCTCGCCGCCCCTCTTCAATGAAACGGAAGACCATGGCAGACAAGTCTTTCCGGCCGAAGTATGTCTCCTTCGACTGCTACGGCACGCTGATCAACTTCGATATCGATCCCACCACCCGCCGA
>NZ_BDAZ01000071.1 GCF_001612725.1 Nocardia anaemiae NBRC 100462 | reverse complement strand
GGGCTGACGCGCAAGAGGTCACGCGAGACGGACGTCTGCGGTGGTGAGGCCGAAGACCCTTCCCCTCCTGTTGCCCACGACGAAACCGACAGCCCCGCCCCGCACCTCGCGCAGATGCCTTTCGACCACGGACACCTCGGACTATGGCGTGGCGTGCGCCCCCGGCCAGGTGGCGCGCAGGCCGCGGAGCATTGCGAGGACGATCTGTTCGGTCTCCTCGGCAGCTCGTTCCGCGCTCTGCGACGACGCGACGTACAGCACGGCATTGCAGTACAGCTCGAACAGCAGGTTCGACGCGGCCTCGACAGGAACCGAATCGCCGATATCGCCACTGCGCATCGCCCCGGCGAACATGCCTCGGATCAACGGCAAGGCGGTTTCCTCATCGATCGCACGGATCCGGTCCCCGTCGAGCACGCTCCGAACCTGCCGCAACAAGGCCCTCGCGGTCGAGTCCGCGACATAGCCGTGCAGAAAAGCTCGCGTTCCGGCCTCGACACGCGACCAGAAATCCGGGCCCTCCCCCATCTCCTCCACAGCATGGCGCATCACTTCGGCCTGCGTGTTGCGGAAGACCTCGGCGAACATCTCTCGCTTGTCGTGAAAGTGGTGGTACACGGCGCCTTTGCTCGATTGCGACAGGCGCGCGATGTCCTCCACAGAGGTTGCTTCGAACCCGTCACGCACGAACAACGTCGACGCGGCCTCCAGGACTGCCGCTCGCGTGAGCGCTGCGTAGATCCGTCGTCGGCCGCCCTTGACTTCGTTCATAGACCCGAGAATACTCACAGACTACGAGTCTGTTAAAGACTCATAGTCGGCTAATCGGAGGTGCTTGTAGTGAAGGAATTCACGCTGTCCACAGGCCGGATTCGATATCGCGACCACGACGAGGGGCAAGGATCGTCTTGACGAATCCACCACTCTCGTCCGCGAATTGACCGTTTCATCGCTGCCACCGCGTCGACCCAGAACTCGACCACTCCGCGCAAGGAACTCGACCGATGACCTCCACCCACATTCCCCGGAACCCTCGTCCTCCAGCACCGACCGCATCGGACCGCGATGTCCGTGATCGGCTGGCCCGTGACATCGACTTCCTCTGCGCACTCGACCGGCGCACGGGCCGCGACGGCGAACAACGATCCGCTGCATACATCGCCGAACGCCTACGCCAGGCCGGAGCGCACGACGTGGCCGAGTCCATATTTCGCACCCAGCCGTCCTGGACCCCGGTACATGTGGCGCACATCGCGGCGGGAATGATCGCGGCGGCGCTGCCCGGTAGCACCGCACGCGTCGTTAATGCCGCAGTCGCCGCATCGTACGAACTCGACGTCTCCGGACGCAGCCAATGGTCGCGGCGGTTTCTGCCGGGTGCGCGCGGTACCTCGGTGTCGGCCCGGATCCCCGCTGCGGCCGAGGCGCGGCGGCATCTGGTTCTCGTCGCCCATCACGACGCTGCGCAGACAGGCCTCGTGTGGGGACCTGCCGCAGTGGCGGCCAGCCGGTATCTGTCACGGCAGACCGGTCGTGCCATTCCGAGCCATCTGCCGGCGCTGGCCGCACTCTCGGCGATGGCCGTGCCGTCCCGCAGTGTCCGTACCGCTGCCTGCGCCGTACTCGCCGGCACGGCAGCGCTGATGATCCAATCGATGCGCAGCCCAACCACGCCCGGCGCCAACGACAATGCCAGCGGTGTAGCGACGGTTCTCGAGCTGGCACGCCGCCTCGCCGCTGCGCCGCTGCCGGAGACCGAGATCCATCTGGTCCTCCCTGGCGGCGAAGAGGTCGGCAGCCTGGGGATCCAGGCCTGGCTCGAGCACATCGACGGCCGGCTCGACCCGCAGCGGACTCTCGTGGTCAATATCGACGCCGTCGGCAGCCGGGGGCATCTCGTCGTCGCACGGCACGAAAGCCTCACCGGCCGCATCGCCGGCGGGTGTGTGGAGCGCGCGGTCAACACCGCGGCCGAGGCCGACATAGAGATCAGCACCGCGACCCTGCCCAACCCCACCGACGCCGTCGCGCTCACTCGTGCCGGACTCCCCACTATTTCCCTGCTGTCCGGCGAGGACGGCTG
Source organism: Nocardia anaemiae NBRC 100462 (assembly GCF_001612725.1). GTDB lineage: Bacteria > Actinomycetota > Actinomycetes > Mycobacteriales > Mycobacteriaceae > Nocardia > Nocardia anaemiae. The sequence continues at coordinate 72,488 of NZ_BDAZ01000071.1, read as the reverse complement.
GATCAGTCACCTGCATCGCATGTCGGACACGATCGACAACGTCGATTGGCAGACGGTGAACGATGCGGTCACTCTTACCGAGCTGATCGCCAAGGGCTGGGACGGATGGGGGCACTCCACCTATGAGTAGCTCGCGCCGACTCCGCACTCGCCACCGGGGCCGCGTACTGATCGTCGAGTTCGACAACCCACCGCGGCATTTCTACGACGAGCAGACCAGCATCGAGCTGGAAGCGCTGACCCGAGCGGTGCAGCGCGACCGCACAGTGGGGGCGGTGCTGTTCACTGGGCGCGGCAGTTCCTACCTCACCCATTTCGACGTGCCGACCATGGTCAGAGCCGCACGGACGACACGGTTCCGAGTCGGATATCCCTGGGCGGTGATGACGGTATCGGCGGGCCGCCTCGCCGTCCGGAGCCAGCTCGCAAACCGTGTCCTCGCCAGCACACCGGCACGCGATCTCATGGTTCTGGCCCGCACCTACGCCGCACTGGACCGGCTCAATCGATCCGACAAGGTCATTGTCACCGCGATCAACGGAATGGCCTTGGGCATGGGGTGCGTATTCGCGCTCGCCTGCGACATTCGCCTCACCGCCGACGACATCGAACTCGGCCTCCCGGAATCGGCCCTCGCCGTGCTCGCCGCCGGCGGGGGGACTCAGCGCCTGATACGGGCCGTGGGAACCAGTCGAGCGCTCGACATGCTCCTCGACGGCCGGCGACTGACCGCAGCACAAGCCCATGAGCTCGGTCTGGTCCACTACGTCGTGCCCGGCGATGAACTACGACGATACGGATTCGCCGTCGCCGACCGGCTCGCCCGGCGCTCCTCGGTGGTCAACCGCGAGATCAAACGTGCCGTCTACCGTGCGGGCACCCGCCCGCTTCCCGCAGCACTGCGCAGCGAGGCCGCCGGATTGGTGACGACGCTGACGTCCCGCCAGGCGCTGCGAAGCCTCGATGCCTATCACCGTCACCTGTCGAGTCAGGACGAGCTCACCGACGACGCGGTCATCGGTGGCTGGATTCCTCTTCTCGAGGACGGCGTGCCACCGGAGGATCGCAGTCGCTGATGCTCCGGCTCACGTCGTTGTGACAGTGCCCAGCTCCCCGAACCCCCTGGAGGACTGACGATGAAAATCCTCGTTACCGGAGTCAGCGGCCTTGGCGGACATCTCGCGCCGCACCTGATGGCGGCCGGCCACGACATCGTCGGCCTCAGCCGCGACCCCCGGCGTGTCTCGGTCGATGTGCCGGTCGTCCAAGCCGACGCGGCGACCGGGGCCGGTCTCGACGATGCGATGCAGGGAGTCGACGTCGTCTACTTCCTGATCAACACCTACGAGCAATCGAACAGCGAGGGGTTCGCCGCACGCGACCGCCGAGTCGCACACAACATCGCGGACGCGGCACGCCGATGCGGCGTCGGCCGCATCGTCTACCTCGGCGTTCCATCGACAACCGACTCACGGAACACAAGCGAACACATGACCAGCCGACTCGAGGTCGAGGACATTCTGCTCGAAGCGACGCCGAACTCCGTCGGAGTCGGGGTGTTCACCATCGTCTCGCCCCGCAGCCGATCGTTTCGTGTGCTGCTGCGGACGCTCGACGCCAATCCCCTCGTCCCCCTACCACCTTGGCGAAACCACCACATCCAGCCCATCGACATCCGTGATGTCTTCGCCTGCCTCGTCGCAGCCGGTACCGACCCCGATGTCGGCGGGAGAAGACTGCGCATCGGTGGGCCCGAGACGATGACATGGGAGGCGTTGCTACGGCTCATCGCACAGAAAATGGGGAAACGACGGGCATTCCTTCCGATACCGTTGAACTACCCGCGCCCCCTGCGGCACTACCTGGCCGTCAAGAACGGGGGCAACCCGGCGCTCGCGCTGCCCTTGATGGACAGCATGGCTACCGGCGATGTCGTCGTCGACCACAACGATGCCGAAACCCTGGGTATTTCATTGCATTCCATTACGCAGACGGTCGAGCATGCAATCGCGGAATACAGCACCGGCTCATGGCAGCGAACCGAAGGCGTCCCGATGGAACCAACGCTCGATCAACGACGGCGGGGCAAGGCATGATCCGCGAAGCTCTCGCCCAGCAGCCCCGAATAGATTTCGAATACCTATCGATCTCGCAGGCCGCTCAACCTTCGCCACGGACTTCACCGGTCCTCATCGTGCGGTGACACCGCCAGTCGACCGACATCCACGTGGGCTGGCATCGACAACAGCTCGATCCGCGCTTGCTCAGGTGAAAGCCGGTGCTCTACAACGGAATACGCGACCCGAGCGAACGGGAGCGATGATGGATGCCAGAATCATCGGCACTGTGATGCCGGTCCTCGAGGTCACACTCACCCCAGGGGAAGCCCTGCTCGCGGAGGCTGGGCAGTTGTCGTGGATGAGCGACTCGATCAGGCTCCATACCTCGACGAGGGGAGGCGGCGCGCGGCGAATTAATGAATTAGTCTGGGAACAACCGCGAGTTGAGGCGGACGGGGAGGGTGGGACACAGATGTTGCGGGAATTCGAGCGGAAACTCGAACAGGCCGATGCGGAGCCGGAGCCTGCGGAACGCGCGCGTCGGATCGTCGCGACGATCCACGAGTTCCTGGCGCTCGGCGAGGACCGCGAGCTGTCCGCCGAGCGCGTGCGGCTGTTCGCCCGCGCCGATGAGGTGGCGGAGTTGGCCCCGGACGCCGCGGTGCGGCTGTTTGCCCGTCTGACCGGATTTTTCGGCTTGCACGAGAGCCGGGCTCATCTCGTGCTCACCGCGTGGCTGAATGCACCCGAGGCGACGACCTTCGCTCAGACCTGGGCGGCAGCGAACGAGATCCTCTCGGAATCGCAAGATCTCGCGGTGTGGCTGTCGAACACCGTGCGCGCGGCGGGCGCAGGTGTCGCCCCGGAATTCCTGACACTGGCCCGTACCCACCTGGTCGAGCTGGTGGACGCCGATTTCAGGGCCTACGAGTTCTCTGGCGCGACCTCCCCGGTGTGGATGCTGATGTCCGCGCTCGGACCGTCCAATCGCCCGGACTGGTTCCTGCACTTCGGCGACCGGGCGGCCGAACGCGGCGACGAGGCCGAGGCAGCCCGCCGCTACGAACTCGCCGATCGCTTCGGCGCAGGCGACCGCGCCCGGAACCGACTCCGCCGCCTATACGATCTCGCCGCCTACCACCGCCTGCGCCAAGGCATTACAACCCCCGATAAAGTCAAAGGCCCCGGTACCCCGAGCCCCTACCGCCACCTGGCCCTGGCCACCGCCGCCGTCATGGACGGCCGGTCGCCCACCGCCTCCCTCACCGAGGTGATCCGCCACGGCGGCAGAGATCTCCAACCGCTTGCGAAATTCCTCGCCGCCCTGACCTGCCTGCGCGCGGGCGACCGTGACACCACCCACGCCCAGCTACGGGAACTCTCGGCGGCCCTATCCGAATCTCCTGTCCTCGACGAGGATGTCGCGCTCGGCGCGAATGTGCGGCTGGTGCTCGGGGCGCTGGAGGAGGACGACGAGCTCATCGTGAGCGGGGCAAGGGAGTTGGTGCGCCGGTTCGGGGCCGGGTGGCCGGAGCTGTCGATGGTGGAGGCGGCCACGGTGCTGACGGCGGTAGCGCGACGGGATGCGAGACTGCTACCGGAGTTGCTCGGGAGCGGGAATCTGCACGATGCGGGCGGGCGCCTGGATCGGCTGCGGATCGATACGGCGCGCGATTACTTGGCGAAAGCGGCTCGGGCAACTGTCTTCTCACGGTCCGACGAGGCGGACGAGCTGATCGCGCGGACGCGGCAACTGCTGGCCGGGGCGGGCGGCGCGGATGCCGACGAACTGCGGACCACAGCGACGCATATCGCCGATACGGCGGCCCGGCTGCGGGATATCGCCGCGCCGGAGCGGCCGCTGGATCGGCTCGCCTATGCCGCGCTGCGTGCCGACGGGGTGGTGCAGCCGTGGACGGACACCGCGCTGCGCCTGTGGCGGGACCACGCCGCCGAGGATCGCGGCGAGGCTGATTCGCACAGCCTGCATCACCTGGCCATTGCCGAGCATGCGCGCGCCTATCAGCTCGAAATTGCCGGTGATGACGGTGCATTCGAGTCTTGGCGACAGGGGCATGCTGCCTGGGCACGGGTGTGGGCCGACGATCGGTTCTGGGAACGGTTGCGCACCCGGCTGAAGGCCGTGGCCGCCGACAGCACCCCCGAGGAGGTGGCCCGCGTCGTCGGCGAGGCCCGTGGCGAGCTGCCCGCCCAGGTGCTCGAACCGCATGTGACCCGCGTGCAGGAGCTGCGCCGCGACCAGTTGCCCAGGGCGCGTGCGCATCTGGACCTGATCCGCACCGCCCCGTTCGCACCCGCGGATATCGCGCGGGCCCGCGGCCGCTTGGCCCGCGAGGCCGGGGTGCAGATCCGTCGGCTCAGCCGGGAGGGGCAGCACGACCGGGCGCTGCACGAGGCGCAGGCGTGGATCGAGATCGATCCAGACAATATCCCGCTGGCCGAGCAGGCCCTCGATGTGGGCATCGAGGTGGTGGAGACCGAGCACCGGCGCGGCGAGGACTGGGCCGAACGCTCCCGGCCGAGCCTGGAACGCATTGCGGCGCTGGTCGAGCCGCTCTGCTCCGAGCTGGGCCTCACCGCGCGGCAGCTCAACACCCGCGGCCGCCCTAGCACCGACGACCAGGACCAGCTGGCCTTCGCAGCGAAACTCGCCCGCCACGAATTCTGGCTGGGTGCGGCCACCTTGGTATCCACCATCGACCGCACACAGGCCAATCCGTACGCGGACCGCACTGGATTCCGCACCGCCCTCGAGCACTTCAAAACCGCGCTGACCCTCGGCGTGCCCGCCATCGCCCCCTACTCCAGTGCGCGCGAGCTGCTCGTGGCCGCCGGGAAATGGGAGCGGGCCACCCAGGGCGGCAGCGTCGTGGGCTTCTTCTGACGAGATCGGAGCAGCAGCATGAACCCCTGGTCCTGGCATGACCGAAATCCCTACTACGAGACCGCGTTCCAGGTGCTCGACGTCGACCCGGCCGCCGACCGCGCCACCGTGCGCGCACGCATCGCCGCCCGCCGGAAGCGAATCTCCTACGACGCCAAGCGCTTCCCGCTCTTCGGCGAGATCCTCACGGTGGCACGCATCAACGCGGCCGAAGAACAGCTGGCCACCCCGCGCACCAGGCTGGACGCCGAACTCCTCACCCATCCCGCGGAACCGGACGGCGACGATCTCGCCGTCCTGTCCGCGTTGCTGGAGCTGAGCCGAACCCTCTCCGCCGCACCGGAATCCGGCACCACCCCGGCGGAGAGCGACCTGCACCTCGACTATCGGGTCCTGTCCGCTCTGCTGCCGACCCCCACCGACCAGGAGCCCACTGCATGAGCATCGTCGCCGGTATCGATCTCGGCACCACGAACTGCTGCGTCGCCGTGCCCGCCGACGCCGACATCCCGGACAAACAGGCGCTCATCGACGCGCGCAAACTGCGGCCGCTGGGCGGCGCGCTCATCGTGGCGAATCCGGACCTGTCACTGACCACGCCGTCGGCGGTCTGGATCTCCGCCGACGGCAGCCCGCTGGTGGGCGCGCTCGCCAAACGGAAGGCACGCCAACCGGGTACGCCACCCGCCATGTTCTTCAAGCGGAACATGGGAACCGATCAGCCGGTCACCGCGGGCCACGCGGTGCTCACTCCGTTGCAGGCATCGGTATATCTGCTGCGGCACCTCAAGCAAACGGCCGAGACAACGCTGGGCGTCCCCATCGACCGCGCCGTCATCACCGTTCCCGCCTATTTCGAGACCAGCGCCAAAACCCAGACTACGCAGGCGGGCGAGGAGGCCGGGTTGGAAGTGGCCGAGACGCTCATGGAGCCGGTAGCCGCCGCTCTCGCGCATATGCACGAGAACAGCTGGTCGGAGTCCGAACGCCGCCGCTTCCTGGTTTACGACCTCGGCGGCGGCACCTTCGACACCTCGGTGGTGTCCTGGGATCCCGAGGACGGCTTCAGCAGCCGATCCTTCGGCGGTGACCGCTACCTGGGCGGCTACGACTTCGACCAGGCCATCGTGGACTGGATGGTGTCGCAGCTGCCCGCCTACGACCTGCGAGTGGAGCCCGGCGACCGCGCCGCCGCGGAGCGGCTGGCCCGCCTGCTGTCGCTGGCCGAGACCGCCAAGCACGAGCTGTCGCGCGAGACCGACACCGAGATCGTCAACCAGGATCTCGAGGACCGCACCGGCCTGCCCATGACGATCAATCTCCTACTGGGCCGCCACGAATTCGATCGGCTCATCGACAGCCATGTGCGCGGCACCCTGGACCACTGCGCCGAGGCGCTGGACAAGGCCCGCCTCACCCACGCGGATCTGGACGAGATCGTGCTGGTCGGCGGCTCGTCCCGGGTGCCGCTGGTGGCCGAGCTGCTGCGCGAGCGCTTCGGTCTGCAGCCGCGGCTGTTCCATCCGGAGCTGGTGGTCGCCGTCGGCGCAGCCCTGAAGGCGGGCGGGCTGGCCTCCCGCGGCACCGTGCTGGAGCTGGAAAGCCTGGTGCCGGACGGGGATTCGGCCGACGTCGCGGGCCGCGTGCTGCTGTCGGCGATCGACGCGGCCGAGGTGGTGGTGGAGGTTCGCCCCAAGGGTGGCGAGGTGCTGCGCGAGCAGATCACCGACCCGGAGGGTGCCTTCCTGTTCATCGACGTCCCCCTCCGTGAGGGTGAGTGCACTGTCGCCGTGCGCGCCGACGGCGTCGAGATCGCAGCCGAGCGGCTGGGCACGCGCGCCGAAACCGGGCCTGCCGTCACCGATCTGGCGGGCGACATCCTCGCACACGACTTCTCGGTGGAGCTTCTGGACCGCCAGCTGTGCCGAGTCGTGAAGGCGGGCACCAAGATTCCGCATCGCGTCTACCAGCGACTGGAGACCGCGACCCGCGGCACCTCACTGGCGGTGCGGCTCTACGAGGGCTGGATCCCCATCGGCATGGTGAAGATCCGCGACCTGCCGGACGATCTCGAGCCTGGCACACCGGTGGAGCTCACCCTCGAATTCGCTATCGGCTGGACCATTCACGCATCGGTGCGCATCCCGCATCTGGACCGCTCGGCCACCGCCGCCATCGAGATACCGATCCGCGAGGTCGCCGCCTGGGACGTGCTGCGCTCCCGCGCCGCCGCGGCCCGCACCGATTGGCGACAGGTCAGCCGCGAGGTGCATCAGGCCGAATCGGCCAAGGCGGCGCCTGAGATCGAACCGCGCCTGGCCGCGCTGGAACCGCTGGTGGCCCGCACCCAGGATCAGGCCAAGGCGCACCACCTGCTGCTGGAGGTCGAGACCATCCTGCAGGGCCTGCTCAACAGCCGTGGCCCGGAGGACTACCTGGAGCCCCCGCTCACCGAGTTCGAACGCAAGCTGGAGTCGCTCGAGGATCTGGTGCTGTATCTCCAGCGGGTCGAACCCGAGCGGACGCCCGCCTTCCGCATGCGCCGCGACGATCTGGATGCTCAAGGCCGGGCAGCCTACGACGCCGGCGATTTCGTGGCCTGGCCGCGGGTGAACGAAAAGCTGGAGGATCTGATCCAGGAGGCCATGCAGATCCCGTCGATCCGCGAGATCGTGATCATGCAGCAGACGCCGGGCAGGCTGCGCGAGTGGCTGCGCGAGCGGATCGACGAAGTCGATGCCGCGATCCGCACCAAATACGCCGAGCTGCAATCGGATCCGCGGGTCGAACCGCAGGACCGCCTGAAACTGCCCGGCCAGCGCGACGACTTCCTCGCCGAACTGGCCGCCGTTTCTCTGGCCGTCGACGACATCGATCCGCAACGGCCTTCCGCCCCTGAGCAATTGCGGAATATTTTCCAAGACAAGCTGCGGCCACTGGAACGACGTGTCACCGGCTGGGGGCGCGAGGCGGGCATGCGGCAGACGCCGTAACGAAACGGTGGACGCTGTCGCCGGGACCACCGATTCGATGCGAGTACGCCAACGGCCCGAGATAGCCTCGGGCCGTTGATCTTCGGACTGTCGCATCTGGCCGCGGCGCAGCGGCGCCGACAGCATCATCGATGACGAAATCCAGCTGGGGACTTCGAATACGCCGCTACTTGACCGAGTTGGCCAACCGATCGGCATACGGGGCAGTGAATTTTCCTACGATGGGAAGCTCCGCGCGGACACCGCCGGTGTTGTTCGCCTGGACCATGGCCATGATCCAGACGACGACCGCGAAGACCGCGACTGCGAGTCCGGCGAGGCTGAAGATGATCCCCAGGGCTCCGAGGAGCGAGCCGAGGATGCTCAGAACAATATTGACCACCGAGACCGCCCCGAAGAAGACGATCGATTGCGAGGCATGGAATTTCACGTCGGGATCGTTCTTTCCCATAAATAGGAAGATGATTCCGGTGAGCCACCCCAGCGCGTAGGACAGGATCGCGCTGGTCTTTTTGTCCAAACCGGCGGGTTGCGGTTGGTTCATGGGAGATTGAGAAGATGTCATGGGGCAAGTAGATACCGCGCACGCCACCTACCGATCCCAGGTTTCAGTCCGAACCCACAGGTCGCGGGCCAGTCGACGCCCGACGATCCCAAACGTGGTTCTCTCGACGAGATGACTGCCGACGACCCCGAAACGACTGGCTGATGGCACGTCGAGGAACAGAGGCACCGGGCCGCGCAAGAATCGGGCAGTCGTAGTGTTGGGCGCCGATGACCGGGGACGATGCGAAGTGCGCAACAGCCGAAGCGAGGGCAGCCGCGTCGCTCTTCGAACCGCGCGCCTCCGGTGATACAGCGCCCTTCGGAACGAGCAACAGTGGACCCGGTCCGCGCTGGCGCTTACACGGTGAACGTGCAGTCGGTCCTCGCGGCCGTCCGAACAGGCAGCGGGCTCGGCCTCAGCTTGCTGCCGCCAGCACCCTCCATACCTTTCTGGAACGCGAGCGTGGCTGCGGAGCCGCGTATTCGATTCGCTGGCGCGCTTCGTGGGCACTGATCCGCAGCAGATCAGTCAATAGCTCCACGGTGTCCCGGTAGCCGGTGTCCGCGGCGAGGCCACGGCGCTCGGCTTCGGCGACGGCCGCGCGCATGGCAGCGTCCAGTCGCCTTCGACGGCGTTCGGTTTCGACGAGGGTGCGCAGCAAATCGACATCGGCCAGTTCCGGCCATCCCGGTGCTGGAGCATCCGGCGCCGCCGCGATCGAATGTATGTTCACCCGAACTAGCATACCCCAATGTCGAACATACGTTCGACACTTCGGCTTGCTGGATACGCCCGAGCCTGGCGTCACTGTCGGTGCGCTGCGGCCTGGCGCTGCGGCGCATTCACACGGCATGCGGCAGAAGCGGACAATCGCCAACCGCGCGCCCAGCGGCAGATGTGGACGTTCCCGAACGCGCGGGTCGCGGCATTACCGAGTGTTCGAGCGTGTTCTTCCTGATCGGCGAAGTCGTCACTATCACTCGATAAGCGGCATGTGCGGACGAGTACCCGCGATCCGTGGCGGCTCGGCGGGGCGGGACGCGGCGAGCGCCAGTTCGTCCGCAACGGCGGTGATGGTGTGCATACCGGCGGCGATCATGGGGTGTTCGCGGCTGCCCCGGCGGGTGGCGGCGATGATGGCGCGGGCCGGGCGGATATTGCCGTGCAGCGGGACGCGCACGGTGCGGTGGCGCTCGGGGACAGGCACCAGCCGCGGCAGCAGGCAGACGCCGAAACCCTGTGCGACTGCGGCGGATACGGCGAACCATTCCTTGAGATGGTGGGTGACGCGCGGGGTGAATCCGGCGGCGGCACACGCGGCGACGAGCAGTTCGTAGGAATCGTTGTTCTCGGGCTTGACGATCCACGATTCGGTAGCGGCGTCGGCGAGCCGGACGTCACTGCGTCGGGTAAGCGGGTGGTCTTCGGGCACGAGGAGGTCCTGGGCGTCGTCGAATATTGCCTGCTGCTCGAAACGAGGGTCATCGACGGGAGGGCTGTGCGCTGGGAGAACCAGGGCGATATCGCTGCGGTAGGCCAAGAGCTGCTGGAAGCACTCCCCACTCTCCAGCTCCCGGATGTGAACATCGAGCTCCGGGTGGTCGCTGTGCAGTCGTGCGGCAGCGGGAAGCAGCAGAGCCGCTGCCGCCGACGACACTCCGCACAGCCGCAGCTGCCCGGTGAGAGTCGTGTTCGCGGAGGCGATATCGGCGCGGGCGTGTTCCCAACGGGCGCTCAAGTCGTCGACGTGGGCGAGCAGCGACCGGGCAGCCGGTGTGAGCTCGATGTTGCGCCCGCGCCGGACCACCAGCTGCACTCCGAGTTCCGACGCCAGTGACCGCAGTTGCTGGGACACCGCCGAGGGCGTCACGTGTAGATCGGTAGCGGCGGCGGTGACCGTCCCTCGCTCGGCTAGGACCCGAAGCACCGCCAAACGACGCAGATCGATCATGTAGCCCAGGCTAAACGAATGGGTGCTTATCTTTTCGATAGACCTGAATCGTTGGAATGGTGATCGTGGAGACTGTGATACCGGCTCCTTATCTGGTCCTCGCCGCAGCGGTGTGCACCCAATCCGGGCAGGCCCTCGGCAAGCACCTCTTCGATCGGCTCGACGCTCTCGGCGTACCGGGACTGCGAATGGGTCTGGCCGCGATCGTCCTCGTGGTTGTGCACCGTCCGTGGCGCCGGCTCCGCACACCGCGGCAGATCGCCGTGGTCCTCGGCCTCGGCGTGGCTATCGCCGGTATGAACCTGATCTATCCTGCGCTGCAGTACCTCCCGCTGGGGGTGGCCAGCAGCATCCAGCTCATGGGCCCGCTGGCAGTGGCGGTGGCAGGGTCACGCGGTGCACGCGATCTCGGGGTTGTCGCGCTGGCGGCGGCCGGTTTGTGGTTGATCCGTGATCCGGCTTCAGGAACGCTGCACTGGCAGGGATTGGTTCTGACTGGCCTTTCAGCTGCGGCGATGGCCGCCTACCTGCTGCTGTCGCGCGCGCTGGCCGACAGCTTCGGGCACTCGGCCCTGGCGATCGGAGTGCCTTTCGCCGCCTGTCTCTGGTTGCCCTGCGGGATCGCGAGCAATGGTGTCACGATGTTCCAGCCGCAGGTGCTCGCCTGGGGCGTCGTCGTCGCGATCTTGTCCGCGGTGATCCCGTACTCGATGGAAATGGCTGCGCTGGCGCGCATTCCAGCTTCCACCGCGGGTGTCCTGTTGAGTCTGGAGCCGCTGATCGCCGCCATAGCCGGTCTACTGATTCTCGGTGAGGCGCTATCGATGCATCGATGGCTCGGGATCGTCGGCATTTGCGCGGCAACCGCGGTAGCGATCCGGCGCACCGAACATCAGCGGGGACAACCGAAGTCCGGTCTCGAAGCCGACACCGACCGAAGTCGATGCACCTGAGGTAAACAGGAACTCACTGGACCGGGTCAGCATTCGCTGCCAGAGCCTGAGCGAGGGCGCGAAGGTGCGCACCGACCCCCTACTGCTTCTGAGCTTGCCCGAAAACGGGTACCGGGCGCGCGCCCGGTACCCGTTGGTTCAGCTGAAGCGCGCCGAGAGGATCGGCACGTCGGCACCGCGGGCCTCGCCCGCGATACACGACCCCGCCATCGCCATCACATTGCCGATCGGACCCTGTTCGATGACCATATGCCCACCCGCGCCAGGCCCATCGATAATGGTCACGGTGTTGGACATCGCCGTGCCGACACCGCCGGGCACATGCCAAGGCCCGCTGATCCGGCTGATCGCACCGTTGGACCAGTTGACCTTGCCATCGATCTGCCCGTCGACATCGGCGCAGCTACCGCTTCCGTTGAAGGTGCCGCTCACCGTTGCCCCGGCCGCGGGCGTACCCGTGCAGCCGGTGAGGTTGCCGTTCCAGGTGGCTGTGGCCGGGGCGACCGACATCCCGAGCGGGCTTGTGCTGTAACTGAATTGGCCGCCGGAGCAGCCTCCCGCAATCGGATCGGCCGCGGCTTGCTGCGTCCCGACGAATGCGGCGGCGAGTGCGGCGACGGCGATCGACGCTGTCGCGATCTTCCGGAAAATTGCCATGACGAATACCTTCTCCTTTGATCGAACTTGATCTGATGGAGCAGCTGACGACAAGCAAACGCGAAAGATCGTAGACGCCGCGTCCGGCGCAGGCTAATCAGCCCACACCCGTTCCCCGGGAAATGCACGGCGGGCATAGGTATTCGTCGGATTGACGGTGATTACGTCACACGCCCGCACAAGATCTTCCGGTCGATTGTCCAAATGCGCGAGATTCGGCATGATCACCGCTTCCGCATCCATCTCGCGGATGACCTCGCGCAATGCCGCGAGAATATCCGTGCCCGCGCCTTCCAACTGCACGATCTCGGCGAGGTCGTAGCCATATCGCGTTGCCAGCTTGCGGATCTGGGCAATGTCCCAGTCCATCGCATCGCCTGACACGTCCCGACGAAGATATCCGATCGCGGTCGGCGTCGGCCTCATCGACTTGCCTCGTTCCGTCGTGTACCAGATCTTCTGATGCTCGATCCACACAGGTCGGGAGCAGCTACCGTCATTGGCACCCGCCACCGTACGCTGCCACAGCAAATACAACGCAACCGTAGCAATTTCCCGCGCCGAAGACAACAGGTGTGTTTCTTCTCGACACCAAAAGTACTGCGGTCGAACCCATTCCACATAACTTACAAGATCTGCCACTATGAACCGGTGGAGGTGAGGCGGTAGTGGCGACATCGCGAACCGCGTCGAACCGACCGAAGCGGCGCTATGCACCACGCCTACCGCCCGAACAGCGGCGCGTCCAGGTGCTCGATGCCGCCTTCGCGGTGCTGCACCGGATCGAATTGCCGGAGCTGAGCATGGAGGCGGTTGCCCAGGAGGCAGGCGTCGGAAAACCGGTTCTGTATACCGTTTTCCGGACGCGCGCGGAGTTGGTCGCCGCGCTGCTGGATCGCGAGCGCGAGCGCGGATTGGACCAGGTTGTCGAGGCCATGCCGACCGATCTCATCGGCTCCGATCCGGTCGTGGCCGCATCGGCGACAGTGGAGGCATTCGTCGCGATGGCCATGGAGAATCCCACCCGGTGGCGGCTGATTCTCGCCACCCCGGGCGGGGCTCCCAGGGAATACCGTGAGGCACTACGCAATTCGCGCGCCATCATTCTCGACCACGCCGAGGCATTGGTGCGCATGGGCTTGGCGCTCGAACCCCGATGGGCCGGTGTGGACGCCGCGCTACTGGCCAATTCGCTACTGACCGTGGCCGAAATGCTCGGCCGACTAGCAGTCAGCGACCCGGTCAACTATCCCCCCGAACGCCTCCAAGGCTTCCCCCGCACCCTGGTCCGCCTCGTCATGGGCGTACCCCCCGACGAATAGACCTTCGTATTCGAGGGTCGGCGTTTCATTCGGAGCGTCGCTCTGCGAGGTGCGCGGACACTCTGCGAGACTCGACGATGTCAGCGCCCGGCGGCCTTGGCGAGATGCTCCGGATAGCGTGCGCCGGAGAAGGCGGTGGCGGGAGCGGCGGCATCGATGCGGGCGAGATCGTCTGCGGTCAGCGCGATCTCGGCGGCGGCCACATTCTCCTCGAGGTAGGTGCGGCGCTTGGTGCCCGGAATCGGAACCACATCCTCGCCGCGGCTCTGCACCCAGGCGAGCGCCAATTGTCCTGCGGTAATGCCCTTTTCGGCGGCCAACTCGCGCAGCGCCGCGACGATGGCAAGGTTGTTGTCGAGGTTGTCCTCGGCGAATCGCGGTAGGCGACGGCGCAAATCGTCGACGGGCAGATCGGCCGTGGAGGTGATGGCACCGGTCAGGAAGCCGCGGCCGAGCGGTGAGAAGGGCACGATGCCGATGCCGAGCTCACGACAGGTCGGCAGCACTTCGGCCTCGATATCCCTTGTCCACAGCGACCATTCGCTCTGCAGGGCGGTCACCGGATGGACGGCGTGCGCGCGGCGGATGGTCGCCGCCGAGGCCTCCGAAATGCCGAGATAGCGCACCTTGCCCGCCTGCACCAGTTCGGACAGCGCGCCCCAGGTCTCCTCCACCGGGACATTCGGATCGACGCGGTGCTGGTAGTAGAGGTCGATGTGGTCGACACCGAGCCGGGCCAGCGAGGCATCGCAGCTCTGCTTGACATAGGCGGCATCACCACGGGCGCCCATACTCCCGTCCTCGCCCCATACGATGCCGAATTTGGTCGCAAGCACCACCCGGTCGCGGCGGTCGGCGATGGCCTTGCCGACCAGCCGCTCGTTGGTCTCCGGGCCGTAGACATTGGCGGTGTCCAGCATCGTCACGCCCAGATCCAGCGCCCGGTGGATGGTGGCAATGGATTCGTCGTCGTTATCGCGCACGCCATAGGCCTGGCTCATGCCCATGCAGCCCAGACCCTGTGCGCCAACGGTCAACTCACCCAACTTCCTGGTCGCAATCATGCGAGGCTCTCCTCCTTGGTCGACGATTTCGTCATCGACGCTACGACTTGGAGCGCGCTCCAAGTCAAGCGCGAGGAGGTTCAGTTCACGAATGCGCCCGTGACGACCGGTGCGACGAACTGCTCCAACATGACCCGCTCATCGGCCTCGTCGCGGCCGGGCGCGGTGAGCAACGACATGATGATACGAGCCAACCAGCGGGCCAGTCGGGAACGATCCGGATCTGCCGTCGGCGGCAGCAGCCCGGCGGCGATGGCCTCGATGACCTCGGAGGATTGACCGATCTCATTGGCGATGCCAGCATCACCGGCGGTGAACCACGCGATCAGCGTCGGGTCGGCACGAACCTCACCGAGCGATGCGAGCATCACCGCGACGATGCGCTCGCTCGGATCGGTGATCTCGCGAGTTCGCTCGGCCACCGCGGCGCCGACCCGACGGGCTTCCCTGTGCACGAAGGCGATTCGCAGCGCTTGCCGGTTCGGGAAATAGCGGTACAGGGTGGCGCGCGAGCAGCCCGCGGCCTTCGCGACATCACCCATACCGGTATTCGTGACGCCGCGCTCGACGAACAGTTGCGCGGCGGCATCGAGAATCTGCTCGGCCGCGATATCGGCGCGCTTGGGGCGCAACCAATCTCCCGATCCCGCCGTCATCGCGACACCCGGAACGGCACCCGATCCGGCCAGCGCACATAACTGCCGGGGGCATAACGCACGCTGTCGATATCCACGACGAAATCCGGGCAGCGCGAAAGCAATTCCTCCAGCGCGACGCACGCGACCATGCGTGCCGCGGCCGCGCCGAGACAGTGGTGGTTGCCGTGGCTGAAGGTCAGGATCTGCTTGGGCCGCCGCAGCACATCGAGTTCGCCTGCATCGGAGCCGAATTCGCGTTCGTCGCGATTGGCGGAGGCGTACAGCAGCAGCACGCGACGCCCGGCCGGAATGGTGGTGTCGTGAATCTGGACGTCGCGCACCATGGTTCGTGCCAAACCCTGCACCGGGGAGGTGAGCCGCAAGAACTCCTCGACCGCGTCCGGGATGAGCGCCGGATTCTCGATCAGCAGTCGACGCTGATCCGGGCGCTCGGTCAGCAATTGCACCGCGCCGCCGAGATTGCCGGTGGTGGTGTCGTTTCCGCCGGTGATCATGGTGAAGGCGAAGCCGAGAATCGAGATGATGCCCGCATAGTCGCCATCCGCGCCGAGCCCGGAAGCCACCAGATGCGAGATCGTATCGTCGGCGGGTTCGGCGCGACGGCGTTCGATCAGATGGGTGAAGTACTGCATCAATTCGCCGATTGCCTCTTGGGCATCGAGCGGACTGCCGCCCGCGGAGGCGGTCATGATGTGATCGGTCCACTCGTCGAATTTCGGCCGATCCGGCTCCGGCACACCGAGATAATGCGCGACCACCATGCTCGGCAGCGGCTTGAAGAGTTCGACGACGATATCGCCCGCACCCGCCGCGCGCAGCCGCTCCAACCGCTCGACGACGAACGCGCGCACCTGCGGTTCGACCGAACGCACCTGCCGCGGCGTGAAACCCTTCATGACCCGTTTGCGGAAGGTGGTGTGGTCCGGCGGATCGGTGAAGACGAACGGCCGCGGTTCGGGCAGCCCGATCTCGCCGAGGTCGCGGTAGTCGACGGTCAGGCCGCCCGCCGAGGAGAAGGTCGCGACATCCCGCGCCGCCGCGTACACGTCCGAATAGCGGGAAAGGACGTAGTAGTCGCTCGCCGGATCATCCTGGGGCACAACGTGATGCACGGGGTCATGGGCGCGCAGTTCGGCATACATCTGCCACGGGTCGCGCCAGGTTTCGGCGGATCGCAATTCGAAATGCGGTCGGTGAGACAACTCTGTCGTCATGACCCGAGAGTAAGACAAAATGCCAACTCTGTCTAGAACGCGTTCCAGCTGCGGTCAGCGGGAATCCCTCGCCACTTCGAACCGGCTGCGATACACGTGTTTCGCCTCGTCGATCACCTTTTCGTCGATCACGGCAACCGGGATGACATCGGTGACCACCGGCTCATGATCCGGCCCACGCCCGACCTCGCGACCGCGCAGTATCCACGCGAATCGCCCACTCTCGCGACCGAGTTCGGCGTATTTGCACAGTCGGCGCGCTATCCAGTCCTCGGCCGGGCGGGTCCACCACGGCTCCGGAGCCAGCGTTGTCACCGACAGTCCGGGCAGCTCCACGCCCGACTCGTAGTCGAGACTGGGTCCGTCATCGGTGTCGGGGCCGTCGGAATAGCGAAGGTAGACCGGCCGCCCGGTGACCAGGTCGACGAGGTCGGCCAGGGCGTGGATAGTCGGCAGCTCTGCCACGGGTCGCCCTTCGGGTTCAGAGCAGTGTTATCACCAGCAACACCGCAACCACGATGAACAGGATCGCCAGCACCGCGCCCATGGCGATGAAGCCGACTCCGGTGGGCGGGAAGTGTCGGCTGGTGCGCGGTTCTGGCGCGGACAGGCCGGAGGTCTGCGCCGTCTCGGGCGGGGTCGATCCGGGACGGACGCCGCCACCCGCCTCGAGATCGGGAGTGCGTCGGGGATCAGGATCCATCGACATTGCGCTGCCCTTCATTGCCGGTGATCATTTCCGGGTCCGACGGTTTCCCTGCGCGTTTACGCCGTAGCACCCATATGGCAACGGCCACCGGTATCACGACGAGTACCAATAGAAGCTCCATACCGGCCGCATACCCGGACTCGCACCACTTAAAGGTCCTTGTTCACTCGAAGATTGCCAGAAGCTCGAGATCAGGTGGAACCGCCCGCCTCCGCGTTTCTGTGCCTTCGCGATGACATAGGACGGCGGTACGGTAGTAGAAGTTCGGCCGAAATGCGGGGAGGCGACGATGGTGCAGATCGAGCGGCCCCCCAGCGTCCAATGGGAGCGGCCACCCGGGATCCGGTGGGAGCGGCCACCCAAGGTGAAGACACCGGATGCGGATGCGCCGTGGCACGAGATCGTGCCACGGCTGTGGATGGGTGGGCATCATTACGGGAACGCCGACGGCGTGCGGGTGCCGGTGATCGTCGGGACCGAATTCGATGTGGTGATCAGCCTGTTCCAGGCCGACGGGCACGGGCCGGGACCGGATGTCGAACACCATCACCTCGCCATTCCGGATGCGGAGCTGCGCGCCGAGCAGCTGACGGCGGTGCGCGAATTGGCCAGGATCGCCGCTGCCGCGGTTCGTGCCGATCGCTGTGTCATGGTGCGCTGCCAGTACGGATACAACCGCTCGGGTTTGGTGGTCGCCCAAACGCTGCTGGATCTGGGGCATTCGGTCGATGACGCGATCGCCCTGATCCGGCTGCGGCGCTCGCGCTACGCGCTGAATAACGAGTTCTTCGTGAACTACCTGACGATCGGGCTCGACGGAACCTGAAATGCCAAGTGCCCCAACCACTTGGTCGGGGCACTCCGATTTCGGCAACTGAAGCCCATCAACGCGGGGCGTTGGCCGGATCGGCAACGGTCGGATGCGTGCCTTCGCGATGCGACCGCCGCACGTCCTCGAAGAACTCCCGCGAGAACATTGCCGACAGCACGGCGATGCCCGCACGGTGCACCCGGAATTCGCTGCGGTTGCTGGTGCCGACGAGGCGGATGACGCGACCCGCGACATCCTGTGGCCGCGCGAAATCCTTTACCCGGCCGCGGCCGGTCCAGTGCAGTTCGGTCTGGTCGACGACGGCGTCATCCGGGACGAGCAGTTTCACCATGGCGTGATCGAGATCGGCGTGCACGACGATCTCGCCGTCGCCGGCGATCTGCGGCGAGCGCAGGTCGATCACCACGCTGCCGTAGCGGGCGGTGATGTCGAAGGTATCGGCGGCGGTCCAGTTGCCGAGGCGCTTGACGGTCTCGTGGTCGACGTGGATCCGGGTGGCGGTCTTGGCGGTCATTTTTCGATCCTTTCGGGCGGCTTCCGCTGGTGTATTCATAGTGGCATACACACTAGTGTCTTTGCAACTAGTATCTTACAACCTAGTTGTCGGAGCACCACTAGAATGGCGGTATGACGGCATCGACGCAGTTCAAGCGCTCGCCCCTGGCGATGGCGCTGCTCGGCATCCTGCATCTGGAACCGATGCACCCCTATGCGATCCAGCGACGGATCAAGGAGTGGGGCAAGGACAAGGTCGTCAATGTCAGCCAGCGCGCCGCGCTCTACAAAACGATCGGCAGGCTGCAGGAGGCCGGACTGGTCACGGTCCGCGAAACCGGCCGCGACCAGCAATATCCGGAGCGGACGGTCTACGAGATCACCGATGCGGGCCGTTCGGCCTGCGCGAATTGGCTGGCCGAGATGATCGGCGAAGCACGCAACGAGTATCCGGAATTCCCTGCGGCGCTGTCGTTCCTGATGCTACTCGGCCCCGAGGGGGCCCGCACCGAACTGGAGCGGCGCGCAAAGTCGGTGCGCGCCAAGCTCGCCGAGATGGATGCCGATGCGAAGCAGGCCGCCGCGATGCGACTACCAAGGGTGGTGATGCTGGAGGACGAGTACCAGCGCGCGGTCACCGAGGCCGAATTGCATTGGCTCGACGCCGTTATCGCCGATCTGGCCGCGGGCACTCTCACTTGGTCCAGGGAATCCCTACTGCCTTACCAGCAGCCGTAGCCACAGCAACGGACAACTTCGCCATACGACGCGCGAGATGGCGCGTTCGGAGCGACGATGTATTGCGTGGCAGGACAATTCGTTCCGGTCCCCGACTGGCCCTGGTGTTCGTCGTGAACGATCAGGGTGTGCCCTCGACCGGGCAGTGGCTGCATCCGAGCTGATTGTGACCGGTCACAGGCGCGGACCGCGGTAACTGTCACCTGGTCCGTTGCCGCCATGGGCGAGCGCTCGGCCCGTAAGGTACCGATCATGGTTCCCACCGAGATATCCGAGCTGGTCGAGTCGGTCGTGGAGTCGTATCTGCTCGACGGACCGCGCCGCTACAACCGGACCGAGGTCGCCGAACAATCCGGGACGACCACCGCCCTGACCAAGCGGCTGTGGATGGCACTCGGCTTCCCGGCCGGTCTCGACGACGCCGCCGTCGACTACGCCGATGCCGATATCGCCGCGGTGCGCAATTTCCGCGCGCTCAATGTGCTCGCCTCGGCAGACTCCCGGCAGCAGGCCGCGACCGCGCGCACCCTCGGCCAGGGCATGGCGCGCCTGGCCGAATGGCAGGTCGACCTGGTACTCGCCGAAATCAGCGCTCGGATGGCCGAGGCCGCGCCCGGCACCGACCCGGCCGAAATCGCGCGCACCGCCACCGAGGCGGCCATCTCCACGCTCGAACAGCTCAATACCTACGCGTGGCGTCGCCACCTCGCCGCGGCCCTGGCCCGCTCCCTCGATCCGGGCACCACCGCGGGCGAGGCGGTGCGCGAATTGGCGGTCGGCTTCGCCGACATGGTCGGCTACACCCGGCTCACCAGGCATCTGCATCCGGACGAATTGTCCATGCTGCTGGAGGCATTCGAATCCACCACCACCGCCGCGATCACCGAGAACGGCGGCTGGGTGATCAAGAATGTCGGCGACGAGGTCATGTTCGCGGCCGATTATCCGACCGATGCGGCCCGGATCGCGCTCGCCATCCAGGAGAGCACGATGATGGTCGGCGGCACACCGGAACTGCGGGTTGCGGTGGCATACGGACCGGTGCTGCAGCGCTTCGGCGATCTGTACGGTTCGGTGGTCAATATCGCCTCCCGGCTCACGGGTGTCGCCCGGCCCGGCACCGTACTCGTCGATGACGAGGCCGCCGCGGCCCTGGACGGCAATCCGGAATTCGATATTCGCAATCTGCGCAGCGTGCGCGTCCGCGGCTTCAACCGCCTGCGCCCCCACACCCTGCGCCGCAACGGCAGGCATCGATAGCGCGCCACTTGCTGCGCCACAACAGCGGGCACCCGCACGACCTAAGCTCGTTCGGTGGAGTTCGAGTGGGCCGAGTTGCGGAAGAGCTGCGTTATCGAGGAGGACGCGGCGGTATTGGCGTTGAACAAGCCCGCCGGGATTTCGGTGACCGGGGAGCGGCACGACAGCGATATCGTCGAGGCGGCGGCCGCGGTGGGGGAAACGCTGTATCCGGTGCACCGGATCGACAAGGTGACCTCCGGACTGGTGCTGCTGGCGAAGGATCTGGGCGCGCACGGGCAGCTGACCAGGCAGTTCAATAAGCAGACGGCCGAGAAGGCCTACCTGGCGATCGTCGAATCGACCGGCCTGCCCGATCGCGGCGTCATCGAACTGCCGCTCAGCGTCGGCCGCAAGAACCGCGTGCGAATCGCCGCGCCGCGTGAGTCCATTCGCGAGCAGGCGGGGCGCTGGTTCGTCGATGACGCGGATCTCTTGGCCACCAAGAACTATCCGTCGACAACCCGGTTCACAGCGGTCTTGCGCACCGACACGCACACCCTGCTCGCGGTCCGCCCGATCACCGGCCGCCGCCACCAGATCCGGGTACACCTGGCCTGGATCGGACACCCCATCGTCGGCGACCCCCTATTCGACAAATCCGCCCGACACGACCGCACCTACCTCCACTCGTGGCAACTCGCCCTGGCGGCCCCTTGGCGCACACCCCCGACACTCACCCTCCAAGCAACCCCGACCCCCGACTTCTGGCACCCACTACAACCCACCCCCGACGCGGAAGCCCTCCTCCAACACGCCGACAACCTGCTACACACCACCGAATCCCCGCTCCCCCCAACCGAATAGCCTTCGACCAGCCGAACCCACGCACGGATCACTCGGGCAATCCATGGGCGGCCAGCCAAATCGCGCTCGCCGAATCACCTGGCCGGATTCGGCATGCAGCCACATGCTGCATCTTCTGTCCGGCGGTCCAACGCCGCTCACCTCACGCCTGCACTTAATAGGGTGGAACCCCTGAACGGCAACCTGATTCGCGCCCGCTGCGACCAGTCGATGTGCCGCAGCAGCGGCGTGGGGGATCTCCGCGAGCGGCAATCGCCGGAGCGGAAGCGCAGAGGCAATCGCGCGAAGTTGACGCCGCCCGCCCAGGTTCACCACCACGCGCCGCATCAGGGACACGCACGGAATGCGGGAATTCCCTGCGTGGCAATCCAATTCGGCCTGGCGTTATCAATCGAGCGTGGACTAATCCGGCCAACTCGGGGAGCGCCCGAGCATG
Source organism: Nocardia anaemiae NBRC 100462 (assembly GCF_001612725.1). Lineage (GTDB taxonomy): Bacteria > Actinomycetota > Actinomycetes > Mycobacteriales > Mycobacteriaceae > Nocardia > Nocardia anaemiae. The sequence continues at coordinate 50,847 of NZ_BDAZ01000071.1, read as the reverse complement.
GCGACGATCTCGTCGAGCGCCGAGTCACCGGACCAGGTGATCACCGGGCCGAAAGCCGCGCCGGGTGCCAGGCGGGCCGAGCCGCCGGGGACGACTTCGGCTACCGATAATGCGACGGCGAGCAGGTCGTCATCGAAATGCACTGTGCGGCCGAGAGTTCGGGCAACGTCCCAGGAGTGCACGACGTAGTCGATGAAGTGGAAGCTGACCGCCTCGGGTCCGGAGAATTCGAAGGCTCTGGTGAATTCCGGCAGTGGGAAGGTGCGGTCGAGCACGCCGTCCTCGGCGAAGGATGCAAGTACATGTTCGGCGGCGGCACGGTAGTCCGCGACCGGGTCCGCGCCCAGCGGGCGCAGCCGCCACAGCGACAGGTCGCCCTCGCCGCGGGAGGCGGCCGCGAAGCCGTAGTGCTGGGTGATCATGTGCGCCAGCAATCCGTGCAGCGTCCACCCGGCGCACGGCGTCGGCTTGGCCAGATCGGTGGCGGTCAGCTGGGAAACAACGTCGATGCTGGTGCGCACGGCCTGGGCATTGAGGGCGATCAGATCGACCTGTGTCCCTAGCGATTTGAGTGTTTGCAGCTCGGCGGCGGTGGCGGAATCGGTGGTCATCGCTGTCCTCTCGATACATCCCAATTAATAAGCTCATGCGTATCGTATGCTCATGCTTATCATAAGCCAAGCGGTATTTTCTACCCATGCCCGAAAAGCGCCCCGATCTCGCCGCGATGATCGCGCCGCTCGGCCGCGCCCTCGCCGCGGCCGAGCTGCCCATACTCGAGCGGCACGGCCTGACCATGTGGGGCTATGTGGTCCTGCTCGGACTCGGCGACGAACCCGTCTATACCCAGGCCGCGCTGGCCAAGAAGATCCGCGCGGATAAGACGCGCATCATCGGCACGCTCGACGAACTCCAGCAGCGCGGCCTCATCCGCCGCGATCCCGATCCGGCCGACCGGCGCGCACGCCTGATATCGCTCACCCCGGCCGGTCGGACCACCCGCGACCAGGCGCAACGCGATATCCAGGAGCAGGAGAACCAACTGCTGTCCCAGCTCCCCGCCGCCGATCGCAAGTCGTTCCTGCGGTCACTGCAGACGCTGTGGGCCTCGGTCGTCGACTCGTCGAGCTGACCCGACGTGCGCGCGACCACTTCCGACCCCGCGGTCTGCTACCGGTGGCCAGCCTCATGACGACGCGGAACCCGCAGGTCATCTAGCCTGAAGGGGTGCCAGCACACGATGCGGGCACACTCTGACGCAATGGAGCGATCCCCCAGAGAAAGCGAACGCCGATGATCCTGGTGGCCCAGGTCAGCGATACCCATTTCGATCTCGGCACCCGCAATGCCGAACGCGCCGAGCGGGTCATGGCCTATCTCGCCGAGCTGCGACGCAGGCCCGATGCCATCCTGGTGACCGGCGATATCACCGATTCGGGTAAACCCGAGCAGTACGCCGAGGCACGCGTCGCACTCGACGCCGATATCCCGGTCTACGCCCTGCCCGGCAATCACGACGACCGCGCCGCCTTCCGCACGATCCTGCTCGGCGAAGCCGCATCTACCGCGCCGATCAACCACGCACACCGGATCGGCAATCTGACCGTGGCCCTGCTGGATTCGAGCGTCCCCGGCGAACCCGGCGGCCGACTCGGCGAGGAAACCTACGACTGGTTGCGCGGCGTACTCGTCGCCGCGCCCGCCGACGCGCCCATACTCCTCGCACTGCACCATCCGCCCGCACATCTGTTCAGTCCGGTCGTCGATGAAATCTCGCTGGCCGAACCCGAGAAATTCGCCGAGCTGGTCGCCGCCGACGAACGCATTGTCGGCGTGATCACCGGACATGCGCACTCCGCCGCCGCGACCACCTTCGCGGGCCGCCCGCTGCTGATCGCGCCGAGCACCGCCTCCGTACTCGGCGGGGAGTGGGAACTCGAACTCCCCCACCGCGTCATGGACTACGCACCGGATCCCGCCGTCGCCCTGCATGTCATCGACGAAAACCACCGCATCACAACACATTTCCGCAATGTCGCGATGGACGGCTGGATCGCGGTGCAGCCGGATTAGCGCCGCACCACGCGTTCGCGGCGGTAGGCGGCCGGTGTCGCGCCGGTCCAGCGCTTGAAGGCGTAGATGAAGGTGGAGGATTCGGCGTAGCCGAGCCGGATGGCCACATCGCTCACCGATAGCGGTGTGGCGGTGAGCATCTCCTCGGCGAGTGCGCGGCGCACCTCGTCCAGCAGTGCGCGATAGCTGGTGCCAGCGGCATCGAGGTGGCGGCGCAGGGTGCGGGTGCTCATATTGAGATCGCGTGCTACGGAGTCGATTCCGCGTGGGGCGGCGAATCCGTCCGCACCACCGGGCACCAGGAGTTCGCGTACCTCGGCCGCGATACCCGTGCGGGCGCGGCGGCGGTCCACCAGATCCCGGCATTGCGCCAGGCACATGGCCCAGGTGTGCTCGTTGGCCTGCGGCAGTGGCTGTTCCAGCATTGCCGGATCGATCGTGAACAGATTGCGCGGCTGCCCGAAACGCGGCCGCACCTGGGTGACCTCCATGATCCGATCGAGGTAAGTCGGCTCAGGAAAACGGAATTCGGCCCTGGTGAGCGGCAGCTGTTTACCGATCAGATCGCTCATCACCTGATGCATGGCGGTCACATCGCGTTCGACCAGGAATTGGCGCACATCGGCCGGAATCGATTCGTCGTGCACCCAGGCGATGAACTCGCCCTCTCCCCATTCCGCGACCGGCAGGCAGAAGGTGAAGCTCAGCTCCAGATAGCGCAGCGCGAACGAGATGGCCTCACCGAGCGTCGGACTGCTGACGCACGCGAAGCCGAAGATGCCGAAGGTGGTGATCCGATACCGGCGGCCGATCTCGATACCGAGCGCGGGTCTATCGGCGAGTTCGCGGACAAGATTGCGGATGACGGCGAGTTCGATGCGCGCATCGATCTGCGCGTCCGGATCATGCAGCATGGCCTCGGTCAGCCCGGTTCCGGCGAGCATGCGCGCGACGGGCACGCCCTGTTCACCGGCATAGCCGACCATAAGCGCCACGCTGGCGATGCCGCGCGGAAAGTTCCAGTCGCGGATGCCCGGATCCTGTACCCGCTCCACAGCGGACATTATGGCCGAAAATCTCTATACGCTGACCTGCACGATCGGCAGTCTTAGAGTGGAACTCAGCTACAGCGGTGTGAGGAGTGCCACATATGACAGCTGGCGAGCGGCCATCGGTCATCATCATCGGTGCCGGTTTCGGCGGCATCGGGATGGCAATCGAATTGCGGCGCAATGGTTTCGACGATATCACCATCCTGGAGCGCGGCACCGACATCGGCGGGGTCTGGCGAGAGAACACCTATCCCGGCGCGGCCTGCGATGTGCCGTCGCCGCTGTACTCGTTCTCCTATGAGCCCAAGCCGGACTGGCCGCAGCGCTATTCCGGACAGGCCGCGATCCACGACTACCTGCGCGGGGTCGCCCAGCGGCACCGACTGCTGGAGGCGATCCATTTCGGTGCCGAAGTGACCGACGCCGAATTCGACGACACTTCCGGCCGCTGGACCGTACGGACCAAGGACGGCACGGCCCGAACCGCCGACGTGCTCATCTCCGCGGTCGGCCAATTGTCCCGGCCAGCCCTGCCGAACATTCCCGGCATCGACACCTTCACCGGTCAGGCATTCCACTCCGCCGAATGGGATCACGGCGTCGAGTTGGCCGGTAAACGCGTCGCCTGCATCGGTACCGGCGCGAGCGCCGTCCAATACATCCCGCAGATCCAGCCGCGAGTCGAACACCTCACGCTGTTCCAGCGCACACCGGCCTGGGTGCTGCCCAAATTCGATACCGACTACACCCCGATCCAGCACAAACTCTTCGCGCGGCTGCCCGGCGCGCTGCTCGTCGAACGCTTCGGCTGGTGGGCCATCGCCGAATTCATCGCGCTCGGCCTTGTCGAATTTCCGTGGATCGCGCGAGGGGTCGAGCAGATCGCGTCGAAGCATCTGGAAGAACAGGTCCCGGATCCGGAACTGCGCGCCAAGCTCACCCCCGACTATCCGGTCGGCTGTAAGCGCGGGCTGTTCTCCAACGACTACTATCCGGCCCTGCTCGAACCCAATGTGCGGGTAGAGACCACCGCCATCACCGAAATCGTGCCGAACGGCGTGCGCACCGCCGACGGCACGGTGCACGAGGCGGACGTGATCATCTACGGCACCGGATTCAAGGGCACCGAATTCCTCTGGCCCATGACTCTCTACGGCCGCGCGGGCCGCAAGCTCGCCGATGCCTGGGCGGACGGCGCGCACGCCTACTGCGGCATCACCGTGCCCGACTTCCCGAATCTTTTCCTGGTCTACGGGCCGAATACCAATCTCGGCGTCGGCTCGATCATCTACATGATCGAATCGCAGGCCCGCTATATCCGCCAGGCCGTCCAACTACTCGCCGAACGTCCCGGCCACGTGCTCGAGGTGCGTCCGGAGGCGGAGGCGCGATTCAATACCGCGGTCCAGCAGCGTCTCGCGCGCACACCGTGGAACTTCTGTTCCAGCTGGTACCGCACCGCTTCGGGCCGGATCACGAATAACTGGCCCGGTCCACAACTCGCCTATCGCCGTCGCGTGCGCAAGCTGAACGCCGCCGATTACCAGCTGACCCGGGTCGCCTGACGCTCACGGTCTCCACAGAAAGACCACACGAACTGTGCACAGGATCCTGGCAGACTTGACCCGTGAGTGATCTGCCCGCCCGCCGCACCGAGCGCGGACCACTGCGCCCGATCGAATTGGCGGTGGGGGCGGTGCTCGGCGGCGCCACCGTCGGCTTGGTCACCGTCGGTGCGCTGATTCCGTTCGCCGCGGCACTGCAACTGGTCGCCGCGGTGCCGCTGGCCATGATCGCGCACCGCTATCGGCTGCGCGCGCTGATCACCGCGACCGGTTCGGCCGTGCTGGTCTGCTTCGTCGCGGCGGGCCTGGTGCCCGCGTTCGGCATTCTCAGTTCGGCAACCATCGCGGGCATTATCGGCACCGTCAAACGACGACGCGGCGGCTTGCCCGCGGTGCTCGGACTATCGGTAATCGCCGGGCTCGGCTTCGCGGCTTTCGCCGTCGGATCGCTGTTCGTACTGTCCCGGTCCCGGGATCTGCTGTTCAACACCATCCGCAGCACCGCGGAGGGCCTGGAGCGGACGGTGGCGCGCCAGCCCCAGCTGGAACCGCTCGGGCGCGGAATCGCCGATGCCGCGGATGCCGCGATCCGCTGGTGGTGGGTCCTGATCGGCGGTGGTGTGCTGGTCGGGATCGTCGCGACGGCGGTGTTCTCCTGGTTCGTACTGGGCTCGGTCCTGGACCGACTGGCCTGGCTGCCCAGTCAGGACCGGCTCGACGCACCACCGGACGCCCGGCCTATCGCCCCGCTTCCGGTGCGGCTGCGCGAGGTCGGTTTTCGCTATCCGGGCGCGCCGGTGGATGCGCTGTCCGGCATCGATCTCACCGTGAATATCGGCGAATTCGTGGCCATTGTCGGCCACAACGGATCCGGCAAATCGACACTGACCCGACTGCTCGCGGGACTTCCGCCGACCACCGGCAGCGTGGACCGTCCCGGCGCGGCAGGCCTCGGCCACCTGGGCGGCACTGCGCTGGTGCTGCAGCGGCCGGAGAGTCAAACGCTCGGCGTGCTCGTTGCCGACGATGTGGTGTGGGGTCTGTCCACCGAGCTCGCCGCCGCGGTCGATATCGATGGCCTGCTGCGCGAGGTCGGCTTGGACGGTCTGGGCGATCGCGAGACCGCGACCCTCTCCGGCGGTCAACAGCAGCGGCTCGCGGTTGCCGCCGCCTTGGCCCGCCGACCAGCGCTGCTCATTGCCGACGAGGCCACATCGATGATCGATCCGGACGGTCGCCGCGATCTGGTCGCGCTCCTGGCCGAACTGCCCAAACGTCATCCGATGGCGGTGGTGCTGGTCACCCATCACGAGGCCGATGCGGCCGCCGCCGACCGGGTGGTACATCTGGCCGGTGGCCGGACCGTCGAGCGGCTGCCTGCCTGGCCGCAACCCGGCGGCGCGGTCCGGCGGCGACCGATGGGCGAAACCATCCTGCGGCTGAGCGACGTCCGCCACACCTATAACCACGGAACACCTTGGGCCGCACCGGCTTTGCACGGCGTCGATCTGACCGTTCGACGCGGCGAGGCGCTGCTCGTGGTGGGCGGCAATGGTTCCGGCAAGTCGACGCTGGCCTGGATCATGGCCGGATTGATCGAACCGAGTTCCGGCCGTTGCGAATTGGGCGGTAAGCCGGTCGCGAAGCAGATCGGCCGGGTGGAATTGGCGTTCCAGCACTCCCGACTGCAGCTGCAGAAACAGACGGTCGGCGACGAAATCGCGGACTGGGGCGGTCGAGCCACCGGATCCGGCGCCGTCGGACGCGCACTCGACGCGGTGGGGCTGGATCGCGCACTCGCCGCGCGCTCCATCGAACAACTCAGCGGCGGTCAGGCCAAACGCGTGGTGCTCGCGGCCATTGTGGCCAGTCACGCGCCGGTCGTCGTGCTCGACGAGCCGCTGGCCGGACTTGATCCGCACGGCCGCGCCGAGATCGTGGAATTGCTTGCCCGCCTGCGCGATTCCGGGCTCACCCTGATCGTCATCTCACATGACGTGCACGATATGGCCGCGGTCTGCGATCGAACCGTCAACCTCGAGGCCGGACGCATACTGGAGACCGATCCGATCCGCGACACCGCGAATGTGCCCGCACACCAACCGGATCCACGTTCGGTGATGCCTGAACCGCGACCCGGCGATCCGGCCTGGCGACTCGGGAACGGAGGTCGATAATGAGCGCGGTGCTGTTCCGCGAAGTGCCGGTTTCCAGTCCGGTGCACCGGCTCTGGGCCGGAACCAAGATCATCGGCGCATTCCTGATCAGTGTGCTGCTCATGTTCCTGCCGTCCTGGCCGGTCCTCGGCTTGATGGCGGTATTCGTGATCGCGATCGGAGTGGCGGCCCGCCTGCCGCTGAGCACACTGCCGCGCCTGCCGTGGTGGTTCTGGGCGGCGATCGGCGTCGGCGCCCTGCTCAATGTGCCGGTGGGCAGCGAAGCCGTGCTGCGCTACACCAATGTCACCGTCTTCGGTCTGATCCTGCTGGCCTCCTCGTTCCTGATCGCCTGGACCACCCCGATGGGCGATATCGCCCCAGCACTGGCCAAACTCGGTTCCCCCTTGCGCAGATTCCGCGTGCCCGTGGACGAATGGGCCGTGGTCATCGCGCTGACGCTGCGCGGACTGCCGCTGCTGATGGAGGAGATCCGGGTGCTGCGCGCGGCCCGCCGACTGCGCCCGAAGAACAGCCTCCGCAATCGCGCCGCCGACAATCCACTCGTCGATATCCTCACCGCCGCCATGGCGGTATCCAGCCGCCGGGCAACCGAACTGGGCGAGGCCATTACCGCGCGCGGCGGCACCGGCCAGCTCACCGCCCGCCCGAGCGCCCCCGGCCGCAATGACGCGATCGCGCTGTCGATTGTCATCGCGGTCTGCCTCGGCGCGGTCGTCCTCGATCTGCTGACCTGATCGGCGATACTGGCCCCTGTGCCGGACCAAGACGACGATGTGCCCGCTTGGCAACGCAAGACGGAGGGTGAATCGCGGTGGGCCGCGACGCTCGCGGTGCTGGTGATCGTGGTGTTGCAGCTCGCGCCGAAGGAACTGCGACAGCAGCCCGCCTGGCTGGTGCTGCCGGTGCTCGAGGTCCTGTTGCTCGGTGGGCTGGTGGTGGCGAATCCGTTCCGGCTGAACCGGGAAGAGCGCTTGCTGCGCAACGGCAGCCTTCTGCTGACGGGACTATTGAGTGTCGCCACGGCCGGTTCGGCGGCTCGACTGGTGTTCCAACTGATCGATGGGACCCTCACCAGGCCCGCGGAACTACTCCTCTCGGGCGGTGCGGTCTGGTTGACCAATGTGGTGGTGTTCGGACTCTGGTATTGGGAGTTCGATCGCGGCGGACCGGCCGCACGCGCGCACGCGCGAAAGCCATTGCCGGACTTCCTGTTCGTGCAGATGCAGAGCCCGGACCTGGCCGAACCCGATTGGGAGCCCCAGTTCCTCGACTATCTGTATCTGGCATTCACCAACGCGACGGCGTTCAGCCCGACCGATGTGATGCCGATGTCGCGGTGGGCGAAGGCGACGATGATGCTGCAATCGACGATCTCATTGGTCTTGGTGATCTTGGTGATCGCCCGCGCCATCAATGTCATGTAGTGGCCGGGCGCATGGCTGGATAGCTAAGAGCTATAACAAGATTCATCATGCAAGCGACAATGAATACCCCGAAAAGCATTCCTCTAAACCTTTTGCGCGCGGTACGGTGTCCTCGGTGTGCGTTCTCTAGATCACATCGCGGCTCTGCACAGCGTCGGGGGGAGGATTTTTCGCGTGCGGAGCGTTGCTACGGCTTGCAAAACCTGATGAAGATTGGACACCGGAATGATTCTCCGCAAGATCACCGCGGCAGCCGTGCCGATCGTCGCCGCTGTCGCGGTCGGCGCGGGCACCTCCTATGCACAGCCGGATGCCGCGCCCGTCCCCGACATCGGGTACGAGGCAAAACTGGTGGGCGACACGATCGTCACCACGCTGACCAACGGGTCCTTCCAGATGTCGACGAACACCGTGGATATCAAGGACAACGCGGGAAATACGATCGTCACGCTGCCGCTGTCGTTCCGGCAGGACGGGCTGGAATTCGGCATGCCGCACGAGATCCGCGACTCGGGCCGGGTGCTGGAGTTGACCGCGGTCAAGGACTACTCGACGGCGCGGCAGGCGGCCACGCCGGTCGCGTCGCCGCGGGAGAATCTGCGCGCGCAGGATAACTTCCTGTCCCAGTTCGGCATTGCCACCGCCATCGGCGGCTTTGTCGGCACGGTGATCGGCGCCCTGGTCGGGCTCACCGGCATCGTCGGCGGACCGACCGTCATCGCCAGCGTCCTCGCCGGCGCGGGTATCGGCGGCATCATCGGTACCCTCGTCGTCGGGGGACCGACACTCATCATCGCGGGCATCGATCTGCTCGACACCCTGTCCGCCCCGCCCGGCACCACCAAATGGGTGGACGCTCCAGTCAAGTAGGACCGAACAGCACTCCGAACGCGGCGCGCAACGAATCCTCGTGGCGCGCCGCAGCTTTCGTTTATCACCCGTGGCAGCCGGGGGCGACCGGAACACCCGCGAAGCGATCGGCGAGGAAGCCCATCGCACCGGGCGCCTCGCCGATGGCTGTCACATTGTGTCCGGGCAGCGGCGAATGCACTGAAGTGAGATCGGCGCCCAGTGCGCAGTATCGCCCGACCAGATCGGTGAAGCCAGCGACCGGGATCACATCGTCGGTTGTGCTGTGGTACAGGTACATCGGCATGACGGGCGCGCTGCCGCCCAGCTCCTGCCGGTCGGTCGCGGCCCGAAATACCGGATGTGACAAGACATCCGGCACGGCCGCGAAGTCGTCCACATGGGCATTGAAGTATTTGAAGACCAGATCCGGACCACAAGCCGAGCCGTCCTCGGCTAGGGCAATGCGACCGCGCTCGTTGAGCAGTTCCGGCACACCGGAATTCGGCTCGTTCTTCGCGATCGCGATCAATACGAGCACTGCCAGCCCCGCCTGCACAGTCCCATCGACACCATGGGCCATGGCCGTCCAATCGGCGGGCACCCCACCCGAGGTGATTCCGGCGAACCGGATATCGGGCGCGTACTCCGGTTGCAGCTGCGCCGCCCACAGTGTCGCGAAGGCACCGCCCGAGTAGCCCCACGCCCCAATAGGGCTCGCCGGACCGACCGCGTCCGGTGCGAACGCCCGAGCGGCTCGGATGCCGTCGAGCACCGCACGGCCGGAGCTGACGCCGTCCAGGAATCGGGAGTCCGGCCCCTCGTAATCGCTGGCCACCACCGCCCAGCCGCGGCGCAGCGCCTCGGCGATGAAGGGCGTGTCGATGTAGGTATTCGCGCCGCCGAGGTCCCAGCCGCCGCGCAGCGCGTATGACGGCGCACACCGGGTGCCGAGACTGTCCTCGGCGATCTGATACGACAGCAGCGGCCGCTGGCCGGGACCGAACCACGGTAGGAGAGGCACGAGCACGGTGGCCATGCCCGGGATCGGCGAACCGTTCCCATCGTTGGTCCGGTATTGCACCTGCCAGGCCGAAACCGGAAGCGGAAGACCGTACAAAGCGATCGAGCGGGTCCGCAGCACGGCGCCGTCGGGCTGCGCACCCAGATCGACCGATGCCGCGTAGAACGGATCCTGATCCGGCGGCGGCACGGCTCGGGCGACGGGCACGAATGCGAATGCGAATGCCACGACCGCGAGAACGATGAGGATCGATATCGCACCGGATCTCCGGTTACCGCCGACGAATGGTGCAGACAAAATTTTCATCGGGGCCTCCAGTGTTCCGACGCGGCGCGACGCACAGTGCGCCGGGGACGCGTCGGCGCCGACTTCGCCCGGCCTCGAATGCCACCACCGTACTGCCTGATCACGGGCCCAGCAATGGTCACGTGCGACCATCTGTGATGCGGTGCGTGTCCGATTTCCGACATGGTTACAGTTGGGGCGAAGCGGGCCTCGGTGCGCTTCGAAAGTGGCCATCGCGCAACCGGATCACCGTCGGGCCGTACCCCGAACGCGATCGGTACCCGAACAGGAGTGAGCTGACCATGCGGCATGGCAACGGACTGGACATCCCCGAAGAACTCGCCGATGTGTGCGCGCCGCACCGCATGGCGGTGATCGTCTACGACATGCAGGTCGGTGTGCTCTCCCAATTACCGGACGGTCCGGAGATCATCGAACGGGTGGCGCGGGTGGTAGAAGCGGCACGGCGCGGCGGTTATCCGATCATCTTCCTGCGGCATTTCTTCCTGCCGCGCCGCCTCAGTGGCACCTTCGCGCTGCGAATGGCCATGAGCTGGCAGCAGGTCGACAATGTCGATGACGTGAAATTCATTCTGCAGCGCGACACCCCGGCCTTCGAGCTGGTGCCGCAGCTGCGGCCGACGGCCGATGAGGTGGTCTTCGACAAGACCTCGATGTCGGCCTTCGAGGGCACGCCATTGGCCGCGGTGCTGCGCGATCTCGGCATCGGCGCGTACGCGATCGCGGGTGTCGCACTGGAGATCGGCATCGCGCCGACGGTCACCCATTCGACCGATCTCGGCTTCGTGCCGGTGATCATCAGCGATGCCGTCGGCGGCCGCGACAAGGAGGCAATGGCGCGCGCCTACGACGATTTCGAATTCCAGGGGCACGCGATGGTCACCGACAGCGCGACCATCATTCCGCTGCTCGCCCGCGAACAGAACTGATCGCGGGAATGGCGGATCGGTACGCCCGGTCCGCCACCGGCGGTTCAGCCGTCCTTGTGGATGGCCTTCTTGGCGGCATCCTGTGCGGCGTCGACCTGGCTGGCGAACTTGCCGTCGGTCTGCTTGTCGACGAGATCGCCCACCTTATCGATGGCCGTATCCACCTTGTCCGCATTCTGCTGGGCCAGGTCCAGCGCCTTATTCGCCAGGTTCTTGAAATCCACCGTGCACTCCTCGTTTTCGAGCCGACACAACCGCGAACAAACGATACCCAGCGGGCTCCCCGCTGACCCGGCTAACCATCAGCGACCGCCGTCACATTTCGCCGAGCCAGGCCGGATGCCAGAGGCGACCGGTCTCGGTCCAGTTCATGAAGCGCACGGAGCCGCTGAGCTTCGGCGTCACCCACACCGCGTCCTCGCGTTCCTCGGCGGTGAGGTCGTTGTCGAACGGGGTGGTCTTGCGCTCCAGCTTGCCCAGCCTTTCGGCCAGATCCCGCATGACCGGCTCACTGAACCCGGTGCCGACCCGACCCACGTAATACAGCCTGCCCTCATGCGGAATGCCGACCAGCAGTGATTTGAAGTTGCGGGCGTCGCTGCGCCGCCAGCCGCCGATCAGCACCCGCTGGGTGCGCCAGTTGCGCTGCTTGACCCACGAATGTCCGCGCTTACCTGGCAGATATACCGAATCCTTGCGCTTGGCGACCACACCTTCCAGACCCTTTTCCTGGCTGTAGCGCAGCGCTTCGGCGCCGGAGCCGTCCAGTCGCGGCGGCACCCGCAGCGACGGTGCGTTGGCGGCGATCGCTTCCAGCACCCGCCGCCGATCCGAATACCGTTTGCGGATGAGGGAAGTCCCGTCCAGATACAGCACATCGAAGGCGACGAACACCGCGCGCGCCGCATCGGCCTGCAGCAGACCGACATTGGCGACGCCGTGATCGTCGAACACCACCGCTTCGCCGTCGAGCACCACATTGTGTCCGGCCAACTCCTCGGCCAGCACCGCCATACCCGGATAGCGTTTGGTCACCACATTGCCCACCCGACTGCGCAGCGTCAGTGTCCCGGAATCGATTTCGGCGATCAGTCGGAAGCCGTCCCATTTGGTTTCGAAGCACCACTCGACGTCATCGAGATCGGCCACCTCACCGTGCGTGGCGAGCATCGGCCGCAGACCGCGCGGAAAGGGCGCGGGCCCAGCGGTTCTCGGCACGACGAATGCGGCTTCGGGTCCGACCGGACCACTGGAGACCCGGTCCTCGGCCGGATCCTGATCGCGCATGAGATGCATCAGCCACTGGGTGCCATTGGTGCGAATCATCGCGTAGTGGCCGCGCAGTCGCTTGCCGTGGAAGGTGACGATGACCTCGTCCTCGCGCCATTTCTCGGTGTCATAGGTGCCGGAATCCCAGATCGTCATCTCCCCCGCGCCGTACTGTCCCTTCGGGATGGCGCCGTGGAAGGTCAAGTACTCCAACGGATGATCCTCGGTGTGCACGGCGAGCCGGTTCTGATCCGATGACGTCGGCGGCCCCTTCGGCACGGCCCACGACACCAGCACGCCGTCGCGTTCGAGCCGCACATCCCAATGCAGGCGCCGCGCGTGGTGTTCCTGGACGACGAACCGATTATTCGCCCCGGGGGTCGGGGTTTCGGAAGGTACCGGTTCGGGCGTCGCCGAGGCATCGCGCATCGATCGGTATTTCGTCAGCGCATCGCTGTTCGAAGTGGGCGGATCCAATTCGGCGAGCAGATCGCCGTCATCGCGCCAGCGGGCGAGCACCTCGTCGAAGCGCAAGTGCCGCAACTTCTTCCGGCTCTCCAACTCGGCCCAAGTGCGCGGTGCCGCCGCATTCGGCTCGGTGCGGCCGCGCAGCGAATACGGTGCGATGGTGGTCTTGGCCGGATTGTTCTGGCTCCAATCCAGGAAGACCTTCCCGCCGCGCGCCGACTTCGCCATCGTCGCGGTGACCAGATCCGGGTGCAGCTTTTCCAGATTCGTCGCCACCTGTTTGGCCACGGTGGACGCACCGCCAGGACTCAACTCCCGATCCAGCGGCACATAGATGTGAATTCCCTTGCTACCGCTGGTAACCGGGAAGGCGTGCAGCCCGATGCCCTCGACCATCTCGCGCACCGCCAGCGCGACCCGCGCGCATTCGGCCAGCCCCGCACCCGGCCCCGGATCCAGATCGAAGACCAACCGAGTGGCGTAGCCGACCTTGTCACCGTCGAAACGCCATTGCGGCACATGGACTTCCAGCGACGCCTGCTGGCCGATCCAGGCCAGCGCGGCCTCGGAATCGATGACCGGATAGACGACCGTGCGGCCGGAATGTTCGATAGTGTGGCGCTCCAGCCACGACGGTGCGTGCTCGGCGAGATTCTTTTCGAAGAAGGACGATTCGTCGACCCCGTTGGGCCAGCGCTTCCGGGTGACCGGTCGCCCGGCGATATGCGGAAGCATCGCGGGCGCGATGGCCGAGTAGTAGGCGATGACCTCGCCCTTGGTGGTTCCGGTTGCCGGATACAGCACCTTATCGAGGTTGCTCAGCTCAACCTCGATGCCCGGACTGCCCGGGCTGCCACCGAATTCCCGGCGGGTCACCATAAATGAAGTTTAGGGGCGAGGACCGACAGATATCGGTCCTCGCCACAGATCACGCCTGCGGCTGCCCCGGATCTTCGGGCTCGGGGGCAGGCTTGGGAGCGGGCGGCACGGACGGCTCCTTCGGCGCGGGCGGCTCCGGTGTGGACTGGTCCGTCGGGACCGCCTTCTTGGCGGCCTCCTGCACCTTGCCGATCTTGTCGGAGTATTTGTGGCCGGTCTTCTCGTCGATGAACCCACCGGCCTTGTCGACCACACCGTAAATTTTGTCGGCGTTCTCGGCCGCCGCTTCCCTACCCTTGCCGACCAGGCCCTTCAGGGTGTCCACGAGACTCATGCCTGCATTCCTTCCTGTCGACGAACCTAGGTATTCACCCAATATCCTCCCACCAGGAATCCCGGCTCGGCAGGTCATTGGGGTCGATGCGCTGGCCGGGTATCGGCACCGCCACCGCGGTACCGGCCGCACGGGCCGCCTCGACCATCCGGCGCACCGGTTCCGACCATCCGTGGAAGGCCAGGTTGAAGGTCGCCCAGTGGATGGGCACCAGCAGTCCGTGTCCGGGATCGCCGACGGCGAGATCGGCATGGGCCCGAACCGCCTCCTCCGGATTCATATGCACATCCGGCCAGGCCTCGTCGTAGGCCCCGATCGGCAGCAGCGTCAGATCGAACGGTCCGAGTGCGGTGCCCGCCTCGGCGAAGGCCTTGGTGTATCCGGTATCGCCGCCGAAGTAGACCCGCCGCGTCGGGCCGATGATCGACCAGGACGCCCACAGTGTGGTGTTGCGCACCAGGCCGCGTCCGGAGAAGTGTCGCGCCTCGGTACAGGTGAGCACCAGATCCGTGCCGTCGCGCTCGCGGCCGAGCGCGGCGAGGGAAACCGAACCGCCCCAATCCAATTCGACGATCCGATGCTCGGGCACACCCCAATGCCGCAGATGTGCGCCGATGCCGATCGGCACCAGGAAGGGCGCGGCCTGTCCCACCACCAGCTGACGGATCGTCGCCTTGTCCAAATGGTCGTAGTGATCGTGCGAGATCAGCACCGCATCCACCGGCGGTAGCTCCGACAGCGGCATCGGCACCGGATGCAGCCGGGCCGGGCCGACCAGGGCCGATGGCGAAACCCGTTCGCTCCAAACCGGATCGGTGAGGATCCGGTACCCGTCGACCTCGATGAGCGCCGATGCGTGCCCGTACCAGGTGACCGCGAGATCGGCGGCCTCGGTCGGCACGTCGGGGATGGCCAACGGAACCGCGGTGCGAGGACGACCGGCATTACGCCTGGTCAGCACCGAAAACAATAGGGAGGGAGCGGCACCCGAGACGAACTGGGTGCTCGGCTCGGTGTTGTGGAACTGCCGATCGCGATAGCTCACCGCACCTGTGGCGTAGGGCTGAATCGCATTGATCGAGGCGCCGATCGCCGACGGGATGTCCCAGACCGCGCGCACCACCCAGGTGAGGCCGAGCGCACCGGCGGCAATACCGAGTATCTTCTTCGGATTCATTTATCGCCCCAGGAATTTCGCCGCGCGCTTTTCTTCCCTGGCCAGCCGCCCCTCTCGGGCATCTTGACTGGTCCACGCCGCCTCCAGCGCCGCACGCTGCTGCGTGGTCTCCGGATCCCGGGTGCCGTCATCGTTGAACTCCAACTTCATATGCCGCAGCGAAAGCGGGGCCAGCTGAGCGATCGACTTGGCCCACGCCTGTGCGTCGGCCAGGGTGCCGAGCCGGTTGGCGAAGCCGAAGGAGTAGGCGTCGGCGGCCGATACCGGTTCCGCGCCGAGCAGAACGGTCCGCGCCGGGCCGCCGCCGATCAGCGATACCAACCGCCGCACGGTCCAGCGGTCGACGGTGATGCCGAGCTTGGCGGCCGGAATCGCGATATATGAGTCGGGTTCCATGACCCGCAGATCCGAGGCCAACGCGATCTGCACGCCCGCACCGAGCGCACCGCCATTGATCGCCGCGATCACCGGGACCGGTACGGATTCGATGATGTGCAGCATCTCGGTCAGGGCCGCCAGAAATTCCTCCGAGTACACCCCGGACAGGTCCGCGCCCGCGCTGAAGAGGGGGCCCCGGCCGGTGAGCACGATCACCCTGGCGTCCTCGGCCGCGGTGACCACCGCTTCGCGGAGCCGAGTGACGAGTTCGATGTTCAGCGCGTTACGCCGCTCCTCGCGCTGTAGTTCGATGGTGACGACATCGCCATCGCGGCTAACGTCGAGCATGCATCCTCCGCAACTGACCGGTTCGAGTGGTTACATCAACTCTGCCACAGGTGGCCGAACATACCGACCAAGCCGATACGATCTCGGTTTGTGCCGACAGACTTCCCCATCCTGGTGATCGGTGCTGGTCAGTCCGGGCTGTCGGCCGGTTACCACCTGCAGCGCCTCGGATTGCGCCCCGAGCGGGATTTCCTCATCCTCGATCACGCACCGGGGCCCGGCGGTGCCTGGCAGTTCCGGTGGCCATCGCTCACCCTGACCACCGTCAACCGGGTACACGACCTGCCCGGCATGTCCTTCGCCGAGACATTGCCACCCGATTCCGACGCCGTGCCCGCGGCCACCGCGGTGCCGCGCTATTACGAGTTGTACGAGAAGCGATTCGACCTTCGGGTGCGCAGACCGGTCTCGGTAACCGTGGTCTGCGACCGCAATACCGACGGAACCCCTTGCGCCGCAGGGCCGGATCTCGCGGCCGGCCGGGGCACGACGCTCAATGTCGAGACCGATTCCGCTGGCACGATCCGGGTGCGCGGGCTGATCAACGGCACCGGCACCTGGGAACGTCCCTTCATTCCGCATTATCCGGGTGCGGAGACCTTCGCCGGACGCCAGTTGCACACACACGACTACCGCATAGCCGACGAATTCGTCGACAAACATGTCGTGGTCGTCGGCGGCGGAGTGTCGGCGGTTCAGTTGCTCGATGAGATCTCACAGGTCACCACAACGACCTGGGTGGCTCGACGCGAACCGGTATTCCGCGACGCACCGTTCGCCGAGGAGGACGGCCGCGCGGCGGTCGCCATCGTGGAAGACCGCGTGCGGCACGGCCTGCCGCCGGGTTCGGTGGTTTCGGTTACCGGATTGCGGCTCGACGATCGATTGCGCGCCGCCGAGGCCCGTGGCGCGCTGCGGCGACATCCGATGTTCGCGAGCATCGAACCCGATGGCGTGCGCTGGGCCGACGGTTCGTTCCAGCACGCCGATGTGATCCTCTGGGCAACCGGATTCCGCAGTGCCCTCGACCATTTGGCCCCGCTACGCCTGCGCAGTCCTGGCGGCGGCATCACCATGACCGGTCGCCTCGCCACGCAGGTGGCCGTCGACCCGCGCATCCACCTGATCGGCTACGGCCCATCCGCGAGCACCATCGGCGCGAACCGAGCCGGACGCGCCGCCGCCCAAGAGCTGACGGCCTATCTCGGCCTGCGTTAGTCGAGCCCGGCGGTGAATGTGGTCGGATCGGGGCCGATGCGGGCGCCCTTGTCGAGCCCGCTGATGGCCTCCATCTGGTCGGGGGTGAGTTCGAAACCGAAGACGTCGAAGTTGGCGGCGATGCGCGCCGGGGTGACCGACTTCGGGATGACGACAATCCCCTGCTGAAGATGCCAGCGAATGATCACCTGGGCCGGAGTGCGGCCCACCTCGTCGGCGATGGAGACGATGGTGTGCTCGTCGAGCAGCGTGCCCTGGCCGAGCGGACTCCACGCCTCGGTGGCAATGGCATTCGCATCGTGGAACGCGCGTAGCTCACGCTGCGCCAGCCGAGGATGCAGTTCGATCTGGTTGACGGCCGGGATCTCGCCGGTCTCGCCGATGATCCGCTCCAGATCGGCCACGGTGAAGTTCGATACACCGATCGAACGCACCCGGCCCTGCGCCTTCAGTGTCTGGAAGGCCTTGAACGTCTCGACAAAGCGATCGGCCTGCGCCACCGGCCAGTGGATGAGATAGAGATCGAGGTAGTCCAGGCCGAGCCGAGCCATGCTGGCGTCGAAGGCGCGCAGCGTGGCGTCGTAGCCCTGGTCGGAATTCCACAGCTTGGTGGTGACATAGATCTCGTCGCGCGGCAGCCCGGATTCCCGGATGGCACGGCCGGTGCCCTCCTCGTTGCCGTAGATGGCGGCGGTATCGATGCTGCGATAGCCCGCCTCCAGCGCGGCGGTGACGACCGTCTGGACGTCCTCCGGCGGTACTTGGAATACACCGAAGCCGAGCTGCGGGATCACGTTCCCGTCGTTCAGCACGATCGAGGGAATGGCGCTGGTCTCGCTTCTGAAGGTCACATTCCGACCGTAGAAGTGCCGCGCCGCGTCGTCAACGAGAACCCCTGGTGTGTTGACCACCGGTTTTCCGAACGGAATCGCGTTTGCGCTGGATACCAGGGCTCTCAGGAATGGCCGAGGCGGCGATAACGGGTATGGCGGGCGGTCCGGATTTCGTCGAGCGGACGGGCGCGCAGCCCGGTGAGTTCTTCGGCGATGGCGGCGACCATGCGGCGGGCGAAGTCGACCGGTTCGTCCGCGGCATCCGGAAATTCCGGGACGATGCGGTCGACGACGCCGTCGGCGAGCAGGTCGGTGGCGCGGATGCCCTGCGCGTCGGCCAGTTCGGGGGCATGGTCGGTATCGCGGTAGACGATGGCACTCGCCCCTTCGGGCGGCAGCGGCGCGAGCCAGCCGTGCGTGGCGGCCAGGACGCGGTCGGCGGGCAGCAGTGCCAATGCGCCGCCGCCGGTGCCCTGGCCGAGCAGAACCGAGACGGTCGGAGTATCCAGGGTGACCAGATCGGCTATGCAGCGGGCGATTTCGGGGGCGAGCCCACGCTCTTCGGCCTCCTTCGACAAGGCCGCGCCGACCGTATCGATCACCAGCACCAGCGGCAGCCGCAATTCCTCGGCCAGCGCCATACTGCGTCGGGCCTCGCGCAATGCGGCGGGGCCCATGGTGTGTTCACCCTGCTGACCCGCGCGGTCGTGGCCGAACACAATGCACGGCTGTCCGCGAAAGCGGGCCAGCGCATGCACCATGGTGCGATCGGATTCGCCCTGACCGGTGCCGCTGAGCGGAACCCGTTGCGTCACATGGCGTAACAGGTCACGGATGCCGGGCCGACTTGGGCGGCGCGAGATCTGGACCGAGTCCCAAGCTGGAACATCCGAGCCCGATTTCGCGGTCCTACCTACCGGCGCGGCCCAACCAGGTTCCGCCGCAACAAGATCTGGCACGCCACCGAGCACGCTCAACGCCCGGTGCGCGATGCGGCGGAACACCGAAACGGGCAGCACGCCGTCGATCACACCATTGCGGTACAGATTCTCCGCGACCTGCACACCCTCCGGAAAATCCCTGCCGTACAACGCTTTATAGACGCGCGGGCCGAGAAAGCCGATGAGTGCGCCGGGTTCGGCGAAGGTGATATGCCCAAGCGAACCCCAGGACGCGAAGACGCCGCCCATCGTGGGATTGCGCAGATAGACCAGATACGGATGACCGGCCGCCTTGTGCGCCGCGACCGCACCCGCGATCTTCACCATCTGCACGAAAGCGACGGTGCCCTCCTGCATTCGGGTACCGCCGGAGGTCGGCGAAGCGACCAGGGGCAGGCCGGATTCGGTGGCACGCTCGACCGCCGAGACGATGCGCTCGGCCGCGGCCACCCCGATCGAACCCGCCAGAAATCCGAACTCGCAGGCGATTACGGCCACGCGTCGACCACGCAGCAGACCTTCACCGGTCAGCACCGCTTCATCTGTGCCAGCCGCCAGCTCGGCCTTGCGCAGATCCTCGCGGTATCGCGGGGATGCGGCCACCGTCACCGGTGGCCGGTCCCAGCTGATGTACGAGTCCGAGTCGAGCAGTTGCCCGAGCAACTCCCGCGCCGAAATCCTCATCGAGCGAGCTTAACCACTCGATTCGGGGGCAAGGGGAATGCGCGAACGCTCAGTAGCCCTGCATGACCTTACGTAGGGCGTACTCGGTGAGCGAGACCAACGCCTGCTTGGCCGGTTCGCGACGGCGGGCATCGATGGACAGGATCGGCACATCCGCGGGCACCGCGAGGGCCTGACGGATGTCCTCGATCGGATAGCGCGGCGCGTCGTCGAATTCGTTGAGCGCAACCAGGAATGGCAGATTGCGCGCCTCGAAGTAGTCGACGGCCGCGAAGCTGTCCTCGAGCCTGCGGGTGTCGACCAGCACCACGGCGCCGATGGCGCCGCGGATCAGGTCGTCCCACATGAACCAGAAGCGGTACTGGCCCGGCGTACCGAACAGGTACAGCACCAGATCGTCGGCGAGGCTGATCCGGCCGAAGTCCATCGCCACCGTGGTGGTCGACTTCATCGGAATACCGGTCAAATTGTCGATTCCGGTACTGGCATTGGTCACCAACGCCTCGGTGCGCAGCGGAACGATCTCCGAGACGGCACCCACCAACGTGGTCTTACCGACACCGAAGCCGCCAGCGACCACGATCTTTGCCGAAGTCGGCTTGCTGGTGCGGGTATCGACCTGTGCCGTCGAATCAAATACGCCGGAGTCCACTGAGAACCCTTTCGATCAGCTCGCGACGTTCATCGTCGCTGGAATCGTCTTTCAAAGTCGCCGAAACTCGCACATGCCCGGCCTCGATGAGGTCGGCCACGAGCACGCGGGCCACCCCGATGGGTATACCCAAACGCGCTGCCACTTCAGCAACGGACGGCGATTCTCTGCACAACTCCACGATGGACGTCTCGATGTTGGTCAGTTCGAACTGCCGCTCCAGGGCGACCGGATGCGATGCGACAAGTGCCTCCAACGCCAACTCGACCGCGGGCCTGGTACGGCCCGCAGTCAAGGAGTACGGGCGAACGAGACTCGGCTCGGCGCTCCCCATGCGGTGATCGTCTATGTCCATCCCACCATCAGGAACCCATCGTGACGCGTGGCGTGGCCTGCACCGTCTGGCCGACACGCTCGACCAACAGGGCCATTTCGTAGCCCACCTGGCCGATATCGCAGGAAGTATTGGTCAGCACCGCGAGATACGAGCCGTCGCCGACTGCCATGAGTAGCAGGTAGCCGTGCTCCATCTCGACTACCGACTGCAGCACGGTGCCGCCTTCGAATAGATTCGAGACGCCTACCGAGAGGCTGGCCAGTCCGGCGGTAACTGCCGAGAGCTGTTCGGCACGGTCCACCGGCAGCTGCGCGCTCGCCGCCATGAGTAGGCCGTCAGCCGAGACCAGGACGGCATGAGCTACGCCAGGAACCTCGTTGGCGAAGTTCGAAACCAGCCAATCCAGCTGACGATTCGTACCACCTAGATCGGGGTTCATCGGTCTCCTTTATCTCCGGTTAGGTTCATTGCCTTCATTGCGCGGCCATCCCGGACGCCCTGCTGGTGACGACTCAAGCTGGACCTGATCGTTTCTGGATCGCGACGCGGCGCGCGATCGGCGTTGCCGGTGACACCGCCGGGGACCAGCCTCCCGCCCGGATTGCGTTGAGGCAACCCGGCGGCCGTCTTTGTTTCGGCCTGGGCCTCGCTGGCGCGGCGGGCGGCCTGCCAGCCCTCGTCGCCCGGTGATTCGAAGGAGGCCGCCACCTGGGACCGGTCCGAATTCGGGTCCGAGAGCCACGCCGACATCATTTCGGCGAAGATCGGCGTCCCACCCATGACCGAATCGGAATCGACCGCGGGCTGCAACCTGGTCTGGAAGAACGACGCCGCCTTCTCCGGATCGGGCTTGAAGCTGTGCCGTCCCGGGTCGCGCGGTGTGGTCGTCGCGCCGCTTTCGGAAACCGCTGGTGTCTCACCGCTGGCCGCGGGCTGATGCGCACCGCGATCCCGTCGCGGCAGGCCGACGCCCGGCGGAACTTCCTTGCGCGGCAGTACGGTCGCGCCCGGATCGCGCTGCGGCAGACCGGTCGGACCAGCCTCCCGCTGCGGCAGGCTGTCGCGAGAGGGTAGCAGCCCGTCGCGCTGGGGCAGACCGCTCGGCGTCTGCGAACCCGACTGACGCTGCGGTAGGCCGTTCGCGGGCGACTGACGCTGCGGCAGGCCGGTGGCACCGGACTCCCGCTGCGGCAGACCATTCGATGCCGAATCCCGCTGCGGCAGACCGCCAGTGCTGTCCCGCTGCGGCAAACCGCCCAAAGCATCACGCTGCGGCAGACCACCGGTGCTCTCCCGCTGCGGCAAGCCTGAACCGGTGTCCCGCGGCGGAATACCGGTCAGACCGGACTCCCGCTGCGGCAGGCCATTCGATGCCGAATCCCGCTGCGGCAGACCACCGGTGTTCTGACGCTGCGGCAATCCACCAGTGCTTTCGCGTTGCGGCAGGCCACCGGAGCTCTCCCGCTGCGGCAAACCGCCCGGGGTCTCCCGCTGCGGCAAGCTGTCCAACGGATCACGCAACGGATCACGCTTCGGCGGACCACCGGCGCTTTCACGCTGCGGCAAACCGCCCGTGCTCTCACGCTGCGGCAAGCCACCCAGAGCATCACGCTGCGGCAGACCACTGGCGCTTTCACGCTGCGGCAGCCCATTCGACGTATCCCGCTGCGGCAAGCCGCTGGCAGGCGACTGACGCTGCGGCAGGCCGGGGGTCGCGCCTGGCTCGCGCTGCGGCAGCCCACCGGCGGCCGAATCCCGTTGCGGCAGACCACCAGAGCTCTCCCGTTGCGGCAGCCCACCCGACGCGTCACGCTGCGGCAGGCCCGAACCGGTATCGCGCGGCGGCACACCACCGGCACCCGGTTCGCGCTGCGGCAGACCGTTCAGCCCCGACGCACGCTGTGGCAGACCGCCCGCACCCTCACGCTGCGGCGCACCATTGCTACCCGGCTGCCGCTGCGGCAGGCCACCACCGGGCTGACCGCCCTCCGGCTGCGGCACGCCATTGCCGCCCGGCTGACGTTGCGGCAGCCCACCCGAATTCAGATTCCGCGGTGGCAGACCACCACCGGAAACCGTCGGCTCGGCGCCCGGCCGACTCGGCGGGGGCGGACCGCCCGGCGTGACAGTGCGCCTCGGCAGATTCGCGGCGGCGAGCTTGCCGCGCTGCGGAGCGCTCGGCGCCGGTCCGGCCGATGGGCGCAGGGTCGGATTCGGTTGCGCCGGTTCCTGACGCAGCCCCGAGGCACCCGAGGACATTGTGGAGCCGGGCGAACGCTGCGGCAGCCCACCCGCCGTCGGAATCGGACCGCTGCCCGCGGCAGGTGCCGGACCGCTGGTCGGAATCGGTCCGCTCACACCGGGATCGACGGTGACCATGACATTGCCACCCGGCGTCCGGGTGATCGCGCGCGTCTGCATCGACGCCGCTGCCGACGGCCGCTGCGGAGCGGCCGCGGCGACCTGCGGTGTCGCCGCCTGCGGCATCGCGGTGGTCTGGCCCTGTCCGAGCACGATCAGACTCATCGGAACGTGCACGGTGACCGTGACGCCGGGATCGCGTGCGGTATCGAAGGTCGGGCGCAGGCGCACGGTGAGTCCGTGCCGCTCGGCCAATCGGCCGACCACGAAAAGACCCATGTGCCGCGCGGTATCCGGCCCCGGCTCGGCGGTCTGTTCGAGCCGCCGGTTGATATCGGCCATTTCGCTGGGCGGCATACCGATGCCGCGGTCCGCGACCTCGATGAGCATGCCCTGGTCGTGTCCCTGCGCGAAGGTGAACTTCACGTCGGTCTCCGGCGGCGACGCGCGTAGCGCGTTGTCCAATAGCTCGGCGAACAGGTGCGCCATATCGGAGGCGGCGGGCTCGACCAGCGAACCACGCGGTGTCGCACCCAGCTTCACGCGTTCGTAGTCCTCCACCTCGGAGATCGCCGCACGCAGCACGTCCGCGATCTCGACCGGCGCAGACTTGCTGCGCCGCTGCCGGGTACCGGCGAGGATCAGCAGGTTGTCACCGTTACGGCGCATACGGGCCGCGAGATGGTCCAGCCGGAACAGGTTTTCCAGCAGGCGTGGATCCTTCTCGTCGTACTCCATCGCCTCGATGAGGCTGAGCTGGTGGTCGACGAGCGACTTGGAGCGCCGGGCCAGGGTTTCGAACATGTCGTTGACCTGGGCACGCATCTGCGCCTGGTCACTGGCCAGACGCAGCGCCTGGCCGTGGATATCGTCGACGGCGCGAGCCAGCTGACCGATTTCCTCATGACTGCGGATCGGCATCGGCTCCAGCGGCACATCCTCGGGGGCCGCGCCGTTACGCAGCTGGGCGACCTCGTGCGGCAGATCGCTCTCGGCCACGCGCAGTGCGGCCAGGCGCAGCCGGTGCAGCGGCACGATCATCGAGCGCGCGACGAACACGGCAAGCATCAACGCGGCGAGAATGGTCGCGATGACAACCGCGGTGTAGGTCCACGCGCCGGTGTTGGCCTTGGTCACCAGCGAACTCATCGCCGAGTCGATGTCCTTGGTGGACTTGGTGACCACTCGCTCGTAGACATCGAGGCTGCCGGTGAGCGAGTTCTTCAGATCACCGACCGGGATCTTGCCGGACTGCGCCTCCGGGCTGGTCAGCAGTGAGATCCGGTTATCGATACCGGCCCGCAGATCGGCGATCGCGGTGTCGCCCTCGGAGAAGCGGTGGGCAAGCACGTTGAGCATCGCCCGCTCGGTATTGGCCGCGGTGATCGCGCTCTGCACGCCCGCCGCCGAACCGCGCAGCACCTCGGGGAATGCGGCGACCTCGGCGACCAGCGCGTAACGGGTGTTCAACGAGTCGACCAGCCGCAGCTTCGCCTGTTCAATGGCCTGGTCGCTGACCTGACCGACCGTGCTCTCGACGATGTGCACACTGTCGTTGCGGACCTTGTCGATCGTGCCGATGACTTCGGCCGGGGTCTGCGTCGAGACGTTCTTGCCTTGGGCGCGCACCGCCTTGGCCTGGGTGAGCATGTTGTCCAGCGACGCACGAGCACCGGCCACACCGTCGAGCTTGCCCGCCGATGCCTCGGCATCGGCGATGACTTTGTCGAGGTCGGCCAGGTTCTTGTCCGACACGATCGACACGTTCGGCATGATCGAAATCATCTGCGAACCGGCGGTCGTCGCCGTCTGCGCACTCAGCGCGGTGACGGCAGGGATCGCCTCGATGTTCTTCGCGGCGGTGTCCAGTCGGTTCGCCTCGGCGAACTCGGTGGTAATCCTGGACACGCCGAGCCCAACCGCGACTGCCAGCGGAACGGCCAGGACCGCCGTAACCTTCCAGCGCAGGTCCCAGTTGCCGAGCGCCCAGCGTTTGCTGCCGGACCTTGCGGCGTCGCGCATCTCCCACTCACTTTCCAAACTGGCCCCAACCACGTGCCATCAGCGAACCTAGACAATCGCATGCTGGCTCGACAGGCAGAGCTGGCCGAGGAACTGCGGCTGGCCGAGAAATTGCGTCTACGACGGCCCAAATAAGTGACATCAGATTCTAACGGATCAATAACAGCTTGGGTGACGTTGAGTGTAGTTACGGGACTTGACCTGCCGATAATCGGCAAAACCAAAGGTCGCGGCACCCACCCGGGCGTCGCGTGAAGTCTGCCACAATCGTGCTGATCTATCGAGGCGGGCATAGAGGCGAGGCTAGGGAGTCACGGGATTGAGCGAGAATCAGGCGTACCGGCCGGTCTACCAGACCAGCCTGGTCGATCCCGCTGAGTTCTGGGCCGAGGCGGCCGAGGCGATCGATTGGGTGACCCCGCCGACTCACATCGTCGACACCACGGCTCGCTCGATGGCCAGGTGGTTTCCGGATGCTCGCCTCAATACCTCCTTCAACGCCCTCGACCGGCATGTGCACGGCGGCGACACTCCGGACGAGCCGAGCCGGGCCGATCAGCCCGCCCTAATATACGACTCCGCTATGACCGGCACCAGCGGTGTTTTCAGCTACGCCGAACTCCTCGCCGAGGTCGCCGAATTCGCCGGTGCGATGCTGCGTTTGGGGGTCGGCACGGGTGACCGAGTGGTCATCTACCTGCCGATGATTCCCGAGGCGGTGATCGCCATGCTGGCCTGCGCCCGCATCGGCGCGGTGCATTCGGTGGTCTTCGGCGGCTTCGCCGCACCCGAGCTCGCCGCCCGCATCGATGATGCCGAACCTGTGTTGATTGTCACTGCCTCGGGCGGCCTCGAGCCGGGCCGGACGATCGAGTACCCGCCGATCGTGTTGCAGGCTCTCGACCTCGCCGAGACGAGCGCGCCGCGGCATGTAATCGTCAAGCAGCGGCCGCAATTTCCGACCATCCACTTCCCCGCGCCGCAGGCCGCGACCGACTCACTGCCGAGTTCCACCCAGACCGTCGCGGCGCAATGGCTGGATTGGGAAGACGCCGTCCGCGATGCCCGACCCGCCGATCCGGTCCCGGTCGCCGCGACCGATCCGCTCTATATCCTCTACACCTCCGGAACCACCGGTAAGCCCAAGGGCGTGGTCCGCGACAACGGCGGACATGCGGTCGCCCTGTCCTGGTCCATGCGCAATATCTACGACGTCGGGCCGGGCCAGGTGATGTGGGCCGCCTCGGATGTCGGCTGGGTCGTCGGACATTCGTACATCGTCTACGCGCCGCTGCTCGTCGGTGCGACCACACTGCTCTACGAAGGCAAGCCGGTCGGCACGCCGGATGCGGGCGCGTTCTGGCGGGTGGTCGCCGAGCACAACGTGCGAGTGCTGTTCACCGCGCCGACCGCGCTGCGCGCCATCCGCAAGGCCGATCCGGACGCCGCGCTCGCGCACCGCCACGACCTGTCCTCGCTGCGCGCATTGTTCTGCGCCGGTGAGCGCCTGGATCCGGCGACCTACGCGTGGGCCAACGAAACGCTGCTCGCCGATCGGCCCGACTGCCCCGTCGTCGACCACTGGTGGCAGACCGAGACCGGCTGGCCGATCTGCGCGAATCTGCTTGGCCTGCAGCAACTTCCGATCAAGGCGGGTTCGGCGTCGGTGCCGGTGCCCGGCTACCGGCTGCGGGTGCTCGATGCCGAGGGCAATCCGGTCGCACCGGGCACCGAAGGCAATATCGTCATCGGCCTGCCACTACCGCCGGGCACACTAACCGGGCTATGGCGCGACGAAAACCGCTTCCAACGCTCCTATATGTCGGCGTTCCCCGGCCACTACCTCACCGGCGACTCCGGATACTTCGATGACGACGGCTACCTCTACGTGCTCGGCCGCAGCGATGATGTGATCAATATGGCCGGGCACCGGCTCTCGGCGGGCAGCATCGAGGCCGCCATCGCCGGACACGAGGCCGTCGCGGAATGTGCGGTGATCGGCTTGCCCGATGAACTCAAGGGCCAGCGGCCGATCGCCTACGTGGTGCTCAAGTCCGGCGTCGAGATCGATCCCGACCGGCTGCGCGACGAACTGATCGCCCGGGTGCGCGAGCAGATCGGCGCGATCGCCACACTGCACGACGCCGTCGTGGTCACCGCACTGCCCAAAACCAGGTCCGGCAAGATCCTGCGCAAGACGATCCGGCAGATCACCGCGGGCGATACCTATGAGGTGCCCTCCACCATCGAAGATCCGTCGGTGCTGGCCGCGCTGGAGGTGCAGATCCGGGCCAGCCGCCCGCAGCGGCCCGGCGCGGAAGTCGTTGCGCCCAATGGCGATCCGATCGTGCCCTGATAACTTTGCGATCGCATTTCGTTTCACCCCTTAGGGAATCCTCAGGGATTGTTCACACATGTGCCAGTGCGGGGCAATAGCGTCTAGGTCGCTGGATCCACAGCACCCATCGAAGCAGCAGCATCCCTCGAAAATCTGGAGGCACACACCATGAAGCTCTTCCGCAGTCGCCCGGCCGTCGCCGCTCTCGCCGCGGGCGGCATGGCCAGTGTGGCCGTGTTGCTCTCCCCGGCCATCGCGGCCGCGGATCCGATGACGCTGGCCGGGCCGCTGCTGAACTCCGACTGTTCCTTCGCCCAGGTCGATGCGGCGCTGCACGCCAAGGCCCCGCAGTTGGCGGCCATGCTCGACGCGAACCCGACCCAGAAGGCCGAACTGCAGCGCAAGTTCGACCAGCCGGTCGAACAGCGTCGTGCGGAACTCCAGGCCGCCATCAACGAGAACCCGAACGCCGCGCGGGACGCCGAAAATGACCCGCGCGCGTCCGGCCTGGCCGAAACCATCCGCACCGTGGCCGAAACCTGCCACAGCTACTGACACCGGCCGACGTGACTCCCTGGATGCCGACCGGTCGACTGGTCTCGCGAGAACATGGGTAACTCGCCGGAATATGCCGAGGCACCCGACGCGTGACCGGTTCGAAAAATCGCGGTACCTGCTGGTATGGCCTACGGATCCGGGGAGGCGGGGACAATGAGTGATGTGACCGAGCGGAGCGCGAACCCGACCGTCCTTGTCGTCGACGATGACGAGGACGTGCTCGCGTCGGTCGAGCGCGGCCTGCGCCTGTCCGGCTTCCAGGTGCGGGTCGCCCGCGACGGCGCCGAGGCACTGCGCAGCGTGACCGAGCGGGCGCCCGACGCCGTGGTGCTCGATATGAATATGCCGGTGCTCGACGGCGCGGGCGTGGTGACCGCGCTTCGGGCCTTGGGCAATGAAGTCCCGATCTGCGTGCTCAGCGCCCGCGCCTCGGTCGACGACCGGATCTCCGGACTGGAGTCCGGTGCCGACGACTACCTGACCAAACCGTTCGTCCTGGCCGAATTGGTGGCCAGAATAAAGGCGCTGCTGCGCCGCCGCTCGGACGCACCGGCCCCCGCCACGCCGGGCGCGATCACGGTCGGGCCGCTGCAGGTCGATGTCGCCGGATACCGCGCACTGCTCAACGGCCGCGAAATCGAGCTCACCAAGCGCGAATTCGAGTTGCTGTCCACGCTGGCCCGCAATGCGGGCGTGGTGCTGAGCCGCGAGCGGCTACTGGAATTGGTGTGGGGCTACGACTTCGCCGCCGACACCAATGTGGTCGATGTCTTCGTCGGCTACCTGCGGCGCAAGCTGGAGGTCGAGGGCACGCCGCGGCTGCTGCACACGGTCCGTGGCGTCGGATTCGTGCTGCGAGCACCCAAGTGAGTCGGCGATGACGCCGCAGTTGCCCGGAAAACGGCGGCGACGCACCTTCTCCCTGCGTACCCGGGTGGCCGGTGCGGCCGCGGTCGGCGCGATCATCATCGTCACGATCATCGGCGTGCTCTCGTCCCGGGCCATCGAGCGCAACAACCTGGCCCAGACCGATCAGCAGTTGGCCATCGCGTCGCGATTGGTGCTCATCGATTCGGTATTGGCCGTCGGGGTGCTCGGACTGGTCGGTCCGACCTACGACATGGCGGTGACGGTCCGCGACAACAACACCATCGTGGCGAGCACACCGATCCGCCTGCCCGAACAGCCGATCGGATCGCATACCGTCACCGTGAACGGCACTCCGTTCCGCGTGCTCACCACCACCGAGAACCAACCGGCGGGACGTGTTGTCTCCCTTGGCATTCCGTCCACCGAAGCGGCGCGCACAACCGCCGAGCAACAGCGCTGGGTACTCGCCGGAGCCGGACTGGCGATCGCCACCGCCGCCGCACTCGGCTGGTTGCTCGCGGGCCGCGCCGTGCGCCCGATCGTCGATCTCACCCGACAGGTCGGCACACGCAGCGGCTACCGAGATCCAGACAATCCACAACCACCGGTCGACGGTTCCGGGGTTCGGGAGGCGGAAAAACTCGCCGAAGCCGTGAACACCCTGCTGCAACGGGTGGATCAGGCACAAACCGAAACCGCCGCCGCCTTGGAGACCGCACGCGATTTCGCGGCCGTCTCCGCCCACGAACTGCGCACTCCCCTCACCGCCATGCGCACCGACCTGGAGGTGCTGCGCACCCTCGACCTGGATGAGGCCCAACGCGCCGAAATCCTCGCCGACCTGCAACGCAGTCAGGGCCGCGTGGAAACCACCTTGGCCGCGCTGGAACGTCTCGCCTCGGGCGACCTGACCCACGAACGCGATCACGTCGACACCGACGTCGGCGACCTGTGCGACCAAGCCGCGCACGACGCCATGCGCCACTTCCCCGGCGTAACCGTCCGCATCGATACCGACGCCGAACTGATCACCCGCGGCCTGCCCGCCGGACTGCGCTTAGCCATCGACAACGCCCTGGCCAACTCCGTCAAACACGGCGGCGCCACCGAGGCCGTCGTCTCCGCACACCGAATCCCCAACGGCCACATATTGATAACCGTCGACGACAACGGCCGCGGCATCCCCATCGACGAACGCAGCGCCGTCTTCGAACGCTTCTTCCGCGGCAGCCAAGCCAGCAAAGGCGGCTCCGGACTAGGCCTCGCCTTGGTCGCCCAACAGGCGCAATTGCACGGCGGCCGAGCCTATTTCGATGACAGTCCGCTCGGCGGCGTGCGCTTGGTACTCGACCTTCCGGAACGTCGGACCATCTGACCCGAAAGAGCCACTGCGGCCTACGGTTCCCATCATTTCAGGCAATCAGTTGCGGACCACCTCGACGGGGTCGGTGAGCGCAAGTGCCAGCGCCGACTGCTGGGCGCTGCTGCGCTGCGGCAGCGCGGCGACGGCCTTATCGGTCTGGGTGCTGAGGTTGGTCACGATCTGCTGGAGTTGCGTGACGCCACTGGTGAGTTGGCTGATGGCGCTGACCAATTGAGCGCCGCCCTGATCGGCCAATTGCGGCAGGCCCTCGGCGAGTTTCGCGCCCTCGGCCAATTGCGCACTGGCACCGGTCAATCGGTCCACAACCGTGCGCAAGAGCGTGCCGAGGTCGGTGCTCGGGTCGACCGCGCTGCCGACCAGTTCGCCCAGATTGTTCAGCTGTGATCCGGCCTGGCCCGAAACATTTCGCAGCCCTTCGAGTTTCGCGATGATATCGGCGACCTGGGGATCGCCGGCGAACGGCAGCCCACGCATCAGCGGCAGGATCTGATCCAGACCGCCGCGCACTGCATCCGCGGTCTGCTGCACCTGTCCGATCGTGACACCGGTCGAATCCAATGCCGAGGCAAGTTGATTCGCCTGTGCGGCGGCACCGGAGACGGTCGAGTTCAGCAGTGTGATGGCCGAAGTCAATTGTGCCGAGCCCTCTTTGGCGTAGGCCAAGAAGCCGAGCAGCTGATCCGCACCCGAGCGGAACTGATCGGCACCGGCGGCCGCGGCACTCACCCCGGCGTTGAGCAGTTGGGCGGTGAACTGCACCGAGGTCATCTGGGTACGAGCCTGCGCGACCGCGGCCAAGGCCGCATCGACACCGACCGCGCCGACCCGGTGCGTCACCGTATTCACCGCGCCGTTCACCACATTCGCGTCCGCGCCCTTATGTGTATCCACCGTCACCTTGGCACGTTTCGGCTGCGCACTAGCCAGCGTGCCCATGGATTCGCTCAGATCGGCGGGCAGGGTGATCACCGCCGCGTAGTCGTGCGCATCGAGTTCACCCGGCTTGCCGATGGTCCACTCGTAACCGCCGCCGTCCTGCTGCAGACCCTGCGCGATGCGGGCACCGGTCGGCCCGGTATCGGCATTCACCAATGCGATACCGCCGGGTGAGCTGGATGATCTCGAGCAAGCGGTGACGGCGCCACCGAGCGCCCCGGCAATGACAACGGCAACGGCGAGCAAGGCCCAGCGGGCGCGATTTCCAGCCACATCTGCCGACCCTAGAACCCCGAATTGGCCGAACTCTGAGAGTTCGATAAGAGCCGCGGATGATCAGGCGAGTTCGGCGCCGGTGGGCTCTTCGGTCCGCGCCTCGACGACCCGGCCGAAATCGAGTTTGACCAACTGGTCCGCGTGGTGGAAGTAGCGATCGTCGTGGGTGATCACGATGACGGTCTTCCCGCGCTGTTTGAGCTCGGTGAGGATTTCCTGATAGAAGACGTCGCGGAACTTGGGCTCCTGGTCGGCGGCCCACTCGTCGAAGACATAGATCTGCCGATCCTCGAGCAGGGCGGTCAACAGCGCGAGCCGTTTACGTTGGCCCTGCGACAGATCAATGGTGGACAACCGTCCGTCCCGCACCGTCACCTTGTGCGCGATCTGCAACTCCTCGAGATAGCGGCGCACCTCACCGTCGAGGCCTGGCCGATCGAAGCCCAGGTAGTCCTCGAACAGGTGGAAGTCGGTGAAGATCGCCGAGGAGTTCTGCCGGAACCACTCGATATTCTCGTGGTCGATCGGCTCGCCGTTGAGCGACAGCGTGCCGGTCTGCGGCACGTACAGTCCCGTGATCAGCTTGGCCAGTGTGGATTTGCCGCTGCCGTTACCGCCGACGATGAAGGTGATCTGGCCGGGTTCGAAGACCAGATCCAGGGGGCCGAGCCGGAATCCGGAATCGTCGCTGCTCGCCTCCGGTGGCGGGCCGAGCGGCATCGGCCGATTGTCGTGTCCGCCATGGTCGACGAACCGATGGCCGTTGACATCCGGTAGTGGCCCGCCGGGACGTGGACCCCGACCGGGTGGATGCGCGCCACCTCGCGGCCCACGGGGACCGGGGCCCCCCGGACCCGGCGGGAACGGCGGTGGCGGCTCCATCCGGTAGCTGTAGGTGACATTCGTCAGCTCCAGCCGCGCCGCGTCCACGGCGGGACGGTCCGTGAACGGCAACCGCTCCTCATCGTGCATGGTCGCCATGGACAGATTCATCGCGCGGATCTTCGCCAGCGCCACATCACCGCGCAGCAGATCCGGGATGCGGTGCATGAAGTTCTGCATCGGCATCGCCAGGAACGTCGTCACCAGGACATACCCGACCATCACATCGCGGGACAGATCAAGCGGCGCGACCAGTACAAATAGGATCAGCGCCATGGTGCCCAACTGCAGCGCCTGCCCGAATCCCTGTGCCACCGAGAATTTGGATCCGGCGTCGATATTCTGCGCACGCAGCGTCGCGGCCGAACCGAGCAGATGCCGCTGCATGAAATCGCGGCGTCGCCCCCGATGCAGCTTCAACTCTTTGATGCCGAGTGTCACGGCCTGGTAGGACCGCAACAGTGCGTCCTCGTTCTCCCGCGCCTCGCGGTAAATATGGCGCACCCGCTTGAGAATCAGCTCGACACAGCCGATCCCGAGCAGGGTGCCCGCCACGGTCACCGCGAACAGCGGACCCGACACCACCAATAGGAAGACGAAGCAACCGACGATGGTGGCCACGTCGATGCAGATGCTCGGAATGGCCGTCACCGCCTGCGAGAGCGAGCGCACATCCTCGGTCAGCGTGGCCATCAGGCGGTGCATGCCGAGCCGTTCCAGATGCTCGAGCGGCGCCGAAACGATCCCGGCACTCAGATCCGCGCGCAGCCGGTAGATCGCCTCTTGGGCAAGGCGAATCAACAGCACCTGCGACACCACGCCACTGACCAGAATGACCAGCCCCGTGAGGGCGAAGCTCTGGATATCGACGTGCGGATGCGGTTCCGGTGACACCACACCCCTGATGAGTGTCACCAGATAGGTATTGGCGGCACCGCAGATGAGGCCCGCGGCAATGACGGCCGCGATCCGCATCCAGGAGATCGAGATGAGGAATCGGATGAGTTGCATGGTTGCTGCGCTCCTGAGGCCGGTGCCTATTACCGGCGAATGATGTCGAAGATCATGCCTTCGAGGGTGACCCCCGGGGCGAAGGAGAACGCCACACCGGTCGAGATCGGCTTCGCCGTTTCCTGCCGAATCATTCGTTCCAACACGAAAATCAGCGACACGCTCAGCATATTGCCGAACTCGGCCAGCACATCCCAGCTCAACGCCGCCCGCTCCGGCGCGATCCCGAGCGAATGCACCGACTCTTCGATGATCTTCGGCCCACCCGGGTGGATCGCCCACAGATCGACATCGGACTTCTGCAATCCATTGCGGCCCAAGGCCTCGGTGACCACGGGATCGACCCCGGTGTAGATGTACTGGGGCAGATTCTCCGAGAGCTCGCAGGTGATGCCGTTCTGATTGACACCGAGCACGATGCCGTCCTCGGCACCGTCGAAAAGCCGGCTGAAGCTGTCCCGGATCACCACCTTGCCCGGCGCCAGTGGCTGCTGGACCTGACCGGCGCCGATGACCACAGCACCGCAGCCGTCGCCGAACAGACTGTGGATGATCACATCGTTGATGTTGTCGTCGAATACGGCGTTCACCGAGCTCAGCTCGATGCAGACCACCATCGCCTTCTTATCCGGATGCGCCCGAACATAATCCACGGCGGTCCGGATGCCGTTCATCGCGGCCGCGCAGCCCATGAAATTCACCACCACCCGCCCGACCGACGGCGACAGGCCGAGCTGCTTCACCACCGCGACATCCACCCCCGGCGCGATGAAACCGGTGCTCGTCACGAAGACCAGCAAGCCGATCTCGGCCGCCGCGTCGTCGATACCGGCGAGAGCACGGCCCGCGACATCGACGGCCAGCGGCACAGCATGGCGGTAGAAGAGATTCATCCGGTCCCGGATCGTGCCGCGTTCCCGGCCGAACCGCAGGAATTCGGGATCGAGCGGATCGACCACCAGGCGGCGGCTGTCGATCTTCGTCTTCTGGTAGATCCGCGAAATCCGCTCCCGCTGCCGCGGATCGGTGAACAGCTCGGCCACCCGATCGGCCGCACCTGCCTGGTCGACAAGCTGAGTCGGCGCACCGGTCGCGATGCTCTCGATCACCCCGACCGTGGTCGGCGGCGCGGGCGGCAGCCCGTGCTGCACGAGGCCGTGGCCGTGCTCGTCCCCCTGACGAGCCGCCGACGTTCCCTCATCGATAGTGATTGACACGAAATTCTCCCCGTTCTTGTGAAAAATGGTGATCGGCGCCGCAGTCGACCAGCGGTTCGATCGGTCGATCTGGCGGAAAAGGCTCAGACCGTGCCGATTCCGGTGAATCCCTGCACGGTGTAGACCGCACAGGTTTTCAGTGCCCCGGGCGAGCAGTGCTCGCGGATGAAGCCCCAATTCCGTTCCTCGGCTTCGCGCGAGGGCGACAAAAGGTAGGTGCGGCAGAGCTTCGGGAACCGATCGGTGAAGAAACTCTTGGCCGGGAGCCACTCGACACCGAATTTCGCGGACTCCTCGCGCAATACGTCTTCGGTAGCGATATTGGCGAAACCACTGCGCTGGAACGGCAGGACATGATGGACGCGATGCGAACTCAAACCGGCCGCGAGAAAGCAGTCGATATAACGATTTCCGATCACCTTGAGGTCGTAGGCCTGCTCCACCTGATTGACGGCCCAGTCCTCGGTATCGGCGGCGGGTAGTTCCTCGGCCTCCACCTCGAAATCATGGCTCGCGACGACCAGGAAGGTACTGATCCACAGCGTCACCACGAATTGCAGTGCCCAGGCCCAGAAGTCGCCCGCCAGCGTGAAAACCACCAACTCGCCGAGCAATAGCGCACGCACCCCGAAAGAACCGATGAAGTGCGGCAGCGCACCACCCCAGGTGCCGTACATATCTTTGATGCCGACTTTGCGGGTGAGGCGGCAGACATCGAGGAGTCGAATCGTCATGCCGGTCACCGTGTGCCCGAATTTGTGCAGGGTGTGAATCGGCACCCGATACAACCGGGGCACCCGCATCATCATGGTGAAGACATTCTTCTTGATGTCGACTTCACTCTGGGTATGTGGGTGGTGCAGCAGGGCGTGTCCGTCCGCGGTGACGAAAGCCAGTGCGACGTAATTGAAATCGAAGGTATTCGTATAGATCTTGTTCATGCCCTTTTGCGCGCGATGGATCGCGTAGTGGCCGAATCCGGCCAGCGAGCTGCGCAGCAGCACCATCAGGACGACGAAGACGGGCAGCGGCATCCAGCTGCGCTCGAACAGGCGCAGACCCTGGACCGCGAAGTACGCGACGGCCAGCACGGCGACCACGATGTCGAAGATCGTGTCCATGCGCCGCAGTCGCGCGGCCAGCTCCGGTTCTTTCAGCCGCGCCTTGACCTTGTGCAGCAGATCGTCTTTATTGTCGAACCGGTACTTCGGGGTGTCCTGCCAGCTGTCGAAACCCTCTTTGAACAGGAAGTCGGGCGCGTTGGCCTTCGGATGAATATCCTCTGGTAATGCGTTGCGCCCCACCGCATAACGCTCGAGCATTCGTCCGATTCGCTC
Source organism: Nocardia anaemiae NBRC 100462 (assembly GCF_001612725.1). GTDB lineage: Bacteria > Actinomycetota > Actinomycetes > Mycobacteriales > Mycobacteriaceae > Nocardia > Nocardia anaemiae. The sequence continues at coordinate 14,735 of NZ_BDAZ01000071.1, read as the reverse complement.
GGGATCGCGGTGATAGGAGCCGATGATCGAGGTGATATCGCGATTTTTCGTTCGTCCGATGAAGAACTCGCCGCCCGGATGTTTGGAGATCCAGTCGCTCAGATCGTAGGCTTTTCCGTTGTAAACCCACACATTCGACAGTTGCGGGCCACCACCAGGAGGCGGGCCGGGCGGTCTACGGAAGTCCCGCTCCTCCGCTTCCGGCTGGCTGTTCGTCATCGCATTCCTCCGTGTCTGATCCGCGGTTCGGTGGCCGTTGTCGACCCCGGGGTTATGGCGTGTATCGCGGACAGGCGCGGGGGCGCTTCATCCGGCGAACCGGATGTCCCCCCGAAGTCACACACACTGCCTGAGCCTTCGTGACAGCATCGTGCTTGCAGCGCCTTACATCTCACTAAACAATCCCTTAACCCGGTAACTTTCGCGTCGGATTCCCCCCGATCTCTGCGAGAAGACCGAACCAAGGGTAACGTCAGCCCCCGTAGCATGCGCGATTCGGTGGAGGTCGCCTTCCCACTGCCGGGTCGAGTTGGCGTGGGGGACAGGCTAATCTGGCGGGCGAAATGCTGCACTACACCGGGCGGCAGCACCAGCTGTCCCCGTTAACCACCCGGTCGTACCCGACCTCGCACTCTTCTGGGGGCAGAACATTGAGTGATCTGACAGCGCGAGCACGCACCTCGCACCGAATCCGACTTCGCCGACCGGGTCTCGTGCCCGCCGTTGTCGCGGCGTCGATGTTCGCTGCACTGGTGACTGGCTGCGACTCCAGCTCCGACTCGAAGACCACCTCGTCCGCGCCGCCGTCGGGTCAGCTGCCCGATGCCGCGCAGATCGTGCAGGAGTCAGCAAGGACCACTCAGACCTTGCAGGCCGTGCACCTGAATCTGAAGGTGGACAACCTCACCACTCTCCCGGTTGAGAGCGTCTCGGCCGATGTGACCAACCAGCCGCAGGGCGCCGGTCAGGCGATCGGCGAGGCGAAGGTCCGGACCAAGCCCGAGGCCGACTTCATCCAGGCCAAGTTCCTGGTCGTCGACAAGGAAATGTACGCGCAGACCGGTGGCTCCTCCGCCTACGCCAAAATCGGTCCGGCGGAACAGATCTACGATCCGGGCGTCATCCTCGACAAGGACAAGGGTCTGGCCAACCTGATCGCTCAGGTGAAGAACCCCAAGGTGGAGGGCCGCGAGAAGGTCGACGGCACCGACACCGTGAAGGTGACCGGAACCATCGACTCCACGGTCATCGACCCCATCGTGCCCAAGTCGGGTGACCCGGCCGGCACGTTCCCGATCACCCTGTGGATCGCGGATGTCGCCCCGCCGTCGGGTGGGGCATCGGCCCTGCCGTCCACGGCCGCCTCGCCCGGCAACGGCCCGAACCTGGTTCAGGCTGTCGTCACCCGCGATCCGGGCACCATCAAGGTGACCCTGTCGAACTGGGGTAAGCCGGTCAAGGTCACCGCACCGCCGAAGTAGGACACAGATACCGCGAACCGGTCCGAGAATGCGTGACGGTAGCAGCACCCGTCACCCGCACTCCCTGACCGGTTTTCGCGTTTCCGGATCGGACGAGAATGTATTGGTGGAGGGGCACTCTCGACGTTTGCCGCCACTGATACCTTCCCGGCTGAGACGACTGCGGCCCATGCTCTACGAGAGCACGGGCCGCAGTTGGGTTTTCAGGTCAGTTGACGACGCTGAGCAGGTCGATCACGAAGACCAGGGTTTTGCCGGAGAGGCGGTGGCCGGAACCGGCGGGGCCGTAGGCGAGTTGCGGCGGGATGGTCAGCTGGCGGCGGCCGCCGACTTTCATGCCGGGGATGCCGTCCTGCCAGCCCTGGATCAGGTTGCGCAGCGGGAAGGTGATGGATTCGCCACGGTTCCAGGAAGAGTCGAATTCCTCGCCGGAGTCGAATTCCACGCCGACATAGTGCACCTCGACGGTGCCGCCGGGCACGGCCTCGGCGCCCTCGCCCTCGACGATGTCCTTGATAACCAGCTCGGTGGGCGCTGAGCCCGCCTGGAATTCGATCTCCGGCTTAGTCATTCGGCTATCCCCTCTGATAGGTGATGATGTTGCGGACAGAAATCAACGGCCAGCGATGTCGTGGTAATCGCGGTGACCGTAACCGGTGTAGATCTGGCGCGGACGGCCGATCTTCAAAGGCTCACTGTGCATTTCCCGCCAGTGCGCGATCCAGCCCGGCAGCCGACCCATCGCGAACAGCACGGTGAACATGCGGGTCGGGAAGCCCATGGCCTTGTAGATGACACCGGTGTAGAAGTCGACGTTCGGGTACAGCTGGCGCGAGATGAAGTACTCGTCGGTGAGCGCGGCCTCTTCCAGAGACTTTGCGATATCGAACAATTCGTCGTCGCCGCCCAGCTTGGACAGGATCGCGTCGGCATGCTTCTTGGCGATCGAGGCACGCGGGTCGTAGTTGCGGTAGACGCGGTGTCCGAAGCCCATGAGCTTCACACCGTCTTCCTTGTTCTTGACCTTGCGGATGAATTCCTTGACGTTGCCGCCCTCGGCCTTGATGCCGTCCAGCATTTCCAGCACGGCCTGGTTGGCGCCGCCGTGCAGCGGGCCCCACAGCGCGTTGATACCGCCGGAGACGGAGGTGAACAGGTTGGCGTCGGAGGAACCGACCAGGCGCACGGTCGAGGTGGAGCAGTTCTGCTCGTGGTCGGCGTGCAGGATCAGCAGCATGTCGAGTGCGGCGGCGATCTCCGGGTCGACCTCATAGGGCTCGGCCGGGAAGCCGAAGGTCATCCGCAGGAAGTTCTCCACCAGGCTCAGCGAGTTGTCCGGGTAGAGGAAGGGCTGGCCGACCGACTTCTTGTACGAGTAGGCCGCGATGGTGGGCAGCTTCGCCAGTAGTCGGATGGTCGACAGCTCGACCTGTTCGGGGTCCTTCGGGTCCAGCGAATCCTGGTAGTACGCCGAAAGCGCGTTCACCGCGGAGGACAGCACCGGCATCGGGTGCGCGTTGCGCGGGAAGCCGTCGAAGAACCGCTTGAGGTCCTCGTGCAGCAGAGTGTGGCGGCGGATCCGGTCGGTGAACTCGTCCAGCTGCGCCTGGGTCGGCAGCTCGCCGTAGATCAGCAGGTAGCTGACCTCGATGAAGGTCGAGGACTCGGCGAGTTGGTCGATCGGGTAGCCGCGGTAGCGCAGGATGCCCGCTTCGCCGTCGATGTAGGTGATCGCCGACTTGGTCGGCGCGGTGTTCATGAAGCCGGGGTCGTAGGTCACATACCCGGTGCTGGCCAGCATTTTGCCGAGGTCGATGCCGTCATTGCCCTCTTTGGCTTGGGCGATCGTCATGGCATATTCGCCGCCGGGGTAGCTCAGAACCGGCTTGGCGTCGTTGATGTGGTCTTTTTCGGGCACGGAAGGATCCCTCTCAGGCTAGGACCGTCGGCATCGGAGTGCGGTCGGCACGGCGGTGCTCTCACGTAGACGCTAGTCGCTACTCGCGCGGCCCGAGAACGAGGGTGCCCACCGGCCGACCTCACAAACAACTACGTCCCGAGTGAGGTTTACTACTCATCCGGACACTGGCACCGAGTGCCTTCTGGCGACTCTATAGCGCACAAAGGCCGGGAACACGAGCGCAGCCAGCAACACCCCGATAACGACCAACACACCGCCGCCCGCCGCTGCGACCGCGGTACCCAGGCTCGCCGCGGCAAAACCGTGGGCAACATCACCGATGCGCGGGCCGCCCGCGACGATCACAATGAACACCCCTTGCAGGCGCCCGCGCATCTCGTCGGTGGTGACCGTCTGCAGCATGGCGATGCGCAGCGCCGCCGAAACCATGTCGACCGCGCCGCCGAAGGCCGAGCAGCCCAACGCGATCCACAGTCCGGGCCCGATGCCGAGGCCGTGCCCGGTCCAGCCGACGGCGACCCCGAAGCCGACCATGGCCAGCCCCCAGAGCGCGATGCAGACCACCACCGCGAGACCCTGGCGGCGCACATGCGAGATCCAACCGGAGAAAACCCCGCCAAGCACCGCGCCGACCGACATGGCAGCGAACAGCAGGCCGAGCGCGACGCCGCCGCCCGCCGGATCACCGAAGGTCTCGTGCGCGATCTGCGGATAGAGGGCGCGCGGCATGCCGAAGACCATCGCGATCACATCGACCACGAAGGAGGCGAGCAGGATGCGCTGCGTGGCCAGATAGGCGAAACCGTCCAGGACCGTGCGGAATCCGGCCTTGCGCGCGGTTCCGGTCGGTGCGATGGCGGGCAGCCGCCACACCGCCCAGATGGTGGCGAGCAGCGCGATCGCATCGATCAGATACAGGGTGGACAGGCCGACCACGGGAATCAGCACACCCGCGAGCACCGGTCCGGCAATGGCACCGGTCTGCTGCACGGTCATGCTCAGCGCACTGGCGGCGGCCAGATGTTCGGTGGGCAGCAACCGCGGAATGGCGGCGCTGCGGGTCGGCTGATTCACCGCGAACAGCGCCTGTTGCACGGCGAACAGTCCGAGCACGATCCAAACGTTGTCGAGTCCGATCGCGGCCTGCACCCAGAACCCGAGTGCGGTCACCCCGGTGCCGCAGTTGGTGATGAGCATGAGTTTGCGCCGGTCCATCACATCGGCGAGCGCACCGCCCCACAGACCGAACACAATCAGCGGGACCAGGCCGAACAGACCGGCCAGACCGACATAGCCGGAGCTGCCGGTGATTTCGAAAATCTGCTGCGGGACGGCCACCACAGCCAACTGCGAACCGATGACGGTGACGATGTTGCTGGTCCACAACCGTCGGAACTCGGGATAGCGCAGCGGGGTGGTGTCGGCGAGCAGTTTCACCGACCGCAGCGTAATGAGTCGGTCAGCAGCCCAACAAGGTTGGGGTTCGCCGATTCGGCATCGCGGGGCGATTCGATGAGGGGTGACAGGTGAGCTTCTAGGGTTGTAGTCGGTCGACACTCATGGTGTCGCCGCTGATCCGCACCCGGATCCGGTTGTGCAGCCGACCCCGGCGCCCCTGCCAGAACTCCACCTCGTCGGGACGGATCAGATACCCGCCCCAGTGCGGCGGCACCGGGATCTCGTCCACATCGGCGAAGCGTGCGGTGGTCTCGGCCAGGGTGCGATCGAGTTCGGCGCGCGAGGCGATCGGCCGGGACTGGCGCGAGGCCCAGGCGCCCAACTGCGAATCGCGCGGCCGGGAGCGCCAGTAGACGGCGGTCGTCTCGGCGGAAACCAGCTCGACCGGCCCGCGCACGTGAACCTGTCGGCCCAATGCTGGCCAGACGAATGTCGCGGCGGCGAAGGGCACGCCGGCCAGCTGGTTGCCCTTTGCCGAGTCGTAATTCGTGTAAAAAGTCACACCTTCCGGCGAGAGGCCTTTACACAGCACCGTCCTGGCGACCGGACGCGGCCCCGACTCGGTGAGTGCGACGGTCGCGACCACCATCGCATTGGGCTCGGCGATGCCGACCGCGGTGGCCTGTTCGATCCAATGCCGAAGCAGCGGCTCCCAGCCGCCGGCCAGCCAGGTTTCGTCCAGATCGGTGTCCTCACCGCTGCCGAATGGCATGCCGCCGTAGTCGACCCGCATGGCGGCCAAATCGGTCGCCGGGAAAAGAACCCGATCGTTTGCGGCCATTTCCTGACCGAGAGATGAATTGTCCAGGTCACGCATGGGCCAGACGTTACTCCGCGGTAGCAGGGAGCTAAGGTTTTGTTGATCGGCATGTGCTCGGCGAGCCACACCCCTCATCGACGAGAACAGGCCTTTTCCAGCGACCCGCAAACAGTCGCTGAGGAACGAACCGAAGTGCAAGGGAGAGTCACAGAATGACTACCAGCCATGCGGTGCCCAGCGGGCAAACCGCCGTACCCCCTGATTTCGTCAGCGGTCTGGAAGGCGTGGTGGCATTCACCACCGATATCGCCGAACCGGATAAGGACGGCGGCGCGCTGCGCTATCGCGGCGTCGACATCCAGGACCTGGTCGGCTCGCGGGTGACCTTCGGCGACGTATGGGCACTACTGGTAGACGGCGAATTCGGTCGTGGCCTGCCGCCCGCCGAGCCGTTCCCGCTGCCGGTGCACACCGGTGACGTGCGCGTCGACGTGCAGGCCGGACTCGCCATGCTCGCCCCGATCTGGGGCTACCAGCCGCTGCTCGATATCGATGACGAGACCGCCAGGGAGAATCTGGCGCGCGCCTCTGTGATGGCGCTGTCCTATGTCGCGCAGTCCGCACGTGGCATCTACCAGCCCGCCGTGCCGCAGAAGAAGATCGACGAGTGCACCACGGTGACCGAGCGGTTCATGACCCGCTGGAAGGGCGACCCGGACCCGCGGCACACCGAGGCCATCGACGCCTACTGGGTTTCCGCGGCCGAGCACGGCATGAACGCCTCCACCTTCACCGCCCGGGTGATCGCCTCGACCGGCGCCGATGTCGCGGCGGCGCTGTCCGGCGCGATCGGCGCGATGTCGGGTCCGCTGCACGGCGGCGCGCCCGCGCGCGTGCTTCCGATGATCGAGGCCGTCGAAAAGTCCGGTGACGCACGCGCTTTGGTCAAGGGCATCCTGGACCGCAAGGAAAAGCTGATGGGGTTCGGCCACCGGGTCTACCGGGCCGAGGACCCGCGTGCCCGGGTACTGCGCGCCACCGCGCAGCGCCTGAACGCCCCGCGCTTCGAGGTCGCCGCAGCGCTGGAGCAGGCCGCGCTCGCCGAACTGCGCGAGCGTCGTCCGGACCGCGCCATCGAGACCAATGTCGAATTCTGGGCTGCGGTCATCCTGGACTTCGCCGAGGTCCCCGCGCACATGATGCCCGCGATGTTCACCTGTGGCCGCACCGCCGGTTGGTGTGCGCACATCCTGGAGCAGAAGCAGCTGGGCAAGCTGGTCCGCCCGGCCGCCATCTACACCGGCCCCGGCCCGCGCCAGCCGCAGGACGTCACCGGCTGGTCTGCCGTCGCGCACGCGTAGCTGTATCTTTGCCGCGCCTCGGCGCGGCGTGTTCGCGGCCCCCTGGTGTCTCGCGTCCGAGCCGTCGAGACTCGCGACTTCGTCGCATGCGCTTCGACGACTCGGCTGTGTCAATGGCCGCGCCTTCGCGCGGACGCGAGACGGGCCGCGAACGGGTCACTCGTAAGACTGGCTCCGTTGGGTTTGCCGATGACGGGACGCTCGGCACTTGGTGCACGGTTACTGGGTTGTCGAGTCCAGGCCTGCGACTTCGGCGACTCGGACGCGAGACGGGCCGCCGAACGGGTCACTCGTAAGACTCGCTCCGTTGGTGTGGAGTGAGTGAGCAAACTCGCTGTCGACATTCCGCGTAGCATCTCGGGGGACGCTGTGAGAGAGAGTTAACGGGGAATGCTGGATAGGAATGTGTCGCGGCGGCGGCTGATCGGGTTCGGGGCCGCGGCGGCGGCTTTTGTCGCTGGTTGCAGTACCGATAAGGGCAATACGACTGGCGCGCAACCGAGAACGACCACCGCCGCGAATGCCGTTGACGTGCAGGCCATTCCGAAATCCCCGGTGCAGCAGGCGCCCGCGGCGAACTCCCCCGCGGCGGTGGCCGCCCGGCACGCGGGTGCGCAGCCGACCAAGTGGGGCATGGTGATGGACGGCATCACCAGCACTTTCGCGGCGACCGGCAAACAGATGGCGGTCACCTTCGATGCGTGCGGCGGCCCCGGCAATAACGATATCGATGAGACATTGCTGAATCTGCTGATCTCCCAGCAGATTCCGGCCACGCTCTTCCTCAATAAACGCTGGATCGATGCGAATCCCGGTCGCGCCGCCCAATTGGCCGCCAATCCGCTGTTCGAGCTGGCCAATCACGGTGTGGCACATAAGCCGCTCTCGGTGAACGGCCGGGCCGCCTACGAAATCCCTGGCACCGGCTCACCGCAGGAGGCCGTCGACGAGGTGTGGGCGAATCACCAGCGGCTGACCACACTGCTCGGCAAACCGCCGCGGTTTTTCCGCGCGGGTACCGCGCATTACGACGATGTCGCGGTCGCGATCGTCAACGAATTGGGTGAGCGGCCGGTCGGTTTCAGCATCAATGCCGACTATGGCGCCACCGCGAGCGCGGCGCAGGTGCAGAATGCGATGAAAGCCGCCGCGCCCGGCGCCATCTCGCTGGCGCATATGCACCGACCGAATTCCGGAACGGCCGCCGGGATGACGGCGGCGCTGCCCGCGCTGCGATCTGCGGGGTTCACCTTTGTCCATCTCTGAGTACCGTTGCCGCCCGTAGTCGGGCTCGGCACACCATCGTGCCGGTGAGCCGCGGGGTGCAATTATTACGGTATGGCGTGCACGCCCCTGGGATCGCGCCAATAACGCGCAACCCGCGGCGGCGAGCCAGTATGGTACCGGTGCTGACCGGTGTCCCGATGTCAGCCGACCGCCTGCCGGTCGCTCGAAAAAACAAAGGTGAGACGGATTGCGGCCGTGCACCGGGCATTTCGCCAGCGCGAGGTGACCGGATCGGCGCGATCCGAGCGGAAGGCGGTATGTAGGGTGGCGCAGGGAATCTTCGCGCACACTCGATGGCGGAATCTCGAGCAATGGCGAGTCCGCTGGAAAGTCGGCGCGGCCGTTGCACTTCCGCTGGCCGCGGCCATTCTGCTCGGCGGTCTGCGCCTGACGGTCTTCTTCGGCGATTACTCCGAATACAACAGTGCGGCCGACCGCATCTCCGATATTCCGGCGATCACCGCGCTCGAATCGGCGGCCTCGACCGTCGCCGGTGGGCAGGTCTACGGCACCACCACCGACCAGGACCTGGTCGAATTGTCAACGGCTATTACCGAAGCCACGGTGCGCGCGGGCCGCAAGGGCATTGATGCGACGGTCGCCAGGGCGCTGCGGCAGATGACCGCGACCAGCGAGGTCATCCGCTCCGGCGGGAAGGGCGGCGGCGATCCGGTGAAGGCCATCGAGCTCAACAACGCGATCGTCGCCGATGCCATCGGCACCGTGGACAAATTGCTCACCCCGATCGGCGTCGGCTCGGTCGTGGCCGCGAAGGCGCAGCTCTCCGATGTGCTGGCGGGCAAGGTCGAGGGCTTCAACTGGCTGATGGCAGCCATGTCGGCGATCCAACAGCCGTCTCAGGCCGAGAGTTTTCATACCGAGCAGGGACGCATCCTGGCCATGGGCGATGCGATCGAACGGGTAATGCCCGCGGCCAAGCCCGACCTCGATCGGGTGGTGCGGCCGAATAACGCCGTGCTCAAGGACATGATCGAGGTCGCGATGCGCACGCACGTCGTCGACTTGGTTGAGTTGCGGCGGCTGGCCATCGAATCCCGCGATGTCTTCACCGGATTGACGCGCCAGATCGTGCAGGGCGTCATCCATGATGTCGACGACAAGGTCGCCGAGGCCCGATCCGCGGCCGTGCAGGCCTCCCTGGTCGTGCTCGGGACCGTGATCGCGGCACTCGCGCTCGCACTGTGGGTCGCGCACTCGCTGCTACAGCCACTGCGCAGGCTGCGGGCAGGCGCCAACGAACTCGCCGAGAAGGATCTGCCGAGCGAGGTCGAGCGGATCATGCGCGGCGCTCAACTCGAGGACATCGAGGTGAAACCGGTGCCGGTGCACACCGGTGAGGAGATCGGCGAAATCGCCCGCACCGTGGACGGTTTGCACACCCAGGCGCTCAAACTCGCCGCACAGCAGCAACTGCTGCGCGATCAGGTCAACGACATGTTCGAGACCATGGCGCGGCGCAACCAGACCCTGGTGGATCGCCAGCTCAGCATGATCGAGGCGCTGGAATTCGAGGAGAAGGATCCCGAGCGGCTCGGCCACCTGTTCCGACTCGACCACCTGGCCGCGCGCATGCGGCGCAATAGCGCCAATCTGCTGGTGCTGGCCGGAACACGGTCGCGGCACGATCGATCCGGACCGGTCGAGGTGCGCGATATTCTGCGCGCCGCGGTCTCCGAGGTCGAGGACTATCAGCGGGTCAAATCCGGTGCCACACCGGACGGTTGGGTCGCGGGCATCGCGGCCACCGATGTGGTGCATCTGATCGCGGAGATGCTGGAGAACGCGCTGCGGGCCTCACCGCCCGATAGCGATGTCACCTTCGCCTACAGCCGCACCTCCGAGGGCGGCCTGCTCATCGAGGTCGTCGATGAGGGCATCGGCATCGTGGCGAACGAACTGAACGAGATCAACCAGCGGTTGGCGACGCCGACCGCGGCCACCGTCGCGACGACGCGGCAGATGGGCATGTTCGTGGTCGGCAAACTAGCCGAGCGACACGGCATCACGGTTCGGCTGCGCCGGACGCACGATCGTGCGCTCAGTCCGGGAATCACCGCGAGCCTGCACATTCCGCCCGCGCTGATCGAGGTGCCGTCGCAGGATTCGGATGATCCGGCGACGCTGAAGCCGGTGATTCCGGTGCACCGGGACACGCTCGGTACCAAGGCGACGGCCGAGGCGGGCGCGGGTGTCGCCAAGGCGGGCGCGGGGATTGCCGAGACCGCGACCAAGACGGTCACGCCTGCTGCCAAGGCCGAACCCGCGGCGCGGCGGATCGGTGCCCCGCCGTCGGCGGCGCCCAAGCCTGCGGAACCGGAACCCGACGCCCCCGCGGCGCCGCCGGTGATCACCAGTTATGGTCTGCCGAAACGAGTTCCGGGAGTCAATCGCAAGGGCCGTCGCAAGGCGGGCGGGGCCGCCGCGAAGCCGGCCAGCACCACCGCGGCCGCTGGCGCGCCTGCCCCGTCCGCTAGCGTGGCCGATTCGGGTCCCCCGACCGGTCCGCAGGAGCGGGTGGCCAAGACCACCTCGTTCTTCCAAACCGAAGACGGGGATTCGGCGGAGTCCGTCGAATCCACTTCGAACGGATCGGCGCAGCCCACCGAGGGGGAAGCGGCGACGCCGATTTTCGCGGGCATGATGTCGGCGTGGTTGGCTGATCCGACTACAGGGGAGCTACCGATTTTGACCAATTGGCATTCGGCGGCGGATGAAGGCTGGTCCGCGGCGCAGCGGGCGGCGGATGTCACGATCACGGAAAGGACAACGTCCGGGCTACCGAAACGAGATCCAGGGAATCAGTTGGTGCCGGGAGGGGCCGAATCGGGGTCGGCGGCAACGGAATCTGCGGCGAGCACGCGCCGCGACCCGGAAGCGATCCGCACAGGATTGAACCGGTATCAGCGGGGGGTACGTGACGGAAGAGCCACTGGTAAGTTGAAACCCCTTGCAGCCGAGGATGTTCGATGACCGCACCTGAACAAGCACCACCCGAGACCACATCCCGCGCGGTCTCGGCGAAAATCGTGATAGCCGGGGAGATGGGGGTCGGCAAAACCACCCTGGTCGGCGCGGTTTCGGATATCGTTCCGCTGAAAACCGAAGCCCTGATGACCGATCTGAGCTCCGAAATCGACGACACCTCGGCGGTCCCGGATAAGACCACCACCACGGTGGCGATGGATTTCGGCCGGATCACCCTGAACGACGATCTGGTGCTGTACCTGTTCGGCACACCTGGCCAGCACCGGTTCTGGTTCATGTGGGACGACCTCAGCCTCGGCGCGATCGGCGCGATCCTACTGGTCGACACCCGGCGGGTGGACGAAAGTTTCGCGGCGGTCGACTATTTCGAGGAACTCGGCCTACCGTTCCTGGTCGCGGTCAACGAATTCGAAGGCGCCCCCAGGTTTCCCGAGGAGGCCATCCGCGATGCCCTCTCGCTATCCGACGATGTTCCGGTGATGATGATCGACGCCAGGGATCGAGAATCCGCCAAGACCGCGCTCATCGCACTGACCGGACATGCGCTGGCCCGGGTGAAGGCCAAGAGTTAGCGAAACGGCGGCTCGATCATCGAGCCGCCTCGCTAGTCGTCGTCGAGGGAAGCGAGCCAATCGACCGCGACGGATTCGCCGTGGTCGACTGTGAAGAAGGCCACCTCGAGGTGTTGGCCCAGATCGACGAGGCCGATCGCGGCCAGCGGTACCGGTTGGATCAGTCGCACCCGCCACGGTTTCGCCTCGTCCCAGGCGCGCAGTTCTAGGTCCAGCCGCAGCACCGGGTCATCGCGACCGGCGTAGTCGGCGGCGACCGGTGCGGCGGCGAGCACGGTGGCATCGGCACGGCGACCGTCGGCGAGGATCTTCGAAATGCTCGCCCGGCCGGTCTCGGCGATATCGGGCACGTAGAGCACCAGGCGGTCGCGATCACCCGGATCGACCCGGCAGCCGACCACATCACCGGGCTGCATCCACTCCAGGTCATCCGGCCGCATCCGCTGCCGCACCCGGGTCTCGTATGGCAGCGCGCCTTCGACCTGCACTCGAACCCAGAAAACGTGTCCGGGTTCGCTGCGCCGCGGCCGCGCACCGAGGATGGTCGCCGAGCCCATCACGCCGTGAATGAGCAATTCGCGCCGCTGCGAATCCGAAAGCGCCCCCGCGCGCAGTCCGAAATTCCGCGGCCCCCTGCTACGCGCTCGCCACCCCGAGTTAGCCGACGCAAGGTCCATGGGCGACTACGTTAGCTGGAGTGTGGTCAGTGTCACAGCATTACCACCGTCTACCCTGTTGGCCATGACCGCTGAGTTCCCGACCATTCCCGACGATCTCAAGCCCGCCGACGGACGGTTCGGCTGTGGCCCCTCCAAGGTGCGCCCGGAGCAGTTGCAGTCTCTGGTCTCCGTCGGCGCCTCGGTGTTCGGAACCAGTCACCGGCAGAAGCCGGTCAAGGATGTGGTCGCGCGCGTGCGCAGCGGCCTGCGTGAACTTTTCGCACTGCCCGAGGGCTACGAAGTGGTGCTCGGCAACGGCGGCACCACGGCGTTCTGGGATGCCGCCGCCTTCGGCCTGATCCGCGAGCGTTCGCTGCACCTGACCAATGGCGAGTTCAGCTCGAAGTTCGCCGCCGTGGCCAAGGGCAACCCGTTCATCGGCGATCCGATCGTGGTCTCGGCAGAGCCGGGCAGTGCGCCCGAGCCGGTTTCGGACCCGTCGGCCGACCTCATCGGCTGGGCGCACAACGAAACCTCCACCGGTGTTTCGATCCCGGTGCAGCGTCCGGCCGGTTCGGAGAACGCGCTGATCGCCATCGACGCCACCTCGGGCGCGGGCGGTCTGCCGGTCAACATCACCGACGCCGATGTGTACTACTTCGCACCGCAGAAGTGCTTCGCCTCCGACGGTGGCCTGTGGGTCGCGCTGATGAGCCCGGCCGCGCTGGCCCGGGTCGAGGAGATCAAGGCCTCGGGTCGCTGGACGCCGGACTTCCTTTCGCTGCCGATCGCGATCGACAACAGCACCAAGAACCAGACCTACAACACCCCCGCACTCGGCACCCTGCTGCTGTTCGCCGACCAGATCGAGTGGATCAACGGCAACGGCGGGTTGGACTGGGCGGTCAAGCGGACGCTGGATTCCTCGTCGCGGCTGTACTCCTGGGCCGAGTCGAGCTCCTTCGCCACCCCGTACGTCGCGGATCCGGCGCACCGCTCGCAGGTCGTCGGCACCATCGACTTCGCCGACTCGGTCGATGCGGCCGCCGTCGCCAAGGTGCTGCGCGCCAATGGAATCGTGGACACCGAGCCCTACCGCAAGCTCGGCCGCAACCAGCTGCGCGTCGGCATGTTCCCCGCCATCGACCCCGAGGATGTTTCGCAGCTGACGCGTAGCATCGACTGGGTTGTCGAGAAACTCGGCTGACAAACCACTCGGCTCAAACCACCATGGCCCAACCAACGGGCCGCGAACACTTAACTCGACGCAAGTGACCCGCACCACCGACCACCACGGAGCGAGTCTTACGAGCGACCGTTCGCGGCCCGTCTCGCGTCCGAGTCGTCGAAGCGCATGCGACGAAGTCGCGAGTCTCGACGGCTCGGACGCGAGACACCAGGGGGCCGCGAACACGCCGCGGCCACGCGGCCAAAAATACGAATAGAGCAGATTAGCGGGGCGCGGAGGGTCTTTCACAGATTTCCGCCCCGCGTGTCTTGCCTCGAGATCCTCAGTAGTGCACTACTGTTTCGGAAAGTGGGCGGTGTCGCGAGCCGACGCGATAAGGAGGTAACGGTGCGTGAACTTCGAGTGATCGGGGTGACGCCCGACTCCACGCACATCGTGTGCATCGACACCGAGACCGGCACCAAGTACCGGCTGCCCGCCGACGACAAGCTTCGAGCCGCAGCACGCGGAGACCTTGCCCGATTCGGCCAGATTGAGATCGAGATGGAAGCAACTATGCGTCCCCGCGATATTCAAGCTCGTATCCGTGCCGGGGCATCCGTTGAACAGGTCACCGAAGAATCCGGTATGCCGCTGAGTCGCGTGGAGCGATTCGCCTACCCGGTGCTGCTGGAGCGGGCCCGCGCCGCCGAACTCGCGCAGAAGGCGCATCCGGTGCGCGCCGACGGTCCGGCCGTGGAAACCCTGATCGATATCGTCACCGCCGCGTTCACCGAGCGCGGGCACACACTCGAGAACGCCGAATGGGATGCCTGGAAGGACGAAAAGGGCTTCTGGGTCGCGCAATTGCAATGGCAGAACGGCCGTTCCGAGATCGCGGCGCATTGGCGCTACCAGCCCGACGCGCACGGCGGCTCGGTTTCCCCGCTCGACGATCCGGCCTCGGATCTGATCGATCCCGACTTCGGCCGGGCGCTACGCGGCCTCGCGACCATCCTGCCGCCGCAGGCGGAGATCGAGGCGCCCCCGGCACCCGAACCG